>CAWIHF010000030.1:0-111903 GCA_963835885.1 uncultured Alphaproteobacteria bacterium
ACCAGCTGTCGGGGACGGTTCCAGCCGATCATTCGGGTTCCAGTCAATCGGGACCTGCTGTAGCGTCCTTCGCGCTCCTGTTCGGCCCTATCGAGTCTCCCCATGTCCAGCCCCGATCCAAAAATCAAGCGCGTCGTCCTCGCCTATTCCGGCGGGCTGGACACCTCCATCATCCTCAAATGGCTGCAAACGACCTATGGCGCGGAGGTGGTGACCTTCACCGCCGACCTCGGCCAGGGCGAAGAACTGGAGCCGGCGCGCAAGAAGGCGGAGATGCTCGGCGTCAAGCCCGAACATATCTTCATCGAGGACCTGCGCGAGGAATTCGTGCGAGACTACGTGTTCCCGATGTTCCGCGCCAATACCCAATACGAAGGCCAGTACCTGCTCGGCACCTCGATCGCGCGCCCCCTCATCGCCAAGCGCCTGGTCGAGATCGCGCGTGAGGTCGGCGCCGACGCGATCGCCCACGGCGCGACCGGCAAGGGCAACGACCAGGTGCGCTTCGAACTGTCGGCCTATGCGCTCGAACCCGACATCAAGATCATCGCGCCGTGGCGGGAATGGAGCTATTCTTCGCGCACCGCCCTCATCGCCTTCGCCGAGCAGCACCAGATCCCGATCGCCAAGGACAAGCGCGGCGAAGCGCCGTTCTCCACCGACGCCAACCTTCTGCACGTCTCCTCCGAGGGCAAGGTGCTGGAGGACCCGGCGGAGGAGACGCCGGCTTACGTCTATTCGCGCACGGTCGATCCCGAGTCGGCCCCCGACAAGCCGACGATCATCGAGATCGCCTTCGAGAAGGGCGATCCGGTGGCGATCGACGGGAAGGCGATGAGCCCGGCGACGCTGCTCGCCGCGCTCAACGCCTACGGCCACGACAACGGCATCGGCCGGCTCGACCTGGTCGAGAACCGCTTCGTCGGCATGAAGTCGCGCGGCATGTACGAGACGCCCGGCGGCACGATCCTGCTGCCTGCGCATCGCGCCATCGAGTCGATCACGCTCGACCGGGGCGCGGCGCATCTGAAGGACGAGCTGATGCCGAAATACGCCGAGCTCATCTACAACGGCTTCTGGTTCGCCCCGGAGCGCGAGCTTTTGCAGACCCTGATCGACAAGAGCCAGGAGCAGGTGTCGGGCCGGGTGCGGCTGAAGCTCTACAAGGGCGGAGTCCATGTCGTCGGCCGCGACAGCCCCCATTCGCTCTACGACCAGGACCTCGTCACCTTCGAGGAAGGCGCGGTCGCCTACGACCACAACGACGCCAGCGGCTTCATCAAGCTCAACGCGCTTCGCCTGAGGATGCTGGCGAAGCGGAAGAAGAAGGCGGCGGG
Source organism: uncultured Alphaproteobacteria bacterium (assembly GCA_963835885.1). Taxonomy (GTDB): domain Bacteria; phylum Pseudomonadota; class Alphaproteobacteria; order Rhizobiales; family Beijerinckiaceae; genus Roseiarcus. The sequence continues at coordinate 1,338 of CAWIHF010000030.1, forward strand.
CAAAGCCTGACCGGAGAAGCGGACCGCCTCCCGCCGGCCGGCGAGATTGCCGCTTCGCGACGGCGGTGATCGTCGTCATCTAAGCCTCAGACAAATTCCACAAATTCTGGGCTCGCGAATTGAACAGTTTGGTCGTCCGGGTCGTTTTCAGGGAGGTCCCCAGAAAATGAGCGGACACCAAACCAGTGGAGTGTAATTATGAAACGCATGCTTCTCGCTTCGGCCGCCTGCCTGGCCTTGTCATTGCCCGCGATGGCTCTAACCAACGGCAGCCAAGCCAATCCGCCTCCCCAGCAGACCCAGAATCAGCAACAAAGCCAGGCGGCAAACCAGCGGTCGACCAATCAGCAGGCGGAGATGATCAAGCCGTCAACCCTGAACAAGACGCAGATCCGCGACCTGCAGTTGAGTCTCAACAAGGACGGCTACTCAACGGGGCACGTTGATGGAATCTGGGGTCCGGACACCAGAGACGCGGTCATCAACTTCCAGAAGGCGAAAAACCTGCCTGGAAAAGGCGAACTGAACCAGCAGACCCTCGCCGACCTTGGGGTCAATCTGAATAACCAGTCCCAGGCGACGGCTAATCAGAACGGACAGGCGATCAAGTCAAACGAGCCGAGCCAGGCAAGCCGGACGAAGGAGCCAAACGCCGTCCATCAAAATAACATGGCCTCCACGTCGAACCACAACGGCTCGATGGGCGCCCAGGGCAGCGCGAAAGCGAAAACGCCCTGAGTCGCATCGAACTCGGAGTTTGAGCCTCAACCGAGATTCGATCTCGTTGAACAGGGCCGGCCGATCGCCGGCCCTGACCGTCCGTAAGCCACGAGCGCTGACAATTTCTCTCATTCCGTCGCAGCGGAAGGCTCGATCATCTTCCTGGGATCGACCAGGCGGTCGAACTCCGCCTCGGTGACGAAGCCGAGTTGCAGCGCCGCTTCTTTCAGGGTGAGGTCGCGGTCCATGGCGGTGTGCGCGATTTCGGCGGCCTTCTCGTAGCCGATGACCGGCGACAGCGCCGTGACGAGCATCAGCGACCGCCCCACATACTCACTGATCCTTTTCCGGTTGGGCTTCGTTCCCTCGACCAGGAACCTGCGGAAATTGGTGCAGCCGTCGGTCATCAGCGTGATGGATTGCGTCACGTTGTGAATCATCAGCGGCTTGTAGACGTTCATCTCCAGCTGTCCCCCGGCGCCGCCGAAGCCCACCGCCACGTCGTTCGCCATCACCTGGACGGCGATCATGGTCAGCGCCTCGGCCTGGGTCGGGTTCACTTTTCCCGGCATGATCGAGGAGCCGGGCTCGTTGGCCGGGATCTCGAGTTCGGCGAGGCCCGCCCGCGGCCCGCACGACATGAGCCTTATGTCGTTGGCGATCTTGTAGAGCGACACGGCCAGCGTGCGCAGCGCGCCCGACAGATTGACGAGCGCGTCATGGGCGCCCTGGACCGCGAACTTGTTCGGCGCGGTGACGAACGGCAGCCCGGTGAGCCTGGCGACCTCGGCCGCCGCCGCCTCGGCGAAGTCCGGCGCGGCGTTGATGCCGGTGCCGACCGCCGTGCCGCCGAGCGCCAGGCGATACACCCCGGGCAGGGCCAATTCGATCCGCTCGACGTCATCGGCCAGCAAGGCGGCATAGCCCGACCATTCCTGGCCGAGCGTGAGCGGCGTTGCGTCCTGCAGGTGCGTCCGGCCGATCTTGACGATGTCCTTCCACTCCTCGGCCTTGGCCGCGATCGAATCGTGCAGCGCCTGCACGGCCGGGATCAGCCGTCGCTTCACGCCGAGCGCCGCGGCGATGTTCATCGCCGAGGGAAACGTATCGTTCGACGACTGCCCCATGTTGACGTGATGGTTGGGATGGACCGGCGACTTGCCGCCGAGCCGGGTCCCGGCGAGCTGGGAGGCGCGATTGGAGATCACCTCGTTGACGTTCATGTTGAACTGCGTCCCGCTGCCCGTCATCCAGACATGCAGCGGAAACATGTCGTCGTGCCGGCCGGCGATGATTTCGTCGCAGGCCTCGAGGATGAGCTCGAAAGCCTGGTCGGAGAGGCGGCCGCCGGAATGGTTGGCGATCGCCGCGGCTTTCTTGACGATCGCGTAGGCTTCGATCATCTCCCGCGGCATCAGCTCCTGGCCGATGCTGAAATATTCCAGCGAACGCTGAGTCTGCGCCCCCCAGAGCTTGTCGGCCGGGACCCTGACCTCGCCGTGGCTGTCGGTTTCGATCCGGAAGTCTTCCATCCAAAAGACCCTTTCAGCCGACGTCCCACGCTCTGCGTCTCTAGCCCTCGCGCCGGAACAGTACGACAGGAGCGTGTCTTTGTTCCGGGCGCAAGGAGGGAAAACTTGTCCGGCATCGGCGAGGATTCCGGTGCAAGGCCGGATCGGCTCGCCGGCGCGGCCAGGACGGCAAAGGCGAACTTCCGCCGCCTCGGCCTGTCGGCGAAGGTTCGCATATTTTTCGGCCTGTTGCACAGGCGTCATATTTCCGCGTCAAACACCGGCCAAGCGCGGCGAATGCCGATTCCCGTCGGGGGCGTCAGGCGACGCGACGAGGCTGCCATGCTTACCAAACCGGCTAAAGACCTCGAGGACCTCAGCGCCCTCCTCTCCGAAGTGGAGGCGCTGCGCGAAGACGTCAAGAAGAACGGGGCGAAGCTTCGGGCCGAATGGGGCGTCGCGGCCGAGAAGGGCGGCTCGCGGGCGGTGAACCTCTCAGAGTACATCGCGCTGCGCGGCCACGATCTGACCGATCTCCAGCTCCGGCTCGCCTCGCGCGGCCTCTCCTCGCTCGGCCGCAGCGAGGCCAAGGTGATTGAGACGCTCGACGCGCTGATCGTGACGCTGCGCCGTCTGACCGGCGAGGCGAACGTCCCCTACCCCGCTCCGGTTGCTCGCGCCGGCGCCGCCGAGCTCGAGGCCGAATCCGATCGGATTTTCGGCAAACGGCCCCGGGGGCGCCGCGCGTGCGGGTGATGGCGACGCTGCCGCCCGAGGCTGCGACCCACCCGGAGCTGGTCGACAACCTCATTGCCGCCGGGATGGATTGCGCCCGCATCAATTGCGCCCATGACGACGCCGAGGCTTGGGGCCGGATGGTCGCGAACGTGCGCGAAGCCGCGTCGCGGCTCGAGCGCCCGTGTAAGATTCTGATGGACATCGGCGGCCCGAAATGCCGCATCCAGAAGGTGAAGGCGCCGCCGAAGACCCGTCTCATGCGCGGCGATCGGGTGACGCTGATCGAAGAGGTGAAAGAGAAGACGAAGGAGCCGATCGCCTTCTCGCTCAACTTCCCCGAACTCGTCGACCAGCTCGCGGTCGGCGCGGAAGTGTTCATCGACGACGGCAAGGCGGCGGCGCGGGTCGTCGCCAAGAACGCAGGCCGGGCGGAGATCGAGATCTACGCCGCCCGCGAGAAGGGCGTGCGGCTGAAGCCGGGCAAAGGCATCAATTTTCCGACCACCGAACTCGACCTGCCGCCGCTGACCTCGAAGGATTTCCGCGATCTCGATTTCATCGCCGAGCACGCCGACCTCGTCGGCTTCTCGTTCGTGCAGCGGGTCGACGACATCGAGCTTCTGCAGGACCATCTCGTCGCCCGCGCCCCGAAGCGCGAGCCGCATGCGATCGTCTTGAAGATCGAAACGCCGCTCGCCGTGCGCAACCTGCCGCGCCTCATCCTGCGCTCGGCCGAGCACAATCCGACCGCGGTGATGATCGCCCGCGGGGACCTGGCCGTCGAACTCGGTTTCGCCCGCCTGACGGAGATGCAGGAGGAAATCCTGTGGCTCTGCGAGGCGGCGCACACGCCGGTGGTCTGGGCGACCCAGGTGCTCGACAATTACGTCCGCGACGGCATGGCGAGCCGCGCCGAGATGACCGACGCGGCGATGGCCCAGGGCGCGGAATGCGTGATGCTCAACAAGGGGCCATATCTTGCGGAAGGCGTCGCCTTCCTGCGCGACGTCCTCTCGCGCATGGACCGCCATTTCGCCAAGAAATTCGTCCGCTTCGGATCGCTGAAGGAGTGGAGCTGAGGAGGAGCGGTCGGGGGTGAGGCGCTTCAGCCGGGGCCTCGAGCGGAGCCGAATTCCCTGCCTGCAGGGAAAAATGCAGGGAAAATCTCGATTTTCGGCCCATTTACGGGAAACCCGCACCGAAAAGCGCAACGATTCGTGGCAGTTCCACCAAAATTCCCTACGCGCCCGAACAGGGAATTATTTAGCCGAGCAGGGAATTCAAATTCCCTGATCGCCCGAAAGCAGGGATATCTCGCGCAATTCCGGGCCGCCTGTTCGACGCATTCCGCGCGCGGCCGCCCGAAAACTTCGGAAGAGCCGAATAGGCGCGATTTCGTTCTTCAAGATCGCAAGATCGGGCAAAAAAGCCGTATGAATCGAGCCGGAGGCGGCGTCATGACAAAAGGACGCGTTCCTGCCGAAAAACTTCAACTGAAGCGGGCGCTTCGCCTGACCAACCGGGCTCAGCGAAGCATCGAGGAACTGGAACGGGCGCTGGCGATCGACCCGAACTTGCCTGCAGCGCGGGCGCTGATTGGCTCGGCGGTTGTATATATGGGCAGGGCGCAGGAAGCCGAAGGTCATGTCCTGGAACCCTTGCGCCTGAGCCCCCGCGACGCGATGGTCTTCGATTGGTTCCTGATTGCGGGCGTCGCGAAGGCGTTCCTTGGCGAATTTGCCGAAGCCCTGGCCTAGCTCGGAAAATCGATCGACGCCAACCGGAACCGGCCCGTGACGTTCTTCCTTTTCGCCGCCTGCCTTGCGCATCTGGGCCGGCTCGACGAGGCGCGTCGGGAGGTGAAGGCCGGCCCGCTGTAGGGCATGGTCTGCCCGATCTTGATTTCGGTGTCGGTGACGCCGGGCGCATTCTCGGCGTAGGCCGGCCAAGCGCGGGTCGCAAGAGCCGCGGCCGCCGCGCCGCCGGATCGTTCGCGCGGTGACAAAGCGCGTGCGTAAAGCCGGCTCAGGCCCTTTCGGGCATGGACCGTGCTTCTGCGAGTTCGCTTGGGATCGCTGAATGATTGAGCCGAAGCTGGGCTTGACGAACGCCTGACCTACCGATTAGCTACTTTAGCTAAGCTGTCGTATTGGTGGGATCTCCTTCATGCAAAAAGTGACGGTACACGTCGCCAAGACCCAGCTTTCCCGGCTGATCGAAGCGGCGTTGGCGGGAGAGGACGTCGTCATTGCGAAAGGCGAGAAACCCGTCGTCCGGCTTGTTCCCATCCCACAAGGCAAGTTCAGGTTCGGCGTCCTCGAGCCCGGCGCGCTTGGCGACGGCCCCGACTTCTTCGCCCCATTGGACGAGGAAGAGCTTGCCGCGTGGGAGGGAGACTCCTGACCTCGCTCCTGCTCGACACGCACGTCTGGGCGTGGTCGTTGACCAACGACCGGCGCATTTCGGACCGCGCCCGCCGGGAGATTGTGGACGCGGACGCGATCTATGTCAGCGCGATTTCGTTCTTCGAGATCGCGCAAAAAGTGCGCCTGGGAAAATGGCCGGAAATGTCGCCCCACATGGATCGATTGCCCGAGCTCTTGGAAAGCCAGCGCGCAGTCTCGACGTCGCTCGAGGCGGCGGACTGCCTGTCGGCGGGCGTCATGGATTGGCCGCATCGCGATCCATTTGATCGACTCCTGGCGGCGACCGCGTTGCGCCGCCGCATACCGATCGTCTCCGCCGACCCGGTCTTCGACGGTTTGGTCGCGCGAATTTGGTAACGTTCGAGCATTCGAACCGACAGCCAAGAACTGCCGCCCGAGCGCAGCGGAAGGAACCCATGTCGGCTGAAGCCCTTCTCGCGAGCGATTTCGCCGCTTTGCCGGACCTGATCCGGGCCCATGCGGCCGACCGTCCGGGCCATGTCGCGCTCATCGAGGGCGACGCCCAACTCGACACCGCCGGCCTCGCCGCGCTGATGGATCGCATCGCCTTCGCGCTCCAGCGCGACGGTGTGCGCAGCGGCGACGCGGTCGCCATCTGCGCCCGCAACTCGATCGCTTACGCCGCCGCCTTCTGCGGCATCCTGGCGACCGGCGCCGTAGTCGCGCTCCTTGCGCCTTCCTCGGCGCCGGCGAGCCTCACGATGATGCTCGCGGACAGCGGCGCGAAAGTGTTTTTGCTCGACGGCGAGACCGGGCGCGCCCTGAAGGAATCCGGGCATGAACCGCAGGGCAGGCGCGTCGCGCTCGACGACAGCGAGGTCGGCCAGCCTTTCTCGCAATGGATAGGTCCGGCCGGCGCGAAGCCCAAGGACGTTTCAATTCACCCCGACCACCCCTTCGACATCATCTATTCCTCAGGCACGACCGGCGCGCCGAAAGGCATCGTCCAGCCGCATTCCATGCGGTGGGGACAGTTCAAGCGGTTTTCCTACAAGGGGGCGGTGACGATCGTGTCGACGCCGCTCTATTCGAATACGACGCTCGTCGTCTTCCTTCCGACACTGGCGCACGGGGGGACGGCGGTGCTGATGGCCAAATTCGACGCCGGGCAGTTCCTGCGCCTCTCGCAGGAGCGCCGCGCCACGCACGCGATGCTCGTTCCGGTGCAATATCGCCGGATCATGGAGCGCCCGGATTTCGGCCAATACGATCTCTCGAGCTACGTCCTGAAGCTCTCGACCAGCGCGCCCTTCCCCGCCACGCTGAAGGCCGACGTGCTGAGGCGTTGGCCGGGCGGCCTTGTCGAGGTCTACGGGATGACGGAAGGCGGCGGGGCGACGATGCTGGTCGCCCATCAGTTTCCGCTCAAGCTGCACACCGTCGGCCAGCCGATGCCGGGCCACGACATTCGCATCATCGACGAGGAAGGCCGCGAGGTCGAGAGGGGGCGGGTCGGCGAGGTCGTCGGCCGGTCGCCGGCGATGATGACGGGATATCACAACCAGCCGAAGAAGACGCTCGAGGCCGAGTGGCGCGACGCCGAAGGGCGCCGCTTCATCCGGACCGGCGATATCGGCCGCTTCGACGAGGACGGATTTTTGATCCTGCTCGACCGCAGCAAGGACGTCATCATCTCCGGCGGCTTCAACATCTATCCCTCCGACATCGAGGCGGAGATCGTGCGTCATGGAGCGGTGCTTGAGGCCGCGGTGATCGGCGTCCCCTCCGAGAGGTGGGGCGAGACGCCGGCCGCATTCGTGGTCCTTCGGCAGGGCGCGAAGGTCGACGGGCCGGCGCTGATGGACTGGGTCAATGCGAGGCTCGGCAAGACCCAGCGGCTCTCGACCCTCACGATCGTCGACAGCCTGCGGCGGAGCGCGATCGGCAAGGTCCTCAAGCGCGAATTGCGCGAGCTTCTTCACGCTCGCGTCGAAGAGCGTCCCCCGTCGACAGCATCCCGTCAGCCCCGCGAAAGCGGGAATCCATCCGCCGGGCCGGACGCTTCTGGACCCCCGCATTCGCGGGGGTGACAAAGAAGCGCGATGCTACGCCGCCGCTTTCAGCGCCTGATCGAGGTCGGCGAGAATATCGTCGATGTGCTCGATCCCGATCGACAGGCGCACATAGTTTTCCGACACGCCGGTCGCGAGTTGTTCCTCGGGGCTGAGCTGCGAATGGGTGGTGGTCGCCGGATGGATGGCGAGCGAGCGCGCGTCGCCGATGTTGGCGACGTGATAGAAGAGCTTCAGCGCGTCGATGAACTTTCGTCCCGCCTCCTTGCCGCCCTTGAGCTCGAAGCCGACCAGGCCGCCCTGCCCGCCCTTGAGATATTTTTCGGCGCGCTCTTTGGCGACTCCGGTCTGATAGGACGGATGGATCACTTTGGTGATCTCCGGGCGCTTGCCCAACCACGCCGCGACGGCCGCCGCATTGGCGCAATGGCGCTCCATGCGCAGCGGCAGCGTCTCGATCCCCTGCAGGGTGAGGAAGGCGTTGAACGGCGACATCGCAGAGCCGAGGTCGCGCAGCAGCGTCACCCGCGCCTTGATGATGTAGGCGATCGGCCCCAAGGGCTTCACCGCCTCGCTCCAGACCGCCCCGTGATAGCTGGGGTCAGGCGTGTTCAGCGCCGGCTGGCGCTCCTTGTGCTCGTCCCAGGGAAATGTCCCGCTGTCGACCAGGAGACCGCCGATCGAGGTGCCGTGGCCGCCGAGATATTTGGTCGACGAATAGACGATGACGGCTGCTCCGTGGTCGAACGGCCGAGTCAGCAGCGGCGCCGCGGTATTGTCCATGACGAGCGGAATGCCGAATGAACGGCCGATCGCCGCCACTTCCGCGATCGGAAAGGCGATCAGCTTCGGGTTGGGCAGCGTCTCGGCATAATAGACGCGGGTGCGTGCGTCGGTCGCCTTGCGGAAATTCTCCGGATCGGTCGGATCGACGAAACGGACCTCGATCCCCTGGTCCTTCATCGTGTTGGCGAACAGGTTCCAGGTGCCGCCGTAAAGGTCGGTCGAGGAGACGACGTTGTCGCCGGCCCTCGCCAGGTTCTGGATCGCGAAAGCCGAGGCCGCCTGTCCGCTCGCCAGCGCCAGCGCAGCGACGCCTCCCTCGAGTGCGGCGACGCGCTTCTCGAGCACGTCGTTGGTCGGGTTCATGATGCGGGTGTAGATGTTGCCGAACTCTTTCAGCGCGAACAGGTTCGCCGCGTGCTCGGCGCTCTGAAACTGATAGGAGGTCGTCTGATAGATCGGCACCGCGACCGAGCCGGTCGCCGGGTCGGCGCGCCAGCCCGCGTGAAGCGCCAGCGTTTCAGGCTTGTGAGACATGGTTTCTTCCCTGGTTTGTGGTTTGCGTCCGCCGTCTTCGAAGCCCGCGGGTCAACGCGACGAGTGGGGCGTTTTCTTTAAGACAGTCTCATATTGTTACTTACATCGTATCCTAAACACGCTCGGTGGAATGGCTGGACCATAGCGCCCCGCCTGCGCGTCTGCAAGGCAGAGGCTGCGACCCAATCTGGGCGGCCATCCCTCATTCCCTTCGTGTTGCAAGCCGGCGGGCATTCGGTCCAATTTCTTTGTGACTCCTCTCGTCCCGGCGCGATAGGGTCTCATCGCAAAATTCGAGCGGCCGCGGCGATCGATGGAGACGTTCATGGGCATCGAGCGATCGACCGACGGACAGACACACATACGGAGGTTCCACCTGCCACACGCGCATCTCGAACCGGCCTTCGGCGGCGACTGGTTCGGCCGGAACGCAGAGGGTTTCGCGCGCTTTTTCGGCACGCCGACGTTTCTCATCGCCCAGACGATCATTGTCGCGGTCTGGATCTGGGTCAACGCGGCAGGCTGGACCCAGTTCGACGTCTATCCCTTCATCCTGCTCAATCTCGCCTTTTCCACCCAGGCCGCCTACGCCGCGCCGCTGATCCTGCTCGCCCAAACGCGTCAGGCCGACCGCGACAAGGCGAACAGTCTGGCCGACGCCGAGCATCGCGAGGAGCTTCACCAGATCAACGAGGAGCGCCAGGCGCAGATGCAAAAGCAGGCCGGCCTGTTGCTCGAAATGCTCCAGCAGAACACCACCCTCACCGAGCGGGTGGAGACTCTGCTCCGGCAAAACACCGAACTGACCGAGACGGTCAGAACCCTCGTCGAGCGAATTGATGCAATGACGACCGAGGTCCACAGCCGCGTTTCACGTCCCGCGAACTGACAGAATTTTGGATGCCGGTCGTCGTCGCCTTCGGCTTGGCGATGGCGGAGACGGCGCGGATGATGCTGGCCTGAGGCGCAGGACAACGCGGGCGCATTCTGCACGCGAGGCGCCAATGATTGCTCCGGCCGCGTCCTCGCCAAGCGCCCGCAAGCGCGCCGGACTCGGAAAGGTCGCCGGCTGCTACGTGCATCCCTGGTTTGTGCTCTAACTCCTACGACGGCGCCCCGCTCGGCGAGATCGTCTGCACCGACGCCGGCGGCGCGCCGTTCCTCTTCTGCACGACCGCCAACGGCAAGCCGGACACGCCAGCGCGAACGGTCGCGCGCGAAGGGTTGTCCTATGTCGCCTGGTCGCGCGGCGGACGCAGCGACATGTTCGTCGGGCGCATGCCGGCGCAGCGGTCGCGGAACTCGCGCAGCCGCTCGTCGCGCGGTTCTGAACCGGGTCCGGCAGATCAACGGTTCTGCCGTTCTCCCGGCCCGCCGATCGCCTCGCCTGCGACAGTGGCGAGGCCGTTCGCCATGGCGGCAAGGACCTTGTCCGTCCCGGCGGTCGCGCCGTGTCGGCGGGCGAGCCACTGCGGGTCGTTGTAGGAGAGCCACGTTCGCCCTCCCTCGTCCTGCCAGACCAGCGCCTTGAGCGGCAGGTCGATTCCCATCGTCTGCGCCGCCTGCATCAGCGGCGTGCCGGCGCGCGGGTTGCCGAAAATGAGAACCTCGGTCGGTCTAAGGGCGAGCCCCGCTTGAGCCGCCGCGGCCGCGTGATCGATCCGGGCAAGAACCGACATGCCGTGCGCGGCGACCGCGGCCGAGAGCCGGTCCATCGTCTCTTTCGGCTCGAATTTGCTTGCAAGCGTGATCAGGCCCTCAGGAGACATATCGGAAACTCCCTCTGCCGCGTATTCTGGCCGGCCGAGCATAGCGTCTTTGCGCGCATGAGGGGAATCGCGCCCTACTTCGGCGAGAATCTTTCGAATTCCCCCGCGTATTCCTTGCCCAGCGGCCAAGCGTAGGTGTTTCGCTTCGAGGTCTTGAGCCCGAGCCGCGCCAGAGTCTCGGCGAGGCCAACCGCGCAGGCGACGCCGTCGAGCACCGGCACGCCGCTTTTTCGCTCGAGATCACGCGCGAGGTCGGTCATGCCGGCGCAGCCGAGCACGATCGCTTCCGCGCCGTCTTCGGCCAACGCCCGCCCGATCTCGGCTTCGATCGTGCGGCAGGCGTCCGAGCCTGGCTCCTCGAGCGCGAGCACCGGCACGTTGGCGGCGCGGACTTTTGCGCAGCGCGCCGCGAGACCGTATTTGACCAGGTTGCGCTCGATCGGCGCGATCGAGCGCGGCAAGCGTGGTGACGACGCTGAACGTCTCCGCGATCAGGCTCGCCATGTGGAACGCCGCCTCGCCGATGCCGACAACCGGCGCTCGGGTCGCGCAGCGCGCCGCCTCGAGGCCCGTGTCGTCGAAGCAGGCGATGACGAAGGCGTCGGCGTCGGCCGCCCTGGCGATCTCGGCCAAGAGCCCCGGCACGGCGAAGGCCTCGTCGTAATAGCCCTCGATCGACGGCGGGCCGAATTCAGGATTGATCGCGCTGACCTCGACGCCGGGCGACGCGGCGGCCCTGGCGGCGCCGCCGATTTTTTGCGTCATCGAGGCGGTGGTGTTGGGATTGACGACGCAGATCCGCATGGGGCTCTCTCTCAAAGATCGCCGCCGAGATAGAGTTCGCGGACCCGCTCGTCCATCGCCAGGTCGGCGGAGAGGCCGGACAATGCGACCGATCCGGTCGCCATCGCGTAGGCGCGGTGCGAGACGCGCAGAGCCATGCGCGAATTCTGCTCGACCAGGAGCACGCTGACCTTCTCGTCGCGGTTGATCGCGACGATCGAGCGGGCGATGTCCTGCACGATCTTCGGCGCGACGCCGAGCGACGGCTCGTCGAGCAGGAGGAGCCGCGGCTTCGCCATCAGGGCGCGGCCGATCACCAGCATCTGCTGCTCGCCGCCGCTGAGCGTGCCTGCGGCCTGACGCAGCCTGTCCCTGAGGCGCGGAAAGCGCTGCAGCACGTCGTCGAACGAAGCGCGCACGCCCGCTGCGTCGGAGCGGGAGAAGGCGCCCATCATCAGATTGTCGCGCACGCTCATATAAGGAAACACCCGCCGGCCCTCGGGAACCATGGCGATGCCGAGCTTGACGATCGCCGACGGGTCGAGGCCGTCGAGGCGCTGGCCCTCGAAAGTGATCGAACCCTTGCGGATCCGGTTGAGGCCGGTGATCGCGCGCAAGATCGACGACTTGCCGGCTCCATTTGCGCCGATGAGGGCGACCGTCTCGCCCTTGTTGAGGTCGATCGACACGCCCTTCAGCGCATAGACGTGGTCGTAGTAGAGCTCGACGCCGGCGAGGGAGAGCATCGGTTCCATCGCCTAGAGCCCGATCGTTTCGTCTTCGACGCCGAGATAGGCTTCGATCACCTTCTCGTCGGCGCGGATCGCGGCCGGCGTCCCCTCGGCGATCTTGACGCCGAAATTGATGACGACGATCCGGTCGGAGATCTTCATCACTGCCGCCATGTCGTGCTCGACCAGAAGCAGCGTGACGCCGCGGTCGCGCACCGCCCGCACCATCTCGACCGCCCGGCTGGTTTCGTCGGCGTTCATGCCGGCGAACGGCTCGTCGAGCAGCAGGACTTTTGGATCGGCGGCGAGACCGATGGCGATGCCGAGCGCGCGCAAGTGCCCCTGCGGCAGATTGCTGGCGATCTCGTTGCGGACCGGCCCGAGGCCGAGGAACTCGAGAATTTCGTCGCTCGAGCGGCCGAAGTCGTATTCGTCGCGCTGCGCCAGCGCCGTCCCGCAATAGAAGCCGATCAGGCTCGCGCGCGAGCGGAGGTGATGGGCGACGATGACGCTCTCGCGCGCCGTCATCCCCTTGAAGATCGTCGTCTCCTGGAAGGTCCGCACGACGCCCTTGCGCGCCACGATATGCGGCGCAAGCCCCGAGATCACCTCGCCGTTGAACCTCACCTCGCCGCGCGTCGGCTTCACGAAGGACGAGATGAGCTTGAAGATGGTCGACTTGCCCGCGCCGTTGGGGCCGATGACCGAGAGGATCTCGTTCGGCTCGACGTCGAACGAGACCTCGTTGACCGCGGTGAGGCCGCCGTATCGCTTGGTGAGGTCCGTGACCTTGAGGATCGGCGCCATGGGTCAGCCCGCGCGCCGAAACGGCAGCCGGAGGCTGAGGAGTCCGTTCGGCAGCAACACGATCAGAAGGATCATCACGCCCGAATAGATCAGCAGCTGATATTGGCCGGCCTGAAAAAGAAGGTCCCAGCCGAAATAGAGAACCAGCGTGCCAAGCATCGGGCCGAACACGTAGCCGAGGCCGCCGAGGAAGCAGTTCAGCATGAAGTTCACGCTGTCGTTGACGGTGAAGCTCGAAGGATAGATCGACTGCGCGATCGCGACGAAGATCGCCCCGCCGACGCCGCCGAGGAACGACGAGATCGCATAGGCGAGCACCCGCAGGAGCGGCACATTGAGGCCCATCGACGAGGCGAGATCCTCGTTCTGCCGCAGCGCGGCGAACAGCCGACCGATGCGCGAATTGACCAGCCGCCACAGTCCGGCGAAGCAGACGACCATCATCGTGACCGAGAGGAAATAGAAGGCGAGGTTCTTATCGGCGAACGAGTCGAACCCCGGCACGATCGTGATGCCGAACAGGCCGATCCGGCCCGGCGAGGGAATGCTGGTGATGCCCTTGGCGCCGCTGGTAATCGGGAGCGCCAGCGCGGCGAGCCGGGCGACTTCGGTCAGCACCAGCGTCACCATGGCGAAATAGACGCCGCGGAGTCTCAGGATCGGCAGGCCGACGAGAACGCTCGCGCAGGCGCAGAACAGTCCGGCGAGCGGCAGGCTCAGCCAGAAGGAGAGCCCGTAAGTCGCGACCAGGATCGCCGACACATAGCCGCCGACCAGCGCCCAGGCGCCCTGGCCGATGTTGATCCGACCGATATAGAAGGTGAGCCAGAACTCCGCCGCTGGCGATCGCCAGCAGCGCGACGGAACTCAGCGTGTAAAGGAGGTCGGTGCGCCCGGTCGCGGCGATCGATCCACGGCGCTGCGACGTAGACGACAACGAGAAAAGCCGCGACCGCGGCGATGCGCATTCCGCGTTCCCTGCGCGTCATCGGCTCATCCCCACGGCTTGCCCATCAGCCCGTTCGGGCGGATGGCGAGGAAGATCAAGAGCCCAACGAAAATGACGAGATAGGTGATGTCGCCGTAGGCGTACAGGACCGATAGCCCGACCAATTCCAGCATGCCGAGGATGAAGCCGCCGGCGATCGCGCCGCCGACGACGCCCGCCCCGCCGATCATCACCATCATGAAGGCCTTGATCGAGATCGGCCCGCCGATGCCGGAATTGACTCCGGTGATCGCGACCAGAAGCCCGCCGACGAGGCCGGCCAGCATGGCGCCGAGCGCAAAGCCGACCAGCCCGTAGAATTCGACCGGAACGCCCATAAGCTGCGCGGCGACCCGGTCCTGCGCCAGCGCACGCATCGCCCGGCCGGGCTTGGTGAACTGCATCATCAGGATGAAGGCGACGATGAACAGGATCGCCAGCCCCGCGACGAGGATGCGGTCCCAGGGCAGGATCAGATTGTCCCACAAGAAGATGCCGTTGACGATCTTGGGCACGCCGCGCTGCTTCTCGCCGAACAGAATCAGGATCGCGGCGTCGAGAAAATAGGCGACGCCGGCGGCGAGCAGCATGGTGCTTTCCTCGCGCTCGCTGCGCCGTATCACGGTGCGGAACAGAAAACGCTCGATAAGCCCGCCGACAACGGCGAGGGTCAGCGCGGAGGCGAGCAGCGCGACAACGAAGGGCAGCTTCATCAGCCCGTAGACTTCGTAGGTGACGAAGCCGCCGAGCACATACATCTGGCCGTGGGCGAAATTGAGCACGTTCATCAGGGCGAAGATCAACGTCAGCCCGAGCGCGATCAGCGCATATTGCGCGCCGAGGTAGAGTCCGTTGGCGATGATCTGTTCCATCCTTGACGTTCCTCCACACCCTCACCCCGACCCTCTCCCGCAGGCGGGAGAGGGGGCGCGTTCCCTTCGCCCGCTTGCGGGAGAAGGTGGCGCGAAGCGCCGGATGAGGGCAAGGCTCAGTCGACGTTGGCGATGAACAAAGTCTTGAACTTGCCGTTCTCATACTCGTTGACGACCAGCGGCACGGCGAGTTGCCGCTTCTGGCCGAACGACGTCATGCCGACATAGTGCAACTTCGCGTTCGGGTCCTTCAGGAAGGGGTTCGGGGCGGAGAACGTGTCCATCGTCTTCTTGAACTCGTCGATGTTGTCGATCGCCTTGGGATCGGCCTTCAGCGTGTCGATGATGTATTGAAGCGCATAGACCTTGGTGTTCGAACTCGTCGTTGTACTCGCCGAACTTCTTGGTGTAGCGGTCGATGAACTCGTCCATCGTCTTCGAGCGGATTTCCGGCGTCGAGGCGCCGCCGACCGAAATGAATCCGTTGGCGAGGTCGCCGGCGCCTTCCTCGAGCACCTTGGCGTCCTGCGCCGTCTCGGTCGAGATGAGGCCCTTGTAGCCGAGTTCGCGCGCCGAGCGAATGAGGAGCGGCGCGTTGGCCGGGGCGACGCCCGACAGAACGAGCAGATCCGGCTTGAGCTTGACGATCGGCGTCAGGACCGGCGTGAAGTCGCGGGTGTCCGGTTCGTAGGTGTCCTTGTCGGCGAGCACGGTCAGACCCAGCGCCTTCGCCGCGGCGACGCCGTTGTCGCGCTGGCTCAGCGGATCCGAACTCGTTGGCGGCGACGAACGCGACCGTCTTCACGCCGTCGTGCTCCTTGAGATATTTGTAGATCGCCGGGCCGGACTGGTAGCTCGCGACCATGCCGAGCACCGCGTTCGAGGCCGGCTTGGTGTAGAGCGATTTGGGGAAGGCGTAGGGGAAGTACATGATGCCGGCCTTCTCCGCCACCGGGCGAACCGCCGCGGCGCCGTCGTCGACGTTCGGGCCGACGACATAATGGATGCCCTCCTGGGCCATCTTCTCCATGCCGGCGATGGCGCGCTTCGGATCCTTCTGGTCGTCGAAGGTGACGACGTCGATGTCATAGGTCTGATCGCCGATCTTCACCCCGCCGGTCGAATTCCACCAGTCGGCGAGCGTCTCCATCGAACGCACGTTGGAGGTGCCCCACGCGGCGGCAGGGCCGCTGGTCACGCCGACGAAACCGATCTTGAGGACCTTGTTGGCCGCGTCGGCCGGTGCGGCGACGGCCGCCAGGATGACGATTGAGGCGATGCCCATGAGGGCGGCGCGGAACGACAAAGCTCGGTATCCCATGTTGAAAACTCCTCCGAGTGCAGCCGCCGCGGCGCCCTGGACAAAGGCCCGCGAGGGCGGAACCGTGCACGGCGACGATAACGTTGCGGCGGTCGGATTTTTTTGTCAACATGCCTTCAAGACATTGTCGACAATCAGCCATCATTTGTGCAAGAGCGCAAGATCGGGGCAGAATTTGCCGAAACTTTCGTCATGTTGAATTCGCTGGAGATCAAACGATAGCCTTCGGAGCGCCACGCGGGACGACGGCGGCCGAAAGCAGGACGGGGTAACGATGGACAACGGGGGCATAATGTCGGCGACGCCGGACGAACTCCGGCAGCCGCCTTCGGACGGGGCGATCTTCGACCGGATCGTCGCGGCGGTCATGGAGCAGAAGCTCGCCGGCGGGGCGAAGCTTTCGGAGGCGGCGCTCTGCGAGGCGTTCGATTGCAGCCGCTCGCAAATCCGCCGCGTGCTGGTCGTGCTTGCGGAGCGGGGCGTGGTCACGCTTCATCCCAATCGCGGCGCCTTTGTCGCGAAACCAAGCGCCGACGAAGCGCGCGACGTGTTCGAGGCGCGCCGCGCCATCGAGCGTTCGATCGTCCTGACGGCGGCTGGCCGCATCGACGCAGACGCGCTCTCCGAACTACGCGCCAACGCCCGCGCCGGCGCCGTCGCCGTCGCCGAGGCGGGGGGCGACCGAAGCGAGTCGATCCGGCTATCCGGCGAGTTTCATCTTCGTCTCGCCGAGGTCGCCGGCAACGCCGTGCTGACGCGATTCCTGGAGGACCTCGTTACGCGCACCTCGCTGATCATCGGCCTCTATGGCTCGCGTAGCGCCCGCTCCTGTTCCGAGTCCGAGCACGACGCGCTGGTCGACGCGCTCGCCCGCGGCGACGGGCTCGCCGCGGCCGCCGTCATGGACCATCACCTCAAGCACATCGAAAGCGAACTCGACATTCGCGATCCAGAACAGGCGCCGGTCGACGTCCGCCGCCTGTTTGGACCGCCTTGAGCTCCCGGCGCGGCTCCGATCGCGGCGTCAAGACCGAGGCTCCTCTCCGGCCGCTCCGGGAACCGCGCGGCTGTGCCCCGGCCGCTTGCCTGGACGCGCATCGCGCTGCCTCAGATATTCCCGCACGTCCTCGATCGAATCGCGCAACAGCTCCGCCATACGCGTCCTGGCCAGCTCCGCGTCGCCGTCGCGGATCGCTTCGAAGATGCCTTTGTGCTGGAGGAGGCGGTCGTCCTGGATGCGGGCGGCGCCCTGCCAGCTGAGGCGGAACGTGCATTCGAGCGCAGTATGGATCAGTCCGCCGAGCGCGGCGAGAAAGCGATTGTCGCTCGCCTCGAGAATCGCCATGTGGAAATCGAGATCCGCCCCGATCAGGTCGCCCGCGCCGTTCTTGAACCGATCCATCCGGCCATAAGCCTCGGCGATCCGATCGACAGTCTTGGGCAAACGGAGCGAGGCCGAGAGCGCCGCGGCCGCAGGCTCCACCATCTGCCGCAGCACGAAGAGATCATCGACGAAATGCTCGTTCGGCGTCGCCTGGAGGTGCCACGCCAGCACTTCCGAATCGAGCAGGTTCCAGTCCGACTTCGGCCGCACGCGCGTGCCGATCTTGGGGCGCGCCACGATCAGCGACTTGGCGTTGAGGATGCTATAGGCTTCCCTCAGCGCGGTGCGCGACACCGAAAAGCGCGCGCACATCTCGGCGGCGGTGGGCAGAAGCGAGCCCGGCGGATAGACCCCGGCTACGATCTCCTGCCCGAGCCTCGCCGCAACCTGGCTGTAGATGTTGCGCCCGACCGCCGGGCCGTCGTCGCGGCCCTGTCTCGCCATTCGGCCGAGCAAAGTCCGTCCGGACGCCGAACGATGGCGGGTCAACGCGCTGGTCGATGGCTTGACGATGCGCCCCACGGATTCCCGCCTCAGGTTGAGCCTCCCAATCGCAAAGAGCCGACGATCGAGCGCTGCAGCACGATGAACAGGAACAGGAGAACTCCGCCGCTGATCATGATCCAGGCGCCATTCAGGGAGCCGTTGAAATTGATCAGCGTCGCGATCAACCCGAAAATCATTCCGCCGAACAGCGTGCCTGCGACCATCCCGATCCCGCCGGTCAGCATGGTGCCGCCGAGCACCACCGAGGCGATCGCGGTGAGCTCGTTGCCGGTCCCGGCGAGCGGATAGCCCGAAGAGGTATAGAAGGCGTAGATCACGCCGCCGAGCGCGCTGTAGAAGCCACCGAGCGCATAGATCGCGACCGTCGTGCGGCGCATCGGCACGCCCATGAGCGCCGCCGACGTTCGGTCGCCGCCGATCGCATAAACATTTGCGCCGAAGCGGGTGAAATGCGCCAGCGCGATGGCGGCGACGAGCGAGACCAGCATGACAATCGCCGAGCTTCGTAGGACGCCCTCTCCCGGCAGATCGATGCTCATCGCCGCAAACGAGGCCACGAACGGGTGCCGGATCGGCACCGAGTCGAGATTGATCATGAAGCAGCTGCCGCGCAGCAGGAAGAGGCCGGCGAGCGTGACGATGAATGGCTGGATCTCGCAAAAATCGATGATCAGCCCCTGCAGCGCGCCGAACGCCAGGCCGAAGCAAAGCATCATTCCGGCCGAGACCAGCGGATGCCATCCGACGACGTCGAGATTGGCGATCACGACCCCGACGAAGCCGATCATCGAGCCGATCGACAGGTCGATCCCGCCGGAGAGGATGACGAACGTCGTGCCGATCGCGGCGGTGATGATGAAGGCGTTGTCGGCGAGGATGTCGCCAAGGACCTGCGTCGACATGAAATTGTTGTAGAGCAAACCCCCGATGACGAACAAAGCTGCGAAAACGGCGATCGTCGCAAGCAGCGGCAGGTACTTCTCGTTCATCGCGGCTTCCTCGCGAGGCTTGTATAGAGGGCCCTGCGCAAGTTGTTGGATTGCAGCAGAAGCACGATCACGACCACCACCGCCTTGACCACCAAATTGTATTCCGGCGGCAAACCGCTGGTCAGGATGGATGTCGTCAGCGCCTGAATGACCAGCGCCCCGAGGATCGTCATGCCGAGGTAGATGCGGCCGCCGTTCAGCGAACCGCCGCCGATCACGACGGCGAGGATCGCGTCGAGTTCGATATAGAGGCCGACGCTGACGGGGTCCGAGGTGTGCGTGTCGGCGGCGAGGATGACGCCCGCCCACGCCGCGCAAAGCGCGCAAATGAGATAGGCCGCGTATTTGATCAAGCGCGCGTTGATCCCGGTCAGATCGGCCGCCGCCGAATTGCCGCCGACCGATTCGAGGAACAGTCCGAGCGCCGTGCGGCGGATCAGCAGCCACAGGACGATGAAGATCGCGGCGGCGAGAATGAGCCGCGTCGGTATCAGGCCAATGTGGCCGACGCTGAGGCCCTGGAGCAACGGACTAGTGAAGCTCGGATTGGTTCCCCCATACAGGAGATTGATCATGAGTCCGATGCCGCGCCCGGACACCATGAGAATCAGGGTCGCGATGATCGGCTGGATGTCGAGGATCGCGACCAGAAACCCATTCCACACACCGCACAGCAAGCCCGCGCCAAGCGCAATCAGAAGAACAACGAGATGCGGATCGCCGGCGTGGATCCGCCAGGTGATGACCGCGCCGACGATGGCGATGACCGAGCCGACGGAGAGATCGATTCCCTTGACGCCAATGACGATCGCCATCCCAAGGGCGACAATCGCGGTCGGCGCGGCCCGGTACAGAATGTCGATCAGATTGCCGAACAGCCGGCCCTCGACGACGCGAATGTGAAAGAAACCCGGCGAGATATATCCGTCGACGGCGAAGATGAGGGCGAGCGCGACAATCGGCCAGATCGCGCGGTGGCCCGCAATCGCGCGCAGTCGCGAAAGGCTCGGCGCCTCCGCTTCGATATTGGCGGAATGTTTCACGCTTTCGCCCCTGCGATCGTGCGGATCACGTTCGCGCGGGTGATCTCGCGCTCGGCGATCTCACCGATTTTCTGCCGGTCGCGCAGCACCGCGATCCTGTCGCTCACGGCGACGAGCTCGTCGAGCTCCGACGACGCCACCAGGAGAGCGAGGCCTTGCTCGCAAAGCCTGCGGATCAGCGCCACGATTTCCGCATGCGCGCCGACGTCGATGCCGCGCGTCGGCTCGTCGAGAATGAGGATGCGCGGATCGGAGACGAGCGCGCGGGCGAGCACGACCTTCTGCTGGTTGCCGCCCGACAATTGTCCGACCGGCTTGTCCGCGTCGGGGGTCGCGATCGCCAGCGCCTTGATCATCTTCTGCGCCAGTTCCTCCTGCTCGTCGCGCGAGAGCCGCCGCAGCCATCCGCGTTTGGTCTGCAGGGCCAGGATGATGTTCTCGCGCACGGTGAGTTCGAGGATAAGGCCCTCCGCCTTGCGGTCTTCCGGACAGAACGCCATGCCCTGCCTCAGCGAACGTCCCGGCGAATGGGTCGTCATCGGAGCGCCGCCGACGCTGAGCCGTCCGGAGTCCGGCCGCACCGCGCCGAAGATCAGCTTGGCGACCTCGGTCCGCCCGGAGCCCAGCAGACCGGCGAGACCGACGACCTCGCCGGGGCGGATCGAAAGGTCGAACGGCGCCATCAGGCGCCGTCGCCCAAGGCCTTCGGCCACGACGATCGGCTCACCTTTCGCCGCGGACGCCTGCGACACAAGGCGTTCCTCGGTGTGCTCGAGTTCGCGTCCGAGCATCATCGAGATCAGTTTCAGCGGCGGCAGATCCGCCGTCGCCGCCGTGCCGACCAGCATGCCGTTGCGCAGGACCGAGATACGATCGGAGATCCGGTAGACCTGGTCGATGAAATGGGTGATAAAAACCATCGCGATTCCGCGCCGCTTGAGATCGTTCATGATCCCGAACAGGAGCTCGGTCTCGTTGGCGTCCAGGCTCGCGGTGGGTTCGTCCAGCACCAGAACCCGCGTGTCGTCCTCGAGCGCGCGCGCAATGGCGATGAGTTGCTGGATGGCCACCGAATAGCTGCCGAGCGGCCGTTCCACGTCGATGTCGATCTTGAGGCGCATCAGCCGCTCGCGCGCCAGCCTTCGCGCGCCACGCCAGTCGATGAGCCCGAACCGGCGCGGCTGGCGGCCGAGCGTCAGGTTCTTGGTCACCGACATCGTCGGGACGAGATTGACTTCCTGGTAGACCGTGCCGATGCCGAGGGCTTGCGCCTCGCCGGTCGAGCCGATCTGGACCGGGCGGCCATCGAGGCGAATCTCGCCCCCGTCGCCGCGCAAGGCGCCGGTCAGGATCTTGATCAGCGTCGACTTGCCGGCCCCGTTCTCGCCCATGAGCGCATGAATTTCGCCGGCCTCGACCCGAAGGTCGACCCCCTCCAGCGCCCGCACGCCGGGAAAGGCCTTCGACACCCCGAGCATCTCAATTCGCGCGGTCAAGCTTTCCGTCCCGTCGTCCGCCCTTGCGGGCATGAACTATCGCCGGGGCGCAGCCGCTTCACAAGCCCGCGCCCCAGCGACGTATGCGCCCCGCCGGGACCCGAGGTCTTCGGCGGGGCGCACGCGCCTGATTATTTCCGCCAGGGGGTCAGTTGCCCGCTGTCGCTGCAGTGTGCAGATCCGACGGGATCTTCACCCACTTCGGCAGCTCCTCCTTCGGGTTCTTCAGATAGCCGAGCACCACGGGGTAGATGTATTTGCCGATCGCCGAGCGGAGTTCGACCGATGCGTTGGAGTCGCCCGCCGCGAGCGCCTCTTTCATCGCCGGCACGTAATCGACCGACACCATCAGGAAGTCCTTGCCGGGCTTGAGGCCCGCTTCCTTCATCGCCTGAATTGCGCCAAGCTGCATGTTGTCGTTATGCGCGAACACGCCGCAGATGCCCTTCAGGTTGTCGGTCGACTTGATGAAGGCCTCCATCACCTTCTTGCCGCCATCGGTGGTGAAGTCGCCGCTCTGCGTCTTGACGATCTTCATGTCGGGGAACAGCGAGATGACCGCCTCGAAGCCCTTCTTGCGCTCGATCGCCGGAGCCGAGCCGACGGTGCCCTGCAGTTCGACGATGTTGCAGTTTCCCTTGCTCGCCTGAGCGAGCCACGCGCCGGCGAGCTTGCCTTCGAGATTGAAGTCGGCCGAGATGCGTGTGACGAACAGCGACTTGTCAGCGACATCGACGTCACGGTCGGCGAGGAACACCGGGATGTTGGCCTTCTTGGCTTCCTCGAGCACCTGGCCCCAGCCGGTCACCACCACCGGAGCGATGATGATCGCATCGACCTTCTGGGCGATGAACGCCCGCACCGCCTTCAGCTGCTCTTCTTCCTTGCCCTGGGCATCGGCAAACTTGAGATCGATGCCTTCCTTCTTCGCTTCTTGCTGCATGTCCTTGGAGAAGGCCGGACGCCAGTCGCCCTCGTCGCCCACCTGTGAGAAGCCGATCGTGACGGCGAATGCCGACGATCCCGCCATAATCAGCGTCGCGCCCAACGCCGCGCCGCCCAGCCATTTCATCAACCGCATGAGATCCTCCCTTTTTTCCACGCCCTTGGCGCGTCAGCCGCCGGACAAGGCTTTCGTCGTTGATAGGCCCTGGCCCGTGAGGGCCGACCGCCAATAGTCATACAATAAGACTATAGCGACGGCCGGGTCAACGACCTCGGCCGCGAGCAAGCCATGAAACTTTCGGATGAGACTTATCTGACTGGTCGCCGCCCATCGTTCGGGGCGACGCTAGAGCAGGACTCAGCCGTGCACGAGGCTTTCGACGAACGGCTCGATTCCCGCCTCGACCCGCGACACCTTGAGCCGCTCGGCGGTGACGATCGCCAGCACGTTGCCGTAGGCCCGCTGCAGATCGTCGTTGACGATCACGTATTGATAGGTCCGCCAGCGCTCGATCTCGTGCCGGGCGGCGTCGAGCCGCTGGTCGATGGTGACGGAGGAATCCTCGGCGCGGCGCTCGAGCCTCGAGCGCAGTTCCCGCATCGAGGGCGGCAGCACGAAGATCGAGACGACGTCATCGCCGAGCCGCTCGCGCACCTGTCGCGCGCCCTGCCAGTCGACGTCGAACAGCATGTCGCGTCCTTCGGCGAGCACCTTCTCGACCGGGGCGCGCGGCGTGCCATAACCGTTGCCGTGCACTTCCGCCCATTCGAGCAGTTCGCCGCCCTTCTTCATCCGCTCGAACTCGCGCCGGTCGAGGAAGCGATAGTGGATGCCGTCGACTTCCGACGAGCGGCGCGGGCGGGTCGTGACCGAAACGGACAAGGTGAGATCGAGCGCCTTGTCCTGCATCAGCATCCGCGTCAGCGTCGTTTTGCCCGCGCCGGACGGCGAGGACAGAATCAGGATCATTCCGCGTCGTCTCGGCTTCGCCATTTCGAATCTCACTCGACGTTTTGCGCCTGCTCGCGGAATTGCTCGATTTGCGCCCTGAGTTCAAGCCCCTGCGCCGTAAGAGTGACGTCGTTCGCCTTGGCGGAGAGGGTGTTGGCCTCGCGGCCGAACTCCTGAGCGAGGAAATCGAGCCGCCGGCCGATCGGCCCGCCCTCATCGAGGAGCGCGCGGGCGGCGACGACATGCGTTTTCAGCCGGTCGAGCTCCTCGCGGATGTCGGCCTTGGCGGCAAGCAGGATCGCCTCCTGGTGCAGCCGGTTCTCGTCGAAACCGCGCCCTGCCTCCATCAGCGTCGCGACGCTTTCGGCAAGCCGAGCCTTGACCGCCTCCGGACGCCGCGCCGGATTGGCGTCGGCGGCGAGCGTCAGCTTTTCGATCGCATCGAGCCGCTCACGCAGGAGGGACGCCAGCGCCTCGCCTTCCGTCCGACGCACCTTGCCGAGTGAAGCGAGCGCCTCATCGAGGCTCGCGAGCGCCCCGGCGCAGGCCGCGGCGATTGCCGCCTCGTCGTCCTCGGCGTCCGCGCTCTCGACGATTCCGCGCACGCCAAGAAGCCCATCCATGGTCGGCGGCGCAAGCTTTGCCGCCTCGGCCGCGGCGCGGGCGGCTTCGGCGATCGAGGCCAACGCCGCCTGATCGATGCGGGCCGCGCTCGAAGCGCCCTCGTGTTGGGCGGTCAGCGTCGCAAAGCAGGTTCCGCGCGCCAGCGCCTTTCCGAGCCGCGCGCGGGCCTGCGCCTCGACGCGATCGAACGGCGAGGGCATTCTGAGGCGAAGGTCAAGCCCCTTGGCGTTGACGCTCTTGACCTCGAACGCCCAGCGCCAGGCGCCGCTCGACCCTGCCGCGCGGGCGAAGCCTGTCATGCTGTTCACCGCCATTCTCGCCGTTCCTTGTCGCCACGCCCGCTGCCATGCGGCCGGCAGTACGCAATAATTCCGGGCGCATGTCACGCGCCGCGGTTCGGTTCATCTCGAGTTCATGCAAAGTCCTGCAGTTTGCAGGCGAAGGACCGTTGGGGTCTTTCTCGAGAGGACAGATTGCCAATGATCAAGAGCCTTGCCGCCGCCGCAGCTCTCACCATCGCCCTTGCCGGCTACGCCATCGCGCAGGAAGCTGCCCCGGCCGCCCCCGGCGCCCCGGCCGCTCCGATGGCCCATGAGATGCACCATCACCATCATCACCATCACCATCACCATCACCACCATCACCATCACATGCACCACATGCATCACGAGATGGCGCCGGCAGCGCCGGCGGAAGCGCCCAAGTCGTAACGCCGCGCGCCTCGGCGCCGTTCGATTTAAACATCATCGGCTCTCCGTACGGCGACGTTCGGAGAGCTTTTCTCTCGCTTGCCCAGCGACTCCAAAGCGCCGATCACTCGGCCGGCTTCTTCGGCCGGACTCGCCTGCGAGTCTGGACGTCGACCCGCGGACCCTCGACAAGGCGGACCACCGCTCCCCAGAGGGTGCGCACGTCCTGCTGGGTCGGCTCCATGCGATGAAAGATGTTGCGCAGGTTCCGGCGCATCCCGGGCTTCTTCGTCACCGGCCGGAAGAATCCGCTCTCCTCGAGCCTTTCCTCGAGAAAGTCGAAGAAGGCGAGCAGCATCTCGCGCTGCGCCGGCGGCGAGACCGCGCGCGGGATGGTCGAAGGGGGCGGCCTGTCGCCGTGCGCGGCCTTGAACCACTCGTAGCCGCAGATCAGCACCGCCTGGGCGAGGTTAAGCGAGGCGTAGGCGGGGTTCGAGGGAAAGGTGATGATCGCGTCGGCGATCGCGACCTCGTCGTTGTCGAGGCCGGTGCGCTCAGGGCCGAACAGGATCCCCCGCTTTTCGCTGCTCGAGGCGGCGACGGTCGCGGCCATCGCCGCGCTCGGGGTCAGGACCGCCTTCATCTGGCCGCGCTCGCGCGCGGTCGCCGCGTAGACGGCGTTGAGATCCGCGATGGCGGCCGCCACGCTCGAGAACACGCGCGCCGTCTCGAGGACATCCGTCGCGCCGGCTGCCGCCGAATAGGCGACGTCGCGATATTCGTCGTTCCGCGGCCAGCCCTGGCGCGGATTGACGAGCCGCAGGTCCTCGAGGCCGAAGTTGGCCATCGCGCGCGCGCACATGCCGATGTTGACCGCCAGTTGCGGCCTGACGAGGATGACCGCCGGACCGCCGCTCAGCGGCGGCTTCGTCCTGTCGGTGCCGGCGCCAACCATCACGCCCGACGCCGAGCGCGTTTCACAGGCCGAGTTGTCTCGGCGCCCAATAGGCGAACGCCCGAGCCAGCGCCACGATGCGATCGTGGTTCGACTGGACGATCAGCGCATTATCGACGGCGTTGGGAAAATAGCTGGCGATCGCCCTCAGCGGCGTTTCCGCCGGGACGGTTCCACGAGGCCCGTGGATGATGAGAAGGCCCTCGATCGTATCCTGGGACGCGCCGAGCGGGCCGGTCCCTCCGCTGCTCGGGCCGAGATACAGCCAATCGATGCGCGCGATGAGCACCGCGCCGGTTCGATCGCGCGGCTGAAGGTAAGGACCGAAAGCCTGCGCCAGCAGCCCGGGCAGCGCCTCCTCCACCCAGGCTGCCGTCGGGTCGCCGGAACTGGCGCGCAGCGGTCCGACTTCGACCTGGATGCCGCGGAGCCGGACGGCGGGCTGCGCCAGCGCGACCGGAGCGAAAGCCAGCGCGCCGAGAGCGGAAAGCGCGGCGCGTCGGGTCAAAGCGCGGGTCGACATGACGAAACCCCTCTCCCGCCGCCAGGAAAGAGCCCCGGCGCGACGCCTCATATATAGGCGACGTTCACGATCTCATAGCTCTTGCCGCCGCCAGGCGTATTGACCTCGACGTTGTCGCCCGCCTTCTTGCCGATCAACGCGCGGCCGGTCGGCGATAAAATCGAGACCCTGCCTGATTTCACGTCCGCCTCGGTTTCTCCGACGATCTGGAACACCTTTTTCTGCTCGGTGTCCTCGTCGATCAGCGTCACCGTCGCTCCAAACTTGATCGTGGCGCCGTTGAGCTTCGACACGTCGATCACCTCGGCCCGCTGCAGCAGGTCCTCGAGTTCGACAATGCGGCCCTCGTTGTGCGACTGCGCCTCCTTGGCCGAATGGTATTCCGCGTTTTCCGACAGATCGCCATGCGATCGCGCTTCGGCGATCGCCGCGATGATGCGCGGTCGCTCGACCTGTTGGCGATGAAGAAACTCGGCCTCCAACGCAGCATGACCTGCGGCGGTAATTGGCAGCTTGTCCATGATACATCCGTCAAAAAGAGTTTGCCGCGGCGGCGTCTTTTTGCGCCGTCACGCCAAGTAGTCCTGCAAAGCCCTGACTTCGAGTTCGCCGGTCGCGACGGCCCGAATGCCTTCGGTCGCCGCGATCGCCCCCGAAAGTGTGGTGTAGTACGGCGTCTTTTGCAAGAGGGCGGCGCGTCGCAGCGGCTTGGAATCGGCGAGCGAAGTGGCGCCCTCGGTCGTGTTGAACATCAGTTGCACGCCGCCGTTGCGGACGATGTCGGCTGCGTGCGGCCGCCCCTCGGAAACCTTGTTGACCTTCTCCGCCTTCAGTCCGTGCGCCGACAGATACCGCTGGGTCCCACTGGTCGCCATGATCTTGAAGCCGAGGCCCTGCAGGGCCCTCAGCGGCTCGACGATGCCTTCCTTGTCGGCGTCGCGCACCGAAACGAACACCGTTCCGGACTTCGGCGGGCGGGAGCCCGCGCCGATTTGGCTTTTGGCGAAGGCGACCTCGAACGAGCGGTCGATCCCCATCACCTCGCCAGTCGAGCGCATTTCGGGACCAAGCACCGTGTCCACCCCGGGGAATCGGGCGAACGGGAAAACGGCCTCCTTGACGCCGACATGGTCGAGTCTGTCGGGGCTGAGGTCGAACGAGTCGAGCTTTTCGCCCGCCATCACCCGGGCCGCGATCTTGGCGATCGGCTTGCCGATCACCTTGGCGACGAACGGCACCGTGCGCGAGGCGCGTGGGTTGACCTCGAGCACGTGAATGACGCCGTCTTTGAGCGCATATTGCACGTTCATCAGGCCGCCGACCTCGAGCGCGAGGGCGAGCCTTTTCGTCTGCTCCTGGAGTTCAACGATCGTCCCGGCGCTCAGCGAGCGGGGCGGAAGCGAGCAGGCGCTGTCGCCCGAATGGATTCCCGCCTCCTCGATGTGCTCCATGATTCCGGCGACGAACACGGTTCTGCCGTCACAGAGGGCGTCGACGTCGATCTCGATCGCGTCCGACAGAAACCGGTCGAACAGCAGCGGGTTCTTGCCGAGCACCGTGTTGATCTGGCCCGTCTTGTCGTTCGGATAGCGGGCCTTGACGTCGGACGGCACCAGGCTCGGCAGCACGCCGAGCAGATAGTCGTCGAGCGCCGAATCGTCGTGGATGATCGCCATCGCCCGGCCGCCGAGCACATAGGACGGGCGCACCACCAGGGGCAGGCCGAGGTCAGCCGCCACCAGCCGCGCCTGCTCGACCGAGTAGGCGATGCCGTTCTTCGGCTGCTTGAGGCCGAGCTTGTCGAGAAGGCGCTTGAACCGGTCGCGGTCCTCGGCGAGGTCGATCGAATCGACCGAGGTTCCGAGAATCGGGCGCCCGACTGTTCGATGACGTGGGCGAGCTTCAGCGGCGTCTGTCCGCCAAACTGGACGATCACCCCCTTGAGCGTCCCCCGCTCGCGCTCCTTGTCGATGATGGCGAGCACGTCCTCCTTCGTCAGCGGCTCGAAATACAGCCGGTCGGAGGTGTCGTAGTCGGTCGAGACCGTCTCTGGATTGCAATTGATCATGATCGTCTCGTAGCCAGCCTCCCTCAGCGCGAACGAGGCGTGGCAGCAGCAGTAGTCGAATTCGATCCCCTGCCCGATGCGGTTCGGCCCGCCGCCGAGGATGACCACTTTCTCGCGGTCGGTCGGCGCCGCTTCGCAGCTCGCCCGGCCGGCGAACGGCGTCTCATAGGTCGAATACATATAGGCGGTGGGAGATGCGAACTCGGCCGCGCAGGTGTCGATGCGCTTATAGACCGGCAGCACCCCCAGCTTGTTCCGGGCCATGATGACGTCGGCCTCGGCGACGCCCGCAAGTCCGGCCAGACGCACGTCGGAAAACCCGGCGGCCTTGAGCGCGCGCAGGTTGCCCGCGTCGCCCGGCAGGCCGTAGGCGCGCACCTGGCTCTCGAGCGCGACGATGTCGGCGACGCGGTGCAGAAACCATGGGTCGATTTTCGATACCTCGTGGATTTCCTCGACGCTCATGCCCATCCGCATCGCCTGGGCGACCTTGAGGAGTCGGTCCGGGGTCGGCGTGCCGATCGCCGCGCGCAGAAGGTTGCGGTCGTCGCCCTTGCCGAGCCCCTCGATTTCGATCTCGTCCAGTCCATCGAGTCCGGTCTCGAGCGAACGCAGCGCCTTCTGCAGCGATTCGGCGAAGGTTCGGCCGATCGCCATCGCCTCGCCGACGGATTTCATCGCGGTCGTCAACACCGGCTCGGCGCCGGGGAATTTCTCGAAGGCGAAGCGCGGGATCTTGGTGACGATGTAATCGATCGTCGGCTCGAACGAGGCGGGGGTCGCGCCGCCGGTGATGTCGTTGGCGATCTCATCGAGGGTGTAGCCGACCGCAAGCCTGGCGGCGACCTTGGCGATCGGAAAGCCGGTCGCCTTCGAGGCGAGCGCCGAGGAGCGCGACACGCGCGGGTTCATCTCGATCACGATCATGCGACCGTCGGCCGGATTGACGGCGAACTGCACGTTCGACCCGCCGGTCTCGACGCCGATCTCGCGCAACACCGCGATCGACGCATCGCGCATGACCTGGAATTCCTTGTCGGTCAGCGTCAGCGCCGGGGCGACGGTGATCGAATCGCCGGTATGGACGCCCATCGGATCAAGATTCTCGATCGAGCAGACGATGATGCAATTGTCCGCCTTGTCGCGAACGACTTCCATCTCGAATTCCTTCCAGCCGAGCACGCTCTCCTCGATCAGCACCTCGTCGGTTGGAGACGCGTCGATGCCACGCTCGACGATGTCGATGAACTCGCTCTTGTTGTAGGCGATGCCGCCGCCGGTGCCGCCCATGGTGAAGCTCGGGCGGATGATCGCCGGCAGGCCGATGTCGTCGAGCGCGGCGAGCGCTTTCGGCAGCGTTTTCACATGATGCGAGCGGGGCGTGGCGAGGCCGATCCTGGTCATCGCCTCGCGGAAGAGCTCGCGGTCCTCGGCCTTGTCGATCGCCTCGGCGGTGGCGCCGATCATCTCGACCTGGTAGCGATCGAGGACGCCCATTTTCTTGAGGCTGAGGGCGCAGTTGAGCGCCGTCTGGCCGCCCATCGTCGGCAGGAGCGCGAAGCCTCCGGCCGTCGCGTAGCGTTCCTTGGCGATGATTTTTGCGACGATTTCCGGCGTGATCGGCTCGACGTAGGTCCGGTCGGCCATCTCCGGATCGGTCATGATCGTGGCGGGGTTCGAGTTGATCAGGACGATCCGATAGCCTTCGGCGCGCAGCGCCTTGCAAGCCTGCGTTCCCGAATAGTCGAACTCGCACGCCTGGCCGATGATGATCGGCCCGGCGCCGATGATGAGGATGGTCGAGATATCGGTCCGCTTCGGCATTCCGTCCTCTTCACCGCCCGCGCCATTGGCGGCGCGGCGCAACTTTCGTGGCGGGCGCATAAAAAAAGGCCGCAGGGCGCGTGGCCGCGATGCGTCCTTAAATGGCTACCGCCGGATCGACGCCTAGCCTCGGGATGAGCGGCCCGTCGTTAGACGATAATCGCCGGCGAGGGAAGAGCGGTCGAAAGCAGGCTTCGCGATTCGCGGAAAGTACGAAGCCGGTCTCCGCCAACCCGGCAAACCGGAACATGGGATGAGCCTTTGCGTCAGCGACCGGGGCTTGGCTCAGGCCTGCTTTTTCCCTGATACCGGGTTGAAACAAGGAGAGCCGTGCTGTTCGAGCGCGAAGAAAAATTGCGTTATTTCAATTGCTTGCGTAATAGATACCTAGCTGCAATAGGAAAATTAACAGGGTGATTATTTGCCCGTATCAGGGAAATCAATCGCCGGAACAAGGAAAAAACAGGCGGCCTTGAGAGCGGCCGCGGAAACGCGGCGCCGACAGGTTGGCCAGCTCCTGTTTCTGCCGCGATCCGACCTCCGGTGCGCCGGGCGCATCGCCCGCCATCCGTCGCAAACTTAGAAACTCAGAACTTGTAGCCGACCATCACGCCGAAATCGGTGTCGCCCGGATTCTTGCTGGTGCAGAAGCTTGCGTGCGAGGCATGCGCGACAGTGGCGATCACGTCCCAGTTCGGGTTGAGCTGCAGCCCGAAGCCGCCCGACTCACGGAACGTCAAAGGGCAGCCCATGTCAATGCGTTGAGGTCCCTGCCAATCGGGCGAATTGTTGACCGCGCCGCCGAACTCGCCTTCGAAGAACAGCATCTTGTAGATCGGAATCCGCCAGTTGAATGTGCCGAAGGCGTAGCTCGTCTTGCCGCCGGTGTTGATCATGGCGCCGAAAGCGATGCGCGGGCTGAGAAACCAGTTGACGTAAGGGTTGGAGAAGTTGGCGAAGGGCAAATTCGACGTCAGGGTCTCGATGGATACGTCGACCGGCGCATTCTCGTCGTGGTTCGGGTTGTGGGCGAAGGCGCCGACCCGCACTTCCTGGAACAAGGTGATGTAGGGGGCGGGCGGCGCGGACCATACGGTCGAATTGTCGATGTCCGCAGCCGCGGCCGCGCCGCTGAGGAGGACCGCCGACGCCAGACCGACAACGACACTTCGCCCCTCCATCGCCCGGCCCCGCTAACGGCGTTCTCCGCCGTCAGCCTTGTTAGCTTGGCGCGAATGCGCGCGGCAAGGGCTTGCGCCCCGTTACCCGAAGTCCTTGTCGGGTGTTGCCTTTCTGCAACGCCGCACTTGGCGCCCTTGCCGACCCGGCGCCCCCTCGCCGATCGCCTCGCCCCGCGACTCCCTGCCATCTTGACTCGCGCCCTTCGCTCGCGACAACACGGGGGCCGTCGAGTGTTGAGCGATCCGCTCGCCCGGGTTTAGGCCGCGCGCTGCGGAAGAAGGAGCGGACGGGATGGGCGTCGAGAGCCAGATCAAGCCGGGGACCCCGCAGGCCGGCGGCGCCGGGACCCCGGCGGGGCCCAGCCAGACGGCTTCCCAAGAGCGAAGCCGCGTGTGCGAACGCCGCCTGGCTCGAAATCGCGATGTCGCTATCCGATCCCACCTGGGTCACGCTGAAGGTGTCGCCGGTGAAATTTCCCGCTAGAGTGTAGCGCAATTTGCCGCCGCCGCTGAGATCGATGGTGAGCGTCGTGTTCGAGCCGTTCAAGGTCGGTGTCGCAGTGGTGGCGCTGGTGTTCCCGAGTTCGAGGATGTCGCCCGAGACAAATGAATTGATGATGCCAGAGTAGGTGGTCGTCGTCGCATTGTCGATCTCGAGTGTGGCGCTCGAGGCGCCGAGGAACGTGCTATTCTCTTTGGTTGCGCCACCCAGCTCGACCTCCGAACCGGCGCCAATCTCGAGCCGGCCCGCTCCGCCGAGCAGCACGCCGGCGATGTCCAGGTGGCCGCCGTTCGTCGCCTCGAATACGCCGTAGTTGGCGATCGCGCTTGAGCCGTTCAGGGTCAACGTCGCACCGTTGACATTGGCGTCGAGCGTGCCGCTGTTGGTCAGCGCCAGGCTGCCATTGCCGATGATCCCGGCCCCCTGAATCGTTTCGCCGGAGGCGTTGGTCAGGGTTTCTCCATCGCCTTCGATATAGGCGGTTCCGCTCCCTGACTTAAGGGTGACCACGCCGCCGCCCGACAACTTCACGGCGCTGCCGAGTTTGGCGAAGGCGTCGGACCCCATCGTGCCGTTGTAGATCGTGCCGTCGATGAGGAACGTGCCCTTGTCAATTAGGGCGCCGTCGAGCTGCGTGGTTCCCCCGCCGAAGGTCGTAAAGGTGGAGCCCGCTGCGATCGTCACGCCCTTGAGGTCGTCGGAGCCTCCCTGGTTCTCCATCACCCCGCCGCTGGCTGTCTTCAGCGTACCGCCGACAACAATCCCGGCGATGGCTACGATCGAGCCTGACCCGCTCGCGATGATGGTGCCGCCGGTGTTGGTGATCGTGTTGTAGAGCGCGAGCCATCCCCCGCCGGTAGCCTCGAGCTTTCCCGTGTTGGTGACGCCGCCATTGCCTTCATTGACAATGAGGCCATAACCCGATTTGTTGGCGTTGATCGTTCCCTGGTTGACGAGCGCCAGCGCGGTGTTCCAGCCGATGTAGCCCGTACCCTGAATCGTGTTGTCCGAGTTGGTCAGCGTCACGCCGCTGCCGTTCAGGGATGCTGAGGTGCCCAAGGTGACCGTGCCGCCGCCTGACAGCGTGACGCTGCTGCCGAGATTAAGGGTTCGGAGGACCAACTTCCCGCTGTTGACGATGTCTGAATTGATGGTCAACGAGCCCAAAGTGGCGCGGCCGCTGTTAGTGAACATGCCGCCGATATTCATGCTGGAAATCTTCAGCGCGCCGCCGCTCGCGACCGAGACATTCCCGGTCGTGGTGATCGAATTGGGGCTTTTCCCGGACAGCGTGTAGCCGTTGGTGATCGACAGGCTGGCGATCGTCTGATCTTCCGCCAGAGTGACGGTTCCGCCGCCGCCGGTTCCTATCGTCACATTGGAGGTGGAGCTTGGCGTCGTGCCGTCGCCCGGCGGATTCCAGTCGGCCCCACTCGAGGCGTTCCACGTCCCGTTGCCGACATCCCAGGCGTAGGTGGTGCTCGACGTCGTCGACGCGACCTCGACCTGATCGAGGGTATCGCCGTTGCCCAGGTTCACGCTGCCGCCGTTGACATCGTCGCTGGAACCGAGGTCGCCGGGAGGGCTCCAGTCGCCTTTGCTGTTCACGTGCCAATCGGCAGTGGAACTGTTCCAGGTCTTGGTCATCATGGCGAATACCTCCTCCGATACGGCTGGGTTTGCGCCGCTACGAATCGGATGGTTTGCGCTGCAGAAGCCCGGCTGATATGCGGTCCCCGCCCGCCAGAGCGCCCATGCGAGCAGGGCTAACCTAAGCTGAGTTATGTAGCTGACGCAAACTACGGCGGTTACGGGAATAGGGGGCGGAACTCTCCTGGGCGCGCGAGTGTGCGCCCGAGGCGATAATGCTCATGCTCGCCAGAAGGCGCCGCCAGCGGCCCACCTTAGGGCGGCAAACGCCCTTCTGGATCGCGGGTACGGATTGCGTTTGGGCGCCTCCGGCACTACAGGCGCCGTCAACGAAAGCCCGGACTCCGCCCATTCCCGACGTCCCGGCTCGGGCACGCTCGTCGAGGTCGACGCTTCGAAGCATTAGCCCGTTCGCCGCGACGGAAAAGGGTTGCTCCGCTCTGGCTGGCGCGATCTTTCGTCGGGGAGGGTTGCCGTGTTCACGTTGGTCGCGACGGATCGGACCGCAGATCGGCATGGCGATAATCAGGGGTTTCAGCGGCCCACACGGCCATTTCGAGGTCGGCCGGTCAGGGGGGCAGCGGGGGGCCGGGCAAATTTTCAGGCCGTCTCTTCACCTTCCGTGGGGTTGGACCGGCTTTCTTCAGCCGCTCGACATCCTCATGGCGGAGGCGGCGCTTCTTCCAAAGGCCCAATTGCGCATCGGCGCGCTTGCCCTGCTTCAGCCGCACGCCAATGGGTAGAAATACGAATTGATCTGAGTTCCGATTGGCGTCAAGAGCAGCGCTCCTCGCAAATGCAGGGCTGGGCCGTCGATTATCCGGTGGACAGTCGCCGGCCCCTTGGCGGCGGCGCATCGTACTGGTTTCGGGTAGCGCACGCCGCCATGCCAGAAAACCGAGCCCGCGGCATCGTGGCGAATGAGCTCCTGATCCGGAGACGCTCGTTTTCTGGGCTTCTGTCTAACACCTCGGCGAAGGATGGTTGCGGAGATGAGACGTGGCGACAGGATGGGTTGATCGGTTTGCGCCGGCTGGAGCGATTTGGGTTTGTTCCGCCTGCGGCAACATGAGCCGGGATCTTTATGGGGGTCCGACGGCGAGCGCAGCGTGGGGCGAGAGCTGCATGATGAATGCGGTTCTCTGCGACGACTCATTTTTGCCCGACCGGGATCCAGGCGCGGATTCGGCAAGCGCGATTGAAAACTGCTCAAAATTGAGCGGTGAAGTAGGTGCAGAAGTTCGGCTGACAATCGCGAGCCTTCCGCATCGCGCCACTGGCCTCGAAAAGGAGGGGCCCCCTCCTTCGTGACGGGGCCTCCTCCATTTTTGTGCAAATCTCCCTCTTTCTACGACGGTTTGCGCTGGATCACGGCCCACAGAATACCGATCAACAGCAGCGGCGCGGCGGGCCATTGAAAGCAGATGTTGTCGAGGCCGCTAAACACGTTGATCACAAACAAGAAGACTGCGAGGGCGATCATCGCGGCGGTTAGACGAGGCAGCCGTACGTACCATCCCCAAGCGCGAGAGACGCCGGCCTGTGCACTATGGGCGGGAGGTATAGCGGCCTCCCTCCTCGCATCGGGCCGCGATGCGAATGGTCGCACCACCGTCCCGCCTTGAAGGACGCGATAGCCCGTTACCGGGTTGGAGACGTTCTTCAAGCGCTGTTGGCCGAGGCAGTCGAACCCGATGGATAGCTTGTTGTGCACCTGTTCATAAACCGGGCCGGATATCAGGATTCCCCCCGGTTCGGCCAATTCCTGCAGTCGCGCGGCGATATTAACGCCGTCGCCATAGACATCATCGCCCTCCACCATCACATCGCCCAGATGGATCCCGATGCGGAATCTCATCCGTCGCGGTTCGGGCAGCCCACCGTTGTAGCCGGAGAGCTCCTGCTGCGTCTCGACCGCGCATTGCACGGCCTCCACGACGCTGGCAAACTCGGCGATGACGGCGTCGCCCCGGGTGTTGACGATGCGCCCATCGTGGCGCTCGATCAGCGTCGCCATGGCGGCGCGGTAACGGCGTAGCGTCGCCAGCGTGCCCGCTTCGTCGGCCTCCATCAGGCGAGCATATCCCTCAACATCCGCGCATAGGAGCGTCGTCAGCCGCCGTCTGACCTTCGTCGTCATGGCGGTATGGTAGCGGAAAAGCTTGCGGACGGCACGGCGCATCGCCACGGATCCGGCCGTGACGGGCTGGCTGCGGCTCAAGCTGACGGGCCGCGTCCTTCGACCGCCGATCGGAGCGAGGCGGCCAGAACTTCGCGACGATAGGGTTTCTCGATCAGCGCGAAGCCCTCGGCCACCACCTCAGACGCGTGGCGACTATAGCCGGTCGCGAGGATGACCGGCAGCTCCGGGCGCCGATCGCGCAGCGTGCGGGCGAGATCCAAGCCGCTCACACCGCCGGGCATGACGACGTCCGACAGGACGAGCGCCAGCTTCGGATCGCTCTCGACGAAGGCCAGCGCCTCGATGCCGTCGCCGGCCCAGCGCGTGTCGAAGCCCATGTTGTGCAGCAGGTCTTGCGTCGCATCGGCGACCCTCCGGTCATCCTCCACCAGCAGGATGCGGGCCGAGCCGGGGGCGGACGCCGGTTGCGCCGCAATCTCACCGGCCATCGCCGGGCAAGCATCGGAGCGCGGCAGATATAGCGTGATCGCGGTCCCCTCGCCCGGCGCACTGGCAAGCACCGCGCCGCCCCCGCTCTGGCTGGCAAAGCCGTAGACCCGGGAAAGGCCGAGCCCCGACCCGAGACCCGCGGGCTTGGTGGTGAAATAGGGCTCGAAGGCCCGCGCCATCACCTCGGCCGGCATGCCTGTCCCGGTGTCCGTCAGAGTGATCGCGACAAACTCGCCGACGAGACCGCCTTTGGCCATCTCGCCTCGGCAGCGGATATGGCGCGCGACGACCCGGAATGTGCCGCCGTTCGGCATGGCGTCCCGGGCGTTGACCGCGATATTGAGCAAGGCCAGTTCGAATTCCCCAGGATCGACCGTCACCGGCCAAAGATCTTCGGGCAGATCGATCGTCACCGCGATGTCCTCGCGCAGCGAGCGGGCGAGCAGATCGGCGATCTCTGAGGTCCGTCCTTGCAGTGCGACGGCTTCCGGCCGCAGCATCCGGCGCCGAGAAAAGGCGAGCAGCTGCCGGATCAGACGCTCTCCGCGCTCGGCAACGCTCAGAATGGCCGCCGATCGCCTTCGCGTCGGCTCGTCCGCAGCACGGTCGCGTAGCAGCGTCGCGTTGCTTACCACCACGGTCAGCAGGTTGTTGAAATCGTGGGCGACGCCACCAATCAGGTGGCCCATCGCTTCGAGCTTTTGCGCCTGGTGCAAAGCCGCCTCGGTCGCCCGATGTTCGGCCATTTCGGCTTGCAACCGGAGATTGGCTTCGGCGAGGCGAAGATTGGCCTCATTCAGTTCGAAGCGCAGCCGCAGCGCCTCTGCGAACATTTGGCTGAAGTGCCTTCCCGCCAGCGACAGCGCCGCCACGAACACAACGATCATCGCTGCGAGCCCGCTGTCTCTGGTCGAGCCTTGCGCGAGAAAGCGCAACGCCATTGGCAGGCCGGTCGCCAGGAGGAAGGCGAGGAGAGACGGCAGATGCGATGCGCTGATCGCCATGGCGCCGGCGCACATGCCGCCCATCACGATGATGAGAAAGAGCTGAGCGAGCGCCGGGAGGACCGGAAACAGGATGACGCCGCCGATCCCCCAGCACAGGCCGCCGAGCAGCGAACCGCAGGTCGCCAGCCGTGACCAACGGCGAGTGTTTTCGGCCTGAACGGGGGCGCGGCGATAGTGCAGCCAGAGAATCCCACGGCCTATCGTCACCAGCATCACCGATCCGAACCAGGGTAGCGGATAGGGTCGGGTCGCCAGCGGCGTGAGCACGATCGCAACCAAAGCCGCATTGACGAAGTTGACGGCGAGCGCGATCGGTATCTGCCTGAACAGGCTGCGGACTTGCTCGGCGTAGACCGCGCTCGTCACGTCGTCTTCCGCCTCCATCTGCGTCACCCTGCCGCGATGGGCGCCGTCTCGATGAGCGCCGCCTCGATGGCGCCGGCGAATTCGACGCGCATGCCGTTAAACGGCCGAAGCGAACATCGCCTTGCCATCTCTCTCGAATTTCTGAAGTCGTTTTCGTGCACTCGGATAGCGGCGCGCGACAACGGAATCGATCGCCGCAAATCAACAATGACCTCTGGTCGCTTTGCAGAAAAGCGCATTGTTCGGCCCCCGTACCGTACCGAGCATATAAAACGAGGAAGTTAACGGTAGCAAACAAATTCTGGCAAGGCTGAGCGGCGACCGCGCTGCCTGCGGCGGCTGAACAGAGCGTAGTTTGGCAAAGGAGGGCGTCAGCTTAGGCGACGCCCAAGAATTATTGCTCCACGTTCGGACGTCTGGGCGAGATGCTGTAGTTCCATTCTGGATGAAAGGAATCGCGTTTTATGTTGAGTGTCGCCATTTGCTCGTCGGAGATCTTGATGCCCTTGGGATAGGGGTTGGGATCAAGTTCGCAGCGGATTTTGAGACCGGTTTTCGTCGTGGTGTTTGCGATCAGTTCGATGGCCACGAGGAGGCTGACGAGAGGCATGGCGCGCCAGTTCTGCGTGATGTGGCAGAACATGCGGTGCTCGATCTTGTTCCACTTCGAGGTCCCCGGCGGATAATGGCAGACCTGGATGATCAGGCCGGTCTCGTCGGCGAGTTGTTGCAGCGCCACCTTCCATAGCCGTAGGCGCGAGCCGTTGGAGCCTCCGCCATCGGCGGTGATCATGAGACGCGTCATCGAGGGATAACGCTCCCGGCCCATCCGATCGAGCCAGAGGCGAACGCCGTTTACGGCGAATTGCCCGGTATCATGGTCGATTCCGAGGCTGACGTAGCCGAGATTGGCGCCGGTGTCGTAGATTCCGTAGGGGATGAACTTGCCCAGTTCCTTGTCCTCGAAATCGTGGGTGTTGACCTCGATCGGCTGGCCTTGCGGCCCATAGTCGCTGCCGCCGTTCTTGAATTCGCCGAGCAATTCCTTCTTCTTCGCATCGATCGATATCACCGGCTGATCGGCCGCCTGAAACGCCTCGGCCTTGGCGTTGATATATTCGAACTGAGCGTCGCGATCGGGATGTTTGCCGCCTTCCTTGGTCTTGCGGTTGCAGTGGCGGCAATATTTCAGTTCCTCCAAGAGTTTGGGAATGGTCGAGGAGCTCACCTTGTGACCCATCGCCCGAAGCGCCCTCGCCAGCTTGTCGTGGCTCTTGGAGACCCATCGCAACGGCCGCATCGGATCGCCCATCGTCGCGGGCTCGAGCAATCGTTGCAAGTCCTCCAGAAGCGTCGGGTCCCTCGACGTCAACCGAGGGCTCCCCCCGCCCTTGCGACGCACCTTCCCGGTCAGAGAGCCGGGGTCCCGCAGGTCCTTCAGACCGCGTCCGATCGTGCTTCGGGCGACCTTCGTCGCACGCGCGGCCGCCGCGATCCCGCCGTAGCCGGCCGCCTTCGCCTCGGCGGCGGCGCTCAACCGTCGGCCTCGCTCGTCAAGCGAGGAACGAAGCGCTTCAAATCGGATACGCAGCGGCGATTCATCTATCATCGCCACGATATAGACGCCGATCTCGAAGACAGGAATCCCCCAAACAGCCGGTGCAGGTAAAAAATCCCAAACCCGATTCACCTGTTTCTGGCCGTCGCCTTAGTGCAGCTGATCGTGGATCGTCCTCGCTGGTCCTCGGCGCGGCGGAGAACATTCTCGAGACGGCCTTGCACCCGGCCAGGCGAAGGAAGGGAATGAAGCCTCGTGGCTTCGCGGAAATCTGCGGCCCGAACGTCGGACATGTGAGACGATTGGCGCTCCCGTTCCAAGAGGATGCGAAATGACCGAATCCGTGTTGGACGCGCGCCGCGCCTATGCGGAAGAACTGCGCTTCACAACTCACATGCGCTCGGCAGAGCTGCACGCCGCCTTCGCCGCCGTCCCGCGCGAGCGCTTCGTCGGAGAAGGCCCGTGGCGGATCAAGACGCTTTGGGAGCCTCACGCGTACTGGACGACCGCCGATCCGGATCCTAGGCATGTCTATCACGACGTGCTCATTGCGCTCGATGAAACACTCAACCTAAACAACGGTCAGCCATCCTTCTGGGCGTACCTCCTCGACCGCACGCCAGTCGCCAAAGGCGAAACCGTCGTGCATCTGGGTTGTGGGACGGGCTATTACACCGCCATATTGGCGGAGCTTGTCGGGTCCGGCGGAAAGGTCGTCGGCCTCGACATCCACTCAGGAAACATCGAGCGCGCCAAGTCGGCCCCTCGCCGCTTGGGCTCAAGTCGAGGTCCGACATGAGGACGGGTCGAAGGGCGCTGCCGCCGGCGAATGTGATCGTAGCGAGCGCGGGCGCAACACACCCCTTAC
The DNA here is from genome assembly GCA_963835885.1 of uncultured Alphaproteobacteria bacterium. Taxonomy (GTDB): domain Bacteria; phylum Pseudomonadota; class Alphaproteobacteria; order Rhizobiales; family Beijerinckiaceae; genus Roseiarcus. The sequence continues at coordinate 41,120 of CAWIHF010000030.1, forward strand.
CCTCTCGGCTCGATGCGCTTCGGCCCGGCGGCCGCCTTCTCTTTCCGATCACCGGGGCAGACTGGTCCGGGGCGATGCTGCTTGCGACGCGCGTCGGACCGGACGATTTTTCAATCCGCCGGATGTCCGGTGTAGCCATCTACGAATACCGCGGAGCGCGCGACGCCGAAGTCGGCATTCGCCTAAAAGACGCAATGCAACGAGGTCCTGTAACGGAGGTCAAGTCAATCCGGACGGGCCGCCATGCTGAAGACGAGACATGCTGGTTGCATGGCGACGGTTGGTGTTTCTCCCGACGCGATCCAGTTCACTAGCGCGCTTTTCATTCGCTTCGCCTCTGGCGGTGTCATCGAGACCGCGCTAAGCCGCCACCGCCTCTTCGTAGGTCGTCACCTCGAAATGCTGCAGGGGCGCCTGCCCGAATGCGGTGGAAAGCGCCACGTCGGCTGCATCGCGTCCTCTTCCCATGACGATCCGCCCGATCCGGGGCGTGTTGTGTCGGGCGTCGAATGAATACCAGCGCCCGTTGAGAAAGACTTCGAACCAAGCGGAAAAGTCCATCGGCGCCGGATCGGGCGGAACGCCGATGTCGCCCAGATAGCCGGTGCAGTAGCGCGCCGGCACGTTCATCGCCCGGCAGAGCGCCACTGCGAGATGGGCGAAATCCCGGCAAACGCCGACGCCCTCGCGCAATCCGTCCGATGCGACGCGCTTTGGATTCGCCAGCGCGTAGTCGAAACGAATCCGGTCGTGGACGAAATCGCAGATCGTCTGCACGAGCCGCGCCCCGCCGCCGATTCCGTGGAATTGCGACCAGGCGAAATCGGCGAGATTGTCGCTGTCGCAGTAGCGGCTGGCGACCAGGAAGAGAAGAACCTCGCTGGGCAGCGCATTGATCGGAGTGAGTGGAGCGTCCTGCGGCGTTTCCTCGGGAAGGCCGCTGTCGCGGATGGTGAAGTCATTGCTGAAAGTCACCACGCCCGGCGGAACGTCAACCCGGGTGACCCGGTTGCCGAACAGGTCGTCGTAGGTCTCCATCGCGAGGTTCGGCGTCGCCCGGACGACGTCCGGCGACAAGAGATCGGGCTCCCGCGACGGATGAACGCTGAGCTGCAAAAGCATCGGCGTCGGCGCCTGGCACTGAAAGGATATTTTGTATCCCGCTCGGATAATCATGCGGAGTGTCCTCGTCGAACTGGTGCATCGCCGAGCGGGAACGCTTTCGGCTCACTTTGGTTGCGTCACGTCGACCGAGACTTCCATGCCCATTTCGTCTTCCAGACTGCCGAAGTACGTTCCGGTGAGCGGCGCGGCATGGGCCGGATCGCGCGCGACCGCGACGCGGATGAGGTCCTTGCCGCCGATCAGGCCGTTGGTCGGGTCGAATTCGATCCACCCGGCGCCCGGTAGATACACCTGGCACCAGGCGTGTGTCGATCCGCCGCCGAGCCGCACCGGCTGGTCCTCGCCGCGCGCGACATAGACGTAGCCGGACACGAACCGGGCGGCGATCCCGAGGGCGCGTACGGCCTCCATCATCAGGACCGCGAAGTCGCGGCAGCTGCCGCGGCGGCGATCAAGCGTCACCCTCGGCGGCTGCACGCCGGGCTCCTCTCGCCGCTCGTAGGAAAAACCCTCCTTGATCGCGTAGGTCAGCGTCATCAGGAGGTGGCTCGTCTGGGTTGTTCCGCCAGGGATGGCGAACTGATGCGCCCAACGGTCGAGATCGCCGCCCGGGTCGTCGTAAAGACGCTCGATCGAGCGGGAGATGTCCGGAAGCTCTTCCGGCGGATAGGAGAACGGAAAAAGGCGCGCACGCGGATCGATCTCGCCGCCGGGCGAATTGTCCGCCGTGCGTTCGACCGTGAAGCGGTTCTCGATCCGGAGCGAAGTCGAGGCGGAGGAGAAGGAGGCGAGCGCCACGCAATTGTCGAAAGCGTCGTAAAGCCAGCGCAGGCGCGCCGGCCGCGGCTCGATCAGGAGCTCCGAAGAGACGAGGCGCTGGTCGTGGCCGTCGCGCGGCCGCATCATCATGCGGTGCTCGCCGAACTCGACCGGCCGAGCATAGCTGTAGGTCGTCACGTGGCGAACGTTCAGGACGGCTTTGTCTCTTTGCACGCTTGTCGCTCGCCGAATTGATCGCCAGGGCGGCCATGTTGAGGCGCCGGCGCCGGCTATTCAAGAGCGGCAGGACGGCGGGATATCGTTGACGCCGATCGAGTTGACGCGGCAAATTCTGCGCACAGCGTTCGGCGGGAGGACAAGCTTGCCAAAGTCCTGCGATGCGATCGTGATCGGCGCGGGTCCGGCCGGCCTCGCCGCTGCGGCGTGCCTCAGCCGCCGCGGTCTCGCGCCGGTCATTCTCGAAAAGTCGGAGGCCGTCGGCTCGGTCTGGCGGCGACACTACGATCGGCTGCACCTACACACAGACCGCGGCCATTCCAGCCTGCCGGGACTGCCAATTCCCTCGTCCTGCGGCCGCTATCCGTCGCGGGCGCATTTCGTCAGCTATCTCGAGAGCTACAGGGACAGGTTCGACCTAAAGCCCGTGTTCGACGCCGAGGTCCATGCGCTTCGGCGCGATGGCGCGGTGTGGCGCGCCGAGGCGGGCGACCACACGCGAAGCGCCCCGATCGTCGTGGTCGCGACCGGCTGGGCCGACTATCCCCATGCGCCGACATGGGCCGGCATGGAGGCGTTCGGCGGCCCGATCCTGCATTCGAGCCGCTATCGCAATCCCGCGCCCTATGCCGACAAGCGCGTGCTCGTCGTCGGCTTCGGCAATTCGGGCGCCGAAATCGCGCTCGATCTGGCCGAAGCCGGCGTCGACGTCACGCTCTCGGTGCGTGGGCCGGTCGGAATTTTGCCGCGCGACCTGCTCGGCCTGCCGATCGTCACCTGGGCGATCGCCGAGAGCCGGCTGCCCGCGCGGGTCGCCGACGCGCTCAATGCGCCGCTGATCCGCCTCGCCGTCGGCTCGATCGAGAAGCTCGGGATGACCCCTGCCGCGAAGGGCGCCCTCCGGATGATCGAGGAGGACGGGCGCGTCCCCGTTCTCGACGTCGGCACGGTCGCGATGATCCGCGCCGGCCGGATCAAGGTGCGCGGCGACATCGCGCGCTTCGCATCGAACGCCGTCGTGTTCTCAAAATCGCCGCCGGAGTTTTTCGATGCCGTCATTCTTGCGACCGGCTTCCGGCCCGACTTGCGCGCGCTGCTGCCCGACGCCGAAGGCGTTCTGAACGCCGCCGGCTACCCTCTGGTCAGCGGCGCGCCGACCGGCGCCCCCGGACTTTTCTTCTGCGTCGCCATTTTGGCGCCGACCGGCCAGTTGCGCCAGATCGGGATCGAGGCCGCGCGGATCGCCGAGGCCGTGACGGCGGACCGGCCGCTGCGCGCCGCTTGAGCCGCCGGGCGGCCGCCCTGTTGCCGGATCATCGTCAAACCGACAGAATTCGCCGCTAGCGGCGTCCGGGCCGTCCCCGAGAGATTCGGGATTTTGCGACCCCGCCGCGATTTGCGTCAGGAGGCGAGATGAAGTTTGCTCTGCTGCTCGCCGCAGCGGCGCTCCTGGCGGGAGCGGCGTCCGCGCGCCCTGCGGAACCGGCCGTCACCGTCACGCCCGACAATTTTCCCCGCGCCGAGTCCGACCTCTATTTCGCCAGCGCCGTCAAGGACGGGGGCCTCGGAAAATTCGTCCATCGCCGCGAACCGACGTCGCTCGACCGGCAAACGGTTATCCGGGTGAACCGCGACACGCTCTATTCCGGCGCCGTCTTCGATCTCGACGCCGGACCGGTGACGATCACGCTTCCCGACGCCGGCCGGCGCTTCATGTCGATGCAGGTCGTGGACGAGGACGCCTACACGCCCGAGGTCGTTTACGGCCCGGGCCGCTATACGCTGACCAAGGAAAAGATCGGCACGCGCTACGTTCTCGCCGCCGTGCGCATTTTTGTCGACGCCGGCGATCCGAAGGACGTCGCGGCCGCCAACGCCCTCCAGGACGCGATCAAGGTCGAGCAACCGGGCGGCCCCGGCGTCTTTCGCCCGACGAACTGGGACGCTTCGACCCAGGTCGACGTGCGCACGGCGCTGCTCGTGCTCGCCCAGACGCTGCCCGACGCCAAGGGCATGTTCGGCCCGCGGGGCGAAGTCGACCCGGTGCGCCGCCTGATCGGCTCGGGCGCCGCCTGGGGCGGAATTCCCGAAAAGGACGCCGTCTATCTGAACGTCGCGCCCGACCGCAACGACGGCAAGACCGTCTACAGGCTGACCCTGAAGGACGTCCCGGTCGACGGCTTCTGGTCGATCAGCGTCTACGATTCCGACGGCCGTTTCGCGCCCAATCCGCAAAAGGCCTACACGGTCAACAGCATCACGGCGAAGACCGGACCGGACGGCTCCGCCGTCATCCAGTTCGGCGGCTGCGACGGCAAGATTGCCAACTGCCTGCCGACACCGCCGGACTGGAGCTACATGGTCCGCCTGTACCGCCCCCGTTCCGAAATCCTCAGCGGCGCGTGGACCGTCCCGGCGGCCCAGCCGGCTCAGTAGACAGCGGCCGCTCAGAGGTGGTCGAGCAGCGCGTCCCGGACGAGGTCCGGCGCGTCGTGAATGATCCAGTGGGTCGCCTGCGGCAGATGCCGGACCCGGGCGTTCTTGCATAAAGCCGCGCTGTCGTCGGCAAGGTGGGCGACGGCGAACTCGTCTTTGTCGCCCCAGAGCACGAGCGTCGGCGGGATCAGGCTGCCGGGGGCGGGTGTCGGCGGCTCGGCGACGTAGAGCGCGCGATACCAGTTCAGCATGCCGGTGATCGCGCCGGGCTGGCGCCAGGCGTCACGATAAGTTTCGAGGATTTCCGGCGTGAAGGCGTCGCGGCGGGTCGACGTCCTGAACGCCCGGGCCAGCGCCGAGTAGTTGCCGATTTTCAGCGTCATTTCCGATAGCCATGGCAGCCGCAGAATCTGCACATAACGGCTCCTCAGCCGCTGGTCCGGATTGTTGCGCATGGCATGAAGCCAGATCGCCGGATGCGGCGCCTGCAGCATCGCGGCGCTGAGGAGCCGCCGCGGTTGGAGGCTCGCCATCGTCCAGGCGACCGCCGCGCCCCAGTCGTGCCCGACGACGTGGAACCGGTCACGCCCCAGCACATCGGCTATGGCGAAGATGTCGGACGCCAGGTCGTCGAGCCGATAGTCATCCGGGCTTTCCGGCTTGCTGCTCAGGTTGTAGCCGCGCTGGTCCGGCGCGACGACGCGAAAGCCCTGCTGCGCCAGCGGTCGGAAATATTCGCGCCAGGCGAACCAGAATTCCGGAAAGCCGTGCAGGAGCACGACGAGCGGCCCGTCGTCCGGGCCCGCCTCGGCGCAGTGCAGCGTGACGCCGTTGGCCGAAATGAAGCTGAAGCGAATGGAGGGGTCGATCGCCAACGAGTTCGATCCGGCTAGGTCCAACCTGCGTTTTCCGCGCCGCCGGACGAAGGCTCTGGGTCACGGTCGGGGTCGCGGAACGCACACCCCCTCGCTATTTCGATCACGTTCCAAGGAATTCCTCAACCCATGCCGGCACCGTCTCGCTCGCCGGGCCATAGCGCGCCTCATCGAAGCAATCGGCGTTGTCGGCCGCCTCGAGGTTGATCTCGCAGGTCGGCACGCCGAAGGCGCGCGCATCGGCGACGAAGCCCGCCGCCGGATAGACCGCGCCAGACGTGCCGATCGCGACGAAAAGATCGGCGCGGCGCAATGCGTTGTCGATGTCGTCCATGCGGAGCGGCATCTCGCCGAACCAGACGACGTGCGGGCGCAACGACCCGGCCCCGCCGCAGCCCGGACAGGCGTGCGAAGGGGTCAGATCATCCGGCCAGAGGCGTATGGAGCCGCACTCCTGGCAGCGGGCCTTGAGCAATTCGCCGTGCATATGGATGACGTCCGTCGAGCCCGCCCGTTCGTGCAGATCGTCGATGTTCTGGGTGACGAGCGTCAGACGGCCTCCCTGTTCGGCAAGCCCGCGCCCGAGCTGCGCCAGCGCCAGATGCGCCGCATTCGGCGCGGCGCTCCTCAGATTGCGCCGTCGCGCGTCATAGAAGGCGAGCACGGTCTGCGGATCGCGCGCGAAAGCCTCGGGCGTCGCGAGCCGCATCGGATCGAATCGCGCCCAGATTCCGTCGCCCGTCTTGTCGCGGAACGTGCCGAGGCCGCTCTCGGCCGAGACGCCGGCGCCGGTCAGCACGAAGATGTGTTTCGGCATGGCGGGATGTGCTAACGGCCCTGATCGGCCGCGTAAAGTCCGCGGCTGGAGAGATCGCCAAGGGGCCGACAGCGGGCCTTCCCGAGCGACTTCTGTTGGCCGAAACGGAAGTTCCGACCTGTTGCTAACCTCAGCAACAGGGTGACGCCGCTGCGCAAAGGGCGTCACGCTCGGCGGCGAGCAGGCCTTGGCTGAGATCGAGCGCGGCTCCTCCGTCGGTTCAGGACGGCGTAAGATCGATGAGGGCCTTGCCATAGCCGGGGACGTCGGCGGCGAGAGCCGCAAACACGCCCGGCGCTTCCTCCAGCCCGACGCGGTGGGTGACGATCGAACGCACGTCAACTTTACCCTCTGCGAGGAGTTGGATGGCGAGCGGATAGACGTCTCCCATCCTCCGCGCGAACTTGATGTTTAGACCGCGGCGACGCGCGTCGGCGGCTGGCAGGGTGTATGTGTCGCCGTCGGGAATGCCGACGAGAACGATGCGCCCGCCAATGCGAGCCGCGCGCACGGCGTCACGAAATCCGAAGGGCGAATTGGTCGCCTCGAGGACGAGCGGGCAGCCGCCCTCGGACCATTCGACGAGGTTCGCGACCCTGTCGGCCACCCGGTCTGCGCCGAGCTTTTCGGCCATCGCGCGGCGGTGCGGCAGTGGGTCGCAGGCGAGGATCTCCCCGGCGCCCGCCGCCTTCAAGACCTGCATGATGAGGAGGCCGATCGGCCCGCAACCGAGAACGCCGACGCGCTCGAGCAGGCGCGGCTTGGCGAGGCCGACGGCATGGATCGCCACGCCAAGCGGCTCAAGCATCGCGGCGTCCAGCGCGTCGAACGATTCCGGCAGCCCGACAAGCTGGGATTTCGCCGCCCAGATGCGTTCGGTCATGGCGCCGTCGAAGGGCGGCGCGCCGGTGAACTGAACATGCGGGCAGAGGTTTGGATGGCCCGCACGACACCACTCGCAATGCCCGCAGGACTTGGCCGGATCGACAGCGACAAGCTGGCCGCGCCGCAAGCCTCGATCCTCGACGTCGTCGCAGAGGCGGCCGCCGAACTCGTGGCCAGGCACGAACGGCGACTGGATGACGGCCGAGCCGATGCCGCCGTCCTTGTAGTAGTGAAGGTCGCTGCCGCAGACGCCCACCGAGGCGACCTCGAGCAGGACCTCGCCCTCGCGCCCTTCCCTTAGATTGAACGGCGCCACCCGAACATCGCGGGTTCCGTGAATAAAAAGGGCTCGGCTCATCGGCCCCGCCGCCTGCCTTGGAGACGTTTTCTCCGCGCCGCGTGATTCCGGCGTCGCCATCCGCTTATGTTCGTGTCTCCGATGCTGCAACACAGGAAATCGGCGGACCACATCTGCGCCGATCTGGAGGGATGGTATCGCAATATGCTCCAGCGTCCAAGATGTTGCTCCCTCCGGCCGCAGGGAAAGGAACATGCCATCGGGGGCTGGCCGATAGACCTCGCGTCGAGCGGCCTTCAGCCCAGCGCCAGCGGCTCGGGGGCCGTCTCGGCGTCGCCGATGTCGTCGTGGATCGTTTCGCGGATCAACCGCTCCGTCGTCTGCTCGAGAAAAGTCGACAGGTCCGCATGCAGCTCGTTGAACTCCCGCCAGACGACGGCCTCGAACAGCCGTTGCGGCGCCGTGACCATGACCGTCGTGCTGCGCTGGCGCGGGTAGCGGAAAGGGCGGTACCCATAGCGCCGGCACAGCGCCACGAACAGTCGCACGGACCATTGGTCCGGCATGGTGAATCTGATGTTGATGGGCGGATCGCGGCGCGCAGCCTCGTCGAGCTTCGCCCTCAGCCGTTCGGCGGCGGCGCCCGCCGCGCCGCGTTCGCCGGCGGTCGCCGCGCCGAAGAACAAGGCCTCGACCTTCCTCAGCCGTTCGCGAAGCTCGTCCTGGATCGCCATGCCGCCTCTCCATTTTGAGACAGGCAGCCATCGCGGCGCCCGGCGGTCAACCCGGAAACGCAGCTATCCACACGTCGTCGCATCACCGCCCCTTCAGCGCCAGCGCGATCTGGACGATCGCGGCGCCGAGTTCGAGCACGATCAGAAGGACGATCGCCCATTCGAGCCGCGTCGCCCGGTCGGCGTCGATGATGTCGGTCAGCGCGTGGGCGGTCTCGACGATCACGTCGAGCTTGCGCTTGAGCACGCCGGCCCGCTCCTTGAGCTCGTACTCGTCCTCGAGACGGGCGTAGAGGCGCTCGAGGTCGGGCCGGTCCCATAAAACATCCGGCTTCTCCTCGACCGCAACTCGCCCCGACACCCGGTGCTGGACGAGCAGCGTCTGGCCGATCAGCCTGAGCATCGCGCGCCGCCGGAACGGCGTCTTGCCGCTGGCCGCCAGCTGGGCCGCGAAGGGCTCGATCACATCGAACACCTTGTTGACCTCGCTCTCGTCGCGGCCGAGCGCCACCGTCTTGGCGAGGGCGTCGGCGACGACGAGAAAGCGCTGCGGCGACAGGTTCTTGATCTGGATCGGGCCGCCCGACGACTTCTGCTCGTCGCTTTCCGGCGCGATCTCGAGCACGGCGTGCTCGTCATCGCCCTTCGCCCGCTCGCCGAAGACCCGCGACTTGAGCTTGGCGAGCGTGTCCTCTTCCTCGAGCGGCGAGAGTCCAACCATCACCGCGACGCCGAAGCGGAACAGCGCGACCATGCCTGTTTCGCCGACGCGGAAGGCCAGCGGCAGAAGCGAAATCATGTCCGACCGCTCGAGCCCGGCCGTATCGATGCGGTCGCCGACGATCAGCGCCCGGGCGGTCAAGCGAGTGGGCGTCGTTGCGATGGTCGTGACGTCGCTCATCGCCGGCAAAATACCTGCCGGCGGGCGGGAACGCCAGCCGCCCCCATCAGTCGCGCGCCCGGGAAGACTGTTCGCTGGCCCTCTCTCCGGCTAGAGTGCGCTTGAGCCCGCAACGCTCGCGCGATTGTCTGGGAGAGCGACGATGCAAGATGCGACCGAAGCCCGATGGCGCCTCGACGGCGTCCGGGTGGTTCACGCCGACGAACTCGACGGCAACACGGCGCAGACGCCGGGCATGAACCGCGCCGCAGCGATCGACTACGCCCGGGCCGGCGCGGAGAAACTGTGGGCGGGGACAGTTTTGATCCACCCGATGGCGAAGACCGGCGCGCATCATCACGGGCCGGTGGAGAGCGTCATTTACGTCGTCAGCGGACGTGCTCGAATGAGGTGGGGCGAGCGCCTCGAATTCGTGGCGGAGGCCGGCCCCGGCGATTTCATCTACGTGCCGCCCTATGTGCCGCACCAGGAAATCAATGCGAACGACGACCTGCCGCTGTCATGCGTCGTGGTGCGCAGCGGCCAGGAGCCCGTGGTCGTCAATCTCGATTTGCCGAACGTCGAGCTGAACCCGGAGCCGGTGCAGTGGCTGGACGATCTTCATCCGCCGCGGAGCGGGTGACGTCCAGCGCGACGCCTGCGAATCCGCTATCGGCGCAAGACCGGATGCGCGGCGCGCGCTTGCCAGCCGGCGCGCTCGAGTTCCGGCGTCAGATTCTCCTCCTGCGGCCAGCCGACGCAGAGATAGCCGACCAGCGACCACTCGGGCGGGACCTCGAGCGACTCGGCGAGCCGGGCGGGATCGAGGATCGACACCCAGCCGACGCCGAGCCCGTAGGCCCTGGCGGCGAGCCAGAAAGTGTGCAGCGCGCAAACGACCGAATAGCGCCGCGTCTCGGGCATCGTGCGCGCGCCAAGGCCAAAACCCTGCCCGGTCGCCTCGTCGCAGAACACCGCCAGATGGATCGGCGCCTCGCGCAGGCCCGCCAGTTTCAAGGTCGCGTAGAGTTTCGCCCGCTCGCCGCAATAGGCGCCGAGCGCCTCGCAATTGGCCGCCTCGAAATTGGCGCGGACCGCCTCGCGGCGGCGCTCGTCGTCGACCCGGACGAACCGCGTCGGCTGGCAGTTGCCGACCGAAGGAGCGAAGGCGGTCAGGCGGAGAAGGCGGTCGAGCGTCGCCTCGGGGATGGCCGCGGGCCGGAATCGGCGCACGTCGCGCCGCCAGGCGACGAGTTCGGCGAACTCGTCCCGGAAGGCTGCGTCGAACCGGCGCTCCGTCACGGCCTCGACAGCCTGATCGTCCATCAAATCCTCCGGCCGAACTCGGGTTCGTCCGGCATAAACGCCGGCCGCGTCACCGGCAAAGAAAATCGTCCGGGGAGGAGTCGTGCCACAATGGCGGCGAAAGGTCGCTCTCGGCCGATCGCCGCGTCAGCGGGTCGCGCCGGCGGCTTTGCGCCATGCCGCCATCCCGCCCTGGATATGCCGGGCCGACGCAAGTCCCTTGTCCTGGGCGGCCTGCACCGCCATGGCGGAGCGCTCGCCGAAGGCGCAGTAGAAGACGATCGTCTTGCCGGAGAGCGCCAGTTCGTGGATCAGCCCGCCGTCGCCGATATTGTCCTGCAGGTCGGCGTAGGGGGCGTGCAGCGAGCCCGGAATGGCCCCGGCCCGCTCACGCTCGGCCTTTTCGCGCAGGTCGATCAGCGCGACGTCCGGCCTGCCGAGGAGACCCTTCGCCTCGTCGGCCGAATAGGCCCAGCCGCGCCGCGCCACTTCTTCCTGGTGCAGGCCCTGCTGCATGTTGGCCGGGACGGCGACATCCATCATCTTCGGATTGGGCAGGTGAAGGGCCGCCATCAGCGCGATATATTCCTCGGCGTCGCGCACCTTGAGGCGCGGGTTGAAGCGCTTTTCCTCGCCGATCGTGCTGACCGTGTCGCCTTTGTAGTCGTGCGCTGGATAGACCAGCGTTTCCTCGGGCAGGCGCAGGAGACGCTGCAGGCTCTCGTACTGGGCGCGCGAGTCGCCGTTCTGGAAGTCGGTGCGGCCGGTGCCCCGGATGAGCAGGGTGTCGCCGGTGAAGACCCGGTCGCCGAGCATGAAGCAATAGGAATCGTCGGTGTGGCCGGGCGTATAGAACGCCTCGAGGCTGAGGCCCTCGACCGTCAGCCGATCGCCGTCGCCGACCCGCATCGACACGACGTCGACCTTGCTCTGCTCGCCCATGACGGTCACGCAGCGCGTGCGGTCGCGGAGCGCGCCGAGGCCGGTGATGTGGTCGGCATGCAGATGCGTGTCGACCGCCTTGACGAGCCTGACGTCGAGTTCCTCCATCAGCTTGAGGTAGCGCTCGACCTTGTCGAGCACCGGATCGATGACGAGCGCCTCGCCCCCGCGGCGGCTGGCCAGCAGGTAGCTATAGGTGCTCGAAACGGGATCAAACAATTGGCGGAAGATCATCGTCCTCTCCCTTTCGCGCCGCGAACGTCAGAGGCCGAACCAGCGCATGCGCCGGATCGATCCGAACGCGTCCTTGTCGGCGCGCAAGCCTTCCCTACAAGACCTTCGTCAAGTCGGACGTCGATCCATGCGTCGTCTGGGCGGTGAAATCGGCCGCAATGTCGCTAATGCGAAGAACCATCAAAAACTCCTGCCTGCGGGATCTGTCTGCGTCGGAAATGTGGCAGGCCGCCACGCTAGACCTCGACGACGAGATTTCAAAGCGGCCATTTTTCGACCCGCGCCGGCGAAAACCCTCGATGAGCTTTCCGGCCACGGCCTGCACAGCCGCCATCCGGCGGCAAAGACGCGCCGCCCGTTCCGCCAAAAGCTCTCTTGCCGCTGGCGTCCAGCTTCTTTATTGCAGCGCAGCATACCTCGAACCGGGATCGCGTCATGGATCCGCTCATCGAAGGGTACCGGAAATTTCGCGCCGAGACGTGGCCTTCCGAGCGCGCGCGCTACGAGGCGCTGGCGCATTGGGGGCAGAGTCCGGAGACGATGGTGATCGCCTGCTCGGATTCGCGCGTCGACCCCCAGACGGTGTTTGGCGCGGTTCCAGGCGAGCTTTTCGTCGTGCGCAACGTCGCAGCGCTGGTGCCGCGCTATGAGCCCGACGGCGCCTCGCATGGGACCAGCGCTGCGCTCGAATTCGGGGTGAAGGTGCTGAAAGTCGCCCGGCTCGTGGTGCTCGGCCATGGACAATGCGGCGGCGTCCGGGCGATGGCCTACGGGCCGCCGCCGCAGGCGCGCGACTTCATCGCCTCGTGGGTCGAGATCGGCAAGCCGGCGCTGGCCGCGGCGGGCGACGCGGAGGAGGGCCGGCTCGGCCGGATCGAGGCGGAAGTGGTGCGGCTCTCGCTCGCCAACCTCCTGACCTTCCCCTGGATCGCCGAGGCGGCCTCGGCCGGGCGGCTCGCGCTGCAGGGCTACCTGTTCGACGTCCACACCGGCGTGCTCGCCGTCGTCGGCCCGGACGGGCTCGCGCCGGTCGAGTGAGGGGGCCGCGTTAATACCCCCGGCGCGCCTACGCGCCGGGATTCACTTCGCGCCCTGCTCCTGCATCTTCTTCACATAGGCGTCGACCGCGTCGACGACCTTCGCATTCGGATTGGCCTTGCAATAGACGATGACTTCGTGAATGCCGTCCTTGGTGCGCTTGATGTTGATCGAATGTCGCTTCATGTGGCCATTCCACCAGCCGCTGTACCAGGTGCCGAGGAAGTTGGCGTCCTCCTGAAAGGTGTTGGCGAGCTGCGCGCAGGTCAGCGCCCGCACGTTGATGTAGCCTTTTGCGTCCTCGTAGGTCTTCAGTTCGACCTGCGCCTGGGAGGCCGAGGCGAACAGCGTGCCGGCCGCGAAGAGGCCGAGCGCGGCGAAGCGCGCAACGCGGTATGTGTTTGACGAGACCATGTCTTCCCTCTTTTCCAGAAATCCTGAATTCGAATGTCGTTGGCGCGACAATCGCGCCGGGTCGATCATTCTGCGCGGCGTGGTTTTGCGGGCGCCGGCTACTTCTCGTCTTCGACCTTGATGCCGGCTTCCTTGCGCATCTGCTTGATGTTGATGTCCATCGCCTTGATCACCTTCACCTCGGGATGGGCCTTGCAATAGACGATGACGCGGTGCTCGAGCTCCTTGGCGCGATCGACCTTCATCTTGCTGTAATTCGCCAGGCCGTTGTACCAGCCGCTGTACCAGACGGTCATGAAGTCGGCGTCTTCCTGCCAGGTGCCGGCCAGCTGCGCGCAGGTCAGCTTCTGGACGTCGAGGTTGCCGTTGGCGTCGGCGTAGGTGCTGAGATCGACCTGGGCCTGCGCGGCGCCGGCGCCGAGCATCGTCATCGCGCAAAGCGCTATGGCAAACTTCATCATTGAACTCCAAGCTGTGGGAAAAGTGCTCCTCCCGGGTCATCGGGACGCGGCCCAATGCCCTCTCGCCTTATCGAGGCTCCCCCGCGTTATAGACCCGGGCGCGTTCACGCAAGGCCGCTTGGCCGATGAATCACCACGAAATCGATCGGTCGATTGCCCGCCGGGGTCCTGCGTCTCCTAGCCCGCCTTCAGCAATTTCGACAGCGCCGCCGCCAGTTCTGTCTGCAGGAAGGGCTTGGCCAGGACAGGATGGCCGGCAAAGATCGGGTCGAGGCCTCTCGCGCCATAGCCGGTGACAAACAGGAATGGGATTCCCCGTTTCATCAAGACTTCCGCGATCGGAAAACTCGACCGGCCGTCGAGGTTGACGTCGAGAATGGCGAAATCGAACACCCCGGTTTCGGCTTTTCTCAGTCCATCCGCGAGGCGGGCGGCCAGCGCGGCGACCTCGTAGCCGAGTTCGGTCAGCATGTCCTCGAACAGCATCCCGACCGTGCCTTCGTCCTCGACAATGAGAACGCGAAGTTTCCGCATCGGCGCGCCGGTCGAAGGCGGCGTCGAACCATCGGCGATCATGGTCATTCCAGCGGCGCCTCGATATCGCAAATCACTCCACGCGGAAGAAACCGGAGCTGCACCTGCGCCCCGAGTTCGCGGGCGACCGCCCGCTCGAGGAGCCGCGTCCCGAAGCCGGTCCGCGATGGCGGCCTGACCGAGGGTCCGCCGCTCTCCTCCCAGTGAATGCGAAGCCAATTCTCTCCGGCCGAGCGCCATACGCTCCATCCGAGGCCAACCCGGCCCGGCTCAACCGCCAACGCCCCGTACTTGACCGCGTTGGTGCAGAGTTCGTGAAACGCCATGGAGAGCGATAGAGCGATTTTCGGCCTGACACGGAGGTTTGGGCCGAGGAAATCGACGCGTTTGCCGTGATCGATGCAGAGCGGCGCGATCGCCTCGTCCGCGAGCTCGCGCAGAAACGCGCCCTCCCAGCTTTCGCGCGTGAGAACATCGTGGGCGCGCGCCAGCGCAATGAGCCTTTTCTCAAACGCCTTCGGCCGACCTCCCCCGTCGCCGCGGAAGGTCTGGGCGAAAATCGATTGCACAGACGCAAGCGCGTTCTTAACCCGGTGATTGAGCTCGTTGAGCAGCAGCTTTCGCCGCTCCTCCTCGCGTTTCCGGTCGCTGATGTCGCGCGCGATCTTGGACGCGCCGACAACTCTGCCGTCCGAGCTCTTGAGCGGCGACACCGTCAGCGAGATGTCAAGCAGGCTTCCGTCCTTTCGCATCCGCACGGTTTCGTAGTGATCGATGCGCTCGCCGCGCCGGACGCGATCGAGGATGCCGGGCTCCTCGTCGAGGCGCTCAGGCGGGATCAGCATGGTGATCGGCTTTCCGATCGCCTCCTCGGCGGCATAGCCGAACAGCCGCTGCGCCCCGGCGTTCCAGCTGTTGACGACGCCATTGAGGTCCTTGCTGATGATTGCGTCGTCGGAAAATTCGACGATGCTCGCCAGCCGATCGGCGTATTCTTCGGCCCGCTGCCGGTCGCCGGATTCGACCAGCATGTTGATCGCGCCGACCAACGCGCCATCGTCGTCGAACAGCGGCGTCGGATAAGCGGTGAAGGCGAAGCGCGTTCCGTCCGGCCGTTCGGCGATCGCCTCTACGCCGCGAACCGGCCTCTTTTCTCTCAGCGCCACCGCCATCGGGCATTGGTCGTGCGGCATCGGGCTCCCGTCAGGGTGATAGAGACGCCAGGCCACGGACCAGCGATCGGCGCCGAGCTCGGGCTCGCGTCCCAACAGGTCGACCGCAGCCCTGTTGGCGAAGGTGACAGGGCCCTCGGCGTCGGTCGCGTAAACCGCGCATGGAAGCCGTTCGAGCAACCGCCGATACGTCTGGTCGCCCGGCTCGCGCTCCCGAGGCTGATCGCTATTGGCGCAGGCGGTGATATCGGTGAAACAGCCAATCGCCCCCGTCACGACGCCGCTTTCGCCGGTGATCGGGTCGACATTGGCCAGAACGCGCAGGCGCCGGCCGGAAGGCTGATCCAGAAGAAGCTCGACGTCGCGCTGGGATCGGCCGGTCCACAGCGCCTCGGCCATGAGGCGGCAGGTCTTCTCGAGCGGCCCTCCGTCCTGCTCGAGGAGCCGGACCGCCTGGTCGAAGGGCTCCCCCGGATCGGGCTTCCTGCCGAACAGCTCGGCGGCCTTGCGGTTACCGCGCAAAATGGCTCCGTCCGCGCCACAAATCACAATCGCTGTCGGTAAATTATCGAGCAGCGCGCTGTCCCATTTGCGGGCTCGCCATTGCGCGCTCCCGGCCGCTGGATTTGGCGTCGATCGCCACTTTATTCTCCGTCGAGGCTCAATCATTCGAAGACCGCGTTGGCCTCGTTCCCGGTCCCGCAAAACGGCGTCCGACGAAGCGCCGGGCGAAAAAAGTTCGAACCCCATGCTGCCGGAGGCCTTTCGGCTCCAGCCCGGCCCGCTCATACCGATGGGACGGCCCCAACTTCGAACTCGATGGTGACTTTCCCACCCGACGACGAAAACGCCTGAAAGGATTTCGAGTTCCCTGAAATCGATAAATCCTGCCTTCTGTCGGGATTCGACAGAAGGAACCGCCTGACCCGTTGGGTTCGCCCTGGCTCGTGGTTATCCCGCCGCCCCTACTAGGCGCTCTCGCCCAGCTGGCGCCTGAGCTTCGCATCCGCCGCCATAGAAACGCGGGCCATGTTTGCGGCGGCCGCGGGCCGCGCTATGAATCACGCAGACCTCGGAAGGGAGAACGCGCACATGGGCGGCTTGAACGGAAAGATCGCCATCGTTACCGGCGCCACCAGCGGGATCGGCGAAAGAATCGCGGAAGTTTTTGTCGAGGAGGGCGCAAAAGTCGTCGCCGCCGCCCGCCGCGAGGCCGAAGGCGCGGCGCTCGAACGCCGGCTCGGGGTCAGCTTCATCCGCACCGACGTCGCCAAAGAAGACGACGTCAAGGCCATGATCGCGCACGCAATAGCCCGATTTGGCCGGGTGGACTGCCTGGTCAACAACGCCGGCGCGGGCCTGCCAATGGTCGCCGTCGCCGACATCGACATGGCGACGTTCGACGCCGTCATCGCCAGCAACGTCCGGGGCGTTCTCCTCGGCATGAAGCATGTCGCCCTGACAATGCTCGCGGGGGTTGTCCCGAGGAATGTTGAAAAGGGAGGAGCGGCGTTGCTCGCCTTGAGCCTTTAGGCTCGGGGTGCTGATTCCACGAAAGGAAAGCAACGCCATGAAGAAGCATATCACGTCGACCGCAATTCCCACGCACGCGTTGAAGGCTGAGGCGCTGGCGAGCATGTCGGCCAGCTTTGAACGCTTTTGCCTTGCCGCCGGGCTTGAGACGCTGAGCGAGATGCTGGAGCAGGATGCGACAGCGGTCTGTGGCGAGCGCCACGAGCGGGGTGAGCGACGCCAGGCGCACCGCTGGGGGCGGACCAAAGGCAAGATCGGCTTTCACGGTGGCAAGGTCGAGATGGAGCGCCCACGGGTTCGCGGGCTCGACGGGGCCGAGCGCGTCCTGCCGAGTTGGGAGAACGCCGTCAGCGAAGACTTGCTCGGCAAATGGGCGATGAACCAGATGCTGATCAACGTCTCGACACGGCGTTTCAAGCGTTCGGTCCGGTTGCCCGAGGGAGACGTTCCGTCGCCCGACGGAGCGGGGCTGTCGAAGTCGGCGACCTCCCGTCGCTTCGTGGCGTTGTCGGCGGCGCGCATGAAGGCGTGGATGGAAACCAGGCTCGACGACCTCGATCTGCTGGTGATCCAGATCGACGGCATTCACATGGACGAGGATATGCTGCTCGTCGCGGCGATTGGCGTCGACGCGAACGGCGACAAACATCCGCTCGGCCTCATCGAGGGCGCGACCGAAAACGCGACGACGGTGCAGGCGCTCATCGACGATCTCGTCGAGCGTGGAACTCGATCCAACCGCGCGACGTCTGTTCATCATCGATGGCTCGAAGGCGCTGTCCAAGGCGATCCGCCGCACCTTTGGACGCGATGCGGCGATCCAGCGTTGCCAGATTCACAAGGCGCGCAACATTCTGGAGCGGTTGCCCAAATCGATGCATGCTTCGGTGCGGCGCGTCTTGCGGCAAGCCTGGGAAATGGACGACGCCGAAAAGGCCGAAACGCTCATTCGCAATCTCGCGCGCCGTCTCGAACCGGACTGGAACGGCGTTTCCGCTTCGATCCTGGAAGGGGTCGACGAGATGCTCACCGTCACGAGGCTCGGCCTCCCTCGCGAACTGCGCCGCTCGCTCGCCTGCACCAACATCATCGAGAATGTCATGGGCACGGTGCGCCGGGTCTGCCGCAACGTCAAATACTGGCGCTCGCCCTCGATGGCCCTGCGATGGGCCGCCGCCGCCATGCAGGAAGCAACCAAGGGCTTCCGTCGATTGAAGGCATACAAGCATCTGCCGGCTCTTCGCGCTGCTCTTGCAACGCAAGGCCAGCAGCCGCCTTCCGACGAGGCGCTTGCTCAAATCACCGAGGCTGCCTAAATTTCAATGCGCAACGACCGCTTCGAGAATTTCAACAGACGCCGGGACATCCCCATGCTCGCGCAAAAGTGGTACTGTCTCAGTTTGAAAATTGAGGGGTTTGACGCGCGCTCGCGCCGCCCCGATGTCCCGTGCTATGCTTGGCACAAAGAGGCATGATCGCGATGGCGAAATTCCAGATTTCATTGATACCGAGAATTGTCCGGCGATCCGGGACTTCCCTGACGATCGGACCGATGAGGATATTCGCGTTTCGAGTATTTCAACCGAGAAAGACCAAACGACATTCGTTTTGCGAAGCGGCCGCCAGATCGTTGTGTCTATGCCGTTTGGAGAGATTATCCAGAAACTCAAAGCTCCTGGGTTAGACGTTGAGGGAACGGAATATGCCCCGAGGCCCTAAAGGCGAGCGCCGCCCCGCCGACGTCATCGGTAACGCCGTCAAAGTCATGCGCATCGCGACGGGCGAGGAGCCGGAGGACTATGGTCCACAGGATCACAAAGACCCGGCTGCGAAGGCGCTTGGGCGGAAGGGCGGCGCGGCGCGCGCTAAGAGCCTGTCGCAAGCACGGCGCGCGGAAATAGCGAAAAGGGCTGCCGAAAAGCGCTGGCAAAAGCCTTTAAGGTGACCGCTCCGGCTCAGTTACGAATGCTTTCTCGATCGCAGATCTTAATTGCCAGCATGTCGTACCAGAGGTGGGGAATCACTCCAAACTGTGCCTCGTACGTATTGAGAATTTTGTGCAACTGGGTAACAAGTACCTTAAAAAATTGCGGAGACATTCTTATCTCACACTGATCTTCTGCAACCACGGTAGTTTGTGTTCTTTGTACAAGGCGACCGAACGTTATGACCATATCAAAAGGCGTAAGTCCAGCATGCAATGCATTGGCATAGTAAAATTTGAAGTCTGGCGAAAGTTCATATCTTTGCACGATCCCCCCCGACACGATGGTTCTGGTGGATTCTTTTTCTGACTCTGTCATGACGCGACCTATCCTGCGATTGTTACGGCGCACATTGCTTTGCTGGAATGCTTCCAACATACTGCATATTTTGATCGCTATACCTCGTTGTTTGTGTATCTACCAACGGAGGCACGGGAACTTGATCAGGTATGATTTGGATTTGCGCTGCACTTTCTTGGTTGCTCCCCAAGACGATAGGTCGCTTCCGGATAATGAAAACGACCTCTAGGCCCAATGCCCATGCAATTTCGCCAATCGTGCGTAACGTCAAATTGGTTGTTCCGCGTAGCAGTCTGTTAATGACTGAACGATTGATTCCAAGTTTATCTGCAATGGATCGCTGGCTAATACCATTCAGTTCTTTTTGCTCAATAGCAGCTAGCGTCAGTGATTTTCGCACTTGTGCGATCAGCCGACTGCCAGCTCGCTCTCGTGCGTCAATCTTCAGTTCATAAGACATCGTGATAGTCCCCAATGATGAATTTTGGTTCGTCTAGGTCGAGGTGCGCTCGACGACGCTTCACGTTATCGCGATAGCCAGTGTATAGGCCGTACGTTTTTATGCGATCCATTGTATCAATGTTCGCAATGACAAATGTGCCCTTGACGTAGAACCAGCCAAATAAGCGAACGTCAATTGTCTTTAGCTCCAAACACCGCTTTCCAGCGGAGTCATTTGATGAGATCGCTCATAATACGCCAAGTCGGCACCGCTCACGAAATCGTGGAGTAGATCGTCAACCTGTTCCAAGGGCGTCAGTTCAGTCTCGGGATAGAATGGGAGCAAGCTCGGAAGCGTTCCGTCCAGCCACTGGATGACATGTGGCAGCGCGTAGAGCAGCCGTTCTGGCTGTTCGTGCTCATTGAGCCCTCCCCCAAGCGCGATCAAGTCGCCACGCATTACCAACGTAGCCAATGTTGCCATTTAAGTCAACAACTGATAGGAGAGGACCGCCGATCGTGGTTTATGAACGACGGCGGCTAAAATGCATGTCGTAGCAGAAATTTCGCGGGAGAACCGAAATCGACGAGAAATTGCCCCCATGTCGCTCAAGGGGTGCCTAAACGGCCAGGGTTGGCGGTGCAACGCATCTATGAGAGTGCTTTCCTTCGCGGTGCTGCTACTAGGACTTTGCGCCTGTTCGCCTTCGCGACACAGGGATTTTTCCGCATGCCTTCTGGAAGGCCTGAAAACGTACCCTAGCGAGGACTTAAGTTCGTTTTCTCTTAAGCTTGATGTGTTTTGTCGAAGCATGCATGGGCGCGAAGGGCTATGCGGTTACGCATGCACACCCCTGAAGCTTGCAGTCCAGTAGATGTCCGCCAGCAAGAGGGGTGTTACGAATGGCGAAATCCAATTTCAAACTGAGACACTACCGCAAAAGTCCGGCAGACTGTGCGAAAACTCGGGGCCAGCCGCTTTACGGCCGCGCAAGGCGAGGATTTCCGCGATTTTTCGCGCTCTGAGGGCTCGTAGGCCGCGAAATCCAGGCGGGCCACGCCAGCCATCGGACTATTCGCACGGTCTGCCGGTATTATGGAGCAACCGCATACGCCTTGGCTTTGATCGAGCCAATATCGGCTTCAGGATCGAAGATGCGGATGGCCGCGTAGCGGATCGATTGAACAGGCACGGCCTTGAGGAAACTGAGACCTCTATCACCGGCAAACCGGCGCGGGGAACGTTTGCGGCATCTTTTTTCCTCGCTTGCCTAGCCGTTTTGGATCGGGAAGGCGTAAGGTTAGAGGAGATTTAACGGTACATGGTGGGGTAACCGTTGAAGTTTAGAATTAGAGAAAATGGGTATCCCCTTCACACCCGCTATACCCGGCGCTACCATCCGACGATGGAAAGCGCCGTTCATCCCATTCCCGGAACCGATTATCCCCGGACCTTTCACGAAATGGACCAATGGTTCCGCACCGATGCCGCCTGTCACGACTATGTCCGGCGCTTGCGGTGGCCGAATGGATTTGTGTGCGCGGAATGCGGCGCGGCTGGTGAGCCGTGGACCATGTCGCGAGACCGGTTCCGGTGTCGCGCCTGCGAGTGGGAAACAACTTTGACGGCTGGCACGGTGTTCCAGGACACACGCAAGCCGTTGCGGCTGTGGTTTCTGGCGATGTGGTTCATCACCAGCCAAAAGAACGGAGTCAGTGCGCTCGGGCTCCAGAGGGAATTGGGGCTTGGTAGCTATGAGACCGCCTGGACTTGGCTGCACAAGCTGCGGCGCGCGATGGTGCGTCCAGGGCGAGACAATCTCAGTGGCGAGATCGAAGTGGACGAAACCTATGTCGGCGGCGCGGAAGAGGGTAAACGTGGGCGGGGAGCCGAAACCAAGGCGATCATCGCTGTGGCGGCCGAAAAGAGCGGGCGCGGAATTGGTCGTATCCGCCTGCGGCGCATCGAAGATGTATCGGCGGACACCCTGATAACGTTTGTCCGGGACGTCGTTGTGCCGGGGGCGATGATCCACACGACGGCTGGCGTGGCTACAACGGGCTGGCGGCGGCTGGTTATCGGCGCCACGTCAGCGTCATAAGCGATAGCCCCGATCCGGCTCACGAAGTCATGCCGCGCGTCCACCTCGTGGCCTCGCTGCTCAAACGATGGCTGGTCGGAACTCACCAGGGCGGCATTCAGCATCCGCATCTTGACTACTACCTCGACGAATTCACCTTCCGGTTCAATCGGCGACGTTCACAGGCAAGGGGGCTCCTCTTCCACAGGCTGGCCCAACAGGCAGTTGCCATCTGCCCTGCGCCGTACAAATCGATCGTTGGCGGCACTCCACCGCGGCCCGCAGTCGAGCGGGTGTGAAGGGGATACCCATTTTAGAGAATTTCGCATCCCTGATTTCCCGCTTGGCATGTTGCTAGCGACGGTTCTGATTTCGATATCGCTGCTTTTTGCGTTTCCGGATTTACCGACAGCGTGGCTGTGGCAGCTTACGGTCGCTTTCGGAATAATTGTTTGGGCTCTTGGCGCTGGATGGTTTGCGGGCCCGACATCAACCGAAGACCAGAAGAATCATCGGGATGAAACAGAGCCAGCCCAGAAAAATCAGGGTCAGGGGCCAATCTCCCGTGACTTCGTGGCTCCTATTGACGCCATAGGTGCACAAGGTCAGGCCAACCGCGCCGAAGAGCGCCGCGAGGATCGCGATAAGCGCTCGAGAGAAATAGTTACGATTAGCATCGTTGGTATAACCGGAGCCGCGATCATCGCCCAAGTCATTGAAATGAGGAAGGTCTATGCCTATTCGCGATCAAGCCAAAGCTGCGCTTGAACAAGCTGAAGTAGCAAAAGAGGCAACTATTGCCGCACGTGACGCGACAGTCATCAGCTCCCGCGCTTGGATAGGTCCTACTGGTGCGACGATCGACAAAGAGCCAACGAGGGGTTCTGATATCAAGATAGAAATCACCTACACTAACAGCGGCAAGCAACCTGGCATCGGGTTCTCTCCCACCGGAGCGCCAGTCATCATGGATATTAACGATATTGACGGGATACTTAATGTAATCAACAAAAATATCAGTGATTGCACCTACGCTGCGACGGTCCCTGGCGGACAAGTAGTCTATCCGACAACCGGGTTCTCAGGAAAACAGCAACATTTCATTATCAAAAAAGAGGAAGTTGACGATGGTCTTATCGCGGGGACAAAAGCGATCTTCGTCCCTGGTTGTTTTACATATGAAACATTCGGAGAAGCGCACCATAGCGCTTTCTGCTTTTTCTATAGAAAGGGATTGACGATCATCCCCAACCTCAACTTCTGTACGGGCGGAAGCTACGCTAACTAGAGCGGTATCCGATCAGGATGAGCCAAATCTGGATGTTAAGCTATTGAGGTTTAAGACGATTTATTACTAGTGCTTGATTCATTCGGTTCGGATACCGCTCTAAGCAAGTAAGCCAGATAAGCGCGGCAAGCCTTGTGAGCGCGCGCACAGCGCGCCTCCTAACTCATCGTTCCCTCCCGTAATGTCGTGTCGTCGCCGTTAAACCGCTTGTGGCGTCTAATGCCGCAAAAGTCCGGCAGCATCGTCAACGTCGCCAGCATCGCCGGGCATCGGGGCGGGGTGTTGGGTCACGTCTATTCGGCTACGAAAGGCGCCGTCCTTGCTCTCTCCCGGTCGGTCGCGGCGGAGCTCGGCGAGAAGGGAATTCGCGTCAACAGCATTTCCCCGGGCGCGATCGTCACCGGTATTTTCGCCAAGGGCGCTGGCGTGGAAGGCTCGAAGGCCGACAAGGTGACCGAAATCGCCAAAAACCTGTTCGCCACCGTGCAGCCGATCCCGCGCGCCGGCCTGCCCGAAGACGTCGCCCGCGCGGCCGTCTTCCTCGCCTCCGACGGGTCGAGCTTCATCAGCGGCCAGGATCTGGTCGTCGACGGCGGCCTGACCTCGGTCGGACGCGGCTGGTCTTTCACCTCCGCGGCGCGAGCCGAGCTCGCCACCCGGCTCAAGGCAGCGGCGGAGCAGCTGTAGGCGATTCGCCCAGCTCCGACGCCGCACCGGGAATCGCATATTTTCTCTTACGAATCAGTCTATTATGGGTGTCCAAAAAAACAATTTCTTCCCGAATCCCGGGAATCCGGCTAAAATGTCTACATTGTCAACTCAACCTCCCGTAGGAGCTTTCCATGACCGATGACGAAACCCCTCCTTCCGAGCGCGCCCGGACGCGGGCCGCGGGCCGTGCGCGTCGGGCGCAGAAAGCGGCGCTGTGCGAGGGGGCGTTCGACGCGCTCGCGGCCGGATTCAGCCCCCAGCAGATCGCAGAGGTTCGCAAGGTCAGCGTGAAGACGGTCAAGCGGGAGATCGACCGCGCCATCGCCGAGCGCCGCCTCGACGGACCCGACCGCTACGCTCATCTGCAGGTCGCGCGGCTGACCAAGGCGCTGCGCCTCGCCGACGCGCTGGTCGACCGCGGCGACGTGCGCGGGTTGGGGCCGCTGGTCAAGATCGTCGGCGAGCTCGATCGCTATCATGGGCTCGAGCGCCGATCCGGGCGAATCCCGCGCCTGCCGCAATTCGAAGCGCCCGAGCCCCAGCCGGCGGCCCCGCTCGCGCTGACCCACGCCGCCCCGCCCCTCGACGCCGCCGAGCCGGAGTTTGCGGTCGAGACCGAGCTCGACGGATAACACGTTGAAATCGCTTGCATGCCGACATGGTCCGCGTCCGGCTTCTCTGCTCGCTTGGCGCGGCCGAATGGCAAGCGTAGTTGACAATAGACTTTAATACACGCTCATAAATAATTGACATAATTCATGAAATATAACCTACAACACCGCTGGCCGGATGCCCCGGCCGAAGGCCGCGGCCGGCGAGCGGGGCCGAAATGGACAACTTTCGGCGCCTAATCCATTGATATCGCTCGCGCGCGGCCAAAACTGCACGGGCGCCCTGGAGCCGCGCTCGGCGAGCGCGGCCTCTGCGGCGCAGAGGGCTCGACGCGGGAGGGCGCGGTCAGGGACCTCGCCAAGAAGCCCCCTTGCGCGGGTGTCCCCTTTCGCGTATCACCCCGGCCCTTGGAACCGCCCGGCCGAAAGGGCTGCCGTGGCGGTTCTTTTCGCTCATTCCGACGCGAACGGGATTTTGGTCCCGCTGACATTCCAATAGGGCGTCAAGCCCAGGAGAGCCAAATGCCCAAGTTGAAGACGAAATCGGGCGCGAAAAAGCGCTTCAAGATCACCGGGACCGGCAAGGTCGTCTACGCCCAGCGGGGCAAGCAGCACGGCATGATCAAGCGGACGCCAAAGCAGATCCGCAACCTGCGCGGCACGGCCATTCTGTTCAAGACCGACGGCGCCAACGTCAAGAAATTTTTCCTGCCGAACGGCTGACCCTCTTTCCCGGAGTTTTGAACGATGTCACGCGTCAAGCGAGGCGTAACCTCCCACGCCAAACACAAGAAGGTCCTCAAGGCCGCCAAAGGCTATTCCGGCCGCCGCAAGAACACCATCCGCGCCGCCAAGGCCGCCGTCGACAAGGCTTTGCAATACGCCTACCGCGACCGCAAGAACCGCAAGCGCGAGTTCCGCGCCCTGTGGATCCAGCGGATCAACGCGGCGGTGCGCGAGCATGGGCTGACCTACAGCCGGTTCATCTCCGCCCTTGCGACGGCCGGGATCGAGGTCGACCGAAAAGTGCTGTCCGAACTCGCCATCGCCGAGCCGGCGGCCTTCGCCGCGATCGTCGAACAGGCCAAGGGCCATCTGCCCAAGGCGGCGTAGGTCGCAAACTCCCTCTCCCGCCCGCGGGAGAGGGCCGGGGTGAGGGCGAGGGGCCCGTCCGGCGCTCGCTTCAAACCCTCATCCGGCGCTGCGCGCCACCTTCACCCGCTCGGCGGGAGAGGGGATTCGGCGGCGCCCGTCAGAATCCAGGCCCGCCATGTCCGACCTTGCCGCCCTGCAACACGAAACGCTCGCCGCGATCGAAGGCGCCGCCGAGGAGGCCGCGCTCGAGGCGGTGCGGGTCGCCGCCCTCGGCAAGAAGGGCTCGATCTCGGCGCTTCTCGCCACCCTCGGCAAGCTCTCGCCCGAGGAGCGCAAGACGCAGGGCGCGGCGATCAATGCGCTCAAGGACGCGGTGACCGAGGCGCTCGCGGCGCGGCGGGCGGTGCTGAAGAAGGCGGCGCTCGAGGCCCAGCTCGAGCGCGAGCGGCTCGACGTCACCCTGCCGGTCCGCCTGCCGGGGGTGGAGACCGGGCGGATCCACCCGATCAGCCAGGTCATGGACGAGATCATCGTCATCTTCGCCGAAATGGGCTTTGCCGTCGCCGAAGGCCCGGACATCGAGACCGACGACTACAATTTCACCAAGCTCAACTTCCCGCCCGGCCATCCGGCGCGCGAGATGCACGACACCTTCTTTCTCCAGCCGGACGCGAACGGCGAGCGGAAGCTTCTGCGGACGCACACCAGCCCGGTGCAGGTGCGCACGATGCTGAGCCAGAAGCCGCCGATCCGGATCATCTGCCCCGGCCGCACCTATCGCCGCGACGCCGACCAGACCCATACCCCGATGTTCCACCAGGTCGAGGGCCTCGTGGTCGACGAAAGCGCGACGCTGGCCAACCTGAAATGGGTGCTCGAGGAGTTCTGCAAGGCGTTCTTCGAGACGCCCCGCATCGGGATGCGCTTCCGGCCGAGCTTCTTCCCCTTCACCTCGCCCTCGATGGAGGTCGACATCCAGTGCCGGCGCTCCGGCGGCGAAATCCGCTTCGGCGAAGGCGAGGACTGGCTCGAGATTCTCGGCTGCGGGATGGTCCACCCCAACGTCTTGAGCAATTGCGGCATCGACCCGGAGATCTATCAGGGCTTCGCCTGGGGGATGGGCGTCGACCGCGTCGCGATGCTCAAATACGGAATGCCCGACCTGCGCGACTTCTTCGACGCGGACCTCCGCTGGATCAACCACTACGGCTTCGAGCCGCTCGAGATCCCGACCCTGGCGGGCGGCCTCAGGGGCTGACTGGAGAACGGGTCCGGCGTTGAACTCTCGCTCGACCGTGCGACGTGAACGGCTGGAACGAAAACGATGAAATTCACCCTCTCCTGGCTCATGGACCACCTCGACACTTCGGCCCCGCTGGCCGAGATCGCCGAAACGCTGACCCGCGTCGGCCTCGAGGTCGAGAGCGTCGAAGACCCAGGCGCCAAATACGACGGCTTCGTCGTCGCGCGGGTGATCGAAGCAATGCAACATCCCAACGCCGACCGGCTGAAGGTCTGCATGGTCGACGCGGGCGGCGGACCGATCCAGGTGGTCTGCGGGGCGCCGAACGCCCGCACCGGAATGAAGAGCGTGTTCTCGCCGGTGGGGACCTACATCCCCGGAAAGAAGATGACGCTCGCCAAGGGAGTCATCCGCGGCGTCGAATCGAACGGCATGCTGTGTTCGGGGGCGGAACTCGAGCTCAGCAACGATCACGACGGCATCCTGGAGCTGCCCGACGACGCTCCGGTCGGGGTTGCTTACGCGCGCTGGGCCGGATTCGACGATCCGGTCATCGACGTGGCGCTGACGCCGAACCGACCGGACGCGACCGGCGTCTCCGGCATCGCCCGGGACCTCGCGGCGGCTGGGCTCGGGGTCCTCAGGACGCCCGCGCCGAAACCGATCGACGGCGCCTTCGACTGCCCAACCCGGGTGCGTCTCGATTTCGCACCCGCCGATGCGCGCCTCTGCCCGGCCTTCGCGCTGCGTCTCGTCCGCGGCGTCAGGAACGGAGCGTCGCCCGAGTGGATGCAGAGGCGCCTGCGCGCGATCGGGCTCAGACCGATCAATGCGCTGGTCGACATCACGAATTACGTGACTTTCGACCGCGGCCGCCCCTTGCATGTGTTCGATCTCGCCAAGGTCGAGGGCGATCTGACGGTGCGGCGCGCGCGCCCGGGGGAGAGCGTGCTGGCGCTTGACGACAAGACCTACGCGCTCGACGAGAGCATGGTCGTCATCGCCGACGCCAAGGGCGTCGAGTCGATCGCCGGCGTGATGGGCGGCGAGCATTCGGGCTGCGACGAGGCGACCGAGGACGTCCTGATCGAAAGCGCGCTGTGGGATCCGGCCAACATCGCGCAGACCGGCCGCAAGCTCGGCATCGTCACCGACGCGCGCTATCGCTTCGAGCGCGGCGTCGATCCCGACTTCTGCCTCCCGGGCTGCGATCTGGCGACCGGGCTTGTCCTCAATCTCTGCGGCGGCGAACCATCGCGGATGATCGTAGCGGGCGATCCCTCCGCGCCGAGGCGCTCGATCGACTTTCCCTACAGCGAGGTCAAGCGGCTCATTGGCGTCGACATCCCCCGCCCGGAGGGCGACGCGATCCTGACGCGGCTCGGCTTCGGGGTCGAGGACGGAAAGGTCAGCGTACCGTCCTGGCGACCCGACGTCACGGTGAAGGCCGACGTCGTCGAGCAAATCCTTCGCATCGTCGGCGTCGACCGGGCCCCGATGACGCCGCTGCCCCGCCTAAACGACGGCGTGCCCGCGCCGGTGTTGACGAGCCTGCAAAAGCGCATCCGCCTCGCCAAGCGCACGCTGGCCGCGCTGTCGCTGCGCGAGGCGGTGACCTGGTCCTTCGTCTCGAAGACCGCCGCCGAACTGTTCGGAGGAGGCCAGCCGCCGCTCGCGCTGGCCAATCCGATCGCCTCGGACCTGTCCGATATGCGCCCCAGCCTCGTCCCGGGCCTCATCGCTGCGGCTGAACGCAACGCCCGCCGGGCGCTGAACGACGTCGCGCTGTTCGAAGTCGGGCAGGTCTTCCTCGGTTCGGGCGAGAACGACCAGCGCGTCGCCGCGGCTGCGGTGCGGCGCGGTCGGGCGAAGGCCGGCGGCGAGGGCCGGAACTGGAGCGGTGGCGGGAGCGTCGATGTGTTCGACGCCAAGAGCGATGCGATCGGGCTCCTCGCAGCGCTCGGCGTCGCCAACGCCGTGCAGGTCGCGCCAGGCGGTCCCGCCTTCCTCCATCCGGGGCGTTCGGCGACGCTGCAGTTCGGACCGAAGACCATCGTCGGCTGGTTCGGTCAATTGCATCCGAGCGTCTGCGAGGCGCTGGACGCCGAGGGGCCGATCGTCGGTTTCGAGATCATTCTCGATGCCGTGCCCGCGCCTAAGGCTAAACTCACCAGGGCGAAGCAAAAGCTCGAGCGTTCCGATTTCATGCCAGTCGAACGCGACCTCGCATTCGTGGTCGACGCCAACGTGCGGGCTGGCGACATCGTGAAAGCCGCCCAAAGCGCCGAGCGGTCGCTCGTCTCGGACGTCGGCGTGTTCGACGTCTATCAGGGCAAGGGCCTGCCGGATGGCGCGAAATCCGTCGCAATCAGCGTGACGCTGCAGCCGCGCGAGCGCACGCTGACTGACGCCGAGATCGAGGCCGCCATGGCCAGGATCGTCGCCGAAGTGTCGAAGAAGACCGGCGCGACCTTGCGCGGGTGAATTGATGAGAAAGCAAGCCGCATTCATTCTGTTGGCTCTTGCGGTAGCGCCGGCCACCTCCGCGCTGGCAGAAGACGATCCTGCTTGCGCGAGGTACCAGGACCCGCTCGCCTACAACGCTTGCCTGGCCAGCCATGGGCCGAAAGCGAACAATGTCGCGACCAGGCCAGAACCGGCTCAGGGTCATGCTGAGCCGATTCGAGCAAAACGAGAAAACCCCGGCCTCGCCAGGAGCGCGCGGGGATGGCCGTACGCGATCCGGCGGCATGCCAGAGCTCACATGGAATTCCGGCTGAAGTAGAGCGCAGCGCCCAGGCCCGGGAAAGCCCGGGCGCCGCGCCTCATCCCCGCGCGGTGGGAGGTCCGGCGCAGGGCCGCGTTGCAAGCTCTCACCCCGAGCGGAGCCACGCGGAATTCCAATATCGCAGAAACCAGGGCTTAAGCCTCGGCTCCCCGACGACACGAAGACTTATCGAGGTAAACAGAAGTTTGCTGTGAGCGCGGTCACAGTGAAAACACAGTTTCCGGACTGGCCATTCGACGAAGAGGGATGTCCGAGGTGTGATGGCCGTCACAGCGGTCGCGGCGGCAAAGGCCTTATCCGCGTGGAATCAGGCCGCGCCGACCGCCCCGCGGCCCAATCTGGCTGCAACCCCCCGCCGAGCGCGGGCAGGAGATTTTTGCGCGCCACTTGACGCCGGGGCGAACGTCATCCACCGTCTGTCCGACTGGACGGGCGGAAGCGATGTCGGTTCAAAATACGCTCGCGGCGCACCCGTGTTTCAAGACTCTCGACCCCGACGCATGCCGGGTGCTCGACCGTCAGTGCATATGGCTCAAGACGTCGTCCGGCGCCTGGCTCGTCGATCAGTCGGCGCACGATCGCGACGTCTATTTCATCATGAGCGGCCATCTGAGGGCGGTGCTCAACATGGTCCGCCAGGACCTCATTTTCAACGAGATGCAAGCCGGCTCGATTTTTGGCGAAATGGCCGCTTTGGACGGCGCGCCGCGCGCGGCCAGCGTTTTCGCGGTCACGGATTCGGTGGTCGCGAAAATGCCCCAACCGCTCTTCATCGAGACGATGTTCTCCCATCGCCCGCTCGCCGAGGCGGTCGTCTTGATGCTGGTCCAGCGTCTTCGTGCGATGTCCGAAAGGGTCGGTGAACTCGGCGCCCTAAACGTTCGGGCGCGCGTCCACGCAGAACTCCTACGACTCGCGCGTCCGGACCGCGACGACCCGAAGCGCGCCATCATCGTTACGCCCCCCAACCAGTCCGAGCTCGCCGCGCGCATCAACACCCGCAGGGAAACCGTGTCGCGCGAGATCAACGCGATGGAGCGAAGCGGCCTCATCGAGCGGCGGCGCGGCGCCATTGTCATCAACGATGCGCTCAGGCTCAGCGCGGCGATCGAGGCGGCGGTCGGCGGATAGGCCGCGCCCTCATCCGGCGCTTCGCGCCACCTTCTCCCGCACGCGGGAGACGATGCGCCCGGCGCGGACATCGACCGATTGGGGCCAACCGCATTCGCGGCAGACGGGCCGACGAAGGCTGGCTCGCCTCATACGGCAGCGTGTTGGGGGTCCGGGACCTCCGCGACCATGCCAGTTCCGGGCGCATATTCCATCTTTTCAGGACTTTGCGGCGCCGTTTCCGGGCTCAGCGACGCGGCGGGCGCGAGGGGAATCTGCTCCGACGCTTCGAGGCGGAGCGCCGAGGATTCGGCGGGTCCGGCCCCTGCATCATCGCGGTTCGAGGCCTGCGGGGGCATGTCAATTCCGGGCGCCGATCCCATCTTTTCAAGCCCTTGCGCCGCCAATTCGGATCCGTTGGCCAGCAGCGCCACGAGAGCGAGGGGGTTTTGCCCGGGCGCTTCGAGACAGGACGCGTCGGGGAGAGAGCGGCGCTCGGCTGCGGCGAAGCCGTGATAACGGTCGAGCTCGCGCACGATCTTGACGACGCGGTCAACCGCCTGAAGGTTGAGCCCCGACATGGCGCCATAAGCCACCAGCAGCGCCTTGTTGAGACGGCTCACTTGCATCGCCAGGAACTCGGCGGGCGGCGCGGGCATGCGGCGGGCGAGAATCTCCCGGATCAGGGCGCGCATGCGCTTCTCGGTTATGCGCATATGGTTCGCGATCTCGGGGATCGAAACGCCGCGGTTCAAGTAGTCGACGATCAGCTTTTCGCGCTCGAATTTCGCCAGGCGGGCTTCTCGCCGCGCATCGATCGACCGGTTGCGAGGGACGGCGGACAGACCGGATTGGACGCATTCGGACACTCGGCGCTCTCCTTTGAGGACACTGTGAACATATACGGAACACGTGCTGCCCGGCAAGAAAATGTTGTGTTTTTTGCTGACGAGCCCGTGCGCATGGTTAAAGCCGGCGCCAGCCAAATGACCGCCATTCGCGCGACGAAGTCACCGTTATGGCGCCGTTTTCGTGTAGTCTGTTCGGCGAGGCGGTTCGGGACGAGCAGCCCGACCAATCGGCCGCCGTCCGGACCGGCGTTCCGGGAGCGAAAAGATGCGCACCGAAGACCACAGCGCCCGTTTTGAGGATCTCGACGCGTGGTCGAGCCTCGAAGCCGTCCACGCGATGTTCGAAGGGCAGCTCTCCGCGGTCGCCGCCGTTCGCGCCGCTTTGCCGGATATCGTCAAGGCCGGCGAAGCCGCCGCCGCCTGGCTCGCCGACAGCGGACGTCTCGTCTATGCCGGCGCCGGGACCTCGGGCCGGATCGGCGTGCAGGACGGGGCCGAGCTTTCACCGACCTTTGATTGGCCGGAGGAGCGGGTCGTGTTCGCGATCGCGGGCGGAGAGCGGGCGCTCCGCGCCAGCGCCGAGGGCGCCGAAGACGACCGCGACGCGGCGCGGCGCGCGCTCGCGCATTTCACGGTCGGCGCCCGCGACGTTGTCATCGGATTGGCGGCCAGCGGCGTAACGCCCTACACGGTCGAATTTTTGCAGGGCGCGCGGGCCCGCGGCGCCGTCACGGTCGCGATCGCCAACAATCCGGGCGCGCCGCTCCTTGAAGCGGCCGAGCACGCGATCCTCATCGAGACCGGGCCAGAAGTTCTGGCCGGGTCGACGCGCATGAAGGCGGGCACGGCGCAGAAGGTCGTCCTCAACCTGTTCTCCACCCTGGTGATGATCCGCCTCGGGCGCGTCTATCGCGGGCTGATGGTCGACATGCGGGCGCGCAACGCCAAACTCCTTCGGCGGGCGACGGCGATGATCAGCCATCTCGCGCATTGCGACGACGAAACCGCCAAACAGGCGTTCGACGCCGCCGACGGCGATCTCAAGGTCGCCGTGCTGCTGGCGCGGGGCATCGACGTCGAGACGGCAAGAACGCTGATCCGCCGCAGCCGCGGCCATCTCCGCTCGGTCCTGACGCATCATAGGGCGGGATAGGGGGCAAGCGCGTCATCGCGTCGTTTGTCTCTCAAGAAACGTCGTCGTCGAAGCGGACGGGCGCACGCGAGACGGCGGGCGCAAAGATCAGGACGCCGAGAGAGATGCGCGGCTTCACCGGGCCGGATGCCGCCGAATTGCGATTTCCGGGTCGTGTCTCGGTTTGCAAGTCGGCTACGGGCGGATCGTGCGTCTACAGAGGTCGCTTCGGAAAAAGGTCGGAATCTCAGGCGCAAGCCGGCATTCAGATGAGAGCCCGAAATAGGGTTTCCCGCCCAGACCGGCAGTTCGCCAGTTCTTCCAGCGATTATTTGCCTTGACGCAATGCGAAGGTTGAGTTGGGAGAGGGGGCGCTTACCTTAGCAATTCTAACAATAACGCAGAAATTTCTAACTTGCTCTAATCGGTCACCGCCGTGATTGTTCGGGTAGAGGCAGTGACGACCGTTTCGGAAACCCCGATTTGGGAGGAAGATCGGGCAGTGATGCGCCAACGCGTCTCTTCCTTCCCGCCTCGCCTTTTGAGGACGCTGATCTCTTTATCGACGACGAAACCGCCACAGCCCGAGGGACGAAACAATCATGAATTTATCCACTCTGCTTTTGAGCCGCGCCTCAAAGGGGCGTCCCGTTCGCGCGGCCTTGATCGGGGCCGGCAAGTTCGGCTCCATGATCCTATCCCAAATCCCGAGGATCGAGGGGCTCCATATGGTTGCGGTCGTCGATCTCGACGTCGGCCAGGCGCGAGAGGCCTTCAGGCGCGTCGGCTGGCCGGACGGAACCTACGGCTCCCGGAGCGTAGGGGAGGCGATCAAGAGTGGCGCGACTTTCATCACCGACGACGTCAACGCGATGCTGGCGTGCCCTGAAATCGAATGCGTCATCGAGGCGACCGGCCATCCGCTCGCAGGGACCCGACACGCCCTCGCCTGCATCGAGCACGGCAAGCACGTCGTTATGGTGAATGTCGAGGCGGACGTCATGGTCGGGCCTATCCTGGCGGAAAAGGCGCGCGCCAAGGGTCTCATCTACTCCATGGCTTATGGGGACCAGCCGGCGCTCATCTGCGAACTCGTGGACTGGGCTCGCGCCTGCGGCTTCGAGATCACGGCCGCCGGAAAGGGCATGAACTTCGAGCCGCGATATCGCTACTCCACACCGGACACTGTTTGGGGCCTGTTCGGCTGGAGCGAGGAGATGGTCAAGAAGGACAAGCTCAATCCGAGGCTCTACAACTCTTTCACCGATGGCACCAAAGCGGCCATCGAAATGGCCGCGGTTGCGAACGGGACCGGCCTCGACTGCCCCGACGATGGGCTCGCGTTTCCCCCGGCGGGCGTGCACGATCTCGCGAAGGTGTTTCGTCCGACGGCTGACGGCGGTCGAATGGCTCGCTCGGGCCTCGTCGAGATTGCTGCGAGCCAGGAGCCAGACGGCCGCGAAGTCTTCAACAACGTTCGATACGGCGTGTTCGTCACCTTCAAGGCGCACAGCGAATATGTTCGCGCATGCTTCAAACAGTATGGCCTGCTGACCGATCCCTCGGGCTGGTACGCCTCTTTGTGGCGCCCTTTCCACCTCATTGGTCTGGAGGCGCCGGTCAGCGTCCTGTCGGCGGTGCTCCGGAACGAGGCGACCGGATCTTCAAAGGAATTCAGGGGGGACGCTGTCGCCACAGCCAAGAAGGACATGCAGCCGGGCGAACTGCTCGATGGCGAAGGCGGCTTTGCGGTGTGGGCAAAGGCCATTCCAGCTGCGCGCAGCCTCGAACTGGGAGCGCTGCCGATGGGGCTAGCCCATAACGTTCGGCTTAAGCGGCCGGTCAAGCGGGACCAGGTTGTCAGCTACGACGACGTCGAACTCGTTAACGATCGGGATGTTGTCGCCATTCGTCGCGAGATGGAGGACCGCTTCAAGCCTGTCCGAAGCGTGGCTGCACAATGAGGCGACGGCTGGAGCCAGACAGTCTCGGCTTCTTTCTCCTCGGCTCCAACTTCGCGGACGAGTCTGGCCCGCGGGGCCTCGTCGGCTGCATCGGCGGGATGGAACGCGCAGGTCATGCGGCTTTCATTTTTGGATGCTTCGAGCCTGCCACACGTCCCTTTGCTGACGCAGCCAGTCGAGGAACAACTGTACCTTCCGCTTTCGCAGGTGATCGCGAGGGCAGACGATCCATTGCGTGACGAGGCGGATCTGCGGAGCATTGCGAACAGGTTGGATCAGCGCGCCCTGAGTGAGCTCCCGCTCCGTCATCAGCGTGCTTTCAAGCGCGATGCCCAAGCCGCCCGCTGCGGCGTCGATCGCCATATGACTGCGATCGAACAGAACCTTGCGCCATCGCGTCCGCCGTTCGACGCCGGCCATGGCGAACCAGCGCGTCCATTGGGCTTGTGATTTCACCGAGTGGATCAAGCGACGGCTGAGAAGGTCCGAAGGGCTGAGGCTCTCCGGGTCCGCGTAGGCAGGCGCGCACATCGGCCAGAATTCTTCTTCCGCCAGTCCCTCGACGAACAAACCGGGCCATCTCCCGTCGCCATGCCGTATCTCGACATCGACCAACTCGCGGTCGAAATCCGTCGGCTCGTTGGTTCCATCCAACCGCACTTCCAGGTCGGAATGAAGGTCGATCAGCGAACCGAGACGCGGTAAAAGCCACTTGTGCGATAGGGTCGGTGTTGCTCTCACGTTGAGTGTCATGAGCGAGCGGAAGCCACGGATTTGATCCGTCGCCTCCGTGATCCGCTCAATCTGATCGCGGATCGAGGCGAAGTAGAGCTCGCCGGCTTCCGTGAGGGCGATGTGGCGTCCGGCCTTGACCATAAGGGAGGTGCCCAGCTGCACTTCAAGCAGCTGGATCTGCTGCGTGACGGCAGAAGGCGTAACAGTCAGCTCCGCGGCCGCCTTCGAGATGCTGCCGGTCTTTGCGACCGCGTGAAAAACGCATATGGCCCGGATGGGAAGCTGCATCGACGTGGCCTCGAACACCGGAGCCACTTTAGCAAATCTAACATTTGGCACAAAGCATCTAAATTGCTCTTAACAAACCGGATTGCTAAGTGTTGCCAACGTTGGTTTGCATGAATAGTAAATCAGACGTATCGAGGAGACGCTAGGCAGTAACGCATGCCATTTTTAGAAATATCTGGCTGATGTCCGAAGGTATTTGACCTTCGACGCGCTGAACGTCTCTTTCTTGGACATATGTGACAACGACACGCCGAAGATGGCGTGTTCCACGATTGTGTTGACACGGGAGGAACCAATGAAGACTCTTTCTCGAGCGATAATGACGACTGCCAGCCTGATTGCGTTCGCTGCCGGATCGGCGGCGGCGCAGGCAGCCGAGAGCTGCTCTGCCTATCCGACAGGGACGGCGGAGAAGATCGAAAGTTCTGACCTGGCGTCGAAACTTGGCCCCCTTCCCAAGCCCTCCAAGGAGCTGCACTTCGCCTATGTGACCAAGACCCTGATCAATGAATTCTGGCAGGACGTTGCAGCCGGCGTGAAGAGCGAGGCGTCGAAATACGGGATTAAGGTCGACGTGCAGGCTGCCAAGGACGAGTCGTCAATGGTCGAACAGCTCAACTTGGCGCAGACCGTGCTCTCACAGAAGCCGGATGCCTTGCTTCTTTCACCGCAGTCCGACTCCAATCTTGTCCCCGTGATCAAGGCCGCCAAGGCCGAAAACATTCCCACGGTGATCATCGACGACGCCCGCACGCCGGGGGCTAGCACCTACATCGGCACCGACCAGGTCAAGATCGGCGCCGAGGCCGCGACTTTTCTGCATGACACACATCCCGGCGGCGGAAAGGTCGCGCAGATCGAAGGCGCCGCCGGCTCCCCGAACGCGCGCGCTCGCATCAAGGGCTTCAAAGAGCAGCTGGCCGCTTATCCCAATTTGCAGCTCGTCGCGAGCCAGCCGGGCAACTGGGACCGCCTGACCGCTCTCAATGCGACGAGCAATATTCTCCGCCAGCATCCCGATCTTGTGGGGATCTACGCCAATAACGACGGCATGGCGCTCGGGGTCTTCGAGGCGGTGAAGAACGCAAACGCGGTGGGCAAGGTCCTGGTCGTCGGCACGGACGGCATTCGTGAGGCGAAGAAGTCCATCAAGGCCGGCGAGATGAGCGCCACCGTGGCCGAATTCCCCTTCGAGGAGGGTACGCTTGGGGTTGAGGTGGCTCTGCGGCTCCTTGGTTGCCAACCTATTCCGCCTTGGGTGGTTTCCCCGAATGCGGTCATCACCAAGGACAACGTCGACAAATTCCCCAGTCCGCAAACGAACTGAGGCCCGTCGAGTGAACGCGGCCGCTTCATCAGGAGGGACGACGTCAACTCGCCCTGCCATGCTGGCGATGCGGGGCGTCTCGAAAACCTTCGGCCGCGCGCGCGTGCTGAATAACGTGGATCTCACGCTCAACAGCGGCGAGGTCCACGCCCTGCTCGGCGAAAACGGCGCGGGCAAGTCAACCTTGATGAAGGTCCTGTTCGGCATTGTGCCGCCCGACGAAGGCGTCATCGAGATCGACAGCCTCGGCGTCGTCCAGGTCGAGAGTCCGCGTCATGCGCTGTCGCTCGGCATCGGACTTGTGAGCCAAGAGTTGAGTCTCGTTCCGCAGCTGGACGTGGCTCAGAACATCTTTCTGGGCCAGACGCCGCCTGTGGACATCGTTCCTCGAAACCGTCACCGCGAACACGCGGCCGACATTCTCGGAATTCTGGCGCCCCACCTTCAAGTCGACACGCCGGTGTCGAAACTGGGCATGGCGGACCGCCAGCTCGTCGAGATCAGCCGCACGCTTGCGCGCGGTGGCCGCATCATCGCTTTCGACGAACCAACGTCGAGCCTCACGCCACAGGAGCGCGACGGGTTGTTCAAGGTGATCCGGGGGCTGCGAGACGCAGGCAAGGCCATCATCTACATCTCGCACCGCATGGAAGAGATCCACGCCATCGCCGACCGCTTTACCGTCATGCGAGACGGCAAGGTCGTGGCGACCGACGCCATCGAAGGATACACTGACGCCCAACTTAACGAATTGATCGCCGGACGCGAATTGTCCCTCGCGATGGAGGGACGTCCGGCGCCATTCAGGGATGCTGAAGCTTCTCCCCTCCTCGAGCTGCGGAACCTTTCGACGGAACGCCTGAGCGGGATCAATCTGTCGGTTCACGCCGGCGAGATCGTGGGCTTGGCGGGCCTCGTCGGTTCCGGTCGATCTGCCATCATGCGAACCGTATTCGGCGTGGACGAGCGGACTGGAGGGGACATTCTCGTCGCTGGTCGTTCGGTCGCCAATAAGGGGCCAGCGGACGCGATGCGGGCTGGCATCGCCTTGATTCCAGAGGATCGTCGAGGGCACGCGATCGTTCCGATGATGTCCGTGGCGCAGAACTTCGGCCTTGCGAATCAGAAGCGCTTCGCCTGGTTCGGCGCGCTGCGAAACTCCGTCCGTCGCGCCGAGGCGGAAAAATATGTGTCTGAGCTGCAAATTCGGCCACCCAACATTGCGACGCCAATGGCCAATCTTTCGGGAGGCAACCAGCAGAAAGTCGTCATCGCGCGATGGCTTGCTACTGGCGCCCGCGTGCTTTTGTTCGACGAGCCTACTCGCGGTGTTGACGTCGGGGCGAAGGCGGAAATCTACGCCTTGCTCCAAAGGCTCGCCGCTGCCGGCGCCGCCATCCTGTTTGTGTCGTCGGAGCTTCCCGAACTCTTGTTGCTTTCGCACCGGATCGGCATCGTGAATCGCGGTCGTCTCACACAAATTCTGGATAACGGCGCCCACCTCAACGAGGACATTTTGATGCGCCACGCAACTGCAGGCAGTCTGTCATGATCCAACACACCGCCAACACGCAGAGCCTCGCGCCCGCCGCGCCGAAACCCCACCCCTAAATCGAGACCTTTTTCGACAGGCGAGCGTCCTGATCGGATGCGTCGCGCTGTTTGCAATATTCTCAATTCTGACAAGCAGCTTTTACCAGCCGTCCAATCTGATCGACATTATGCTGCAGTCGTCGATCAACTGCGTTATCGCGGTCGGCATGACGCTTGTGATCATCGCGCGTGGAATCGATCTTTCGGTCGGCTCTATCGTCGGCCTGTCGAGCATGGTGGCTTCCGACCTGATGAGCCACAATATGGCGCTTGGAATCGCGGCCGGGGTCGTCGTCGGACTGGTCTGCGGGCTCCTCAACGGAGTTCTGATCGCCAAGCTCAAACTGCCCGATTTTATCGTGACCCTGGGAACGCTGAGCGTCTATCGCGGCGCGGCCCTCATCTACACCAACGGGCAGCCGATCTACGGTCTGCCGGACGGTTTTCGTGCGGTCTTCGGGGGCCAGCTGCTCGGGATTCCCACGCCGGTGATCCTGGCCATCGTGATTGCAGGGCTCGCATTCTTCCTGGTGCGATTCATGGCGCTCGGCGAGCAGATCGTGGCTGTCGGAGGAAACGAGGAGGCCGCGCGCCTGTCGGGCATCAACATCGACCGCGTCAAGATTGTCGTCTACAGCCTGTCGGGCCTGCTTTCCAGCCTCGCCGGATTTGTGCTGATCGCTCGGATCGGCGCGGCGGAGCCGATCGGCGGCAATGGTTTCGAACTGCAAGCGATCGGCGCAGCGGTCATCGGCGGGGCGAGCCTGTTCGGAGGTGTTGGAAACCCGCTTGGCTCCTTGATCGGCGCGCTCACGCTCGGCGGTCTGCAGAATGGCCTGGTTCTCATGAACGTGCCGTCGTTCTGGCAATATGTGGCCTCCGGCGTGGTCGGTAATCCTGGCCGTTTATGCTGACCAACTCGCTCGCCCTCGTCGATGAGCGAAGACGTGCCGAGGGATGGCGCATCTGGCGCAGGCGAAAAAGAAGCAGCGAAACTGGCGGCGCCCCAGAGAACGAGCGGATGAATCTGATCTGAGTTGGCGCGTGGGCTGTTCGACAACCGAAGCTCACATGCAACGCGACTCGAAAGTCTGTTGGGGAATAGGGGAACGACCGCAAGGGCGGCGAAGGGTCGGGACCTGAAATTCAAACCGAGACGCGACCGATTTCCGGATGACCTTGTCATCGGCGGATTGCCGATCGTCATCAAGCGCATTCGCGCGGCGCTTGCATGACGCGCTCGCCTTCTCCGCGAAGCGGGGGATTGGCCCGGAGCGCCGGATCGGGCGCGGAAAAAGGTTCGCGGGGACTTTTCCTGCCGTCCGACTTCGGTTGACGCAGCGGATCGCACCCCATCCGGCGCCATCGCCCGTCGTTAGACGGGCGTCTCTCAGCGGC
The DNA here is from genome assembly GCA_963835885.1 of uncultured Alphaproteobacteria bacterium. GTDB lineage: Bacteria > Pseudomonadota > Alphaproteobacteria > Rhizobiales > Beijerinckiaceae > Roseiarcus. The sequence continues at coordinate 80,740 of CAWIHF010000030.1, forward strand.
CTATTGGCCACTTTCCCCAGCAAAGCTGGGGACGAAAGGCCCTCCCTCCTCCCCTCACCGCGCCCCCGGCCGCGCCGCTTCGCCTGGCGTCGCGGCGGCGACTTCGGCGGGGGGAATCTCCGCGCGCCGTCGCTTGCGGTGGCTGACGACGAGCGCGGCGAGCGTCGCGACGTAGGGCGCGATGTCGGTCAACTGGTTCGGCAGGCCGAGACTCTGCAGATGGACGCCGATCGCGTCGGCGAAGCCGAACAGGACGCAGGCGGTCGCCGCATAGAGCGGGTTGTTGCGTCCGAGCATGACTGCGACGACCGCGATCCAGCCGCGCCCGGCGCTCATGTCCTCGGCGAAGACGCTGACGGCGCCGAGCGAGAGCTGCGCGCCGGCGAGCCCGGTGAGCGCGCCGGCGACGAGCACGGTCATGATGCGATAGCGGGCGACGTCGACGCCGAGCGTCTCGGCCGCGTCCGGCTCTTCGCCGACGCCGCGAAGCCTCAAGCCCAGCGGCGTCCGGTACACGACGACGGCGACGAGCGCGGTCAGCGCCCAGGCGACCCAGGTCAGCGCCGACTGCCGCGCAAACGCCCAGCCGAGAACCGGCACGCCGATCAGCGGCGCGATCGTGATGCGGCCGAGCCCGACGATGCCCGGATCGCTGAACGTGCCACTGACCCCGAAGACGACGCGCAAGAGATAGGCGGTGAGGCCCTGACGCCAGCAGGTTCATCCCGATGCCGATGACGACCGGATCGCCGCGAAGAATCGTCGCGCCATAGGCGAGCACGAGCGAAAAAACAACCGCGCCCGCCATCGCCGCCGCGACGCCGGCGAGCGCGTTGTGGGCAAAATAGCTGCCAGCGACGGCCGCGAAGGCGCCGACCAGCATCTGGCCCTCGAGCGCCAGGTTGAACACGCCGACCCGGCCGCACAACGCGCCGGCGAGCGAGGCGAGCAGGATCGGCGTGATCGCCTGCACCGCAGACTGGAACAAGAAAGGCGTGAAGAGGCCGCTCATCGGGCGCGGCGTCCGACGCCCTGCCGCATCGCGAGGAACAGGATGACGATCGCCTGCAGGACGAGCGTCAGCACGCGCGGCACCGAGGTCTCGCGCTGCATGGCGAAGCCGCCAGTCTGCAGCGCGGCGAAGAAAAGGCCGGCGACGATGGCGCCGACCGGCTCGCCGCCGACGAGCAGCGCCGCCATCAGTCCCGACCAGGTATAGGCGGGCGTCAGAAGCGCGCCGTCGATGAAGCGGAACTGCGAGCCGAGCACAATGATCGCGCCAACGACGCCCGCGATCGCGCCGCTCGCAAACATCGTCAGCGACCGCCTGCCGGCCGAGCCTGACGCCGCCGTAGCCGGCGAAGCGCAGGTTCTTCCCCCGCATGCGCAATTCGTATCCGGCGACCGTGCGCCGGTCGACGACGACCACCGCAATTGCGATCGCCGCGACGATGAGGCTGCCGACGTTGAGCGCCCCGCTCAGCGGCATAAAGCTGCGCCGCCGCCGGGACCATGGCCGTCTGCGGCAGCCCGGTCGTCACGTCGCGAAGCGGAAAGCGCGCGAGATACGAGGTCACGCCGACGGCCGGATAGCTCAAGCAGCAGGCTCGAGATCAGCATCGGAATGCCTTGGCGCGTCTCGCCCCACGGCGGCGAGCGACGCGTAGAGGCCCGCGCCGACGGCCGCGGCCGCGAGCGCCGCGGCGGCAACGAGCGGGCCCGGTACCGGGCAGGACGAGCGGCGACCAACGCGCCGATCAGGCCGCCGATGACGAGCTGCCCGTCGCCGCCGAGGTTCACCATGCCGCCGCGCAGCGGGATCGCGGCGACGAGCGTCATGCCGACGAGCGGCGTCGCCCAGTTCAGCGTGTCGGGCAGGCTGGCGAGCGACAGCGAGCCCTCGACGATTTCGGCATAGGCGTTGAGCGGGTTGTGGCCGGAGGCGAGCACGAGCGCCCCGCCCGCCAGCGCCGAGAACAGGACTGCGACGACGACCGGCGGCGGCCGCAGACGCGGCGCGAGCGCGATCCATCGCGCGCGGCCGTTCATGCCGCCTCCGCCGTCCGCCCCGCCATCAACAGCCCGACGGTCTCTTCGTCGGCGTCGTCCTGCGCAAGGTCCGCGAGAATGCGTCCCTCGAACATGACGAGCACGCGGTCGGAAAGCGCGAGGATCTCGCTGAGCTCCGCCGAGACGAGGAGCACCGCCCGGCCCTTGTCGCGCTCGGCGACGAGCTGCTCATGGATATATTCGGTCGCGCCGACGTCGAGGCCACGGGTCGGCTGCTCGGCGATCAGCACCGGGGCCTCGTGCGACAGCTCACGCGCCACCACGACCTTTTGCAGGTTGCCGCCCGACAGGGTCCCGACGCTGACCCGCTCGTTGGGGATGCGGATCGAGAACCGCCGGATGAGCGCCCGCGCCCGCTCGGTGAAGGCGCCCGGGACGACGAAGGGGCCCGCGCGCAAGCGGCGGCGCCCGATGGAAGCCCATCGCCAGATTGTCGGCGGCGCTCGCCGTTGGCGCCGAGCCGACCGCGGCGCGGTCCTCGGGGACATAGGCGAGGCCGGCGGCCCGATGCGCCTCGACATTGGCCGCGCTCAAATCGGCGCCGCGATACCTCGACGCGGCCGCCGTCCGGGCGCCTCAAGCCCGACCAGCGCCTCGACGAGTTCGCTCTGCCCATTGCCCGCAACGCCGGCGATACCGACGATCTCGCCGCTGCGGACGGTGAGGCTGACTCGATCGACGGCGGGCCTGCCCGCGGACCCGGCGACGGTCAGATCGATCGCAGCGAGAAGCGGCGCGCCAACACGCGGGGGGCCCTTCTCGACCCTCAGATTCACATTGCGTCCGGTCATCGCCCGCACGATCTCGCGCGGGTTGGTATCGGACGTGCGCAGGCTCGCGACCGTGCGGCCGTCACGCAGGATCGTCACCCGGTCGGTGATCGCCGTCGCCTCGTGAAGCTTGTGGGTGACGAACAGGACGGTGCGGCCGTCGGCCGCCAGGCGGCGCAGCACATCGAACAGCGCGTCGCGCTCGGGGGGCGTCAGGACCGCGGTCGGCTCATCGAGAATGAGAACACGCGCGTCGCGATACAGCGCCTTCAGGATTTCGACGCGCTGGCGCACCCCGACCGACAAAGCGCCGACCGTGGCGTCAGGGTCGACGGCGAGACGATGCCGCTCCGCCAGTTGCGCGACCCCGGCTCGCCCAGCCCGCCGGTCGATGAACGGCCCGCGCCTCGGCTCGACGCCATAGACGATGTTCTCCCACACGGTCAGCGAAGCGAACAGCTTGAACGACTGATGCACCATCCCCATGCCGGCAGCCATGGCGTCAATCGGCGAACGGAATTTTACCGGCGCGCCGCGCAGCCGGATTGCGCCGGCGTCCGGCGCGATGAGGCCGAACAGGATGCTCATCAAGGTCGTCTTGCCGGCCCCGTTCTCGCCCATCACGCCATGGATTTCGCCGCGCTCGGCCGAGAGGTCGACGCGATCGTTGGCGACAAGACCGCCGAAGCGCTTGACGATCCCGACGGCTTCGATCTCGGGCACGGCAAACGCCGCAGCTTGCCTATTTCGCCGCCTTCATCGGGTCGGCGATGGTGATCGAACCGTCGACGATCTGATCGCGCAGCGCCTTCACCTTGGCGATGACGTCGGGATCGTCGGCGATCGTGCATTTCGAGGCCTTGACGTCGGGGTCGAGGGCGGTCAGCGACATGCCGCCTTCCTTGAGGCCGAGCGCGACGATCGGCGGCTGCGTCCCCGCCACGATGCCCTTGACCGCTTGCTCGATCGCGACGTCGGTCTTCTTCTCGACATTGTCCATAATGAAGCCCGGGGCCTGCGGACATTGATTGACGTCGACGCCGAAGGCGTTGACGCCGTGCGCCTCCTCGACCGCCTTGAAGATGCCGCCGTTCGACCCTGCGCCTGCGGCGAGGATGCGGTCCGCGCCGTCCGCCACCATCGCCGCGCCGCGCTCCTCTCCGCGCGCCGGATCGGAGAACGGGTCGTTGCCGCCGACCCACAGGGTCGGCGAGATCTTGACGTCGGGCTTGACGTGCTTGGCGCCTTCGATGAAGCCGTCGGTGTAGCGGTGCAGGAAGGGGATATCGAGCGCGCTGATCGCGCCGACCTTGCCCGTCTTCGTCGTCCAGCCGGCCTCGGCACCCGCCAGATAGCTCGCCTCGTATTCGCGGAACACCGAGCAATGGATATTCGGCTTCATCTTGTCGAAGGGACAGCTGTCGACCTGGAGGAACTCCACCTTCGGGTAGGCGGCCGCCACCTCCGGCAGCATGTCGTTGAACTCGAAGCCGACCGTGATCACGACCCTGGCGCCCGCCTTGGCCGCGGCCTCGAGGTTCTGCTGGCGAGTCGTCGGGTCGGAGCTTTCATAAGTTTTCGCTTCGCCGCCGAGCTCTTGCGCCGCCTTGTCCGTGCCGGCCTTGCCGAGCTTGAGGAAGTCGTTGACGCCGAGCGGGTTCGGCGAAACGTAGATGAAGAGCGGCTTGTCGGCCGCGAGGCTCTTGCCGGCGAAGAGGGCGGCGAGGGGGAGAAAGGCGAAGGCTGCGGCGCGCTTCATGGCTGATCGTCCTTCTGGCTGATTTCGTTCGGCGTGTCGCCGCCGTCCGCGCTGATGGCCCAGCGGCGAATCATAAGGGCGTCGTCACTCAAAAGGAAGGTGATCATCCACGCGGTCGGTTCGATGCGCCGCTGCACTTGCGAGTCGACCGAAGCACCGCAGCCATTGAGTATCAACCCAATTTTCTATATTATGGTCAGAGAGGACCGAAAGGCGTTCGCAATGGCGACGTGGCAAGTCCAGGACGCAAAGACCCGGCTCAGCGAGGTGATCGAGCGGGCCCGCACGGAAGGGCCGCAGACAATCACGCGCCACGGCGCCGAGCGCGCGGTCGTGCTCTCGATTGAGGATTATCGCGCCCTGGCGGCGCACAAGCCCGATTTTAGGGCCTATCTGCTCGGTGGCCCCAAGTTCGATGACTTCTCCGTCGAACGCGACCGCGATACCGGCCGCCCCGTCGAGCTTTGATCTGTGGCGACAGGCTATCTTCTCGACACCAACGTCATTTCGGAGACGCGGAAATCCCGCGCCGACAATGGCGTGATCGCATTCCTCTCGGCAGCCGATTCGGCGGGTTTGTTCCTGAGCGTTCTGACTTTGGGAGAACTGCGCAAGGGTGTCGAAGCCAAGCGCCGGACGGATTCCCTCGCCGCCGACCAGCTTGGCGCGTGGGTGGACGGCCTGGAAAGGATCTTCGCCGACCGGGTGCTGTCAGTCGATGCGGCGACGGCGAGGCGCTGGGGCGAGTTGTCTGCCGGCAAAAGTCTTCCCGTGATCGATACGCTGATCGCGGCCACCGCAATCAGCCGGGGCCTCACCCTGGTCACCCGCAACACCCGCGATGTCCAGTCCACCGGCGTCCCGCTCGTCGATCCTTGGCAGGCGTGATGAGAGCGACGCAGATTTTTCCGTTCGTCTCCTGACGATTCTGGGATTTGATGACTTCCGTGCGAGCCTGCGCCAGTCGACCTAACCATAGGGCGTACGGAAGGACGCTTCGTCTCTGGACGGCTACCGCAGGCGGCGCGGCTAATACGGCGTGTCGCCGCCGTCCGCGCTGATTGCCTGGCCGCGAATGATAATGGCGTCGTCGCTCAAAAGGAAGGAGATCGTACGGGCGACTTCGACCGGTTCGATGTGCCGCTGCAGCTGCGAGCTGATGAGTTGGGGAAACACTTCGCCGGGCGGCGCGTCGACCAATCTGCCGTAGGCGACGGCGACCTCGCGCAGCATGTCGGTCGCGACCCCGCCCGGACAGACGCAGTTCACGTTGATGTCGTGCGGCGCGAGGGCTGCGGAGAGGACTCGCGTCATGTTGATCAGCGCCGCCTTGCTGGCGCTGTAGGCGAGCAACTCGATGTGCCCCTTCTTGCCGGCCTCCGAGGCGACGCTGACGATCGCGCCGCGCGCGCCCGAGGCGATCATCGACTTCGCGACGAGTCGCGAGACCTCGTAGGCGCCGAACAGGTTCACGCGAAAAATCCTCTCCCAATCCGCCCATGCGGTCTCGAGCGGATCGGCGTGGACGACGATCGCCGCGCAGTTGACCAGGCCATCGATGCGGCCAAGCTGCGCCTCTGCGGCGGCGACGGCGTGTGCGATCGAGTTTTGGTCGGCAAGGTCGAGGGCGAGTGCGAAAGCCTCCGCGCTCGCGATCGCGGCGACGGCCGCTTCGAGGGCGTCCGGCCGGATGTCGGCGAGAGCGACCCGCGCGCCCTCGGCGGCCAGCAATTCGGCGGTCGCGCGGCCGACGCCGCCCGCAGCGCCGGTGACGAGCACGCCTTTGCCTTCATGTCTCTTGGAGCGGACCGGGTCGCGGACCGGCAGGGGACGGTGCGGCGGACGGGTGGAGAACTGGCCCATGGGCCTCCTCATGATGCGCGAGCATCAAAGCCTAAAGCGAGCCCCGGGCGCCCTCAAGGCGGCGCGCTCGTTGCCAGCTCATTCGCCCGCCTCCGCCGCGAGCTTTCGCCACCAGCGCTCGTCAAAATTCCAGCCGGCCGTCGGCGAGGGCGACGGCAGGATGAAGACCCGTGTTTTCCCGATCCGCTCGCCGCTGTCGCCGAAGCCCGCCGTCCGGCCGAGCCAGCGGCGGCCGCCGGTGAGGCTGGTGAACGCGAGCAGACGGGGTTGTGCGGCCAAAATCTTGGCGGTCAGCGCCGCGCAGGCGTCGAGTCCCGAGCAGCGCCGCCGGCAACTCCCGATCCATGCCGCTGACGTGCTTGGCGATGTCGGTGAGGCCGAGACCCCATTGCGGCAGCTCGCGGTATTCCTCGGGCCTGACGAGCCGGGGCGTCAGGCCGACCGCAAAGAGAACGCGCCAGAACTTGTTCTGCGGATGGGCGTAATAGGCGCCGCGACGAGCCGAGACGGTCCCCGCCGCCGTGCCGCAGAAGACGACTTTGAGGCCCGGTTCGAGGACATCGGGCAGCACATGTTCCGGCTGTCTCATGCCAACGCTTATGGGAACTTCGCCTTTCGCGCATTCGACCGCAACCAGTCGGCAAATTCGGCTTCGGTCATCTCTCCCGCGGCGACCGCCAGCATGTTCGATGCGGCGCTGGCCTCATCGGCGACGAGATGGCGGCCGTTGATGCGAAGAAACACATAGGCGGCGAGCAACGCGGTGCGCTTGTTTCCGTCGACAAACGGAAGATTGCGGGCGATTGCGAAGGCGTAAGCCGCGGCGAGGGCATGAAGGTCGGTTTCTCCGTAACGGTGAAGATTGAGCGGACGCGCCAAGGCAGACTCCAGCAGGCCTGCGTCCCTGAGCCCCGCCGCCCCGCCATGCTCAACGAGTTGGGCGTCATGGACGGCTTCGATCATCGACCGCAACAGCCAGACCGGCTCCTTCACCTGGCCAGTTCTCGCAACGCGTTCCTGTATTGACCCATGCCCTCCCGCGCGGCGCGCATTTGCGTCTCGAACGCCGGGTCATACGGAGTGATCCGCATCGAGCCTTCAGGCGAACTCGGTCAAATAAAGAATGTCCCCGTCCTTGAGATTGAGACGCGCCAGCGCCTCCTTGGGCAGGACGACCCCGAGAGAGTTGCCGATCGGCCGGACCTTGAGTTGGACCATCGCCAATGCCTCCTTGATGTTATTACGCCTATAATAACATCCGTCGGGCCTCTGGGCAACGACAGGACATCCGGAAGCACATGGGTTGAATCACGCGCAACGCTTCTCTTGCGCATCATTCCCAATCAGACTGACGCTCTGTCCGCTGTTTCGCGATCAGCCACGCGACCCGTCCTGGCCAGCCATTCGGCTTTCGGCCGACCCGACAGGAATTATCAAAGGCTCTGGCGACCGGCGTTACGGTGAAACTCTGCGCCCGGTATCCGTGCCCTTGTAAGTGCACCTATAAGACCGGCCCTTGTAGGTTAAAATTTTGCCGTCAAATGGAGTGGCGGCCTCACTGTCCCATTTTGCAACAATATTGCCGGCCCCGTCAGCAAGAGTGGCATCCTCTGGGCCAATCAAATGCAAAATGTAGCGGCCACAGTGGTAGGACGCAACCGGAGTTGCAAACGAACTTCCGGGCGACAACAACACAATTGCAATAACGATGAACAATCTCATATCCACATATCCGGCAGCACATGCGGGGGCGCGTTCAAGGCGATTTCATATGGTCTGGTTATAGGCGCCCACTTCCCGGTTCTCGCGCAAGATCGCATCGACCGCCTTGAACATTTCGCGCATCCGCGCTTCCGAGACCGGACTTTCGACGACGACCACCAGCTCGGGCTTGTTGGAGGACGCGCGCACCAGGCCCCACGTTCCGTCCTCGACCGTCACCCGCACGCCGTTGACGGTTACGACGTCGCGGATTTTTTGGCCGATCAGCGTCTGGCCGCTCGCCTTGCATCGCCATGAAGCGCGCCGTCACCCGGTCCGCGACGAGATACTTCACTTCGTCCGGACAATGGGGCGACATGGTCGGCGAGCCAAAAGTCTTCGGCAGATCGCGGTAGAGATCGGCCATCGACTTCCCCGCATTGCGGTCGAGCATATCGAGCACCGCGATCGCGGTGACGAAGCCGTCGTCGTAGCCGCGGCCGATCGGCGCGTTGAAGAAGAAATGGCCCGACTTCTCGAACCCCGCGAGCGCCTTTAAATCGCGCACCCGCCGCTTGATGTGCGAGTGGCCGGTCTTCCAATAGTCGACCTTCACGCCATTGGCGGCGAGCGTCGGGTCAGCGGCGAAAAGGCCGGTCGACTTGACGTCGACCACGAAGGTCGCGCCTTTGTGCAGCTTCGACAGGTCGCGGGCGAGCATAACGCCGATCTTGTCGGCGAAGATTTCCTCGCCCTCGTTGTCGACGACGCCGCAGCGGTCGCCGTCGCCGTCGAAGCCGAGCGCGACATCCGCGCCCGACTGCTTCACCGCTTCCGCCATGGCGTGCAGCATATGCAGGTCTTCGGGATTCGGATTGTAACGGGGAAAGGTCCAGTCGAGCTCACAGTCGAGGGGAATGACCTCGACGCCGAGCGCGCCGAGCAGTTGCGGGGCGAAAACGCCCGCCGTGCCGTTGCCGCAGGCGGCGACGACCTTCATTTTGCGCCGGAACTTGGGCCGGTTGGTCAGGTCGGCGATGTAGCGGGCGGGGAAGTCCGGCACGAACTCGTAAGTCCCGCCCGGTTCGGAGCCAAAGTCTCCGCCGATAACGATGTCCTTGAGCCGCCCCATCTCCTCGGGGCCAAAAGTCACGGGGCGCGCCGCGCCCATCTTCACGCCGGTCCAGCCGTTGTCGTTATGCGAAGCGGTCACCATCGCCACCGCCGGCGCATCGAGGACGAACTGGGCGAAATAGGCCATCGGCGTGATCGCAAGGCCGATGTCGCGCACTTTTACGCCGCCCGCCATCAGGCCGGCGATCAGCGCAAGCTTGATCGAGGCGGAATAGCTGCGGAAGTCGTGGCCGACGACGACGTCGCGCGGAACGCCGAGCTCCTTCAGAAGGCGCGCCAGCCCGAGGCCCAGCGCCTGCACCCCCATCAGGTTGATCTCCTTCCCGAACAGCCAGCGCGCATCATATTCGCGAAAGCCGGTCGACTTGACCATCGGCCGCGACTCATAGGCGTAGGTGTTGGGCAAGAGTTCTGGCGACGGTTTCGGGAACACGGGCGGCCTCGTATTGCTGTGGCGAAGCGGACGGCGCTCGCCGGGAGCTGTCAGGTCGCCTTAAATGACCCGAACGCGACAAACAATCGTGCCCCATCCTCTGATCTTGAAGATTTCCTCGCCGGCGCGTGCGTCTGGGACCCTGAGGAACGTCGCGTGCTGGCTGTGACGACCGTCACAGCCAATGACGCTCCTATATGCTTGCGTCCAACGGGGTCCAGAAAATACCCCAAGTCGGGAGGATGCGATGAAATTCATGTCGACGTGGACTTTGTTGCCGGGAACCTTAAAGGAGGCCGTGGGTCGATTCCTCGAAGGGCAGGGACAGCCGGCCGAGGGAGTGAAGCTTTTAGGCCGTTGGCACAAAGTGGATTGTAGCGGCGGTTTTGCGCTGTTCGAGACGACCAATCCCGCAGCTCTCTTTGAGTCGGCCGCTGTTTGGGCGGACGTCCTGGAAATACATAACACGCCGGTCGTGGAGGACGGCGAAGTGGGCCCCATTCTTGTGAAGGTCTTCAACAAATAGAACCGACGGCGTTAAAGGTCCGCGACATTCGCACATCGGCCTGATCGCTCATAAGGCCCCTCAGGAGGGAGGGCAGCCGCGCCGTCGTGGCTGCCCTCCTCTATCAATCGCCGGCGCCCGGACGTCTTTCTGTACTCAATGCGCCACTACGCTCCGGTTCGAGTTGCCCTCGCGCATCCGGTCGAGCCCCTTGTTGATCTCGTCGACGGTGAGCCGCTGGGGGATCATCGGGTCGATCTCGATCTTGCCGACCATGTACCAGTCGACGATCTTCTGCATGTCGGTGCGACCGCGCCCCCGCCTTAAAAGTTGCCGCAATGACGGTTTAAGCGCCCAGATATCAAGGGGTGGATGCCATGCCCGTTGAGTTCACCGAGCAGACCGGAGGGAGCCGGGGCGAATCCAATCCGGTCGACGCACCCCCCGCCGCTGAAAAGGCCCCGGACGAGCAAGAGGCGCGACAATCGGTTAGCCCACCGCCCAATCAGCGACACTCGTGGCGGCGACGGCTGCTGATCGCGGCATTGGGCCTTCCCGTCCTGGCGGCTGCCGTTTGGTTCGGCATTCCCTACATACGCACGACTCTCAACACCGTTTCGACGGATGACGCATACGTCAACGGTCACGTAACCTTCGTCGCCGCCCGCGTCCGAGGCCAAGTGGCGCGTGTCCTCGTCGACGACAACGACCGCGTGCACAAGGGAGACCTTCTGGTCGAACTGGACAAGGAGCCGTATCAAGTCGCGGTCGCCGTGAAGAAGGCGGCCGTCGAAACGGCGACAGCGGACCTGCAGGCGGCGAAGGCCAGCGCGCGCGGCATCGAAGCCGAGGCCTGGAGCCGGCGCTGGAAATTGCAGCACGCCATCGAGGACGTCGACAACCAGGTCGCCCTGCTGCACGCTCGGGTCGCCGGTCTCGACAAGAGTTGCGCCGAGCTCGCGCTGGCTCAGCTCGACTTCGATCGGGCCGCCAAGCTGGTGGTGACGAACGATATCCCCCGGTCGGAGTACGATCGGCGGCAAGCCGCCTTGTTGGCCGCCCGCGCGGACGTCACCGCGGCGCTCGCCGATGTCCATCAAATCCGCGTCTCTTTGGGTTTGCCGCCGCAACCCGAGGGGGGAGACCTCGGCCAGGTTCCGCCCGATCTCGATCAGACCTTTTCTTCCGTGCTCCAGGCGCAGGGGGACCTGATCCAGAGCGCGGCTCAGCTGGGTGTCATCCATTCGTTCGAGGAAACGCCAAAGCAGATGGTTGAGGCGTTCGAAAAAGAAGGCGACATCAATAGCACCTTCGCCCGGCTGGCGGCGAACGCGCCGGACGTCAAGCAGGCCGAGGCCAAGCTTGAAGTCGCCAAGCGCGATCTCGCCCAGGCCGAGCTCGATCTCCGCTACTGCGACGTCATCGCTGAGATCGATGGGGTCATCACGCGCCGAAACGTCAATCCGGGCAATAACGTTCAGGTTGGCCAGAGCCTGATGGCGATCCGCTCGCTGACCGACATCTGGATCGACGCCAATTTCAAGGAAACGCAGCTCGGTGACTTGCGCATCGGCCAGCCTGTCGATCTGTACGTCGACATGTATGGCGACCGGCATGTGTTCAACGGACGCATCTCCGGGTTCACGATGGGGACCGGATCGACGCTGGCTCTGCTGCCGCCGGAGAACGCTACGGGCAACTTCGTCAAAGTCGTGCAGCGCCTGCCGGTTCGGATTGACGTCGAGAACTATGATCCGGACAAGTTCCCGCTGTTCATCGGCTCCTCGGTTGTTCCGTACGTCGACTTCAAAAAGCCGCCCACCGGGCCGAACGCCGGGAAGTTTCTGCAAGCCTATTTGCCTGGGTCGGCGCTCTCGAGGTCGGCTCCGGGCCTGCCGGGCGCCGAGAAATGACGGACGCGGCCCTTGCAACCTCACGGTCCCGCGCGGGCGCAAACCCCTGGCTGGTCGCCGCCATCGTCGTGGTGCCGGCGTTCATGGAGGTTCTCGACACCACCATCGCGCTGGTGGCGCTGCGCTACATCGCAGGAGGCCTGTCGGCTGCCGCCGATGACGCCGAGTGGGTTATCACCAGCTACCTTGCCGCCAACGCCGTCATCCTGCCGATTACCGGCTGGTTGAGCGCCCATCTGGGTCGCCGCAACTACTTCCTGGCGTCGATTGCAATCTTCACCCTCAGTTCTTTGCTGTCCGGACTAGCTGGCAGTTTGGGGCAGCTGATCCTGTTCCGCGTCATCCAGGGCCTGGCGGGCGGCGGCCTTCAGCCCTCCAGCCAGGCGGTGCTGCTGGACGCTTTCCCACGGGAGAAGCAAGGCGCCGCGATGACGCTGTTTGGCTTTGCCGTGCTGATCGCGCCGGTGGTCGGTCCGACCTTGGGCGGTTGGATAACGGACTCATACTCGTGGCGCTTGTGCTTTTTGATCAACGTGCCCGTCGGGATCCTGGCGCTTGGCGCATGTTACGCCCTGCTGCGCGATCCGGACTATCTTGTCGCCCAGCGCATGGAGTTGAGGAAGCAGCCGTTCCATTTTGACTCGATCGGCTTGTCGCTGCTGATCATCGTCATGGTCTCCTGGGAGGTGATGCTCGGCAAGGGCCAAGAGTGGGACTGGCTAGGTGATCCATTCTGGCGCGTCCAAACGTTGGCCATTTTCTTTGCGGCGGGTTTGGTCGCCTTGATCTTCTGGGAGTTGCGTCACCGCAACCCCGTGGTCAATTTCCGCACGTTGGGCGAACGCAACTTCGCCGCATGCTGCATCATGATATTCTTCGCTTATCTCGCGCTCTATGCCTCAACGAAGTCAATGCTTGGTCTGCTTCAGTCCCTGTTTGGTTATGATGCTCTGAGCACTGGGCTGGTGATGTCGCCTGCCGGGATCTTTGCGGTCATCGCAATGCCGATCGTTGGCCGCCTGCTCGGGTTGCGGACGGACGCCCGATGGCTGATCGCCGCGGGCCTTCTGCTCATGACGGCGGGAAACTATTGGATGTCGCAATTGAACCTCGACATCAGCCCAGGCCAAGCTGTGTGGCCTCGAGTGGTCCTGGTCGCGGGACTGGCGGTATGTTTTGCTCCCGCGAACGTAGCCGCCTACCTCTATACGCCACTTGCGTTGCGCGGGGCCGCCATTGGCCTATTCAGTCTCCTACGCAACGAGGGGGGCAGCGTCGGGGTGTCGTTGTCCCAGACCTTCCAGGAGCGGCGCGATCAGTTTCACACCCTGCGGCTAGGCGAATCCCTCGATCCTTTCAATCCGGCTGTGGTTTCTTTCCTCGAGCAGGCTCGGGGAAGGTTCCTGCAGCAGACCGGCGATCCGGTTGCTGCGCAGCAGCTAGCCTGGCAAGCGCTCGAGAATCTGCGCCAGCAGCAGGCGTCTGCGCTTGCCTATTTCGACACTTTTTGGATGATGGCCGTGCTGACGTTCGTGATCGCGTTCGCGGTGTTGTTTATGAAACGCTCGGTCGCCGAGAAGGGCGCTCGCATCGGTTCCGAATGAGCCGACTTGGAGGCGACAGCTCTTGTCGGCCCCACGACAAATTCGAGCGACGAAGTGATGACGACCGAATCCGTACGAACATAGTCTCGGCAATGCCGCATCAAAAGCCTCCGGGTTCAGACGTTCCGATCGATCGGCCGCACACGGAAAAAGTGGCGCGGGTTCGCCTCGGCTCGTACGAATTCAAGAAAAAGGGAGTTTCGCGCTTCGATTTGCGCGATCCCTACCATCTCGCCGTAGCCCTGACCTGGCCCCAGTTTCTGGCGTCGCTACTCGCTTTTTATCTTGCCGTGAACGTCGTATTCGCCGCGCTCTTTTGGCTGGCTCCCGGATCGGTGGGGCATGCTCGACCGGGCAGCTTTTTGGACAGCTTCTTTTTCAGCATCGAGACGGTTTCAACCGTCGGCTACGGCGAGATGTATCCGGCGACATTGTACGGCCATCTGATCGCATCGGTCGAAATCGTCTGCGGGCTCGCCTTCACGGCGATTCTGACCGGCCTCACATTCGTCCGCTTTTCTCGGCCGCGGGCCAAGCTGATTTTTGCCGGCAACCCGGTGGTGGCGATGCATAACGGCAAACCGACGTTGATGGTGCGGATCGGCAATGGGCGCGTGGGCGTGCTCGCGGAGGCAGTAGCGAAGCTGAACGTCTTCCTTGTCGACACCACCGCGCAGGGCATGTCGTTCCGCCGCGCCCACGAGCTCCGGCTCGAACGGACGCGCATCCCGATCTTTACAAATTTTTGGACACTGATGCATGTGCTGGACGAGCAGAGCCCGTTGCACCGCTACGACGCGGCGCGAACGATCGAAGCGGACGCACGCGTGTTCGTAACCATCGAAGCGCGTGACCCGACGCTCGCGACGGTCGTCCATGACGCCCGCTTCTATGCGCCGCAAGATATACGCTTCGGCATGCGCTATGCCGACGCGGTGAGCGCGGCGGCGGACGGTACGCTTGTCGCTGACCTAGAGCTGGTCGGAGCGCTGGAGCCTGGCGTGGTTGATCACCAGGAAGTCGGTTGGACAGAGCGCGAAGAGTTGTGATCGCGACTGCGCGACTGACGGCCATCGTGAAGGATGTCGGATGGCGGCGGCCTTGGCTCCCGGCGCCGCTTGATCGATACATTCCCGCCACACGAACTGCGAATTGCCCAAGCGTTGCAGACCTTCAGTGGAACCAAGCCCACCGCCTCGGCGTTTGCGTGACGGCGTGAAGCGACGAGTGGTCTTGCGCCAGGTTTGGGTCAATCGACAAGGGAGGTTAACCATGAAGATCGTCGTCATCGGCGGCACGGGCCTGATCGGCTCGAAGACCGTCGCCATCTTGCGGCAGCGCGGCCACGAGGTCGTCGCCGCCTCACCGCAAGGCGGCGTCAACACCATCACCGGCGAGGGGCTCAAAGGGGCGCTCGCGGGCGCGCAAGTGGTGATCGACCTCGCCAATTCACCTTCGTTTGAAGACAAGGCGGTGCTGCAATTCTTCGAGACTTCCGAGCGCAACCTTCTTCCGGCGGAGACCGCAGCGGGCGTCCGGCATCATGTCGCGCTCTCCATCGTCGCAATCGATCGGACCGACAATGGCTATTTCCGCGCCAAGGTCGCCCAGGAGAAACTGATCGTGGCCTCCGGTATCCCCTACACGATCATCCGCTCGACCCAGTTCATGGAGTTCCTTCGCGGGATCGCCAATTCAAGCGCGGATGGAAACGGAGTCAGGCTTCCGCCCGTCCTGTTCCAGCCCATCGCGGCGGATGACGTCGCCGGGATCGTCGCCGAGACGGCGCTCGCCGCGCCGCGAAACGGCGTCGTCGAGATCGCCGGCCCGGAACGCGCGCCATTCAACGAAATCATAGCCCGCTATCTGAAGGCGATCCGCGACCCACGCGAGGTCGTGCGCGACCCCGAGGCCCGATACTGGGGCGGCCGGGTCGAGGAGCGCTCGCTCGTGCCGTTGGGCGAGGCGCGCCTCGGCCGCATCGGTCTGGACGAATGGCTCCGCCGCTCGCAAGCCGCAGCTTGATGCCGGAATTTACCAACCGAAGCGTGGTGGGTCTATAGAGGCTTCCTCGGTTCGTCGACGTCTCAAACGCGCAAAGAGCCGTCATTGCCGGACGGCCTGGCGAGCGGTGGCGCCTACGGCGGGGCCTCAATGAGCAGGAACGGGAGTAGCAGAAGGATGGATGAGAATGAGATTCGAGAGGCGCTCAATCGCCACTGGGCCGCCTCGGACGCAAATGACTTCGATGTCGAGCACGACATATACCGAGAGGACGCAGTGCTCGAGTACCCGCAATCGGGCGAGCGCATCAGGGGCAGGCACAATATCCAGGCCTCTCGCGTCGCACAGCCGAGCTCGAAGCGCTTCACGGTGCGCCGCATCGTCGGCGCGGGCGACCTCTGGGTCACGGAATTCATCCTCGCCTATGACGGCCGGCCGTCCTATTCGGTGAGCGTCATGGAGTTCCTGGATGGCAAGGTGGCCCGCGAGACCCAATACTTTGGCGACCCGTTCGAGCCGGGACCTTCGCGCGCGCATTTGGTTGAGCGAATGGGATGAAATCGGCGCGACAATGGCGCCCCGCGCGTGCTGGATCGGGCGGAGCTGCCCGTCGATACTGCCCAGCTCGCTCGTTTTCTCATCGGCAAAATGCTCGTGCGGATCCTGGCCGAAGGCATGGCGGGCGGCCGCATCGTCGAGACCGAGGCGTATGGCATCGGCGACCCCGCGGGTCACGCCTATCGCGGCATGACCCCGCGCAATCGGGCGCTTTTCCTCGAGCGCGGGCACGCCTATGTCTATCTCGCCTATGGCATCTCGTTCATGCTGAACGTCTCGAGCGAGGCGGCCGGCGTGGGCGCGGGCGTCTTGATCAGGGCGATCGAGCCGACCGATTGGCATCACGATCATGCAGCGAAATCGCGGCACCGAGCGGGTGCGAGACCTGGCGCGGGGCCCGGGACGGCTGTGCGCGGCCTTGGCGATTGATCGCCGGCTGGACGGGATCGACCTCTGCCAGGCCGGTCCGCTGTGGCTCGGATCCGACGGTCAGGCGTCGGGCGAAATCGGGCAGAGCAAACGGATCGGCATCACGCGCGCAGCCGACAGTCCGCTGCGGTTCTACGTTCGGGGCAATCGGTTCGTCAGCGGTCCGCAGGCGCTCAATCGATGAGAGACGACCGTCCGCAGCTCATGCGGCGGACAGACTCCGGAGAAGGGAGCGTGAGCATGGCGACTCCCGATGCGCTTCGTTACACGAGGATTCGTCTTAGCAATGGATCCGCCTCGTGACCACGCCTATTGCCGCAGGATCAAAATTCCGCCGCGTTGCTCGACGCTGACCAGCCGCTTGAGGAAGCTCGTGCCGATGAGGTTCACGTCGCCCGCCTCGGGCGCGAGGATGAGGCCCTCGACGTCGTTCATGTAGATCCCGCCGAAGCTCATCGCGTGGAGCGTGATCGGCGAGGCGACCGACTGGCCGTTGGCGGTGGTGATCGTCCATTTCGGCCCCGGACCAGGAACGAGGCCAAGACGGGCCGCGGTCGAGGCGGAAACGGCGACGAAGGTCGCGCCGGTGTCGATCATCATGCGCACCGGCATTCCGTTGACGAGCGCCTCCGTCACATATTGGCCGCGCGGATCGGCGCGGATGGCGGTTTCCCGATATCCCGACGCCGGCTCGTCCGCGGGCCGCGAAGCGACCGGATCGGTCGGCGCAGCTGGGGCCGCAGTCACCGATGGCCCGGAGAGAGCGGTCGCGAGCCGGTCAAAATAGGATGGCGCGAGGACCGCCACGCCGATGGCCCCGACCGCAAACAGGAGAGCGCCCTTGAACATGCCGATTCCGACGCGACGGCGCCGCCGGACGACGCTGAAACGGCAGTCTTGGCCAAAAACAATCAAAACCGGGTAAACACGTCCGAGCGAAATCGTCCGGCGCCCAGTCCGCCTCAGCAGATAGCGATTGAGCAGGTTCTCGAACAACTCCTGCCTCCCGGACCTGGGCTTCGGATCGAGCTTTTCGTCGGCGACGCGCTTGGCGATCGCCTCGAGGGCTCGCGCCCGGTTTCAGCATCGCCTCAGCCTTGGGGTCGTTCCAGCCGGCATAGCGCTCTTCCCTCAGCGCGTCGAACTTGCCGTCCTCGATCAGCGCTGGCCGCGGCGACCAGCGCCTCGGCGCAGGCGTCGATGCCGCCGATGTGTCCGAGCAGCAGGTCGTCCGGATCGATCGACTGACGCCGCACTTTCGAATCGAAATTGAAGCCGCCCGGCGCGATCCCCCCGGATTTCAGGATGAAATAGAGGGCCGGCACGAGCTCGGCCGCATTATTGGGGAACTGATCGGTGTCCCAGCCGGACTGGTAGTCGTTGCGGTTGGCGTCGACCGATCCCAAAAGTCCGAGCGAGGAGGCGAGCGCGACCTCGTGCTCGAACGAATGATGTGCGAGCACGGCGTGGCCGACCTCGATGTTGAGCTTGACCTCGCGTTCGAGGCCGAAGCGCCTGAGGAAGCCGGCCACCGTGGCGACGTCGAAATCATACTGGTGCTTGGTCGGCTCCTGCGGCTTCGGCTCGACCAGCAGCACGCCCTTGAACCCGATCTTGTGCTTGTAGTCGACGACCAGGGCGAGGAAGCGGCCAAGCTGCTCCAGTTCGCGGGAAAGATTTGTGTTGAGCAGGGTCTCGTACCCCTCGCGGCCGCCCCAGAGCACGTAATTGGCGCCGCCAAGCTTGTGTGTCGCGTCGAGGGCGTTCTTCACCTGCGCCGCGGCATGGGCGAACACGTCCGGATCGGGATTGGTCGCCGCGCCGGCCATATAGCGCGGATGGCTGAACAGGTTGGCGGTTCCCCACAGGAGCTTCACGCCGGTCGACTGCATCTTGCCGGCAAAGACGTCGGTGATCTCCGCCAGATTCCGTGCGAATTCGGCAAGGTTCGCGCCTTCGGGGACCGCGTCCTTGTCGTGAAAGCTGAAGAACGGGAAGCCGAGGGTGGAGAACATGTCGAAGGCGACGTCGGCCTTCAGCCGCGCCGCCTTCATGTCGTCGCCCTCCCAGGGCCGCTCGAAAGTCGGCGCGCCGAACATGTCCGAGCCCATCCAGGCGAAGTTATGCCAGTAGCAGACGGCCGGCCGCAGCTGCTCGGCCATCGTCTTGCCCATCACGACGCGCGCCGGATCGTAGCAGCGGAATGCGAACGGATTGTCGCTTTTCGGCCCCTCGTAGCGCACGGGACCAATGTCGCCGAAAAATCGCTTGGTCATGTTTCCTCTCGATTTTCTCTTGACGATCTTGCCGGACGCTTCTTGCGCGTCTCAACTCATCCACTGGCCGCCGTCGACATTATAGGTTTGCGCGACGATGTAGTCAGCCTCCGCGCTCGCCAGGAATATCGCCATTCCGACCAGATCCTGCGGCGTGCCCATGCGGCCGTACGGAACGGCCTCGCCAACCAGGCGCTTCTTCTCGCCGAGCGGCCGGTTCTCGTATTTGGCGAACAGCTCATCGACATGGACCCAGTGTTCGCCGTCCACCACGCCGGGCGCGATCGCATTGACGTTGATGCGGTGCTTGATGAGGTCGAGGCCTGCGGACTGGGTCAGGCTGATCACCGCCGCCTTGGTGGCGCAGTAGATCGCCACCAGCGCCTCGCCCCGGCGCCCGGCCTGGCTCGCCATATTGATGATCTTGCCGCCTTTGCCCCTGGCGATCATCGAGCGGGCCGCCGCCTGGAGGGTGAAGAGCGTGCCCGCCACATTGACGGCAAAAAGCTTATCGTAGCTCGCTCGCGGAATCTCCACGATCGGCGCCATGTCGAACAAGGCGGCGTTGTTGACCAAAATATCAAGACCGCCGGCCTTCGATTCCACGGCTCGGACTGTATGATCGATCGAGGCCTGATCGGTGACGTCGAGCTTCACCGCGTAGGCCATCGCGCCGATTTGCTTCGCGGTTTTTTCGGCGGCCTCAAGGTTGATGTCGGCGATGGCGACGGTCGCGCCCTCGCGCACGTAGGATTTGGCGAACGCCCGTCCGATGCCGCGCGCCGACCCGGTGATCAACGCGGATTTGCCCTCAAGTCTTCCTGTCATGGCGCGCCTCCCAACGGCTGAACGGCGTCCCCACGAAACGAGGACGAGTGCGAGCATGCTATGTGACCCGCGAACGGGTGTCGATGACCTTGCCGCTCACGGCCGAGGCCGCGCACGCGATAGATCTTTCGCCCGTCGGCGGAAATGCGAAATCACGCGATACGGAAATCCCGCACGAAGCGCACCAGCGCGGCGAGGCCGAAAGCGCAATCCTCGAGCGTGATCGATTCCAAAGGGTTGTGACTGATTCCGCCCTTGCAGCGCACGAACAGCATGCCCGCAGGGCAAAGCCCGCCCATGACCATCGTGTCATGCCCCGCCCCCGACGGCAGGAGCCGGGGCTTGACGCCAACCTGCTCGACCGCCCGCGTCAGCCCCGCCACGATGCGCGGATCGCAGACGAAGGCGCTGGCCTCGTGCGTTTTGGCAACGGTCGCGCGGACGCCGCGCGCGACGGCGATCGAATGGATGCTCGCCTTCAGATCGGCGAGCGCCGCGGCGCGGCGGGCGTCGTCCGGCGCACGAAGGTCGACGGAAAACTGCGCGTGACCGGGAATGACGTTGGTCGCGCCGGGCCAGACATCGAGACGACCGACGGTGGCGACGAGATCGGCTTCGTGGCGGGCGCGGGTCTCGATCGCCAGCGTCATTTCGGCGGCGGCCGTCAGCGCGTCTCGGCGGAGCGACATCGGCGTCGCGCCCGCATGGCCTGCCGTGCCGTCGACGCCGACCTCGAGCCTTGTCGCGCCGTTGATCGCGGTGACAATGCCGAGCGGCAGGCCTTCAGCCTCCAGAAGCGGCCCCTGCTCGATGTGCGCCTCGACGAAGGCGGCGACGTTGTCGGCGCGAATCGACCGGGCCTGATCGGGATCGCCGCCGAAGGCCCTGAGCGCGTCGCGCATCCAGACGCCGCCACTGTCTTTCTGATCGAGCGCGTCCTCCTCAAAACTTCCCGCGATCGCACGCGAGCCGGTCAGAGTTTTGCGGTAACGAACGCCTTCCTCGTCGCCGAAGGCGACGATCTCGACGGCGTGGTCGAGCTGCTCGCCGCGCGCCGCCAGCGATTCGACGACCGCCAGAGCCGCCAGCGCTCCATAATTGCCGTCGTATCGTCCAGCGTCGCGCACCGTGTCGATATGCGACCCCAGCATGAGCGCCGGCGCGCCGGCCCGCTTGCCTTCGTAGCGGGCGACGACATTGCCGGCCGCATCGATCCTCGCCTGAAGGCCGGCTTCGGCCGACCAGCCGATAAAGGCCGCCGCCGCCGCTTTATGCGCGGCGGAGAGAAAGAGGCGCGTCAGGCGCCCCGGCTCGTCGGTGAAGGCCGCAAAGGCGTCGAGCCGCTTCATCAGCTTCTGGCCGGCGGCGAGATCGGCGTCGGAAAGGTGGACCGTCATTTTTGCGCCAGATCGAGTTTCAGCCACCGCGCGAGGACCGCCCGCTCTTCGTCGGTCATCTGGGTGAAGTTGTTGGGCGGCATGGCGTGGGTCAGCACGGCCTGCATCCGGATCGCCGGGGCGAAGCGGGCGATGTGTTCGGGCGTATCGAGCAGCACGCCCTTCGGCGCCTCGCCGATCTCCTCCATCGGCGAAGCCGCATGACACATCATGCAGCGCACCGACACGATGTCGACCACGTCCTGCGGCGCCTTCGGTTCGCCAGCGCGCGCGGCCACGGTCGGAAGCTCCTTGAGCCCCAAAAGCTGGCGCATGCCGGGCGAAGCGGTCGCTGCGAAGAAGAAAGCGCAGACGATGGCGAGCGCCGCGACCGCCCAGGCCCACCATGGCGCCTTTTCGTGATCGAGATGCCATACGTTGTAGAAATAGCGGACGAGCGCACCCGCCACGATGACGCAGGTGACGATCGCCGGGATGGCCCTCGGGTTGGAGAAGGTCATCGGGTAATGGTTCGACAGCATCAGGAACAGGACGGGCAAGGTGATGTAATTGTTGTGGGTCGAACGGGTCTTCGAGGTCTTCACCCATTTCGGGTCGGGCTTCTGGCCCGCCCGCAGCGCGGCGACGCTTTTCCGCTGGTTCGGCATGATGACGAAGAAGACGTTGCCGGTCATCATCGTCGCCATCAGGGCGCCGGTATGGATGAGGGCCCCGCGGCCGGAGAAGAATTGGGTGAACACCCAGCTCGTCGCGACGACATAGCCGAAACCGACAAGCGCGAGCAGCGGGTCATTGTTGCCGAGCGGCGAGCGGCAGAGAAGATCATAGACAACCCAACCGAGCCCGAGCGCCAAAATGCCGATCAGCGCCGCCTGCCAAGGCTGGAGCGCCATCACCGCAGGATCGATGAGAAAGAACGTCGATTGCCCATAATAGACCCAGCAGAGCAGCACGAAGCCGCTGATCCAGGTCCAGTAGGACTGCCATTTGTGCCAGATGAGCAGGTCCGGCAGGGCGGCCGGCGCGAGCATGTATTTGCTCATCTGATAGAAGCCGCCGCCGTGCACCTGCCACGACACCCCGGCGAGCGCCGGGTCGTCGCCCGCGTGCCTGCGAAGCGACGCATCGAGATGCATGAAGAAGAACGACCCGCCGATCCAGGCGATCGCCGCCGTCACATGCAGCCAGCGAATGAGCGCCGAACCCCATTCCCAAGCGAAGGCCTCGAGCGCCCCCATCAACCGACCTCCTGAACGCCGAACGATCCGCGCGGCCGGAGGCCACGATAGCGAGGCGGCACGGCTTTGGGTAGGGAGCCGGAGGCGGCCGCGGAAGCCGCAGCCTTTCGCCTCCGACGAGCTCCGCTGGACGATGGTTGGGTCCACCGTCTGCGCCAGCCTCGCCGAACCGGCCGCGACCCGGTTTCCTGTTATTCCCTGTTCGGAGGGAGAATTGGGGTCATTCGAAGCCGGCGCCAAGGACGGCCGCAGTGCTGAAATAGCGATCATTCCCGGCGACGTGGCTCATCCCTCGTCGACGAAGGCGCGGAGCGCGGCGGGGGCGCGCACCACGATGCCGCCGTAGCCTTGTTCGATGAGCCCGCGCTCGGCGAGGCGGCCGAGCATCGTGCGGACCGAACTGCGCGACAGGTTGGCGGCGCCGGCCAGATCGTCCTGGGTGATCGAAACGTCGGCGGGCTCCGGGTCGTCGGAATCGGCGAAACGGCGCGCGCTCAGCCGCAACAGCACGGCGGCGCATCGCCGTTCGCTGTCGGGAATCAGAAGATCGGCCGCGATATCGAGCGCGATGTCGCCGTAAAAGAGCACCGGCTGCAGGAAATATCGCCACCAGCCGGGATGGCGATCGAGCAGCTTCCTGACGGCGGCTTGAGACGCGCGCGCGAGCCAAACGGATGTTTTCGCGGTGGCCTCGACCCGGTTCGACCGGCGCTGGGAGATGATCCGGGAGAAGCTGAGCCAGAAGACCGGATGGGCGAAATGCATGACCGGCGTGTCGGCAGGGCCGACCACCGACCTCAATTCCATGACGCCGCTCGCGAGTCCGGTCATTTCGACATTCTCTCCCGGTCTGGATCAGCGCGCCGGCCTCGAGGCGCTCCCAGCGGCAGAGCGATAGAAGAGCGTCGCGGAATTCGGCGGGCGTGTCGCGAAGCCAGGCGCCGCGTCTGAGGATTTCCATGCCCTCTCGGCGATCCATGTCACCGCTCCTTGACGCGACAAAATGATCGCGCCGGACCCGCGCAATTTACTCAGATTTGACCATTTCGGGAAGCGATCGTGTGATAGGCGGGTTCACGGTGAGGCAAGAGTTTGGCGCGAACCGTTGGACTTAGAGCGGTATCCGAACGCACTGAATTGGCGGGCTTCCCGAGGGTGCTGGAAGCCTTTGCCGACATCTTAAAATCGTCGCCCGCGAACGTGATACAGCTTGATCGGAGTCCGCTCTAGTCTAGCTAGGGAACGCGAGTATTGCGGGTTCGGTTAAACTCCGAGTTAAGTATAGATTTCGTTGGTTCCACGGGACATGTAAGTATCCCCCGGCAAAGCCGGGGGCTTTAGGAAGTGAACCGCTCGAAGCGGTAGGAGGGGTCGCTAACGCGGCCCCTTGAGTTTGGGGCCACCCGAGGGTGGCATGATCAACGCCAAAGGTTCATCTGCTCGAGCCTCTGATCTTCCTTCTCTTGGTTGCGGATGTAGGCGCGGATCGCCTCCTTCGTCGCGCCCGACCGTGTTCACGAAAAAACCGCGGGCCCAAAAGTGTTGCCCGACGAAATTGCGCCTGCGCTCTCCATAAACCCTGGCCACGTGGATCGCACTCTTGCCCTTGATGAAGCCGACCACCTGCGACACCGCATATTTGGGTGGGATCGAAAGCAGCATGTGCACGTGATCGGGCATCAGATGCCCTTCCTCAACCTTTGAGTCCTTCTGAAGCGCAAGCTTGCGGAACACTTCGCCCAAATGCCGTCGCAGCTCTTGATACAGCGTCTTGCGCCGACATTTCGGAATGAAGACAACATGATATTTGCAGTCCCAAGTCGTGTGGCTTAGGCTCTCGTACTCGTCCATCGGTGGAGTTCCTTTCGTGTGAGTGGCTGCTCACGTCGGAACTTCACTGGTGGACTGCCGGAAACGTCAAACTGCTACTGCCACCCCGGCATAGCCGGGGGGTCTCCCGCTTACGCTAGGGAGAAGGAAGTCATGAAGCTAACATCACTCTTGGCTGCATCCCTCGCCGCTGTGGCGTTGGTCGCAGGCCACGCGCAGGCGCAAGCCGCCAAGCCAAATATCATCCTAATCGTTTCTGACGATTTCGGCTATGGCGACGCCGGGCCTTGGGGCGGAGGCGTCGGGCGCGGCATGCCCACCCCCGGCCTCGACCGCATCGCCGATGAGGGGATGACCTTTTTCGACTTCTACGCCCAGGCCTCCTGCACGCCGGGCCGGGCGGCCATGATGACGGGGCGCTTCCCGGCCCGCAGCGGCATGACCACCGTGGCCTTCCAGGGCCAGGGCGGCGGCCTGCCGGCGGCGGAATGGACCGTCGCGTCGGTGCTCAAGACGGCGGGATACAAGACCTACTTCACCGGGAAATGGCACCTCGGCGAGGCGGATTACGCGCTGCCCAATGCCCAAGGCTTCGACGTGATGCGGCACGCGATGCTTTATCACCTCAACGCCTACACCTACAGCGACCCCAAATGGTTCCCCGCCATGCCGGATGAACTCCGCGACCTGTACAAAAAGGTCACCAAGGGCGCCTTGTCCGGCAACGCCGGCGAGCCGGCGAAGGAGGACTGGAAGGTCACGGCGGAATACGTGAACACGCCGGAACAAGGCGTGGTCGGCATTCCCTACCTGGACGCCTACATCGAGAAGGACGCGATGGATTTTCTCGATGATGCGGCGAAGCATCCGGATCAGCCGTTCTTCATCGACATCAATTTCATGAAGATGCATCAGCCGAATCTCCCCCATCCTGATTTCATCGGCAAGTCGATGGACAAGAGCAAGTACGCCGATTCCACCTCGTCGAGAACGACACCCGCATCGGCCAGATCATGGACAAGATTCGTCAGTTTGGTCTGGACAAAGGCAATACTCTTGTCTTTTGGACGTCGGACAACGGCGCCTGGCAGGACGTCTATCCGGACTCGGGTTACACGCCGTTCCGCGGCACCAAGGGCACAGACCGGGAGGGCGGTTACAGAGTGCCGGCGCTCGCCTGGATGCCGGGGAAGATCAAGGCCGGCAGCAGAAATTACGATATTGTCGGCGGCCTGGATTTCATGGCGACGTTCGCGTCATTGGCCGGCGTCCCGCTGCCGACCAAGGATCGGGCAGGCGAACCGATCATCTTCGACAGCTACGACATCTCGCCGGTTCTCTTTGGCACAGGTAAAGACCCGCGCGAGGATTGGTTCTACTTCACGGAGAACGAACTCTCGCCTGGCGCCATCCGCTGGCACAATTACAAATTCGTGTTCAATCTGCGCGGCGACGACGGCGCGGCGACGGGCGGCCTGTCCGTCGACTTTAACCTTGGCTGGAAAGGACCGGAGAAGTATACCGCGACCGTCCCACAAGTTTATGATCTCTGGGCCGATCCGCAAGAGCGCTACGATATCTTCATGAACAACTTCACAAATTCGACGTGGATCGCGCCGATCATGGGGACGGAAATGAAAAAAGTTGTGGACAGCTTCGTCAAGTATCCTCCGCGCCCCCTGCAGACCCAAAGCTACACCGGGCCGGTCACGATCTCGGCTTTCCAGAAGTTCCAGTGGCTTCGCGACGAGCTTAAGAAAGAGGGCTTCAATCTGCCGATGCCAACGGGCAATTAACTTCCACTGACGAGACCGCTTGGGTTCTCGGCTGATACGCCGACCCCAAGCGGCAAAAAGTGAGTGCTATCGACGCGCCTCTGTGAAATAGGCCGTGGTGAAACCGGCGAGAGGGCGAACGCACACAATGGGACCCGCGACCCGGGTGGCGTCGCCCCTACGGGATAGCGGGGGATTGACAGAAAAAGGAGAGCGATCGTGTCGGCCACTGATTCAAACGGCCTGAGCCGCCGGCTGATGCTGGGCGCGCTCGCGGCCATGCCGGCCCTCCCCGGGCTTCTCGCCGGGAGCGCCGCGCAAGCCAAAACCGGGGCGCCGCTGGCCTCGTGGAACGACGGGCCGGCGAAGCAGGCGATCCTCGACTTCATCCGTGCGACCACCGACCCGTCGAGCAAGGACTTCGTGCCGCCGGCCGAGCGCATCGCCGCCTTCGACCAGGACGGCAGCTCTGGGTCGACCATCCGATCTATACGCAGGCGATGTTTTGTCTCGAACATGTCCCCGACCTCGTCAGAGCGAGGCCGGAACTGAAGAACCGCGAACCCATCAAGACCGTTCTCTCCGGCGACCGCGAGGCGATCGCGAAGCTCCTCGATGCGCGACTCCTTCGAGATCGTGCTGGGGACGCAGAGCGGGATGGATGTGGAGGCGTTTCGCGAGATTTCGAGAAAGTGGCTGGTCGAGGCCAAGCATCCGCGCTGGGATCGCCTTTATACCGAACTCGTCTATCAGCCCATGATCGAGGTGTTGAACCACTTCCGCGCCAACGGTTACCGAACGTTCATCGCCACCGGCGGCAGCGCGGGCTTCGTGCGCGAATATTTCGAGAACGTCTACGGCATCGCGCCCAAGCAGGTCTGCGGGACGGAGCAGGCGTTCAAGTTCGGCTACGACAAAGACCACCGGCCCATCCTCACCCGGGAGCCGAAACTGGTGCTCGACAACCTCGAAGCCGGCAAGATCGAGAACTTTTGGCTGATGTAAGGGCGGCGTCCTCACGCGGCGTTCGGCAATTCCTCCGCCGACGACCAGCAGATGCTGGAGTACGTGAAGGCGGGCGGCGGCGCGCGGCTTTCGCTCGCGGTGCTGCACGACGACGCCAAGCGCGAATATGCCTATGGGCCCGCTCAAGGGTTGCCCGACACGTCGGTCGGAACCTTCAGCCAGGAGATGTACGACATTGCGAAAAAGCAGGGCTGGATCGTCATCAGCATGAAGGACGATTGGAAGCGCATTTTTGCGTTCGAGTGAAAGGTGACGGCGAGTGGCTGAATGCGAGCGGCGAAGCTGGTGTTTGAGGAGTCCCAAGTGAACTCGGCCCTGATAGAAATTTTCGTCGCAGTCCTGACTTTCGGCTGCGGAATTCTCGGGTTCTTCTTCGAGGGGCGGCTTCCCAAGGAATACATGTCGGGCGGCTCGCGCGAGACGATCCTGGCCGTCATCGGCCTCGTCACTCTGTTGTTGGCGTTGGTCCTCGGGACGCTGATCGGCAATACTTATGCATTTTACGTCACGCAAAAATCCGAACTGGAGACCTATTCTCCGCGGGGGGTTCGGCTCGACCGTGCGCTTGCGCATTATGGGCCCGAGGCCAAGCCCATCCGCGACCAGTTGAAAGCCGCGATGACGGAAAGCTACCAGCTTTTCTGGAAGGCTGCGGAGATCGATCCCAGGCAGCTAGGGGTCGAAGTAGCCGTGAACCGTTACGAGCCCATCGCAGAATTCCATTGCGGCGCTCAATCCCTCGACAGCGGCGCAGAAGGATGCGCTCGCGGCGGCAAATCTCAACATCGGGCTGATGGAACAGACCCGGATCTTGATGGCGCTGCAATTGGCGAGCCCGGTTTCCTGGTCGCTGCTGATCATCGTCGTGGCGTGGGCGATGTTCCTGTTCTGGGGGTTCGGCGTGCTTTCGGGCAGCAATCCCACGACCATTGCCGCGCTCGGGTTGGGGGCGATTTCGGTCGCCAGCGCGATCTTCCTAATCCTCGACCTATATCTCGGCGTTCGCCGGCCTGGCGGGCGCGCTCAGCCATCAGACGGACGATCCGGCCGCAATGGTGCGGCTCTACTCCATGATCGGGCGCATGCGTCTGGTCTCCGACCGGCCCGTGATCGATGTCGCGGTCCGGGTCGAGGACACGCTTGTCGAGACCTACGTCGGGCCAAGCCGCACGCTTCCCGAGGCGATGGAGTACGGCCATAAAGGAGGGATGAACTTTCTGACCGAATTCAGCGAGGGCCGCCAGAAAAGACCTCGCCGCCCGCGCAAACGCTGT
Source organism: uncultured Alphaproteobacteria bacterium (assembly GCA_963835885.1). Taxonomy (GTDB): domain Bacteria; phylum Pseudomonadota; class Alphaproteobacteria; order Rhizobiales; family Beijerinckiaceae; genus Roseiarcus. The sequence goes on from CAWIHF010000030.1 coordinate 109,127, forward strand.
CCGTTGACACCGCCCGTTAGAATACCCAGCAGAGGATACTCGTCGTGAACACAGAGACGCAAACCAAAGACAAGAGCGATTCCTTCAACATCAACGACCACTTCAACGCGCTCATGACAAGCGTCGGCCTCGATCCGGCGGACACCGGCGGCTCGATCACCTTCGTCGGCGAAGACCCGATCATGGAGAGCCGCATCCGGCTCGGCGCGGCTTACTCGATCCCGTACATGGGAACGGCCGCCGCGGCGGCGATGATCTGGAAATGCGCACCGGACGCGGCCAGGACCTGAAAATCGATCTGCGCAAGGCGATCCACTATATCGCGGATATCCCGTGGTCGACGCTGAATGGGAGACCGTATACCGCGCCCTTCATGAAGGGTTGCGCTTTGTCGAAGAGAGCTACCCGACCAAGGACGGGCACCGCTTCTCGCCGATCGGCTTTTATCCCGACATGGAGCGGAAGTGGTGCGAGTTTCTCGGTTGCCCCGCGACAAAGGAGGCGATCGCCGCGAAGATCGCGGAGTGGAACGCGCTCGATCTCGAAACGGCGTGCAACGCGCGCGGGCTCGTCGGCGGGATGGTGCGAACCATCGAAGAGTGGGCCTCCACGAATGCGGCCAGCAACTGGCGCAAACGCCGGTGATCGAGATCACCAAGATCGGCGACAGCGAGCCCGAACCCTTCGAGCCGGCGCGGCGCGCCCGCTGTCGGGCTTACGCGTCGTGAGCAACACCCATGAGATCGCCGGAACGGCGATCGGCAGGACCCTGGTCGAACAGGGGGCGGAGGCGATCCAGACCACGGCGCCCGACGAATATTTCCACGAACACATCTTCCTCGAGGCCGGCGTCGGGTCGCGCCAGGCCTATGTCGACATCAAGAAGCCCGAGGACCTCGAGGTCATGGTCAACCTCGTGAAGGGCGCTGACGTCTTCGCCGAGAACTTTCGTCACATGGGCGAGAATGGTCTTTCGCCCCAAACACTGGCGGCGAAACGCCCTGGACTCATCTACGTGTCGGCGAAAGGCATCACCCATCACGGCGCCTGGGCTGGACGTGGGGCCTTCGATCCGCTGTCGCTGCCCTTGACCGGAATCTGCGCGTTGGAAGGGACGCTGGATGCGCCAAAATATCCGCCCCACAGCCTGTTGAACGATGTCGTCAGCGGCATCTTCGGCGCGCTCGGCGCTTACGCCGCGCTCATTCGTCGGGCCAAGGAAGGCGGCAGCTATCACGTGAAGGTGTCGCTCTGCCGCTGCTCGATGTGGTACGGCACGCTGGGCTTCTTCGAGCGGGGCGACACCAAGCGCGATGGCGAGCAGCACAAGCTCATTCCCCCCGACATGTTCGAAGCCGAAACTCCGGTTTTCTCAGGCGTCCCGCTCCTTGCGTCGAATTCTCGGAGACCATGGGATACTGGGCCGACCCCATGCTGCGTTACCGCGGCTCGGACAAGCCGGAGCGGCGGAGCTGACGGACCCTTTGTCATGCCCGCGAATGCCGGCATCCAGAGTCGTTTGCCCCGAAGGCGGCTCGGTGACAATTGTCCGCGCGCAGGTTCTGGATCCCCGCGTTCGCGGAGATGACACCTTGCGGCGTCGCTTTTTGTGGATCGGCGGCAATGGGAAACCAAGCTTAGAGGCACCCTTTGTTTTTAATAAGATCGAAGCTGCTGTCGCGCTTGTCTGACCGGTCGTGCCGGCCGGCTGCTCTTGTCGTCGCCCTCGGGCTGGCCGGCTGCGCCAGCTCCGAAGGCTTTCTCACGCCCGTTCCCTCCGACGCCAATGCGCCGGGAACGAGCCATGTCGAAATGGTGGTGGCGGCGACGCGCACGCGGGCGGCGCCCGCGTTTCTGTTCGGCGGCGGCCGGGCGCCAGAAGCCTCGTTCGCCGACATGGTCGTGTCGATCCCGCCGGACGCGCGCCGCCAGATCGGCGAGGTTGAGTGGCCTCGGCAGCCTCCCGGCGATCCGGAGGCGGATTTCGTCACCCTCAGGTCCGAGATCATCACCAGGGATCAGGCGAAGGGCTCGCTGGCGCGCCTGCTCCGCCAATCGCGCGAGAAAGAGGCCTTCATCTTCGTGCACGGCTTCAACAACCGCTACGAAGACGCGGTCTACCGCTTCGCGCAAATCCTGCACGATTCCGGGGCGGATGCGGACGTCGCGCCGGTCCTGTTCACCTGGCCGTCGGCGGGCAATGTGTTCGCCTACAATTACGACCGCGACAGCGCCAACTATTCGCGCGACGATCTCGAAAAGCTCCTGCGCTATCTGCGGAACGACCCGAAGTCAAAACCATCTCGATCCTGGCCCATTCGATGGGCAACTGGGTGACGCTCGAGGCGCTGCGGCAAATGGCGATCCGCGACGGACGCGTCGCCCCGAAGCTCAAGGTCGTATGCTCGCCGACGCCGACGTCGACGTCGATATCGCGCGCGAACAGATCGCGACGCTCGGACCCGACGTCCGCATATCGTGCTGTTCGTCTCCGAGAACGATCGCGCGCTAGCGGCTTCGAAGGACTCTGGGAAGCGCCGCACCTCGGGGCCATCGATCCCAATGTCGAGCCGTACAAGAGCATGCTCGAGCAGGAGCATCTCTCGGTCATCAACATGACCAGCTTTCCCTCGCACGACTTCTTCAATCACGGCAAATTCGCCGAGGATCCGAATGTCGTCGAGCTGATCGGCCGCAGACTCGCTTCGGGGCAGGTGCTGACTGACCAGCGCGCCGGCCTCGGCGCGAGGGTCATGCAAGTCACCTCCGGCGCGGCG
>CAWIHF010000031.1:0-80073 GCA_963835885.1 uncultured Alphaproteobacteria bacterium
TTCGATGAATTCGCGGCTTCGGTGGCGATCCTTGACGAGGGCGTGGACCTGGCCGGTGAGCAGATCGATGCCCGCCAGCAAGCTTGACCGTGCCGTGGCGCTTGTACTCGTGATCGCGCGCCAAGGTCGCATGTCTGCCGGGCTCGGGCGGCAGGTCCGGGGCCGTCGTGGCGATTGCCTGAATGCCAGGCTTCTCATCGTAGGAGACGATCGCCACCGCATCGCTCGGCTTTTGTTTCGCGGCGGCCGCGGTCTCCTTGATAAGCTTCACCTCGCGATAGACGCACAGAACCTCCGCCATCCTCTGCTTGAACTCCGGGTCGCGGCGTTCCAGGTAATAGCGGACCTTGTGCGGCTTGATCTCCTGCTCATTGAGGATGTTGCACAGCGTGCCCTGAGCCAGCTTGGCAAGGCAAGCGTGCCCTTCTGCCGGCCCATGCTCGCGCACATGGCGGGCGAGCAGCCGCGTCGTCCACAATTCGTGGGGATAGCCGAGGTCCTTGGCCTTGCGGCAGGCGAGGTCGACAATCCATGCCTTGGCCTCGGCGGTGATCGTCGCCTCCCGGCCGGGCCGCGGGCGATCGTCGAGCGCCGACATCGGACCATAGGCCAGCGCCCGCTCGACACAGCGCTGGACCGTCTGATGGTGTGCGCCCATGGCTCGCCCCACCGCGAAAACGGTCGGGTCCTCCCGGTAGGCCAGCAAAATCCGCGCTCGCTCGACCCGGCCCGCCGGTTCCGTTCGCGAGCGGGCGATCGCGCGCAACGCCGCCAAATCCGCCTTGCCAATTGCCAATTCGATCGCCTTCCGCCGTCCCGCCATGTCCTCAAACCCTGCTTCCAATCAAACCAGCAAGGCTACAAGCCATGTCGGGAAAAATAAATCCCGCGCATAGGTCGGTTTCAACGAATCGATGAAATAGTAGCGAGGAAGGCTTCGTAATGGGGCTGGAGCGAAGGGGCCGAGTCAGGTGGTCGTAGGGATCGAAGCAACTGGGAACAGGATGACGACGACAAATACGACGAACAAGCCCTTCTTGATCGAGAAGTGGCGAGTGTACGAAGCCTATAAAGCGGTCAAATCCAACCAGGGTGCGGCCGGCGTGGATGGTCAGACGATCGAGGCATTCGAGGCCGACTTGAAGGGAAACCTTTATAAAATCTGGAATCGGATGAGCTCGGGAACCTACTTTCCGCCGCCAGTCCGCGCTGTCTCCATTCCTAAGAAGAGTGGGGGCGAAAGGATTTTGGGTGTGCCCACCGTAAGCGACCGGATCGCGCAGATGGTGGTCAAACAACTGATTGAGCCGGATCTCGATCCCATATTCCTGTCGGACTCCTACGGCTACAGGCCGAATAAATCGGCGCTGGATGCGGTAGGCGTCACGCGCAAGCGGTGCTGGAAATATGACTGGGTCCTTGAATTCGACATCAAAGGTCTGTTCGACAACATCACGCACGACCTGCTGCTTAAGGCCGTTCGGAAACATGTGAAGTGCAAGTGGGCGCTGATCTATATCGAAAGATGGCTGACAGCGCCCATGGAACAGGACGGAACAACGATCGCGCGAGATCGCGGCACCCCACAAGGGGGCGTGATCAGCCCGATCCTTGCCAACCTGTTCCTGCATTACGCATTCGATCTCTGGATGCGGCGGGCCTACCCGGACCTCCCATGGTGTCGGTACGCGGACGATGGGCTGGTTCATTGCCGAACTGAGCACGAAGCGGAAGCGGTCAAGACCGCGCTCCAAGCCCGGTTGTCGGAATGTCGGCTCGAACTGCATCCCACCAAAACAAGGATCGTCTACTGCAAGGTCACAGGCCACCGGGGCATGTACCCGAACGTCAAGTTTGACTTTCTCGGGTACTGCTTCCGGCCCCGACGGGTCCTGCGTCCGTCAGACCGAAAGGTGGTCGGCGGATTCACGCCGGCGGTAAGTCCCACGGCACTGAAGGCGATGCGCGCGGCGATCCGGGACTTGAACATTCGGCGAAGTACGCAGGTGTCGTTGGCCGACATCGCCCGGAAGCTCAATCCGCTCCTTCGGGGGTGGATTGCCTATTACGGGCGGTACACGCCCTCGGCGCTGTCCGCACTGTTCCGGTACGTAAATCTTACGCTACTGGCCTGGGTGCGACGGAAGTTCAAGCGCTACAAGGGGCACAAAGTTCGCGCCGCCGGCTTCGTTGAAAAGCTGGCACGAACACGCCCTAACCTCTTCGTGCACTGGCGTCTCGGCATGACCGGTGCGTTTGCCTGATGGGAGCCCAGTGAGGCGAGAGTCTCACGCTGGGTTCTGCGAGAGGCTGGCGGTGCAACTCCGCCGGCCTACTCACCAACGCGTTTGCGTTGTCCACATTTCCACAGGCGCGCCACCGAGCGGATTTAGGCGGCGTTTTTCGCATCCCGGATCGCTCCTTTCTGGTCGTAGCGGCCGATGCAGCGCGGGCCGTAAAAGACGGCGTGCGAGCCATCGGGATAGTGATGGACCTTGACCCTCGCCTTGACGAAGTGCGGCCGCAGCGGGCTCTCCGGGATCTGCAGTTTGAGCGTGCGGTAGGACACGCAATTGTCGTTGCCGACCTGGCGCTCCTCCTGCACGCACAGGATCTCATCGAGGTCGACGCCCGGGATCGGGGTGAAGGCCGAACCGGGCTGCGCCGGCGCGACCGCGAAGCGCTCGTTGTGGGCGGGCAGATAGACCTCGCGGATGAACGCGTTGGCCGCCTCGATCGCCGTGATCCCGGCGAGCTTGAGCTCCTTCACCAGCCGCTCCTGCAAGGTCTGGAACGCCCGCTCCGAGCGCCCGCGCGCCTGCGGCGAATAGGCCCCGATATGCTCGACGCCGAGTTGCTCGAGCGCCCGGCCCACCTGCGTCAGGCGGCTGCGGTCGATCTTGCCGCCCGCCTCGGCGGTATGGAAGTAGTGTGAACCGCGATCCGTATAGAGGCTCATCGGCAGCCCGTGGGTCCCGAACGTCTCTTTCAGCGCCCGGAACGTCGAAGCCGTACCCTCCTCCTCGACCAGAACCGCCGAATAGATCGCCCCGGTCGCGTCGTCCAACGTCGCAATGAGATCGAGCGCCGGCTGGCCTTCGAGCCAGACGTGTCGCGAGCCGTCCTGATGCAGCATCATCCCCGGCAACGGCCGGCGCTCCCGCTTCCGGCGATGCGCGCCCTTGCGCGGCGCCTTCGGCAAAAGCCCGCGCGACTGCAGAAACGTCTTGGTCAACGTGTAGCCCCAGGCGAAACCGTGATCCTTCACCAGGTGCTCATGGAAGTGCTTGGCTCGGAACCCCGCATAACGCTGTCGGTAAAGCGCCTCGACCTCCTGCTCCCGGTCGACCGGAACCCGCTTCCCAGACGCCTTGCCAAGCCGCCGGTCCAGTAACCCAGCCTCGCCGTCCTCCTCGTAACGCGCCTGCCAGCGCCGAAACGTCCGCTCGCTCACCCCAAGCAACGCCGATGCTTCCAACTGATTGAACTCCGCCGCCTCGTAGCGGCCCAAAATGTCCAGAAACCTCATCATACGCACACCCTGAAGGGCTTCCGTCCGGCGCATCCAACCCCCTCCAAAAAGGGCCGAGGCTACCGGACAGATCGTGCGCTCCCTAAACCGGACATATCATCTGCTACCGACACCCCTGTCGATAGCCCCTTGCGCAAGCTCCGAAAGTAGAACATACTGGCGTGGCTCCTTCTAAATTGGAGCAGATCGATAAGTTTGTATCAAATTTAGGAGAGGGGTATGCTCAAGGATCGCCATTTGGCACTCGCACTCGCACTCGTATTAACGTCGTCGGTAGGCGCAGCCGCCCAGCAAACAGCCGTGCAGCAACCACCGGCACCGATGGCTCCAACGCCGGCACAGATAAATCTGTTGAATTCTGTAGTGTCGCAGGAACAAGGAGCATTAAAAGAGGCAGCAGCGGCGGGCCGAACTCTTGTTGCGAGGGGTTACCGCACGAGTACGGGTTCAGTGGTGCTTGGCTGGAATTACGCTCATGCTACACACTGTGGATGGTTTATAGATAGCTCTGAAAATGAGTGGTTCTATATATTCCCACAAGAGGGCGGTATAATTTACACGATAAACGACCTTTACACGGGCCTAGGACTACAGGTTCCGTGTGGGGAGGGTTACTGGATTGGTTGGTTCGTAACCAACACGACCACGGGCGCTTTCGTCCAGACTTATAGTTACTCGTATAAGTGAGAGATTGGCTAAAAGGACGCCAACGAAAACACGCCCTAGCGACTTTCCGGGTCAAGCCTTGTTTGGGCGTGTCAATTCACGCGAGGGCGGTTTCGATGGCTGTCGCCTCGCCGAGGATTAATCGGGATAGGGGGAGCCTCGCGGCTCCTCCAACGCTACCGTGCGTACGGGTCCGTAAACGGCGGTTCGGTCGATTATGCGGCTGGAACGAGGGAAGCGAGGCGGAGGGTTCTGCGGAAGTCGTTTTGAAAGCGCGATGGCGAGCGCTGGGCTGTTGCCGATCCGCCAATCCAGGGTGAGGGTCGCGACCTCGTTTGCCCGCAAGCCGAGCTTGGCCAGCATCATGAGAATGGCGTAGTCGCGCCGCCCCAACGCCGTCGCTCGATCGCAACCATCGAGGACATTCTGAACCTGGGCGGCAGATAGATAAGTCGGCAGGCTCGCGAGCTTCCATTGCCTGATGGAGGGCACGCAGCCGGCCAGAACGAGTGGGTTCAGCCCTGTATGATGCAGATATCGGAGAAATGCGCGCAGCGACCAGCACATCGCTTTCCCGGACGCCGCGCTCCGATCCCGGGCGTGGCGCTCAATGTAGCCGGTGACGTCCTCCTGGCTGATCTTGCCGAGGTCGCTGTCGCCGGCAGGGCACACCTCGTGCAGGAACCGACGGATCACCGGCAGGTGGCGGATAATGGACTTCGGCGCCAGCCCGCGTTCCCTTCGCAGATAATCGCCGAATGCCTCGAATATCTCATCCTGCGAGGTGATCGGCGGCAGTGCGGCAGGCGCAATCATGCCCGCTTCGCGAAGGACAGACAGCAGCCGCGTCAACGCCGCCCGGTCGCCCGGCTGGATTGACTGCTTCCCCCCTCGGCGCTGGAGGTATCGCTCGACCATACGTTCATCGAGATCGGTGAGCTTTGAGCGGTTTCTTGCGATCCAACTCAGGAGATCGCCGACCAAGCTGAGGCACCGCCAAGTGCCCTGGCGAGCGAGCCCATCTTCGACGAGACGCGCCGCGTAGAGCTCAACGAGCTGCCCGTGGGGTCCACTCTTCAGGCGCCGGAACAGCCGGCTCCTGCCCAAGTACTCCTCTGCAACCATCATCCTGTTCTCCGCTGTTGAGAGCGGAGGCACAGGACAAACTATGCCGAAGTCGATCACATGCTGGTCACGAGAATGATGGCGGCGCGCCGGCCGCCGTCGTCGGAGCCGGCCCCAGGGCGAGCGGGCGGATGGCGCGTTCGGCGGCGTTGTTGGTCATTTCGAGCCGGCCGTCGTTGACGAAGCGGGTGAGAGCGGTCCAGCGCGAGGTCGCATAGCGGATAGCGCCGGCGAGCGAGCTCTTGCCGCTGATCTTGGCGAGCGTCGCGTCGAGGAAGGCTTTGAGGTCGGCCAGCATTGGCGCCGAGCGTCGCTGTCGGACTTCCCGGCGCTCGGCCGGACTGCGCCCGCGAATGTCGGCCTCGACGGCGAACAGTCGGGCGATCCTTTCCAGCGCCTCGCGCGTGGCGGGCGAGCCCGTCTCGACATGCACGTCGTATATTTTGCGCCGGGCATGGGCCTTATGCAGTGCTCCGCATAACGCAGAGCGTTTTTAGCTTGGCGTCGCGACGCAGAGCGGCTCCGGGTTGATCACCGGAATTGAGTTCGCGACGGTAAGCTAAAAACGTGTTGGCCTAAGCCGCCCCCACGCCGTCGGTACTATGGGCGTTGAATGGGGAGCTATCGCTGTGAGAGGATGAAAAGGGCTGTCGGATAGCGTGGCAAACGTGTGGGGGAAGGCGCGACAAGTTCGTCGATGCCGTGTTTCGGAGGAGCGTTACCAAGCCTGGCGTCTCGATGGCGATTTGCCGAACGCAGAGCGACAAATCCATCCCCGTGGCTTGATCTCGCCAAGCAGATCGATCCCATACCGCAGCGGTGAAAGTGGGTTGCCACTATGAGGTGTCCTGGAACGGCGGCCTTGTCGTGGCGCCGGTGATCGTTTCGATGATGGTCATCCGCCCGTGGTGACAGATCGGGCATTGCGCAAGAGAATAGCCATTGAGTTCTTCGCAGCGGAAGCGGTAGTCCTGCTCATCTTGGTGCTGTGCTGGCTCGGGAACCACGATCCCGAGAAGCTCACGGCAACGAGCAAGCTTTTGTGCGCGATGGCGATTGCCGAGGAACCCATAATAGCGGATGCGTTGAAAGCCCGCGGGCAGGACGTGCAACAGGAAGCGGCGGATGAACTCATCGGCGGCGACGGTCATGACCTTTTGCCGATTGTGGTCGCGATAGTCCGTCCAAGAGAAACAGACCTTGCCGTCCTCGATGTCGCACAGGCGGTTGTTGGAAATGGCGACGCGGTGCGTATAGCGTCCGACATAATCGAGGACCTGTTCGGGCCCGGCAAAGGGCGGCTTGGCAAAGACGACCCTTGCGACAGGGAAAGCTCAGGAGAGGAGAATGAACATGAAGTTCTGAAACCTTTCATCGCGATCCAGAGGGTTCAACTCCCTCCCGGTAAAGGTCAGCCAACCAGCCGGAAGCGAGCCTTGCATGGCGTGCGGCGACGCCCGTCGTGAAGCGTAGGCAGCAGGTGCCGAAGCCGCGTGAGTAGCCTCGAAATTATGATCGCTGGAGCCTTCGCTGTGGGTTGAGCGGGGGCAGCATCGACGACACCGTCAGGGTGAGGATCGTCGGTCCGGCCGGGGTCTTGGACCGGGGCAAAGGCATGGGATGGATCGCCTGGGAACCTGTGAGATCCCGCCTGCGTCCACGTGAAAGTGTGCCGGCAACGGGGTGGCCGGCTGACCAAGTGCCCTGGCCCGGATGGGTCCTCCAACCATCTGGGAGCGCCGCCAAGGCGAGCACGAAGAGCGGAGGGATCGCGTGGACCCTGGAAGCGAAACAGATAAGCGGCCGGGGATGCGCAAGCGGGAAGTCGTAGCGCCTTCATAGTACCGCTGACCGCGGGGAACTGGGCTCACCGGGACCCGTGTAAGGGAAGGGGGGCGCCACGGGATGAGAGCCGTTGCCGGGAAACACGGGAGGAGACCTTGGGCTCCGCGAACCTGTCCACGAAACGACAACGGATAGCCGAACTGGCGAGGACGAAGGCGGGGACAGCTCTGTCCACGCTTCACCATGTCATCGACCTGGAATGGATGCGAGAGGCGTACCGGCTAACGCGCAAGGATGGAGCATCGGGCATCGACGGTGTGACGGCGGCGCAATACGAGGCGAACCTGGAGGCCAACCTTTCGGCTCTCCTGGAGCGCATCAAATCTGGCCGCTATGTCGCTCCGCCGGTGCGTCGGGTCTACATTCCGAAGGCGGACGGCTCGGAGCGGCCGCTCGGCATTCCGACGTTTGAGGACAAGGTGGCACAGCGAGCGATCGTCATGATGCTGGAGCCGATCTATGAGCAGGAGTTTCTGTCCTGCTCATTCGGCTTCCGGCCAGGGCGATCGGCGCATCAGGCCCTGAGTGCGTTGCGTCTGGCCTTCATGGGTCGACAAGGGCTGCGCTGGGTGTTGGACGTGGACATCTCCAAATACTACGACACGATCCAACATCATCACCTCCGTGCGTTTCTCGACAGGCGAGTCACGGACGGCGTTATTCGCCGGATGATCGACAAATGGCTGAAGGCAGGCGTGCTCGAACACGGTGTCCTTCAGCGCACGACCGAGGGCACCCCGCAAGGTGGCGTCGTCTCGCCTCTGCTCGCAAACATCTACCTGCACCATGTGCTGGATGAATGGTTCGAGCGGGACGTGCGCGTGCGCCTCAAAGGGAACAGCATCCTCGTGCGGTACGCCGATGACAGCGTGATGGCGTTCGAGACTCTCGACGACGCCAAGCGGGTCATGGACGTGCTGGGAAGGCGGCTTGCACGGTACGGGCTCACGCTCCACCCGGACAAGACGCACCTCGTCGACTTTCGCTTTCATCGGCCGGGGGGCGTATGCCACCCGGATACGGACAGCGTCACGTTCAACTTCCTCGGCTTCTCCCATATCTGGGCCAAGTCAAAGAAGGGGGTGAACGGGGTGAGGCAAGTGACGGCCAAAGGCCGGTATGCGCGGGCGCTGGCGGCGGTAAGCGATTGGTGCCGACGCAATCGGCATCGATCCTTGCGCGATCAGCATGCCCATCTGTCCCAGATGATGCGAGGCCACTATGCCTACTACGGCATATCGGGCAACTCTCGACGCATACGATGGTTCGCCTGCCAGGTCGTGGTGCTGTGGAAAAAATGGCTGGCGCGACGGCATCGTGGAGGAGGCGCGTTCCACTGGGACCGCCTCAACGCGATCCTTAAGCGCCATCCGCTTCCACCGGCGCGGATCGTCCACCGCCTTTACGCCAACGCGAGCGAAACTCTCCCGTGAAGAACCGGATGCGGGAAACCTGCACGTCCGGGTGTGTGTCCAGCGAAGGCTGGCATGTTCAGCAGGAGAAAGGCCTGCCGGGGCAAGAGTCAGGAGCCCCGTAGTTTGGATAGCAGGGTGGCGGGAAACCAGAGACTCTGAAGCCTATCGACAACGTCTCCCTCGGGAAGACGACGAGTCACCGGGCCGTAACGAACAGTGAACGTAAAAGTGGCCTCGAAAGTGCGTAGCCCCGAAGACCGAGCCCTCAACCGGAGGGCGAAGGCAGCATGGGGAGCCGAAATCTGACCGATGCGGCTCCTTCACTTCGGCGGGGTGGAAGCGACAGCACGGTGGCAAGGGCATGCCGAGCAACTGGAGAAGCCCTCCTCGTCCCGGCGCGAAATCGCCGGAGCAGGATCGATCGTATAACCGGCTCAACCGGGAAGTCGATCGAAGGCGAGAGGGTGACGGATGGGTTCGTAGTAGCGTTGAGGCGGGGTAACGCCCGTGGAGCGAAGGAGCCCTGCTGTTTGTCAAGTCTCCGACCACAAGGAAGGCAAGGACGAGATGACAAAGGCGTCCATCGATTTGCAGGACCTGAGGCGGAGAATATACGTCAAGGCGAAGGCTGAGACGTCCTGGAAGTTCTGGGGATTGTACGTCCATGTCTGCAAGCTGGAAACGCTACGCGAGGCGTATGCGCTGGCCAAAGAGAACAATGGGGCTCCGGGAAGTGACGGGGTCACCTTCGAGGCTATCGAAGCGCAGGGCGTAGAGGCTTTCCTCGAGCAGATTGCGGACGAACTGGTCGGGCGCTGCTATACGCATCGCGGTTTGGGATGCGCGTGACGTACATGACAAGCGTAAATCATGCCGTCGCGTCGATTGCAACAACTATTTTACATGCCTACATTCTAGCGACAAATCCCCGCAAACCAGCACAAACCCTCGCCTTAGCCCAAAAACCTCCCGGAAGTTCGGTCTAGTCCGAAGGAGCCAGCCCGATGCGCACGGTCGCCCTCGAAGAGCATTTCGCCACGCCCGCCTTCATGGACGGGCCCGGCCGCAAGCTGAAGGAGCGCGCCGAGCAGACCGGTGGCCGGCTGGCGAACCTGGTCGCGGAACTCCTCGATGTCGGCGACGGCCGCGTCGCGGCGATGGATGCTGCTGGCGTCGACGTGCAGGCGCTGTCGCTGACGGCGCCCGGCGTCGAACAGCTCGAGGCCGAGGAGGCGAAGGCGGTCGCCCGCGAGACGAATGCGGCTCTGGCCAAGGCGATCGAACGCCATCCGACGCGCTTCTTCGGGCTCGCGTCGCTGCCGATCGCCGATCCGCCGGCTGCGCTCGCGGAAATGGAGCGCGCGGTTGGCGAACACGGCTTCAGGGGGCTCGTCGTCAACGGCCACCAGCGCGGGCGATATCTCGACGACCGGGTCTTCTGGCCGATCCTGGCGCGCGCCGAGGCGCTGACGCTGCCGATCTATCTCCATCCGACGCAGTCGCCGCAGCCGGTCATCGACGCCTGGTACGGCGGCCTGCCGCCGATGGTCGGCGAGATGATGGCCGGCTTCGGCTGGGGCTGGCACATCGAGACGGCGCTGCACGTTCTGCGCATGATCCTCGGCGGCGTGTTCGACCAGCATCCCGAGTTGCAGATCGTCGTCGGACACCTGGGCGAGACGCTGCCCTTCATGATCGAGCGGGTCGACGCGATGCCGCCGACGGCGACCGGGCTGAAGAAGCCGGTCAGCGCCTATTTGCGGGAGAACGTCCACTACACGTTCTCGGGCTTCAACTTCCTGCCGGCCTTCCTCGACCTCCTGCTCGAGGTCGGCGTCGACCGGATCATGTTCTCGACCGACCACCCCTATCAGCCCATGGCCGAAGGCCGCGCCTTTCTCGACCGGCTGCCGGTCAGTCCGACGGACCGCGAGCGGATCGCGCATGGCAACGCGGAGAGGCTGTTCAAGCTCTCATGAGTAACACAGAAATTGAAATGTATTTTTTGCACAGTTGCGACGATGCGACGATGCGACAGGTTTTGGCGCCCAAACAATTGAAAAGATTGACTTGCTGCCAAACGTTGGCGCCCCGAACCAGGGTTAGCCTTCGGCCTCCCTCCAGGCCGCCACGAACGCCTTCGCCTTCGCGCCGACCGGCGCCGCCGTAATGCCCGGCCCTATACAGCGCGCCGCCGACGCCAAACCCGTCGGCGCCGGCCGCGCGGTAGGGCGCGATGCGTTCGGCGTGATTCCGCCGACCGGAAAGAGCTGCGTCTCCTTCGGCAGGACGGAGCGCCAGGCCCTGACCACCTCGGGCGGCATGGCCTCGGCGGGGAACAGCTTCAGGCCCGATGCTCCGAGGCTCAGCGCGGCGAACGCCTCGGTCGGGGTCGCGACCCCCGGCAAGACGGACAGGCCAAGCTTCAGCGCACGCTCGATCACGGCGGGATCGGCGTTCGGCGCGACGATCAGCCTTGCGCCGGCGCCGGCGGCGCCTTCCACCACGCCCGGGGTGAGAACGGTTCCCGCGCCGATGAGCGTCGCCTCGCCGAACCGGCGGGCGATGATCTCGATGCTCCTGAGCGGTTCGGGCGAGTTGAGCGGGACCTCGATCGCGCCGAAGCCAGCCTCGACGATGACGGAAGCGATCGCCTCGACTTCATCGGGCTTCACGCCCCGGAGGATGGCGATCAGCGGAGTTGGCGAGAGGGAAATCATGACAGCAGTCCGGCTTTGCGGGCAAGGATGAAGAGTCCACGGGCGGCGGCCCGCTCGGGCGCCGCTCGCGCGCTCTGCCCGAGCGCGTCGAACGCCCTGAGGTAGCGCCGGACCAGCGGTTCCGCTCCGGCGAGGTGCGGTTCCTCGTTCGGAAAAAGCCGCCGCGCCTCAAGAATCTCTGCGCCGATCAGGAGGCCGGAGAGATATTCGCCCGCGTCGTCTTCGGCGAGCTTGCCCATGAGCGGCAGGCTGCGGGCGCCGAACAGGACGCCGAGCAGGCCCGACCGTCCTTCGCCGCGCGTCGCCATAGCGCCGCGCTCGACGCCAAGCGCAAAGGCCGAGCCGTCCGGCTTCGCCTTGGCGGCCCGGGCGAAGGCGCCGGCCAGCGTATGGTCGCGGACTGCGGCGAACAGCTCGCCGGTCACGAATGTCTTGAAACGCTCGACGCGGCCTCCTTCGACAATCGCCCATTTCGAGTGGGAGCCGGGCAGGACGATCAGGCGGCCGCCGGAGTCGGCGATTCCCAAAATCTCGACCTCCTCGCCGCGCATCACGTCAGGCGCGCCCTTCGCCGGTTCGTAGGAGAGGCCCGGGGCAAGATGAACGACTCGATCGCCGGCTCGAACCTCAACCAGTTTGGCGGCGATGTCGCGCGGGTCGGCCGGGCATTTGACGTAGGGCGCCTCGCGCCAGCCGTGCCGGCTGCCGACCATGCCGGAGGCGACGACCGGCAGATCGGCGTGCGCATCGAGCCAGCCGCCGATGAGACGGCGGATCGTGTCCGGAAAGGCGTCCTTCGCCACGCTGGCGACGCCGTCAGCGGACGCAATCTCGTCGAGGATGGCGCCTTCGCGCGACATCAGGTAGGCGCGGAAGCTCGACGAACCCCAGTCTATGGCGATCAGCGCGGAGCGCATCGCCCGAACGATGAGATGGCGACTTTGGCAGGACTCGGTTCAGGCATTGCGGCCTCCCGGGCGAATGGAGCCACGGCTTGCGGGGGGCGTCAACGCCCGGCCCGAGTTGCAGCCTGCGAAAGACCAGCGGCGGAGGGCCGGATTCAATTCCGCGGCCGTGCTGCTTCGAGCGCCCAAATGATGGGAAAGTCACGGTGAGGATCAGCGTATTGCTTATCTGGCGAACATGTAATACAAACAAGCCATAAAGACGCTGACGGTTCGGTTGCCCGAGGCCCTGGTCGCTGAGATCAACTCCGAGTCGCGCCGACGAAAGCTGTCAAGATCGGACGTGGTGCGCGAGCGCCTTACCGCGGCGCCGAACTCGCTCGCGCGGCAGCCGGCTCTTCTCGACGCGATTGCGGACGTCATTGGCTCCGTCGACGGTCCGCCGCGTGACTTGAGCGCGCGGACGAAGAGTTATTTGAAGTCGACCGGCTATGGCGGCAAGCGCGCTCGTTGACGCGAGCTTTCTCGTCGCGCTCCTCAGCCGGCGCGACGCCTTCCACGACTGGGCCTTCTCGCAGGCGCCACGCTTGCCGCCGCCCTGGCTCACGTGCGAGGCGGCGCTATCAGAGGCGTCGCATTTGCTCGGGCGTCGCGGTGTCCGAAGCCTTACCTTGATGCTTCGCCGCGGAGCCGTGGTGTGCGGCTTCTGTTTCGCGGACAATATGGACGCGGTGCTCAAGTTGCGGGAGAAATACGCCGACGCGCCGATGAGTTTCGCCGACGCCTGTCTTGTGCGCATGACCGAGATATTGAACGATCCCATGCTCATGACCACGGACGCCGACTTCCGCGTCTACCGCCGGCACGGCCGGCAAACCATTCCGTGCGTCCTCTCGCGCTGAACAAGAATGCCGGCAATGCTTCGGCGCTCGCGTAAGTTCGCGTCATGACGGCCGGTCGCGTCCGCAATCGCGCGTTTCGCGATGCGCCGCTTGCGCCTCACATCACCGCGAGCAGGCCGCCGTCGACATAGATGATCTGTCCGTTGACATAGTCCGAGGCGCTGGACGCGAGGAACACGGCTGCGCCGATCAGATCGTCCGGCCGGCCCCAACGTCCCGAGGGCGTACGGCCCCTGACCCAGGCGTCGAACCTTTGATCGTCGACCAGCGGCTGGGTCATTTCGGTGATGATGTATCCCGGCCCGATCGCATTGGCCTGAATCCCATGCGCCGCCCATTCGGCCGCCATCGACTGGGTCAGCATCTTGATGCCGCCCTTCGCCGCCGTATAGGGCGCGATGGTGGCGCGCGCGACCGCGCTGGCGAGCGAGCCGATGTTGATGATCTTGCCGCCCGCGCCGCGCGTGATCATCCGGCGCGCCGCCTCGCGCCCGACCTGGAACGCCGCCGTCAAATGCGTGTCGACGACGCGCCGCCATTCCTCGCTCGTCATGTCGACCATCGGCTTGCGCAACTGGTTGCCGGCGTTGTTGACGAGGACGTCGATGGCGACGCCCTGTTCGTCGAGGCTTTCGAAGGCGGTTCTGACCGCAGCCTCGTCGACGACGTCGAAGGCGCGCGATGAAACGCGATGCCCCGCCGCCTCGAACGCTCTCACTGCGGCCGCGAGCTTTGCCTCGTCGCGTCCGTTCAGCACGATCGCTGCGCCCGCCTCGGCAAGCCCGAGCGCCATCGTAAGCCCGATTCCGGCAGAGGAGCCGGTCAGGAGCGCCGTCTTGCCGGAGAGATCGAAAAGCTTCGAAGCAATCTCGCTCGAGCTCATTTGCCGATGTCGCTTTCGGCGCGCTTCTTGTGCGCCGCGAGCGCCATGAGGCGTCGGTCCCGCCAGGACGCGCGTTCGCCGAGTTGTTCGGCGGGCAGCCGGGCGCGTCGTTCGGCCTCGATCCCGTCCATCGCGGGGCCGCTCCAGTCCGCGCGCCGCTGGGTCGAGGGGAAGATGCGCTCGTAGATGGCCTGATAGCGCTGGGCGTAGTCGCGCACGCCGCCCGGCGCATTGAGATCGATCGTCTCGAAAGGCCCCATGAACGACCAGCGTAGCGCGAGCCCCTCGCGCAGCGCGATGTCGACGTCCTCGGTGGTGGCGAAGCCGTCGGCGACGAGGCGAAAAGCCTCCTCGAGCAGCGCGCCCTGCAGCCGGTTGACGATGAAGCCGTCGATTTCCCTGTTCACGACGATCGGCGCATGTCCGGCGGCGGCGAGCAGCGCAGACGTCCGCTCAACGACGGCTGCGTCCGTCCAGGGCGCGGGCGCGACCTCGACCGCCGGGATCAGATAGGGCGGGTTGATCGGGTGGGCGACGAGGCAGCGCGCGCGGCCGGCCAGCCGCTCGGTGAAGAGGGACGGAAGGATCGCTGAGGTCGAACTCGCCAGCACCGCTTCCGGCTCTGCGGCGCGGTCGAGTTCGGCGAAGACGCGCTGCTTGATTTCGAGAACCTCGGGCGTGTTTTCCTGGACATGGCTCGCGCCCTCGAGCGCCTCCTCGAAGAAGTCGGCGCGTCGCATGCGGGCGCGGACATTGATCGCCGCTTCGCCGTTGAGGAGATCGTTCGCGTCGAGTTCGGGCAAAACCTTGTTGATGAAGGCGAGCGCCTCGTCGATCGCCTCCGCCCGCTCGTCCCAGATCGACACCTCGTGGCCGGCGCGGGTGAAACTGATCGCCCAGGCGCGGCCGACGAGGCCCAATCCGACAAGGGCGATCTTGCTCATCTGCGTCCCTCCGTCCCGCCCCGCGGCCTTTCGCATCTCGTAGCAGGCTCGCGGCGTCCAAGCCAAGCGGTTCGAGCGAGCCGAAACCATATCGCCGGCGGGCGTGGGGCTTTGAGGACCGGACTGCGGGGCCAGCGATTTGGCCGGCCCGCGAGCCCGGGTTATCATCGCCTCATGATCGATGCAGAGATTCCGAAGCTGGCGACCTGGCTCGCAAAAGTCGGGCTGGAGGGACGGGCCGAGACCGCGCTTCTCGACGGCTTTTGCCAGCGCGCCCTCGCCGCGGGGCTGCCGCTGGCGCGCGCGATCATGTTCATCGACACGCTTCATCCCATTCATGAGGGGCGCGCCTTCCGGTGGGATCGCGAAAAGCCTGAGATCACGGTCACCGAATACGGACCAACCACCCAGGGAGAGGCGGCCGATCGTTGGCGCACCAACCCGTTCTTCCGCATGCTTCAGGACGGAGAATCTCTGAGGCGCTGGCGGATCCAGGCCGAAGGGGACGTCCAATTCCCGATCTTTTCCGAATATCGCGAAGCGTCGGTTACCGATTTCGTGGCGGTCATCAACCGCTTCGCGGTCGATGGGGTGATCGGCGAGATGGATTGTTTCTACGCCGGCTGGATGACCGACCGGCCGGACGGTTTCGCCGACGACGAGATCGCTGCGCTCGAGCGGCTGACCCCGTTCCTCGGGCTCGCGGTCAAGGCGGCCTCGCTCGCCCGCATCGCCGAGACGCTGGTCGAAACCTATCTCGGGCGCGACGCCGGGCGGCGGGTGCTGCACGGCCACATCGCGCGCGGCGTGGCGGACCGCATCAAGACGGTGCTGTGGTTCAGCGACCTGCACAACTATACCCGCATCTCTGACAGCGCGGAGCCGGAGCAGATCATCCCGTTGCTCAACGATTATGCCGACGCGATCGTCACCGCCATTCATCAGCATTCCGGCGACGTCCTGAAGCTGATCGGCGACGGCGTGCTGGCGATCTTCCCCGCGGAAGACCGCGCCCGCGCCTGCGCTGCGGCGCTCGACGCCGCGCAGGAAGCGCGCGAGGCGGTCGCGGCGCTGAGCGCACGCCGTTCGGCCGAGGGGCTGCCGGAAACGGACATGTATCTCGGCCTCCATCTCGGCGTGGTGTTCTACGGCAATATCGGCAGCAAGGAGCGGCTCGACTTCACCGTCGTCGGGCCGGCGGTCAACGAAGTCGCACGCATCGCGGCGATGTGCCGCTCGGTCGACCAGCCGATCCTCATCTCCTCGGCCTTCGCGTCTTCGGTCGCCCCGGAGCGCCGCCGCTTCTCTTCCGTCGGCCGCTTCGCGCTGCGCGGCGTGGGGGCGCCGCAGGACCTCTTCACCCTCGATACGGGGTTTTAGACGCTTAAGCCTCCGCCCTCGAAGGCATGGCGACGATCGGCTTGTGAATGCGTTACGCACGCACTTCGCCGGTCGTACTTCCGGGTGCGCGCGAGGCTTCACGGCTTGACGCCGTCCTTAGGGGGTCGGATACGGGCGGCATATGTCTCCGCGCCCGCCTCCGGTCCTCGCCGTCGAACGCCTCGCCAAGTCTTTCGGGACCGTGAAGGCGGTCGACGGCGTCTCGTTCTACGTTTCTCCAGGCGAGATCGTGGGGCTGCTCGGGCCGAACGGCGCAGGCAAGACGACGACGATCAACATGATCCTCGGCGTGCTCGAGCCGACGGCGGGGCGGATCGTCATTCAGGGGTTCGATCTTCGCGAGGACCGCAGCGGGGCGCTGGCCGGCACAAATTTCGCCGCGGTCTACGCGCCCCTGCCGGGGAACCTCACCGTCGAGCAGAACCTGCGCGTGTTCGGCATGATCTACGATGTCAAGAGCCTCGACGAGCGGATCGAGGCGCTGCTCAGAGCTTACGATCTGGCAAAATACCGCCGGACCAAGGCGGGCGTGCTGTCGTCCGGCGAGCAGACCCGGCTCAGCCTCGCGAAGGCGATGCTGAACCGGCCGCGCCTGCTGCTGCTCGACGAGCCGACCGCCTCGATCGATCCGTCCGCCGCGCGCGACATCCGCGCCGGCATCGCCAAATTCGTCGACAGCGGTCATTGCGGGGTCTTGTGGACCAGCCACAACATGGTCGAGGTCGAGGCGGTCTGTGACCGGGTGCTGTTCCTGTCCCGCGGCAAGATCGTGCTCGAGGGCGATCCGAAAACGCTGCCCAGTCTGCACGGCGCCGAGACGCTGGACGATCTCTTCGTCAGCGTCGCGCATGAGGGGCTCGGCGAGGGAGCGGCGCGTTGAACCGCTCGCGCATCGCCGCCATCGTGCTCAGGATTTTCTACCTCTATCGGGGCAGCCCGCAGCGAGTGTTTCCGATCTTCATCTGGGTCGCGGTCGACATTTTGCTCTGGGGCTTTCTCACCCGCTATCTCAATTCCGTCTCCCGCGCCGGGGTCAACTTCGTTCCCGCGCTCCTTGGGGCGGTGCTGCTGTGGGACTTTCTCACCCGCGTCATGCAGGGCGTGACGATGGCCTTCTTCGAGGACGTATGGACGCGCAATTTCCTCAATTTCTTCGCCACCCCGCTGCGCACCTCCGAATATCTGACCGGCATCGTTCTCGTCGCCGTTAGCACGAGCCTGCTCAGCCTCGTCGTCATGGTGATTTTTGCGCGACTGGCGTTCGGCCTGTCATTCCTGACTTATGGGACGGCGCTCGCGCCGTTTCTCGCCGTGCTCTTCCTGACCGGGATCGCCTTCGGCGTCGCCGCCACGGCGATCGTGCTGCGCTTGGGGCCGGCGTCGGAATGGCTGATCTGGCCGATCCCGATGATCGTCTCGCCCTTCGCCGGCGTCTTCTATCCGGTGACGGTTTTGCCCGTATGGATGCAGGCGATCGCCGCCGTCCTGCCGCCGTCCTACGTGTTCGAGGGCATGCGCGCCGTCGTCGCCGGTGAGCCCGCGCCGTGGGGCAAGCTCGCGCTCGGCGGCGGCCTCGCGCTCGTCTATCTCGTCCTCGCCTGCCTCGTGTTCGCAGCGACCTATCGCAAGGCGATCCGCACCGGCCTTATCGCCCGCTACAGCGCCGAGACGGTGAGCTGACCGGATCACTTCGCGCAATTCTGCTCAAGACCTCGGCTTCAGCCTCTTCCATGACGCCCATCCGATCGCTCGATCGCCACCCTTCGCTCGCGATGACCGCCGGCTGTCGGCGCCGGCCCTCGGCCGACCGATCTTGAGGGCGATCAAAGACATGGTGAGCAAGCCCTTGCACGGGGCGCGCGGCATAGGCAGAGTGCGGCCGGGATTCGGGCTGGGTCGACCGCAGCCCAGGGGCGCGAGCGAGGGGTGCGGGAATGCGGATTTTTGGCCTGATCGGCCTGCTGCTGGCGCTGTCCAGCTGCGCGAACGAGCGGTCGATCACCTTCATCTATTACCCGAACCACCCGGGCAGCGACTTTCCGCGCCCCTACGAGTTTGCCGCCGAAGCGCAGAAGGAATGCGGGAAATACGGGCTGGTTGCGGTCCACGATTGGGAAAGCGTCACCGACTTCCAGAGAGTGCGGTCGTTCTGGAGATGCGTGCCGCTGAGCTGAGTGTTCGATCCGGTTGCACTGTGAGGGGCGGCGCAGACCGGCCAAGCCCCCCATCCTAACCTTTTCCCGGCAGGCGCGAGAAGGGACGGCCGGCGCGCTCACCGGCGGCCGTATACCAGCCGAAGCGACCTTGCCTGCCAGCCAGGCGGCGCGGGGTAGGGCGCGGCCTCGACGATTGCGGCCACCACCGCCATGTCCAGGTTTGGCGACCCGCTCGAACTCACCACTTTGTGTTGAACGAGATTGCCGGTCTCGTCGACCGTGAACACGATCGCCCCGCCCCTGGTCGGCGGAGTGAGGTTCGGCGGCCGGTGGAGATGCGAACGGATCATCCCATAGACGATCGTGAAATATCTCGTGTCGGCGTTGCCGCCGACGATCGGCGATTCCGTCGCCGCATGGGCGAATTGATATTGCGGCAATTCTTCGGCTGTCGGGAGCGGAACGCCCGGCGGGGCCTTTGCGGGCGGCGCCGGCGGCGGGGCGGGCTTCGGCTCGACATTTTCGGCGGGAGGCGTCGCGTCCGCTTCGGCGGGCGCGGGCGAGGGCGCAGCCGGCTGTTCGGCGTCCGGGGCCGGCTTCGTCTCAGGCGACGGCGGGGATTCGGCCTTTCTCTCCTCAGCGGCAGGCGGGCGCTCGGATTGCTCAGGAGCCCCGGCGGTTTGCTGCGACGGCTCCGTCTTGGGGGTTGGCGCCGTCGTCTTCTGGTCCGGAGACTCGCGGTTCGCCTTTTCCTGCGTCGCGGCGCTCGGCGCGTCGTAAGCGGGCCGCTCGTCGTCCGGCTGGGGCGGCGGCTTAGGCTGTTCCTGCGGCTTGGGGGGCGGAGGAGGCGGGGGAGGCTCGATCACGACTTCGATCGGAATCTCCTCCACCGGCGGCGCGGGGGCCGGCGTGAGCCAGTAGAAGACGAGAAGCGCCAGCGGAATCAGCAGGTGCAGCGCGGCCGCGGCGATCAGCGCGATCGCCAAACCGCGGCGTTCGGCGGCGCTTGGCGCCGTCGGCTGAGCGAGGTGATCGAGCGCGTCGGCGCTGAGGGCGGCGTCGGCCGGCGACATGTCGGTTAAGGGCGAATCTCCGTCGGGCAATGTCGAGACATTCCATTGTCCGGCCACGCGCCGCCGGTCAATGGTCTCGCAAGCCGCAGGGTTCAAAGGAACGTGAGCCGGTCCCGATTCGCGTATAGCCCTTGCTGGCGATGATGAAAGGAAATGCAAATGTGCGGACGGGCAATTCGGCGCTCAAGCGGCGCGCCGACGCGGCGCCGCAGGGTTTTTGCAAAACACGACGGTGGCTCAGCGTAAAAGCTGCGCCTTTGCCGACCCGGACGGTTTGTAATAAGGCGTTCGGCGCGCCGCTCGCGAACCTGCGGAGCGATGGGGTTGCCGTGCCAGGGGAAGATATTGGCCGCGCGCCGCGTGCCCTCGTGTTCGATTCGGGGCTCGGCGGCCTGACCGTGCTCGGCGAGATCGAGCGGCTGCGGCCCGACGTCGATATCGTCTATGTCGCTGACGATGCGGCGTTTCCCTATGGACGGCTGAACGAGGCTGAGCTCGTCGCGCGGGTCGAGACGGTTATGGCGCGGACGATCGCCGAGCATCGGCCCGACATCGTCGTTATCGCCTGCAGCACCGCCTCGACCCTGGCTTTGCCGCGCTTGCGGGCCGCCTATCCCCGCCTGCCGTTCGTCGGCGTGGTGCCGGCGATCAAACCGGCGGCCAAAGCTTCGCACTCGCGGCTGATCAGCGTGCTCGCGACCCGCGGCACTGTCGCCCGCGACTATACGCACGCGCTGGTGCGCGACCATGCCGCCAATTGTCAGGTCACTCTGGTCGGCTCGGCGAAGCTCGCGCCTGTCGCCGAGCGCGCGATGCGCGGAGGCTCGATCGATGACGCCGAAGTCGCGGATGAGATTGCGCCCTGTTTCATCGAGGCGGACGGAAGGCGCACGGATCACGTCGTGCTTGCCTGCACCCACTTTCCTCTGCTGATCGACGCGCTCAATCGGTGCGCGCCCTGGCCGGTCGCCTTTGTCGATCCGGCCCCGGCGATCGCGCGACGGCTCGATTCGCTGCTCGGGCCCGCAGAAGTCCTTGGCGACCCGCGGCGCGCCGGCGCCGCAGTCTTCACCAGCGGCGTCGAGCCGCAGCCGGGCCTGCAAAAAGCCTTGCTTCGGTACGGATTGGAGTTTACCCCCACGGCGGCGATCAGCCCGGCGCCGGCCTGACCGGGCGCCGGCGAGCCGAAGACGCGGTTGTTGAACAAAGTCGCGTCCTCCTGATTAAAAAGCCATCGGATCATAAGGAAAGGCCAGCGCCATGCGCACCTCGGTCGGGCAGCCCGTTCGCCTCATCGATTACAGGGTCCCGGATTTCCTCATCGATACAGTCGATTTGGAGATTTCGCTTGACCGCAACGCCACGCGCGTCGTCTCCACCCTGTCGATCAGGCCCAATCCGGTCGGCCGCGCCGACGCCGATCTTTCTCTAGACGGCGATGAGCTGGTTTTCGTTTTCGCGGAACTCGATGACCAGCCGCTCGAGCCGGGACGCTATCAGGCGAGTCCGTCCCAGTTCGTGCTGCCGAGGCCGCCGCGGCGCCCCTTCAAACTCAAGATCGAGACCCGCCTCGATCCTGCCGCCAACACCAAGCTGATGGGGCTTTATCGGTCCGGCTCGGCCTACTGCACCCAGTGCGAGGCCGAGGGCTTTCGCCGTATCGCCTATTTTCTCGATCGTCCGGACGTGCTCTCGACCTATCGCGTGCGGCTGGAAGCGGATCGCGCCGAGGCGCCGGTCCTGCTTTGCAACGGGAATCTCGAAAGCGCGGGCGAGTCGGAGACTGCCGGCCGCCATTGGGCCGTGTGGAGGGATCCGCACAGGAAGCCATGCTACCTGTTCGCGCTGGTCGCAGGCGATCTTGCGCATGTTTCTGATACGTTCGTCACCGCCTCGGGACGCAACGTCGGCCTCGCTATTTATGTTGAGCCAGGCCGAGAGGATCGCGCGCAATACGCCATGGACGCACTGAAGCGATCGATGGCGTGGGACGAGCGTGTCTACGGACGGGAATACGATCTCGACGTATTCAATATCGTCGCCGTCTCCGACTTCAATATGGGGGCGATGGAGAACAAGGGTCTGAACATTTTCAACGACAAATACGTCCTTGCCTCGCCGCAGACGGCGACCGACGACGATTACGCCAGCATCGAAGGGGTGATCGCGCACGAGTATTTTCACAACTGGACAGGTAATCGGGTGACCTGCCGCGATTGGTTTCAGCTCTGCCTCAAGGAGGGCTTGACCGTCTTCCGCGACCAGGAGTTCTCCGCCGACATGCGTTCGGCGCCGGTGAAGCGGATCGCCGAAGTGCGGGCGCTGCGGTCGGCGCAGTTCCCCGAGGACGCCGGCCCTCTCGCGCACAATGTGCGGCCGGAAGTCTACAACGAGATCAGCAACTTCTACACCGCGACGGTCTATCAGAAGGGCGCCGAGGTGATCCGCATGCTGAAGCGCCTGATCGGTCCGGACGCCTTCCGCGCCGGCATGGACATGTACTTTCATCGCTATGACGGCCAGGCGGCCACGGTCGAGGATTTCATCGGCTGCTTCGCCGACGTTTCCGGGCGCGATTTCAGCCGGTTCATGCGGTGGTACACGCAGTCCGGCACGCCGAAGCTGACCGTGCGCACCGCCTATGACGCCGCGGCCAAGACGTACCGGGTCGACATCGCCCAGACGCTTGCCCCGACGCCGGGACAGCCGAGCAAATTGCCGGTGACGATGCCGATTGCGCTCGGCCTCGTCGATCCTCAAGGGGGCGACATCCCTCTGTCCTCTGCCGATGCGACGGCAGAGGAGCTTGCCGAGGGCGTAGTTGAACTGAAGGACGCCGAGCGGTCGGTCGTGTTCCGAGGCGTTCCGAGGCGGCCGACCCTTTCGTTCCTGCGCGGTTTCTCTGCGCCGGCGCGCGTCGAGGACGACCTGACCGAAGAAGATCTGATCGTCCTGTCGCGTCACGACAGCGACAATTTCAACCGCTGGCAGGCGCTGCAAAGCCTGGCGACACGCGTGCTGCTTCGCGGCGTGAACGCGATTCGCGCCGGCCGCCCGCCGGAGCGAAACGAGGGCCTCGTTTCGGCCTATGGCGCTCTCATCGAGGACGCGCGCGCGGGCCGGATCGACCCGGCTTTTGCCGCGCAGGCAATGATGCTCCCGACGGAAGCGGACATTGCGCGCGAGATCGGCCAGGACGTGGATCCGGACGCGATTTATGCGGCGCGCAAGACGCTGCGCGGAGCCCTTGGCCGAAAACACGCGGGTGTGCTCGCGGACGTGCACGAATGGCTCGCGGATTCGAGGACCTTCAGCCCCGACGCCGAGTTTGCCGGGCGACGGGCGTTGCGCAACGTCGCGCTGGCTCTGTACGTCGATGGAGACGTCGTCGACGGTCTCGAGCGCGCGCACCGTCAGCTGGCCGAGGCCGATAATATGACCGAGCGTTTCGGCGCCCTCACTCAGATCGTCCTCAAGCCGAACGCCGGGCGCGAGCGCGCTTCGGACGCCTTCAGCCGTCGCTACGCGATGGAGCCGCTCATCCTCGACAAGTGGTTCGCGCTGAACGCGCAGATCCCCGAGCGGGAGACGCTCGACCGCGTGCGCGGGCTGATGAATCATCGGGGGTTCTCGATGTCCAATCCGAACCGTGTGCGGTCGCTGATCGGCGGGTTCACGGCAAACCACACGCAGTTCAATCGCGCCGACGGAGCCGGCTTCGTCTTTCTCGAGGAGATCGTCGTCGCTCTCGATCCGAGCAATCCGCAGATCGCCGCGCGCCTTCTTACGGCGATGCGGTCATGGCGCTCGCTCGAGGAGACGAGGCGCGTCATGGCTGAAGCAATGTTGAAGCGGATCGCCGAACGGCCTTCGTTGTCGCCGGACGTTCGCGACATCGTCACGCGCAGTCTCGCGTAGAGGCGCGAGGCTGACGGTCGGGAAACGCGCCCGACCATCGGTCTGCGGGGCCTTACGTTGCGGCCGATACCGCCGGCCGCGCATCCTCGGCAGCCGACGTTCTCCACATGTCCGCAAATTTCGTTCGACCGTTGTCAAGGGGCTGGACAAAGATTCGCACAAGGATTCTTATCATAGTGATTCGGGTCGAACGCGGGTTTGCCCGACTTCATTTGACACAGGTCTGGGGGCCGACGATGACGCGTGCGAGCGCGGCAAATGCGGGGTTTTGCCCGCCTGAAGCGGTCTGGCGCCGCAGCGGCGTAGCCGCTCGCCGCGTCCAGCGGTCGCGCTGGGCTCTGTCGGCTGCCCCGATCGGTGTCGTCATTGCTGTCCTCCTCCTGACCACCGTGACCGTGCGGCATTTGCTGATCGAGCGCGATCTTGCGCTGACCGAGGCCGCTCGCGAGGTCGACATGCGCGCGACGCTGGTCGCGGAGCGCCTCAACGCGGCGCTGGCCGCCGCTCCGCAAATGTCGCCCGCGGAGATCTTTAGACGCGTTCTGCAAGCTCACCCTGAGGAGCGGCTCGCCAGGGCGGTTCTGGTTGACCGCACCGGGCGACGTATCGCCAACGACCCCCCGGATACGGCCGATGGCGCGTCGCTCGACCCCGAAGCGGTCCCAGCTCTAGGCGCCGAGACGAGCGTCGTTCGGGTTTCGGATGATGCCGCGGGCGACCGGTTCGCGGCGGTCAGGGTCTTGCCGGCGATGGCCGGACGAGTCGCGTTCGCCTCTCCTGTCGAACTTCATTTGGCGGCGTGGCGGCGCGCAGCCACGGTGACGGTCTTGCTGCTCGGCGCGACGATTGCGCTCGTTGTCGCGGCCGGCGGCCTCTACGCGGCCGGGGTCCGTGGAAGACGCAGGCGCCTCCGCGAGGAGTGCGCTCTCCGCGCGCGCCTCCATCTCGCGCTGAACCGGGGGCGCTGCGGCCTCTGGACGTGGGACCTGCATCGAGGACGCATCTCATGGTCGGCCTCGATGTTCGGCGTTCTCGATCTCGTCGAACGGCCGGGCCACTGGACGGTATCGGAATTGCAGGGCCTGATGCATCCCGAGGATCACAGCCTGAAAAACATCGCACAGCTCGCCCTCGAGCGCAGCAGCGATTTCATCGAGGTCGAGTTTCGCATTCGTGCGGCCGACGGACGGTGGGTGTGGCTGCACAAGCGCGCCCAAGTCGTCGAGGACGAGGAGACCGGCCAAGCGAGCCTCGTGGGCATCGCTTTCGACGTCTCCGACCGCAAGCGCGAAGCGGAGGCCTCTGCGACCGCCGACCAGCGCCTGCGCGACGCGATTGAAGCCATTTCGGAAGCCTTTGTCCTGTGGGACTCGAGCAATCGGCTGGTTCTGTGCAACTCGAAATACCAGCGTCTGCACGACCTCACCGATGAAGCAGTCCGGTCAGGCGCGCATTGCGCCAATCTCTCGCCGCTCGTCCGGGAGCCGGAGATCGGCCTGCCGGCCGACGGCGGCCGGCGCTGCCGCACCTTCGAGGCGCGCCTGCCGGACGGTCGGTGGCTACAGGTCAACGAGCGGCGCACGCGAGATGGCGGATTCGTCTCGGTCGGGACCGACATTACGGCGCTCAAGGAGCATGAAGAGCAGCTGATGAATTCGGAACGGCTGTTGCTCGGGACGGTGGCGCAGCTGCGCCAGTCTCGCCGGTCGCTCGAAGAGCAGGCGCAGCAACTCGCCGAACTCGCCGAGCGCTATCACGAGCAGAAGGCGCAGGCGGAGGCCGCCAATCGGGCCAAGGCGGAGTTCCTGGCCAACATGAGCCACGAGCTGCGCACGCCGCTGAACGCGATCATCGGCTTTTCGCAGCTGATGGGAAGCCAGACGTTTGGCCCGTTGGGGTCGGAGAAATATCGCGACTATTGCGAGCACATTTCGGCGAGCGGAGAATATCTTCTTCACGTCGTCACCGACGTCCTGGACATGTCTCGCCTCGAGGCTGGGCGGGAGCGCCTGACCTATTGCCGGATCAGCGCCAGCGAGGCGGTTGGCCGAGCGGTGCAGGACGTCGCGGCCACTGTGCGGGAAAAGCGCATTTCCGTGACCGCTGAAGTCCGCGCGGACCTCGTCATTGAGGCGGACCAGAAGGCGCTGGAACGCATCCTGACGACCCTCATGCGCAACGCGGTGAAATTCGCCCCCGACGGCGGCGACGTCGAAGTCGGCGCCGAGTCGGTCGCCGACCGGATCTACTTTTACGTCGAGGACAACGGACCCGGCATCGCGGCGGAGGATCTTGTCCGTTTGGGCCGTCCTTTCGAGCAGGGCGACGTCGTCATGGCTGACGGCATGAAAGGCTCGGGCCTCGGCCTAGCCATCGCCAATTCGCTGGTCGAACTGCACGGAGGCACTCTCCGCCTCGGGTCGCGCCAGGGGGAGGGCGCCGTGGCCGTGGTTGCGCTGCCGCGTGTCCAGCGGAGCCCGCGGGCGATGGCGCTCGCTAAAGTCGCTTAGCCGCGTTTGGCGCCGCTTTGGCGGCGGCAACTCGATAGGTCCGCGACTTGAGACCGATTTTACTCCCGCGTCGACAGCTGCGCCTCGCCACTCACTGTTAACCGGCGCTCGCTCCCAAGATGATCGCGAAGGAATGATCCAGTGGAGGTTTCGGACGATGGCCCCGGCCTCGCCGATGCGCTAAGAAAGAGGCTCTGTTTGAGCCGCCAGTTGAACCAAAGCGATCGGAATGGGCGTCTGCCTGTCAGTTTCAAAGTCGATTTACGCCAAGCATGGGCAGAATTGGGGGTCGATCGGGTCACGTGAGCGGCGCCGTATCCAGCTTCACTTTGCCGTCGGCGCTCGCGGAGAGTGAGGAATGAACGACCAGCAGATCGTCCACGTGATCGATGACGACGACGCGTTGCGCGACTCGGTCCGGCTGTTCCTGGTCAACGAGGGGCTGAGCGTAAGGACCTACGTTTCAGCCAACGAATTTCTCGCCGATTTGGATGCGTTTCCGGCTGGATGCGTGGTGACCGACGTGCGCATGCCGGGCATGAGCGGCATGGAGCTCCTGGCGCATATCGCAGCCAGGGGACTTTCCTTGCCTGTCATTGTCATAACCGGCCATGCCGACGTCCCGCTGGCGGTTCGAGCGATGAAGCAGGGCGCGGTCGACCTCTTGGAAAAGCCATTCAAGGCGGAGGAACTGATCGCCGCGGTTCGGCGCGGGCTGGCGCTCGGCAAAGACGCGCACCTGAATGGGACGCCGGCCGAAGTCGCCCTCGCGCGTCGAGCGATGCTCAGCGCTCGCGAAAACGAGGTGCTGGATCGGCTGATCAAGGGGCAGCCGAACAAGATTATTGCCTACGAAATGGGAATCAGCCCGAGGACGGTCGAAGTCCACCGGGCCAATGTTATGAAAAAGACGCAAGCGGGAAGCCTTTCCGAGCTCGTGCGCATGTTCCTGAACGCCGATCGAAACTGACGCGCCTCCAAAATCTGACATTCGCGAAGACGCTAACGCACGCCTTGTGACGCCCGTCACTGTCGAGCGCAGGAGCTTTTCGTCAGGACTCCGGTGTGGGCCGCGTGGCGATGCTTGGAGGCGGCGCGCCGCCAAGCAAACCTGGGTCGCGCGGGCTTTGGCGTCGATGAAGAAGCAGCGGGAGACCCGGCGATGAACAGGGATTGTGAGTTCGAAGCGCCTGTCGGCGGCGATGCTTTTGGCGCCGGCAGCGATCGCGAACCACAGGCGGGCGATCCGTTCGTTGACGATTCTCGCTCTGGCGGCAGAGCGTCGGCGGGCGTGGTAAAATGGTTCCGGACAGACAAAGGCTACGGTTTCGTCGCTCTGTCCGACGGTAGGGATGCATTCCTGCATTTGAGAACGCTTCGGGCGATCGGGCGGGAGACCGCGGCGCCGGGTGCGAAGATCAGCGTCGTCGTCGACGAAGGCCCGCGCGGGATGCAGGTGACGCGGGTCGTCGACGTTGATGAAGCCGGCGCCGTCACGACCGGCGGATCGTCATTCTCCGGCGCGCGAGACCGGGGCGCCGATCGCGACGTTTCGTCCGCGATCGATCTGACGGGCAGGGTCAAGTGGTTCGACGGGGTCAGGGGCTTCGGCTTCGTCGCGGGCGACGATTTCGGCCGGGACGTGTTCGTCCACTGCTCGGTGCTGGGCTCGGCAGGCGTATCGCGACTTGACCAGGGCCAGCCGGTGACAATGCGGGTGATCGAGACGCCGAAAGGCCGGGAAGCGATCGAGATATCGCTTTGACGGCTTACCTTCGGTCCGGCTGAGCAAGTCTCGCGGCCGCCGAAACTTTTCGTGTCAGCTTCCGCTCCGGGTCCCGGTTTGCTGGGTCACAGCGACTTGTTCTGGGCTCTCAGACGGTGCGCGAGCACCCGCATCACCTTCAGGGCGAAAAACGGCGTGTGCCTGACCAGGAAGAGATACTGCTTCTCGGTGATCGGCGCGACTGTGACGTCGGTTTCAGCGACCGCGCCAGCGCTTCGAAGCGAATCGTCGATCAGCGCCATTTCGCCGAAGATCTCGTTCGCGCCGAGCGTCTCGAGCAGGCGGTTTCCCGTCAGAATGCGGACGCGTCCACGCTGGACGACATAGAACTCGGTGCCCCGGTCGCCTTCGCGAAAGATCGTCTCGCCTGCTTTGTATTCACGGGTCGGGATATCCGGACCCAGGAGAAGTTCGAAGCTGTCGGCGCTTTCCATCATGTCGCGATCCTCGCCCATTCCATTCAGCGCGCGCTCCTTCGCCCCAGACCGACTGCACGGTGGCGTCGGCGAACGAGAGAAGCCGTCTCGGCTTCCTCAAGCTCGACATCCTTAATCGACGCGGGTGCGTCGCTCAAGCCGCGCCCGCGACGCTATCCGACCGTCACCACCAGCCTTCCCCGGGTCTCGCCCTTCACGATCCGCCGGCCGAACTCGAACACTTCGTCGAACGGGATCGTCTGCGTCATCGCCGCGAGCTTTCGCTGATCGAGTTCGACGGCGAGCCGCCGCCACGCCTCGAGCCGCACCGGCATCGGACAATTCACGCTGTCGATGCCGAGCAAAGACACGCTGCGCAGGATGAACGGAGCGACGGTCGTCGGCAGGTCCATGCCGCCGGCGAGGCCGCAAGCGGCGACCGCTCCGCCGTAGCGGGTCTGTGCGAGAACGTTGGCGAGCGTTGTCGAGCCGACGCTGTCGACGGCCGCGGCCCATTGCTCCTTGCCCAGCGGTTTGCCGGGCGCGGCGAGCGTCGCGCGCTCGATGATCTCCGCCGCGCCGAGCCCCTTCAGGTAGTCGGCTTCGCTGGCCCGACCGGTCGAGGCGATGACCTTCCAGCCCTTGTCGGCGAGCAGGGAAATCGCGGTCGAGCCGACACCGCCGGCGGCGCCTGTCACCAGCGCCGGCCCCGAAGCGGGCGTCAGCCCGTGCCGTTCGATCGCCATCACGGCCAGCATCGCGGTGTAGCCGGCCGTTCCGATCGCCATCGCCTGCGCCCGGGTGAGGCCGGCCGGCAGTTTGATCAGCCAATCGCCCTTGACCCGGGCCCGTTCGGCGTATCCGCCGAAATGGGTCTCGCTCAGTCCGTAGCCATTGAGGACCACCTCGTCGCCTGGCGAGAAGCCGGAATGGCCGGAACTCTCGACCACGCCCGCAAGGTCGATCCCGAGCACCATCGGAAACCGTCGGATGATCGCCGACTTCCCCGATAGCGCGAGTCCGTCCTTGTAATTGACGGTCGAGTGGGTGACGCGGACCGTCACGTCGCCGTCCATCAGCTCGGATTCTTCCATTTCGACGAAGCGGACGTCCTGTCCGGCGTCGGTCTTGTCGGCTCGAACGGCTTTGAACGGCATGGGATTCGCCTTTTGCTTGGGATCAGCGCTGGGGTCGGTCGAGGATCAGAATATCCGGATCGCAAGCCGGGCGAAATGCGCCTGATGCGTTCAGGCTTGAATTCCCTGCGAACAGCGAAATAAACAGCGAATGGCGTTTTTCGGCTCGAATCGCCCGAATAAACCGCTGTTATCCCAGGGGCTTGCGCCGGAATTCCTAAGGTCGGAACAGGGGATTTATTCGAGCGAACAGCGGATTCATTCGCCGCAAATGGGTCGAAACAGCGAATGCGCTTGAATGGCGCCCTAATGCCGCCGCAAGTCGGAAAATTCGCCTGCGGAAACCCGGTCGGCGAGACGGGTGGCGACCTGCGCCGCGCCGTCTTCGCCGTGTACGGCGACCAGTTCGCACATCGCGGCGCAGAGCGCCGCGTCGGCGAGCGCCTCGGCGTCGATTCCGTCGAGCGCGGCGAGCGCGAACGCCTCGCTCACATAGGTCAGGGCCGCCTCCCGGGCGTCGGCGTCGTGGCGCTCCTCGAGATGAATCGGCAGGGCGGTCGGCATGGTTAGTTATTTTAAGCTCAATTCGCGTTAGATTGATATCATCATTTGGGCTCCTCCGCCGATGGCGGCATTGAGGCATGCTCGGGGCGTGGGATTGTGCTTGAGGCCGGCGAGGTGGAACCACCTGAGGTAGCTGTCGAGGTATTTTGTGGCAATGCCGCGACGGGGGCGCAGGAAGGTTTTGAGGCTCTCATGGCGACTGTTGACGGTCTGGATGTGTAATTCGCCGCGGACGCGTTCACCTTTCGACTGGTTGAGCGCTTCATGGCTGACGCCGAGGGCGGCGGCGCAAGGCGGGTAGACGTTATTGCCGTCGGTGACGAGCAAGGTGTCCTTACCCAGAATGGGCGCGAGCACCGGCTTGATGGTCTGGGCGGTCACGGCCGAGAGGACGGCGCTGATGGTGGCGCCGCTCCGGTCGGCGGCCACCAGGATCGGCGTCTGTTCGTCCGAAAGGCCGCGCTTGGCTGCTTTTCCGCCCCGCCTGCGAGCCTTGCGACCGAGGCGACGCTCGCCCTTACAGCTTGATAATATATAGGTTTCGTCGACTTCGACGATGCCGCTCAACAGGCGCGTGGGGTTCTTGGCGGCGCGCAGGAAGCGATGTCGCCAGCGGAACGCCGTGCTCACCGCCACCCCGCACCGCTCGGCCGAGGCGGCCACCGTCTCGCCCTCGCTCAACGACTGACCAAAATCAAGCCAGCGTTCCTTCTTGCGCAATCGGGCCAGCGGCGTTCCGGTCAGCGCATTGAAGCTTCTGCGGCAATCCTTGCAGCGGAAACGGCGCAGGCCGTCGGTTCGGCCCCCGCCCACCGACGCCCCGCCGCAGTGCGGACAGCGCCGCGCCTCGCCCAAGCGCTCCTCGATCGCCGCCGCCACCGCCGCTCTGGGCTGCCGGCCGGCCAGCACCGCCTCGAGCTCCTGGCGCTGCTTTGCCGTCAGACCGTCGATCTCCGCCAGCCACGCTCGAAACATCCCCTGATCCATCGCTATCCCCTGTCAATCCATAATAAATCGTAGCACAAACAGGCCACCTCAATCTAACGCTAATTGAGCTTATTTTATAAGTTTGAATCGGCGATGGCGATGCAAGTCGTTTAGAAAGGTTAACCGGCCCCCGGATCGGCACACGGTCGCGCCGGCGCCTTTGGGAGCAGTGGGATGTGCGGACGCTATGCGATCACCTTGCCGCCGGAGGCGGTGCGCAGCTATTTCGCCTTCGTCGAACGCCCGAATTTTCCGCCCCGCTACAACATCGCGCCGACCCAGCCCATTCCGGTCGTGCTCGCCGATCCACCGAGCAAGGGCGGAGCGAGACATTTCGTTCTGATGCGCTGGGGCTTCCTGCCGGGCTTCGTCAAGGACCCGAAGACTTTTCCGCTCATCATCAACGCCCGGGCCGAAACGCTTGCCGAAAGACCCAGTTTCCGGGCCGCGCTCAGGCGACGGCGCTGCCTGGTGATCGCCGACGGGTTCTACGAATGGCGGAGGGAGGCGGCGGCCGAGCGGGCGCCGGCAGCCGGGCAGGCGGCCCTATCTCATTCGCCGAACGAGCGGCGAGCCGATGGGCTTCGCCGGCCTCACGAGACCTGGAGCGATCCGAGCGGGGGCGAAATCGACACGGCCTGCATCGTCACCACGGCCGCCAACCGGCTCGTCGGCCGGCTGCACGACCGGATGCCGGCGATCCTCGACCCCGACGCTTTCGCCGCCTGGCTCGACGTCGACCGGGTCGACCCTGCCGAGGCGCTCGCGCTCGTCAAGCCGGCGCCCGAGGAGGCGCTCGAGCTCGTGGAAGTCGGCCCGGCGGTCAACCGCGTCGCCAACGACGACGAAAGCCTGCAGAGGCCGGTCGCGGCCCCCATCCGCGCCGAGTTCAGCGAAACGCTGTTCTGACCTTGCCCGGCGGCCCCTCAGGCGGCATGACTGGAGCCTGATCGACTCTTCTCACGAGGAGCCCATGGCCGAGCGAAACAAGCCTCCGCGGGAAAAACCGCCGCGCGTGTCTGGCCGCCGTTCACGGCCCCGACGGACTCCTGCGCTGCCCCTGGCCCGGCGCCGATCCGCTCTATGTCGCCTATCACGACGAGGAATGGGGAACGCCGGAATACGACGACCGCGCCCTGTTCGAGAAGCTGGTGCTCGACGGATTCCAGGCGGGACTGTCGTGGATCACCATCCTGCGCAAGCGCCCGGCCTTCCGCGCCGCCTTCGACGGCTTCGAGCCGGAGCGGATCGCGCGCTGGGACGATGGGCAAGAAGGAGGCGCTGATGCTCGACGCCGGCATCGTGCGCAACCGCGCCAAGATCGAGGCGACGCGTGGCGCTCGCCCGCATCTACTCTCGACCTCAACGAGAAGGGCGGCTTCGCAAAGCACCTTTGGAGCTTCGTCGGCGGCCGGCCGATCCAGCCCGGACGCAAAAGCCTCGCCGACATTCCGGCCGAGAGCGAGGAGTCGCGCGCCATGGCCAAGGACCTGCGCGCCCGCGGCGGCAATTTCGTCGGCCCGACCATCGTCTACGCCTTCATGCAGGCGACCGGCATGGTCAACGACCATCTCGTCGACTGCTGCCGCCACGAGGCCTGCCGGGCGCTGGCCCGCGATCTTGCGCCGGGCATGAGCGACTGCGGCGCGCGCCGCGCCTGGCAGCGCATGCTGTCGGGCCGGCGGCTCGACCTGATCGATCCTTCGCCGGTCGACGTGGAGATCGCCGACATCGCCCATGGGCTGGCGCGGGTCGCGCGCTGGAACGGCCAGACGTTCGGGCCGGAGATCTTCTCGGTCGCCCAGCATTCGCTGCTGGTCGAGGCCCTGTTCGCCGCCGGCGCGCCGGCAGCCGACCGCGAGCATGCGCCTCGCCGCGCTGCTGCACGACGCGCCCGAATATGTGATCGGCGACATGATCTCGCCGTTCAAGGCGGCGATCGGGGGCGACTACAGGCGGGTCGAGGCGCGGCTCATGCAGGCGATCCACATCCGCTTCGGGCTGCCGGCGACGCTCGCCCCCGAGCTCGCCAAGCGGATCAAGGCGGCCGATCGCGTCTCGGCCTATATGGAAGCGACGGGGCTGGCGGGCTTTGCGGTCGGCGAGGCGCGAAAACTGTTCGGCGCGCCGGACGTTTCGCTCGACCGCTTCGCCGCCTATCTCGAGCCGATGCGCCCGGCCGACGTCGAGGCGCGCTTTCTCGGCCGCTTCGGCGAACTCGACGCCGCGGCGGCGAGGCCGTAGCGCGGTGACTCCAACACTCCGATCCTCCCCGATCGCATGGAACAGAACCCTCCGGCCGTGAGGAAGTCGGGGCCCTGAGCGCGGGCGAATTCCCTGGTAACTGGGAAAACAACAGGGAATCTTTCGCATTTTGGCCGCTTTTCGAAAAAACCGCGCCAAAAAGCTTCACGATTCCAAGCGATTCCACCAAAATTCCCTATGCGGACGAACAGGGAATTTTTTTGGCGGAGCAGGGAATTCAAATTCCCTGCTCGGCGGAGAACAGGGATATCTCGTCTCTCACGCGCGCTCTGTCGATGCCATCCGGGCGCGGGCGTGTGGGGAAAATCAGAAGATAGCCAAAAAACAAACATGTGGATCAGCCTCGCCAGAGCCTGAAGCAATCCTGATGAACCGTGGCCGTCATTGCGAGCTTGGACCGCCCTCGAGGGGGATTTCCGTGAATGGAACCGAATGTCATCCTGGCGCGCCCCGCGTCCGCGCGCTCGTTCGTGTCCTTTGTGGTCAACCTTCGTGTCCTTTGTGGTAAATATCTAACACCAAGGACACGAAGAATCGCCACAAAGGACAGGAAGAAACACGAAGATCTGCGTTGCTTCTTCGCTTCGCTCGCAACGACGGGTCCGAATGAAAAAGGAATTTGATGCCTCGCCTTCATGTCTGCTCGCTCGCGCTCGTCGCCGTGACCGTCGAGAGGACCGGCGCCCGCTCGCTCGTCACGCTGCTCAAGCCCGACGGGACCATCGTCGAGCGCCCGCGGACCATCGCGCCCGAGCGGCATCTCACGCTCGCCATCTCCGACATCGTCGCGCCGATGGAAGGGCAGACGCTGGCGGAGCGCGCCCATATCGAAAACCTCCTCGACTTCGTCCGCGGCTGGGACCGCGCCGAGCCGATGCTGATCCATTGCTTCGCCGGCGTCAGCCGCTCGACCGCCGCCGCCTTCATCGCCGCCTGCGCGCTGAACCCGCGCCGCGACGAATTCGACATCGCCCGGGCGCTGCGCGCCGCCTCGCCGACCGCGACCCCGAACGCCCACCTCGTCGCCCTCGCCGACGCCGCGCTCGAGCGCGGCGGGCGGATGACGGATGCGATCGCCGGGATCGGCCGGGGCGAGATGTGTCTCGAGGGGACGCCGTTCGCGCTGGAGCTGGGGTAGGGGGGTTCGACATATTGTTCGAAAGGCGCTCGGAACGGCTTACCGTGGAAGTTGCATCCGAGAGGAAAGGCTCACGGCGCGGCAGGCGGGCGCCGGCGCGCGACGGTTGCGTCGAGGAGAGCGCGTCCGGCGTTCAAAAAATGCGGCCAGTGTGCTGTTGACCGACGATTGAAGCCAAACAAGCCTCCAAAACCCCTTCCATCTCCTTCCGTTTCTTTCCGCCGAACGAGACTCACTGCCTGGCCTATGCATTCCCGTGCTCACGCTTCGTCTTCGGGCTCGCGACCGAAAAACGCACGGATCGGGAGCGGTGTGGTTCGCTACTCCTTCTCCGCAGTGGACTGGCGCCACCTATCCTCGCCGACTTCCCGGCGCAGTGTCGCCGTAGCCCCCGGCGGCGTTCGTCGCGGCGATCGAGAGAAGTCTCGGCCGCGCCCTCTAAGAGCTACTGCGGGATTGAATGTCCCATGCATGGCCCGTTCTTCGCCCGTAATTATAGCTGTTAACAACGTCGAACACAGCACCTTCATGATCTTCAAAAAGGAGCGTTCCCTTGGCTCCGACCATTTCAAGACGCTCCATGATTTCTCGGCCAACTCTGTGCGGTATGATTACTTTTGTTAGAACCGGATAATTCGTGGGCCCCGGAATCTCAGGTTGATTCAGAAATTCTTCTAGATCGCTATAGCCAAGCATTTGGTAATTCATTGTGTCGTATATAAATACTCCAAGCTGTCTAATCATTCTTCGATTCCACGATGCGGGATATTCAAGATAATTTAGAACATGAATTGGGTACCCCGTTTCAAAAGTCTTATTGTGGTCGAATTTGAAAGAGTTATGTAAGTTGGCGACTTCAGCTCCATCGACAATTTTGCCGTTAAGGTCCCTTTTGGCTTTGATGTGCGCCCATATGCCTGCTAGCTCAAATATATTAATGCAATAAACGGCAGAACAGTCTTTCGAGCTTGCCTGAGAGGGTCGTACCCCATTAAACGCAAAAAACAAAGCAACGTAAGGAGACATGCTGAAGTCAATCAATGGTGATGGAAGGCCGTAATGACGCGCGTATTCTAACCGGCCTCTTAAATCATTTTTGTCAAAGGGAACCGTAATTCCAATAGACGCTAAGTTTACTAAAAAATGATCAATCATATTCGATATATCAAAGACTGTAGTACGGCTCGGAGGGGTAATAAAATGGCGAGCAAGAGTGCTCTTAAGCTTCCACTCGGCGTTCTGATGTCCACGGAAGCGATTCCAACCTTTGGACTGAGTTTCAAGTACGTCAAAAGCTCCTGATGCAGTGCGTACCTTAATAGTCTTTATTGTCATCTGCACGTGGACCTAATCAGAGGATACGAGCGATGTGGGGCCATGGCGGGAATCGGGGACGGCTAGAGCTCGCAGCATGTCGCAGCACGCGGGGTTAAGTAACTCCGCTCAAACGCCTCTGCTCACACCATCACCCATATTGCGAGGGCGAGGCCGGCGATACTGGCAACGCCCGCGAGCAACTGGAACGTCCTGTTCTCCGCCATCCAATTCAGTGCTGTTCGCACTCGACCTCCATGCATCTGCCACCAGGTCGTGTTTGTCTTGAGCTGGCGTGAATGAGCTCGATCCGCCAAATTTGCAATGACATCGACTTTGCGCAGGGTCGACTGATGCAGGCCGACGAAGTTGCGCTTCTCGAATGCTTCCGCTTCCTGCGGACCGGTCAGGAAATCGCGCGGCTTAATCGAGTTCCGCGCCAAAAGGTTCTCAAGCCGGGGATGGCCAATGTAGCCCACCCCGTAAATGTCAATAAGGAGACGGGAAAGGTCGATCTTCTTATCATCCTCGACGATTACAGGGGTGCCTTTCAGCACCCGATGACGATGTTCAAGCGCCGCGAAGCCGTAGTTTATGTCCCGCATATTCCAATGAAGGTACTTCATGCCCTTGTGGCTGCCTACGTGCTGATAAAACGCGTCGAGCATTTGACGCTCAAGATCGTCGTAATGGATCTCAATCTGATCGAAGGGGATGGCACGCTCCTCGGCGACTTGATGGATCGAGAAGGAGAGCGTCTGACCAAAATCAAGGCGGCGCACCGCGATGGATGTGATCCGCGGTGAGGCACCATTCGGCCGCTGGTAGAAGCTCTCGCAAGAATAGTGGATGATCCAAGTATTGGCAGCGTCGACGAACAGCGAGTTCGAGCTTGGCCTCTGCGGCCTTTTGTTTGGCGGGAGCGGCGTCGTCATTGTCTTTCAATCACCTATTTTCTCTGTCATCAGAGGCCTCGCCGATGATCGCCCGCGACAGCAGGGAATAGTCGCTCTCCCCACCTAATGCGTCTCGCGATGCGAGGCTGGTAAGCTCGTCCTTTGGCAGCTTGGAGAGCGCGCGGATAACGACCGGGCCCGCTGTCGCCCGTGACTTAAAATTCTGAGGTGAAGTACCAGCGCGACTCAGGAAGCGCTGCACGTCCCGTAAATTGGGGAGGAAAGATCGGTTCTCAAACGCCATGGCCAAAACCCGAAGCGGTTCTAGATTCTCCGACATGATCACGGCATTCTAACGCGGCAACCTCGACTAAGGACGTGGGCGGTGCTTCTTCCGGCCCGCCGATGTCTTGTGGTCCAAGGTCAGGAGTTGCTGTTCAAGCTCTGTCGGAGTTTGCTCCACCAAGCGCGATAGGGCGGAAAGCACCTTTTGTCGACCATAGCGCAACACTAGGAGCTGGACGTCGATATCAAGCAGTTCGTCCCTCATGCCGGCACCTTTGCGAGTCCAATCTGATCAAATACTTCGTCCGCGAAGCGGCGGAAGCCCTGAATGACGTCGCTACGAGAGTAGCTGGTCCAGGACAAGGGCGTCCCCTCGCGCGCTGATTTCGCGTACGACGCCGAATACCGAATTTGGTTTTCGAATATGTGCCAGCCGTGCTTCGTTGCTTCCGTTGTAACATCTTCAATTGACTGTTGACCTTCCGGTCCAGCCGAATAACTTGACGAGTGGTTGAAAGCCAAACCTGCGATTTCGATCCGATGTTCCTTATTTTTTCGTTGGAACTCCTTCAGCGACCGAGCTAGGAGCGGAAGTCCGATAGTGGCCATGAACTCCGGTTTAATTGGCACGATAATATAGCGGCTTGCGAAATATGCAGCGTCCGTAAGCACCGATTCGTGTTGGGGCGCAATCGACGATAACAAGATCGTAATCCGCATCCGTTTGAGCCAACGCTCTGGCAAGTTCACGTTCCTTTCCGTACGGATTTTTGAGTGTTCTGGAAAGCTCAAGCTGGCTAGGAATAAGGTCAAGCATGCCACTATGCCAAGCAATCTTAACTATAACTTTGGTTACAGGTAGATCTTCATCGAATAGCTGAGCAACAGTTGGATTTTTTGCTGCCAGATGACGGACATATTCCCTTGGACCCATCATTGCTTGGCTGAGATTTGACTGTGGGTCGAGATCGACCGCAAGAGTGCGTATCTTTCTAATGCCGCCGTGTGACCAAGTTGCATTGCCAACGTGGTTTTACCAACGCCGCCCTTCATGTTAATCAGGCTCAAGACCTTGGTCATTTCGTGTGCTCCTTCAGTATCCTGGTTACTTTCTGAATTGCTTGTTCCCGCCGATACGCGATCGGCAATCACGCGGGCGTATTCACGCTCAATGTCCCGTGTCGCGCTTGCGAGGCGCGCGTTTTTGGCGAACTGAAGCAACTGGATTGGGTCCGCGTCGAGCACACGGGCTATTTCACAAGTTACCTCAGGCGTTGGTATTTCACCCTGAACCTCAATCTTCGCGAGATACGCGCCGCTCTTACCCAACGCCGCTGCCATGTCGCGGATTGTGAGGCCCCGCTCGGTCCTCAGGCGCTTTACCCGTCTAGCGAACGGTGTAACAATCATGTTCACCTAACTAGGTTAACATGGCCTGCGTGTCAACCTGGATCGAGAACATGGAGAGCCCAGTTAGAATATGGTAACGCCTGCTTAGCAACGAACCCGCAAGTCTCGTCCTTGGAGATGCTGTGAAACCGTCGGCCGCTCTCAAATTGCATCGAAGCGAGGTCCGCGATGCGGTCGCGCGCTATCGCTCGGCCAATCCGCGGGTGTTCGGCTCGGCGTCCTGCATGGCGACGACGTCGAAAAAAGCGATCTCGACATTCTCATCGATCCGCTTTCCGGCGCGACGCTGTTCGATCTCGGGGGTTTGCAGGAGGAATTGCAGGCGCTGCTCGGCGTGCCGGTCGACGGTCAGCCGGGCGATCTCCCGCCGCGTTTGCGGGAAAAGATCTTGGCCGAAGCTGAGACGATATGATGGACAGCGGCTTGGCGACGATCTTGGTCATATGCGAACTGCCGCGACCGATGCCCAGCGGGCCTTGGCGTCGCCACGAGGGCGGAAGCGGAAGTTGTTCGTCGTGAATATCAGACGGTTGCGCGCCCCCTTCTCCACGAAGTGGGGAAGGTGTCGGGCGAAGCGACGGATGGGGTGTGGAAAGCAGGAATGCGTCGTCGGAGGCTCGCTCTTATGGTCGTGCAAGACTGCCGGCTTCGAAGCAGCGGGCCATACCCCATCCGGCGCTCCGCGCCACCTTCCCCAGCAAGCTGGAGAAGGAGTTCACGCGGCGATTTGGCGCCGAGCAGCGACTTCAAAGTCCGAGATCGCGCGGCTCGTCGCGCAGCCGCTCGAGGTCGAGCTCGGCCCCGCGCAAGGGGGAGTTGAGCAGGAATTCCGCCAGGGCGCCTTTGCGCGCAGTCTTGCGAGCCCATTCTTCGACGAATACGACAATGGCGCTCGGCTTGCCGTTGCGGGTAATGACCTGCGGCTCGTCCTGGGCGCGTTCGATGACTTCCGACAACCGGGCTTTGGCGTCGGCGACGGTCCAGACGTCATGCCTCTTCTCGCCCCGGCGCGCCATTCGAGCCTCCGATCGTCATCATGACCAATATGACTATAGAAAGTTCGGCTTCCGCCGAGAGGCGCGCCTCCCGCGGTTCTCCCGCGGTGGACCCGCGGTGGGATGGCCGTGCGCTCTCCCCGGTCGCTTTCGAGACTGCGAGCGGCCAGCGGGTTGCCCTTGTGTCTGCAACCGGGAGAAGGTGGCGCGGAGCGCCGGATGAGGGAACCCTGCGTTTGACGCGTTCGCACTAAAGACAATGACGGCATGGTCCCCTCATCCCCGGCCTTTCTCCCTAAGGGAGAAGGGAGGTGCGCGAGGGGAAGCCGCCTCGGCGCGGGTGGAGGCGGCGAGGTAAGGCGGGCGTCTGGCAAAGGGAAGGGGCATTCCAGCGTCGCCATGCTCGACAAATGGGAAAAGACGGAAGACCTCATCGCGACCCGGAAAGCGTCCGCGCCGTTCGAGGTCGAATTGACGCCGCCGCTGATCGGGCAGCTGCGCGCGTCGACGCCCCCATTCGACTTCCTCTCCACGCCTTTCCTGGACGCCTTCGGACAGGAGGGCGGGGTCCTGCGGTGGGAGACGGAGAAGGGCGTCGAGATCGGCTCCTGGCCGCTCAAAGGCACGGCGGCGGCAAGGGACCTTGTGCGGAAGGTCTGCCACCTCTAAAGCCCGCGCCGCGGCGGCAATAGAGATCTCCGAGCCGGTATTACGTTGACGGGACCGTCTTTACCGAATTGTAGATTAGCGTTGTGCGTCGCCGCTTCGGCGTCGAGGTCTGGGCCAGTTCGCCGTCCTGGCCGGGCGGCCATTGGCCGCAGACTCGTGAGCCCTTCCGACCGATGCGGCTC
Organism: uncultured Alphaproteobacteria bacterium; assembly: GCA_963835885.1. GTDB lineage: Bacteria > Pseudomonadota > Alphaproteobacteria > Rhizobiales > Beijerinckiaceae > Roseiarcus. The sequence continues at coordinate 40,039 of CAWIHF010000031.1, forward strand.
CTCATGCCGCGCACAGGCGAGAAAAGATGATCGCGGGTTGATGTCGATCAATGCGCGTGACGCCTGAGCCTGGAAAAGTTGCGCAATCAACGAGCGGTGGGAACGCCGCCGGGGAAAAGGGGGAACGTAAAGGCGAAAAGCGCCTCGAAGCGAAAGGAAACGCCATGGCGACCTACGTCACGCTGATCAATTTCACCGATCAGGGCATCCGCAACATCAAGGACACCGCCAATCGAGCGAGCCATTACAAGGAACTCGCCACAAAACTTGGCTGCACGGTCAAGGAGAACTACTGGACGCAAGGGCAATATGACGTCGTCTCGATCGTCGACGCGCCGGACGAGGCCTCCATGACCGCGCTGGCGATGAGCGTCGGGAAGCTCGGCTACGTCCGCACGCAAACCCTGCGCGCCTACTCTGCGGCGGAGCTCGCCCCGGTCATGGACAAAGTCGTTTAGGAGGAGCGGCGGGCGCATCGCCGAATGCCAGTCGAGGGCGGGCGTAGCGCCCGACCTCGACTCGGGGTTACGGGCGTTACCGTTACTGTATGTGATTGTTGGCTGGTTCGGATCGCCGCCATGATCATTGAGCGTCTAAGCCGAGAGCATCGCAATATCGAGAAGCTGCTAGCGATCCTCGAACGGGAGCTTGAGATTTTCGACCGCGGGGATCGCCCCGACTACGAGGTTATTCACGCGACGATCAGTTATTTCAAAGTTTACCCGGAGATTTACCATCATCCCCAGGAAGATTTGGTCTTTGCCAAACTAAGAATTCGCGATCCCGCTGCGGCTGCGAAGGTTGGCGATCTCGCTCGCGAGCACCAAAAAGGGGCCGAACGTTTGCGCCGTGTGGCTCAGGCGGTTGACCGTGTCCTCGCGGATCGTACAATCCGTCGGCAAGATGTGGATGCCATCATTCGCGACTTCATAGAGCACGAGCGGCATCACATCCTGATCGAAGATCGTGATTTCTTCCCTGCCGCCCTCAAGGCTTTAGAGCCTCAGGATTGGACGGAGATCGCTTCGGCCTTGGCCGGTCACAGGGATCCGCTGTTTAGCGATGTCGCCGAAGAGGGATTTGATATGCTACGAGCGCATATTTTGCGATTGGAGCAAGAGGCAGAAGCCGAACGGGACTCGTCGAGCATTCAACCGCATTGATTACTTTCCGCGGCGTGCATGCGACTTGAGTTGTGCGGATAACAGCGGTCGCCCACGCCGCCAGTCTGTCGTCGAGCACCTGTTCGATCCCGGTTGTTACTAGGGGTTGTAGGACTATGCTCTCGATCGCGACTGGCTCGGAGACACCCGCCGCCGCATCGGCGTCGAGGTCTTCTACCTACAACCGGCCTGGCCGCCGCCCGCGCACGAGAGAGTGAGGACTTGTCGCTGCATGGTCATCGGCTCGGCATCAAAACCATGTGCCATCGCACTTCGCCTTCGATTGCCGCTGGTCCGCCGCCGGCCCATGCGGGCTCTTGGGGAATGGGCGGATGCCTGAATATTACGCGCGTCTGATCCCACACCTCAAGGGTCTCCACGGACTTCTCGCGCTCCGAAAACAGCGCCTGGGCCTCTACGATGACCTCTTCGTCCGAGAGGCCGGTAAGTTCCTCAACGGCTACGATATGGCCGCCTCTAAGGAAATAGCACCGCATGTTATGCTTCCCATTTGGTCACACGGGGGAAGGAGACGCTGGCCCCTTTGGCGCCCGTTGTCACCTTGCGGAATATACTCAGGGGCAGTCGTGCGAGCGCGCCCGGCCTCGTGGCGCGCTTCAGCGCCGACGCGGGCCCTGCCGGACGTTCTCACGGCGCCGGCCTCATGGGGCGCCGATCGGACTTCTCTCAGCTGTGCGGGGCGTGGTTCACGGACTTCGCCGTGCGACGCCAGCGATCAGCAGAGCGCTCGGTCCTGGGCGCCTCCACGAGCCAGACGCGCCGAGTATTTCGCGGAAAGCCGGCCGGCGTCGCAACCCTCCGGTCGTTGGACCGGAAGAAGGGCCCGGAGCGCACCTCTGCCCGGTCGTGTTGCAGCCCACTTGCGGAGCGCCGCGAATGATTCTCGCATCCTGCAAGTCGTCAGCCCAAAAAATCTTTGCGGAAGTAAGTATCGATAATGACTTCAAAAGTTGACGAGTGTAACTCTCCAGCAATATTATAATTTTCGATTTTGCGAAATTTGGAGTTAAACAGCGAGATTGCAATAAGAAAGCCACAAAATAGTTATACAGAGACATTTCTCTGTGAAGCTGAAATTCGTTTCGTTTCGAATTTCGCTTCATGCACTCTAATCATACGATGCTGACTTCAAACACTTTTCCGGAACGCGCGGCGACCCTGCGGTGAGGTGAAAGGCTATCCGCTCAATACCGGGCGCCGCTTCGGCAATTAGGGCATCAGCCCGTGACCACACTGCTCATCAGCCATCCCGCGTGCTTGTTGCATGACATGGGCGAGGGACATCCGGAACAGCCCGACCGTTTGCGCGCCATCGACCGGGCAATGGAGAGCGAAGTCTTCCAGATGCTGGCGCGCGACGTCGCGCCGCGTGCCGAGATCTCGGCGATCGCGCGTGTCCATCCGCTCGACTACATCGAAGCGATTCGGGCCGGTACGCCGTCGCAGGGGCACACGGCCATCGACGACGAGACATCGATGTCGCCCGGTTCATTCGAGGCCGCCCTTCGCTCGGCAGGAGGCGCCATATTCGCAGTCGACGAGGTGATGACCCGCAAGGTCAGAAACGCCTTCGTCGCCACGCGCCCGCCGGGCCATCACGCGGAAGTCGCGACGCCGTTGGGCTTCTGCTTCTTCAACAACGCGGCCATCGCCGCGCGTCACGCCCAGGCGGTCTATGGCGCCGAGCGTGTGGCGATCGTCGATTTCGACGTCCATCACGGCAACGGCACGCAGCACATCTTCTGGGACGACCGAACCGTCATGTACGCTTCGACGCACGAAATGCCGCATTTTCCCGGCACGGGGGACAGCGGGGAGCGGGGCGAGCACGATCAGATCGTAAACGCTCCCTTGCGCGCCGGCGACGGGGGCGAAGCCTTCCGCGAGGCGGCGGAGGTCGCGATCCTGCCGCGCATCGCGGATGCCGCGCCCGATCTCATCGTCATCTCGGCGGGCTTCGACGCCCACCGCCGCGATCCGCTCGGCAACCTCAATCTCGTCGAGGCGGACTATGCCTGGGTGACGCGGCGCCTCGTGGAAATCGCCCAGAGCTGCTGCGGGGGCCGGATCGTCTCGGTGCTGGAAGGCGGCTACGACCTTGACGCCCTGGGGCGCTCGGTGGCCGCACATGTGACGGCGCTGATGGAGGGGTGAGGCGGGGTTATTCGACCCTGTGGAGACACCTTTGCTTTGCGGTGACAGTGCGTCGGGAGGCCGGCGAGGAGTCCGTGGCGCCAGTCCACGTCAGGAAACGATCGGCCGACCGCTCGGCTCTCCGGTCCTCCTCGACCGCCCTCCGCACTCCCCCGAAGAGTGGCCGTCGGCGGACAGCGCGCCCAGAATCGCGGCGCGAGTCAAGACGTCGGATGGGCAGCCGCAAGATACGGCCTAGCGCCGAGTCCTGACCGGGATGCGTCTATGCGTTAAGTCGTTGAGCCAAGCACCCGCGGTAACCCCACCGAGGAAAGTGCAAAGCAACATGAGAACTTCGAACAACATGTCAGTATATCCTCCAGCGGCACAAACCCTGCCGGAGGCGATTGGGTTCCATGCGACTGGATCGTCTCTATTGGAGTGGGTGTCGCAGCAACTCGGTGTGGCTCAAGAACCAGCGATTTTGCTTAAGTTTACGAGCTTACATTGATCCTATACTTTAGCCGCGTGCACCTCATCCCCGCGCCTGACCTTGAGGAAGCGCTCGCGCGGGCCCTCTTGTCGCCGCGGTCGATGACCGCGGCCGGCGCGCGCAGTCTTGAGCTTGTCCGGCCCGGTCCGCACAGCGAAGAGTAGTCGACGCCAGTCCACCACGATGAAGGAATCGTGAACCCCATCGGCCGGAGCCGTCCGGCGATACGCTCGCATTTCGACGCCGGGCATGCGACCTTCGATCGGCGCTTCGCAATCGCGAACCGACCCGGCGCTCAGTCCGCCTGAACCGATGGAGGTCCGATGGTCCAGAACTTCGCATTCCCAGGGGCCGACCCGGCCGATCTCGACCTCGAGACCTTCGCCAAAGCGGTCGACGCGGGCGAGGTGACGGTCGTGGACGTACGCGAACCGCATGAGTTCGCCGCAGGTCACATTCCCGGTTCGGTCAACCTGCCGATGTCGCGCTTCGATCCGAGCAATCTGCCGAACGACAAGCCGGTCGTGCTCATGTGCCAGTCTGGAGGGCGATCGCGAAACGCTCTCTCCCGCGTGCGCGCCGCCGGACGCGACGACGTCAAACATTATGCCGGCGGCATGTCTCAATGGCGCATGCATGGCGGCGACGTCATGGTGTGAGGGAAAACCGAGGCGGCCCTTGACGCCTGCGCGCGTGGGTTCGGCGCGAACCCGAGAGAGCGTCAGCGCTTACGGGACGGCTCCCGCTAAAACTCCACCACCTGCCGCACCCCGATCCCCTCGCGCAGGCGGTCGAAGCCCTCGTTGATGTCCTCGAGCTTCAGCCGGTGCGTCAGCAGCGCGTCGACGGGGAGCTTTCCTGCTTTGAACAGGGCGATCAGGCGCGGCACATCGCGCAACGGGGCGGCGGAGCCGATGTAGGAGCCTTTGAGCGTGCGCTCTTCGGCGACCAGGGTCACCGGCGCGAGCGCCATGCGCTTGTCGGGATGCGGCAGACCGGCGGTGACGGTCGTGCCGCCGCGCGCGGTGGCGGCGTAGGCCAGTTCGAGCGCCGGCACGGCGCCGGCCATGTCGAAGGCGACCTCGACCCCGCCGCCAGCCAGGCCCCGGACGGTTTGGAGGGCGTCCGGCGCCCCGGCATTGACCGTGTCGGTCGCGCCGAGCGCACGCGCAAAGGCAAGCTTTTCGTCGGATAGATCGACGGCCACGATCTGCCTCGCGCCCGCGAGCTTTGCGCCGAGAACGGCGCTGAGGCCCACGCCGCCGAGACCGACGACCGCGACCGAGGCGCCCGGTTCGACCCGCGCCGTGTTGATGACCGCGCCGACTCCGGTCAGCACCGCGCAGCCGAACAGGGCGGCGAGCTCGAGCGGCAGGTCGGGATCGATCTTCACGCAGGATTCGCGCGCGACGACCGCATGGGTGGCGAAGGCCGAGACGCCGAGATGGTGGTTGACCGGTTCGGCGCGGAAGGAGAGCCGCCGCTCGCCCGAGAGCAACACGCCGGCGCCGTTGGCCTTGGCGCCGGGCTCACAGAGCGCCGGGCGCCCTGCCGCGCACGGGCCGCAGCGCCCGCAACTCGGCACGAAGACGAGCACGACATGGTCGCCGACGGCGAGATCGCTCACCCCCTCGCCGAGCTCTTCGACGATTCCCGCCGCTTCGTGCCCCAGCGCCATCGGGACGGGACGCGGCCGCGAGCCGTCGATGACGGAAAGATCGGAATGGCAGAGCCCGGCCGCCTTGACGCGGACCAAAAGTTCACCCCGGCCGGGCGGCGCGAGGTCGAGCTCCACCACCTCGAGCGGCCGAGACTGGACATAGGGCGGCGGAAGGCCGATTTGATTGAGGACGGCGGCTTTGACGCGCATGGGCGTTTCCAAAAAAGGGCGGACGGCGGAGCGCGATGCTAAGCGGAGATTCTTGGGCGGGCAAACGGCCGGTCTTCGCGCCCTTGCGCGCCTTCGGCGTTCACGCCACATAGACCGCGTCGCCGGCGAACGCCGGAGGCGAATTTGGAGCGTCCCATGCCGCAGACGAGCAGCCGTTTCTTCGACGATCTTTCGCGCCTGATGACCGACGCGGCAGGGCTTGCCGACGGGGCGCGGCGGGAGGCGCAGACCTTCGCCAAGAGCCAGCTGGAGCGGATGATGGCCGGCATGGATCTCGTCAGCCGCGAGGAGTTCGAGGCGGTGCGCGAGATGGCGGCGCGGGCGCGCGACGAGAACGACAAGCTCGCGGCCCGAATTGCGGCGCTCGAGGCGAAGCTCGCCGAACTAAAGGCTTGATCCGACTCGAACTTATTCCGCCGTAAGGCTAGCGGCCTTGGCAGACTTTCGATTCGTTTCACAAATTCTGTGGACGAAGGGCGGCGCTCGGTTTACGATTTCTTACGAATCACCCAAGTTGCGACGGTCCGCCTCGCCGAAAGCCGGGACGGAGCGTCGAATAGTTTGGGTTCAGCGGAGCGTATCTTCCAGCCGTGCGTAAGCTCGGTCGAGTCTACTTCCCCCGCCGAGAGACATGAGATGAGCTTGATCGAGACTTTCGCCGACGATCGATCCGAACACCCCGTCGACGTTGTGGAACGGTTGGCGGCGGTCAACGAATGGGCGTTCGACCGCGCCGAGGACGACGAGATCTCGATTCTCGTCTCCGGGGAATGGGCAAATTACGAAGTTGCTTTCACCTGGATTCCGGAGATGGAGTCGCTTCACGTCGCCTGTTCGTTCGACCTCAAGGCGCCGTCGCGCAAGCGGGCCGCGGTTGCCGAGCTTGCCCAACTCATCAACGAGCAGCTTTGGCTCGGACACTTCGACTTGTGGAGTCAGCAGGATCTGGTGATGTTCCGGCACTCGCTCTGCCTCGCCGGCGGCGCAATCGCCAGCGACGCCCAGTGCTCGGCGGTGGTCAAGGCGGCGGTCACCGCCTGCGAAACTTATTTTCAGGCTTTCCAGTTCGTCCTGTGGGCCGATCGCGACCCGCGCGAGGCGATGGCCTTCGCCGCGTTTGAAACAAAAGGCTCGGCCTGATCGGCGGAAATCGCCCGCATCTTTGGGTCATCTTTGGGCTGGCGCTCGCGTCCTTTTGCATGTAAGAGCCGCGCTTCCCCAATATCCCGCGTGCGGCGATCGTCAGCGCGCGCCCGATTTCGGAGTTTGACCAATGGCCGTCCCCAGACGCAAAACCTCCCCGTCGCGCCGTGGCATGCGGCGCTCCGCCGACGCCCTCAAAACCCCTACCTATGTCGAAGACAAGGATTCGGGCGAACTGCGCCGTCCTCATCATATCGATCTGAAGACCGGCATGTACCGGGGCCGCCAGGTCCTGAAGCCGAAGTCGACGGCGGCCGAAGCCTGAGCGCTTCGGCTTCTCGTTCCATCGTGGTTCAATAGCCGGCCTTCGGGCCGGCTATTCTTGTTTGCGCGCTGTTGTCCGCTTTTTGGGGGCAACGACCGTCGGGCTTGAGAGCCTTCCGGAGCGAGTGGGGCCGCGGGATGATCGTCTCGAAGCCGGCCATGGCGGCAGACAACGGCGGGAGAAATGTCCGTCGGCCGCCGCCAGCCGGCGGCTCGACACGATCGAAAGCTCAAGGGGGAGCTCCCGACTTCGCGGCAAAAATCCCGGAACAAAGACTTATCCCGCGCGTCTCTTCGGCGAGGGCGGTCACTCACTTCCGGTTGCTCTGCTTGATCTTTGTGAACATTACAAAGCTTTCATGTTCGCGCCATGGGAGAGTTAGGCCAGAAGAGGCAGAATGCAACCAGCGGGCCGGGCGAGGTCGGCCGTAAGTGCGGGGTTTCTGTGATGCTTCCTCAACGTTCAGTTCGGGCCGCGCTTCTGGGGGCGGCCGCGGCGATGGCCCTCGGGGGCGTCGCTTTGGAAAAGCCATTTGTCCCGGTTGACGCAGTCGCGGCGACCGACGCTCCGTCGGTGATCGCGCCCCAGCCTCCCGCGGGTCCGGGCTCTTTCGCCGACATCGTCGATCGGGTGACGCCGGCGGTGGTGTCGGTCAAAGTCAAACTGACCAGCGACGACGCGTCCTCCGACGAAGATTTCCAGGGTCTGCCGGACTTCCCGCCAAATAGCCCGTTCTATCGCTTCTTCCGGCATTTCGGCCTGCCCGGGGGCGAAAACGACAATATGCCGCATCATCATTTGACTAGGGCGCAAGGCTCCGGCTTCTTCATCACCGCCGACGGCTACATCGTCACCAACAACCATGTCGTCGACCACGCGACGGACGTGACGATCACCACTGCCGACGGCAAGACCATGCCGGCAAAGGTGATCGGCGTCGACAGCAAGACGGATCTCGCGCTCTTGAAGGCGCAGGGAAACAACTTCCCGTTCGTGACGTTTGCCTCCAAGCCTCCGCGCGTCGGCGACTGGGTGATCGCGGTCGGCAACCCGTTCGGTCTCGGCGGCACGGTGACGGCCGGCATCGTTTCGGCCCGCGGACGCGACATCGGCTCGGGACCCTACGACGATTTCCTTCAGATTGACGCTCCGGTCAATCACGGCAACTCGGGCGGCCCGACCTTTAACGCCAAGGGCGAAGTCGTCGGCGTCAACACGGCGATTTTTTCGCCGTCCGGCGGCAGCGTCGGCATCGGCTTCGCCATTGCGAGCGACGTGGTCAAGAACGTCGTCGAGCAGCTCAAGGAAAACGGCGTTGTGACCCGCGGCTGGATAGGGGTTGAAATTCAGCCCGTGACCGCCGACATAGCGGAAAGTCTGGGTTTGAAGAGCGCGTCCGGCGCGCTCGTCGCGCAGACCACGAAGAATTCGCCCGCCGCAGCCTCCGGGATCAAGAGCGGCGACGTGATCACGGCGCTGGACGGCCAGACGGTTGCGGACCCGCATGAGCTGGCGCGCCGTGTCGCCGATCTCGGGCCGAAGAAGACCGCGACGATCGCTCTCATCCGCAATGGTTCGCCGATGACGATCGACGTCACGCTCGGGACCATGCCGACGGAGAAGACTGCAAGCGCCGAAACCGGCGGCAACAGCAGTGCCGGGAATGGCGCTTCGGCGCTGGCGAATTTTGGCCTGACCTTGCGCCGCGGCCAGGATGGCGTGCTCGTGACGGACGTCGACCCGGACAGCGTGGCTGCGGATAAGGGCCTGAAGGAAGGAGATGTGATCCTCGAAGTCGCCGGCAAGTCGGTCACCCGTCCGTCTGAAGTGGCTCAGGCGATCGATTCAGCCAAGAACGACGGCAAGAAGAGCGTTTTGATGCGCGTAAAGTCGGGGGAGGGCGAACACTTCCTCGCTCTGCCGACCCGCGCATCGTAGGGATCGTCGGCGCCCGCGTCGGGAGCCGACCAGGAATGGACGACAGGGTATTTGGGCTCGTCCCCGGCCCAGCGCGAAGCGCGCCCTGTCTGTCCAGTCGGCGGTCGCACATTCCCCGCCCGCGCGACCCCGACAAGGTGGCGGCAGGTCCTTATCAAGCCCCCCGAGGACCTGCCGCCATTCCTTTGGCCTCTCTGGCCGGAACAGCTATATATCCTCCATGCGCATCCTTGTTATCGAAGACGACCGGGACGCGGCGGCCTATCTCGTCAAGGCCTTCCGCGAGGCGGGCCACGTGGTCGACCACGCCCACGATGGCGTCACCGGATACGACATGGCGATCGAAGGCGGTTATGACGTTGCGATCGTCGATCGCATGCTGCCGAAGATGGACGGGCTGACGCTGGTCGGCGCATTGCGCAACCAGAAGAACGAGACGCCGATCCTGATCCTCTCGGCGCTCGGCCAGGTTGACGACCGGGTAAAGGGCCTGCGGGCTGGTGGGGACGACTACCTCTCAAAACCCTACGCCTTCTCCGAGCTCCTCGCCCGCGTCGAGACGCTGGCGCGCCGGAAGTCCAAGGGCGCGCCGGAAGAGACGGTATTCCGCGTCGCCGATCTGACGCTCGATCGGCTTTCCCACAAGGTCACGCGCGCAGGCGAGGAGATCGTCCTGCAGCCGCGTGAGTTTCGCCTGCTCGAATATCTGATGCAGAACGCGGGAAAGGTCGTCACGCGCACGATGCTGCTCGAGCATGTGTGGGACTATCATTTCGATCCGCAGACGAATGTGATCGATGTCCATGTATCGCGCCTGCGCGCCAAGATCGACCGTGATTTCGATGCGCCGCTGCTGAACACGGTGCGCGGCGCCGGATACATGATTCGTGACGGCGCTCGGTAAACTCTTCCGCACCACAGCCTTTCGGCTCGCGCTGGCGATCCTGGCTCTCAGCGCGGTCGGCGCCGGGATCGTGTTGACCGCGGTCGCCTGGCAGGTCGTCAAGCTGGTCGACGAAGAGACCGCCCGAACCATCGACGCGGAGGCCAAGGGCCTGATCGACAATTACGACCGCGATGGGCTGATGGGTCTTTATTCGTCCATCGAAATGCGCATGCGCGAGCCCGGCGCGTCGCTCTATCTGCTGACCAACCCCGCGGGCGAGCCGCTCGCCGGCAATGTCGCGCAGATTCCCGCCGGAGTCCTTGAGCGGCCAGGCTTCGTCGACGTCTACTACCGCAGCAACGTCGGCGGCGAGCGGGTGCACCAGGCTCTCGTCCGGGTGTACCGGCTGCCGCCGGGGTTCCTGCTTCTGGTTGGCCATGACCTCGCCGATCGCGGCCGAATCGAGAAGGTCATGGTGCGGGCGCTGGCCATTTCGTTGATCTTCTTTGCCGCGCTCGCGGCGCTCGGCGCACTGTTCGTCGCCCGGCGGGTGCTCAAGCGCATCGACGACATGAACACGTCGGCCCACGGCATCATGGCGGGCGACATGACCCGCCGGCTGCCGGTTTCCGGATCCGGCGACGAACTCGACCGCCTCGCCGAGGGCCTCAACGAGATGCTGGCGCGGATCAGTGAGCTCATGCAGGGGCTGCGCGAGGTGTCCGACAACATCGCCCACGATCTGCGCACGCCGCTCACCCGCCTGCGCAATCATGCCGAGGCCGCGCTCGCCTTCGGCGACGCCGCCGGCTATCGGGCGGCGCTCGAAAAGACCATCGAGGAGTCCGACAGCCTGATCAAGGTCTTCAACGCGCTCCTGCTCATCGCGCGCGCCGAGGCGGGCGACGACGTCGAGGCGCTTCAACCGTTCGACGTCGGCGAAGCGGCTCGCAGCGTCGCCGAGCTCTACGAACCGATCGCCGAAGAGGAGGGCGTCGCGCTGAAGGTCGTGACCGAGGGCCGGCTTGTTGTGCGCGGGAACCGCGAGCTCATCGGGCAGACGATCGCCAATCTGGTCGACAACGCCCTGAAATATGCCGCCCCGAAGGAAGGCGGCTTCGCTTACGCCAAACCGGACGTGGTCATCTCGGCGCGGCGGGTCGGAGACTCGGTCGTGCTGACCGTCGCCGATCGCGGCCCCGGCATCGCCGCGGCAGACCGGGCGCGCGTACTCGGCCGCTTCGTGCGGCTCGAAGGCTCCCGCTCGCGGCCGGGCTCCGGCCTCGGCCTGTCGCTCGCCGCAGCGGTCGCGCGGATGCATGGCGGCACGGTCGAACTCGAGGACAACGAGCCGGGCTTGCGCGTTTGCGTGACCTTCCCCGCGGAGCCGGCGCAGCTGTCCCTACGGGCCCCGGTGAGCGGGGGCGTGCATGAGCCGGTCGCTGGCTGAAAGTCTGCTTGCCGCGCCCCGCCTCGCCGCGCCGTCCGCAGCGCGGCGCAAGCTCGCCGCGCTGGCCGCAGACCCGGAGGCGGAGGCCCTCGCCCCGGCGCTCGGATGCGACAGGGTTCGCGATCTCCTCCTGGGCCTGGCCGATCATTCGCCTTACCTTTGGACCCTCGTCACGGAAGACCCGGCTCGGCTGGCGCGGCTGCTCGCCCGGCCGCCTCGGGAGTCGCTTGACGCGATCGTTGCGGGGCTCGCCATCCGGCGCGACGAGGACGAAGCGGAGCTGATGCGAACGCTGCGCCGCTCCAAACGCGAGGCCGCGCTGATCGTCGCGCTCGCCGACATCGGCGGGATCTGGGACGTGACCGAGGCGACCGAGGCTTTGACCCTGTTCGCCGACGCCGCCGTCGGCGCCGCGCTGAGCTTTCTTCTGCGCCAGAACGCGCGGATGGGCCGCCTCGCGCTCGATTCCGACGCGGCTGACCCGCAGGCCGGTTCGGGCGTGGTCGTGCTGGCGCTCGGCAAGCACGGCGCGCGTGAGCTCAATTATTCGAGCGACATCGACCTCATCGTGCTCTACGACGCGGTCGCCGCGTCGATCCCGGAGGGCATGGAGCCCGCCCCCCTGTTCGTGCGCATCACCAGGGCGCTGGCGCGTCTCCTGCAGGACCGCACCAGCGACGGCTACGTCGCCAGAGTCGATCTGCGCCTCAGGCCCGACCCTGCCTCGACCCCGGTCGCGCTCTCGACTGCCAGCGCTTACGCCTATTACGAGACGCTCGGCCAGAACTGGGAGCGCGCGGCGCTGATCAAAGCTCGCCCCGCTGCGGGCGATCTCGAGCTCGGCCGACGCTTTCTCGCCGACCTCGCCCCGTTCATCTGGCGAAAGTACTTCGACTATGCCGCCATCGCCGACATCCACGCGATGAAGCGCCAGATCCATGCGGTGCGCGGACACGACCGCGTCGTCGTTGCCGGCCATGACCTCAAGCTCGGCCGCGGCGGCATCCGCGAAGTTGAATTCTTCGTTCAGACGCAGCAGCTCATTTTCGGCGGAAGGCGGCCGCAAATGCGCGGATCGCGCACCCTCGACATGCTGCGCCAGCTCCACGACGACCAATGGGTGACCGCCGAGGCAGTCGAGGATCTCAGCCGGGCCTATCTCTTCCTGCGCCGGGTGGAGCACCGGCTGCAGATGGTCGCGGACGAGCAGACCCAGCGCCTGCCGTTCGACCGGGGGAACTCGCGCGGTTCGCGAAGTTCTGCGGCTACGCGCGGCTCGAGCCCTTCGCCAGGGAGCTGACCCTTCACCTGACACGGGTCGAGCGGCATTATGCGCGCCTGTTCGAGGAGGCGCCGACCTCGAGCGGCGCGACAGGCAATCTCGTCTTCACCGGCGTCGTCGACGATCCCGAGACGCTGGCGACCCTGCGCCGGATCGGTTTCCGCCAGCCGGAAGCGGCGGCCGAGACGATTCGCGGCTGGCATTTTGGCCGCCGGCCGGCGGTGCGCAGCGCCCGCGCGCGCGAGGTGCTGACCGAATTGACGCCCGCGTTGCTCGAGGCTTTCGCCGGCTCGGGGGACGCCGACGCGGCGCTCGCCGCCTTCGACGAGGCGATGACGCATATGAACGCTTCGGTCGAACTCATGTCGATCCTGCGCTCGAACGCGCATGTGCGCGAACTGTTCGGTGACGTGCTCGGCTCCGCGCCGAGGCTCGCGCAGGTCATCGCGGCCCGCCCGCACGTGCTCGATTCGGCGATCGATCCGGGCCGGGGAGATCATTTCGAGGAGAGCCTCGGCGAACCGGACATGCGCGAGCGGGCCAGCGCCTATGTGGCGCAGGCCCGCACTTATGAGGACGCGCTCGAGCGGGCGCGCAATTTTGCGGCGGAGGAGAGGTTCCTGATCGGCCTCAATCTGCTGTCGGGCCGGCTCGATCCTGACCGCGCGGGGCGGGCCTATAGCGCGCTCGCCGAGGGGCTGGTCGGAACCTTGCTGAAGCGGGTCGAGGACGCCTTCGCAGCCGACCATGGCGTCGTGCGCGGAGGACGCGTCGCGGTCGTCGCGATGGGCAAGCTCGGCTCGCGCGAGATGACGGCGGCCTCCGATCTCGACCTGATCCTGATCTACGACTTTCCGGCCGACGCCGGAGAATCGGGTGGGGCGAGGCCGCTCGGCGCCGGCCTCTATTATTCGCGCCTGACCCAGCGCCTGCTCGCCGCGCTGACCGCGCCGACCCGGGCGGGCAAGCTGTACCAAGTCGACATGCGGCTCAGGCCGTCGGGCCGCCAGGGTCCGCTCGCGACTCAGTTCTCGGCCTTCGCCCTCTACCAGCGGGACGAGGCGGAGACCTGGGAGCACATGGCGCTGACCCGCGCGCGGGTCGTCGCCGGCGACGCGCGCCTGGCGGCGGAGGTGACGAGAGCGGTGCGCGATATTCTGGTGCGCAAGCGCGACGCGGAAAAGATCGCCCGTGACGTGCGCAAGATGCGCGCGCTGATCGCTCACGAGAAGGGCGACGAGGACCCTTGGGACCTGAAACTCGTCAAGGGCGGCCTGATGGACATCGAGTTCGTCGCCCAATATGCGAGCCTCGCCTTCGCCCATTCGCGGCCCGGCATTCTCGACGTCTCGACCCGCAAGGTGATCGACAAAGCGGGCGCGGCGGAGTTCATTTTGGCGGCTCACGCCGAGACGCTGATCGAAGCGCACCGCCTCTACACCGATGCGACCCAGTTCATGCGTCTCGCGATCGCCGGCCCGTTCGACCCCGCCCGAGCCGCCGCCGGCGTCAAGCGCCGCATCGCCGCAGCGACCGGCTTTCCGGACTTCGAAGCTTTTGTCGCGGCGCTCGACGAGGCGCGAAAGCGGGTGCGCCAGGCGTACGAGGCGATCCTCGACCGATGACGGTCGCCCACACAAAAGCCGTCGGAGAGCGATCAGATTGCAACGAGGGCGGCGATGGTCGCCGTCAGGGCCTCTTTCGGAGATTGCGCATGGGCATTCTGGTCACGGGCGGCACGGGAACGATCGGCTCGCAGGTGATTCAGCTCCTGGCGGAGCGAGGCGCCGAAGTTCGCGCATTTGCCCGCAATCCGGAAAAGGCGGCCTTTCCGCCGGGCGTTCGGGTCGTCAAAGGCGACCTGATGAACGTCGACTCGGTTCGCGCGGCCCTGGCCGAGACGCGCACGCTGTTTCTTTTGAACGCGGTCACGTCCGACGAACTGACACAGGCGCTGATCGCGCTCAATGTCGCGCGCGAGGCGCGCATCGAGCGGATCGTCTATTTTTCGGTCATCCACAGCGATCGCTACGTCGACGTCCCACATTTTGCCGGCAAGAACACCGCCGAGAACATGATCAGGGAGTTGGACCTGCCGGCCACGGTGCTGCGGCCCGCCTATTTCATGGAGAACGACGCGGCCCTCAAGGACGCGATCGCCGGAGCCGGCGTCTATCCCATGCCGATCGGCCGCAAGGGCCTTGCGATGGTCAGCGCGCGCGATATCGCAGAAATCGCCGCGCTGGAGCTGTTGCGGCGCGATCGCTCGGCTATTCCCTTGCCGCTGAAGTCGATCGACATCGTTGGCCCTGACATTCTGACAGGGGCGTCGGTCGCGGCGATCTGGTCGGAAGCGCTCGGCCGTCAAGTCGCCTATGCCGGCGACGACACGAGCGCCTTCGAGCGCGCCGTCAGGGCCCACGCGCCCGACTGGATGGCGTTTGACATGAAGGTGATGGCCGACCGGTTCCAGACCGACGGCATGCTGCCCGAAGAGGGCGATGTCGACCGCCTCGTCGGCATGCTCGGCCGCCCGCTGCGGCGCTATCGCGATTTCGCCGCCGAGACCACCCAGCGCTGGCGCTCGTAGAAGCAGCCTATCGGGCAAGCCCCTCGATCAGCGCCTTCAGGGTCGCGACGGTGGACTGGTCGGTCTCGCCATCGACCCGTTCGGGCCGGAAATGGCGCTGGAAGGCTTCGACCACGGCGCGGGTGCGCCGGTCGTAGACGCCGGTCAGCTCGAGCCCGTACCCATAGAGCGCCAGCATCGCCTGCAGCGCCCGCACCGGCGGCCCTTCCTCCTCGTGACGGAACAGCGCTTCGCCGCGGATCGGCGCCGGCTCGACCCAATGGCCGACGCCGTCCTCCCACAGCCGCCGCCAAGGAAAATGCTCGCCCGGATCGCGCTTGCGGCCGGGCGCGACGTCGGAATGGCCGAGCACCCGCTCGGGCGGGATCTCCCAGCGCGAGACGCAATCGCGGGCCAGCGCAATCGTCGCCGCAATCTGGCGGCCGGGGAAGGGCGGCGAACCGCCGTCATGGCCGGGATTGACGATCTCGATCCCGATCGACGCGGAATTCAGGTCGCTCTCGCCTTTCCAGGTGGCCTGGCCGGCATGCCAGGCGCGCGCCCCCTCGGCGACAAGCTGGTCGATCCGCCCGTCTTCCCAGACGAAATAATGGCACGACACCTCAGACGCCGGGTTTATGAGTCGGCTGACCGCCGCCTGGCCCGTCGGCATGCCGGTGTAGTGCAGGATGAGGCAGTTCGGACCGCCCGCGCGGCGCTCGCCGAAATTGGGCGAGGGAATGAAACGGGCGGCGAGCGGGCTGTCGGTGATGAGGGGCATGAGGCCGGTAGCGCCCTCACCTCAGCCCTCTCCCGCAAGCGGGAGAGGGGCCGCGACCCTTCTCCCGCTTGCGGGTGAGGTGGCCGGCGAAGCCGACCGGATGAGGGTTCGCCCTTAGTAGTACGCCACGCAGACGCGGTTGCCGTTGTAGTCGTAGCCCCAGCGGGCGCAGCGGCCCTGATATTGCGGGGTCGCGGCGGCGCCGATCAGCGCGCCCGATCCCGCGCCGATTGCGGCTCCGGCTAGCGTACCGCCGGCGCTGCCGCCGGAGACCGCCGAACCGACCAAGGCCCCCGCGCCCGCGCCGAGCGCGCCGCCAACGAGAGCGTTCTGCTGTTGCGGGGTCTGGCAGGCCGAGACCGAAACGGCGGCGGCCAGCGCCAGAGAAAGTGCCAACGTCTTTTTCATGCAAACGATCTCCCGTCAGTCATTCATTGGCTGAAAAGGGTCGCTCTTTCTGCGAAGAACCGCCCCCGGTCGCGGCGGGAGCCGCGCAAACGAGCCAGCCCCGCCCGTTCGGGCGGGACATTCCCACAAACCGGGTGAAGCTGCAATGAACGGCGATCACCACAATTCCCGAACAAATCACCGCGCGCGCCGGTGCGTGACCGATTTTGCGGTCGTTGACGGGTTCGAATGTCACAATCCCGAGGGGTCGATCACCTCCTGACGTTCATCGACACGCATGGCGGGTCCGGCGATGACTGCGTGCAACCGGAGCGAGTCGGGCTCGCCTGACGCGGGCGCGGGGCGTCGTCGCCGCGCCAGGGAACGCCACGCGATATCAGGTCTACGCTCGGCAGCGCGCGGTTTGGGCTCATCCGGCCGGTTCTTGCGCCAGCGCCCGGATCCTTTGGCGGGCGTCGAGGAGGGTGGCCAGCGCTTCGGCCCCGCCGCCCAGACGAATGATCAGCTGGCGGGCGTGGCTGACCACCCGTCCGGGCAGGCCGATCAGATGAAAGCGCAGCGCCTTCATGCGTTTGGCCGCCCATCTCTCGCCCAGCGCGAGACGCTTCATCGCGGCGTTTAGATTGAACGCCAGGATCGTCAGCGCCCACCAGGCGGCGTTGGCGCCGAACAGCCCAGAGGGCATCTGTCCGCCCGCCAGGTCGGATTTCGTCGCCGAATGGACTTCCTCGCTCTTGCCGCAGCGCTCGCGCAGCCACCAGATCACGCCCTCGCCGGCGCCCGTGCGGTTGGTCACGACGGCGAACAGTTTATAGACCCCCTTCGGGCCGAACGCCTGGGTGGGAAACGGCAGCTTCGCCTCGTCGCCCAGCGCCAGCTGGCGCAGCGGTTCGCGGATCGCGAGAAAGCGGTAATCGGCGCGGTTGCGGCTGTGCCCGGCCCAATTGGGCACGTAAACGACCTCGGCCCATTCTTGATCGGTCTGTTGCGGCTGGCCGTCCGTTTTGCGGATCAGCGGCTTCCACGCGCTCTCGGGCGTCGTCCGCACAGCGGCGCGGAAAGCCTCGGTCACGTCGGCGCCGATCGCGAACTCGATCACGCCAAAGCGCGGGTCTTTTCCCTCGCCGCAATAGAGCAGCAGCTCTTCCTGATAGGCCGCCGTGTCCGAACGCAACGAGACCCTCCTCACGCTGTCCGGCAGATGGCGCAGGCTCTCTTTCAGGACGCGCAACTGCTCGTGTCCGGCGGGCACGTTGCCGTCGCGGAACTCCGAATAGAGCATCGCGCCCTGCTCCGCCCACCAGCAGTTCAGCGGCTGATACGCCTTGAACTTCTTGTAGCAAAACAGCGCCTCGCGCTTGTGCGTCTCAATCAGCGTCGCGTCCATGTCCAGCGTCGCCGTCGCCGCGGGCTGACGCTTCTGCAGAAAGTCCAGCAGCGCCTGGTTCACCCGCCAGAGACCGCGCAGTGCCTGCGTCACCGCCGGAATGAACGCCATCCCCGCGACCGCCTTGGGCGAAGCTGGATCATCGAACCGTTCCAGCCAGCCCGACAGCGCCGACGGCGAGGGCGTCGCCCGCTCGCGCTCGCGCCGCCAGCGGCTTTTCAGCGACCGCCGTTCGGCGCGCGACAGCAAATCCTTCTCGATCGCCCGCAGGATCGCCGAAAAGCCGCTGTCGCGCTCCAACCGTTCGATGTCTTCCACGCAGTCGCCGCCGGACAGATTTAGGAAAATCACCGCCAGAACCATCTGGATGTCGAGCCAGCCCTGGCCGCCGGCCGCCCGAACATGCCGCTGGATCGCCCCGCCGAGGCCGCAGGCCTTGATCAGGTCGAGATACAACGGAAGCCCGGCCAACGACGTCAATCCATGGCTGGACGAATCGGCCTCATACTGGAAATCGAGCAGCCCCTGTCCCTGCATCGCGCACCCCGTTGGTGATAATTCTTAAATCGCAAACCAAGACTATCTCCCTGATTCCTCAGGGCCAACGGGGAACTTGAATTTTCCTGATGCGGAATTCAGGATCATCCGGTTTGCGGACCGTGAAATCGTCGGCATGGGGCCTGCGGCGGGGTCCTCTCGGTCACGCTGTCGCGGCTCCGGGCGCCAGCCCAGGCCGGGGATGCACCTTGCGACTCGCGCGAATGCGGGTTTAAAAGTTCGCATTCACGGCCCCAGTTGATGCGCCGAGCGGCTTGGGGATGATCACGATTTACGCCCTCGTCTGGTGCCAGGCGTTCCTTTCGGCGGGGCATCATGGGCGCTCCTGCCTGAGCTACGGCGGGCAGCCGACATTCTCCTCCCGGGATGCCTGCGAGGCCTATGCGGCGCCGCTGAGGCTGCGCCTCGCCCACGCCCAGGCAAAGCGTTTCCAGGCGACAGTCGAATGCATCGCCCGGGATGTCACCGCGCCGCAGAGGGCGGATTAGAGCAGGTTCCGATCGACTGGAATTCGTCGGTCGCCATGACGGGGTTGGACGCCGACAACCCTCCATTTCCCGCGGAAAGTTTCCGTCATGCTTCAAAAATATCACTGGGAAACCCGCGCACGCTGCGGAGCAGCGGCGCCCGGACGGTCTGGAGCAGCGCTGGAACGGGTTCGCCTTGGCGCTGCCTCGCCTTTCTGCTTGACCGGCGCCGCCTGGGGCTCATATTCCGGGTCGCCAGTCGGCCGGACGGCCGCCGCCTTGAGCCAGTCGAAGGGCGGAGGAAAGTCCGGGCTCCATACGGACGCGGCGCCGGATAACGTCCGGCGGGGGCGACCCCAGGGATAGCGCCACAGAAAGCAAACCGCCCGGACGGACCGAAAGGTTCGTCAGGGTAAGGGTGAAAGGGTGCGGTAAGAGCGCACCGCGCCGGCGGCAACGTCGGCGGCACGGCAAGCCCCGCCGGGAGCAAAACCGAATAGGAGCGACGCGCGGATATTTCCGCGGGGCCTGGTCCGTTGGTCCTGTCGCTCGGGTTGGTTGCTCGAGACGCCCGGCAACGGGCGTCCCAGAGGAATGGCCGTCACGTCGGGGCGCGAGCCCCGGCCATACAGAACCCGGCTTACAGGCCGGCTGGCGTTCTCATTGGCGCTCGTCCATGCTGGACGGGCGGATCAGCAAAGCGGAGGGCCAAGCGATGA
This sequence comes from uncultured Alphaproteobacteria bacterium, assembly GCA_963835885.1. Lineage (GTDB taxonomy): Bacteria > Pseudomonadota > Alphaproteobacteria > Rhizobiales > Beijerinckiaceae > Roseiarcus. Next base: position 59,653 of record CAWIHF010000031.1, read on the forward strand.
TGCGGGCGGACGAGGTTCTTGCCGCAGGGACCTGGACGGGCGAGCCCGCCGACAGCGTGGTGCTCGAGTTCGACGAACGTTACCGTCGCCGTTTCGTCATGACCGGCGTCGGCGGGCTCGCCTTTCTGCTCGACCTGGCGGAGGCCGCGATGCTGCGCGGCGGCGACGGCCTGAGGCTCGAGGACGGCCGCGTGGTCGAGGTCCTTGCTGCGCCCGAGCCGCTCGCCGAAATCCGTTGCCCCGACGCGCGCTCGCTTGCCCGCATCGCCTGGCATCTCGGCAATCGGCACCTGCCGATCGAGCTGACGCCGAAGGCCTTGCGCATCCGCCGCGATCCGGTGATCGAGGACATGGCGAGGGGGCTCGGCGCGCGCGTCACGCCCCTCGAGGCGCCGTTCAACCCGGAGGGCGGCGCCTATGTCCAGGCCGAGCCGTCGCACGCGCATGCGGCCGAGCATGTTCACCACGGCGACCACGCGAACGCGCACGCCCACGATCACGCCGATCACGGTCATTCCCATCATGGGCATGACCACCATGATCACGATGATTGCGATCGTCCCGACCACCGGCACGAGCACGGCCACGATCGCGCCGACGAACGTCACGGTCATGATCATGGACATAGGGCCCGCTGAGCCCGACGCAGCGCTGCTGCCGCTGATGCTGTGGCTGTCGCCGGCCTTCCCGGTCGGCTCGTTCGCCTATTCGCATGGGCTGGAATGGGCGGTCGAGGCGGGTGATATTGTCGATGCGCGCTCGCTCGGCGGATGGCTGGTCGACCTCTTGACCTTCGGCGCCCCGCGCGCCGACGCGATCTTGTTCGCCGCCGCCTTCCGCGCGGCGGAGGCCGGCGACTGGCAGGCGCTCCTCGAGACGAACGACCTCGCCGTCGCGCTGGCCGCCTCGGCCGAGCGGCGGCTCGAGACCACCGCTCAGGGCGCGGCCTTCGTCGCCGCCGCCCGCGCGGCCTGGGAATGCGCGCCTTTGCGTGAACTGGCAGCCGAAAACCGCGTCGCCTATCCGGCCGCCGTCGCCGCCGCCGCGGCGGGCCGTGATCTGCCGCTCGAATCGAGCCTGCAGGCTTTCGTCCTGGCGCTGGTCGCCAACGCCGTCTCCGCCGCGGTGCGGCTCGGGCCGATCGGCCAGACCGATGGCCAAAAGATTCTGGCCGCGCTCCTGCCGCGCGTCCGGGCGCTCGCCGGCGAGGCATCGCGATCGACGCTTACCGATCTCGGCGGCTGCGCCTTCCGCTCCGACATCGCCGCAATGCGCCACGAAACGCAATATTCGCGGCTGTTCCGGTCGTGAGCCGGCCCGGAAGGCGAGCCAATTTGCCAAATGGACCCCTGACGCCTCACAAGCGCCGCTGTTCTCGTGGTATTTGGCTAAAGTTGGACGTTGTCTTCTGCCCGCATTGAAGGCCCGGTTGCGGCGTCATCACGATCGGAGGCGGACTTGGCCATCGCACACACGGTTGGGCTCAGGTTCCACGACCACGCCGGCGCGCTCACCATCGAGGCCGAAGATGCGCTGATCGCCGCCCTCAAGGCGAAGCACGAGCATCCCGAGGCGAGCATCACCTATGTCCGTCGATCCAACCGTCGCGGCGATCGGCGCCACCCGCATAGCGGCCTGTCGGAAAAGACGAAGGGCGCCTCCTGAGATTCGTGTTGAGCTGTTGCGCTCGGGGAGAAGGCGACTCGAAGGGCCGGGCCAAAGATCGGCGCTTCCCAAGAGCCCCGCCTGCACATCGTTAGAGCAGGTTCCGATCGACTGGAATCGCCGCTCGCCATGACGGGGCTGGACGCCGACGACCCGCCATTTCCTTCAGAAAATTTCCAAACGTTTCAAAAAATTTCCGCCGGGCTTCCAAATCTTTGCAAAAAATTTCAATTTGCTTCCGAAAATTTCAAAAAATTTCACTGCGAACCTTTACTTATCAAAGCCTTACGGGCGAAATTGCGAAATTGCGAAATTGCGAAATTGCGAAATTGCGAAATTGCGAAATTGGCGAATTTGGCGAATTTGGCGAATTTGGCCGGCTGAACGGCTGAAAATTTCTCCGTGATGCCGCGCGGCTCCGGCCAGAGCCGCTAATCAACATATCGGTAGCGATCTTCCTTCGATATGCAGGCGACAAGGGAGCCATTCCCGCGCAAGGTCCTGGCGGGTTTGAGGGGGGCGGAAACACAACTTGGAGTTCTTGTCAAGAGATTGTTCTTCCTTCGGGGTCACTTCGGGGTCGTGTCCGAGGTCGAATTTCGGGGTACTGGACCGGAAGCGGAAGGACCCCAAGAGACGGTCCCGCACGGCCACCACAAGACGATCACCCTCGTCGCCGGTCTCGCCTTCGAGGGCTTGCGACGCCGAAGGCCAGCGACCGGTGAACGCCGCCGAGCCAACCGTCGCCGGCCTGATGAGGGTGCTCGACGACCCATATCCTTCAAACCCCGGCCAATACACAAGTCACTTCGCCGCCTGCGGCTATGATACAACTTGATCGGAGTTTGCTCTAGGTTTCGCCTTTCGATGATGCTCGTCGCAATATGCTTGCGGTCTGGCTCGCCGACAGTGGTCCGCTCCGCTCGAACGACCGTTGGGGATCGTAGCGCACGGCTCCAGTGTTGGGCGACGCAAACGCATGAGAAGGGGAGCATGAAGCGTGAGCAATCTCGTCGGCATTTGGCGGCTCGTCGTCGAGAACGCCTGGGGGGAGGCGGGTGAGCCGAGCCCGAACCTTTACGGTCCGATGGGGATGGGGCTCCTCACCTTTACCCGCCAAGGTCGCATGATGGCGGCGCTCTCTGACGGACGTTCCGGCCCGATCGACGGCGTGCGCGCCTTCGCGTCTTATTGCGGCTCTTATGTCTTCGACGGCGCCCGGCTCGTGACCCACGTCGACGGCGCCTCCGATCCGGTGTTCTTCAGCGAACCACAGGTTCGCGTTGCGCGGCTTGAGGGCAATCGCCTCTCGCTTCGTCCGCCCGTAGGTTTCCGCGGGGCCGCCGGCTTGGTGCGGGAACTCGTCTGGGAGCGGATTTCCGCGTAATGTCTGCCCGCGATTGGCCCGGTTGCCCATTGCGTGACGCGCGCACTGGAGATTTTCTGACTTGATGACCCCCCTAAAGCAACCCCTGCGAGTGGGCGTGGGCGGCCCGGTCGGCTCCGGCAAGACGGCGCTGATGGAGCAGCTTTGCAAGCGGCTCCGCGACAAACTCGACATCGCCGCCATCACCAACGACATCTATACCAAGGAGGACGCGCGGATTCTGGTCGAAGCCGGCGCCCTGCCCGCCGAGCGGATCCTTGGAGTCGAGACGGGGGGATGCCCGCACACCGCCATCCGCGAGGACGCCTCAATCAATCTTGCCGCCGTCGCCGACATGCGCAAGCGCTTCCCGGACCTCGACCTGATCCTGATCGAATCGGGCGGCGACAATCTTGCCGCGACCTTCTCGCCCGAGCTTGCCGACCTCACGATCTATGTCATCGACGTCTCAGGCGGCGAAAAGATTCCGCGCAAAGGGGGCCCAGGCATCACCCGATCGGACCTTCTCGTCATCAACAAAATCGACCTCGCCCCCTTTGTCGGCGCCTCGCTCGACGTGATGGTCCGCGACGCCGCCGCGCAGCGCAAGACGCGTCCCTTCGTGATGGCCAACATGAAAACCGGCGAAGGCGTCGACCAGGTGATCGCCTTCCTGCACGAGAAGGGCGGCCTCCTGGCAGGGTGAAGGGAGGCACAGTCGCCGCCGCTCTCTTCCTCGCTGGATCGCCTCGCTCGCGCCCGCGATGACGGCGGTCGTTCCATCAAATCGGGACATGCTCTAAAATGGCGGCGCGGAAAGTGTCCGCATTTGGCGTCGCCTGTCAGAAGAACAGGCGTAACCCCTCTGCCTCAGACTTTCTCGCTTTCTTCTCGTAACAAGGAGAACGTCGGATGAAGAAATTCCTGGTCTTGTACATGGCCAACGCGGCCGAGTTTGAGAAAATGATGCAAAACTCCACTCCCGAGCAGCGACAGAAGGGGATGGATGCGTGGATGAAATGGATGGGCGACAACAAGGCGTCGCTTGTCGACGGCGGAGCGCCTCTGGGGAAGACGAAGCGGGTCGACTCGAAGGGAGCCTCGGATACGAAAAACGACATCGGAGGATATTCGATCGTCCAGGCCGAATCGGCCGACGCGGCGTCAAAGATGTTCGGCAAGGACCATCCGCATCAGCAAATGCCAGGCGCGTGGATCGAAATCATCGAGATCATGCAAATACCGGGGATGTAATCTTACGTCGGCGCTTCGCCGTCGGTCTTCGCCCCGCGCGCCACGATGCGCAGCGCCGTGTCCGGCAGCGGGCGCTGCAGCCTCAAAGCTGTTTGCGAGGGCAACGACAACCAGATGTCGACTTCCCCCGGCGTCGTCAGAATGACGGGCATGGCCTTCGCATGGATCGGCGCGACGATTGCGTTGGGCTCTGTCGTCAGGAAAGCGAAAAGATCGTTGGTCGTCTGGCCTTCCTTGACCTTTCAGACCGATGTCCAGCGCGTCCAGATTCCGGCGAAGAACGCCAGCGGGCGGCGGTCGTCGAGCGCAAACCACACCGGCGGCCGGGAGCCGTTCGGCAGGAGTTCATTTTCGGCGAAGCTGTTGAACGGGACGACGCACCGGCTCTCGACGCCGAGCCAGCGCCGCCAGTGCGGCGAGGAGACATTGCGGACGTTGGTGACTCCCGGATCGGAGTTGCGGCCGTTTATCGCTGACATGGGCGAGGGCATGCCCCAGCGGGCCATGACGAGTTCGCGCACGCCATCTGGCCCGTTGCGCACGATCGGCGCGAAAAAGTCGGGAAACACGCCGGGCAGCGGCGGCAGGTTCCCCGTCGTGTCGCGCACGGCCCGGGCGAAGTCGCGGATCGCCTGCGGCCCTTTGGTGATGCTGTAGAGATTGCACATGAAGGCGAAGCTACCTGACGGAAAGCGCGCCTCACGCTGAGTCATGGGGCGCGACGCGGTTTTCGCCGTTCGTAGTCGAAGCATCAGACGGTGGCAACGCTGCAACTGGCGGGCGTCCGAGGAGGGTTCGGTGAACGGGTTAAATGCCTTCACGTGTTCGAGGGCGCGATTGTCCGCCTTGAGCTCCGCGGGCTCCGTAAAGCCCACCTCCTTTCGAAACGAGACTGTGAGGCGCGTCACAGCCAGCCGCCGTTGACAGTGGTACTCGCCAAGTCGACGCCGCTCGTCGATGATCGAGCCGCGGCGCACCAGGAGGCTTTAGACATACGCAGCATCGAAACACTTTCGGGCGCCCGCGGCGCTCATATCTCCAGCAGAAAAGAACTTCCCTCCTGGACGCTTTTCATCGTGGCGGCGCTGGCGATTGTTCTGATTGCGTGCGCCCTTGGGCGCGCGACCTTCCAGTCCGGCTCGGACGCCTGGAAGCGCCTCGGGTCGAGCGAGGACGCCGTCCCTGGTTAATGACAGTCAGGATTCAAACCTCGCTCCGGGGCGTAGCTTCGAAGGATGAGGGAAGGCTTTTGGCGCTTGCACGGCCGCCCCTCGGATTGCCGACGACCCCGTGCAGACTGTTTCAGCGCAGGAGGCGCATCAGGGAACGACCCGCCGGTGCCCGCGCTTCCTTGGCGTCGATGGTTCCGTCGCTATCCGGGGCCAATTCGCGTTCCCCGTCTTTCCATTCCGGCGGCCTAGGGCCCAAGCCGCCGTGCGGTCCGAATCGGCAAAAGCAACCGATGTCCAAACTGCGGCGAACGGGGCCCTTCTTGTAACGATATCGCCTATTTCCCAAAGCGTGTTTCTTACCGCGGCGTCGGTAATCGCGGAGATCGAGGGCGCTGGCGGCGATGGACGAAAATTTCAATCGCGCGTCCTCTCGTCTTGCTGCCTCGTCGCCCCGCTCGAACTGCCGAGACCGGCGCAGTATTGGCATAGCTCGATCTCGTCGATCGGGAGCGCAACGGAATGCCGTGGGGGTAAACATCTCATCATTACGCCGAATCTTCGCCATAGTTTAACAGTATTGCAACCGCGTTTGCGGCGATGGAAGCGCAAAAATGTGGATGGCGCATAAGTCGTGGGGATGGGCTGGCGTCAACTTGTCGGTATCACTTACCGGAGAGAGCAGATGCTTGACCTGCTTGAAATTGATCTCATGAGAATACGGAGAATGGCGGAACGCGCCAATGACAATGCCCTACTGCTATATTTGATCGATATGGCTATTCTGGAGGCCAATCGCGCAGCTCGTTCCAGGGAGGGCGCCAGCGCGCTGGCAGCCAATTCAAAAATGCTAGGCGAGGGTTACTCGCCCCACGTCACGTCTTAAGAGCTCCGCCACAGCACGGATTATCGCGTCGCGCTGTGCGGGTCTCGAATTTTCATGAAGGCGCGCATCAGCGAGAATTCCGCCCGAGCGGGTCGGGTTGTCCGCGTCAATTTGACCCGGCGGGGGAGCTCTACGAATACGACGCGCTCGCAGTCACTACACTCTGCGAGCGTTTTTCTCGACGGCGTTGAAACAGGCTCCAGTTTCCGCGCTCCTCGATCCGAGCGCCGCCTTTCGGCAGTCAACGGCCGGCGCAATCTCCGAAAGCGGGGCGCGCGCTTATCGTATTCGGACCGTTGGCGTTTATCTTACCGGCCGCGCGGCCCTGATCAGGTCCTTAAGCTGACGCTTCAAAGTCGGACCTTCGATCTGACTTATCGCGTATCCCTCACGCCTGAGCGCGCCGATGATTTCCTTGATCGTCAACACTTCGCCCGACCTCGCCAACTGAAAGGCTCGTTCCAAGGCGGTCATTCTGTTGTCCATGCCAGTCCGCATGACCCGGATGTCGGGACCGGGCGAGCGCTTGTCAATCCGTCAAAATTTCGAGACTGCCCTGCCTCCTGCTCAAGCCGGCGGCGGATCCTCAAATGTAGATGCGCCCCTTTGATTGGGACCGGCCATTGCATCGTATTCATTGATCTCGATCCCTGGCGTATCTCACTCTGAGAGGCGGCCTCCGGCTTGACGCAAGCGCGAATTGAGCGAGGGATTGCCCGCCTTGGGGGGGAAGCCCGGAAATGACGGACATCGCGGATATGGATATCGTGGATTCGGCCGACGACGAGACGGCCCGCATCGGCGAGTATCTCGCTTCACATGGCGGACCCTTCTTCGAATTGCAGCGACGCCTCGGTTTGCTCAGGGAGGACGCGTTGCTCGCGGGGAGGAGGGCCGCCCTCTATGTCGCGCTCGCCTGGGGCGTCCCGCTGCTTCTGAGCCTCGTCGCGGGGCGCGCTTTCGGCGGGGCGGGCGGCCAACCCTATCTTCTCGATTTCGGCGCCTGGGCACGCTTCTTCGTCGCGATCGGCCTGTTTCTCCTCGCCGAACAGCAGGTCGAAGTTGGATTGCGCGGCAAGCTCGCGCAACTCGTCCGTGCGCCGATCCTCGCCCCGAGCTCGTTCGAAGAGGCCGCGCGCATCGTCGCCAAGGCGCTGAGGCTCAGAAATTCCGGCCTCGCCGAAATCATCTGCCTCGTCCTCGTGATTGCTTTGGACTTCGGGGGGCTCGGCCGTCTCCTCGGGGCGGACGAGTCGGGCTGGGCGGTTCAGGTCACCGACGGCGGCGCCCATCCGACGCTCGCGGGCTGGTGGTCGGTGATCGTAAGCTTGCCGCTTTTCTACTTCCTGCTTCTGAGGGGGCTGTGGCGTTATCTCGTCTGGGCGTGGCTCCTGTGGCGGATCGCCTCGCTCGAGCTCAGGCTGGTCGCGACCCATCCGGACGGCAAGGCGGGCCTCGGCTTTCTCGCCGAATATCCGAACGCCTATTCGATGTTCGTCTTCGGCATGAGCGCGGCAATGGCGATCACCGTCGTGCGCCACGTGTTCGAGACGAACATTTCGTCAGTGACTTTCGGCTACATCATCACTGCCTGGCTGGCGATCGTGTTCGCGGTCTTCTTTGCGCCGCTTCTGGCTTTCTCAAAGCCCCTTTCCGAGCTCAAGGAAAAGTCGGAGCGGATCCTCGGCGCCCAGGCGACGGTTACCACCGCGCGGCGGAGCGGGCGCTCATCGGGCGCAACGTCGTCGCAAACGATCCCGCTGAAGCCGATCCCGACCGCGCCGCCGCCGATCCGTCGGCGCAGTATGGCGTGACCCGCAAGCTGTCGGTCTTCCTCATGAGCCGAACGGCCGTCGCCCCGCTGGCCGGCGCCGCCCTCGTGCCTTTCGCCATCGCAGGCGCGACCAAGCTGCCCTACAAGGAAGTGTTCGCGCTGGTGAAGAAGCTTCTGGTGCTTTGAGGCGAACGACGAACGCGAGAGGCGCGGCCGGACACCGGCCAGGGCCGCATTCGCGCCGGTAAAGAATTGGCGCCCCAGTCGCTCCCCAGCCGTCGGCCCTCCGGACGGAGAGGCTCTACAGCAGCCCGCGAACCGAAAAAACTTCGCCCCCGAGCCTCTTGCAGAATTCCCTGAGGGCGAGGAATTTGCCGTGGTTTTGGTTTGCGGGGGCGCGCGGCTCAGGCTGGTGCTGGCCTGAAGCTGGCGACGCGGAGGATTTGATCGGCGGCGAGCGCGACGATGCCGAACATGAGATGGCATTTGACCTTGGTTGCGCCGCGCACGCGTAGGAACCTGGCGCCGAATTCGTCCTTCAATCGAGCATTGACGCGTTCGACCATGGTGCGGAAATCATAGATGACGTCATTTGCGTCGGGCATGTGGATGAACTTCATCCTGTCGACCTCCCGTTTCCATTCGGCTTTGACGTCATGCTGGGCGCGAAAGTTGCGGTCGATGATCGGCGCGTGGCCGAGCGTGCGGCTATGGTCATGAATGGCGGCGGCGTCGTAGGCGGCGTCCATGAGATCGTAGAGATAGGAAACCCGCGCGCCGGTCATGGTCATCAAGGGAATGGCGACCTGACTGTCGTGAACGGAGGCCGAAGTCAGCACGCAGGAGACGGGGATCTGGCCGCAAGCGACATCGATATGCAGCTTGTAGCCGATCCAGGTTTCCTTGTAGCCCTTGCTGTTTTTCTTGGAGCCGACATCGCAGGCGGTGGGCAGTTCGGCGAGCATTTGGTTGACGTTCTGTGAGGTTTGCCGCTCCAGCCGGGTCGGCTGGGGCTTTGGCCGTTGCTCGCCTTTGTGCGGGCGTCCGCGCTTGCGCGGCGGCTGAGCGCCATCGGACGGCGGATCGTCCTTCTTGTCGTTGGCCTCTTTCGCCGCCGGCTTCTCGCGCGCCTCGATCTCGGTGGCGTCGCGGGCGATCACGCCGACGATGCGCCCGCCGAGCGAGCGCTCGATCAGCGCCGCGTGCATTTTGTCGGGCAGATCGCCCTGCGCGAACTCCGCGAAGGCGCGAGAGAACGTGGCTTCTGAGGGCACTTGCGAGCGTCGCTCCCAACCGAGGATACGCCGCAGCGACTTGTCGACGGCGAGTTGTTCGATCAAAGCGGAAGTGGTGGGAATGCCCAGCATCGCCTTGGCGACGAAGGCCCTGGCAAGGGCGCGCCGATCCTCGGGCGGGCGGCCGGGGCGGCGCGGCGGCTCGGGAACGAAGGCTTCGAGGCCGATCACGTCGAGGGTCGTGACGAGACGCCCAAGCGCTTCGGTCATCGGGTCGACTTCCTCGCGCAGCCAAGGAAACAGAGTGCCCTGGATATGGTTCCAGCGGGCCTTCATGGCCTCCAGGGGGTCGTCGGACATGCCTGTTGCTACGAATCGGAACGACAACGCCAAGACACTACCGAAACCACCCTCAATGTACAGCGATATATATTCTCTTATAGTAGTTGAAGACTGTCATGTCGTTCCTATATGCCCCGACTAAATTTCATTGACATTCAAAATAGTTTTGCAAGAGCCTCAGTAGCCTCCCATTATCGCCGACGGCCCCGGTAAGAGGCCAACGATCTCTGCGCACCAGAGAAACTTTTGGCGACCCTTCGGGGTCGCCTTTTTCGTTAACAATCCATCCTGTCACACCGGACTTGCCCGTGTCACGCGACAAATCGTCATGAGGCTATATGGGCCGATTTCGAGCACTGCCGCAAGCAATTTGTCTCCCACCTGGGGAGACAATATAATCGGCCCCGCTATGGAACGGCCGAAGGTATGGTTCCGAATTGATCCTATAAACATCGCCTATCTCAATGACTTGGCGAAGGTCGGCGCGTACGGCAGAGGCAAGTCTGGGGTGATGAGGCGGTTTGTCCAAAATGGGATTGTGCAGGCCCTGGAAAGCGGCCTCATAACCAAGCGTTCAATCGAAGAATTTGGCGGAAAGGTCGAAGACGAAGAGGATGACAACTAGCCTGCTATCGTCCACCGCGCCGTTTCGCGTTCGCCTTCCTTGATAACAGAGCCGCGCACCTTCCACAGATAGAGCATGCTGGACCGAACGCGGCCTTTCATGCCCTTGGCCGCGTCCTCGCCGAAATTCAGGCCAGCCACGACCGCCTCAACAATCTCAAGCGTTGTCATCGGCCGTCCGCCTTCGCGCATCGCGTCGAGGATATGACAACTCAAAGCGCCAGCGCTGAACAGCTTCACGCGCCGATAAGGCTTCTTCGGCTTGATGGCCTTGGGGTTGCCCTCGGGATCGAAGAGGCTCAACGTCGCGTCCAGGTGGCCGAGCATTTCGCGAAGATGGCGCAAGCGTTGTTCGCACTGGCGCAACTCGCCGTCGATCGCGGCGCGGCGCTCTCTCAGGGCGTGGAGGGCGTACCGGTTGCCGTTGTCAGTCAATGGACGCTCCGCTGCCAGTATCGGCTCCATTGGCCGCTCACGGGGCTGTGGGAGGCCCGCGCGGCAATGATGTTGAACTGTGCGCCGTTGGAAACGCGGCGATGATCCTCGCGCCATGCCATTTCGGTTGCATAGGCAGAGAGGTAACGTCCCGCTGATCCGATGATGGATGCCGATCTCCGATCGGCGCACGCGCGAGAAGTAGGACTCGGCGAGGTTCGTGCAGGCGCCGTCCTTCGAATATGCCTCGCTGTGATTGATGCGGTGCATGTCGAAATAGGCGTGCAGCGAATCCCAGCCGCGTGCCTCATCGGCATGAACGGTCGCGCCCATCGGAACATGCTGGCGGATCATCGGGATTGCGGCGCTTTCCTTGCCGACGACAAAAGGGAGCGTCCGGCCGTCGCGCTCGCGGGCGACGACAACGACTTGCCGCTTGCCGGTCTGTTCCTCGGCTAGGCGGCGATCGACGCGGTTCTCGACCTCGTTAGCGGGCTTGATTCCGCCGCCGAAATACGCGCCGTCGATTTCCTTAGGCGACGGCCAGAAACAGGTGAATTGGGTTTGGGATTTTTTACCTGCACCGGCTGTTTGGGGGATTCCTGTCTTCGAGATCGGCGTCTATATCGTGGCGATGATAGATGAATCGCCGCTGCGTATCCGATTTGAAGCGCTTCGTTCCTCGCTTGACGAGCGAGGCCGACGGTTGAGCGCCGCCGCCGAGGCGAAGGCGGCCGGCTACGGCGGGATCGCGGCGGCCGCGCGTGCGACGAAGGTCGCCCGAAGCACGATCGGACGCGGTCTGAAGGACCTGCGGGACCCCGGCTCTCTGACCGGGAAGGTGCGTCGCAAGGGCGGGGGGAGCCCTCGGTTGACGTCGAGGGACCCGACGCTTCTGGAGGACTTGCAACGATTGCTCGAGCCCGCGACGATGGGCGATCCGATCGGCCGTTGCGATGGGTCTCCAAGAGCCACGACAAGCTGGCGAGGGCGCTTCGGGCGATGGGTCACAAGGTGAGCTCCTCGACCATTCCCAAACTCTTGGAGGAACTGAAATATTGCCGCCATTGCAACCGCAAGACCAAGGAAGGCGGCAAACATCCCGATCGCGACGCTCAGTTCGAATATATCAACGCCAAGGCCGAGGCGTTTCAGGCGGCCGATCAGCCGGTGATATCGATCGATGCGAAGAAGAAGGAATTGCTCGGCGAATTCAAGAACGGCGGCAGCGACTATGGGCCGCAAGGCCAGCCGATCGAGGTCAACACCCACGATTTCGAGGACAAGGAACTGGGCAAGTTCATCCCCTACGGAATCTACGACACCGGCGCCAATCTCGGCTATGTCAGCCTCGGAATCGACCATGATACCGGGCAATTCGCCGTAAACGGCGTTCGCCTCTGGCTCGATCGGATGGGCCGGGAGCGTTATCCCTCGATGACGCGTCTCATGATCACCGCCGATGGCGGAGGCTCCAACGGCTCGCGCCTACGGCTATGGAAGGTGGCGCTGCAACAACTCGCCGACGAGACCGGCCTGATCATCCAGGTCTGCCATTATCCGCCGGGGACCTCGAAGTGGAACAAGATCGAGCACCGCATGTTCTGCCACATCACGCAGAACTGGCGCGCCATGCCTCTCGTCAGCCTCCTCGTGGCCATCGAACTGATCGCAAACACCACGACGAAAACCGGTCTCAAAATCCGCTGCGAACTTGATCCCAACCCCTATCCCAAGGGCATCAAGATCTCCGACGAGCAAATGGCGACACTCAACATAAAACGCGATTCCTTTCATCCAGAATGGAACTACAGCATCTCGCCCAGACGTCCGAACGTGGAGCAATAATTCTTGGGCGTCGCCTTATCGCCGGGACCGTCGAGAGTGGCAGATGCCTGATCCTTGCCGACCAACTCGCGCAACTTGTGCGCCAAAACGAACGCCGTCTTGTACTGGCAGGCCAGATCGCGGCTCAGTTGAAGCGCGCTATGGCCCTTTGCCCCGTTCGAGAAAATCGCAATCGCCAACAGATAGTCGCGGAGAGGACGCTTGCGATCAGCGAAGATCGTTCCCGACGTGACCGAGAACTGATGCTTGCAGCCGCCGCATTTCCAGACCGGCCGAGCCTTGAGGCCGTAGACCGTGGCACAACCGCACTGTGGACAATATGGGTTGCCCTCATTGTCAGACCAGCGGAGGCGTTGGAAAGTGGCCCTTGCCTCATCGTCTGACATGCGCGCAACGGACGCTAGCGAGAGCGTCCTTGCGGCTGCGGAAAGGAGGAAATGTTGGGCCACGGATCACTACCAACGATATGTTTGTATCGCGGATAATGAGCCTTATCATATCGCTCCGCTGTCTTTTTTCTGCAGTGCATCGAAGCCATCGGCTGCAAGACAATCCATCTTGCCGGCGAATGACGGCAGCCCGCTATAATCGATGCTGGCAAAGGCATCTGGCCGCTTGAACTAGCGGCCACGCCAACTTGATGGTATGGTGGAGATGACGGAGCGGGACTGGCACCCCGCATTTCGTCGTATTGACACGCCCTCTCCGACGCGTAGGATCATCCTACGCGAACGGCAACAAAAAAGACGTCCTACTGGTAAGGGGGTGATGCGCGACGCCGACGTACGGGCCGCGGTACTTCAAATGCTCAATGAGCGGCATGATGCGAACACCCGTATCGTGCAAGAAATGGGCATTTGGTCGGGTGCTGTGCGCGTCGATGTCGCAGTGATCAACGGAGAACTTCAAGGCTACGAGCTTAAGAGCGCCAGCGACACACTTGAGAGACTACCTGTCCAAGCTTCGCTTTACAGCCAAGTGTTCGATCGGGTCGTTCTCGTGACAGCCGAGCGCCACGTCCGCCATGCCACAGACAAGATTCCGAGATGGTGGGGCGTGACTTTTGCGTGCGCTGATGACGCCGGAGGTACGGGTCTCAGGGAGATCGTGCCGCCAGATCGAAATCCGAACATCGACCCCTTACAGTTAGCAAGGCTCCTATGGCGCGACGAGGCGCTCAGTGTGTTGGAAAAGCATCACCTTGATCATGGCGTGCGCAGTCGGCCCGTCGAGGTCTTGGCGGCAAGGCTTACAGAAAAGTTATTACTTGACGATTTGCGGCATGAAGTGCGCGAGATATTGAAGCAACGGGCAGGCTGGCTAGGGAAGCCGGTCCGCAACGAGGCTCAGATGCCGATTGACTGAGATTGCCACCCAAACAGGTCGGCTCCATCCCGCGCCGCCAGTAGCTATATGTTGGATGCGCTGATCACCCCAGCAATTCGAAAGACCGCCAAATTGTGGGTCGGCGGCGAGTGTGGTCGCATGCCGCCGGTATTGGTGCCGCATCGGCTGGCCTTGGGGGCCGCCAGTCGGCCTTCCCTTCAAAATGATCCAAAAATCATCGATCGTATAGCGCACACTCACTGTTGCCCGCGCCATCGCGGCTCCAGGCGGTTGTGTTAAATCGGAGTGAGCTATCCCATAGTCGCCATAGTCGAGTTGGAAGCCGACTTTCGTCTGCACGGCTTGCCACGCTTGCCAATCCAACCGGTGAACATCGTTGCGGCCGTAAGCTAGAGCACTTGTATCTTTTGGAGCAGCCGACGAGGCGAGCGTTACAGTCCGCCATCCATGCGGGTTCGGTATATGGTTTCGGATTGCATGGGCAACGAAATCCGCAAATTGGGATGGGTCATAATCAGCGGCGTGGCCTCCGGTTATCATGAGATCAATATTTGAAGCGTGCCATCCTTGAGCAGCCACCCAAGCGCTCACGCGAGGCAGTTGTCGAAGTGTAGCCTTGACGACCAGCCCGGGGGCGAATCGCCCGATGTATCGTGCGACGCTTGTGACGTAGCCAGCCGGAGCGTCGCATTCGATTGAAGGGATCACACGAACGCCAGCCCGCCCCAAGCCAGTGAATAATTGAGTAAAATGCGTGAGCGATCCAGTGACACCGTAATTGAACATTCCGTCGAGCGCCATCGGCAGACCATTCCACGCAGCGCCAGCCTGCGGCATGAATGAGCGGGAAAAGCCGTTGTTTGTCAGGCACCGCCAGATTCGCAAGCGCATCCGCTTCGCCCGCTTTGCTTCGCAGCAGTGGTACGTAACGATATTGCCTGGGCATGTTTCCCACTCTGCGTGTATGTGATGTCCAGTTCCTCGCACGCCCTTTGCTTGCTGGACGATTCATCGGATTTGGGCGCAGCGGCGGAGCAGCTGTGACCATACCGTAACCTCGTGCCAACGATGCACATTTTCGATCAACCGGTCAAACGGGTAGTCAGACAAATACCTTCGGCATCCGAACCATAGTTCAGGTTCAAAGAGATTTACCTTGACACCCACTAGAAAACAAAAATTGGTCGAATTCGTTCACTATTTGTTTTTCTGTGGACCTGTTGCAAAAATGTGACGGCCATAAAAACAAAAATGTGCCACCCTTGAAAAAATGATTCACCGCCTTACCGCCATCAATGCGCCATAGTGGGAGACTGGACCATGCGTCTGAAGGTCAGACGAATTGAACCTGGGATTCATCCGAGCCAATACATCGTGTCCATCACAGCGAAAGATGGAGAGCATTTCCTTGCGGTTGATCGCTCTTCCATCGTATCAGATACCATTGAAGTCGGAAACTTCCTTGGTGTTCAAGATGACCATCGGCTAGTGGAACTTCCTGAAGAGACGGATGACGGGAGATGGCGGTTGTGGGTCAGTGAATCCGACCTCAGTGAAGACAGACGAAAATTAGAGGCGGCAGAATGATACTTACAGATAGGGAGATTCAGCTCGCTTTATATAAACAGCAAATAGTTATTGACCCTCATCCCGACTTTGACTGTTATTCATCGACCAGCCTAGACCTTAGACTCGGCGATACAATAAATGTTTTCAACGAGCCGGACGAATCCTTAGATATAATAATTGACCCAGATCGGCAAGGTTTCCGCGCGGAAGCTGTGATACAAGCAACTATCAAATGAACATCAAATAGATGACAATGGCTTTTTGCTGAAGCCACGCCAGTTTGTTCTCGGATGGACATACGAAAAAGTTACGCTACCCACATCTGCGAGAATAGCTGCCAGAATTGAGGGTAGAAGTTCATTGGCTAGATTGGGTTTGCTAGTCCATTTCACGGCACCAACAATACATTCAGGATTCACTAACTTTATAAGGCTGGAAATCACGAATCTTGGCGTTCGCCAAATACGACTTCGAAAGCGCATGAGAATATGCCAATTAATTTTTGAATTAACTTTAGGGACGCCAGAAAAGGGATTTTCGGCGGTTCAAACAGGCTCTGTTGCGTCAGCTACATAATTCCGCTCAAGAGCTGAAATCGGTTTAAATCCCGCTCGGGGTTAGTTTTGCGTCGGATACGACTGTCCTCATCAAATACCGCGATCGAGATAATCTTCAGGCGAAGTTTGGTCGGGCGCTTTCGACCGAATGACCAAGGAGAGCAGGATCGCCACGACGATATTCGCCGCCGCCGCAGTCAGGCCATTGTATGCCGCGAAGCCCAGTCCGGTGTCGATTTTCCCCAAAAACGGCACATCCCATTTCAAGGCATGGATCGGCGTCCACACCTTCTCCCCCCAGGCCAGCGAAGTGCCGACGACCATACCGACCACCCAGCCGCCGAGCAGCGCCGGACCGGTGAGCCAACGCCCATAGAGACCGAAGATCATCGCCGGAAAGATCTGGACCATCCACACGCCGCCCAACAATTGCAAATCGAGCGCGAAGCGGGTCGGCATGAAGAAAATCACCATCAGAGCGCCAAGCTTCACGATCAACGAGACGAGTTTGGCGAGGAAAAATTCCTCGCGCGGCGTCATCTGCGGATGAATGAATGGTTTCCAGACGTTTCGGGTAAACGTGTTGGCGGCCCCGATCGACATGACGGCCGCAGGGACAAGCGCTCCGAGCGCGATTGCAGCGAAGCAAAACCCGGCGAACCAATCCGGGAAGGCCCAGAGCACAAGCTGCGGGACGGCGTCCTGAGGGCTCTTCACGCTGACGCCCGCGGCGAGCGCCATCGCGCCGAGCAGGGCTATGAAACCCAGGACCAGCGAATAAGCCGGTAGGGTCATTGTATTTTGACGGATTGCACGGCCGCTTGACGCCGCCAATGCGCCGGTGAGCGCGTGCGGATACATGAAGAGCGCCATGGCTGAGCCGATCGCGAGCGTAATGTAGGGGCCGATTTGACCGGGTGAGAGCGTGAGGCCCGCTGCGGGAACGGCCTTCGCGGCGACCTTCGCAGCATAGGCCGCCTCAGCGGCGCGGAAGATGTTGCCGAAGCCGCCCAGTTCGTACGGGACAATGACAACCGCGGCCACGATGAAGACATAGATCATCGCATCCTTCACGAATGCGATCATCGCCGGCGCGCGCAGACCACTCTTGTAGGTGTAGAGCGCCAGAATGACGAACGCGATCGTGATCGGCGCGTGCTGCATCGGCCCTTCACCTGAAAAGCCGAGCGCGCCGATCACCTTCTGCAATCCGACGAGCTGCAATGCGATATATGGCATGGTGGCAAGGATGCCCGTCAACGCGACCGCCAGTTCCAGCCCGCGATTACCGTACCGACCGAGCACGAAGTCGCCGGCGGTCATGTAGCCGTGCTTCTGCGAAACCGCCCAAAGTCGAGGCAGTGTCAGATAGAGAAACGGATAGATGATGATCGTATAAGGTACGGCGAAGAATCCAAAAGCGCCGATCGCGTAGACGACCGCTGGGACTGCGATCACGGTATAGGCTGTGTAAAGGTCGCCTCCCAGCAGAAACCAGGTGACCCAGGCTCCAAAACGTCGACCGCCGAGCCCCCATTCGAGAATATGGTCCAGGTCCGCCGACTTCCATCGCGCGGCGACGAACCCGAGCGCCGTCACCAGCGCGAAAAAGAAGATGAAGACACTCGCCGCGACGACATTGACATGGTCGAACACGCCTAGCGCCTCCCGATCCGATCCGCGGCAAAAATTGTCAACGCCGAAACCGGGATCAACAACAGCTGAAACCAGTAGAAAAATGGCACCCCAAACAGGGCGGGCTCCTCCACGTTATACAGCGGAGCCCACAGCGCAGCGACACAGGGGACGAGCAAGAGAAGCAGCTTCATCATTCCTCCCTTGGCCGGCGCGATTTAATCGCAGCGCGCCAAACCATCATGGCGATGATTCGGTTAGCGAGATTCGCGATCTCGGTCGAGGAGATAAGCTCCAGGCGCACTGCAGGCGCCCCAGCCGTCGACGGTTTGCCAAATCGGCGCGGCGTGCTACGAGCCGGGCATGATTTCACGCCTCGATCGCCGCTTCGAACGGCTTGCGGCTGAGCATCGAGCCGCGCTCGTCACCTTTGTCATGGCGGGCGACCCAGATCCCGAAACGTCACTGGATATTCTTAGCGCCCTCGCCGCAGCCGGCGCGGACGTCATCGAGCTCGGCATGCCGTTCACGGATCCGATGGCGGACGGCCCGGCCGTCCAGGCCGCCGGCCTGCGCGCCCTCAAAGCCGGACAGACGTCGCGGGCAACGCTCGAGATGGCCGCGGCGTTCCGCGCAAAGGACGCGGACACGCCCCTCATCCTCATGGGCTATTTCAATCCAATCTACATCTACGGCGTTGAGCCGTTTTTGCGCGATGCTCTGCGAGCGGGCATCGACGGGCTGATTATTATCGACTGCCCGCCGGAAGAGGACGAAGAGCTTTGTCGGCCTGCCCAGAGAGCCGGACTTGCATTCATCCGCCTGGCCACTCCAACGACGGATGACGTTCGCCTTCCCATCGTGCTCGCGAACGCCAGCGGATTCGTGTACTACGTTTCGGTCACAGGAGTGACGGGGTCCGCCAGGCCGGACCCGGTGGCCGTTGGCCAGGCGGTCGCGCGGATCAAAAAACGGACGCCCCTGCCGGTCGCGGTCGGATTCGGCGTCAAGGATGCTTCGAGCGCCGCGAGCATCGCCGCGAGAGCTGACGGCGTCGTCGTCGGTTCGGCTCTTGTCGACGCGGTGCGGCGTTCATTGCGTGACGGCAAGGCCAGCCCTGCGACGGTTCCGGCAGTCGCTGACCTGGTCAAAGATCTTGCGCGATCCTGCAGAACAGCCAAGTCCGCTCCTCCAGTATCATAAAGAACGAACAATGAATTGGATCTCCAATGTTGTGCCGCCAAAAATCCGGTCGCTATTGCGCCGAGAGAGTCCGGACAACCTATGGGTGAAATGCCCGGAAAGCGGCCAGCTCGTCTTCCACAAGGATCTGGAGGCCAACCTCATGGTGGTTCCAGGTTCGGGCTATCACATGGCGATCGGCGCCAAGGCTCGCCTCGCATCGCTTTTCGACGGCGGAGACTACGAAGAACTGGCCTCACCGGAGGCGCTCCCCGACCCGCTGAGGTTCCGTGACGTGAAGCGCTATTCGGATCGCCTGAAGGAGAACCGCACGAAGACAGGCGCCGCGGATGCGATCACGCTGGCCGTCGGCGGGCTCGAGGGACAAGACGTCACCGTGGCGGTGCAGGATTTCGCCTTCCAGGGCGGCGCATTGGGAATGGCCGCGGGCGAGGCAATCATCGCAGGCATGTTGTCGGCGACCGAGCGCCGCACGCCGTTCATCATGTTCACCGCGTCCGGCGGCGCGCGCATGCAAGAGGGCATGTTCGCGCTGATGCAGATGCCTCGCACCACTGTCGCCGTCCAGCGCCTGCGCGCCGCGAGATTGCCCTATATCGTCGTTCTCACCAATCCGACCACGGGCGGGGTAACCGCTTCATATGCAATGCTGGGCGACGTGCATATCGCCGAGCCAGGGGCGGTGATTGGCTTCGCCGGAGCGCGGGTGATCGAGCAGACCATCCGGGAGCGGCTGCCGGAAGGTTTCCAGCGGGCGGAGTATTTGCGCGTTCACGGCATGATCGACATGGTCGTTCCGCGCCAGCAACAGCGCGAAGCTCTCGCTCGGCTTTGTCGGCTCTTGTCGCGGGCGCCGAGGCGGCGGCTGCATAAATCCTCGCGCGAGAGCTTGCAAAGCTGGTCTGCGGCGATTGACGTCGATAGAAATCTGACGAAAGTCAGAGAATGGACGACGATCGGGTTCGGCGTGTTCGCAGTTTCAGCCGTGCGGTCGCTGAACGTCGGCGCGCTGCAGGCGAGCTATTTATCTCGAGCGCACTCGGTCGCTCGGCGAGGCGCGACCCGCTCGGCGAGTTCGCCGAAATAGGAGTCGAGGCTGCTACCTGAGCCGGATACTGCGATCCCTGTCGAGTCAGGAACTTCGGAATCGAGGCCGAGCCGCGGGCGCGGCGCGCCTCGGCACCTTCGGCCCCCACTTTGAAGAGCGCCGCCCGGCGTCTGGTTGGAGGTTCGTAAGGGACCGTCGCGCGAGCCGCCCCGAGCAGCCTCTCCCCTCGCCCATTGTGGCGACGAGGCGCTCGCGTTGCGGCGCGTCGAGCGGCTCGAGGGGAGATGCAGCGAGCCGATCGACAGCCTGTCGTCGGCCTGGAGCTCGCCGGGGCCCGTTCAGGTGAACACGATCTGACGCAGCCGGCCATCGCGGGCATCTTTGCGCGCCTTGATACGCTGGCCGGTTCGGTGTCGCCCGGCTCGACGCCGCTCCCGTAGGCTGCGGCGCATTGAAGCGTGGAC
>CAWIHF010000032.1:0-121419 GCA_963835885.1 uncultured Alphaproteobacteria bacterium
AGGCCCGTCAATACATGAATGCGGAAGGTCAGAGGCGCCCCGCCGTGGAGAGGGCCAAATAAAGGTAATTGCGGTCTCGCGTGACCTTAGGTCACGTAAATCTACCGTAATTCCATCTGTTCGACTTCGCTTGCTCACCGCCTGCTCGCCGCGATCCATTGGCATTCGCGCGCCCCGGCCGGATGCCGGCATTCGCTATCCCTTCGTCGCGCCAAGCCAGATCACATGTCTCGACCCGCCGTGCACGCCGCGGGCGCGCACTTTTCTCTCCTCCACCGAAAAGCCCGCCTTTTCAAACCGCTTGGCAAAGGCGCGGTCCGGACCCTGCGACCACACGGCGAGCACCCCGCCGGAGAGAGCGCCGCGCGCGCCGCCGCCAATCCCCGCGTCGAATAGAGATGGTCGTTGGCCGATTGCGTCATGCCTTCCGGGCCATTGTCGACATCGAGCAGGATCGCGTCGTAAGGCGGCCTGGCCGCGCGGATCAGCGCGGCGACGTCGGCCTCGACGAGTTCGACTCTTCGGTCGTCGAGCGAGCCGCCGAAGAGATTCGCCATCGGCCCCCTGGCCCAGCGCGCGACGGCGGGAACCAGTTCGGCGACGACGATCTCGGCCTCTGCGCCGAACGCGCCGAGCGCCGCGCGCAGGGTGAAGCCCATGCCGAGCCCACCGATCAGCATCCGCGGCTTCGTTCGGCCCTTCAGCTTCTCCGCCGCCAGCGTCGCCAGCGCCGCCTCCGATGCATGGAGCCGCGAGGTCATGAGTTCCGCGACGCCGAGCTTGATGGAAAACTCGTCTCCCCTGCGCATCAACCTGAGCTCGCCGCCCTGCGGCAGAGCGGCGCGGTCGAGTTCGATCCAGGGGATCATGGGAGCATCCGAGAGCGGGTTTTGACGAGGCCGTAGCACGTTCCGCCCGAACCGGCGCGCCCTCGCCGCCCGCTCTCTCCGACCCGTGCATGGCGTCGGAAGGACGCCCGCCTGTCGACCCTCATCCGGCGCTTCGCGCCACCTTCTCCCGCAAGCGGGAGAAGGGGAACCCTCACGGCGCCGCCTCGGCCATCGCGGTTAGCGCCGCGGCGCCGGTCTCGAACTGCAGCCGCGCGAGACGCGCGTTCAACCAACCGCCCGACGGCGGGAACCCTCATCCGGCGCTTCGCGCCACCTTCTCCCGCAAGCGGGAGAAGGGAACCCTTACTGCGCCGCCTCGGCCATCGCGGTCAGCGCCGCGGCGCCGGTCTCGAACTGGAGTTTTGCGAGGCGCGCATAGAGGCCGCCCGCGGCGAACAGCGAAGCGTGGGTACCCTCTTCGACGACGCAGCCGGCTTCGATGACCAGGATTCTATGCGCGTTGACGATGGTCGCGAGCCGGTGGGCGATGACGAGGGTGGTGCGGCCCTGCATCAGCGTCTCGAGCGCGCCCTGCACCAGCGTCTCGCTCTCCGCGTCGAGCGCCGAGGTCGCCTCGTCGAGCAAGAGCACCGGCGCGTCTTTCAGGATCGCGCGGGCGATGGCGAGGCGCTGGCGCTCGCCGCCCGACAGCGTCACGCCGCGCTCGCCGATCTCGGTGTCGTAGCCCTGGGGGAGGGCCGAGACGAAACGATCGGCCGCCGCCTGTTTTGCGGCGGCGACGATTGCTTCGCGGGTGGCGTTGGGCGCGCCGTAGGCGATGTTGTCGGCGACGCTGGCGCCGAAAATGAAGGCGTCCTGCGGCACCAGCGCGATCTCCTCGCGCAATTTCGCCGGATCGAGTTTTGCAATGTCGACGCCGTCGAGCAGAACGGCGCCCCGCGTCGGATCATAGAACCGCAGCGCCAGCTGGAAGAGGGTGGATTTCCCCGCTCCCGACGGGCCGACAATGGCGACCACTTCGCCGGGCGCGACGCGGAAGCTGACGTCGCGCAGCACAAAATCCTCGTTGCGGCCCGGATAGGCGAAATCGACCGCCTTGAAGGCGAGCTCGCCGCGGACGGGCTTGGCCAGCGTCAGCGGGTTCGCAGGCGCGGCGATGCGTGGCTTCACCGCGAGCAGGTCGCCGATGCGCGCCGCAGCGCCTGCGGCCTGCGACACCTCGTTCCAGACTTCCGACAATTGCCCGAGCGCACCGGCGCCGAACACCGCGTAGAGCACGAACTGCAGCAGCGTGCCGCCGGACATGCGGCCCGCCACGACGTCCTGCGCGCCGAGCCACAGCACGACGACGACGCTGCCGAAGGCGAGGAAGAGGGCCGCGGCGGTGACGATCCCGCGCGCCTGCGCCATATGCCGCGCCGCCTCGTAGGCGCCATAGGCCGCCTGGCGATACCGGCTGGCGGTAAAAGCCTCGGCGACGAACGACTGCATGACACGAACCGCCGACAGGCTCTCGGTGGCGAAGGCGGTCGCGTCGGCGAGCGTGTCCTGGGCGCGGCGCGAGCGCTGGCGAACCGCGCGGCCGGCGGCGAACAGCGGCAGTACGATGATCGGGATCGCCGCCAGCACGAAGGCCGACAGTTTCACGCTGGTCGCCACCATCATCGCGGTCGCGCCGACGAACATGAAGAGATTGCGCAGCGCGATCGAGGCCGACGAGCCGAAGGTCGCCTTGAGCTGGGTCGTGTCGGCGGACAGGCGAGAGGCGATCTCGCCGGTCTTTTCGGCGTCGAAGAAGCCCGGGTCGAGCCGCGTCAGATGGGCGAAGAGGTTGGCGCGCAGGTCCGCGACCACGCGCTCGCCCAGCGTCATGACGAAATAGTAGCGCGCCCCGGAAGCGAGCGCGAGCACGGCGACGACGCCGAGCATGCCGAGGAAATAGACGCGGATGAAGTTCGAGTTCGAATGCGAAAAGCCGAGGTCGACCATGCGCCTGACCGCCAGCGGAACGACCAGGGTCGCAGCCGACGCGACCAGAAGGGCGATGAGGGCGGCAAAAATCCGCCCGCGGTAGGCAAGCGCATAGGGCAGAATCGGCTTCAGCGCGCCGAGCGGGGCTCGGGACGCCTTCGAACCGGTGTTAGCTTCAGCGGTCATCCTTTGCGCTTCTCCAAGCTCAAGCAGCTTTACGGACCATGTTTCGGCCAAAATCAAGGCCGCCGCCTGCGACCAGCAATTCTAAAAGTCGGCCGTGGCGAGGGTCCTATTCGTTTTTTTGGGTTGTGAGGAGGTGGGGTGGGATTATGAAGGTGGCGAGGGCTTCGAGGAGATCGGACCAGGCGGGGAAGACCGCCAGGGTTGTCAGGGTTGCAAGATAAGCAAAGAAGCTCGTTCGCTTTTCCGCCGCCTCTCTAGCTTTTCGCCAGGGCGGTTCGAGAAGGTCGAGAACCGTATGCCAGGCGAAGGCGAGCAAGTTGAGCGCGGCGAGCGTCATGGCCAGATTGGTCTCGCCGTGCCCGAAATTGTGTTCGAGCTCGTAGCCGTTGTTTTTCAGGACGTTGAAGCCTTGGTTCTCGATCTTCCACCTTGCGCGGCCGCAAGCGGCGATCTCGGCGACGTTGCTCTTGGCGACCGGCAGCGAGGTAACGAAGGCCGTCTTGTATGTGACTGCGCCCTTGGCGTTGAGGCTGTCGAAGCCGATCCAGTTGACCAGCACGGCGTCCTTGCCGTCGCGCAGCGGAACCTTCTCGACGAACCGGTAGCGATGCGTCTGGCGCGTCTTGCCTTTGCGGACTTGGACCTCATGACGCGCGAGTTCGGCTCCATCGATGAAGTCGTAGAGCGCCTTGTGCGAGGTCTCCTTGCAGGTGAAGATGAAATCGTCGCCATTGTCCGCGAGCCTCTCGACCACGCTCTGGCAGGCGAACAGATCGTCGCCCAGATACACCGGTCGCAGGGGCTTCAGGCGCGTGCCGTGCTGCATGAGCCAGCGTTTGACCGCGTTGCGCTCGCAGTCCTGCTTCTCGGCGCCGTCCTGTTTGACGATGAACTCCGGCGCGAGCGGGACCACCTTGGAATGTCCCGGCGCGACAACCGTCGCGCACAGCATGGAATGATAGCTTTCGACCTTGCCGTTGCTGCGCTTGCGCGTCTGGCAATGCGGGCAGGCGATCCTCTGGCTGCAAAAATACTCGGTCCCGTCGAGGGCCACGAGCGCTCGGCCGCCCAGCCGGCCGAAAGCCTCGCGCATCGCCGGTTCGAGCAGCAGACGCTCCGTGTCCTCGAAGCAGGGCGAAAGAAGAGCAGGATCCGCGCCGTCGAGCATGTCCCTGATATAATTGTCGGAAGGGATCTTCTCGATGCCGAAAAGGGTTTGGCAGTTCGACCGTCCTTGACCTTTCTCCAGCCTACGCTGAAAGGACAGAAAAGACGCACTCTGCATGAAAAACATCGCGAAGGCCGACAGACCGAAATCCGCCATCGCAATATTGCCGCTCCGCCCCTTGCGAGGGTCCGGAAACGCCTTACAAACCGCCTTCAGGCCAGACAAAAGCGACGCCAAGATCTCCATCCCCAGCGTGAATCATGTTTCCGCTGATTTGGGAATCCGCCAGCGAAAAAATCCTCCCGACGCTCTTTTAGAATTGCTGGCTGCGACCTATTGCGTCGCCCCGCCCGGCGGCCTATAGGAGCGCCAAGCCAAGAGCCGCTGGTCCACCTGTCGACGCGTTCGTTGAACGCGTCAGTCGGGCCGTCGACCGGTCGGCTACAACCGACGCCAGAGATTTGACGATGAAGCCCGACATTCACCCCAACTACCATATGATCAAGGTCGTCATGACCAATGGCGTCGAGTTCATGACCCGTTCGACCTATGGCGAAGAGGGCGCGACCCTGCACCTCGACGTCGACCCCAACACCCACCCGGCCTGGACTGGCGGCTCGCAGCAACTGCTCGACCGGGGCGGGCGCCTGTCGCGCTTCAACACCCGCTTCGGCAGCATCGGCCTCGGCGGCAAGAAGTGAATTTTGTCGCCGCGGTCGATGACCGCGGCTGACCCGATCCGCGATCGCCTCTACAAGCGCAACCTTCTCACGCTCGTCACATCGCCGCCGCCGCTCGCGGCGATGCGGGCTTTTGCTTCGTCGACCGGCTCGCTGACCACCTTCATATGAAAGCCGTTGGCGTGCACGAGGGTCCGCGCGTCCCGCATGATCCCGACATGGCCTCTCCAGAACACGAGGTCGCCGCGCTTGCGGGGCGGCGACGGGCCGCCGCCGGCGATCGGCTCGCCGAGACCCGCCTCCATCATGTCGCTGTCGCGCGGCGCGGCCACTCCAGCCGCGGCCAGCGCCGTTTGCACGAGGCCTGAACAGTCGATCCCCTCGGATGTCCGGCCGCCCCAGAGATAGGGCGTTTCGATGAAGCGCTCAGCGACCGCGACGAAATCGGGTTCGCAGGAGCCGACCTCGGCCAGATGGCGTGACCAGAGATGCAGGCCGTCCTGCGTCACGGCGAAATCGCCCTTGTGACCCACGATCGTCAGCCGCGCGCCGAGCGAGAGCGCCATGCGCGGCGGCAGCTTGATGCTCGGCCCCGGATAGGCGTGCGTGCGCAGCGCCGACACCCGATGGGTCGGCTCGGTGATCGCGCCGAGCGCGGCGCGCGGCAGATAGCCGACGTAAAGATCGCGATCGAGCTGAGCCCAGGCAAAACCCTCGCTCTCGTCGTAGACCATGACCGCCTCGCCGAAGAGCGCTTCGGTCTCGAGCGGCGCATCCGGCGCGGGCGAGCGCCTGAGAGGCGCGCTCGCTTCGACGACCTGCATCGGCCGGCCCTCCGCATAGCGCTGAGCCTCGACCAGGCCCCGCAGGCTCGCGGCCGCGAGGTCGGGGCGGATGGGAGTGAGACGAGGATCGGAGGCGCTGGCCATCGCCAAACGTCGCATCTTCGCGCGGCGCGCGTCTACTCGAACAATCCCTCGATCAGCGCGTTACGGGCGTCACAGGCATGGCCGAGACATCCGACGCCAAAGGCGGCCTCGAGCGTGGCGAGCAGATTATAGTGGTTGTAGGGCGTGTCGATCTTGCGCGCCGGCGAGTCCTTGCCGGTTACGACGATCAACGGCGCGCGGGAGCCGCCGAGCGACACGCCGTTGCGGCCGATCGGGCTGCCGCTGACGCCGGCCGCGCCGTTGTAGTCGTCCTCGTCCCAGACGATGACGATCGCGGTGTCGTCGCGCCAGACGGGCGCGGCGCGGATGGCCCCGACGGTGTCGCGCAAAAACTCGTCGCCGAGGCGGATCACCCCGTGGTCGAGCCCGGATTTCGGATAGCCGCATTCCGGCAGGGCGATCGCCTGCGCCAAGGCGGCGGGAATCCCATGCATGTCATGACACAGGTCGGGCGAGATCCAGGTGAAACCGGCAAGGCCGCCCTGCAAATCACCGGCGAATCCGTCGTAGGGCAGCAGCTTGGCCATACGTGCGGGATCGTCGACGAAGCGCGAAAAATAAGCGAACGGATTGTGTTTCTGCACATAGAGCCTGGCGACGTCGCGCGGCCAGTATTCCGTCATCTTGTGGTCGGCGGGCAGGCCTTGCATGTAGACTTTCCAGCTGACCTTGGCCTCGTCGAGCTGATCGATCAGCGTCTTGCCGGCGAAGAGATGCGGCGTGTCGGCGGCTCGCTTTTCCTGTTCGTCGGTCAGCATGTGGCCGGCGAATGGCTCTTCCTTGGAGTCGGGGGTGAACACCTCCGGACTGCATTTGACGTCGGCGCCCGCCTTGCAGTCGTCATGGATGCCCATATCGTCGCCCGCCACAAGGGCGAGATAATTGGGCAGGCTCGGATGGGTGACGCCGTAATATTGGGTGGCGTAACGCACGCCGTTCTCGGCGATCAGCGCGTTGAGGAACGGCGCGTCTTGTTGGTTACCGAAAATCGTGTCCGTGCCGTGGTTTTCCATCATGATGAGAATGACGTGCCTGGGCGCCGCGGCGGCGCTCGGCGCAATGCCGGCGGCCCAAGCCACCGCGGCAAGGATCAAACTGGCGGAGCGAAGCGTCATTCCCGGACCTCTTTGTTGTCGCATTTGCCAGCGCGTGATCGGCGCGCGCGCCCACGGCGGTCGCGACCCGCGGCGACAGATTGATGACCTTACGCTGCGGCGCCGGCAACCGATATTTGTTGAGGATCAACACGATTGGGATTTAGCATGCGCGGACAGCAGACGCCGAAACGCGGCAGAACCAAGCGAGGAGCGCCATGACGTCGGTCGCCGGACAATCGAGCGCGCATGCGGCGTCGGGCCTCGATCCCTTCGGCGCCGCCACCCACGAGGTGTTCAACCAGCCGGTCGAACTCGTCGACTATAATCTCTACGAATCCGATGCGGCGCTCAGGCAAGCCGTGCGGCGGGAAGGAGCGGCCTGGGCGGAGAATGAGCTCGGGGCGTTCGGCGCACGTTCGGGGTCGCCCGAGTCTCTGGAGCTGGGTGCGCTCGCCAACAGGAATCCCCCCGAACTCGACACGCACGACCGCTATGGGCGGCGCGTCGATCTCGTTCGCTTTCATCCCGCTTACCACGCGCTGATGAAGTCGGCGATCGAAGAGGGCATCCATTCGTCGCCCTGGACCGAGCCGAGGGAGGGCGCGCATGTGGCGCGCGCGGCGCGCTACTACATGCAGAGCCAGGTGGAGGCGGGGCATGGCTGCCCGATCACCATGACTTTCGCCTCCGTCCCTGCCCTCGGGGCGGAGCCAAAACTCGCCGCCGCATGGCTGCCGAAGATCACCGCCAGAATTTACGATCCCCGCAACGTTCCAGTCAGTGAGAAGCAGGGCGTGACGATCGGGATGGCGATGACCGAGAAGCAGGGCGGCTCCGACGTGCGCGCCAACACGACCCGTGCGATTCCGGTCGGCGCCGAGGGAGCGGGACATGCGTACGAGCTGGTCGGTCACAAATTCTTCGTCTCCGCGCCGATGTGCGACGCTTTTCTCGCGCTCGCCCAGGCGCCGGGCGGCCTTTCCTGCTTTCTCGTGCCGCGCTGGCGGCCTGACGGAACCAAGAATCCGCTGCAGATCATGCGGCTCAAGCGCAAGATGGGCAACGTATCGAATGCTTCGAGCGAGACGGAGCTGCGCGGCGCGCTCGGATGGATGGTCGGGCCCGAAGGCAGAGGCGTCGCGACCATCATCGAAATGGTGGCGATGACGCGGTTCGACTGCATGATCGGCTCGTCGGCCGGCATGCGCATGGCGGTCTCCCAGGCGATCGATCATTGCCGCCAGCGCAAGGCGTTCGGGGCGCTCCTCGTCGATCAGCCGATCATGACCGCAGTGCTCGCCGATCTCGCGATCGAGGCCGAGGCGGCGTTGACGCTCACCTTGCGCCTCGCACGCGCGCTCGACCATCGCGACGACCCGCATGAAGACGCGCTGGTGCGGCTCGGCGCGGCGATCGGGAAGTATTGGATCTGCAAGCGCGCCCCCGGCCACGCCTACGAGGCGCTGGAATGCATCGGCGGCTCCGGAGTGATGGAGGACTCGCCGATGCCGCGCCTCTACCGCGAGGCGCCGGTCAACGCGATCTGGGAGGGCAGCGGCAACGTCCAGTGCCTCGACATCGCCCGCGCCGTCCACCGCTCGCCGCGGACGCTCGATGCCTATTTCGCCGAGGTCGGCGCGACAAAGGGCGAAAGCGCCGCGCTCGACGCGCATGTGGCGGCGCTGAAAGACGACATGCGCGATCTTTCGGACTTCGAAAGCCGCGCCCGCGACCTCTGCGACCGGTTGTCGGTCGGGCTTCAGGCGGCCGCGCTGGTCCGCGCCGGTTCACCGATTGCGGACGCCTTTTGCCGGTCGCGCCTCGAGTTCGCGCGGGGCGCACCATTACGGGGCGCTGACCGGCGTCGACTGCAAGCCGATCGTCCAGCGCGCCGCGGCGCGATAGACGGACCCCTCGGCCAAGGGCCCGCATCGTTCCGCAGGCGGAGCGCGGCCGATCAAAAGGTCTGGGACTGGCGCGTAAAAACATTTCTAAGATGCGTGAACGCCGGAGTGTGATCGCCATCACATCGACTACACAAAAGCCGTGCTCTAGTGATTTGTTGTGCGCTGTTGTCACGATCTGCAACCGCATCCACGGCGACTGGACCGATGCCCTTACCACCGGCCATTCATGATTGTCCGCAACGAGACTGTCATAAGGCGGCCTATCGCACTGGGTTTCCGTCTGGTAAACGTCTTGCGGAGCGAGGACATCCTCGACGTATTCATGCTGCGCTGAAGCTCATGCGGGTGGCGGTAGAGGAAGACGGTTTCGTCTTCGAACGGATGCGAGATCGGTCGTCGATCGCGCCTGTGCCTGCTTGTCGAAGCGTTCGATCCCACCCCCGCGGAGCTGGGGACTCGTGATGTCGGAGCGAGCGATGGGCGGCATCGATATCGACAAGTCCGCCAGCAGGCTGACCGACGCGATCCTCGGCTACGGCGAGCAGGATCTCAGGGCGACGTTGAAGGCGATCGCATTCGAGATCGGGGTCAAGCATATCGCCCATCTGCGGTTCGTTTCCGGCGAAAGCGGCGAAGCGAGCCTGTCGACCGCAATCGTCACCTATTCGAGAGGATGGCAGAGCCATTACTTTCTGCATGACTATGTTCACGTCGACCCTGTCGTCACGCGGGGACGAAACGCCCTGCTACCGTTCGACTGGGAGACTCTGGCCAGCGACGATCCGGCCGTCGTTGCGTTTTTCGCCGACGCGGCAAAACACGGTGTCGGACGCAACGGCCTGTCGATCCCGGTCCGCAAAGCAAAGGGCGTCCGTTCGGTCGTGTCCTTCACCAGCGATCATTCCAAGATGGAATGGGCCCGCTACAAGCAGGCGAACATGGTCAAATTGCAGAGGCTGTCGTCGCTTACCGATACGGCCGCGGACGTCAATGCGAAGCTTCCTTTGCCCTCGGTCACCCTGTCCAAGGGCGAAGAACAATGTCTGGTCTGGGCGGCGAGGGGAAAGTCGTATCGGGAAATCGCCGAAGTCATGAATTTGGGCTTCGGCAGCGTGAATGCGCGCCTGGATACCGCCCGCAACAAGTTGCACTGCATGAACCTGAGCCACGCAATCGCCGTCGCCATTGCGACCGGCGTCATTCCCGCGAAAGCGCTGCTCTAGGCGCCGCCGGCTCTCCGCTTCGCTCCAAGGCTTTTGCCTTGACGCCGAATTCCCGATCAGGCTTCCCCCGGTTCATCCGCAGCCGATCAACGGCGGAAACGGATGACGAGTTGTCGCAGGCCGATCGCCTGCAAGAGCTTCTGGTCTTCCAAATCACCTAAAATTGAACTCGAATTCAGTTGCATCGCGGGCCGCCGGTCCCCTCGGATCGGCCTCGTTAGAACAAGTTAACAACGATAATTCTAGCTCTCAAGGGGCTTGCCGATTGGCGCAAGCGGCGCCACCCCTAGGCCAGGTCGACGACTACGGCCGCCATCATCCGCGGAAGCGTCGAGCCTGCTTAAAGGAGCACCACAATGTTGAAGCTTATTGAAGGTTCTTACGCGTCGCGCTTTCCGCGGGAGATGGATGCGATGTTCCGCAACCGGGCCGAAATCTTCGGCGAGCGGCTGGGCTGGGAGGTGTTGGTCAAGGACGGCTACGAGCATGACCGTTTCGACGATCTCAATCCCTTGTATCTGGTCTCGGTCGACCCCGTTACGGAAACATACTGGGGTTCGCTGCGGCTCTTGCCGACAACCGGGCCGAACATGTTGCGCGACGTCTTTCCGCAATTGCTCGACGACGGGGAAATCGTGGAGAGCTCGACAATCTGGGAGAGTTCGCGCATCTGCGCGGTTGTTGCCCCGGGGCAGCCGGAGCGGATGAAGAACGGCGTCGGATACGTTGTGAGCGAGTTGATCGCGGGGATCGGCGAGGTCGCGCTTCTGGCGGGGTTGACCCAGATCGTGTCGGTGTTCGACGCGCGCATCCTGCGGGTCCTCAAAGCGGTCGGCTGCGAGCCCGAGGTGATCGGAAGACCACAGCGGATCGGCGACGTGATGGCCTACGCCGCCCTGTTCGAGCCGAACCCGGAGCGGCTGGAAGCCTTTCGCGCGGAAATGCGAATGGGGGATTCCGTCCTGGCGCCGGGTCACAAGGAACTCGCTTTCGGGAAGGAGCTCGCCCTTGCTTGAAAGATCGAACCCGACAGGACCCATGACTGCCCCTCAATTTCGGCTGTCATGCAGATAGATGCATCGAGCAGCTGTCCGTTCTTCGCGGACAGCGGCTCCTCGCACGCTTTTTTGAAACACCTTTTCCATGGCGGCCGCCGCATGCGGACGATCGGCCGCGGCTTGTGCGTCGGGCAGCGGCGCGGCTATGCTCGAACAAAACGGGCCGAACGGGAAACGTCACATGGCTTTCGGCTACAGCGGGGAGGAGCGCGCCCAACTCGAGGCGCAGGCGCGCGCGATCCTGGATGCGTGCCCTGACGTTGGCAGTTTTATCAGGCGAGGCTTGAGCGAAAATCCGGACGGCGAGACGCTCGTTTACCTTCGGACGGCGCTCGACCCTGCTCCGGTTGTCACGCGCGCCGGGGAATTTCTCGGCCTCGTCGAAGCCGCACGGCTCTGGTTGCGCCGCAGCGGCGTGGGGCCGAGCGATGTCGTGGCGATCCTCGCTCCGAACGTCACTGCCGCCTCGGTCGCCTATTGGGCCGCGATGAGCTCGGCGATCGTGCAGCCGCTCAATCTTCTTTTCAACCGCGACGCGATCGCCGCGCAGCTCGGTGCGGTAAAGGCGAAGATCGTTTTCGCCCCGCCGCCCGGCGCGCCGGGCGGGCTCTTTGAAAAGGTCGAAGGCCTCGGCGCGCTGGCGCCGAGCCTCGAACGCATCGTCGTCCTTCCGATGGATGGGCGCGTCGCATTCGACGGGGAGACAATTGCGCCAGCGACCCTGCCCTCGAACCCCGAGAAAGCCAGTCCCGATGCTCTGGCGGCGCTCCTGCCGACCGGCGGAACGACTGGAGTCCCCAAGGTCGTGCCGCTCACCCATCGCAACATCGTCGCCTCGGCGACCGCCTCGATGCTCGCCGTGGACCTCCGGCGTGAGGACCGCATCGTTGTCGCGCTCCCCATGTTCCACGTCGGCGGAGCGTTCTGCACGAGCCTGCCTGCGCTCGGCGTCGGCGCGGCCATGATCCTGCCGACCGCGGCCGGATTTCGCAATCCGGAAGTGGTCGCCGATTACTGGCGGATCGTCGAGGACCAGCGCGCCACGATCGGCGGTCTGGTGCCGACCGCGCTCGGCGCGGCGGCCGACGCGCCCTCGCAGGGCCGCGACCTCTCCCGCCTGCGCCTCTTCGCGACCGGAGCGTCGGTCTGTCCGCCTGAGATCGAGAAGCGCTTCCTCCGCGCCTGGCCGGGCGACTGCGTGCGCCAGATCTATGGGATGACCGAATTCGCCGGGGCCATCACCCAGACGCCTTGGGATCGGGAGCAGCCGCCGGGGTCGGTCGGGCTCCCCGTCGCGCTCGCCGAAGTCGCCGTCCTCGCCGACGGCAAGATCCATCGCGGGCCGTCGCCGACCGGCGAGATCCTCGCGCGCGGGCCACAGATGTTCGGCGGCTATTTCGACCGGAGGCAAGCTGAGGCGACGTTCCACGAGGGCTGGCTGCGCAGCGGCGACCTCGGGCGGATCGGCGAGGACGGCGAGATCTACGTCAGCGGCCGCGCGAAGGACGTGATCATTCGCAGCGGCCACAATATCGATCCGACCGCGATCGAGGACGTCGCGCTGCGCTTTCCCGGAGTGGCGATCGCAGCGGCGGTCGGCCGCCCGGACTCTTACGCCGGCGAGACGCCGATGCTGTTCGTAACGCCTGCGCCGGGGGCTAGGATCGACCGCGGGGCGCTCGCCGAATTCATCGAGGACGGCGTCATCGAGACGCCGGCGCGCCCCCGCGCCATCGTCATGATCGAGGACATGCCGATGACGCCGGTCGGCAAGATTTTCAAGCCGCGGCTGCGCGAGATCGCGGCCGAGGAGGCGGCGCGCGAAGCGCTCGCGGCGATCCTGCCCGCGACAGCGTTCGAAGTCTCGGCGCGCCATGGCGAGAGCGGCCTTGTCCTGACCGCAAAGATCCGCGCCGACGCGGCCGAGCGCGCGCGCGCCGAGCTCGGCAGGTTCCCGATCCGCTTCGAGATCGTCGCGCTCTAAAATTCAAACGGGTCGGCCGGGCGCGGGCTTCCGAACGGCGCGTGGCGCCATCCGCTTTGCCGCGCTATCCTCATCCGATGACCGTTCTCCAGGATTTCGTCGAACGACGCCGACGTCTTTTCGTCCTGACCGGCGCCGGTTGCAGCACGAGCTCGGGCATTCCTGACTATCGCGACGGCGATGGCAAATGGAAGCGGACGCCGCCGGTGACCTATCAGGCCTTCATGGGCGATGCGGCGGTGCGGCGGCGCTACTGGGCGCGCAGTCTCATTGGGTGGCGGCGCTTTCGCCAGGCGCGGCCGAACGACGCGCATCGCGCTCTTGCCCGGCTCGAGGCGATGGAAAAATGCGAGCTTCTTCTCACCCAGAACGTCGACCGGTTGCATCAGGCGGCCGGCAGCGCTCGCGTGATCGACCTGCACGGGCGGCTCGACCTGGTCCGCTGCATGGGTTGCGAGCAGAGAACGTCGCGCGACGAGCTGCAGGATGAACTCACCCGGCTGAACCCAGGCTGGCTGGCTCTCGACGCCGAAGACGCGCCGGACGGCGACGCCGACCTCGACAGCATCGACTTTTCATCGTTCAATATTCCGCCCTGCCGGAGCTGCGGCGGCGTGCTCAAACCCGATGTCGTGTTTTTCGGCGAGAACGTCCCGCGCGACCGGATCGATACGGCCCTGCGGCATCTGGATGAAGCCGACGCCATGCTGATCGTCGGCTCCTCGCTGATGGTCTATTCGGGCTTCCGCTTCGTCGAGAAGGCGGCCCGCGCCGGAAAGCCGACAGCCGCGGTCAACCTCGGTCAGACCCGCGCCGACGGGCTGCTCGCGCTGAAGGTGGAGCGCCCATGCGAAGCC
Source organism: uncultured Alphaproteobacteria bacterium (assembly GCA_963835885.1). Lineage (GTDB taxonomy): Bacteria > Pseudomonadota > Alphaproteobacteria > Rhizobiales > Beijerinckiaceae > Roseiarcus. The sequence goes on from CAWIHF010000032.1 coordinate 13,933, forward strand.
GCGCTCGCCTTTCTGTTATAATTGCCCGTCACCGCCGCTCCGACGCTTATGCAAATCCGCGCTTGCGCATCAGCGCGCGGGGCTCGGGCGGATGTCCGCGAAAGCGCGCATAAGCGATCTCCGGGTCCCGAAGATTGCCGGCGGAATAGACGTATTCGCGCAATCGGGCGGCGAGAGGAGGGCTGAAGATATCGCCGCTCTCCTCGAAGGCCTCGAAGCCGTCGGCGTCGAGCGCTTCCGACCAGAGGTAGCTGTAATAGCCGGAAGCATATCCGCCGCCGCTGAAGATGTGCTGGAAATGCGGCGTGCGGTGCCGCATGGCGATCGCCTTCGGCATCCCGAGCCTTTCGAGCTCCTGCCTCTCGAAAGCGACGACGTCGATATTGGCGCAATCGGATTTCGCATGCAGCCCGAGGTCCACCAGCGCCGAGGCGGCATACTCGACCATCGCAAAACCCTGGTTGAACCTTTGCGCCGAAACGAGCTTGCCGAGCATCGCGTCGGGCATTGGCTCGCCGATGTCGGCATGAACGGCGAAGCGCCTCAGAATTTCAGGCTGCTCGAGCCAGTGCTCATATATCTGGGAGGGAAACTCGACGAAATCGGTCGCAACGTTGGTGCCCGAGATCAGCGGATAGACGACGTCGGACAGCATTCCGTGCAGCGCATGGCCGAATTCGTGAAACAAGGTCCTGGCCTCATCAAAACTAAGGAGCGGCGTCTCGCCGGCCGCAGGCCTGGCGAAATTGAGGACATTGACGATGATCGGCAGAACCACGCCGTCGAGCTTTTCCTGCTTCCTGAAGGCGCTCATCCATGCGCCGCTTCGCTTCGAGGGCCTTGCGAAGTAGTCGCCGATGAAGAGCGCCATGGGCTCGCCGTCCGCTCGCAAAACGGTCCACGAGCGGACGTCCCGGTGGTAGAGCGGAATGTCGAAGCGCTCGATAAAGCTGAGGCCAAACAGCCTATTGGCGACGAAGAAGGCGGCCTCGATCAGCTTGTCGAGCTGGAAATAGGGCTTGATCTCGTCCTCGTCGACATCGAACAGCCGCTTGCGGCGCTTTTCCGTGTAGAAGCGCCAGTCCCAGGGCGCGATTGTGAAGTTGCCGCCCTCCTCCGCGACGATCGCCTGGAGCGACGCCTCCTCTTCGGCGGCCCGCGCGAGCGCTGGCGTCCAGATCGATTCGAGCAGGGACCGCGCGGCGGCGGGCGTCTTCGCCATCGTATCGGCGAGACGGAACTCAGCGAAAGCGTCAAACCCCAGAAGCTTCGCGTACTCCGCGCGAAGTCTCACGATTTCATCTGCAATCGCGCGATTGTCGGTTGGACCTGGGTGCTCGCCGCGCGCCGCCCAGGCGGCGAACGCCTTCTCGCGCAAATCGCGCCGCGCAGAGAATTGCAGGAACGGTTCGACGCTCGAGCGCGACAGCGTGATCACATGCTTGCCCGGAAGCCCCCGCTCTGCCGCCGCGCCGGCCGCCGACGCAATCAACCAGTCGGGCAGGCCGTTGAGATCCTCGGGGGTCTCGAGAACGAGGCGCCAGGACTTCTCGTCGGCGAGGACGTTCTGCCCGAACTGCGCCCCGAGCGTCGCCAGGCGTTCGCCAATCGCGGCGAGCCGCGCCTTGACGTCGTCGGCAAGACCGGCGCCGGCGCGCGAGAATGCGACATGGTAGCGGTCGAGCACGCGGGCCTGCTCGTCGTCGAGACCCAACGCCTCGCGCTTCCTTTGCAAGGCGTCGACCCGATCGTAAAGCGCCCGGTTGAGAAAAATGTCGTTGCGATGCCGCGCGAGCAGAGGCGCGACCTGGCGCTCGATCGCCTCGATCGCATCGTTGCTGTCGGCGGAGGCGAGATTGAAAAAGACCAACGCCACTCGGTTCAGCGTTCGGCCGCTGCGCTCGAGCGCCTCGATGGTATTCTCGAAGGTGGCCGGATCGGGATTCGCCGCGATGGCGGCAATCTGCTGGCGCGCCTGTTCGAGCGCCGCATCGAAGGCCGGGCGGAAATGCGCTGCTTGGAGGGCTGCAAAAGGCGGCGCCTCGAATGGCCCCGTCCAGGGCTGGAGAAGAGGATTGTCAGGGTTCGTTTCGGTCACTTCGCCTCCGCCCTCGCCATGTGGGCGCCGATCGCCTCATGAGCAAGACCTATGGAGGAACGATCGCGCCCTCCAGGAGTTGCGCTGGTCCAATGTCTCGGGGTCCTCATGAAACTGTTCAGATGCCAGGTCTGCGACAATATCCTTTACTTCGAGAACCGGACGTGCGGTCGCTGCAAACATCGACTCGGCTATATTCCGGAGCTCGAAATCATGACCGCCCTGACGCCTGCGGGCGATCGGGAATGGGCGCCCGTGGACGCGAACAGCCCGCGCCGCTTCTGCGCCAACGCCGACGACGACGTGTGCAACTGGCTGATCCCCGCGAGCGCGCCCGATCGTCTGTGTGTCGCATGCCGGCATAACGATACGATCCCCGACATCTCAAATCCGGCGCATCTCGCCGCCTGGCGCGAGCTCGAATTCGCTAAACATCGATTGTTTTATAGCCTGCTGCGATGGAAGCTGCCGCTCAAGACGCGCGCCGAAGATCCAAGCCACGGCCTGGCGTTCGAATTCCTCGCCGATCCGCCTGAGGCTTCAGCCTCAAAGGTCATGACCGGCCACGACAACGGCACGGTGACGATTGCGCTCATCGAGGCGGATCCCGGCGAACGCGAGAAGCGCCGCGCCGAACTGGACGAGCCTTATCGCACGCTGCTCGGCCATTTTCGCCACGAGATCGGCCACCATTACTGGGATGTCCTGATCCGAGACGGCGGCAGGCTCGAAGCCTGCCGGTTAATGTTCGGCGATGACACAGAGGCCTACGCCACGGCCTTGCAGCGCCACTATCGCGAGCGAGCGCCGGCGAACTGGCAGGAGCAGTTCGTGTCGGCTTACGCGACCTCCCACCCCTGGGAGGACTTCGCTGAAACCTGGGCTCACTATTTCCATATTGTCGACACGCTGGAGATGGCCAACGCCTTCGGGCTCAGCATCGAGCCGGCCATCGATTGGGAAGGCGCCCATAACGCGCGGGTCGATTTCGATCCCTACGTCGCCGGAAGCATCGGAAAGATTGTCGATGCCTGGGCGCCGTTCGTCATTGCGATGAACAGTATCAACCGGGCGATCGGGCGGCCCGATCTCTATCCGTTCGTCCTTGCGCCGGCCGTCGCAGAAAAGCTCGGCTTCATCCACGACCTCGTCCGCGGCGCCGCAGCCGAAAGCGCCGCGCCGCGACAGGCCGAACGTCCCGCGATGACCTCAAGTCAACTCTTCTCCCGCATGGGCCACCGCAGGGCGTCTCGCGACGCCCTGCGGGAGAAGAGCTGAGCCTTACTTCAACCAGCGCCTTGTCGGTCACCGACGGTCGTATAGGCGCCGGTCGGCTCCTTGGTGATGACCGGGATCGGAGCCGCCGGTCAGCAGCGTCTTGACCGTCCGCTCGTAGTCGGCCTTGTCGAGCCGGCCGTCCGAGCCTTCGGTCAGCTTGTTGATCTCGCTCATCATCTGCGTCTGGTGGTGCTCGGTCTGGGCGCCGGTCGCGTCGTTGTCGAGCACGATCTTGACCGCCTCGTCGGGATGGGCGCGGGCATAGTCCCAGCCCTTCATCGAGGCCTTGACGAAGCGCGCCATCTTGTCGACGAAGGCCGGATCCTTGAGCTTGTCCTGCATCACGTAGAGGCCGTCCTCGAGGGTCGCGACGCCCTGGTCCTCGTATTTGAAGACGACGAGCTGCGTCGGGCTTGTAGCCGGCGTCGATCACCTGCCAGTATTCGTTGTAGGTCATGGTCGAGATGCAGTCGGCCTGCTTCTGGATCAGCGGATCGACGTTGAAGCCCTGCTTGAGCACCTTGACGCCGTCCGGGCGAGCCGTCGGTCTTGAGGTCGAGCTTGCCCATCCAGTTGAGGAACGGATATTCGTTGCCGTAGAACCAGACGCCGAGCGTGTGGCCCTTGAGGTCGGCCGGGGTCTTGATGCCGGTGTCGTCGCGGCAGGTGAGCTCGAGGCCCGAGTGCTTGAACGGCTGGGCGATGTTGACCAGCGGCACGCCCTTCTCGCGGGCGGCGAGCGCGGCGGGCATCCAGTCGACGATGACGTCGGCGCCGCCGCCGGCGATCACCTGCTCGGGCGCGATGTCCGGGCCCGCCCGGCTTGATCGTCACGTCGAGCCCTTCCGCCTTGTAGAAGCCCTTGTCCTTGGCGACGTAATAGCCGGCGAACTGCGCCTGGGTGACCCATTTCAGCTGCAGCGTCACCTTGTCGGCCGCGTGCGCGGCGCCCGCGGCGAGGATCGCCGCTGCGCCGACGATGAGCAGTGAGAGACTTGTTCATTGTTGTTCGATCCTCCGGTTGAACCACGACCACCCCTTCAACCCCTTCGCCGCGTGAACCCGTCGCGCGGCGAAAAGCTCAGAGCCTCCCTCGCCCGATAGGAGGCGTGCCAGAACGTCACGCGGCGTTCGACGCCGGCGACGAGCGCGTAGAACAGCGAACCCGTGAGCGCGGCGACGACGATCGTCGCCCACACCATGTCGATGCCGAGATGGCCGACCTCGGTCGAGATGCGAAAGCCCATGCCGACCGTCGGCGTGCCGAAGAACTCCGCCACGATCGCCCCGATCATGGCGAGCGTCGTGTTGATCTTCAGCGCGTTGAAGATGAACGGCAGCGCCGCCGGCAGGCGCAGGGCGATCAGCGTCTGCCAGTAGTCCGCGGCGTAGGTCTTCATCAGGTCGCGCTCCATCGCGCTCGCGCTCGTCAAGCCCGCGCGACCGTGTTCACCAGCATCGGGAAGAAGGTCATCACGACGACGACCGCCGCCTTCGACTGCCAGTCGAAGCCGAACCACATCACCATGATCGGCGCGATGCCGACGATCGGCAGCGCGGAGACGAGGTTGCCGAGCGGCAGAAGCCCGCGCTGCAGGAACTGCGAGCGATCGACCAGGATCGCGACGACGAGCCCCGGAGACGCAGCCGATGGCGTAGCCGGCGAGCACGCCCTTGATCGTCTGCCAGAAGTCGGCGGCGAGCGTCGGGATGGAGGTCACGAACCGCACGCGCGATCGCCGAGGGCGGCGGCAGGATGATCGACGGGCACGTGCAGGAGCCGGACGCCGGCCTCCCACAAGCGCCAGCACCGCGAGGCCGAAGGCGAGCGGCGGAACGAGGTCGACGAGGCGGCGCGCGTTCACCGGATGAAGCCCATGCGATGCTCGGTGGCGCGGCCGACGAGGCCGATGATCCCGACGAGCGCCGCCGACAGCGCCGCGGCGGCGAACAGCGCCGCCCAGATCTGCACCGTCTGACCATAGTAGGAGCCCGCGAGCAGGCGCGCGCCCAAGCCGCCGTCCTCGCTCTTGGTCACTTCGGCGACGACCGCGCCGACCAGCGCCGCCGCCGCCCCGATCTTCATGCTGGCGAAGAAGAAGGGCGCGCTCGCCGGCGCGCGCAGCTTGAGCGAACGTCTGCGGACGGCGTCGCCGAATAGGTGCGCATCAGGTCGAGCTGCAGCGGATCGGGCGAGCGGAAGCCCTTGACCATGCCGACGGTGATCGGGAAAGAACGACAGATAGGCGGCGATCGCCGCCTTCGGCGCGATGCCGGTGATGTCGAACTGGTTGAGGATGACGACGATCATCGGCGCGAGCGCGATGATCGGAACGGTCTGCGAGGCGACGATCCAGGGCATCATCGAGCGCTCGAGCCAGCGCATCGAGACGATGAGGACCGCAAGCCCGATGCCGAGCGTCGCGCCGAACAGAAATCCGATCAGCGTTTCCTCGAGCGTGATCAGGCCGTGATAGACGAGGCTGCGCTTCGAGGTCGGCGCGGTGGCGAAGACCAGGCGCCAGAGTTCGGCCACGATCTGGTGTGGTCCCGGCAGCTTCGGCCGCTCCATGTTGAGCGAATCGACGATGAGATCCTGCGTCGAATAGTCGGTGCGCCCGGCGTTGGCGTAGAGGTCGCGCTGCAGCGGCGCGTTCATCAGCGCCGCGGCGACATACCAGGCCGCGACGATGGCGAGGATGACGGTCGCGATGGGGAGGGCGGATTTCATGTTCTCGCCCTCACCCCGGCCCTCTCCCGCAAGCGGGAGAGAGGGCAAATCCCTTCTCCCGCATTGCCGGTCGAGAGACGGGCGTCCTTCGACGCCCAGGCGGAGAAGGTGGCGCAAAGCGCCGGACAAGGGGAAGCGGCGAGCGCTACCCGTCATACGAATGTCCCTCGCCGCAGCCCGTGCCGGACGCGGTTGGCGATCGCCATGAATTCCGGCGTCTCGCGGATTTCGAGCTGCCGATCGCGGGGGAAGTTGCACTCGATGACGTCAAAGATGCGCCCCGGGCGAGGCGACATGACGACGATATGGGTCGAAAGAAACACCGCCTCGGGAATCGAGTGGGTGACGAACAGCACCGTCTTGCCGGTCACCTCCCACAGGGTCAGCAATTGCTGGTTGAGCATGTCGCGCACGATCTCGTCGAGCGCGCCGAACGGCTCGTCCATCAGCAGGAGGTCGGGGTCGAACGACAGCGCCCGCGCGATCGAGGCCCGCTGCTGCATGCCGCCCGACAATTGCCAGGGAAACTTGTTGCCGAAGCCCGCGAGATTGACGAGATCGAGCCCCTTCTTGACCCGCGCCTCGCGCTCCGCCTTGTCGAAACCCATGATCTCGAGCGGCAGCGCGATGTTGCGCGCAACCGTTCGCCACGGATAGAGCGCCGGCGCCTGAAAGACGTAGCCGTAGGCGCGTTTCGCCCGCGCCTCGCTCGGGCTCATGCCGTTGACCCGGATCGCGCCGCTGCTCGGCGTCTCGAGATCGGCGACCGCTCTGCAGCAGGGTCGTCTTGCCGCAGCCGGAAGGCCCGATGAAGGAGACGAATTCGCCGCGCCGAACCTTGAGATTGACGTTGCTGAGCGCCTGGACCGGTCCGTCGCGCGTGTCGAAGCGCAACGACGACCCGCTGATCTCGATCACCGCGTCGTCGGCAGGCGCCTTGGCGACGCCGTCTCGTACCGGCGATGGCGTCGATGCTACGCCCATTTCCATGGGTTCCCCTAGCGCGCGACGCCGACGGCGGCGGTGAACTCCTTGAACCTCTTCAAGGCCCGCGCGTCCGCCGCAAACGGCTCGCGGCGAATGAACTTGCCCCGCCCGAGTTCGGCCTGAACGGCGCCTTCGCGGAACACGACGTCGCCGCGCGACAGCGTATAGCGCGGAAGGCCGGTCACCTTCTTCCCCTCGAACACGTTGTAGTCGATCACCGACATCTGGGTCTTGGCGGAGATGGTCTTGTTGGCCTTGGGGTCCCAGACCGTGATGTCGGCGTCGGCGCCGGGGATGATCGCCCCTTTGCGCGGATACATGTTGAGGATTTTTGCGCTGTTGGTCGAGGTCACCGCGACGAACTCGTTCGGGGTCAGCCGTCCCGTCTCGACGCCGTAGGTCCACAAGACCGGCATGCGGTCCTCGAGGCCGCCGGTGCCGTTCGGGATCTTGGTGAAGTCGCCGAGGCCGAGCTCCTTCTGTTTGGTGGTGAACGCGCAATGGTCGGTCGCCACCACCTGGAGGGAGCCGGCGCGAAGACCGTTCCACAGGTCGTCCTGATGGATCTTGTCGCGGAAGGGCGGCGACATCACGCGCCGCGCGGCGTGCTTCCAGTCCTTGTCGTAGTACTCGCTTTCATCGAGCACGAGATGCTGGATGAGCGGCTCGCCGTACACGCGTTTTCCCAGCGCTCGCGCCCGCGCGATCGCCTCATGGGCGGGAATGCAGGAGGTGTGGACGATATAGAGCGGCACGCCGGCCTGATCGGCGAGCATGATGGCGCGGTTGGCCGCCTCGCCCTCGACGTCCGGCGGACGCGACAGGGCATGGCCTTCCGGCCCGGTGACGCCCTTCGTCAGATAATGCTGCTGCAGGGCAGCGACGAGGTCGCCATTCTCGGCGTGGACGAGCGGCATCGCGCCAAGCTCCGCGCAGCGGACGAAGGAGGCGAACATTTCTTCGTCGTTGACCATCAGCGCGCCTTTGTAGGCCATGAAATGCTTGAAGGTGGTCACGCCGGCCTCGACCACCTTGGCCATGTCCTCGCGCACCGGAATCGTTCCAGTAGGTGATGCACATGTGGTACGAATAGTCGGCGACGGCGTCCTTGGAGCGCTTGTCCCAGTCGGCGAACGCCTCCATCAGCGGCTGGTTGCGGTTCGGAATGCAGAAGTCGACCACCATCGTCGTGCCGCCCGACACCGCCGCCTTGGTGCCGCTCTCGTAATTGTCGGCCGAGTTGGTTCCCATGAACGGCATGTCGAGATGGGTGTGCGGATCGACGCCGCCCGGCATGACGAAGCAGTCGGCGGCGTCGAGGGAGCTGTCGCCCCTCAGGTCCTCGCCGATCGCCTTGATGGTTTCGCCTTCGACCAGCACGTCGGCCTTGTAGGTCCGGTCCGCGGTGACGATCGTTCCGCCTTTGATGACGAGTGACATGGCTGTTCTTCCCTTTTGGGCTTCGAGGGCGGCGTCTTGAGCCGCCGCACAGGGTTGTCACGAAGCGATTTCGGCTTTTTCAAGCACGGCATGCATGAGGACGTTGGCGCCGGCGGTCGACCATTCCGGCTTGATGTCTTCGCTCTCGTTGTGGCTGACGCCGCCGACGCAGGGGGTGAAGATCATCGAGGTCGGCGCGACGCGCGCGATGTAGCAGGCGTCGTGCCCGGCGCCGGAGACGATATTGCGGTGCGCGTAGCCGAAGTGCTTTGCGGCGCGCCGCACGGCGTCGACGCAGCCGGGATCGAAAGCGACCGGCGGATAGTAGAAGACCTGCTTGAGGTCGTCGGCGAGGCCGATCTTCGCGGCGATCGTCTGCACCCCTTCGCGTAAGGCCGCATCCATCCCGCTCAGGGTCTCGTCGACCGGATGGCGGAACTCCGCGGTCATGAAGACTTCGCCGGGAATGACGTTGCGCGAATTCGGATAGGGGTTCAGCATCCCGACCGTCGACACGCCGAGCGGCGCGTTCCCGAGGCCGATCGCGTTGACCAGCTCGACAATCCGCGCGGCGCCGAGGAGGGCGTCCTTGCGGCGGGGCATCGGCGTCGAGCCGGCGTGGCTCTCGAAGCCGGTCAAGCGAATTTCATACCAGCGCTGGCCCTGCCCGTGGGTGACGACGCCGACGTCGAAATTCTCGTCCTCGAGGATCGGCCCCTGCTCGATATGCAGTTCGAAGAAGGCGTGCACCGGCCGACCGCCGACCGGCTGCTCACCCTTGAAGCCGATGCGCGCGAGCTCGTCGCCGAGCCTCTTCCCCTCGGCGTCGAGCCTGGAATAGGCGAACTCCTTGGTGTAGGCGCCGGCGAAGACGCCGGACGAGATCATCGCCGGCGCGTAGCGCGAGCCTTCTTCGTTGGTCCAGTTGGCGACCTCGATCGGACGGCGGGTCTTGATCTTGAGGTCGTTCAGCGAGCGCACCACTTCGAGCGCGCCGAGCACGCCGAGCACCCCGTCGAATTTGCCGCCGGTCGGCTGGGTGTCGAGATGGCTGCCCATCATGACCGGGGCAAGCGTATCGTCCTCGCCTGTGCGGCGGGCGAACATGTTGCCCATCTCGTCGACCTCGACCGCACAGCCGGCCGCCTCGCACCAGTACCGGAACAGCTCGCGCCCCTGCTTGTCGAGGTCGGTCAGGGTCAGCCGCTTGCACCCCCCCTTGCGCGTCGCGCCGATCTTGGCCATCTCCATGAGCGAATCCCAGAGCCTTGCCCCGTCGACGCGCACATTGGACAGATCCGCCATACACACCTCTCCTGAGAGTGGCGGACGCTATTATAGGTTTGACCAAATGGTCAAATGACGTAACCTTGGGCGAAACGCCCATCGTTTCGGCGCCGGGGAGCGCAGGTTTCCGCCACCGCGGAGGGGATGATCGACAGCATTTCGAAGGAGCGGACGGCGCCGCGAAAGCGCAGGCCGAGCGTCCGCGCGGAGAACGAACGGGCACTGCTCGAAGCGGCCGAGGCGATCTTCGCCGATGAGGGATTCTCCGCCGCGACGACCGCGGCGATCGCCAAGCGCGCCGGCGTGCCGAAGGCGAACCTGCACTATTACTTTCCCACCAAGGAGGCGCTCTATCGCGCCGTGGTCGAGCGGGTGCTGACCGCCTGGCTCGCCGCCGCCGCCTCGTTCGACCTGAGCGAGGACCCGCGCGAGGCGCTCTCCGCATATATCGGCGCGAAAATGGATCTTTCGCGGGAAATGCCGCTCGCTTCCCGCATCTGGTCGGCCGAGATCATGCGCGGCGCGCCGATCATCCAGGATTTTCTCGACACCACACTGAGCGATTGGGTCGCCTTGCGCGAGCGGGCGGTCAAACGCTGGATCGCCGCCGGCAAGCTCAAGCCGATCGAGCCAAAAGTGCTGTTCTACATGATCTGGGCGACGACCCAGCAATACGCCAACGCCGCGCACGAGATCTCCACGCTGAACGGCGGCCGGCCACTCGACGATGCGGCCTTTGAGCGGGCGAAGGTCCAGGTGATCGACACGATTCTCGGCGGGGTGGCGGCGTAGCGCGATGACGCGCTCGGCCGTCTTCGCGAGCGAAGCGCGGCGATCCAGCGGCCTCCGCTGCCACCGTCTCTTGGAAGATGGCCAGCGGAGGCCCACAGAAAATATCGTCAGTTTCGGCAAGCGGGGCGTCACCTCACTGCGCCTTCGCCCGCTCGAGGTTGAGCGCGAGTAGGCGGGCCAGGGCGTCGTCGGTCCGTCTTCGGCAGGGATGCGGGGCGCCTCGCCCGGCGCGGTGGGGCGTGATTTGGCGCGATATCGACGAGATCGGGCGGGTTGAGCTAAGCGCGCCGCAGTTCGTCGAGCGTCTTCGCCGCCGCGACGATACGCTGGGCGCGCAGATCGGGCTGACTGTCACCTTCGCGGATACCAAAGCTCGAACTCTTCCCGCAGTCGCGCCATCAGAAGCTTCATTCGGCGTCGGCCTATAGACCTTGGCGATGAACGGCGGCTTGTGCCGAGCGAGAAAACTTTCGACACGGGGCAGGTCGCGATAAACGCGTAGGCGAGGTCTGGATAGGACGCCACGCCGACAATCACCATCAACGCAACGCCGTGCCGCATAACAGCATCGCGCTCGTTCGGTTTATAGCGAATCCGACGATCATGAGTGAGCGCGATCCAGCCGTGTTTGCCGACCGCTTCAAGCCAAATTTCATCCGGGGCGTCCGGCGCGAAGTGATCCGTGTGCCGTTCGACAGTCAGACCGCTCGCTCTGAGAATCTCGGGAAAGCGCTTTCCGAGATCGCGATCGGTAAAGTAGACGAGGCTCAAGCCGCCCGCTCATAGAGGACAGCCTGTTCGATTTCCGCCGGGCCGAGATCATAGTCCGCCGCAATATCCTCGACGGTCTCTCCCGCGTCGATCCGGTCGGCGATGGCTGAGGTGGATACGCCCCTCCGAAGCAACATAGGCCTGCCGAAAGCGATGCGCGGATCAATGGCGATCACTCGTTCCTCGCTCGGCGCGACGGCGGAGACAAAGGGATAGAGTCGTGCGGGAAATCTGGACGCATCCCATTCGACTCGCCTGAGGTGCTCTTCGAGGACCCGGCGCATCGCGAGCTGGCCGGACGCCGAAAGGTCAATAAGTTCGCCGTAGCGGTCGAGGAACAATTTTCCTGCGTCTGCACGTAATTCAGGCCGGAGGAGGAGTCGTTCGATGTGAAGCGCCTTTTCCGCGTAAGCGAGAGCGCTTCGCAGGGCCTTGACCGAGACCCCGTGCTCGGTCCTCAGCGACCGCAGAACATGCGCTTCGATCAGGTTCGAGAAAGAAAGCAAAGGCGGCTCCCGCGAAGCGGGTCGGATCAACGGGGGAAAGTGGCCCCCTCCAGCGCTTGTTGGATATTGGCGGCCGAGCGCCCAGGCTCGCAACGTCGCCGCCGGCAACCGGGCGTACCTGGCGGCCTCGGCAAGCGTGTAAGCCGCGACGTCAAGATCGTCAGCGACCGATTTCTCGCGCCTCACTGTCATGCGGGAAGACTAGCGGAACCGCGTGAGCCTGTCATTTCGGCCAGCGAGAACGCCTGGGTAGAATCAAACGTTTGGTTCCTAAACACGGAAACCCGGTGTAGGCTGTCGAAACAGTGGCGGCCTCGCGCGGCCTTATGCGCGTAATTGGGCCTCGGGATCGGGTCGTACTTTACGATGATCACTCCACTCGACGGGCGCCCAATCGCCACAAAGGGCGGTGGCTGGAACGCAAAGCTAGTTGCTATTGCCTTGGCTGTTTGTGGCTTTATTGCAGGCGCCGCCGGTCTAGTAATAAACGTAAAGACAATCGAGGATTTCTTTGGCTTGGCGCAGTCGGAGCCGTTGAGCGTTAGCTTAAGCAAAGGCGAGAACCCTCGTTTAATTCCAGATGTTGTGTATGTCGAAGGACACCCCCAACTGAGGCTTATTGCGTTGTCCCAGGTTTGCCTAAATGTGGTATCCAACCCTTGTTGAAGCCCGCGATGGGACTCAAGAGGAATACGCTATGGCGAGGGGCGCGTTCGCTCACCGAATTTCAGTCGGCGTTTCCTGACGAGGCGAGCTGCGCGGCCTTCTTGTTCGAACGGCGCTGGCCGGATGGAATTCAGGCTTCCGTTAACGGCATGGTTCTGGGCCGCGCATTTGATGTCGACCCATTCAAACGGCATATCGGCGCGGCAACTGGAGGATCAACTCGGCCTCACCTACAGGACGGCTTGGCTGCTGGCGCAGAAGCTGCGGCGATCGATGGGTCGACCCAGACCGGGAACCTCTCGAAGGGGTGGTTGAAGTCGATCAAGCGGAAATCCCCTTTCGCGAAGGGGGCACATTCTTCGAAACCGGCAATGCTGGCAAAATCCTCGTCATCGGGGCCGTCGAGGTGATCGAACGCGACACCAATCAGGCCAAGCCGCGCCGCAAACACGCCAAATATCTCGATACGCGTTCTGGCCGCATCCGCCTGGCTACAATAGCGGACAATTCCGCGGCCTCGCTCGAAGCTTTCGTGCGGGCCAACGTAAAGCCCGGCACCACGGTGCTGACTGACGGCCATTCATCCTATCCTGGCTTGACCGATTATCGGCACGATCCGCGCGTGGTCGGTAGGATGGCCGGACATGTGGTGTTGCCCTGGATTCACCGGGTCTTCTCGCTGATGAAGCGGTGGGGACTGGGCACGTATCACGGCCTGCGCCGCAAACATGTCGACACCTATCTCAACGAATTTGTTTTCCGCTACGATCGCCGCTTCTACCGGCATGCGTCATTCGAAACAGTGCTCGGCCTCGCGGCGCGTCACGCGCCGTCGAGTTACTGGGATATTGTCGGCCGACCCAATCCCCGGAAGGGAGAGACGACGCCCAGTCGCGCGCCGCGCCACAGAAAGACACTGGTCGGAATGCGTCAGGACGGCGCGGGCGGCGCCCAAACCGAGGGCCAAAATCACGACGCGACGATGGGGCCGCCACTAAACATGGACGAACCTGGGACAACGCAATAAGCCACCCCCAACTAGGCATCATCGCTGTAATTCGGAAAGTTGGTATAGAGGGAGCTCGCAACTGCAATTTTGAGGGATGGATAAACGACAAACAAGTTCCTTTTTACGTGCTCCTTTACAAGAACTCATTCTCATTTCCGGCGGGGACATTTGAAACGCGGCCCTATATACCGTTAGTGCTTCCTTTTGATAGCCCTGGAACGATGGTTGAATTTCGTCTCTCCGTTATTTGTGAAAATATTGCTTCAGAAGCTCTCGAATTACAATTCAAGCTACCGCCGCCAGACCAGAATTAATTTGAACTCTCGCCTCCGAGCGCGCCCCGGCAAACTATTGAAACGTTCGCCGGGCCCGTTCCGTTCTATTTATCCGCTAGTACAGGGACGGAGGCAGCACATAGGCTACTGCACCTTCGCCCGCTCGAGGTTGAGGGCGAGAAGCTTGGCGAGGGCGTCATCGTGGCGATGTCCTCCGGCCAGCCGTAGGCGGCGGCGACGGCGCGGTCGAGCGCGTCGTGCGCGTCGGCGAGCCAGCGCGGTCGCTGATTGTAGAGGTTGGTCAGCGTCCGTTCCTTGAGCTTGACCGCCGCCTCGGCCGTCTTCGGCATGATCCGATCGGGATAGCGCCTCGGCGCCTCGCCCGGTGCGGCTGTCGGGGTGATTTCGGGTACGATATCGACGAGATCGGGCGGGTTGAGCCAGACGCGCCGCAGTTCGTCTAGCTTTCTAGCCGCCGCAGCGACGCGCTGGGAACGTTCAGGGCAAAAAATCGCGCCGGCGCTCGCCGGACGACATCGAGCAGATCATCTGCCGCAACGTCGCCCAGGGCATCTATCGCTTCTTCATCACCGACGACAATTTCGCCCGCAACAAGGACTGGGAGGCGATTCTCGACCGGGTCATCCACCTGCGCGAGGTCGAGGGGATCGAGCCGATCCGGCTCACCATCCAGGTCGACACCCAGTGCCACAAGATTCCGAACTTCATCGACAAGTGCCGCCGCGCCAACGTGTTCAACATGTTCGTCGGCCTCGAGAACATCAATCCCGAGACGCTGATCGCGATGAAGAAGCGGCAGAACAAGATCGCCGAATACCGCGCGTTGTTTCTCGCCGCCAAGCAGGCGCGGATCCTCACCATGGCGGGCTACATCCTCGGCTTTCCCAACGACACGCCGGAATCGATCCTCAGCGACATCGAGATCATCAAGCGGGAGTTGCCCGTCGACCTCATCGAATTCATGTATCTGACGCCGCTGCCGGGCTCCGAAGATCACCAGAAACTTGCGGCCGAAGGCGGCTGGATGGACCCGGACCTCAACAAATATGACCTCTCCCATGCCGTCGCGCGTCACGCGACCATGTCGAGGGCGCAATGGGACGACGTCCACCGAAAGGCCTGGGAAGCCTTCTACACGCCCGAACATTTCGAGACTGTCATGCGCCGGGGCGAGGCGTTCGGGCTGGTCTACCGGCGAACCCTCGAAGGCCTCGTCTTCTTCCGTCACTGCGTCGCGCGCGAGGGCGTGCATCCGATGGACGGCGGGCTCCTGCGGCTCAAGCACAGGCGGGACCGCCGCCCGGGGCTGAAGCGGGAAACCCGCTCGTGTTCTACCCACGCTTCTGGTGGGAAACGGCGGCAAAAACGGTGGCGATCGCGCGGGAGTTCATGGCGTTCGACGCCATCGGCAAGCGCATCGCCGCCGACCCGCAGCGTTTCGCCTATACCGACAAGGCGCTGACCCCGGCGAGCGAGGAGGACGACGAAACGTTCGACCTTCTGAACCGCGACGAAGCGGCCCGCGCCGCGGTGCGACGCTATCGCGAGGTGCGGAGATTCGCGGAAGCCGCGCCGGGCCGATAAGGCGTGTCGATCGTCGGGGGCGCATTGCTGGGTTCCGCGAACGAGGCGCGTCCGCTCCCTGTTCGGCGGAATAAGTTCCCTGCTCCGTCGGTTCGCTCCCCTGTTTTCCGGTTCAGAGAGGCCGCTTCGGCTTTCCGTCGGCGCCCGCGATCGATCCGCCCCTCGCCATGCCCTTTGCACTTTGGCGCCACGCCGGCGACAGTCTCCTCAGGGTCGGCGCCGGATAGATTTGTCTCGCCAAAATCAGAAATCGTTCTTATAAATATTCGTGTTCGCCACAGTGAAGAAAAAGCCGCCGGTCGACCGTTTTTTAAAGCCAGTGCGCTCTAACGCCTTGAAAACGCTAGAAACGGCAATGGCGGAATGTTGCTAAAAGTTGGCCCTGGCTTGGCCTCGGCGCTGCATCCGCTTGGCCTCGGCGCCGTTCGGGCGCCCATTTGAGTTGGCGCCCGCGTGACAGCCGTCGCACCGGTGATAGACTGCGCCGCGATTGACGCGGGTCAATGACGGCGTTCGGCTTTGCGCTGATAGATGCCGTCGCGCGCTCGGCGGCTTCGCCCCCGGCGGCTTCGCCCCGGGACGCAGTCGGGGCGTTCGGCTTTGAAGAGGATCACCAGCATGGCCAATGACAAGATGACGGTGCAGATGGCGAGCAAGGACGGCTTCATCGCCGCGCTCGACCAGAGCGGAGGATCGACCCCGGGCGCCTTGCGCCTCTACGGCATCCCGGACAGCGAATATAGCGGCGACGCAGAGATGTTCCGGTTGATGCATGAGTTTCGCGTGCGGATGATGACTGCGCCCGCCTTCAGCGGAGACAAGGTGATCGGGGCCATCCTGTTCGAGCGCACGATGGACGGCGAGGCGAAAGGAAAGGCGGTTCCGACGTTCCTGTGGGAGGATCGGAGCGTGGTCCCGTTCCTGAAAGTCGATAAGGGGCTCGAAGAGGAAAAGGACGGCGTCAGGCTGATGAAGCCGATGCCCGATCTCGAGGCGCTCCTCGCCCGGGCGACCAAGCGCGGCATTTTCGGCACCAAGATGCGCTCGGTCATCAACCATGCCTCCAAGGGAGGCATTGCGGCGATCGCCAGGCAGCAGTTCGAGATCGGCGAGCAGATCGCCAAACACGGCCTGATGCCGATCCTCGAGCCCGAGGTGTCGATCAAGGCGACGGACAAGAAGGAGGCGGAGACAATCCTGCTCGGCGAGCTGACCAAAGGGCTCGCCGCCCTGCCGGCTGGCCGCCAGGTGATGTTCAAGCTGACGCTGCCCGAAGTTCCGGACTTCTACGCGCCGCTGATCGAGGACAAGCGGGTGCTGCGCGTCGTGGCGCTTTCGGGCGGCTACACCCGCGCCGAAGCCTGCCGGCGGCTCGCCCAAAATCACAGGATGATCGCGAGCTTTTCGCGAGCATTAACCGAGGGCCTGAAACGGTCAATGAGCGAGGCCGAGTTCGACAAGGCGCTGGCCGAGGCGATCGACGAAATTTACCAAGCATCGAGGATGAAGGTCGCCGCTTGAGGCATTGCGTCGGCCGCCGGAACCATCTCCGGCGGCCGTTCGGCGTTTCCGTTCGCTGGATAGACGAGCGCTCCGCCCGAAAGTCTTGATCGCGTGGGTCGAATGCCCGATGGTATAGACGGAGCTCATATTTCGCCGGGTCTACTGAGGTCTCCGCTTTTTCGCCAAACAAGCGGAATAATTGAATGGGGCGGAATTTTTGCTTCGTTGGGCCGCAGGGAAGTGAGACAATGCGCCGCGTCCGCCCTCCAATTCCGGCTCTGGACAAGACGGCCATGGCCCATTAGCGAAGGAATTGGCCTTCGGAGGCGACGAGACGGGGCGAAACAAGGGCGGATGATGGACTACGAGCGGCGCTTCGAGGACGCGATCACCCGACTGAAGGCGGAAGAGCGCTATCGCATTTTCGCCAACCTCGAGCGCGACGCGAGCCGGTTCCCGATGGCGATGTGGCGTCCCGGGGGCGAAGAGGACGCGCCGCGCGAGGTCACCGTGTGGTGCTCGAACGATTATCTCGGCATGGGCGGCCACCCGGAGGTGATCGAGGCCTCGGTCCGCGCCGCCCGGGCCCACGGCGCCGGCGCCGGCGGAACCCGCAACATCTCCGGCACGCATCATCCGATCGTGCGGCTCGAGGCGGAGCTCGCCGACCTGCACGGCAAGGCCGCCGCCCTCGTCTTCACCTCGGGCTGGATCTCCAATCTCGCCGGCATCTCGACCATCGCGAGCCTATTGCCGGACTGCCTCATCCTGTCCGACGCGCTCAACCACAATTCGATGATCGAAGGGGTCAGGCGCTCGGGCTGCGCGAAGAAGGTCTGGCGCCACAACGACGTCGCCCATCTCGAGGAGTTGCTCGCCGCCGAACCGGTCGAGCGGGCCAAGCTCGTCGTGTTCGAGAGCCTCTATTCGATGGACGGCGACATCGCGCCGATCGCCGAGATCGTCGAGCTCGCCGAGAAATACAACGCCATGACCTACATCGACGAGGTCCATGCGGTCGGCCTCTATGGGCCCCGCGGCGGGGGTTTGAGCGAGCGCGAGGGGCTCGCGCACCGCATCGACGTCATCGAGGGCACGCTCGCCAAGGGCTTTGGCTCGCTCGGCGGCTATATTGCGGCGAGCGCGGCGGTGGTCGACGCCGTGCGCAGCTACGCGCCTCAGTTCATCTTCACCTCGACGATGCCGCCGAGCGTCGCCGCCAGCGCCGCGGCGGCGGTGAAGCACCTCAAGCGTTCGAACGCCGAGCGCGAACGGCACCAGGCGATGGCCAAGCTGGTCAAGCATGCGCTTCGGGCGGCTGGCCTGCCGGTGATGGACAATCCGTCGCATATCGTGCCGCTGTTCGTTGGCGACGCGCAGAAGTGCCGGGCGGCGAGCAAGCTCCTGCTCGAGCGGCACGCAATCTACATTCAGCCGATCAACTATCCGACCGTGGCTAAGGGGACCGAGCGCCTGCGCATCACGCCGACGCCGGCGCACAGCGAGGCGCAGGTCGCCGACCTCGTCGAATCGCTGGTCGATGTATGGAAGACGCTCGGCCTGCGCTTCGAGGAGGCCAAGGTCATCCCGCTGCGCCCCGCAGCGAAAGACCCGGCGCATTGCGTCTATCCTGAAATGAAGCGCGCGGCGGAATAGGCGGCGGCTTGCCCCGGCGCAGGCGTTCGCGCTAGGCGTCATTCATGCGCGGCTCCCCCTCACCCCGACCCTCTCCCGCGAGCGGGAGAGGGGGCGCTATCCTTCTCCCGCAAGGCGGGAGAAGGTGGACGCGCGAAGCGCGGCCGGATGAGGGCCTGTCGTGAAGTCAACTCAGCCCCGAAAGCCCTTCCTCGCCGCGCTCGCCGGTGAGCGCCAGCCGAGGCCGCCAATCTGGCTCATGCGCCAGGCAGGCCGGTATCTTCCCGAATACCGCAAGATTCGCGCCCGCGCCGCCACCTTTCTCGATTTTTGCTATACGCCCGCCTTCACTGTCGAAGCGACCCTGCAGCCGATCCGCCGCTTCGGCTTCGATGCGGCGATCCTGTTTTCCGATATTCTCGTGGTCCCGGACGCGCTCGGACAGAGCGTCGCCTTCGAGACCGGCGAAGGTCCGCGACTCGCTCCGGTCGAGAACGCGGCCGGTCTGGCGCGGCTTCGCGAAGAGCCCGACTGGACGAAGCTCGCGCCCGTGTTCGAGACTCTCGACCGGCTCAAGACAATCCTTCCTCGCGATGTTGCGCTGATCGGCTTTTGCGGCGCGCCCTGGACGGTCGCGAGCTATATGGTCGCCGGGCAAGCAACTCCGGACCAGACGCCGGCGCGCCTTTTTGCCTACCGGCAGCCGCGGCTGTTTTCCGCCCTGATCGACCGCCTTGTCGACGCGTCGGCCGAATATCTTCTGCGTCAGCTGGCGGCCGGGGCGGAAGCGGTGCAGATCTTCGATTCCTGGGCGGGCGTCCTGCCGCCGGCGGAGTTCGAGCGCTGGTGCGTCGGCCCGGTCGCTTCGCTGATTGCAAACGTGCGCGCGAAGGCGCCGGACGCGCAAATCATCGCTTTTCCGCGCGGCGCGGCGACGCAGCTCGACAAATTCGCCGGCATGAAGGGCGTCGCCGCGGTCGGCCTCGATACCGCAGTCGAGCCGGCCGCGGCCCTCGCCGCCCTGCCCGCCGAGATCGCCCTGCAAGGCAATCTCGACCCGCTCGCGCTGGTCGCGGGCGGCGACGGGCTCGACGAGGCAATTGATCGCGTGCTCGAGGGCTTCGCTGGGCGAGCTCACATTTTCAACCTCGGCCATGGCATCCTCCCCGAAACCCCGATCGAGCATGTGGAGCATCTCGTCGCGCGGGTGCGCGGGCGATGAGCGGGATCGGCGATCCGGCGCGCGACGACCCGCGCCTTTCCCTGGTCGCGAGCTGGCTCGAAACACTGCAGGCGCGGATCGTGGCGGCGATGGAGGCGCTCGAGGACGCGTTCGCCGGCGCTCCGATCGTCCGCGAGCCCGGCCGCTTCGCGATCGAGCCATGGGCGCGCACCGACGCAAGTGGGGCGCCCGGGGGCGGCGGGCGCATGGCGATCTTGCGCGGGCGTCTGTTCGAAAAGCTCGGCGCGCATCGCTCCACCGTCTACGGCGCCTTCCCGCAGGAGTTCGCCGCCCAAATACCGGGCGCCGCGGAAGACCCGCGCTTCTGGGCGGCCGGCGTTTCGGTCATCGCCCATCCGTGGAGCCCGCATGTGCCGACGGCGCATATGAATGTGAGGCTCGTGCGCACGACAAAGACCTGGTTCGGCGGCGGCGCCGATCTGACGCCGACGCTGGACGCGCGACGCGGGCAAAGCGATCCGGACGCGGTCGCCTTCCACGCGGCGATGCAGGCCGCCTGCGAACGCCATGCAGAGGTCGCCGACGGGGAGCGCTTCCGCGCCTGGTGCGACGAGTATTTCTTTCTCAAGCACCGCAACGAGCCCCGCGGAATCGGCGGCATATTCTTCGACTGGCTCAACAGCGCCGGCGACGCCGACAATTCGGCCTTCGACGCGGACTTCGCTTTCGTGCGCGACGTCGGCGACAGCTTCATTGCCAGCTATTCGGAGATCGTGCGGCGGAACGCCTCGCAAGCCTGGAGCGAGACCGAGCGTGAGGAACAACTCATCCGCCGCGGACGTTACGTCGAGTTCAATCTGCTCTACGACCGAGGTACGATTTTCGGCCTGAAGACCGGCGGCAACGTCGCGTCCATTCTTTCGTCAATGCCGCCCGAGGCGCGCTGGCCCTGAGCGGCTCCACATTCGCGAGGATTCTTCATGATCGATGCTTCTCAATCGGGGCGATTCCGCGTCGGCGGCGCGTTCGAGGTCAACCGTCTCGGCTTCGGCGCCATGCGGATCGTCGGGCGAGGGATCTGGGGACCGCCGGAAAACCGGGCCGAGGCGTTGAGGACGCTGCGACGCCTGCCGGAGCTCGGCGTCGACTTTATCGACACCGCCAATTCTTATGGTCCCGATTTTTCCGAAGAGCTGATCCGCGAGGCGCTCCACCCCTACGGAAATATCCATGTCGCCACCAAAAGCGGGCTTGCGCGCACCGGCCCGAACCAATGGATTTCGCTCGGCCGGCCCGAATATCTCATCCAACAGGCGCACAAGAGCCGCTGGCGGCTCGGGGTCGAGGCGATCGATCTCTGGCAACTGCACCGCATCGATTCGAAAGTGCCGGCGAACGAGCAGTTCGACGCGATCAAGACGCTGATCCGGGACAGGGTGATCCGTTGCGCCGGGCTTTCGGAGGTCGGCGTCGCGGAGATCGAGGCGGCGGCGAAATACTTTCCTGTCGCCACGGTGCAGAACCAGTACAATCTCGCTGACCGGAAGAGCGAGGCCGTGCTCGATTACTGCGAGAAGCACGGGGTCGGCTTCATCCCCTGGTACCCGCTGAACGCGGGCGAACTGGCGCGCGAAGGCTCGGCGCTTGACGAGATCGCCCGCCAGCACAAGTCGAGCCCGGGCCAGATCGCGCTCGCTTGGCTGCTCGCTCGCAGCCCGGTCATGCTGCCAATTCCCGGCACCGGCAAGGTTGCGCATCTCGAGGAGAACGTCGGCGCGGCGGCGATCAAGCTGACGGACGAGGAGTTCGCGACGCTGGACAGGGTGGGACGCGCCGCAAACTGACCGAACTGCGGCTCGGTCGGCCGTTTGCAAGCGGGCCACCCACCGCGGGGATTGTCTTTGTGCCGCGTTGCGGGTATATACCCGCAAATGGCGTCGGTTTGCTACTGCTCATCCCTTCGCGCCGCCGCCCGAAAGACGACGGCGCTCTATGACGCGGCGCTTGCGCCGGTCGGAATCAATGTCGCGCAATTCGCCCTGTTGCGGCGGGTCGAGCGCACGGAGCCGGTGTCGCTGACCGAACTCGGCCGCCTCGCCGATCTCGACCGCTCGACGATTGGACGCAATGTGAAGGTGCTCGAGCGGCTTGGCCTCGTCCGGCTGGCCGCCGCCGAGGACCAGCGCGAGGCGGCCGTGACGCTGGCGCCCGCCGGCGTCGAAGCGCTGCGGCGCGCTGCACCTCTATGGGAAGAGGCGCAGCGCCGCATCGAGATTGCTCTTGGGGCGGACGGCGCCCGCAGCCTGCGAGCGCTCGCCGATAGGCTCTGATGTCTTTGCCGGATGCGCGTGATCGCCCGAAAAAGGATACCCGATGACAGCGTCCACTCATCGTGTCTTTCGGATATCCGTCGGACCCCAGCAGCCGGCGGCGCTGTCGCTTTCCAATCGGCTCGCCGTCCGGCTCGCGGCAAAGGACGTCCACTACGGCTGGGTCGTGGCGGGAGCGACGTTTCTCGTCATGCTGGCGACAGCGGGAGCGATGGGCGCCCCCGGCGTCATCATCGAGCCTTTGGAAAAGGAATTCGGATGGAGCGCCGCGGATATTTCCGTCGCGCTCGCTCTGCGTCTGGCGCTGTTCGGGTTGATGGCGCCGTTCGCCGCCGCCCTGCTTAACCGTTACGGGCTGCGCCGGGTCGTCACCGCGGCGATCCCGATTATCGCCGGCGCCATCCTCGCCTCGCTGGCGATGACCCAGATCTGGCAGCTCATCGCGCTCTGGGGCGTGGTCGTCGGCTTCGGCACGGGAATGGTTGCGCTGGTGCTCGGCGCCACGGTCGCGACGCGCTGGTTCGCCGAACGGCGCGGCCTCGTCGTCGGCATGCTGACGGCCAGCAATGCGACCGGCCAACTCGTCTTTCTGCCGCTTCTCGCGAAACTCACCCAAGACCATGGGTGGCGAACCGCCCTGGCGTTCGTCGCCGTCATGCTGCTCGTCGCCGGAGCGATCGCATTGCTGGCGCTGCGCGACCGGCCCTTTGACGTCGGTCTTGCGCCTTACGGCAGGCGCGCGATCGAGCCGCCGCCGAAGCAGAATCCCGCCTTCGGCGCGCTCCTCTCATCGCCGCTGCGCGCGCTCTCGGAAGCGCGCGCGAGCCGGACGTTCTGGGTGTTGTTCGCGACGTTCTATGTCTGCGGTCTTTCGACCAACGGCCTCATTCAAACCCACTGGATCGCGCTCTGCGGCGACTATGGAGTGGCCCCGGTGAGCGCTGCGGGCGCGCTGGCCGTGATCGGCATGTTCGATTTCGTCGGCACGCTGGCGTCGGGCTGGCTCTCCGACCGGTACGACAACCGCTGGCTTCTGTTCGTCTATTATGGCTTGCGCGGACTGTCGCTGGTCGCGCTGCCGTTCACCGACTTTTCGCTCGTCGGCCTGTCGGCCTTCGCCGTTTTCTACGGTCTCGACTGGGTCGCGACCGTTCCGCCCACCGTGCGGCTGACCGCCGAGCGGTTCGGCGCAGAACGCTCGAACCTGACGTTCGGCTGGATCTTCGCCGCCCACCAGCTCGGCGCGGCGACGGCGGCGTTCGGGGCGGGCGCGTCGCGCACCGAGCTCTCGACATATATTCCCGCGCTCTACGTCGCGGGCGTCGCCTGCGTGATCGGCGCCGCGCTCGTCCTGACGCTCACGCACCCCAGGCCGCGCCTCGCCGCGGCGGAGTGAGGCGCGCCGCAGCCGGGTCGATTTGAAAGGCGCTTATGGCGTTATCCGTTGGTCGCCAAAAAACGGGGCGCTGGGCAAAAGCCGCAAAGGCGTCATGGCCGGGCTTGTCCGGACAAGCCCGGCCATGACAGCGCGGGGTCGAGGCCTCGCCAGCGTTAGAGAAGCGCCACTTAAAACTAGGCTCAATTAGCGTTAGATTGAGGTGGCCTGTTTGTGCTACGATTTATTATGGATTGACAGGGGATAGCGATGGATCAGGGGATGTTTCGAGCGTGGCTGGCGGAGATCGACGGTCTGACGGCAAAGCAGCGCCAGGAGCTCGAGGCGGTGCTGGCCGGCCGGCAGCCCAGAGGGCGGTGGCGGCGGCGATCGAGGAGCGCTTGGGCGAGGCGCGGCGCTGTCCGCACTGCGGCGGGGCGTCGGTGGGCGGGGGCCGAACCGACGGCCTGCGCCGTTTCCGCTGCAAGGATTGCCGCAGAAGCTTCAATGCGCTGACCGGAACGCCGCTGGCCCGATTGCGCAAGAAGGAACGCTGGCTTGATTTTGGTTAGTCGTTGAGCGAGGGCGAGACGGTGGCCGCCTCGGCCGAGCGGTGCGGGGTGGCGGTGAGCACGGCGTTCCGCTGGCGACATCGCTTCCTGCGCGCCGCCAAGAACCCCACGCGCCTGTTGAGCGGCATCGTCGAAGTCGACGAAACCTATATATTATCAAGCTGTAAGGGCGAGCGTCGCCTCGGTCGCAAGGCTCGCAGGCGGGGCGGAAAAGCAGCCAAGCGCGGCCTTTCGGACGAACAGACGCCGATCCTGGTGGCCGCCGACCGGAGCGGCGCCACCATCAGCGCCGTCCTCTCGGCCGTGACCGCCCAGACCATCAAGCCGGTGCTCGCGCCCATTCTGGGTAAGGACACCTTGCTCGTCACCGACGGCAATAACGTCTACCCGCCTTGCGCCGCCGCCCTCGGCGTCAGCCATGAAGCGCTCAACCAGTCGAAAGGTGAACGCGTCCGCGGCGAATTACACATCCAGACCGTCAACAGTCGCCATGAGAGCCTCAAAACCTTCCTGCGCCCCCGTCGCGGCATTGCCACAAAATACCTCGACAGCTACCTCAGGTGGTTCCACCTCGCCGGCCTCAAGCACAATCCCACGCCCCGAGCATGCCTCAATGCCGCCATCGGCGGAGGAGCCCAAATGATGATCTCAATCTAACGCGAATTGAGCTTAAAACTATCAGATTACGCGGCAACGTCAGCCAGTCTTCGCAAGCGGTAAGGCATCGGGGCGGTCCTCAGCGTAACGAATGCGAGGCGGGGGATGATGGTTTTTCAGATCGTATCGGCGATTGAATTGATATTCGAACTCCGCGAGATATCGAGCGACGTGTTTTTCGTGCACGGCTCGGCAGGTCCCGACGAGGGCGGCTTTGAGATGGCCCAACGCGGTATTGACCCATTTGAAAGCCGGGGCTCGGGCCGCTTGCTTGCCGCTTCCGGTCTTTATTGAGGCGTGCAGGCATCCGGCTTGGGTGGCAGGGGCGAAGCACGCCAGACCGTGGAGGCTCGGGTTGGGGACGAAATTGGAGCGTGGCGTCGGAACCGGAAGGCTCCCTAAGGGGGGAGAGCGGGCCTTCCCGGGCGACGCCGGTAGGCTCGCTTTCCGCCATAGGCGACGTTGCCTGACGGGTAGACGCCTTTAGCGCACGCCTCTTTGTTCGCCGAGAATTCGCCTCAGCTCCTCGCTCTCGTCGACCCTGCGGAAGGGCTCAGGCGCCCTCGTCGAGGGCTCTCCGCGGTCGCTGAAAGTCCGCGTACAGCACGCTTTTCGCCGAGCGCACCCGAAAGCCTAAAGGACCGAAGAGAAAAGTTCCGCCCATACCAAGAACTCGCTGATCAGAACCCGCGGACCCTTTCGCGCAGTCCGATGGACATGATTTCTCCAGGGCTGATCGACGAGCTTGTGCCAGGCGTCGCAGCATTTGGTCGCATTGTGACGCGCATCACAGCATCCTCCCTACTTCTAGGCTAACAAAGACCGGTTAAATTGGAAAACTTGCTTTCAAATGTGGGGTTCCCCAGATGCCCACCCAAGATCTCCCTACTCTGCGCCAGGTCAGGACCATCCGGCAGGACGGCGAGGCCGAGTTCGTAACACGCGGCGCGGTAATTCAGCCCGACCGACACTCGTTCGCCACCCAAGACGAACTCGACGCCTACCTCGTTGAGGTGCTAGGCGGGAAGGCGGAGCGTGGAGGCGTGGGTGGGTTTCTTTCCCGCCAAGGCAAATATGTGCGTCGTTCGGCCGATGGTACCCGTGCCGTAACTTTCGGCGATCCCGGACTAGACGCCATCTCGTCCGCCGCTGGAACGCTCGTCATCGGTAGCCAGACGATCGATCTTCTGGCGGGACGTCCATCGGTAAATCCGCTGCGCCGAGCGGGCGGCGCTGGTAACGGAGCAGTTGTTTTCGACGCGCCGGCCTTGAAAATGACGGGCATCGTACACGACGCTGAGCGGTGGGCTACAGACGATGGGTCGTATGTGGAATACCGCATCCGCAACGGTCGACTCGGTTTCCATGCGTGGAAAGAGAACTATACGGTCGGCGGGTGGGGGTATTGGTCGATGGGTGTGGAAATCAGCGTATGGGACACCGCAACCAATTTTGAGGCGGCCAGCATTACTTCGGTCGATTACATGAGCGTCACTGCGCCTTGTCAAATGTTCGGTGGTGGCGTGGCCGTTGACTACAACGACAACTACGTTGACCGAATGGATTGGGGAATCCACGCGCAGCAGCCGGAGCGGGTCGCGGGCGCTTGCCAGGCCCAATGGCACCACAGGCAGTTTGCCGACCTCGTGACGGCGGGTGATGGGTGCTTGCGCTACAAGACCGATACCTGGCCGACCACGTTTCCCACGGACTGGACCACGATTATCACTGCGATAAATTTGAATGGCAGCTGGACCGATGGCAGTAACCGAAGTGCTGCAATATCCGTAACACTTCGATCCTTCTCGATTGATATGTCGGCCTTTGGCCGACCTACGGCACATGGGACCGTCGTCGGCTACACCGATATCACGGCAACCTTTCCCGATGATAGAAGCTACACCGGTCAACTGACACAACCAAGGACTATCACTTGGTCCAATGGCTCAACATGGACTAAGATTGTCAATACTGTGTTCGATTTGAATGGTAGTTGGTCAGATGGCAGTCCTTGGATCGCAGTTATATACGAGGGGCCTTCGTCTCTCACGGTTGATATGTCCGATTTTGATCGGCCCACTGCTCACGGGAGCATCATTGATAGTTCTGCCATCACAGTGACCTTTCCCGATGATCAGACCTATACAGGCACACTGCAGAGCCCGAACACCATTAGATGGTCCAATGGTTCGACCTGGACAAAAAAAGCGTGAACTGCAGACTAGTTCACTTCAGTCTTCTCAAGGATTTGCTGTGTAAGTAGTCGTTACTCAGGATGCGAGGAGGGGCGGAGATGTCGCGCCGGTTCGTGCCCATTTTGTTTGGCATCCTAGTCGCGTTGACGCCGGGCGGGCGCATTTCGGCGCAGGTCGACGAAAGGCTCCAACGCTCTGCCACCGATGATCCCGCCGTGACGGGACACTTCCCGAATGGCTGGGCAATTGATAGGCCGAGCGCCGCGCCGACGCCGACAAACGAGAGCGAACTGGGGGAATTCCAAGAGCAATATCGGGACCATAAGGTTCTCTTCGCGCCGACCATAGAGGAGAACCTTAAGCCGGGGGGGACCGGGACGGTCGAGCTGCCGCTGGCGGGGCCTTCTGGGCTCTCGGCCTCGGTGCGCTGGGTCGGGACGATTGACCCAGTGAAAGTGACCCTCGCGTTGGACGGATCGACGTTGGCGACGACGGGGACCACATACCACTTTGGACTAAATCGAGGCGGATCGCTTCTGAATGCGCGTACAACGTCGGGCGGCCGCGCCACGGTCACTGTGACCAATACCTCGGACGTAACCATAAAGGTAAGGATTGTCTTCACGGCAACCGCTGTCTGACGCGGAGTGACAAGGATGTGCAGGGTCATGATTTCGGCATCTGAACGCGTGGATGCTTGGAAAGTGTATGGCCTTGGCAGCGCTCGCGGCGATATTGTCGGTGGGTCCGGCATTGGCGGCATCGACGGTGTTGGACTTCGAGGACATCGCGGCCGGGACGACGATCACGACGCAGTATGGTTCGCGGGGAGTTGTCTTCCTTCAGGCCTATCTCGACACTGACCCGGCGGCGCATTCCGGGACGCATGTCCTGCGATCGGTCAAGCCAGGGAGCGAAATCTTCACCGCCCAACCATTTGTCATCAACTTCACCAGCCCGCAGGCACGAGTGAAGCTGTTTGGCGGCTCACAATACGCCTCTCTGAACGGCACGCTGACGGCCTATGACGCGGCCGGACACGTCGTGGCCACAGACGGTCCACGGCTCGTTCCGCAGAATACGTTCACGACGGTGTTCGAGGTCACTGTGGCGACAGCGAGCATCACGCGAGTGGAATTCCAGCTTGAGAACAGCGCCTTTGAGTCCGTTGACAATCTCGAATTCGAAGGCGAACCGGCGGTCGTTCCGACGCAGCCGCCGGTCGTTCAGATCCTGTCACCCGCCAACGGGGGGGAACGGGATCTCAACCAGCTTGACATATCCGGGACGGTTTCTGGGGATGGCCTGCTGCCAGCTGTTACGCTGACGGTCGACTCGCGACAGCCTCCCGAATCAACCGCTCCGCCGTTCACGTCGGACGTCGACCTGACCGGATCCGGGACGACGCGTCAATTCGCGTTGCCGATCTTCGGTCCCGCCCCATTAGGTCCAATCACGATCACCGCGAGCGCAGAGAACACCGCCGGCCTTAAGGGCACTGGCGCCAGCACCTTCAACAATCTGCCGGCTGCAATTCGTAACCGCTTCTCCGCGGACGGAGGCGCCGCCGCGTTCGGGGCCTTCAGTTTCGGGCTATTCCTGGGAGACGCATGCAAGATCGCGGTATACGATTTGGGAGCTATTAGCACGGACGGTTCCCAAGCGACGCGGGTGATCCGCGGCGACATCCTGACCAAGTGGCTTTCGTTGCGCACATTGTCCAATCCGAATGGGCTCGGGTGTCCGCTTGAAGAGGAACGCGACGCGCTCGGGGTCGCCCGCACCCAAGGCTTCGCCGGGGGACGCATTTACGCGAAACTTCCCGGGGCAGCGCCGCCCGGCGCCGCCTACGTGCCTAAAGTGTTCGTTGACGCCCTTCAAAAACGTGGAGACGAGGTGTCCAACGGCCTGCCGCTCAGCGATCCGACCGATTCGGTCGGTCCGATGCAGACGTGGCTGTTCCAGCGATTCGCTCGACCGAACCAAACGGAACTGCCTTCTACGCTGGAGATCAGGGGCTCACCTCCGATGTTGTGGATGGAACGACAGGCGGGAGGTTGGTTTTTGCCCGAGCTGGCGCCGTCTGATGTCGACAACGCCTTCAATAGATCCGCAGCTACGCTCTGGGAAAGCTTCCCCTGCAACGGAAATTTGGGGCCGTGTCAGGTGGAGGACGAGCCACCGTTTCCACCGGAAAACATCTCCAATGCGGGAGTCTTGTTTTGCGGCGGCACCACATATTGGCCGGGGCATCCGGGAGGTCCGCCCGAGTGGGTGGCCATACCCTCCTACAAGGGCGACTGGGTCGCTACGCCAGTATTTGGCGCGGTCACCAGCAACTTCTTGGCGGACATCGATAACGCGTTCACGCACGAGCACACGTTTGGAGGTTGCCCGTACTGTCCCGATACTATTGGGGGAGCCACCAACCCTCTTGGAGGGCTGTGCCCCACCTGTCCTTCCGACTATGAGTTCAAAGTGCGTCCGATCGGGCCGCAACCCGGGGCGTTCCCCCGCCCGAGCCTGTTCGGCGCAGGAAACACCACGGACATAAAGGTTGAGTATGAGGCGTACTACGCGGCAGCCGCTCATAATTTTCTGGGTGCGCCGCGGGCAGGCGACCTGATCTACGCCACCGGCCGATGGATCATCGATTGCGGCCACGGTTCGTACAAGTCCGAGCTCCATCCGCTGTTCAGTTTCGCGACGATGAAGACAGTGGTCTCCGAGACCAACCCCTTCACCGGACTCGAAGAGATCCTGTTCGGCGGAAAGCAGGCCACACGGGCGGCCATTTGGGTCAACGGGTGGTACACGGGTAATCCTCAGATCACGTTCGATATCTTTCCGCCGCCACGACCGTCGCCCGACGCCGTGCTGCATGTGTCGAAGCCGGTGGACTTTGCCGCGAGCCAGGACGTGACGCTCGCGTTCTCGCTTGTGCCGCCGGAAGCCGTGAGCCACGTTCACCTGACGTTTACCTCGCCATATCGCGAAAACACCGTCACCGATGCCGGGGAGATGATGTTTGAATCTGGCCGGCAATATTGGGGTAAATGGTACCTTTACTGGGGTCAGTAGCGTGCGCACGCCCGACGACGTTGTCAGCGTGAAGTTCGTGGTTTGAATTCAACTTCAAGTCCGGCCGACGCGTAGGACCGGGCGCGCCCGATCACCAATCTGTGGAGAATTTGTTCGAGGAACGATCGCCCGTTCCTGGCGCATTGCGCCAGTTCATCGGACCAATCCTGAACGGCAGCAATGGATCGAGCGGACTTGTTCGAAGCTTGTTTCCGCAAGGGTCGGTCATGGCGCATTCCTTCCGTACACACAGGAACGCGCGCTTCGGGGTCGATCTGCCCCTTCAACTGCCGATGCTGTGGGTTCTCAGAGCATCACACTGGCAGGCCCAGCGCCTGCCGCACCTCAGCCCGCAGGATCTGGAACGTCTCGAGCAGCGGCTGGCCGCTGGTGTCGACCTTGAGATCCGTCTTCGAATAGAAGGCCGCCCGCCCGGCGAGGATCGTCTTCAGGTCCTCCATCGCCTCGGCGCTCGCCGCCACAGGCCTGAGATCGCCCTGGGCCGAGACGCGCGCCAACTGGTCTTCCGGGTCCGCCTGCAGCCAAACGGTCGTGCAATGGCGAAGAAGCAGGTTGAAGCTGACGAGGTCGGACGCCATGCCGCCGGCGGCGGCGATCACCGCCTCGGGATAGATCTGAATTAGCTTCTCAGAACCGCGCAGGCGCCGCCGGCGGCCAGAAGGCGATCGCAGAGTTTTTTCGCTTCGGCGCCGGTCTGCGCCGGCAGCCGCACGCGATAGAACGGGCGCCATCCTCGGCTCCGCAAAACGGAGCCGAGCACGAACGGAGTGATGTCTCCGATAACGCTATAATAATCGTGTTGCGCGCGGGCGAAGGCGCGGAGCGCCGAGCCTTTGTCGAAGCTGGCGGAGATCTGCACGCCCCACGGCGCAAACAGCCCGGAAACGATGGGCGAGGCCTGAGGACCACGCGCGACGCGGAGCTTTGCGATCGACGCGAGACACGGCTCGGCCGGGTCGGGCGAAGCGGATGCGGGCGGCTTGTCGCCCCGCCACTCCTCGACGTCGTGGCCGGTGATCGCCAGCACGTAGTCCTGCGTCTCGATCGGCAGGAAGCCGCGTCCGGCGAGCCAGCCGGCGAGCGCGTTCGGCCCGGCGTTGTAGGCGGCCGCCGCCAGGCCGAGATTGCCGAAGCGCTGCGCGAGCTCGGCCAGCAGCCTGGCCGACGCCGGGATCGCGGCCGCCGGATCGAATGGGTCGGCGAGCCGGCGTTCATTCGCCGTGCCCGGCATGAATTGCGCAACCCCCTGGGCGCCCGCCGGACTGACGGCCCCGGGCCGAAAGGCGCTCTCGCGCCAGATGAGCCGGGTGAAGAAATTGAGCGGCAGACCCTCTTGCTTGGCGGCGGTCTCGACGATCTCGCAGAGCGTCGCCAGCGCGTTGTCGCTCGCCAGCGCGGCCTCGGCCGCGAGCGCCGGCGCAGACCAGGACGCGAGGGCCGCGACGACGCATCCGCCGATGCGCCACTTGCGCCGCCTGCGGATTCCGCCGGCCGGCGTTCCCGTCAAGACCGGAACCTTTCCGCGCGCCCGCCCCGCGCGGCGACCGCCGATCGGCGCGGCGCAACCGTTTCAAGCTTCGGGTGCTTGGAGCCGGGTGGCGACAAACTCGATTGCCTCCGTCGTCGGGCGCGGCGATCGCGAGACGAGCTCCGACGTCGGCCGTAAAACTCGATTATCGCGCCGCGCCGGCTTATTGAAGCCGGTCGATGCGGAAAAGTTCCGCTCACGCGCATCGCCCCGGCCGACCCCCGCCAACTCGCCTAAAGCAGAACTAGGACGCCGTCGGGGCGGGTGCTATAGGGGCGGCTCCTCCGCGCGTCCCTGCACAGGCCCCCAGGAAATATCCCGATGTCCAAGATCAAGGTCGAGAATCCGGTCGTCGAACTCGACGGCGACGAGATGACCCGCATCATCTGGCAGCTCATCCGCGACAAGCTGATTCACCCCTATCTCGACGTCGAGCTCAAATATTTCGACCTGTCGGTCGAGCATCGCGACGCCACCAACGACCAGGTGACGATCGACGCGGCGATGGCGATCAGGGCGAGCGGCGTCGGGGTCAAGTGCGCCACGATCACGCCCGACGAGGCGCGGGTCAAGGAATTCCATCTGAAGGAGATGTGGAAGAGCCCGAACGGCACGATCCGCAACATTCTCGGCGGCGTGATCTTCCGCGAGCCGATCATCTGCAAGAACGTCCCGCGCCTCGTCCCCGGCTGGACCCAGCCGATCGTGGTCGGCCGCCACGCCTACGGCGACCAATATCGCGCGACCGACTTCAGAGTGCCGGGCAAGGGCCGCCTCACCATCCGCTTCGAGGGCGACGACGGGAAGGTGATCGAGAGAGAGGTGTTCAAGTTCCCCGGCGCCGGGGTTGCGATGGCGATGTACAATCTCGACGATTCGATCCGGGACTTCGCCCGCGCGTCGCTGAACTACGGCATCATGCGCAAGTATCCGGTCTATCTGTCGACCAAGAACACGATTCTCAAGGCCTATGACGGCCGGTTCAAGGACCTCTTCCAGGAGGTGTACGAGGGCGAGTTCAAGTCGAAATTCGTGAGCCTCGGGATCACCTACGAGCACCGGCTGATCGACGACATGGTCGCGGCGGCGCTCAAATGGTCGGGCGGCTATGTCTGGGCGTGCAAGAACTACGATGGCGACGTGCAGTCCGACACTGTGGCGCAGGGCTACGGCTCGCTCGGCCTGATGACCAGCGTGCTGATGAGCCCCGACGGGCGGACGGTCGAGGCGGAAGCAGCCCACGGCACGGTCACCCGCCATTACCGCGAGCACCAGAAGGGCCGTGAGACGTCGACCAACTCGATCGCCTCCATCTTCGCCTGGACCCGCGGCCTCGCGCATCGGGCGAAGCTCGACGGCAACGAGGCGCTCGCCAAATTCGCCGCGACGCTCGAGAGGGTCTGCGTCGAGACGGTCGAAGCCGGCTATATGACGAAGGATCTCGCGCTCCTCGTCGGGCCGGAGCAGAAGTGGCTGTCGACCACCGGCTTCCTCGACAAGGTCGACGCCAACCTGAAGAAGGCGATGGCGTAGCCAAAGAGAGTCCTCCTGAACCGTCATTGCGAGGAGCGAAGCGACGAAGCAATCCAGTCGTAGCGCGGCGCGGCGGCCATGGATTGCTTCGCCTTCGGCTCGCTATGACGGGTCGTATATCGGCACGCAACGCGGCCGACACGGTCATGGACCGCGTCCACTGGAAGCTTGAGGAACGTCGGCGCGCTGAACTTCGTGATCGAGGGCGCGCTCGGCGGCGGACTGACCCGCGTGCTCCGCGCGCTGATGGTCGACGCCCATGGCAAATCGCTGAGCTCGCTGATGCTCGATCTGGAGATTTAGTTACGCCCCGCTCCCTCCGAGTAGGTCTCCCATATGGGACTTTGCCCGAGATGGTGGGCGGTCATGTGTGAATGGCCCCCGCCGAAATGTGATCGGCAAAGATAGGCGGCGGCGGGCAGCGGGCTCGGATATCGCACCGCCTCGACGGACACGAAAGTTCCGGTCGCCAGGCTGCGACTGGAGCTTTGGTGCGGAGTGGGTCGGCGTCCGCCGGCGGCCAACTCAGGATGAGGTCGGTGGAACCGAACCCCGCGATCGCGATCGCCCGTGCGGCTATCGACTTCGCACGGGCCCTGGGCCTGCCGCTCGGCCCGGATCCGCGCCCGTGCAGGCAAGCAAGGCTGGGGAAGGGACTGTCGAAGCGACCTGCGATGCGTGAAAGACCGGGCCTACAAATATCACGCCGCTCAAAACTCGACGCCTTCCTGCGCCCGCACGCCGGCGGCGAAATGATGCTTGATAAGGCCGAACTCGGTGACGCAATCGGCCGCCTCGATCAACTCGGGCTTGGCGTTGCGTCCGGTGACCACGACATGCAGCCGCGGCCGCCGAGCCCGCAAAACCTCGACCACCTCGGCGAGCGGCAGATAGTCGTAGCGCAGCGCGATGTTGAGCTCGTCGAGCACGAGAAGGCGAATGGTTTGATCGGCCATCATGCGCTTCGCCGCTTCCCACGCCGCCTCGGCCGCTGCGACATCGCGGGCGCGGTCCTGCGTCTCCCAGGTGAAGCCCTCGCCCATCGTGCGCCAATCGACCTGGTCGCCGAAGCGCTCGACGGCCATGCGCTCGCCGGTCGACCATGCGCCCTTGATGAACTGCACCACGCCGATGCGATGACCGCGGCCGAGCGCGCGCAGCGCAAGCCCGAAGGCCGCCGTCGACTTGCCCTTGCCCGGCCCTGTGTGGACGATGAGCAGGCCCTTCTCGAGAACAGGCTTCGAAGCCACCTCCGCGTCCTGCGCCGCCTTGCGCTTCGCCATTTTGGCCTTGTGCCGGTCCTCGGCGTCGGTCATGCGCGTCCTCGTGCAAGCGGCTGCTCTATCGCGGAAACGGGTCCAGCTCGGGCCAGCCGTCCGGCGTCCAGCGAATCGGCGACAGTTGGAGCTTGGCGACGCCTCCCGCGTCGCCATCGTAATAGTGGTAGGCGAGCATGTCGCCCCTCGTTGTCTTGACGGGCTCCTGGCCGCCAGGGCCAATGAAGCGGCCGGCGCCGGCGAGCACGAGCGAGCCGCCCCCGTCGAGCATCGCCTTGCCGTCTTTATCGAGATAGGGACCCTCGATCCGGTCGGCGCGCCCGACGCGAATATTGTAGGTCGACGCGACGCCCTTGCAGCACTGGTCGAAGCTGACGAAGAGATAGAATTTTCCCGCATGTTCGAGAATCGACGGGGCTTCGATGGCGCCGCCGTGCCGTCCCGCCAGCGCGATGAGCGGCGCGTTCGGCTCGAGCTTGCCGGTTTCCGGGTCCAGCTCAACGAGCTTTATCCCCGACCAGAACGACCCGAAGACGAGCCAGGCGCGGCCGTCGGACGCATCGATGCGAAACGGATCGATGGCGTTGAAGTCGTCGCCTTCCTTCGACATCAGGATGAGGCCTTGATCTGTCCAACCTTCGGCGGGCTTGGTGACATCGAAGGACGTATTGGTCATGAGCCCGATGGCGCTCGCATTGCTGCCGAAGCTCGACAGCGCATAGTAGAGATTGAATGTCGCCCCGTGTCGGCTGATCGAGGGGGCCCAGACATTGGTCGGCTGGTAGCCGAGCGCCCCAATGGCCCATTTGGGCGGGCCCTTGCCGATGGCGCCCGCGTCCCTCCATGTCACGCCATCGGGCGAAGTCTTGACCCGGATCGCGCCTCGCGTGAGACCCTGCCCGCCAGTGCCGAAGGCGGCGTATTGGCCGTCGACCTCGATGACCGAGGGGTCGTGGATGCGTGTGTCGCCGCTGAGCTGCGGCTGGAAAATGGCGGCATGGAGAGGGAGGCCAAGCATCAGCAGAAGGGCAGCGAACGCGCCCGCCAGGGCGCGCGGCCGGGCGGTCTTCAGGAACCACGGGAACGGCTCAACGTCGACCGCTTCTGCCGCATTCCGCTGAATCATCCAAGGCATTCCCTGGTCCGCCGCGAGACTGCTGGACTCTCGCGACGGCCAGAGGGCTAGCAGGAATTCTGCATCGCGTCCAAAGCCGGCCCTATCGCCGCAATCGCTTCCGCCATGAATCCCATGCGATCGCCCGCTCGTCCTGGCCAACGGCTTCGATCTGCGCCGGCGCGAGTCGTTTGGTGAACAGGACGAGGTTGTTCGCCTCGACGTCGCGATGTGTGATGTCCGTCACAGCCTTCCCTCCACCGATCGCCCTAAAAATGAAACAAATGGGGATGGTGGGACCCGAAAGCCCGAACTCAGGCAAGCTGGCGTGGCGAGCGAGCGGGCTGCGCCGCGCATTCGCGCTCAATGGGAGGATGTCGATGCCGGGGGCGATCGCAGAGCAGGCCGTGGTCATCGGGGCCGGGATTGGCGGCCTTTCCGCCGCCAAGGCCGTCGCGCCCTTTTTCGAGCGGGTTCTCGTTCTCGACCGCGACACGCTCCCCGACGCCCCCGCGCCCCGCGCCGGGACGCCGCAGGCGCGCCATGCGCACGCGCTGCTCGCCGGTGGCCAGAAGGCGCTCGAACAGCTATTCCCCGGGTTCGGCGACGACCTCGCGAAATCCGGCGCGGTTCCGATCCGGGCAGGCCGCGACGTGGTGTGGGAGCGGCCAGGATACGATCCGTTCCCGGTCCGCGATCTCGGGTTCGACGTGTCCTCGATGTCCCGCCCGCTGCTCGAACGCCTGTGCCGGCGCCGCTTGGGCGCCGCGCGCAACGTCGCGATTCGCCCGCGCTCCCGCGTGACCGGGATCGTCGCCTCGCCGGACCGACGAGGCGTGGCCGCCGTTGTGATCGAACACGGTTCAGGCCTGCCGGAACGCCTTCCGGCGGACCTCGTGATCGACGCCTCGGGCCGCGCCGGGCCGACGTTGGCGTTCTTCGATGCGGTGGGGTCGCCGAGGCCGGACGAAACCGAAATCGGCATCGACATCGGCTATGCAACCGGGATCTTCGTAATTCCCGACCCGGCGCCCGAGTGGAAGGGATTGAGCCACCTTCCAGCGCCGCCGAAGGAATTCCGCGGCGGGCTGATCCTTCCGATCGAGGGTCGCAGGTGGATTGTCTCGATCGGCGGGCGACACGGCGATAATCCACCGGACGACCTCAATGGCTTCCTCGCCTTCACTGAGACCTTCCGGACGCCCACGTTCCACGACGCGATCGCGCGCGCCAAGCTCGTCGGCGACATCGCGCGCTACAATCTCCCCGCGAGCGTGCGCCGCCACTTCGAACGGCTTGAGCGATCGCCTCGCGGATTGATCCCGCTTGGCGACTCGGTCTGCCGCTTCAATCCCGTTTTCGGCCAGGGGATGAGCGTCGCCGCGCAGGAGGCGGTCGTCCTCTCGAATCTGCTCGAGTTCCCGACGGGACCGCGCCGATCCGCTCGACGGCCTCGCCGAGCAGTATTTCGCCGCCGTCCAGGAAAGCCTCGCCTCGCCCTGGTCGACCGCGGTCACCGACTTCGTCCACCCCGAGACCCGGGGCCAGCGCCCGCCGGATCTGGACAACCGGCTCCGCTACGGCGTCGCCCTCGTCCATCTCGCCGCACACGACGCCGAGGTCCACAAGCTCTTGGCCGAAGTCCAGGGTCTCACCAAGCCCGCGGGCGCGCTGCGCGAACCGGCGCTCGCGAGCCGGGTGACGGCGCTGATGGCGGCGGCATGAGGCCCGACGCCGACTAGCCACGCAGGACCCGCAGGTCTAGGCTCTGCGCCTTCGTCCCGCCCCGAAGACGCTGAAAGCCCATGACGCACGCCTCCGTTTCCGTCCGCAAGCGCGAAGCGCGCCTTTCGCCCGAGGCCGTCGCCGCGCTGAACGCGGACCTCGCCGCAAAATTCGGCAACCGCTTCACGGCCTCCGAAGCGATCCGCAAGGCGCACGGCCATACTCTGACCTGGCTCGAGAACCAGCCGCCGGACGCGGTCGTGTTCGCCGAGTCGCGCGACGACGTGATCGATCTCGTAAACCTCTGCTCCAGACACGACGCGCCGATCATCCCGTTCGGAATCGGCTCGTCGCTCGAGGGCCACGTCAACGCGCCGCACGGCGGCGTGTCGCTCGACTGCACGCGGATGAACAAGGTCTTGGCCGTCAACGCCGAGGACCTCGACTGCGTCGTCGAGCCCGGGGTCACCCGCAAGCAGCTCAACGACCATCTGCGTGACACCGGCCTCTTCTTCCCGATCGATCCCGGCGCCGACGCCTCCCTGGGCGGCATGGCTTCGACTCGCGCCTCAGGCACCAATGCGGTGCGCTACGGCACGATGAAGGACCTCGTGCTGTCGCTGGGGGTCGTCACTTCGGACGGAGCCTACGTGCGCACAGGCTCGCGGGCGAAGAAATCCTCGGCCGGCTACGATCTCACCCATCTCTTCGTCGGGTCCGAAGGGACGCTTGGCGTCATTGTCGAAGTCGCGCTCCGTCTGTCCGGCATTCCGGAGGCGATCTCGGCCGGGACCTGCTCGTTTCCCGCTGTGCGCTCGGCCTGCAACGCGACAATTCAAACCATCCAGTCCGGCCTGCCGATCGCCCGCATCGAACTCCTCGACTCGCTCTCGGTGCGCGCCTTCAACGCCTATGCGCATCTGACGCTGCCGGAGGCGCCGATGCTGCTGGTCGAATTCCACGGCACAGAAAGCAGCGTCGCCGAGCAGGCAGGCCGTTTCGGCGAGATCGTCGCCGACAATGGGGGCGGCGATTTCGTCTGGGCGACCAAGCCGGAGGAGCGCACAAAACTCTGGCAGGCGCGCCACGACGGCTTCTGGGCCCAGATGATGCTGAGGCCCGGCGCACGCCCATTCGCCACCGACACCTGCGTGCCGATCTCCCGCCTCGCCGACTGCGTCGAGGAGACGCTGGAAGACATCGGTCGAACCGGCCTCGTCGCGCCGATCGTCGGCCATGTCGGCGACGGCAATTTCCACGTGAGCCCGCTTGTCGACATGAGCAATGCGCACGAGATCGAGGCGGCGGAAGCTTTTGCCTCGCGCCTTGCCCATCGCGCCATCGCCATGGGCGGCACCTGCACCGGCGAGCACGGAATCGGCCAGAAGAAGATCGCCTATATGGAGGACGAACACGGGGCCGCGGCGCTCGACCTGATGCGCCGGGTGAAAGCGGCCTTCGATCCGCAAAACCTGTTCAATCCAGGCAAGGTGTTCGCGCTTTAGTCTGGCGCACGACCGAGGGGTCGGTATTCGCCGAAAGTCGTAGGAAATTTGACCTATCGCAAAGCGGTCGGCCGATCTGTCCCCTAAGCTCCTTGCGCAGGGGGCGGAGGAGGCGTCGATGTTACGACCCGCAACGGCCCAGAACTCGCGAGGCCCGCCGCAGTGGCTTGCGTTTCTCACCCGGATGAGGGAGCAGCACCGGACAGAGATCAATCGGGACATTCACCCGCATGAAGGAGAGCATCCGCTCGAGGCCATGCTGCATTGGCATGATCCCGCGCAGAGGCTCAGATCCCTTCGCCGGCGGCGGATCTCTCTTCTCGACGATAACCCGTCGTCCGGCTGAGGGTTGTCGAGCAGCTGCTCGGCGCCGCGAGACTGCAGTGGGCGCAGGGAATCAACTTACGGTTGAACTCGCGCCGCCGAAACGGCAGGATTTCTTGCGATTTTCGACACGACCTCGGCGCCATGCCGGCGATATCGGGCAGGGCAGCGTCAAGGCGACGAAGCAAGTCGACGCCTGGGCCGATCTGCCCCGCTCCAAAGTCGGCAAGGCGCTGAAGAAGGAGATTCGCAGCCAAACGCCTTATCGAGTAATCGTCGGGAGGCCCCCGCTCCAATCCACGCTTCCCATCGGCAGGCCAAGGGCCTCGGAGGATGCCTGTCAAAGATTCGCCCTTCGCAGCGTTTCGGGGCGCCTGGAACCGTGCTATTGCGCCGCAGCAAAACGGCCTATCATTAGGAGCGGCGCGCCGATGGCTGAGGATATCGTCAAGGTCGGGCGGGCCTTGGTCTCCGTGTCCGACAAAAGCGGGCTCGTCGAGCTGGCGAAGGCGCTGGCCGGGCACGGGGTCGAGCTCCTGTCGACCGGCGGCACCGCATCGGCGCTCGGCGCGGCTGGACTCGCGGCGGTCGATGTCGCTCAGCTCACCGGCTTCCCCGAGATGATGGACGGGCGGGTGAAAACGCTCCATCCGCGCGTCCACGGCGGGCTGCTCGCCGTCCGCTCCGATCCGGCGCATCTGGCGTCGATGATCGCCAACGACATTGATCCGATCGATCTCCTCGTCGTCAATCTCTATCCGTTCGAGGCGACGCTGAAGCGCGGCGCATCGTTCGAGGATAAGATCGAGAACATCGACATCGGCGGCCCGGCGATGATCCGCGGGGCGGCGAAGAACCATGACGACGTCGCGGTCGTCGTCGACGTCGCCGATTATTCCGCCCTCATCGAGGAGCTCGATCGCAACGACGGGTCGACCAGCCTCGCCTTTCGCCGCCGGATGGCGCAAAAGGCGTTCGCCCGCACCGCCGCCTATGACGCGGCCATCTCCAACTGGCTCGCCCGGGAAATCGAGGAGCCGGCGCCGAAATGGCGCGCCTTCGGCGGCGTGCTGCACGAAAGCTTCGGCGCGCTGCGCTACGGCGAGAACCCGCATCAGAGCGCCTCGCTCTACCTCACCCCCGAATCGCGCCCCGGTGTCGCAACGGCGCGGCAAGTCCAGGGCAAGGAGCTGTCGTACAACAACATCAACGATACCGACGCGGCCTACGAACTCGTCGCCGAATTCGATCCGGCGGGAAGCGCGGCCGTCGCCATCATCAAGCACGCCAATCCGTGCGGGGTCGCGGTCGGCGCCAGCCTGCTCGAGGCCTACGAGAAGGCGTTCGCCTGCGATCCGGTGTCGGCCTTCGGCGGGATCGTCGCGCTGAACCGGCGCCTCGACGCTGCGGCGGCGCGCAAAATCGTTGAAATCTTCACCGAAGTGATCATCGCGCCGGAGGCGGACGGGGAGGCGATGGCGATCATCGCGGCGAAGAAGAACCTGCGGCTCCTGATCGCCGGCGCGCTACCGGATCCGCGCACCAGGACTTTGACCGTCCGCTCGGTCGCCGGCGGGCTCCTCGTGCAGGACCGTGACAGCGGCGTTCTCGACGAGACGGCGCTGAAGATCGTCACCCGGCGCGCCCCGACGCCGGCTGAAATGGCCGACCTCGGCATGGCGTGGCGGGTCGCTAAGCACGTGAAGTCGAATGCGATCGTCTATGTGAAGGGCGGCGCGACGGCCGGGATCGGAGCGGGACAGATGTCGCGGGTCGATTCGGCCCGGGTCGCGGCCCGCAAGGCGCTCGACGCCGCGGCGGTGGGCGGATGGGCCGAGCCGCGCACCAGGGGCTCGGTGGTCGCCTCGGACGCCTTCTTTCCCTTCGCCGACGGTCTTCTTTCGGCGATCGAAGCCGGCGCCACCGCCGTCATCCAGCCGGGCGGCTCGATGCGCGACGCGGAAGTGATCGCCGCCGCCGACGAAGCGGGGGTCGCCATGCTGTTTACCGGCATGCGCCACTTCCGCCATTAGAAGACCGGCGAGCGCGGAATTCCCTGCTCGCAGGGAAGAAGCAGGCAATTTTGCCGATTCGGCGAATATTGGGCCCGAAAAAACATTGGATTTGAGGCCCTTGGGCGAAAATTCCCTACGCGGGCGAGCAGGGAATTTTTGGCGCCGAACAGGGAATTTGCATTCCCTGTTTCCGGCAAATGCAGGGAATCCTCGGACCGGCGCTACGTGCCCATGTAGCAGCCGCCGCCATCGCCTCTGACGCGCGCGCAAAGGGCCGCCGCGCCGGCCTTGGACAGGCCGAAGACGCGCAAACGATAGACGGTCCCGCCATTGAGTTCAGCCTGTTGCACGCCGATCGCCGCGCCGTTGAGCGAGGACGCATATCTGGCGCTGAGCCGGGCGGCGTCGCTTTTGGCTTGGTTCTCCGATCCCTCCGCGGCCAGTTGAACGACCCAGCCGCTCGAGGTCCTAGCGGCAGCCGGTTCGACGCGCTGCTGAGCGGACTCACGCGGCGCGGCCAAGGATCCCAGTAGGTCGCTGAAGGCGCGCGCCAGCGGATTGGACGGTTTTTGGGCGGACGCCGGCGGCGCCGGCGGCGCCGACCGCGGAATGGCCGGGGCCCGCGGGATTCTGCGCGGCGCCCATGCCGCGGTCTGGGATTTCGCGGGCGCGCTAGGTTGAACCGGCGCCTTCACCGCGGCGGCGCGCGCGGTCGATTCAGCCGTGGCGACCACAATGCGGGTGGTCAGTTTACCCGAAGGCCTGGCAGGGAAACCGAGTCCCGGAGTCGACGGCTGCGCAAGCCCGGCCATCTGGCTCGCAGCTTCCGGCGAGGGCTCGTCGGCCGGTTTTGCAGCATCGCCCAGTTGCGCCGCCATGCCCCGGTCCGGCACGGAAGACGGCGATATCGCAATCGGCGTCCCATTGGGCGGCGAGATCGCAGGCGCGGCTTTGGGGCCGGGAAATTCCGACGCTCCCGAAGGAGGGGAGGCGATCAGCGCCGCTACGATCGGCGTATCGACCGGCGCCGCCGCTGGCGTTCCGGCAAAGCGGTCCTGCGCCGGTCGGGCTAGCGCCGAGGCAATGAGTTCCCGCGGAGGACGTATTGCCTAATTGCGCAGGATCGATCGGTTGTTCGCTGGAAACGACAATGCTCGGGTGGACCGGCTGCGCGCCCCCCTTCGGCATGGTTGCGCCAGCGTCGCCCGAAGTCGGGACCGTCAGGTCGCCCCGAAGCTGCAGGTCGGTCAAACCTTGCGCTGCGGCGATGACCGGCGGCGCCTTCGGCAGTCCGGGCACGCCGAGTTTGAGCGCAAAAAACGCGCCGACCATCGCCACGACCAAGAGCCCAAGGGCCGCGACCTTGAGGTTCTTGCCCGGAAAACTTCGTTTCGCCGCCGACCCGGCCCCGTTCGGGCGCCCGAAAGCGGGCTTCGTTTCCGCGTCGACGTTCGCGGTCACGGTTGGTTCCTCCGGCGCTCGCGCGGATGGCGGCGTCAGCAACGCCAATTTGAGCGGCGGCGTCCGTCCGGGGGCCAAAAGGTCCCGGGCGCGCGGCGAAGAACGCAACGGCGCGAAGTCTTCGCGAATCCGATGCGGCGGCGCCTGCGCCGTTGACAAGAATCAAGCCCTTGCAGTCCGGCGCGTGCGCGCGTGCTCCGCGCGTTCGCGCCGGCCGGGATTTTTCCCGCAGTGGGTGACTGCGCTCCAATTGTTCCAAGTCCACTTCGCGATCCCACCCGGAAACGATTCGGTCGGCCACATCGGCGCTCGTGCCGGCAGGCTCAGCCGCCAATCTTTTGCCGAGCTTTTTTGCGAGTTTCTTGCGTCATAAAGCGGCGCGTTTTCGGCGCGCCATTCGCTGCCAAGTTGTTGGCGCGCCCTTACGCTGGAGAAATCGCTGCCGCGCTTCGATCTTGGCAAAGCCAGCGCGGCAAGCCAATGCGGATCGACCGCGCCTTGGGCCTGATCGGCAAAGGGCGTTGACACTCGTCGAACGTTCGAAGCAAACAGCGCCGTCGCGGACTTCCGAGCCGGGAGTGCGCTTGCACAAGGACATCGCCATGTCGCTATTGGCCATGATCAAGCCAAAGGGCCCTTCCGGTTTTGGCTATGGCTCGACCGCCGAGGACGTCACGGCTGGTCTTTCGCTCAGCGGCAAGACCTATCTTCTCACCGGCTGCAATTCCGGCCTCGGGCTCGAAACCCTCCGCGTGCTGACGTTGCGCGGCGCCCATGTGATCGCCGCGGCGCGGACCCCGGAGAAGGCGCGGGCCGCCTGCGCTTCGGTGAAGGGGCCGACGACGGCCGTCGCGTGCGAGCTCGCCGAGCCTGGTTCGGTCCGCGCCTGCATCACGGCGGTCAAGGCGCTGAACATTCCAATCGACGGGATCATCTGCAACGCGGGGATCATGGCGCTGCCGAAGCTCAATCGAGCCTATGGCTATGAATTGCAGTTCTTCACCAACCACATCGGCCATTTTATCCTGGTGACCGGATTGATCGACGCGCTGGCCGCGGGCGCGCGGGTGGCGGTGTTGAGCAGCAGGGCGCATGAAGGCGCGCCGAAGGGCGGTATCGAATTCGACAATCTTTCCGGCGAGAAAGGCTATTCGGCCTGGCGCGCCTATGGCCAATCCAAATTCGCCAATCTTCTTTTCGCCAAAGAACTCGCGCGGCGCTTCAGCGGCACGGCTCGGACCGCCAACGCCCTGCACCCCGGCGTTATTTTCGACACGAATCTGACCCGTTCGATGAACGTGCCGCGCGTCATCTTCAACC
The DNA here is from genome assembly GCA_963835885.1 of uncultured Alphaproteobacteria bacterium. Taxonomy (GTDB): domain Bacteria; phylum Pseudomonadota; class Alphaproteobacteria; order Rhizobiales; family Beijerinckiaceae; genus Roseiarcus. The sequence goes on from CAWIHF010000032.1 coordinate 57,732, forward strand.
CGGTCGTCGGCCTGTCGAACCTGATCGTCCTCAAGACCATTCCGCAGGGCGCGGCCACGCAATGCTATGTCGCGACAAATCCAGCGCTCGCCGCCGTCTCCGGACAATATTTCGTCGATTGCAACATCGCCAGGCCGCGCGCCGACGCCGAAGACCCCTTGCTCGCCAGGCGGCTTTGGGACGTTTCCGAGAAAATCGCAGCGGGTTTATGACATCGGCCTCGTCGGGCCCATGGCTCATACCAAAGGCCTCGCCGACTGACTCATGGGGATTTCGCGGAGAATACGGCCCGCGCGTCACACCCCCGCCGGCCGTCTCAGGTCAAGCGTCAACGGGAACTCGGGATGGGGCGCCTCGGGCGGCGGTTCGTAGGCGCCGGGGGTGTGGCCGCGCGCTTCGAAACGGGCGAGCCGCCGCGCCTCGGCCTCGTTCGAATTGACCGGAAAGGTGTCGTAGTTGCGCCCGCCCGGATGGGCGACATGGTAGACGCAGCCGCCGAGCGCCCGGCCGGACCATGTGTCAAAGATGTCGAGCACGAGGGGCGCATGCACCGAAACCGTCGGATGCATCGCCATCGCCGGCTTCCACGCTTTGTAGCGCACCGCGCCGACTGCGGCGCCTTCGGTCGCCGTCTGGCGCAGCGGCACGCGGCGCCGATTGCAGGCGACGACGTAGCGGTCGGGATCGGCGGTCGTCAGCTTGACCTGCAGGCGCTCGGTCGAACTATCGGCATAGCGGGCCGTGCCGCCGATGGCGCCGGTCTCGCCGAGCACATGCCATGGCTCGAGCGCCTGGCGAAGCTCGAGATGGACGCCCTCGACTTCGATTTCGCCGCAGAACGGGAAGCGGAATTCAGCCTGCGCCTCGTACCAGTCGGAGCGGAAAGGAAAACCGTGTGCCTTCAGGTCCGTGAGCACCTCGAGGAAATCCTCCCAGACATAGTAGGGCAGCATGAACCGGTCGTGCAGGGAGGAGCCCCATCTCGGCAGCGGCCCATCGAGCGGGTCACGCCACAACCGGGCGAGGATCGCCCGGATCAGCAGCTGCTGGGCGAGGCTCATGCGGGCGTCCGGCGGCATCTCGAAGCCGCGGAACTCGATGAGGCCGAGCCGTCCGGTCGGACCATCGGGCGAGTAGAGCTTGTCGATGCAGATTTCCGCCCGATGGGTGTTGCCGGTCACGTCGGTAAGGATGTTGCGCGTGAGCCGGTCGAGCAGCCACGGCCGCGGCGCGTCGCCCTGCCCTGGCTTTGGGATCTGCGCCAGCGCGATCTCGAGTTCGTAGAGGCTGTCGTGACGCGCCTCGTCGATCCGCGGCGCCTGGCTGGTCGGCCCTATGAACAGGCCGGAGAAGAAATAGCTCAGGCTCGGATGCCTGAGCCAGTGGGTGACCAGGCTTTTCAGGAGGTCCGGACGCCTGAGGAACGGACTGTCGAGCGGCGTCGCCCCGCCGACCACGACATGATTGCCGCCGCCGGTCCCCGAATGCCGGCCGTCGATCATGAACTTGTCGGCGCCGAGCCGGGCCTGCCTCGCCTCTTCATAGATCGCCTCGGTCGTCGCCACGCAGTCGCGCCAGCTCAAAGCGGGATGAATGTTCACCTCGATCACGCCTGGGTCCGGCGCGACGCGGATCACGTTGAGGCGCGGATCGACCGGCGGGGCGTAGCCTTCGATCTGGACCGGCAGTCCGACCTTCTCGGCCGCCGCTTCCGCCGCCGCGACCAGCTCGAGATAATCCTCAAGCTTCTGCACCGGCGGCATGAACACACATAGCCGCCCGTCTCGCGCCTCGACCGTCAGCGCGGTGCGAACCGCGCCGTCGATGTCGCCGAGCCTCTGCTCGATGCGTTCCTGGCCCGGTTGCGTCGGTTCGTCCGCGGCGAAGGAAGCGACTTTCTGGGCAGGCCCCTTGAGCGCCTCGCGTTCCGGCAGCGGCTCGCGCGGCGCGGTCGGATCGGCCTCGATGACATAAGGGTAGGACGCCGGCGGAACATGGGGCAGCGAGCCGAGCGGTAAGCGATAGCCGACCGGGCTGTCGCCGGGCGCGAGGTAGAGGCCGCCCCGGCGGGTCTTCCATTTCTCGCTGCGCCAGCGCGTGCCCGTCGCCTTCGCCTGCCAGCGCTGAATTGGCAGCACATAGCCCGACGGTTCGGTCAGTCCGCGGGAGAAGACGCGGGCGATCCGCTGCCGCTCCTCCGGGTCCTTGAGCTTCGAGTTTTCCGGGGTCACGTTCTCGGGCAGATTGCCTTCCTTGACGATCCACTGCGCCGGGTCCTCGTAGGCGGGCGCGATATACGTCGGATCGACGCCGAGTTCGCCCGCGATCGCGCCGAGCAGCGCCTCCGCCTTGCTCGAGCCGACCCCGGTTTCTTCGCCTTCTGCCGCGATCAGTCTCGCGTTCGACCAGATCGGCTTGCCGTCGCGGCGCCAATAGAGCGAAAAGGTCCAGCGCGGCAGGGATTCGCCGGGGTACCATTTGCCCTGCCCGTAATGCAGAAATCCGCCCGGCGCAAAGCGGTCGCGCAGGCGCCGGACGAGCCGGTCGGCGAGGGCGCGCTTGGTCGGGCCGACGGCGTCGGTGTTCCATTCGCCCGACTCGAAATCGTCGATCGAGACGAAGGTCGGCTCGCCGCCCATCGTCAGACGCACGTCCTCGGCGACCAGCGTCCTGTCGACCTCCTCCCCCAGCGCGTCGAGGGCCTTCCACGCCTCTTCCGAGAAGGGTTTGGTGATGCGCGGATGCTCGGAGACGCGCTCGACCCGCATGTCGAACGAGAATTCGACGTTGGCGAAGCTCGCGACCCCCGAGATCGGCGCGGCGTTGCGATAATGCGGGGTGGCGGCGAGCGGAATGTGGCTTTCGCCGGCGAGCAGGCCCGAAGTCGGGTCGAGGCCGATCCAGCCAGCGCCGGGAAGATAGACCTCGCCCCAGGCGTGCAGATCGGTGAAGTCGTGATCCGTGCCCGGCGGTCCGTCGAGCGACGACGAGATCGGGCTTGAGCTGGATCAGATAGCCCGAGACGAAGCGTGCGGCGAGGCCGAGATGGCGCAGGATCTGCACCAGAAGCCAACTCGAGTCGCGACACGAACCCAGTCCGCGTTCAAACGTCTCCTCCGGGGTTTGAACCCCGGGCTCCATCCGGATGACGTATTTGATCTCCTGCGAAAGTCGGCGATTGAGATCGACGACGAAATCGACGGTGCGCTTCGGCGAGCGGTCGATCCCGTCGAGATAGGCCTTGAGCCGCGGTCCGGCGGGCTCGGGCGTGCGGTAGATGACCAGATCGGGCCGCAAATCCTCGCCGTACTCGAACGGCCAGATCTCCGCGGCTTCCTCGACGAAGAAATCGAACGGATTATAGACCGTCATGTCGGCGACGACGTCGACCTCGATCCTCAGTTCGTTGACCAGCTCCGGAAAGACGTAGCGCGCGAGCCAGTTGCCGTACGGGTCCTGCTGAAAGTTCACGAAATGGTTTTCTGGCGTCACTTTCAGCGAATGCGAGATCACCCGGGTGCGGCTGTGTGGGGCCGGCCTCAGCCGGATGATCTGGGGCCCGAGCAACACCTGCCGATCGTATTTGTAATGCGTCAGATGATGGATGGCGGCTCGAATGGACATGCGGCTACGGCGGCTCGGTGAAGGATTGTCGACCCTTTCACAATTTGCTGCGTTGCACAATCATTCGTCTGTTGGCTGTTTGCTACGGATTTTGCGACCGATCCACCCGGCCCGGTTTCTCGTGCCGAGAGATGCAGAGGAGAGATGGCCCGGGCCCGCTCCTTAGGTTCGCCTCACTGCCCGGCTCAACGAGCCGAATCGCCGGCGATATAGCATTGGCGTCAGCCCAACCTTGCGGCGGAATAGCCGGCTGAAGAAGCTGGGATCCTCATAGCCGACCTCGTTCGCGATCGCCTCGACCGGAATTTCCTCGGTCTCCAGCATCTGCTTGGCTTCTTCTAGCCTTAGCGCATGCACGTAATCGAGCGGCGTCATGCCGGTCGCGAGGGAGAAGCGGCGCATGAACGATCGCGCAGGCAGACGGAAAAGGGTGATCATCGCGGCCACCGGAGCGCGGGTCCCGTAGTTCAAGGCTGCCCACTCCTGACAGCGGTTGACGACTTCGTCAGCGCTGCGGCGAAAATTCAACAAAGCCGCAAACGGCTGCTGCCCAAGATCATGCCATTGCAACATGTAGACCCTTGCGACTTCCGTCGCTTCCCTCAACCCGACGAAGCGAGCGATGAGATAGAGCGCCAGATCCTGCCAACTTGTGCCGCCCCCGGCCATGATGATGCGCTGGGCCTCGCCGGTAAGAACGAGCGCCTGGTTCGGCTTCACGCGCAGCCCCGGATAGTTGTTTGTCAGCGTGGCTGCGTAGCCCCAATGGATAGTAGCGTCGCAATTTCTCAGCAGACCCGCCTCGCCAAGCAGCACACCTCCGGCGCAGGCGCTGGCCAACGTAGCTCCATCGTCGTGCTTTGTGCGCAACCATGTCGCTTCCGGATCGTAGCTTCCAGCGACGCTTTCGCCGGGATTGACGAAAAAATCCGGGATGCACACAACGTCCGGCTGAGGGGAATCGCCGAGGTCGAAATCCGGGTTTATCGAAATCCCGTTCGCGGCCTGAAAAGGTTGGGCGCGTCGCGCAACGACATAGGGATACATTCGTTGCGCGCCCGCAACGCCAGCGGTTATGAAAGCGAAATCCCGGCCGGGCGAAGAGAACAAATCGAACATGCCATACAGCGTGGAAGCGGTGACCTCGGGCACCGCAAGAATTGCGACGTTGATCCGTCCGTCGTGTCCCGGCATGGCAGAAATGGACACCTCCTAGCAGTTTCGACTTTAGCCCCAGGCTGCGATGCGAGCTAGCGTCTCCGGGAAGAATTGGAGGCGCGCCAAATGGAAAAGCGTTCAAAGCAGACAAGTCCGACTCTTGACAATGCCGCCGTCGGAGCCCTTCGAGCGCAGCTGAGAGGCGAATTGCTCGATCCCGGCGCCTCTTACGAGGGTGCGCGCGTCATCTGGAACGGCATGATCGATCGTCGGCCGGCGCTTATCGCACGCTGTCGAAATTCGGGAGATGTCGCGGCAAGCATAAATTTTGCTCGCGATCATGGTCTCGTCATCGCGATTCGCTCGGGCGGCCACAACGTGGCGGGCTACGCTGTCTGCGACGGGGGCCTGATGATCGACCTGTCGCTGATGAACGGCGTGCGATTGGATCCCACGCTAGATCGCGCATTTGTTGAGGGCGGGGCGACCTGGGGCGATGTGGACGCCGCGACCGAGCCCTTTGGTCGGGCAACTCCCGGCGGGCTGATCTCGGCGACGGGCGTTGCGGGCCTGACCCTGTCCGGCGGCATCGGCTGGCTGCGTGGCCGGCATGGCCTCAGCTGCGATAATCTAGCGGCGGCCGACCTGGTGACGGCGGACGGCAGGCTGATCCGCGCGAGCTCGACCGAGAATCCCGAATGCGTCGGCGTGGAGAGGCGGCGGTGGCAATTTTGGAGTTGTCACGAACTTCGAGTTCAAGCTTCACCCAATCGACCCTGAGCTGTTTTTCTGCGGACCGGCCTATCCGGAAGAGCGCGCCGATGAAATCATTCGGCTTTGGCGCGACTTCATGAGCAACGCGCCGGATCGGCTGAGCGGTCTTGCCGAATTCTCGACCGTGCCGAAGGACGACGCCTACCCGCGAGAAGCCTGGGGCTGCCGGGTGATCTCGCTCGCCCATGTATATGATGGACCGGCCGACGAGGGCGAACAAGTCGTCGCTCCTTTGCGCGGTTTCGGAGCGCCTCTCGTCGACTTCAGCGGGCGCATGCCGTACCGCGCCATTCAAGCCCTCTATAATTCGCTGTTTCCGAAGGGCCGCGACCGTTGCTACTGGAAATCTACCTATCTCAAACGCCTCGACGACGACGTCATTGGCGAAATTACAGCGTTGCTGACGAAGCGACCGTCCGCGAGATGACCTACTCATCGATCTGGAAGTTTGCGGGCGCCTGGCGCAACGGGTCGACGCAAAGGCCACGGCTTTTGGCGACCGCTCCATGCCCTACATGTTGAAGTTTCGACGCGATCTGGGCGAAGCCAGAGGACGACGACGCCAATATCAGCTGGGTTCGACAAGGGTGGAAAGCGATGCAGCGCCGTTCCACAGGTCGCATGTACCTGAACTTTCCCGGTCTTGGCGAAGGCGATGGCCTCGTGCGCGACGCCTTCGGCGCAGAGACCTATGGAAGGCTTCAAAAGGTCAAGAGCAGGTATGATCCGGATAATCTGTTTCGCATGAACCAAAACGTTCTGCCCTTGGAATAACAGCGAGACCCTACTGAGTCAGCGGCTCAGAGTTGCTGGCGAACCCGCAAACGGCCAGCGTTTCGAGCATGTGCGGCGGAACCGGCGCCTCGACTTCGATCGGCGGCTTTCCTTTCGTGAGCGGGACCACGACCTTGCGCGCCAAGAGCTGCAACGGGACGTCGGCGCGCTCGCCATAGATCGCGTCGCCGAGAATTGGCCAGCCCTGCGAGGCGCAGTGGACCCGCAATTGATGGGTTCGCCCGGTCTTGGGCTCGAGTTCGAGCCAGGCGATCGGCGCGCCGCGCCAGGCGCCCCTTCCCATCACCCGCCAGAGCGTCATCGCCGGCTGGCCGTTCGGATCGACCTTCATCCACCAGCCGCGCCTGTCGTCGAGCCGCCCGAGGGCAAGGTCGATCGCGCCGCTCTCCAGGTCCGGCGAGCCGGCGACGATCGCCCAATATGTCTTCGCGATCTTGCCTTGCTTGAACAGGAGCCCCAATTTCTCCAGAGCTTTATGATGTCGTCCGAGCACGAGGCAGCCGGCCGTCTCGCGGTCGAGCCGATGCGCCAGCGCCGGCTTCCTCGGCAGGCCGAAGCGCAGCGCGTCGAAGTCGTCCTCGAGGCTCGCGCCGCCCTTGGGCCCTCGGTGGACGGCGACGCCAGCCGGCTTGTCGAGGACCAGCATCAAACCGTCGCGGTAGAGCAGCCGCGCTCTTGTTTCTTCGGGGGTCATGGGGACATAGGTAGTCCAGAGCGGCCGCGCCCGCATAGGGCGGCGGCGAAAGGATGATCTGTTGAACGAAGACGCGGAGAAGAAAGCCAAGCCCGGCCTCATGCGCCGTTGGTTCGGCGGCGCCGGGGCGGCCGCGCCGGCCGAAGCCGAGGCGCCGGCCGAGCCCGCCGCGATCCCCGAGCCAGCTCCGCCGGCGCCGGCGCCTCCGCCGAAGCGGACCTGGTTTCAGCGGCTCAAGGCCGGACTGTCGCTGTCCTCGACGAGCATCGGCCGCGGCGTCACCGACATTTTCACCAAGCGCAAGCTCGATGCGGACTCGCTCGACGATCTCGAGGACGTGCTCATCCAGGCCGACCTCGGCCTTGGCGCGGCGACACGGATTCGCGAGGCGATCGGGCGTGGGCGCTACGACAAGGGCCTGACGCCGGAGGCGGTGAAGACCGTCCTCGCCGCGGAAGTCGAGCGCAGCTTGACCCCCGTCGCTCGCCCGCTCGAAATCGACGAGAGCAAGCGCCCGTTCGTCATCCTGGTCGTCGGCGTCAACGGCTCCGGCAAGACGACGACGATCGGCAAGCTCGCGGCCAAGTTCAGGAGCGAGGGCAAGACGATCGTGCTCGCCGCCGGCGACACGTTCCGCGCCGCGGCGATCGAGCAATTGCGCGTCTGGGCGCGGCGCACCTTCTCCGATCTGGTCGAGCGCGACCAGGGCGCCGACGCGGCCGGGCTCGCCTTCGATGCGCTGATCCGCGCGCGCCAGCTCAACGCCGATGTGATGCTGATGGACACGGCCGGGCGCTTGCAGAACCGCGCCGAGCTGATGAGCGAGCTCGAAAAGATCATCCGGGTGATCAAGAAGGTCGACCCGGAGGCGCCGCACGCCGTACTGCTCGTGCTCGACGCCACCGTCGGCCAGAACGCGCTGAACCAGGTCGAGATTTTCGGCCGCACCGCCGGCGTCACCGGCCTCGTGATGACGAAGCTCGACGGCACCGCGCGCGGCGGCATTCTGGTCGCCATCGCCGATAAATTCGCCTTGCCGGTGCATTTCATCGGGGTCGGCGAAACAGTCGACGACCTCGAGCCGTTCGCTGCGCGCGACTTCGCCGAAGCGATCGCCGGCCTCGAGAGCGCGGAGCCCCCGCAATGACCGGGAACAACGTGACCGAAACCTCCGTCGCCCCCCCGCGCAAGGCGCTGAACCCGATCGTCAAGCTGGTGCTCGAACTCGGCCCGCTGGCGCTCTTCTTCGCGGTCTATTCGAGGCTCGGCATCTTCGCCGCGACCGGGGTGCTGATGGCCGGCGTCGTCGTGACCCTCGGCGTCTCCTATGCGATGCTGAGGCGCATCCCGATCATGCCGCTGGTGACGGCCGTCATCGTCCTCATCTTCGGCTCGCTGACGCTGTTTTTCCACGACCAGACGCTGATCAAGATCAAGCCGACGGCGCTCTATCTCCTGTTCGCCGCCGCGCTGTTCGCCGGGCTCGCGCTGAAGAGGCCGATGCTGAAAATCCTGTTCGACGGCGCCCTCCACGTGACCGAGGAAGGCTGGCGGATCCTGACCTGGCGCTGGGGCTTCTTCTTCCTGGCGCTGGCGGTCCTGAACGAGATCGTCTGGCGAACCCAGACGACCGACGTCTGGGTCAAGTTCAAGACCTTCGGCTTCCTGCCGCTGACCCTCCTCTTCGCCCTCGCCCAGACGCCGCTCATCATGCGCACGGAGACGAAGGAGGAGGAGGTCCCGGACAACGATTTCTAGCCGCCACAAGGCCCAATCTGCGCCGATCCCCAGCCGTAGCGGCGCCGGGCCGGCCCGGGTCGAAGCAATCAAGGTGAAAGTCTCGGCGCTATGGCCACCTGTTCCCGCACGGCGACGACTCCGCCGAATTGGCCGCGGCCGAGCGGTCGCTGCTCGCGTGAGCGAAATTTGACACTCGGCCCAGCAGAAATTCCGCAAAGGGCGGAGAGCGCCCGTTTTGCCGAACGGCAGGAACCGCGCGGACTCCGGCCCGACACGACCGGCGGGATCGAGCATGTGTTCGGCAGCGCTTACGCCTCCCGCACGCCTTCGACATCGCAGCGGAACACGGTGACGTCGGTGTGCGCGCCGATCGCGCGTATGGATTGAAAACGTCCGGTTCCCGCGAGGCTGACGCTCAACGGTTCGTAGAAGTGAATCATGTGGTACGGGCGATCCTTGCGCTCATAACCGGAGACGATGAGCACCTTCGCCGCATGTTCGGCAAGAAATGTTACTAGCCTATGGTAATCCTCACGCGTGCTTTGATGAATGAGCACCTCTAAGCAGAGCACCATCTCGCGCTTGTCGGGCGGCTGATTTTGTAATAGGGCGAATTGCCAGTCCGGCCGAGCGGCGCGCGCCGTTTTCAAGGCCTCCTGCGAGACGTCGAGACCGATATAGTCGTGAATATTGAGTTCGCGCAGCACCTCGAGGTCGCCGCAGCCAACGTCGAGAACAGATTGCGCGCTTTCCACGCCTTGTTCTTTTAGCAGTTGTCGTTTGTATAGAAGATTCTCACCACGCGAACCTACGCCGGAGCCGCGCCCTGGATGCGCCGCGTAGCGGTAATTCCAGAACAACGCATTCTGAAAATCGGTGGAGATCAGGAGATTGGCTTCGGCGACAGCGGCGGTCTCCGCCTCGTCGAGCGGAAATGGCGGTTCGATGAGGCCGAGTACACTCATGCTCGCCGTATGGTAGTGCAGTAGCGCAATCGGACGACTGTGATCCAGATATCGATGCATCCCCTTAAAATGGATGAAATAATTGATGTTTGACGGAGCGTTCGCAAAAGGCACATCGGACAATTGCACCGCGAATGCGGCGCTGACCTGGTCAATATGGCCAGATTTGCCTTCGCGCTGTAGCGGCTCGGCATTGGCTAGTTCATCGATTTCGAAATTCGAATTGTATCATGCGGCTTGGTCGAGCTTATAGGACCAAGTGTGGACGATGGGGTCTCGATTGAAGTGATCCATGGCGGCCATGATGCGGTCCTTGAGTTCCTGTTTGGATGCGACACGGATGTGACGCAGCACCGAACGGGCGAGCTTGGAGAAGAAACCTTCTACGAGATTGAGCCAGGAGCCGTGCTTGGGGGTGAAGGTGAATTCGAAGCGACCGGCAGGCTGCTCGGCGAGCCAAGCCTTGGTCTCCTTTGAGATGTGCGCGGAATGATTGTCGAGGATCAGCTTGATCGCCGTATGGGTCGGATAGGCGGCGTCGAGAAGCTTGAGGAATTCAATGAATTCGCGGCTTCGGTGGCGATCCTTGACGAGGGCGTGGACCTGGCCGGTGAGCAGATCGATGCCCGCCAGCAAGCTGACCGTGCCGTGACGCTTGTACTCGTGATCGCGCGCCAAGGTCGCATGTCTGCCGGGCTCGGGCGGCAGGTCCGGGGCCGTCGTGGCGATTGCCTGAATGCCAGGCTTCTCATCGTAGGAGACGATCGCCACCGCATCGCTCGGCTTTTGTTTCGCGGCGGCCGCGGTCTCCTTGATAAGCTTCACCTCGCGATAGACGCACAGAACCTCCGCCATCCTCTGCTTGAACTCCGGGTCGCGGCGTTCCAGGTAATAGCGGACCTTGTGCGGCTTGATCTCCTGCTCATTGAGGATGTTGCACAGCGTGCCCTGAGCCAGCTTGGCAAGGCAAGCGTGCCCTTCTGCCGGCCCATGCTCGCGCACATGGCGGGCGAGCAGCCGCGTCGTCCACAATTCGTGGGGATAGCCGAGGTCCTTGGCCTTGCGGCAGGCGAGGTCGACAATCCATGCCTTGGCCTCGGCGGTGATCGTCGCCTCCCGGCCGGGCCGCGGGCGATCGTCGAGCGCCGACATCGGACCATAGGCCAACGCCCGCTCGACACAGCGCTGGACCGTCTGATGGTGTGCGCCCATGGCTCGCCCCACCGCGAAAAACGATGGGTTCTCCCGGTAGGCCAGCAAAATCCGCGCTCGCTCGACCCGGCCCGCCGGTTCCGTTCGCGAGCGGGCGATCGCGCGCAACGCCGCCAAATCCGCCTTGCCAATTGCCAATTCGATCGCCTTCCGCCGTCCCGCCATGTCCTCAAACCCTGCTTCCGAATCAAACCAGCAAGGCTACAAGCCATGTCGGGAAAAATGAATCCCGCGCATAGGATCGGTTTCAACGAATTGATGAACTAGTTCATCGATTTCGAAATTCGAATTGTATCATGCGGCTTGGTCGAGCTTATAGGACCAAGTGTGGACGATGGGGTCTCGATTGAAGTGATCCATGGCGGCCATGATGCGGTCCTTGAGTTCCTGTTTGGATGCGACACGGATGTGACGCAGCACCGAACGGGCGAGCTTGGAGAAGAAACCTTCTACGAGATTGAGCCAGGAGCCGTGCTTGGGGGTAAAGGTGAATTCGAAGCGACCGACAGGCTGGTCCGCGAGCCAAGCCTTGGTCTCCTTTGAGATGTGCGCGGAATGATTGTCGAGGATCAGCTTGATCGCCGTATGGGTCGGATAGGCGGCGTCGAGAAGCTTGAGGAATTCGATGAATTCGCGGCTTCGGTGGCGATCCTTGACGAGGGCGTGGACCTGGCCGGTGAGCAGATCGATGCCGGCCAGCAAGCTGACCGTGCCGTGGCGCTTGTACTCGTGATCGCGCGCCAAGGTCGCATGTCTGCCGGGCTCGGGCGGCAGGTCCGGGGCCGTCGTGGCGATTGCCTGAATGCCAGGCTTCTCATCGTAGGAGACGATCGCCACCGCATCGCTCGGCTTTTGTTTCGCGGCGGCCGCGGTCTCCTTGATAAGCTTCACCTCGCGATAGACGCACAGAACCTCCGCCATCCTCTGCTTGAACTCCGGGTCGCGGCGTTCCAGGTAATAGCGGACCTTGTGCGGCTTGATCTCCTGCTCATTGAGGATGTTGCACAGCGTGCCCTGAGCCAGCTTGGCAAGGCAAGCGTGCCCTTCTGCCGGCCCATGCTCGCGCACATGGCGGGCGAGCAGCCGCGTCGTCCACAATTCGTGGGGATAGCCGAGGTCCTTGGCCTTGCGGCAGGCGAGGTCGACAATCCATGCCTTGGCCTCGGCGGTGATCGTCGCCTCCCGGCCGGGCCGCGGGCGATCGTCGAGCGCCGACATCGGACCATAGGCCAACGCCCGCTCGACACAGCGCTGGACCGTCTGATGGTGTGCGCCCATGGCTCGCCCCACCGCGAAAAACGATGGGTCCTCCCGGTAGGCCAGCAAAATCCGCGCTCGCTCGACCCGGCCCGCCGGTTCCGTTCGCGAGCGGGCGATCGCGCGCAACGCCGCCAAATCCGCCTTGCCAATTGCCAATTCGATCGCCTTCCGCCGTCCCGCCATGTCCTCAAACCCTGCTTCCGAATCAAACCAGCAAGGCTACAAGCCATGTCGGGAAAAATAAATCCCGCGCATAGGATCGGTTTCAACGAATCGATGAACTAGTAGCCATTCCGCCCAGCGCCGCCACTCCTCGGAAAAACGCCGGGCCAGCGGCGTCGGGATAGCATAGAAACCTCCGTTCGCATTGCCGAAGAAGGTCTGGGCGTCTTCTGTTTCCGTTGCGATCAATCTCGGCTCGCGCTTCCCTCCGGCACGGGCGTAGAGTTCTTGCAACGTGGCGAGCGAAGGATTAGAGCAGTCTACGGTCTTCCCTTGTACAGCATCTACAAATATAAACGGCCGTAGATCGGCAACAGCAATCGTATCGGTGTCCAATAGTACGAAATAGTCGCAATCATCATAGAATATATTAGGCAATTGCGAAAGTTTGTTACACCATTTGCCGTCGCCAAAAGGAACAATGGGATGAATGTGATAGCCTTCCGCCTCAAAAATTCCGATAACTTCTGACATTGCAGACTGCGTGAACTGAACATGAATTTCCTCTGCGCGCGCCGCGCAGTGGCGACGCAACGACTTCGCCAAATGCCATCCCTGGTAAGCAAAGACGGGATTCTCGTCGACGACGAACGAATAATGAATTTTCGCGCTCATACCCTTTGTCATCCCCTGGGAGGAGCGATGCGATGCGCGAAGGCGCTCGGTCCCTACTTCGCCATTGTGCTACTCGCACAAGTTTGGCAAATCTTTGGCATCGTTCAGGGACGATCCTTAGCGTAGGATTTGGAACAGATTTTGCGACGACCCCATGCTGGGCCCATCTGCCGCGGGATTTGCCCGACGTTTCCGTCACTGCCCAGGCCGGCTAAAATCGAGGCTGGACGCCCGGCTCGAAATCGGGGGAAAGCCTGGATTTGCGTGACGACCGGGCGTCGCACTTGCCATCCCGTCGAATCGACGCGATGCTCCACCCAAAATTCGCTCGTGGATTCCGGCCTGATGCCCCCTAAATTGCGGCCCGCCGTCTCGAAGCCTCCGCCTGAACCCGATGGCGAGCCGACACGCGAGGCCTTGCTGGCCGCGCTTGCGGAGCGCGAACGCGAGCTTGTTGAGGCGCGGGAGCAGCAGGCGGCAATCGCGGAGGTGCTCGAGGTCATCAATACGTCGCCCGGCGATCTCGCGGCGGTGTTCGACGCGATTGTGGAAAAAGGCGCGCGGCTGTGCGACGCGACCAATGGCTCCCTGTGGCTCGTCGACAATGGAATGGCCCGGATCGCCAGCTCGCGCGGCGGCGACCTGCCGGCGCCTTTCCTCGAGTTCCGTACCTGCCGCAGACCTCTTGGGTCGCGACGCCCAGGATCGACCATTCCTCCATATCGAGGATCTGAAGGCGACCAATGCTTACCGCAATAGGGTTCCGTTGATCGTCGCCAGTGTCGAAATCGGGAGAGCCCGGACGGGTCTCGTCGTGCCCCTCATCGAGGACGGAAAGGTCGTGGGCGTTCTTACCCTCAATCGCAACGAGGTGCGGCCGTTTGCGGACGGGCAGATCGCGCTTGCGCGAGCGTTCGCGGGCCAGGCGCTGATCGCGATGAAAAACGCGCGCCTCTTCAACGAGACCCGGGAGGCGCTCGAGCAGCAGAAGGCCACCGCCGAGGTGCTGGGCGCGATCAGCAAATCAGTGGCGGATACGGCGCCGGTGTTCGAGACCATCCTCGGCGCCTGCCAGCGTCTCTTCGGCAGCGAGGAAATCGGCATTTACACGATCGGCGACGATGAGATGGTGCGGGCGGCGGCGTGGCGCGGCCCGAGGGCCGAGGAAGCCCGGCAAGATGTCACCCCGCTTGCCGAAAGCGTGACCGGCCGGGTCATCCAGGAACGCCGCACCCACCACATCCCCGATCTCGGCGCCCTTTCCGATTTGTCGCCGACACTGCGGGATCGGGTGAACCGCCACGGGGGCGCATCCCTCCTTTATGCGCCAATGCTGTGGGAGGCGAGCGGCCTCGGCTCGATCGTCGTGGTGCGCTGGCCGCCGAAGCCGTTCTCCGACCGCGAGCAGGCGCTCCTGCAGAGTTTCGCCGACCAGGCGGCGATCGCGATCCAGAACGCGCGGCTGTTCCACGAGACGCAGGAAGCCCTGCAGCAGCAGACGGCAACCGCCGAAGTGCTCAAGGTCATCAGCCGCTCGGCGTTCGATCTCAATCTGGCCACATCGACGATTCTGGAAGCCGCGGCCAAACTCTGCCGGGCGCCTCTCGCGACGCTTCACTTGCGGGATGGCGACGTCTGCCGGCTCGCGACGCCTTCGGGCTGCCGGAAGCCTTCGAGCGCGAGGCGCGTCAACATCCCATCCCGGTCCGCTACCCCCTGCATTCGCGGCGGACCGCGCGGGCGGGCGAAGTCGCTCACTATTGGGACGCCTGGTCCGATCCCGACTATCTCTACAAGTCGACAGCCAAACTGGGCGGCTATCGCGCGATCGTCGTCGTCCCCTTGATGCGCGAAGGCGAGCTGGTCGGAATTTTCAGCCTCGAGCGCCCGGAGCCTGACCCCTTTACCGAAAGCCAGATCAAGCTCACCCAAACCTTCGCCGACCAGGCGGCGATCGCCATCGAGAACGCGCGGCTGTTCAACGAGGTGCAGGCCAAGACCGACGACTTGAGCGAGGCGCTGCAACTTCAGACTGCGACCTCCGAGGTGCTCAAGGTCATCAGCCGCTCGGCGTTCGATCTGCAGGCGGTGTTCGACACGTTGCTCGCGTCCGCCGTCCAGCTCTGCGGCGCCGACGGCGGCACGATCTGCGTTCGCGACGGAGATGTCTTCCGCTATCGGGCCAACGTCGGCGCCGGCCAGACCGCGGCCTTGAACAAATATCTCGAAGAGCATCCGGCGACGCCGGGACCGGGGTCGACGGTCGGACGGGTGTTGTTGTCCGGCAATGTCGAAGCCATCCCGGATTGTCTCGAAGACCCGGACTACGCCATTCCGATGGATTCGCTCAGCCAGTCGGTGCGCTCCATCCTGGGCGTGCCGCTGTTAACAAACGAAGGGATCGAGGGCGCGTTGGTCCTTACCCGTAAGGAACCGGGGCATTTCACCGAGCGCCAGATCGAGATCGTTGAGACCTTTGCCGATCAGGCCGTCATCGCGGTCGAGAACGTGCGGCTGTTCGACGAGGTGCAGGCCCGGACGAAGGAAGTCGCCCAATCGCTCGCCGATCTGCACAAGGCGCAGGACCGGCTGATCCAGTCGGAAAAGCTCGCTTCCCTCGGCCAGCTCACCGCCGGCATCGCCCACGAGATCAAGAACCCGCTGAACTTCGTCAACAATTTCTCGTCCGTGTCGCGCGAACTGATGGACGAACTGCGCGAGGTCCTCGACAAAGCGACGCTCGACGAGGCGAACCGCGAGGAGGCCGGCGACTTGATCGGGATGATCGCCGGCAATCTCGACAAAGTGGTCCAGCACGGCAGGCGCGCCAATTCCATCGTCAAGAACATGCTTTTGCACTCGCGCGAGGGATCGGGCGAGCGCACCAGAGTCAATGTCAATGCGATGGTCGAGGAGGCGCTCAATCTCGCCTATCATGGCGCCCGTGCGGAAAAACCCGGCTTTAACGTGACGATCGCCAAATCGCTGGATCCGGACGCCGGCGTCGCCGACCTCTTTCTCCAGGAGATGACGCGGGTGCTGCTGAACTTGATTTCCAACGGCCTCTACGCGACGATGAAGCGGAAGCAGGGCGACTCGGGCGACGCCTATGAGCCGACGATCGCCGCCTCGACGCGCAACCTCGGCGATTCCGTCGAGATCGCCATCCGCGACAACGGGACCGGCATTCCGGACGAAGTGAAAGCGAAAATGTTCAATCCGTTCTTCACCACCAAGCCGCCAGGCGAGGGCACCGGGCTCGGCCTCTCGCTCAGCCACGACATCGTCGTCAAGCAGCACGGCGGGGCGCTCGACGTATCGACCGAGCCGGGGGCCTACACCCAGTTCACCATCGTCCTTCCTCGCGCTGAAGAGCGACGCCCATGAACGCGCTGATCCTGGTCGTCGACGACGAGCCCGATGTGGCCGAACTGTTCCGCCAGCAGTTCCGCAAGGAATTGCGCGCGTCGCGCTTCGCCATGGAGTTCGCCCAGTCGGCCAACGAGGCTCTCGATCGCGTCGGCTCGGCGGAGGCCGACAGGCTCTTTCTCATCCTCTCCGACGTCAATATGCCCGGGATGAGCGGGATCGAATTGTTGCCGCGGGCGCGAGAAGCCCGGCCCGATGTGCCGGTCATCATGATCACCGCCTATGGCGACGCCGAGACCCGCCGAAAAGCGGTCGAAGCGGGCGCCGCTGGGCTCTTCACCAAACCGATCGACTTCCCGGAACTCAAGGGAGAGATCGGTCGCCGGCTCGAGGCCGCCACGGGTCTCTCATGACGGCGAAAATCCTCGTCGTCGACGACGAGCCCGATCTCGAAGACCTGATCACGCAAAAATTTCGCCGCCAGATCAAGGCCGGCTCGATCGCCTTCGGCTTCGCGCGCGACGGCGTGGAGGCGCTGAACGTTCTTGCCGAGAACGACGATTTTGACATGGTCGTGACGGACATCAACATGCCGCGGATGGACGGGCTCACCCTGCTCGGCAAGCTGCAGCAGCAGGCGAACAAGTTCTCGACCGTGATCGTCTCGGCCTATGGCGACATGGCGAACATCCGTACGGCGATGAACCGCGGCGCATTCGACTTTCTGACCAAGCCGATCGACTTCGCCGACTTCGAGACGACGGTGCTGAGGACGATCGCGCACGTGTCGGCCCTTCGGGATGCGCGCCAGCGCCAGCTGGAAGCGGAGCGGGCCCACGCTTCTCTCTCCCGCTACTTCTCGCCCAACCTCGCCCGCAGCCTCGCCGGCGAAGCCAATGCGCTTGCGCCGGGGGGCGAACGGCGCGAAATCGCGACGCTGTTCACCGATATTGCCGGATTCACCCCGCTGGTGGAATCGCTCGACACCAGGGAACTCGCCAGCCTGCTCAGCGGCTATCTGGAAGGTATGACCGAAATCGTGTTCGCCCACGAGGGCACGGTCGCAAAAATCATCGGCGATGCGATCCACGTCCTGTTCAGCGCCCCCGCCGATCAGCCTGACGCTGCGTCCCGCGCGATCTCCTGCGCGCTGGCGCTCGACGCGTGGGCCGAGGGCTACCGCCGCGAATGGAACGCGCGCGGTGTCCGGCTCGGCGTCACTCGCATCGGCGTCCATGCTGGACCGGCGATCGTCGGCAATTTCGGTGGCGGGCGATTGTTCGACTACACGGCCTATGGCGACACGATCAACGCCGCCGCGCGGCTCGAAGCGGTCAACAAGCAGCTCGGCACCCGCATCTGCGTCAGCGCGATCGCCGCCGAGCGAGCCGAAGGTTTCTGGGGCCGCCCGGTCGGCGACCTCAGGTTGCGCGGCAGGAGCGAGCCGCTGCGCGCCTTCGAGCCGCTCACTCCCGAGGAATTCGCCGATCCCGCAACGACGGCATATGCCGAGGCGTTCGCCAAGCTCGAGGCTCGCGACCCTGGCGCGGTCGGCGCCTTCGCCGCGCTTCTCGGCGCCCGTCCAACCGATCCGCTCGCACAATATCACCTCAAGCGGCTTCTGAACGGCGCGACGGGGACGGAGATCGTGACGCTTTAGGCGTAGCCGCTCCCCGCCGACGGGGCGGGCGCCTGCGAGCCCCGTGCCGGCGCCCCGCCGGGAACCCCGACTTCATGCGCATCGCAACTCTGCCGCGGGGCTGGACGTCATCTGTCGTCGGCTTTCTATCGCGCCCATCCCGATCCGAGCGCTCCGCCAAACTCTGCGCCCCACGCCGGCGACGCCAATAGTCGCTTGCATGATGCAACTTTATCTGATACGCTTTCATGATGCAACGCACTCGATTTGACCAAATGGACTGCCCAATCGCACGGAGCCTCGAGCGGGTCGGCGAGTGGTGGAGCATCCTCATTCTGCGCGACGCGCTCGGCGGGATGACGCAATTCGAGGAATTCCAGCGGAGCCTCGGGATTGCGCCGAACATGCTCGCCCGCCGGCTCGGCGCCCTGGTCGAAGCCGGCATGCTCGAGCGACGGCGCTACAGCGAACGGCCGCCCCGCGACGAATATGTGGTGACCGAGCGCGGGCGCGATTTCCGGCCGGTGCTGCTCGCCCTGCTGACGTTCGGCAACCGGCATTTCGCCCCCGAAGGGGCGAGCGTCCAGGTCGCCGACGCAAACAGCGGCGCGCCGGTCGAGCCGGTCCTCGTCGATCGCCGCACCGGGCGTCCGCTTGACGACTATGCGCTGGCGCCCGGTCCGGCCGCGACCGAAGCGACCATCGCCCGCCTGGAGGCGCGCGCGCGCCGGCGGCAGGCGAAAAGCTGAAGCCCGGGCCAAAACTCAAAATCGAAGGAGAGCGATCGCATGGACGCCGTGGCAGCCAAGACCTTCGCCGAGCCGGCGGCGCTTCGCCTCCCCCGGCAGCCGATGAACGCCCGGACGCTGCGGCTCCTGAACGGACCGATCCTCCCGACGCTTCTCGGCATGGCGTGGCCAAACATCCTGGTCATGACAGCGCAGGCCTCGACCGGCGTGATCGAAACCTGGTGGATCTCCCATCTCGGGACCGACGCCCTCACCGGCATGGCGCTGGTCTTTCCCGGCTATATGATGATGACGATGCTGTCGGCGGGCGCGGTCGGCGGCGGAGTGTCGTCCGCAATCGCCCGCGCTCTGGGATCGGGTCGCCGCCAGGAGGCCGACGCTCTCGTCTGGCACGCGATCCTGATCAACCTGGCGCTCGGCATCGCCGCCTCTGCGCTCTTTCTCGTCTTCGGCCGGCCCCTGTACGCCGAAATGGGCGGCCGGGACGGGTCGCTCGAGGCGGCGATGCAATATTCGAACGTCGTGTTCGCCGGCGTCGTTCTGATCTGGCTGATGAATGCGCTGGCCAGCGTCATTCGCGGCGCCGGCAACATGCTGGTCCCTTCGGCGGCGATCTGCGTCGGCGTCGCGCTTCTGGTCCCGCTTTCGCCGTTGCTGATTTTCGGCTTCGGCCCGATTCCGGCGCTCGGCGTCGCCGGCGGCGCGCTGGCGGTGCTGGTCACGACGGCGCTGATGATCGCCATGCTCGGCGCCTATATCGTGTTGGGCGATAGCGGGGTGCGGCTACGCATTTCGCCCCTCCGGTGGCCCCTGTTCGCCGATATCCTGAGCGTCGGCGGGATCTCGGCGGTCGGCACGCTGCAGACCTCGTTGACGGTCGCGCTGACGACGGCGCTCGTCGGCTTTGCGGCCGGCCCGAATGCGGTCGCCGGATATGGAACCGCCGCGCGGCTGGAATACCTGCTGATCCCGCTGGTGTTCGGTTTCGGCGCCCCGATGGTCGCGCTGGTCGGGACCAACATCGGCGCCGGCCAAAAGGAGCGGGCCCTGCGGATTGCGCTGACCGGCGGCGCCTTGGCCTTCGCCCTGACCGGAACGATCGGCGCCGCCGCGGCGCTGTGGCCGACGGCCTGGCTCGGGCTGTTCGGCGCCGATCCGGAAATGCTGGCGACCGGGTCGGCTTACCTGCGGATGGTCGGACCGACTTACGGTTTCTTCGGGCTCGGCCTGTCGCTCTATTTCGCCTCGCAGGGCGCGGGGCGAATGGCGTGGCCGCTTCTCGCGGGCTTCCTGCGCCTGGTGATTTCCTTCGGCGGCGGCTGGATCGCCCTGGCGCTGACCGGGTCGTTGAGCTTCGCCTTCGCGATGGTGGCGCTGGCGCTCGTCGTTTACGGTTCGACGATCGTCGCGGCGGTGGCGTCTGGGTCATGGTCGAGGCTGACGGCATGAAGGTTAGGGACCCAGACTTTCGCCATTGGCCGGCGCTGTCATCGATGGGCCGATCGGGCCATCGACCCGGGAGCCAGCCAAGATTTCATTAGCCATGCCGATTGATATTCGCGCGCAGGCTTTGGTCATTGCTCCGTAATTTTAGTCTCTCGATCGCCGAATAGGCGCCGTGCGCGACACCGCCGTCACGGACTGGACGATGACGAATGACGAATATCCCCATGGCGCTGATATCCGCCGACGAATTCGAGATCGTGCGCGGTTTGATCCCCGAGCTTTCCGACTTCCGCGATTACGATGACTGGGTCGATTATCAGTATGGGCGTTTCATGGGCTGCTCACTCGGCGGAACTCGACGGGGAGCTGATCACGATCAGTCTGGACGAGTTCCTGAGCGGTTGCCTCGAGGATCAATTTTCCTCGACCGGGCAGGCGCTCGACGAACTCGCACGGCGGGCGGAGAGGCCGGCGAAGCCAGTCGCCCGGGCTGCGTAAGGACCTCTCCTTATCAAAGATTCACCCGCTGCGCCGGACCAGGACAAGCGCCCGTTAGGCCGCGAGTGGCATTCTGACGGGGTTCAAACGCTTTGAACGCTTGCTGATCGAACTCCCTCGGTCGGGGAGTAAGAAAGGCGCCAATGGTGCAAAACCCGTCAGCTTCTGCGCCAGGCGCCGGCATGTTCGGTCAGGCGTCACAAGACACGTCCCGGCTTGATGAGCTCTGGACGGAGTGCTCGCCAGACCCCTCCATCTGGTCTCCGGGCGCGGACACGTCCGATACAACACCTTCGGGCTGGTCAATGGACGTCGAACGGCGCCGCTATGCTCGTGCGCCCATGGCCTTGCGGGGGCGCTACATGCTCGAGGACGGAAGCGAATTTCGCTGCCAGACGGTCGATGTTTCCCCGGTCGGAGTCGCCCTTCGCGGGTTTCTCGCGGGAAGGATCGGTGAGCAGGTGGTGGCGTACCTTGAGGGCCTTGGCCGGATCGAAGGCGTCATCGTCCGAAAAACGTCGTTCCTGGTTGCCCTCGACGTATCGGCTTCGCCCCGTAAGCTGGCGAAGCTTGCAGCCAAAATCGATGGATTGGTCCGATGCAGGAACGAAAGGCGCTCGATTCAAAGCGGCTGAGCGACAAAAGACGCGTCATCGATGCAAAATGTGCGAACACGACCGCTGAACCGCTCCATTCAGGACGATGCGGTTCCGCGGTCGATGGTCGGTGAAGAGAATTTTGACCGTCGCCGCGACAATCAAGGAGGCCAGCCGCAAGAGCCGCAAGATTGGCGTTTGCCTTTCTTTCGAGCTCTTCACGGGCGAGTTTCGTCCAGCGAAACACCCCCTGGTTCGAATGGGGACCCTGGTTCAAGCGGACCTCCGACGCGGACGCCCGACTGTTGCATCAGGAACGAGAAGCGCCGGTAACGGAATTCACGAGATTCGCCCTCCGGCCCGTCATCATTCGGCAACCATTCCTGTGGCTTGCGGTGACAGAACGACCGCGCCGGGAACTCACAACAGCCGACCCGGCGCCGCGAGCGCGGGATGCAAAAACTTTCGGCGTCAAGCTCAGCAAAGAGATTTCTCTCAACTCGCACAACCGCGGTGAACACCTTGAAAGTTCAACGTCACGTCAACCCAAACCTCCGGTCAGCAGGAAGCCGACGTTTGGCGCCCGGCGCGAGGGTACTTTTCTTCAATCCTCTCCGCCGCGCCTCAACGGGCGCAAATTTGCACCGCGCCCGGCGCGCCCCACATCGCGCAAGGGGAGAAGCTGAATCGGTAGATCCCGTTCGCCGGCGCGACGAAAGTGAGCACGCCGGGCGCTTGCGCGGCGCCGAAGAAGAAGCCGCCCGGCCCCTCGACGTTGGGATCGCGCGGCCGCCACGACAAGACGACACGGCCGCTGCGTGGGTCGTCTTCGGACTCCCGCCCCAACATCTGCGCCGCAATTCTCTGGCCGTGCGAGAACCGGCCGACGAAGGTCGTCGCCGGGCCGCGATAGGTCCAGCAGGCTTGGCCGGCTTCCCTTTGGATACGAACGACGATCTCGCGGTCGCAGGAGCTGGCCCGCGCAGCCGCCGCCGGGGCGCCCACGACAACGACCGCCGTCGAGCAAGAACCGGATGAGACGGTCGGAGCGCGCGACGATCCTTCGACGGCGCGACATTTTCAGAAGCCGCCGCCCGCCATATCAGCTTGCGATCAATTCGAGCCGATCGGCGCGAGCGGCTTCCCCCTCGCCGTGTGATGGAAGGGTCGAAGTCCGGGCACGGACATATTGCCGCGGCGATGAGCCCATGACCCTCTTGAAGGCGGTGCTGAAGGCGCTTTCGGATTCGTAGCCGAGCGAGAGCGCAATGACGGAAACGGAATCGCCGGTATTCTCGAGCCTGTCCCCGGCCCGCAGCATCCGCCAGCGCGTCAGGTAATCCATCGGCGAGACGCCGACCCTCTCCTTGAATTTCAGGGCGAAGATCGTTCGCGACATGCCGGCGCGCTCGGCCAGCTCCTGCAAAGTCCAGCGGTGAGCCGGATCCTCGTGCATGGCGTTGATCGCAGCAGCCATCTGCTTGTCGGCCAGGGCAAAGAGCCAGCCGACGCCCCCCTGCATCCCCTCCGCCAGATGGAGCCTGAGCGCCTGAACCAGCATCATGTGGGCGAGATGCTGGACGACCAGAAAACCGCCCGGCTGCGGCTCCCGCAGTTCCTGCATCATCCGCTCCAGCGACCAGCGCAGCGCCGCCTTGTCGGATTCCTTTCGGAGATGCACGATCGGCGGCAGCATCCCGAGCAGGATGTCGGCATGCTGGCCGTCAAGCACGAAGTGGCCGCCGGCGATGAAGCCCATCCCGCCGCCATTGACGGAGGCGACGCTGCCGTTCGGCTTGGCCTGAAACAACGCGTAAGCGTCGATCGGCGGCAGCGACAGGTCGGTGGCGAGGCGGAAAGGACGCCCGCGCGGCAGCAGAAAGCAGTCCCCGGCTCTGATGCGCACGGGTTCGGAGACGCCCTCGACGCTGAGCCAGCATTCGCCGGAAACGACGGCGTAGCATTTGATCCCTTCATGCTCCGGGAACTGGATGGAGACCTGTCCGCCGGCATCGAAGCCGCCGGCCTTGTAGCTGCGCGGTCTCAATAGCGACAGAACGTCTGAAAGCGGGTCCATCGGCGGCCTCGAACGATCGCAAAGATAATGCGGACGCTGCAGCATAGATCGTTCCCTTTCGATCTCCTACCCTGTTCCGATCGGCGGGCGGTCATGGACCGAAGCAAGGAGAAATCGCGATGCGCGTCTTCGTCACTGGAGCTTCCGGATGGGTCGGCTCGGCCGTCGTGCAGGACCTGATCGCTGCGGGACACGAGGTGCTCGGCCTCGTCCGCTCTGACGCCGGGGCGACGGCCCTGACCGCGACGGGCGCCAAGGTCCATCGCGGTTCGATGGAAGATCTCGAGAGCCTTCGGAGCGGCGCGGCTGCGGCGGACGGCGTGATCCACACCGCCTTCAACCACGACTTCTCGAAATTCGCGGCAAACTGCGAGCTGGACCGGCGCGCCATCGATACGCTCGGCGCCGTGCTCGAAGGCTCCGACCGCCCTCTGCTGGTCACCTCGGGGCTCGCGCTGCTGGCGGAAGGCCGTCTTGCGACCGAGGAGGATGCGCCTGTTCCCCCCTCTGCCATGTACCCCCGCGCCTCCGAAGCGACTGCGGTCGCTCTGGGCGGCGCGTGGGGTGCGCGCGTCGGCGGTCCGTCTTCCCCCGTCAGTCCATGGCCGTGGCGATCACGGCTTCGTTCCACATTCTGATCAGGATCGCGCGCGAGAAAGGCGCCTCCGCCTATATCGGCGACGGCCTCAACCGCTGGCCGGCCGTCCACCGGCTCGACGCCGCTCCCGTCTTCCGGCTTGCCCTCGAGCGCCGCGCCGCCGGCGGCCCGTATCACGCGGTCGCCGAAGAGGGCGTGCCGTTCAAGGACATCGCTGGACGTGATCGGCCGCCGTCTCAACGTGCCGGTCGTCGCCAAGTCGCCCGAAGAGGCCGCCGGCCATTTTGGCTGGTTCGCGCGGTTCGCAGCGTTTGACGTGCCGGCCTCGAGCACGCGAACCCGGGCGCTGCTGGGCTGGGAGCCGAAACAGCCGGGGCTTCTCGCCGATATCGACCAGCCGAGCTATTTCGAACCCTGACGCCTTGGAGACGGCGGCCCCGAAGGGTTCGAGCCCGGGCGCCGAGAGAGCATCTGACAATTGCTTGGCTCGGCGCTCGGATTTGTGCTATGTTCATGTTATGTTCTTACGCCTGCCCGCCGTCGCTGAGGCGATCGGGGAGAAGTCGACGCGGACGACATTTGGTCGGCGCGCCGATCGTGGACAACTTTCGGCGCCTAAGCCTTTGAAATCGCCCGCGCGCGGCCAGTTTTGCGCAGGCTGCCGGAACGGCCCGCGCTAGCCGCCTTGCTCCTTGGTCAGTGCCGCCAGTTGCGCTTCTTCCTGGGCGCTCAAAGCCGGCGTCGAAGGGGGCGCATGGCGGCGGGCGATGACCACGGCGGCGAGGCCGGCGCAGAGCGTCAGCGGGGCGCTCAGCCAGAGGAGCCAAGTCTCCGGTTTGAACGGCGGCTTGAGGAGGATGAAATCGCCGTAACGCGAGACGAGATAGGCGCGAACCGCCGCGTTGCTCTCGCCCTGGGCGATGCGCTGGCGGATCAGGATGCGGATGTCGCGGGCGAGCGGCGCCTCGGAATCGTCGATCGACTGGTTCTGGCAGACCATGCAGCGCAGACCCTCCGAAAGCGCTCGGGCGCGCGCTTCGAGTACGGGATCCTTCATCACCTCGTCCGGCTGGACGGCGAAGGAGGGCGCGGCGAGAAGCGCGAACAGAAAGGCGAGCACAACGCGGCGCATGCGAGTCATTCCGCCGGCGCCGCCGCCGGGGCGCCTGCCCGGGCGCGGACGGCGACGCCGAAGCGCAAGCGGCGGTCGGCGAGCGACAGCGCCCCGCCGAGCGCCATGGCGGCGCCGCCGAGCCAGATCAGCGTCACCAGCGGCTTCCAATAGAGCCGGGCGGGCACCGCGCCGTCGGGCGCCGGGTCGGCGATCGACACATAGATCTGGCCGAAATGCAGCGTCGCCATGCCGGCTTCCGTCGTCGTCATCTCGCGGGCGGCGAACTTCCGGCGGGCCGGCTCGATGGTCGCGACAACGGATCCGCCCGAGCGGACCGTCATCGGCGCGACGGCCTCGGTATAGTTGGGACCGACGCGGTTGGTGACAGCGTCGAGCGTGATCTCATAAGGCCCGACCGCCTGCGGAACGCCTTTGTGAAGGGTGGCGATCGCTTCCGCGCCGAAGCCGACCCCGGCAAGCCCCAGCAGGGTCAGGCCGACGCCGATATGCGCCAGCGCCGCGCCCCAGAACGACAGGGGCAGTCCGGCCGCCCGCTTCAGGGCCACGCCGAGCGGCAGACCGGGCCGCCAGGCGCGCGTGAGGACCTCGGTCAACGCGCCGATAATGGCGAAGATCGCAATGCCCGCGGCGATTGCCGCGAGGATCGATTGTCCATGCAGCCAGGCCGTCCCGACGATCGCGGCGACCGCGGCCGGCGGCGAAAGCCACGGTCAGGCGCTGCGCGGCGCCGAGGAGATCGCCACGCTTCCAGGCGAGCGAGAAGCCGATCGGGGTCACGAAACAGGCGGTCAGCAGGAGCACGCCGCAGGTCGCGTTGAAGAAGGGCGCGCCGACGGTGATCTTCTCGCCGGTCAGCTGCTCGAGCGCCAGCGGATAAAGCGTGCCGAACAATACGGTGGCGCAGGACGTCGTCAACAACAGGTTGTTGAGCACCAGCGCGCCCTCGCGCGAGATCGGCGCGAAAAGGCCGCCCTGCCTCAGCATCGGCGCGCGCCAGGCGAAAAGGGCGAACGAGCCGAAGATGAACAGGGCGAGGATGGCGAGGATGAACACGCCGCGACGGGGATCGCTGGCGAAGGCGTGGACCGAAGTCAGCACGCCCGAGCGCACGAGGAACGTGCCGAGCAGCGAAAACGAGAAGGCGACGATGGCGAGAAAGATCGTCCAGACCTTCAGCGCATCGCGTTTCTCCATCACCGCCACCGAATGGACGAAGGCGGTTCCGGCGAGCCACGGCATGAGGGAGGCGTTCTCGACCGGATCCCAGAACCAGAATCCGCCCCAGCCCAGCGTATAGTATGCCCAGAAGGAGCCTGCGGCGATGCCGAGCGTCAGCAGGCTCCAGGCGGTCAGCGCGAAGGGACGCACGAAGCGCGCCCAGGCCGCGTCGATGCGCCCCTCGATGAGCGCCGCGGCCGCAAACGAGTAGACGATCGAGAAGCCGACATAGCCGAGATAGAGCATCGGCGGGTGGATCGCGAGGCCGGGGTCCTGCAGGATCGGGTTGAGGTCGCGGCCCTCGAACGGCGCGGGCGACAGGCGCTCGAACGGGTTCGAGGTCAGGAGGATGAACAAGAGGAAGGCGACGCTGATGAGGCCCTGCACGGCGAGCGCGTTGGCGCGCAGCGTGCGAGGCAACGAACGGCCGAACAGGGCGACGAGCGCTCCGAAGATCGCCAGGATCAGCACCCAAAGCAACATCGAGCCTTCGTGGTTCCCCCAGACGCCCGAGATCTTGTAGATCGTCGGCACGGCGCTGTGCGAATTCTCCGCCACATTGAGGACCGAGAAGTCCGAGGTCAGATGGGCGTTGACGAGGGCCGCGAAGGCGATCGCCACGAGCGCGAACTGGGTCAGCGCGGCGCTGCGCCCAACCGCCATCAGATCCGGATCGCCGAGGCGCGCGCCCCAGGACGGGACGAACGTCTGAACAAGGGCGGCGCAGAGGGCGAGCACGAGCGCGAAGTGGCCGAGTTCGACGATCATTTCGCAGCCTCCCCCTCCTGCCAGCGACCCTGCTTTTTCAGCGCCTCGACGACTTCGCGGGGCATGTAGCGCTCGTCGTGCTTGGCGAGGATCTGGTTGCCGCTCAGCCGGCCCCCCCCTGCGAGAACGCCTTCGACGACGACCCCCTGGCCCTCACGAAAGAGGTCCGGCACGTTGGCGAAGCAGTCGCTGAGGCAATCGACCCCGACGATTTTCGTTCCGTCTGTGACGTTGAATGTCAATCGGTCGCCGGTTCGCACAACCGAGCCCGTTTCAACGAGCCCGCCGACCCGGAGCCGGGTTCCCGGCTGGACGTTCTTTTCGGCAATTTCGGTCGGCGTCAGGAACAGGGAAAGGCTGTCTTTCATCGAATAAAGCCCGAGCCCGACGGCGCAGCCGATCACCGCGAGGGCGGCCGCAATGAGAGCGAGGCGGCGGCTGCGACGAGTCAATTGGCGTCTCCGAGGCCAAGATCGTGCGCCAGCGCATCCAGACTGGCGACCGCGTTGGCGTCGGGCGCAAGCGCCTTGCGCGCGTCGGCCAGCGCGGCCTTGGCCTTGCCGACGTCATGCAAGACCGTATAGGCGCGAATAAGGCGGGACCATTCGTCGACGCTGCCGCCGCTGCTGGCGAGACGGTTCGCCAGACGGTTCACCATGCCGTGGATCATCGCCTGCTGGTCTTCCGATCCGAGCGCCGGCGCGCCGGCCGCCGCTTGCGGCGGAGGCTCGCCCTTCAGAGACGCGAGTGCGAGCTTCCACCGCATGGACCCACGGAGCGTGCGGCGGGGCGTCAGCGGCCAGAGACTCGTAGTCCTGTATGGCCTCGGCTTTCTTGCCGTCCTGTTCGGCGGCGAGCGCGAGATAGAAGCGCGCCTGCGGCTGGCCGGGCTGCTCCGCCAGCGCCCTGGCGAAAGCCGCGCGCGCCTTATCAGTGACGACGCCGCCGGCCGTGGCGACCAAGGCTTCGCCATAGGCGGCGCGTCGCAGCGGATCTTCGCCAAGCAGCCGGAGCGCCTCGGAATAGGCATGCGCGGCGTCGTCGTAGCGTTCGAGCCGCATATAGACCGGAGCCAGGACCGCCCATCCCTTGCCGTCATCCGGCTTTGCGAGCAGATGCGCCTCGACCCCAGCGACGGCCGCCTCGATATTGCCGGCCGCGCGGGACGCGGGCTCGCGACTGGCCAACGGCTCATCTGGCATTTGCGGCTGGCCGAGCAGGGCGTAAAGCGGAAAGGCGATCGCCGGCACGCCGACCGCGATCACAACGGCCGCTGCCAGACGATTGCGAGCGCGCGGAGCAGCGGCTTTCGACGTTTCGGAGCGGGCGGCGATCAGCCGTCGAGCCGCCTCGGCGCGGGCGCTCGCCGCTTCGCTCTGCGGCAATTGGCCGCGCTCGACGTCGCGCTGAATCTCGTCGAGTTGCGCCTTGTAGAAGGCCGCTTCGCTCGACGTCGCCTCGGCGTCATCGACCGACGGGGAGGAGGAGCGCAAAACAGGCCAGATCGCAGCGAGGGCCGCAAACGCAGCCATTCCCGCCAAGATAAACCATACCATCGACAACCTCGGGAGCGGCTCTCAGGCGCGGCCGCGGCGACATCCGCGCTCCGTTACCGCAAAACGCAGCCGACGTCTCGGCAAATGTCTAGCTCGTTATCTTCCACGTCCCGTCCGCCTGTTTGCAGGCGACGCCCTGGCCACGGTTGGGCCGTCCAGCGACGTAGATCGTCTGGGAATAAGCGCGGCAGCCCCCGCCGGTGTCGGCCCCGGGCGCGACAAAGCCGAACACGCCGTGCTCGCCGCGCCAAGAGCGGTTTTGTCCGGAATTGAGCGCGGCTATCTGAGCCTTCCACGCGGCCTGCCGATCGGCGTCCGTCAGCGACGCCCCGACTGGCCCGCCGAGCGCGCCCCCGAGCGCAGTCCCGGAGGGAATCGCCTGAGCGGGCGACGGCCCCGACGGCGCGGCGCCCGAGGGGGTCAGCGACGGTTGCGCCGGGGCTGTCGCAATCGGAGCGTTCCAGGGCGCCGGCTGCGGCGAAGCTGCAGAGGCGGAACCCGCCGGCGGCAACGGCTGCGCCTGGACCGAACCGACAGGAGCCAACGGTTGCGCGGCGAGCGTCGAGGCGCTCGCAGCGGATTTTGCAGGCGCAGACACGCCCCCGGGGCCGGCGCAGCCCGCCAACGTCGGCGCGGCGACCGCCAAAATCGCGATAATGCTCGGCTTCATGCAATCCCCTCCAAAATCGCGCTCGACTCGTTCTGCATCGAATTTGGTCCGCACCGCGTCAGTCTAGTCCAGATTTCAGTCCAGTGGCCGCGCAACTCGTTTTCCCTGAGCCTGGCTCGGATCCGCGTGCGGCTCAAACGCAAGGCAACCGAAGAACCGCACGCAGGCCGCCGAGTGGGCTTTCCTCGAGCTGAAGCGACCCGCCATAGCTCGCTGCGA
This sequence comes from uncultured Alphaproteobacteria bacterium, assembly GCA_963835885.1. Classification (GTDB taxonomy): domain Bacteria; phylum Pseudomonadota; class Alphaproteobacteria; order Rhizobiales; family Beijerinckiaceae; genus Roseiarcus. Next base: position 87,329 of record CAWIHF010000032.1, read on the forward strand.
GATCGACCACGATCGACAGGCCGAGGCCGGAGCCGGGCCGAGACTCATCGAGCCGCTTGCCGCGTTCGACGGCTTCGGCCCGAGCCCCGGGTTCGAGGCCCGGTCCGTCATCGTCGATCTCGGCGACAAGGTAGGCGCCTGAGCTTTTCGCTCCGGCCGGAACGCGCGAGGCGTGGATGGACACGCTTTCACGCGCCCATTTGCCGGCGTTATCAAGCAAGTTGCCGATGAGATCGGTCAGGTCCTGCAACTCGCCCCGGAATCTCAGGCCGTCCTGCAGTTCGACGGTGAAGTTCAGACTTCGTTCGGCCTGCAACTTCTCGAACGTGCGCACCAGGCTCTCCACGACCGGCCGGACATCGGTGACGACGCCGACCGTGCGCGCCCGGGCGGCGGCGCGCGCCCGGTCGAGATAAAAGCCGACATGCTGGTGCATGATCTCCGCCTGCTCGCGGACCTTTCCGGGCAGGTTCGGGCTATCGGACTCCGCCTCGTTGATGAGCACGCTGAGCGGGGTCTTCAGCGCGTGGGCGAGATTGCCGACCTGCGTGCGCGCGCGCTCGACGATCTGCCGGTTTGCGTCGATCAGCTGGTTCACCTCCGCCGCGAGAGGCGCCACGTCCTGCGGGAACTCGCCGGCGATGTGCTCGGCCTCGCCCCGGCGGATCGCGGCCACTCCCTCGCGAAGCGCGCGGAGAGGACGCAGGCCGTAGCGGACGGCGAGCGCGGTCGAGCCGATCAGCGCCAGCGCCAGCGTCAGAAAAGTCGCCGCAAGCGCCCATTCGAAGCTGCGCACCTGCGCCTCGATCACGTCGGCGTTGGCCGCGACCTGGACGAGATATCGGCCCTCGTCGCCGGCGTCGATCTCCCGCTCGACCATGCGGAGTTCATGCCCGCCGGGCCCGATGACATAGCCGCTCAGGATCTCGCCGTGGTCCGGATTGACCGCGACCAGGTGGGGAAGCTGGGTGGCGAACAGCGACTTTGACGCCCGGATCTCCGGCGGATTCGCGTCAAGCCGGGTGATCTGCCAGTACCAGCCGGAGAAGGCGAGTTCGAACTGCGGCGCGACTTCGGCGGGCGCTGCGGCTCGTCCTTCCTCGTTGGGGAGCGCGTTGGCGATCAACGCCTTCAGGTAGACGCCGAGCTGGTCGTCGAAATTCGCCTCCATCCAGCGCGCGTTGAGCGCGCTGAGGCCTAAGCCCGCCAGGGCGAGGATGAGCGTGCTCCAGAAAGCCGCCGACAGGAAAAGCCGCGAAGCAATCGAGCGCCCGCCCGGCGCGTTGGGCATCGAGGCTTATGGGACCTCGCGCACAGCTCCGCGCGCCGCGCTCGTGGCGAATGCGGCATAGGCGCGAAGCGCTTGCGAGACTTTGCGAGCGCGGGGCTTGGCGGGCTTCCAAGCGTCCTTGCCCTTGGCTTCCATCGCGGCGCGTCGCCTGGCGAGCGTCGCCTCGTCGACGAGGAGGTTGATCGCGCGGGCTGGAATGTCGATTGCGATCTGGTCGCCATCCTCGACGAGGCCAATCCCGCCGCCTTCAGCCGCCTCAGGGGACGCGTGGCCGATCGACAGGCCCGTCGTGCCGCCGGAGAAGCGGCCGTCGGTGATGAGCGCACAGGCTTTTCCGAGGCCGCGCGACTTGAGATAGCTCGTCGGATAGAGCATTTCCTGCATCCCGGGGCCGCCGCGAGGGCCCTCATAGCGAATGACCACGACGTCGCCGGCGGCGACCTTGCCGCCGAGAATGCCCTGCACGGCGTCGTCCTGGCTCTCGAAGATGCGCGCTGGGCCGGTGAACCTGTGGACGTTCTCGTCGACGCCGGCCGTCTTCACGATGCAGCCGTCGAGCGCAATGTTTCCCTTGAGCACGGCGAGACCGCCGTCCTTCGAAAAGGCGTGCTCGACGTCGCGGATGACGCCCTTCCGCCGATCCTCGTCGAGCGAAGCGTAGCGGGCCGACTGGCTGAAGGCGACCTGGGTCGGCACGCCGCCGGGCGCGGCCGAGAAGAACTCCCGGGTGGCGTTGCTGGATGTGCGCTTGATGTCGTTGCGCGACAGGGCGTGCCCGAGCGACTCGGCGTGGACCATCCGAACCTCGCGGTTGAGCAGCCCGCCGCGGTCGAGTTCGCCGAGGATGCCCATGATGCCGCCCGCCCGATGGACGTCCTCGATATGAACGTCCGGCACGGACGGGGCGACCTTGCACAGCACCGGCGCCCGGCGCGACAGCCGGTCGATGTCGGTCATCGTGAAGGGAACGTCCGCCTCGTGCGCGGCGGCGAGGAGGTGGAGCACCGTGTTGGTCGATCCGCCCATCGAAATATCGAGCGTCATTGCGTTCTCGAACGCCTTGAAGTTGGCGATTGACCGCGGCAGGACGCCCTCGTCGTCCTCTTCGTAATAGCGGCGGGCGAGATCGACGATGAGATGGCCCGCTTCGACGAAGAGCCGCCTCCGGTCGGCATGGGTCGCGACCACGGTGCCGTTGCCCGGCAGCGCAAGGCCGAGCGCTTCAGTGAGACAGTTCATCGAATTGGCGGTGAACATGCCCGAGCATGAGCCGCAGGTCGGGCAGGCGGAGCGCTCGATGATGGCGACGTCGGCATCCGAGACTTTTTCATCGGCCGCGGCGACCATGGCGTCGATCAGATCGACCTTGCGGGCGCCCGTCGAAAGCCGAACCTTGCCCGCCTCCATCGGCCCGCCGGACACGAACACGGCCGGGATGTTCAGCCTCAACGCCGCCATCAGCATGCCGGGCGTGATCTTGTCGCAATTCGAAATGCACACCAGCGCGTCGGCGCAGTGGGCGTTCGCCATGAATTCGACGCTGTCGGCGATCACCTCGCGCGAGGGCAGCGAATAGAGCATGCCGTCGTGTCCCATCGCGATGCCGTCGTCGACTGCGATGGTGTTGAACTCCTTGGCGACACCGCCCGCCGCCTCGATCTCGCGGGCGACCAGCTGGCCGAGGTCCTTCAGATGGACATGGCCAGGCACGAACTGGGTGAAGGAATTGGCGACCGCGATGATCGGCTTGCCGAAATCCCCGTCCTTCATGCCGGTGGCGCGCCAGAGACCGCGCGCGCCCGCCATGTTGCGGCCGTGCGTCGTCGTGCGGGAGCGATATGGAGGCATGTGACCCTTATCCGATAGCGGGTCGGCGCGCCGCGCGCCGAAAGAAACGGCACTGTCGCATTTTCAGGCCATCCCCAGCAAGGGCCCCGGGCCGGGCCTTTCCGGCGCGCGGAATCTGCAAGCGCGAGAACGATGTCAATGCTTTAGGCGCCAAAAAATGCAACTTCGCGCGGGCCGCCGTGGCGGTTCAGGTTCGGCGTCACCTTACGAGACGTCGTTCGATCACGAAAATTTGATGGTGCAATGCAGCAATTATATGCTGCGCTGCACCATAAGTCGTGGCGAGAGAACGCTCACCCCGGGCCATTCGGACCGGGGCTCCGTAGCTGATCAAGAATGGAGAGAGAAATGACTGTTAGCCAAGATCGGCAATTGCATGCCCCGTGAAATCATTGGCATATTTGGTCAGTTATGGCGCCCAGGAAAGTTGTGCCGCAATCGCCGATTTCCGGGCGATTTCGAGAGGGTGGGGGATTTTTGGCCCCATTGAAACGCTTAGGGGTTTCTTTGTTCGGCTCCCCCACCATCGCGGCGGTTCGTGCATTTGCGGTGCAATGGACCGCCCCTAGCCAAGCGAAAGTTTGGTCGACTTCTTCTCGGGGCGGGCAGAAGTGCGACATCTGCCCCGGAAGCAACACTTCGAAAACAACCTCAGGAGAAGATCGGGCGAGATGCCAGTCTCGGTCGACTGACACGCCCCCTCGGGGCCGACCCAAGGCGGTGGTCGTTCACAAATATGCAGTAGCACCGCAGACCGCAGACGGGATCATGGGCGAGCAATCGGAATCCGGGTCCTTGTGCCCGAGCTTCGCTGGAATTTTGGCTTAGGCTGGTCTGTCATCTCCGCCTTCGCGTTCACGCGATCGCCTGCGGTACGGTGTCAATGATGGTGCCGTCTCGGTATTCCACAACGGCGACGGTCTTCCCGTCCTGCCGTGGGGTCAAGGGATGGACAGCCTGAGCGGCGGCGCGTGCAAGCAGCTCGTCCATGGAGACTACCGGCAGGCCCGCCTTCGTCAGCCTGTCAGAGAGATCGGATTGTGCGGGATTTACCGCCAGGCCGACTTCCGTGACGACGACGTCGATTGTTTCTCCTGGGGTGGTAAGCGTCCCCACTCGCCCTACGAACTTGGCGTGGCCGCCCGCTGTGAGGCGGCTCGTGACGATCGCCAGCCGTGCGCCGGCCGCCGTGTCGGCGTGACCGCCCGAGCCGCCCATGATCATGCCATTGCTTCCGGTCGTCACGTTAACGTTGAACTCCCGATCGACTTCCGTGGCGCCGAGGATGACGGCGTCCAACTGATCGACCACCGCGCCGCGTGTGTGTGGATTTGCATAGCGCGACGCTGACATGGCGAGGTGGCGGGGATCGCGCGCGAAGGAGCGAACCGCCTCAAGGTCGAAGCACTGAACGTCGAGCAGCGTCCGAAACAAACCTTCCTCCAGCATCGCAACGTGCTGACCGGTGATGCCGCCCGAGGCGAAACTGCCTACGACGCCGCGCTCCGCCATGAGCCGACGTACCTGGGCCGCAGCCGCCAGGGATACTCCTCCAGCGCCGGTCTGAAAGGAAAAGCCCTCCTTAAGCAGCCCTGACGCATCGATAACACGGGCCGCCAGCTCGGCGATCGCAAGACCCGTGGGCTGCGTCGTCGGCCGGGTCGTGCCGGATACGATGCCGGCGGCATCGCCGATAAGATTCGGTCGCCACGACGAAATCGACGTCCTCCTGGCCGATGGCGATCGGGCAGGCCGGGTACGGAACAAGGTGGTCAGTGACTGCTACGACGCATTTGGCGTGGGCGACGTCGACCTGCGGGTAGCCGAGTGCGCCGCAAGCCGAGCTGCCTTCAACACCGTTGATGTTGCCAAGCGCATCGGCGGAGGGGGCGGCCACGAATGCGACATCGATTGCGATCTCGCCCGCCTTGATCGCTCGCGCGCGGCCGCCATGGGTCAGCAGGCGCGCCGGTCGCTCCAGGACACCCGACGAAATGGCGGCCGCCACCGGCCCTGCGATGAAGCCCGCCGAGATCCCGGTCACTGTGCCGTCTTCGCAGTGTTTGACCAGCGGCGCGTGCACGCCGAAGAGCGCCGTGGCCGCGACGGTAATGTCCTTTAGCCCGCGGCGGGCGATTGCCTCTAACACGGCGTTCAGCACACCGTCGCCATTGCGCAGGTGATGGTGGAAAGAGACCACGGAGCCGTCGCGCAATCCGCAAGCATCGACCGCCGCATCGAGATCAGCGAGAAGCTTTGTCTTGCGTTGGAATGACTGCTTTACCGCAATGGTCACGATCGTTCCCTGTGAACGCAGGTGTTAGAACTCTAGAACTTAGACCTCGCGTCGCTACGCTAGTCATCACATTCGGACATAACGCTCAGAAGAGGCGACTATGCCTCTTTTGCAGAAAGCCATCAGTTTTCCGCAGGTTTCTCTGGGAATGTACCGAGTATCGTCTCGAAAGGAAGGTGAGGCCGCATACTGCGCAAAGGCGTTGTCGAAGTCGTCGAGCGTTGCCCTTCGCACGTCGCCGTTCATGAGCTTGTCGAACCGGTGGCGCAGAGCAGGCCATTCTCATTCTTACCATTCGACGGCGCCCATCGGCCCGCCGGCTGGAACGCGCGGCTGAGCTGTCGATCTCCCCGAGGGCGCCGCCTGCGCCCGTCGCCGCCAAGAATCGAAGCCCGGCGCGAGTGTTCTGTTCACGGCGATCCGCGACGTCCCTTGCAAGCGACGAATGTTCGCAGTGGGCGGACTCCGGGCCCACAAGGGCCACCAGCGAACGCCCGCTCTCCGCCCAATTGCAACCTCTACGGCTGCGGTCGGCTATGACCGCACTCCGCCGACCCCGTCCGTCCGCAGTCCGAGTCGGCTCCAGGTGTTGACCCCGCCGCGACCAAACGTCGCAAAGCGTTACAGCGCAGATCGGCGTTCGGACCCCGCCCGGATCAACAAGCGCCTCCGGGTCATCACCGGCGGCAGGACGTGGCAGGCGAATACCGTTTTCTCCGCCGCTCGCTGGTGCAACTAGCTGCATCGAACCGCTGATCTTGAAGAGCGCGCAAAGCCGGGGGTGACGAGGGCGTCGGTGCGTTGTGCTAAAGTGGTACAGGATTCGCATCCTGCATACCTGCAGCGTCGCATCCCAGTGGCCGAAAGGCGAGGGGTTTACGGATCCCAAAGGTGAGACTTTAAATGGTGGTGACGCCGATCTGGCGCAGCAGTCCCAAGTTGTCGAGCAGCGCCCAGTGCTCGATCAGCTTGCCGTCGCGGATCTGAAACAGGTCCAGAACGGCAATGTCGATCTTCTTGCCGGTTGCAGGAACGCCCATCAGGTTTCCCCCGTGCGTGCCCTTTACACGCAGCCGCGCAAGAACCTTCTCGCCCTCGGCCACAAGGTCTTCAATCGGCAACTCCATGTCGGGGATGCCTGGACGAAGCGCGTCCGCCAGCTTCTTCACGCCTTCTGGGCCAACGACCTCGAAAGGTAGGCCGGGATCATGCCGGCGAAAAGTGGGCGCGATATGCCTGGCCCACCAGCCTACGTCAGCCTTGAGAAAAGCCGTGAAGTAATCGCGCACGAGCTGCTTGTTCGCATCGGTCGTCGTCATGTCCAACCTCTCCGGACGGGTTCTGAGCTTCAGATGTAAGGTTCGGTCTTCGCAAAGGCGGGCCGATCGGCGACCTGCGTCCGGAGCGCATCGAGCCGCGGGATCGGCTCGACCCAGGTCGCGTCCTTGAAGCGCAGCCTGAGGTAGTCGACCGCGACGACCGCGGTGATGACGGCGACATTGGTCGTGCCTCCGGAATAGGCCGGCGGGTCGGCCTCGAGCCCGCGGAATCCGGTGACGATTGTCCGGCGACGACGAAGGCCAACGCGGGTTTCACCCCAGTTCGGGTCCATCTGCATCGTGCCGGTCACGATGTTGGCCATGGCGTCGATCACGCCCATCGCGCGTCCGGCCTGCGAGATGACGACGTCGAGCTTTCCTTCGAGCAGCGAGGGCTGCGCGACCTTCTTTTCGAGCCACAGCAGGATCAGCAGGCTTTCTGTTATCGGCAGACCGCCCTCAACCTCAAGCGTGGGCACGCGGGCGGCAGGGTTCAGCTCAAGGAGCTCCGGGTCGTCGGCCCATGGATTGACCATCTGCGTCGGGCTGAGGTCGAACCCCTTCTCCGCAAGCGCGATCCGGGCGATGCGTGCGTAAGGCGAGGTCGCATTGGTGAGGATGCGCATGAAAAAGGACCCCGTTCAGCCTGCGATTACGCTGTAGCCGAAGCGCGGGAAGTGGACGTGCACGGCGCCGGCCCGCTCGTTTTCGTTGCGAACTACGATCTCGCGAGAGTTGGCCGCAACCAGGGTCCCGCGGATAGGGTCGCCTGGCTCCTCGGTGCGCACCAAAACCGAATTGCCGGCCTTGAGACCGGAGGGGTCGTCGGCCGCGACGCCGCCGGGTTGCGGCTCGGGCTCGGCCGCACGAGCCACGGCCAGCGCCTCTTCTGCGGTCGAGGTCTCCCGGCGCCCATAGCCGGCGCCAGCGACGCGCTCCATCCAGCCGATAAGCGGTTTGAACGGAAGAAGCTTTTCCGCCTCCGCGCCACCGTTCTTCCGAATGAACCAGAGAGGATGATAAGCCGAAAGGTCTGCCGCCGAAAGATTTCGGTCAAGAAGGAAGGGGCGACCGTCCTTCAGGATGTCTGCCAGAAAATTCATCGACGCGTGCATACGCTGTCGGTTGAGCGGCAGGTCGCGAAGGGACGCCGCCTTGCTGAAGTCACGCTTCATGAAGGCGACACGGTCCTTGATGAACTCGTCGGGGATGCCGTCGCCGATGATGCTGGTCGTCAGCGTCGCGCCGGACATGAACATGGTGGTGTCGGCCCACCAACTCAAAATCGCGGTGAGGCCCTTCTGATCGTCCGGATAGAGCGTCGGTTCGGGATGGCGACGATCGATCTCGCCAAGGATCAAGAGCGTATCGCAATAGATATCGGCGCCGACTTGCAGCACCGGCGCCCGGCGGTACCCGGCGGTCAGCGGCATGAGGTCAGGCTTCGGCGGCCAGATCGGAATCTCGACGGACCGCCACGCCAGATTCTTGAAGCCGAAGGCAAGGCGCGCTTTCTCGCTATACGGGGACAGGTCATAGTGATGCAGAATGAGATCGGCCACGGGCGATGTCCTCGGGAAAGCGTGTCGAAGGAGCCGGTGTCAGACGAGGCAGCGCTCGAAGATCGCTTCCGCCTGCGCAACCGTCATCTTGCGCGCCGACGGACAAGCAATGACGGTTCGATCGCCGGCGGTTGACGGATCGAAATTATGGGCGGCGATCCCGGCGTAAAGGCCGGGAACAGCTCGTTGCGCCATCTCCCGCACGCGATCGGCGGGGAGCTGTTCAGCGGTGAACCGCTCGGGAAAGCTGATGTCTGCATAGAGCGCCCGGATCGCGTCCGCGCAGGCCTCGACCATCTCGGATCGGGTTAGCCCGGCGGTGTCCACCTCGAGCGCCTCGGCAAGCGGCTTCACCTTTTCCGGGAGCACTGCGAGGTTGAACGTGATGACGTGTGGCAGCAGCACCCCGACCCCAATGGGGTGCGGCATGTCGAGGTGGCCTTCGAGCGGCAAGGACAAAGCGTGTCCGTGCCCCAGACGCGCGTTGCCGCAGGCGATGTTGGCCATGCAGGAGGCGACGAGATTGTCCTCCCTGGCGTCCTCGTCATCGGAGTTGATGGAGGCGCGCAACGAGCCGTACTGCAGGCGGACCGCGCCGATCGCCAGCGCATCGGTGATCGGCGAGCCGATGGCGCTGAAATAGGCTTCGACGCCGTGGGTCAGCGCATCGACCGCCGGGAGCGCCGCCACATGCATCGGCAGCGAGCGCAGCGTCACGGGATCGAGGATCGCGGCGTTCGGGAAACTTAGCGGACCGCCGCCCAAGAGCTTGAGGTGGCGTTCCTCATCCTTGACGATCGTCCATTGCGAGACTTCCGATCCAGATCCTGCCGTGGTCGGAACCATGATCATGGGAAGCGCCTGTCGGTCGAACTTGCCGACCCCGGTGCACTCCGCCATCGGTTTGTTGTTAGTCGCGACGATCGCAATCCCCTTGCCGGTGCACATCACCGAGCCGCCGCCAATGCACACCACGCCGTCGATGGCCTCGCGCCGCACGCGCTCGCCTTCGCTGTCGATGTGCGAGCAGCGGGCGTCGATGCCGCATTCATCGAAGCGAGCGACCTTGAGTTTGGCGTCAGTCAGCGCGGAAAGAGCGTCGCGATGGAACGGCTGACTCGAGATGACCGGATCGGACACAACCAGCACCCGCGTCATATTCAGATCGCGGGCCAGCGCGCCAATGTTGGCGAGCGAACCCTGTCCCGCAACCACGCGAGTCGGCATGTAGAAGTTGCTGATCATAGCGTTTCCTTCCTCGCAGCTTCGGTGGCTAAAATCTTCTCAAAGAATGCTCACTCGTCGCGCGTCCCGCCAATATCAATTTTGTCGGAGCGCCATACGCGATCGCTATCATCGCTAAAGCGGTGTCTTTGCCAGGTCGCTTATTCGGCGCGTCGGAGTTGCCTCAGACGCGCCGCAGCGTGCGCGATGGCGAGCTTCTCAGCCGTGCTTGAGGATAGTGGTTCTCAGCTGCGAGACGTCGTGCAGCGCTGCGAAGCCCTTCTCGCGTCCGTGCCCTGATTTCTTCATGCCGCCGAACGGCAGCTCGATGCCGCCGCCCGCCCCGAAACTGTTGATATAGACTTGGCCCGCCTTGATGCCGCGCGACACGCGCACCGCCCGGTTGCCGTCGTGCGACCACACCGCGGCCATGAGGCCATAGTCGGTCCCATTGGCGAGGCGCACGGCGTCGGCCTCGTCCTCGAAGGAAAGCACCGAAAGCACAGGTCCGAAGACTTCCTTCTGGGCCAGCTCGTTGGCGCGCGGGACAGGTCCGTAGACACGAGGCGCGACGAAGAAGCCGCCTTCCGGAACGCCGTCTGCGATCCGGCCCTGTGTGAGGACAGGCACGCTCGTCTCCTCGGCCCGCGAAAAGAAGCTTTCGATGCGCTTCTTTTGCGTGGCGTTGATGACGGGCCCGAGGTCGCGATCCATTTCTGGGGTGCCGGCGACGAGCTTCGAGAAGCGGTCGGCGAGGGCGGCGACGACCTTGTCGTAGGCGCGCTTCTCGATCAGCACGCGCGAGCCCGCCGAGCAGGTTTGGCCGGCGTTCTGCACCATGGTGACGGCGATCGTGGTGGCGGCGAGGTCGACGTCGGCGTCGCCGAACACGACATGCGGTGACTTGCCTCCGAGCTCGAGCGTGCAGCCGATATGATTTTTCGCGGCGGCCGTCTGGATCAGCGTGCCGACCTCCGGGCTGCCGGTGAAGGAAATGAAGTCGATGTCAGGATGGGAGGAGAGCGCTGCGCCGGCTTCCTCGCCGAGGCCAGGGACGATGTTCAGCGCGCCTTCGGGGAGGCCGATTTCCGCGGCGAGCTCCGCGATGCGGAGCGGCGACAGACACGCGTCCTCGGCGGGTTTCAGGACGCAGGCGTTTCCCATGGCAAGCGCGGGCCCGACCGTGCGACCGAACATCTGGGCAGGGTAGTTCCACGGGATGACGTGAGCGGTAACGCCATAGGGGACGTGTTCGGTGGTGACGAAGTAGCCTGGCAGGAAGGGAATCGTGTCGCCGTGCACCTTGTCGGCCGCCCCGCCGTAATATTCGAAGTAGCGGGCGGTCACGATCATGTCGTTGCGGGCCTGCTTCAACGGCTTGCCCGTGTCGCGGGCCTCGAGTTGCGCCAGTTCCTCCGCGTGGTCCGCAATCGCGACGGAGAGTTTGCTCAAGAGACGACCGCGCTCGGTGGCGCTGAGCCTGCTCCACGCGCCGCCCTCAACCGCGGCGCGGGCCGCCTTGACAGCCGCCTCCACGTCGGCGGCGTTGCCGGCGGCGATCGTCGCAAATATCTGGCCGTCTGCAGGAGCGACGACGGGAATGGTTTTGCCTGATGCGTTTGGCAGCCAGCGGTTGTTGATGAATACGCCTTTGGCGGGGGTAGCGGAGACTTGCAAATTCATGAAGCGCCTCGCTGCTGGCCGGCGCCCTTAGGAACCGGGATCGGCGCTCGCGGATGAGCTTCTCGCGATCCCTCCCGTTCCCACTGGATCGTCCCGGCGGATCTCCGGGGAACGTTAAGAAAAACGACCGCCCCTCGCCAAGACAGTTTTGTGCTGCCCCGCATAAGAGCTGACTATGGTCATGTCGTCACCCGCATCTGCGCGGAACGCCAGACGCCGGACCGAACGAGGTCGGCGAGCGTCGTTCTGCAAAGCCGTTCGATGGCGCGAGCCGCATGCGACAAGGGACGATCGGTTGGCAGCACGAGATAAACGGTCCGCACAAGCGGAGGGTCGAACGGCCACGCCAACAATTCTTTCTCGTCGACCTCCTTCTGCACAGCATGCGCCGGCAGGACCGAATAGCCGAGTCCCAGCTTCACCAGCGTTTTGATCGCGCCAAAGGCGTCGATCTCGACGGTCGGCTGAAGGCGCAGGCCAGCCTCGGCTGCCCTCTCGTCAAGAAAATCCCGTAGGCCGTGGCCCACGCTGGGGAGGATCAGCGGCCGGTCCGTCAGCATCGTGAACATCGCCGGCTCGTTGTCCGGCGGGTCCGTCCATCCGTTCCCGGATGAACGCCCAAACAGAATGAGGCCTTCCGACAAAAGGCTAATCGCGCGCAACCCCCGGTCCTCCACCAAATTGTACAGCAGGCCGAGGTCGACGCGGCCAAGTCGCAGCCAATCGAGCACGTAGCCGCTCATCGCCTCGGCGATCGTGAGACTGACATTGGGGTGCTGTTTGCGGGCCGCAAGGATGAGCGGCACGCCCAGGATATGGCAGATGCTGCTCGGCAAACCCATGCGAACGTCGCCGGCCGGCTCGGCCATGCTCCCTTTGATCTCGGCCTGCGCCTGCTCGAATTGTCCGAGGATCAGTTGCGCGTTGCGCATGAGGATCTGCCCCGCCTCGGTTGGCTGAACGCCTTGGGAGGTCCGGAACAGAAGTGGGACGCCCAGGTCGGCTTCCATGTTCCGGATGTGCAGGCTGAGCGCCGGTTGCGCTACGTTCAACTGCATCGAGGCGCGCGTGATCGACCCGCACTGGATTATGGCCACAAAATAGCGCAGCTGCTTGAGGTCCATTGGGCTTCCTCGGCCGCAGAGCTGTCGCCGCTCTGTCTGGCGATCCTATCAGAGAAAGACGGACGTGGCCTCGATCGACATTGGCGCTTTGTTCTTAGCTCTGCAGCGCGAGCTTTTATGCGGGCCAAAACAAATCGTTATGGGCAGACAGGCGCGCTTCGCTACATATTCAGCCTCTGCGAAACCTGCAGGACCTAGATGACTCCCCCCTTCTCGACGATCGCTTTGCCGCTCTTCGCGCCAGCAGATAAGCCGGATCGCTATTCGAAGGCGCTTGCCTCCGGGGCCGATGCGGTCATTTTCGATCTAGAGGACGCCGTCGCTCTGAGCGCCAAGGATATCGCGCGGACCCTGCTCCTCGAGGCGCGCGGCGTTCTCGCGTCAGCGCCGTGTCCGCTGCTCGTTCGCATCAATCCCGAGGGAGGTCCCTTCCACGCAGCGGACCTCATCGCTGCACGCGCGCTGCCGCTCGCCGCCCTCGTCGTTCCCAAGGTCGAATCAGCCGACACTGTGTGCAGAGTTGCGGACAAGACCGGGTTGCCGGTGCTCGCGATCATCGAAAGCGGGCCTGGACTGGCTGCGGCCCGAAATGTTGCAGCCGCGGGGGCGCGGCTCGTCTTCGGCTCAATAGATTTCGTGGCCGACCTCGGTTGCGCCCATAGCCGCGAAGCGTTGCTGTTTCCGCGCAGTGAACTTGTGCTCGCGAGCCGCCTCGCTGGGGCGCCCGCGCCGATCGACGGCGTCACGACGGCGGTCAAAGATTCGGATTTGGTGCGGGATGATGTCGCCTACGCCGTCTCGCTTGGCTTTGGCGGCAAGCTCCTGATTCATCCCGCGCAGATCGAGCCCGCCGAAGCCGGCCTTCAGCCGGCCCCGGAGGACGTCCGATGGGCGTCCCGCGTTCTTGCCGCCGGACAAGACGGGGGCGCGGCGTCGCTCGACGGCATGATGGTCGATGCGCCCGTGCGCCTGCGGGCGGAGCAGATCTTACGGCGGGCGCAAAGAGGCCGAAGGGAGGTTGCCCAATGACCACAGCGCCACGCGTGATCCGCGAGGACGATTTCATCGCCAGCATTGCCGACGCGCTCCAGTATATCGCCGTCTATCATCCCCCAAGCTTCATCCGTGCGCTCGCCGACAGCTTCGCTCGGGAGGAGAGCCCGCCCGCGCGCGACGCCATCGCCCAGATTCTAATCAATTCGCGCATGTCTGCGTTCGGACGACGCCCGATTTGCCAGGACACCGGCACGGTCAACGTCTTCGTAAAAATCGGGATGGGGGCGCGCATCGACAGCGAGCGCCCCGTCGCCGACCTCGTTAATGACGCCGTGCGGCAGGCGTACAGCCACCCCGATAACCCATTGCGCGCCTCGATCATTCGCGACCCGCTGTTCGACCGCGCCAACACGCGCGACAACACCCCGGCGGTCGTCCACTTCGACCTCGTGGCCGGCGACAGCGTCACTGTCACCGTCGCCGCCAAGGGCGGCGGTTCCGAAAACAAGGCGAAGTTCGTCAATCTCGCGCCTGCCGCCTCCGTCTCGGACTGGGTGGTGCAGACCGTCGAGACGCTGGGCGCCGGATGGTGTCCGCCAGGGCTTCTCGGCATCGGGGTCGGCGGCTCGGCTGAGAAGGCGATGGCCATGGCAAAGGAGGCGCTGCTCGAGCCGATCGACATGTCCGGTCTCTTGCCGCGGGGACCATCCTCGCCGCTTGAAGAGATGCGGATAGAAATCTACGCGCGGGTCAACGCGCTCGGCATCGGCGCTCAAGGCCTCGGCGGCCTCACGACCGTCGTCGACGTCAAGATTCGCTCGTTCCCTTGTCATGCAGCCTCGAAGCCGGTCGGCCTCATCCCGCAGTGCGCGGCCGACCGGCATGTCACGTTCGTGCTTGATGGGTCAGGCCCGGCGTCGCTGACTCCGCCGGACCTCTCGCTCTGGCCGGAACTCTCAGTGGGCGATCAGGCGACCGTGGCGCGGCAAGTCAATCTCAACCGCCTGACCCGCGAGGAGGTGGCGACGTGGCGCTCCGGAGAAACGCTGCTCCTCAATGGACGGATGCTGACAGGCCGGGACGCCGCTCACAAACGACTCGTCGATATGATCGAGAGAGGCGAGCCGCTGCCGGTCGACCTGAAGGATCGGGCGATCTATTACGTGGGTCCGGTGGACGCTGTCCGCGATGAAGTCGTGGGTCCGGCGGGCCCGACAACTTCGACGCGCATGGACGGCTTCGTCGATAAGGTGCTCTCGACGACCGGCCTCCTCGTGATGATCGGCAAGGCCGAGCGCGGTCCGGAGGCGATCGAGGCCATCAAACATCACGGCGCCGCCTATCTCATCGCGGTGGGCGGGGCGGCCTATCTCGTATCCAAAGCCGTCAAGTCTGCCCGCGTCCTTGCCTTCGAGGATCTCGGCATGGAGGCGATCCACGAGTTCGTGGTCGAGGACATGCCGGTGACGGTGGCGGTCGACAGCACCGGGGTCTCCATCCACCGCACAGGTCCTTCGCAATGGCGGCGATCAACAATTACGCGCTCGCGCGTCGCGCCGATCATTGAGCCGATTGCGGCGTCGTAGCCATGAGCGTGGTGGCCGGGTAAGGCCTGGGCCTGGCGCGCTTCATCGTGCTTGCCGTCGCCGGCTCGCTCCGCCTTACTCCCGGCTCTCCTTGAGCGCGCGCAGCTGATCACGGCGAGCGGCCTCCTCCCGCATCCGCGTGAGACGTCGTGACAGACCTACGCCGCCCGCAAGCGCGATGTCTGCGGCGCGAGCCAAGGGCAGCTATCTCAAGGACAAGTTCCACCGCCTCAAGGCCCGCCGGGGCGCCTTGCGCGCCGCGCTCGCCATCGCTCACAAAATCCTCCTCTCCGCCGATCACATGCTCGCCAAGAACTTGCCCTATCGCGACCTCGGCGAAGCCTATCTCGACCAGATCAGCCAGACCCGAACCGTCGCCAACTTCAAACGCCGCCTCGAACGCCTCGGCTACAACGTCACCCTCGAACCAAAGGCCAAGCCCGCATGACCCCCCATCCACGCTGAAGCTATTTTCGTGGCAGGTCCAGAACAGAAGGGCCACGCCCAGGTCGGCCTCCATGTTGCGGATGTGCAGGCTGAGCGCCGGCTACGCCACGTTCAGCCGCAGCGAAGCCCGCGTAATCGAGCCGCACTGGATGATCGCCACGAAGTAACGCAGCTGCTTGAGGTCGATGGACGTCCTCCCACAAAGACGACGAAGCGCTCCGTCGAGACAACCCTAGCAGAATGCGTGGCAGAACGCCGCGCTATGCGGCCTCAAACAAAAATCTATGCAGAGACCTTGCGATCCTGGCGGCATAATCGGCCCATGAAATCTCGCGCCTTCGCCACGGCCTCCGCCTTCTCGAGGCTCACCCTGCCTCTCTTCGTCCCGGCTGACAGGCCGGAGTGGTACGGCAAAGCATTCGCCTCGGGGGCCGACGCTGTCATCATTGACCTCGAGGACGCCGTCGCGCCGGAGAGTAAGGATCGGGCTCGCGACCTGCTCGAGGCCGCGTGGGGGACGCTGGTCTCCGCGGCCTGCCCCGCGCTTGTGCGCGTCAATCCCGAGGGGAGCCCTTTCCACGCTGCGGACCTGGCCGCCGTGCGCGCACTGCGGCTTGCCGGTGTGGTGGTCCCCAAGACGGAAGCAGACGACACCGTGCGTAGGGTCGCCGACAAAACCGGGCTGCCCGTTCTAGCCCTCATCGAAAGCGCGCGTGGGCTTGCGGCAGCGCGGGACATCGCGGCGGCGGGCGCGCGGCTCATTTTCGGCTCGATCGATTTCGCAGCCGACGTCGGCTGCGCCCATAGCCGTCAGGCGCTTCTGTTCGCGCGATTTGCGGTCGTGCTTGCGAGCCGGTTAGCTGGCGCGTCTGCGCCGATCGACGGCGTCACGACAGCGTTCAAGGACTTAGATCTCGTCCGGGACGACGCCGCCTATGCGGCGTCTCTGGGCTTTGGCGGCAAGCTTCTAATCCATCCGGCGCAGATCAAGCCGGCCGCAGCCGGCTTGCTCCCTGGCCAGGCGGAGACCGCCTGGGCGTCCCGCGTGCTCGCAATCGTAGGTAACGGCGGCGCGGCCGCGCTCGACGGCATGATGATTGACGCCCCGGTGCGCATGCGCGCAGAGCAGATCCTGAGGAGAGCTCAAAAAGGCCGGCAGGAGGCCGCCGAATGAGCAAGGTTGCCCGGCTCATCCGCGAGGATGATTTCGTCGCCAGCATCGCGGACGCGTTACAATAGATCGCGGTCTATCACCCGCCGAGCTTCGTGCGGGCGTTTGCCGAGAGTGTCCAAAGCCGTCGAGTCCGCTCGCGTCCTCGCCTTCCCCGACCTCTCATGGAGGCGATTCATGAGTTCGTGGTGGAAGACATGCCGGTGACGGTCGCGGTCGACGCGACCGGCGCCTCGACCCACCACACCGGCCCGTCGCAATGGCGCCGGCCGACGATCACGCGGTCACGCGCGACGGCTGCGCCTTGATGTTATGTTGCGCGTTGGCGGACCGGCCGCGCAACGGCGACGGTCGCTCAAGACGCGCTTATCTCCGGAACGGACGAAAGAAGGCGCGCACGTCGTCGGTGAGCGCCGCAGGTTGTTCCATCGCGGCGAAGTGGCCGCCCCGCGGCATTGCGGTCCAGCGGCGGAGGTTCGTGAACGTCTTCTCCGCCAGCGAGCGCGGCGGCCTGAGGATTTCACGGGGGAACGCCGCGTAGCCGGTCGGCGCCGTGACGGCGCCGCCGTCCGGAATCGGCCAGGGTCGATGCCGTCGGAAATAGTAGGGATAGAATGACGACCCAATCGCGCCGGTGAACCAGTAGAAGCTGATGTTGGCGAGCATCTGGTCGCGCGTGAAGGCGCGCTCGACGTCGCCGTCGCAGTCGGACCACGCGCGGAATTTCTCCATGATCCATGCGGCGAGCCCCGCCGGAGAGTCGGTGAGGCCGAAACTCAGCGTCTGCGGGCGTGTGCCCTGGATCCACTGATACCCGGTCTCCTCGTTGAGCCAGCGCGACAGCTCATCAAGAAAGATGCGCTCCGCGGGCGTCGGGTCCTTCACCATGCCGGGGTCGCGGCGACCCGCCAGGAAATTCACGTGGATGCCGATCAGGCGCTCGGCGTACGCATAGCCCATCCGGGCGGCGGCGATGCCACCCCAGTCGCCGCCTTGCGCCGCGAAACGCTCGTAGCCCAGGCTCTCGGTCATCAGGTCGGCGAGGATATCGGCGATCTCCTCGACGCCGAAGCGCTTCTGGCCGGGCCGAAAGGAGAGGCCAAAGCCGGGGAGCGACGGCGCCACGACCGTGAAAGCGTCGGCGGGATCGCCGCCGAAGCCAGCGGGATCGGTCAGGCGTGGTATGAAGTCCATGAACTCGAACACCGACCCGGGCCAACCGTGCATCAGCAGCAGGGGCATCGGATCCGGCCCTTTGCCCGGGACGTGCAGAAAGTGGAGGTCATAGTCGGGCCGCGCGATCCTGAACTGCGGGAAGGCGTTCAGCCTCGCTTCCTGCACGCGCCAGTCGAATGCGCCGCGCCAATACTCGACGAGGCCGCGAAGGGCGTCGACGCTCGTCCCATACGTCCATGGATCCCCGGGGGCCTGGTCCGGGAATCGCGTGTGCGCGAGACGGTCGCGCAAATCCTGAAGTTCGGCTTCTGGGACGTGCAAGCTAAAGGACTGTGGCATCGCGCTCCTCCTGCTGCCAAACGCCTGAGATTAAATTGCTGGCGCATTCCTGCCCGACAATCGGCCAACCCACGGAGCTGCAGAAATACTTGAAACGATTGCAGCGCGAACCCTAGACGGCGGGACTCGAACCCGCACTCCCTTTCGAGAAGCAGATTTTCGTAACACCTCGGCTTTCGCCGCCGCCACGTTGGCGTTCGTGGTCTGGACTATCCCTTCGCCATAGCCTTCCAGCAGCAGCAATTCCGATAAATGCCCCTCTCCGCGCAAAAAGTGCCGACAGAGCAGACCGCTATGCCGTCCAAAGCAAAGTGGTATGAGCGGCAAAGCGTGCGCGAGCGCACAATGGGGAGCTGGATCAGCCTCTGCATGATTGGGAGGAAATATCATGACCGACATCACCACGCCCCCTCTCGGGTTCACCTCGGACGCGAGCACGGAAGACGACATCTTTCGCAAGATCGCCTTCCGTCTGGTTCCGTTTCTCTTTCTCTGCTACCTGGCCGCCTACCTCGACCGCGTCAACGTCGGCTTCGCCAAACTCCAGATGCAGAAGGAGCTGGCGTTGAGCGAGACTGTTTACGGCTTTGGCGCTGGCATATTTTTCCTCGGCTATGTGCTGTTCGAGGTGCCGAGCAACATCATCCTGCACAAGGTCGGGGCGCGGCTGTGGCTCGCGCGAGTGATGCTCACATGGGCGTTGATCTCGGCCGCCACCGCCTTCGTGAAATCGGCGACGGCGTTCTATATCATGCGGTTTCTGCTTGGCGTGGCCGAAGCCGGCTTCATTCCTGGCGTTTTGCTTTACCTCACCTATTGGTTTCCGGCGGCGCGACGCGGTCGCATCACGGCTTTATTTCTCACCGCCATCCCAATGGCCAGCATCTTGGGCGGGCCGCTGTCGGGCTGGATCCTGAGCGCTGTGACGGGCGCCTATGGCCTCAGCGGCTGGCAGTGGCTGTTCATAGTTGAGGCGATTCCGTCCGTGGCGTTCGGCGTCGCGATCTTGTTCTACCTCGACGACCGCGTAGAAGACGCCAAATGGCTAACCTTCCATGAGAAGCAGACCGTGGCCACGATTATGTCTCGTGAACATGAGGAAAAGGAGGATTTCTCCGAACTGCGCCATGCCTTCGTCACCCCTCGCGTATGGCTTCTTGGCGCAACCTATTTCTGCATCGCAAGCGCTATCTACATCGTGAGTTTCTGGCTGCCGACCATCATCAAGCAGACTGGGGTTGCCGACCCTCTAAAGATCGGCCTGCTGACCGCCATCCCGTATCTCATAGCCGTCGGCGCGATGATCACGGTTTGTAGTCGCGCAGATCGGAAGAAGGAGCGTCGTTGGCACACAGCCGTGCCCGCCGTGGTTGGCGCGCTCGGCTCATCGTGACCGGCGCGGCGACCGGAAACAACGTGCTAGCCTTGGTCGGGCTGACACTCGCTGCTGCAGGCGCCTCGGTCGCTCAGGCCTCCTTCTGGACATTGCCCGCTCCTTCCTTGGCGGAGCGGCCGCCGCCGCGGGGATCGCGCTCGTGAACTCCCTCGGCAATATCGCCGGCTTCGCAAGCACGTATGTGGTCGGCTGGATGGCCGATCTGACGCACAGCAACACCGCGAGCCTCTCTCTGTTCGGCGGGCTGCTGCTGATCGGGGCAATCCTGGTGCTGAGGATCCCGGCGTCACTGGTTAATAAGTAGGGATGGGTCTGAGACTTGTCGTCCGGGTCGGGCTCGCGTCCCTCGGCGGCAAGTCCGTCACGAGATCAATGGCGGCGCACGCGGCGCTCCAACGCATTCGCTGCCGCCTCGGTCTGTTTAATCTGGAGACTCGCCAGAACCCTCACCGCGGCTTGCTCGACATGTTCGCGCGCCAGCCGCTCTGCGCGTTCCGCGTCCCCGAATATGATGGAGTCCAGAATGGCCGAGTGCTGTTTCAAGATGATTTGCGGCATGTCTGGGTTTTCGCGGAGCACCTCGGCCATGACCCGTTCCATATTCGAATAGTGCGGAACCATCATCTCGACGATAATCGGATTCCGGGAGATTTCGGTCACGAAAGTGTGAAACAGCGTATCGGCGTCAATCATGCGTCGTATGGAGCCGCTCTCGACGGCGAATCGACCGGCATCGATGACCGCGGGACCTTCGTCTGCCGCTTGCCGACATCCATTCTCCGCCGCCAGCCGGCTCGCCATGCCATCCAGCGCCGCACGGACCTGGTACAGATGGCGAACGCGATCGACCCTCAGTGGAGCGACCACGAAGCCGCGTCGAGGGGCGTCGAGAACGACGCCGTGATCGCGCAGCAGAAGCAGCGCCTGCTGGACCGGCTGTCGGGAAACACCGTAGGCTTGCGCCAGTTCGTCCTGAATAAGTCGCGCTTCCGCGGGGAGCCGCCCCTCTGTCACTTCCGTCAGGATGGCGTTGTAGACAAGCTTGACGAGCGTATGGCGGTTGGATTTCTCTGGCAGCTCTTTGCCGGCGCGCATTTCAACACAACTCTGAGGGCAGCTAGCCCGGATTTCTAAAGCTTCGAGGTGCGAGGCTGCCAATCAGCCAACCTTGTTGTGTAGCAACAGGTCAGCTGGAGTTACAAGGCGCCCCGGCGCCTCGACGCAAACAGACTGTATCCCGGATTTGTTAGAATTTGTACCCGTCGAAGGCCGTCCGGTGGTGGCGGCTTGCGATCGCGGAAGCATCACCTTGGACGCCGACGCGGCGTTGCTTGGCGCGACCGACCATGCGAGGCGCTTCCGCGACGCCCGCCGCAGGAAATGATTGAGCACGAGGTCGAGGCGCTGGTTGGCCAGCGGCGTTCGGACCGGGGCTAAGCTATGAGAACCTCAACGATCACGATGAAGGTTCGATAGGCTCAGCTCCGCGCCAGGCCCAATGTACGCATCTTGCTGCGCGCCAATTCGGGCTTTGCCCGCGCGGCCTTAAGGGCTTGGTGGGAAGCCAACCGGGTCGATTATCTGTTCGCCTTTTTGCCGATCAAGCCCGGGCTAGAGCGCCCCGATCGCGCCGTAAGCTAGCGCAAACTTGTTGCCCGAAACTGGCCGATGTGCAAGATTAGTACTGAATTCATAATCCGAATGCGGAGGCGGCGGTCGACCACGCGGGATCGCCTTCCTGGAGGAACCAAACGATGCGCCATCCATGGTCCAATCGGCGAAGGTCCAATCGGCGAAAAAGCAGGCGCCTGGTCGCCCGGCGGAATTCGCTGCCCCGATGCCCCGTCGACCTCGATATGCCGGCGCGCGGTGGGATCAGTGCAGCAATGTAGGCGGGTTGAACAGCCATGAAGAATGTCCTTACCCTAGGCCAAATGCTCTCGGTCCATGCGCGGCTTTATCCAAACCGGATGGGCGCACGCGACCTCGAACGCAGCATGACCTTTCAGCAGTGGAACGCGCGCGCCTGCAGGCTTGCCAACGCTCTTCTCGGACTTGGGCTGTCCAAGGGCGATCGCCTAGCCATCCTCGCCTATAACGTGGTCGAGTGGGTCGAAATCTATGTCGCAGCGGCCAAAGCGGGGCTGATCGCGGTGCCGCTCAATTTCCGACTGGTTGGCAAGGAGATCCGCTACATTGTGGATGATTCCGAGGCCGCCGCCCTCATTGTGCAGGACCAGCTTGTCGGAGCGGTGGAGGAGGTTGGATCCGACCTGTCGGCGCCGCCGTCACGGCAAATCTGGTTTGGGGCGGGTGAATGCCCGGCCGGCTATGTCTCCTACGAAAATCTGGTGGCCGGCGCGCGCGATAGTGAGCCGGAAGTTGAGGTGGCGCCGGAAGACCCATGGATGCTGATGTACACGTCCGGCACGACCGGCAACCCAAAAGGCGCGATACGCAACCATCGGGGCGGCGCCATGCTGTCCCTGATCACCGAGATCGAACTCGGCATGCACAGGGATGATGGCGCGCTGCTCGTCATGCCGATGTGCCACGCCAATTCGCTCTACTTCTTCGGCGCCTTTGCCTATTGCGGAGCGACCACGACCGTCTACA
The DNA here is from genome assembly GCA_963835885.1 of uncultured Alphaproteobacteria bacterium. Classification (GTDB taxonomy): domain Bacteria; phylum Pseudomonadota; class Alphaproteobacteria; order Rhizobiales; family Beijerinckiaceae; genus Roseiarcus. The sequence continues at coordinate 109,403 of CAWIHF010000032.1, forward strand.
ACCGCAAAAGCTTCGACCCAGAGCATTGCGTGCGCGCTCTTGGCGAGGGCGTCGCCACGTTCACCTCGATGGTGCCCACCCATTACGCCATGATGCTGGCCTTGCCTCAGACCAAGCGCGCGCAATTTAATCTCTCCCGCGTCGCCAAGCTGATGATCTCCTCGGCGCCCGCGCGCCCCGACACCAAGCGCGCCATTATGGAGATGTTCCCGAACGCCGGCCTGTTCGAACTCTACGGATCGACTGAGACGGGCTGGGTGACCATGCTCCATCCGCACGAACAGTTCGACAAGCTCGGATCGGTCGGACGTGAATGCGTGGGCTCGGCGCCGATAAAGCTCCTCGACGCGAATGGCGAGGAAACTCCGGACGGCGCGGTCGGCGAGCTATATGCGAGCAATCCCTACATCTTTGACGGCTATTGGAAGTTGCCTGAAAAGACGCGCGAGGCGTTCCGCGGCGAATATTGCACCGTCGGAGACATGGCGCGCCGCGACGCCGACGGGTTCATTCATCTCGTCGATCGCAAGAGCAACATGATCATCACGGGCGGCGAGAACGTGTATCCGTCGGAGCGCCAATGACCTCTCGATGCGGATCACGAATCCTGTGCGGCCTGGATCGCGCGCTTCCTCAAGTCGCGCGGCGTAGACCGCATCTTCGGTCTTCAGGGCGGCCATATCCAGCCGATCTGGGATCACGCGGCGCAACTCGGCATCCGCATCATCGACGTTCGCCACGAAGTCGCCGCGCTTGCGTTCGAGATCGTCCCAGGCGGTCAGCGGCTGGAACTCCGGAACGAAGCCGAGGCCCTTGGTCGCGTCGGACGACACGACGGTCTGCGAGGTGACGACGTCGACGAGCGCGGGCGCGTTGGCCAGCGCGCGCTCGATCGCGCCGGGAAGGTCCTCCGGCGTCTCCACGCGTTCGCCGTGCGCCCCGAATGCGCGGGCCATCGCGGCGTAGTCGGAATGGCCAAGAAGGGTGCCGACAACCCGTCCGCCGTAGTTCGTCTCCTGGTCATGGCGCTCGATGTTCCAGGCCGCGTTATTGGACACGATCACGACGATCTTCGCGCCGTGGCGCACCGCCGTGTTGATCTCGATGGCGTTGAGCCCGAAGGCGCCGTTGGCGAATTCATCGTTGGCCTATCTTGTTAATAGATAGAGTTACGCGCTAGAGCGCTAGAGCCCGCACATGGCGTAAAGCCTTGCCGGATAGGCTTCTAGACTATTTGCCCTCGTCTTTAAACATTTGGGTTTCGCCAATGACATTTATGTCGTGGGCATTCGGAACTGGCACCGCTCGTAAAACGAGAGCTTCGGCAAGCACAGTTCCCGCCACGTGTGCATCTCCCGCGCCACAAACCCAGACGAAAGTTCCGCACGCCTGTCTTTCATTGTAAGTCCGCGCCCCAGATTCAACGATGGCCCCTCGCTCAGCTATTGTCGTAGATATCGTCGCTTTGAAAGTGCCTGGCACAATCACAGCGTCCTGTTCCGTATTGCTCAATTCGATGCAAACCGGATGCGCAACGCTTGAAGTGCAGCCGTAAATTGAACTTGGGAATGATACTTTTCTAATTTCCTTTACGAGCTTCTTTGCCGGGAATGCCGGTAGTGTGATGGATGGGTACGGCTGCGTGTCCACGTGGAAGCCCAATTCCAAAGGCTTATACATACTCCCACGCTGCACAACGAAAGAGTCGGATGAAGGAGTTTTGACTTGCTTGGGCACATCTTTGGAACTCGCGTTCACGAACACTGTATGGAAAGTTGACGGATTTGGAGCTCCATAAGAAGGTTTCCACTCGTAATTAACGATAAATTCATCAGAGTTGCTCGCAGAATTAGACAAAGTGACAACAAGAGAAGAATGCTCTGCCTGCAGACAAGCAATGTAATCTTTAGCACCATTATCGGAAAGGCTAGACGTCAGTAGCCACTCTTGATCATGCTGGGACCATTTTATATCTAAAAGTGATTCCAAGCTGGTTGTCAGTTTAGAGGCGTCAGAGTATGTGAAAGTTCCATAGTCAACAACGCTTAAGATCCCGCATTGTCCCCTTTGGACCTGTCCTCACGACTAGCAATGCGATTTATATACGCTAAATTTGTCAAAATGTCCTTGTGGTAAGCCGGTTCATTCTTAAATTTTGAGATATCACAATCAGCTCGAGCGATTGGAGCAAACAACGGTACTGCTAGCGCAGACGATATTAGTAGACCGGACAATCGCATAGTTCTTTCCCTCCCCGGTCGCGAGAAATGATCAGACGATCGATCAATGCCCATTTGTCAGATGGATGGGAGAACATGGCATGCCGGTCCGTTCAAATCAACGGTCGTAGTGTTAATCGTAATCACAAGAATGACTAGCACAATATGTTGAGAGCACTAAATCGCAATTCGCTCGACCTCATCGAGCGTGATTTCAGCGCCTATGCGGTCGTATAGCTTCGTCGTCCGTGGGCTTTCGTGCGCCGCCATGGCCTGAGCGTTTTCCAGGGTGCCGCCGTTTTCGAGGTAGGCCGTGATGCCGGTGGCGCGGAAGGTATGGCAGCAGATCTCGGCATCAAGGCGGGTCTCCGTCGCGCGGCGGCGGATCATGCGGTAGACGTCGATGCGGTCCATGGCGCCGTTCCGTCAGCGCGCCGGTTCGGCCGCGCGCCGAGCGGAAGAGGGGGTCTTCTTCGCCTCGCCGATCCCGGCCGCCTGGAGATAGGCGTCGAGATAGGCCTCGAGGTTGTGGTGGGAGGGCATTTCGTGGCGCTTGCCGCCTTTCTCATGCAGCCGCACCCACCCGCGTTTGCCTTGGCCGTAATAGTCCTCGACCCGCATGCCGATCGCGGCGCAGACACGCGCGAACGAATAGGCCATCAGGCCGATCAGCGCACGGTCGCGCAGGCCGACGACGTGTCGAGACGTCGATCGCGTCGAGCAGCTTGCGCGCGCTTCGGCCGGCGTCAGCACCGGCGTCTTGCCGCGTTTGACGACGTGCTTCGGGCCGCGAACCGCATGCGGCCGGGTTGATCGCGATGACCTGGCCTATGACCAGCCAGTCGAACAGCATGCGGATCGCGGCGAGGTGCTGCTTGACGGTCGGTTTCTCATGCGTCGCGCCGAGCCCCTTGAGATACGCGCTGACGTGGAACGGCTCGACCTCGACGAGATCCGCGACGCCGCCCGCCTCGCACCAGGCAAAGAAGCTCAGGCAGGCACGGTGCGAACTCTCATAGAAGGAGAACTTCCGTCCCGAACTTGATAGGTGGGCGCTCAGCTCGGTTTTCAACGAGGGAAGCGGGAGCGCACTTCGATCTCCGACGCGACCGCCGTCCAGAACTGAAATCGCCGACGGCTGCGCGCGCGGCGGGCGTTCGACTTCTCGCTGACCGCCCTCTTGAGAGCGGCCTCCTCGCCATATCGCGCAATGAGAAGCTCTGCGGCTTCGGCCACATCCATCCGGAGCGAAATTTCTGTCGTGCTTACTGGCGTCAAAGGAGCCATTTTGGTCTCGCACTGTCCCGCTCGACCGGGAGCAACGCATCCAGGTGCGGCGCGCCCAATCCATTGCGCCGATGCTGAAGAGGTCGGCCGGCTCGTCGTCCTCATGCGCGGTGAACCTCTCTCATGCAGTTTGTTCTGACATGGATTTCCCAGGGCGCGGCCGTTGCGGCGTTGACGCCGGGCGCCGCAATTTCGCGAAGGCGCGGTCGGTCGCCATGAAACGCGCCAGCATCGGACCGATCAGCTTCGCCGGCTCGACGCCTCCTTGGCCGGTTTCGCGGCCGAGTGCATCGGCGTAGGCGACGAGGTCGCGATGGATGGCGGCGGGAGCTCGATCGTCAGCTTGACCGGCTTGTCGTCGGGGATCGTTCCGAGCTTCAGCTTTGCCATGATGCTTTCTCACGCGGGATAGGGTTCGAGGACGAGATCGTGGGTGACCATCACGCGTACCGGAAAGCCGGGGCGGATGGTGATCGTCGGCTGGACATTCAGAGACCGCCCAACGACCTGCTGGCCGACCTGGTTGAAGCTCTGCGACGCGCCCTGGCGAATGGCTTGGGCGAGATTATTCTCGCTGTTGCTCGTGCCGGCCTCCGAGCCGACGCTGAGGATGGTGGAGAGGATCGCCGCGGCCTTGAACAGCATGCCCCAATGGTTGTCGACCTCGTCCTCCAGCCCGGCATAGCCTTCGGCGTCGGCGCCGGGCTGGCGTTCCAGCACGATCGAGCGGCCGTTCGGCATGATGAGGCGGTTCCAGACGAGCAGCGCGCGCGACTGGCCGAAGGAGATCTGGGCGTCGTACTGTCCGACCAGGCGCGCGCCTTGCGGGATGAACAGGATCTTGCCCGTCGGGCTGTCATAGACATCCTCCGTCACTTGGGCGGTGACCTGGCCGGGAAGATCGGAACGCAAGCCGGTGATCAGCGCGGCGGGGATCACGGCGCCCGCCTGCAGCACATATGGGCTCGCCGGCGCCTGGAGCGGTCGGGGCTCGTCGTGCGCTGATCGGCGGTGCCGTTGAGAAAGGCCAGCTTGTGATCCTGGGGCGTCAGTTCCGGAGCCGCCTTTCCCAGCAGCTGGCATTGGCCTAGCGCCCTGCGCCGACCTGGGCGGCGCAACGGAGGCGTCGCTGTGGCTCCCTGAGCGGGTCCGGACGCCGCTTGCAACGCCTGCTGGAGATTGGTCGTCGCGAAAAGCTGGCTGGTGCGGGCTGCCTCCTGTTCCTGCGCGATGCGCTGCTGCTCGGGGTCGGTCCCGGCCGGCATGCCCGGCGCGGGCGCGCCGGCATTGAGGATCGGCTTGCCGAGATCGCCGGGCAATGGCGGGCCGAGCTGGGGACGCCCGCGCGGAAGCCCGGCATAGTCGCGCGGCAGGTTGGCGAGGCCGTCGGGCGTCGTCCGGTTGCTGGTGTTGTAGAGCTCGGAACCGGTTGTCGACCGATGCGGCGCGAGCGCGAAAATGAGCGCGGCGGCGACGCCGGCCGTCGCGACGACGCCGAGACCGAGCAGCACCTTGCGGGAGAGCCGCGTGACTGGCGGACGTTTCGTGCCGGAGCCTCGATTCGGCGGCTCGAGCTCGGCGTGCTCGTCTTCGGGCTCGGTCATGACTCGCGTCCTTCCATCGGTGCGGACGATGCGCACGATCTGCTGCGGATCGCCGCCGAGCCGAGTTCGGCCGCGGCGAACAGCCGATCCACGATCATGTAGTTGCCCCGGACGCGGTAATTGACGAGCTGGCCTTCGCCTTCGGCGCCGATCACCCAGAGCGGCGGCATCTCGCCCTGGGCGATGCCGCTCGGAAACTCGATGAAGACCTGCCTGCCGTCGTCGAAGGCGCGCAGGGGCCGCCAGGCCGGATTGTCGCCCTCGATCGCGATAGCGGAAGTTGAGCGCGTTGACGTCGACGCCGGTGGCGACCGGCGTCGCTGCCTCGGCCGCGGCGTTCTGGGCGCGAGCGCGATGAGCTGGTCCTGCGGATAGGCAAAGGAGACCGAGGCCATGTAGGTCTTCTCGTCCGAGCGCAGTTCCAGATGATAGGTGCGCCGGTCGGTGTTGATGACGAGATTGGTGGCGAGGTCGGGCCGGGTCGGCTTGAGCAGGATATGGATGCGTTTGGCTCGCGCCCGCGCCGCTCTCGGTGTCGCCGATGACCCAGCGCACGGTGTCGCCGGCGGCGACGGGGCCGGAGCCGACCAGCTGTTCGCCGGGTTCGAGCGCGATGTCGGTGACCTCGCCCGGCGCGGCATAGACCTGATAGAGCGCGCCGTCGGAGAAGGGATAGACCTGGATGGCGTTGATATAGCCGGCGCGGGTCGGCTCCATGCGCGCCGCGTCGTTGGCCTCGTCGACGCGCGCATGCGGATCGGCCGGTTCTGGGGGCGGCTTGGACCGCCAGGGAGGGGCTTGAGCTGGTCGGGCAGCGGCAACAGCTTGGGCATCTCGACGATCTGCACCGGCTTCGGCGGTCGGGCTGGAGCACCGCCTGCTTCGGCGTGTCGTCATAGCTGATCGCCGGCGGCTTCCAGGCGGTGGCGCAAGCGCCGAGCGAGACGGAAGCAGCAAAAGGGTTGCAAGCGGGACGATGCGCATCAGCCGAGCTCCTTGGACCAGTTGAGGGCGTCGACGTAGACGCCGAGCGGATTCTTATTGAGCCGTCGGCGTCGGTCGGCGGCTGGATGACGATGGTGAGGATCGCGCTCCAGCGTTCGGTCGCGGCGAGCGCGCCGTCGACGTAGTGGCGCTCGATCCATTCGACGCGGAAGCTGTCGTCGGAGGCGCGGATCACGCTCGTCACCTCGACCGAGACTTGGGCTCTTGCCGATCTTGGAGAAGGGGTCGTTGGCGCGGGCGTAGTCGTTGAGCGCGAGCGCGCCCTTGTCGGTGACGTATTTGTAGGCGTCGAGCCAGTTCTGCCGCAGCACGACCGGGTCGGCGGGAATGCTGCGCACCTCCTTGATGAAGTGCGCGAGATGCCGGGCGATCTGCGGATCGGTCGGCTGGTAGTCGGCTGCCGCGGGCGCGACCGCCTGCGCCTGGCCGAGCTTGTCGACCTGGACCACCCAGGGCGTGACCGTGCCGCGTGCCGATTGCCAGACGAGGCCGCCGGCGAGGCCGCCGCTCAGCGCCAGCGTGCCGAAGAAGGCAAGCCGCCAGTTCTTCGCCTGGACGCGCGCCGAGCCGATGCGGTCGTCCCAGACCTGGCCGGCCGCTGGTAGGGCGTCTCGGGTCGGGCGTCTCGCCGTAGCGGACGGTGGATCGTCGGAACATGCTTCATTCTCCTTCGGTAAGGTCGATGGATGGCCGCCGCTCGGCCGGTCGCCGGAGCGCATGGCGTGGTCGGCGGCGGTCACGCCGTGGCTGATGGTCTGGCTGCGCTGCATGCGCTGCGCCCAGGCCGGCGCGCCGTGGATTTGCCTGCTGGCGGTGCGGAAGCGCCGCTCCGCCGGCGCCGGACTGCGGCTGAACCTCCGCGTCGCGGCGCGCCCGCCGGAGGCGAAGCTCTGCTTCAGGCTGGCGGCTGCGCGGCGCAGCGGGCTGAGGCGGCCGACCCCCGCCTTGGCGACGCCCGCCGCGCCGCCCGCGCGATAGGCGGCGGTCGCGCCGCCCGCCACGGTGCGCCGGCGCGCGCCGTTCCGGCAATCGCGCCGCCCGCGCACGCGAGGCCGCCCGCCGTCGCGGCGACGCCGGCGGCGCCAAGACCGGCCGCCGCAAGGCCGGTGCCGACGGCGGCGCCCGCGCCGAGCTGGGGGCCGCCGGCGATCAGGCCGTTGGCGATGCCAGGGCCGAAGATCGAAAGACCGAACAGCGAAAGGCGGCCAGGATCAGGCGTGAGCGCGTCGTTGATGGTGGGCGGATTGTTGAAGCCGCTGGTGAACTGGCCGAAGATGGTCGAGCCGATGCCGATGATGACGGCGAGCACCAGGACCTTGATGCCGGACGAGACCACATTGCCGAGCACCTTCTCGGCGAGGAAGGCGGTGCGGCCGAACAGGCCGAAGGGCACCAGGACAAAGCCGGCCAGGGTGGTGAGCTTGAACTCGATCAGGGTCACGAAGAGCTGGATCGCCATCACGAAGAAGCTGAGGATGACGATCAGCCAGGCGACAAGCAGGATCAGCGATCTGGACGAAGTTGGCGAAGAAGCTGGTGAAGCCCATCATGCCGGAGATGGCGGTGAGGATCGGCTTGCCGGCGTCGATCCCGACCTGGGCGAGCTGGCCGGGCTGCAGAAGCTGCGCGTGGGTCAGGGTCCCGCCGCCCGCCTCGAGGCCCAGCCCGGCGAAGGAATTGAAGATGATCTGGGCGAGGGTGTTGAAGTTCCCGATGATGAAGGCGAAGAGGCCTATATATAATGTCTTGCGGATGAGCCGGGCGATCACGTCCTCGTCCGGCGCCATCGCCCAGAAGAGGCCCGCCAAGCGTGATGTCGATGGCGATGAGGACGCCGGCCAGCCAGTGAACATCGCCCTGCACCAGGCCGAAGCCGGAATCGATATATTGGGTGAAGGTCCCCAGGAAATTGTCGATGACGCCGGTGCCGCCCATGACGCCTACCTGCCGGACGGTTTTTGCGATGCGGGCGGATGAAGCTGCGTCGCTCGGCGCCGGGCCATAGGTCGAAGAAGCGGCGGCGGCTCTCGGCCCAGGCGGCTTCGCAAGCCGCGTCATCCTCCGCCCGCGCGGCGATGGCCTGACACCGTTTGCAGCTCCTCGGCGAGCGCATCTGGAGGCGGCCGGCGGGACGCGACGCTCAGGCCTCGCGGTTCGTCGCTGGCGAAAATGCAGCGTGGCGGCCACGATCGCGGCGGCGACCAGGGCGAAGCCGACCGCTCGGCCGAACGCAGGCATGTTGAGGAGCCGGCCGCGGCATCAGTGGAACATCTGCGCGGAGCCGGGCTGATAGCCGGCGCCGTAATTGAGGAAGTTGGTGGTCTGCGCCTGGGCCTGCTCCTGGCTCTCGACGTCGCGCGCCGCCTCAAGACTCTGGGCGCGCGCGATCGCCGCCATCACGGCGGTGAGGTCGGCGAGCTGCTGGTCTGAAGCGCGACGAGCTGGTTGCCGGACTGCGGCGGCCTGCAGCGCGCCGGTCGCCGACTGGCTCGATGAGACCAGCGCGTCGATCTGGGTGCGGGTGTTGTCGAGGTTCGCGACCGCGCCGGCCTGGACGTGCATGGCGTCCTGGAAGCCCGCGAGCGCGTTCTGCCAGCGGGTCTGGGCGTCGGCGAGCAGCTGCTGCGACGAGGTCGAGCCGGATAGGCTGCGGATAGGTCTGGGTGAAGGCCTGATCGATGGCGGTGACGTTGTAGGCGATGCGCTGCGCCTGGGCGAGAAGCTGCTGCGGTCTGGGTGATCGGACTGATCGAGTGCTGCAAGCGAGGAATAGGGCAGGCTCGCCAGATTGCGGGCCTGGTTGACACGAGGTGCCTGGTTCTCCAGGCTCTGAATCTCGTTGTTGACCTGCTGCAGTTCGCGCGCCGCGGTCAGCACGTTCTGCGAATAGTTGGTGGGATCGAAGACGATCCATTGCGCTGATGCCGGAACGCGCCCGCGTCAGCGACGAGACAAAAGCGCTGCGCCGCACGACGAAGCAGGGCGCGAATGCGACGGATGCTCATGGGGAAATCTCCTGGTTCGCGGGTGAGCATGTCGGCCGCCCAATCGAGGCCCTTGTGGCGCAGCCAGGCGCCGCGAACTGCCGCGGCCGTGGGCGGCGAAGATCTGTTCGATGGCGGCCTGGTCGGTTTTGGACGAGGCGGCGGCGAAGGCGAGCGCGACTTCCGAGAGGCCGAGCTCGAACAGGCGGTTGCCGCGGCGCGACTGGCAGTAATAGTCGCGCTTGGGCGTGGCGCGGCCCAGGATCTCGATCTGCCGGTCGTTGAGGCCGAAGCGCCGGTAGATCGCGGCGATCTGCGGCTCGAGCGCGCGCTCGTTGGGCAGGAAGAATGCGGGTCGGGCAGCTCTCGATGATGGCGGGCGCGATGGCGCTGCCGTCGATGTCGGCGAGCGACTGCGTGGCGAAGATGACGCAGGCGTTCTTCTTCCGCAGCGTCTTCAGCCACTCGCGCAGCTGGCCGGCGAAGCCGGGATCATCGAGCGCGAGCCAGCCCTCGTCGATGATGAGAAGGGTGGGCCGGCCGTCGAACCGGTCCTCGATCCGGTGAAACAGATAGGAAAGCACGGCGGGCGCGGCGCCGGCGCCGATGAGGCCCTCGGTCTCGAAGGCCTGGACGTCGGCTTCGCCAAGCCGCTCGCTCTCCGCGTCGAGCAAGCGGCCCCAAGGTCCGCCGACCGTATAGGGCTGAAGCGCCTGCTTGAGCGCGTTGGACTGCAAGAGCACCGAGAGGCCGGTGAGCGTGCGTTCCGCGAGCGGCGCGGAGGCGAGCGAGGTCAGCGCCGACCATAGATGCTCCTTCAGTTCGGGGGTGATGGTGACGGATTCGCGGGCGAGAAGCGCCGCGACCCATTCGGCCGCCCAGGCGCGCTCGCCGGCCTCGTCGATGCGCGCCAGCGGCTGCAACGCGACCGGCGCGCTCGCGTCGTCGGCGAGCGCGCCGCCGAGGTCGTGCCAGTCGCCGCCCATGGCGAGCGCGGCGGCGCGGATCGAGCCGCCGAAATCGAACGCGAAGACCTGGGCGCCGGCATAGCGGCGGAACTGCAGCGCCATCAGCGCGAGCAGCACGCTCTTGCCCGCGCCGGTCGGGCCGACGATCAGGGTGTGGCCGACATCGCCGACATGAAGCGAAAAGCGGAACGGCGTCGAGCCTTCGGTCCGGGCGAAGAAGAGCGGCGGCGCCTGAAGATGCTCGTCCCGTTCCGGCCCGGCCCAGACCGCCGAGAACGGCATCATGTGGGCGAGGTTGAGGGTCGAGACCGGCGGCTGGCGGACATTGGCGTAGACATGGCCGGGCAGCGATCCCAGCCAGGCCTCGACCGCGTTCACGGTTTCGCGGATGCAGGTGAAGTCGCGGCCCTGGATGGTCTTCTCGACGAGGCGCAGGCGCTCGTCGGCGATGCGCGGGTCCTCGTCCCAGACCGTGACGGTGGCGGTGACATAGGCCTCGCCGACAAGGTCGGAGCCGAGCTCCTGCAGCGCCGCGTCGGCGTCGAGCGCCTTGTTGGCGGCGTCGGAGTCCATCAGGGCCGACGCCTCGTTGGTCATCACCTCCTTGAGGATCGCCATGATCGATTTGCGCTTGGCGAACCATTGCCGGCGGATGCGTGTCGAGCAGCTTGGTGGCGTCGGTCTTGTCGAGGCAGATGGCGCGGGTCGCCCAGCGATAGGGAAAGGCCAGGCGATTGAGGTCGTCGAGCAGGCCCGGCCAGGTCTGCGACGGAAAACCCATGATGGTCAGCGTGCGCAGATGGGCGTGGCCGAGCCGGGGCTCGAGACCGCCGGTCAGATCCTCGTCGGCCAGGATGGCGTCGAGATACATCGGCGTCTCGGGTACGCGCACGCGCTGGCGGCGGGTCGAGACGCAGGAATGCAGATAGGTCAGCGTCTCGCCGTCATCGAGCCATTCGGCTTCGGGCATGAAGCCTTCGACGAAGCGCCAGCACCCGATCGGTGCGATCGATGAAGCCGTCCAAGGTCGTGCGCCAGTCGGCCGCTCCTTCCGCCCGGTTCTCGTAGAGCCAGGCTCTCGGCCCGCGCGGCGTCGTCGGCCGGCGGCAGCCAGAGTAGCGTCAGGAAATAGCGGCTCTCGAAGTGGGCGCCTTCCTCCTCGAACTGGGCGCGGCGCTCGGCATCGACGAGAGCCGAGACCGGATCGGGAAACTCGCTCGAGAGGATAGCGATGCGCAGGCACACGCTGCGCCTCGATGAACACCGCCCAGCCGGAGCCCAGACGCCGCAGCGCATTGTTGAGACGGGAGGTGATGGCGACGAGCTCGGCGGGCGTTGCCGAATCGAGGTCGGGGCCACGAAAGCGCGCCGTGCGCTGGAACGAGCCATCCTTGTTGAGGATCACACCCTTTTCGACCAGCGCCGCCCAGGGCAGGAAGTCGGCGAGGCTTTGGGTGCGACGGCGGTATTCGGCGAGGTTCATCATCGATCGAACCTCACGCGACCAGATGCGGGGGATAGCGCAGGTGCCGACGCACCACGTCCACGAAGGCCGGATCACGCTTGGCGGCCCAGACGGCGGCGAGATGTCCGACCAGCCAGATGCAGCCCTCCGGCGATCCACAGCCGGAGCCCGAGCCCAACCGCGGCCGCGAGCGTGCCGTTGACGATGGCGACCGCGCGCGGTGCGCCGCCGAAAAGGATCGGTTCGGTCAGCGAGCGATGGACAGGCGCGTAGAACCCGGGATGGGCGCCTCGTGCTCCATCACACCAGCGCCCCACCGCCAAACTGGAAGAAGGTCAGGAAGAAGCTCGACGCGGCGAAGGCGATCGAGAGTCCGAAGACGATCTGGATCAGTCGCCGAAAGCCGCCCGAGGTTTCGCCGAAGGCCAGCGTCAGGCCGGTGACGATGATGATGATGACCGAGAGGACCTTGGCGACCGGCCCCT
>CAWIHF010000033.1:0-134402 GCA_963835885.1 uncultured Alphaproteobacteria bacterium
GTCGTCTTTGCGAGCAGCGTTGCTGTCTACGGCACGATGAATGGCAGCCCAATCAGTGCCGACAGTCCAACTCGGCCCGCGAGCACCTACGGTGCCCACAAACTTATGGCCGAGATTGCGCTTGCGGACCATTGTCGAAGGGGAGACCTGTCAGGCGTCGCGCTGCGCCTTCCCGGCCTCATCGTTCGGCCCGGGACCGCGACAGGGTTCGGCTCTGCCTTCATGAGCGAACTACCGCGAGCCTATGCCGCGGGCGAGCCGTATGTCTGCCCTGTCTCTCCTGAGGCGACCGCATGGTGGATGTCGGTCAATTGCGCCGCACGCAATCTCATCGTCGCCGCATCGATCGACGACTGTGGCCAAATTCAGCTCCCGGCCCTCCGTTTGTCGATTGCTGAAATCATGGCTACGCTCTCCGAGCTTTTCGGGTCCGATCGGCGGGCGTTGATAACCTTCAAGCCCGACGCGGGCGTCGAATTCTGTTCGGGCGCTACCCCGAACTGGCGACCGCGAGGGAGGAGTCGCTCGGCTTCGCCCACGACGTATCGCCGACAAGACTGCTCAAGGAGGCCCTCCGATTGATCGAAGTGCATTGAGACTGATCACAGAGGCCGCGCCATGACCCTCGCTTTCCCGAAATACCGCCTTCTCGACCTCTCGGTCGTGTTGTCCAACAATCCCTATACCGACCCGCCAGGGCTGGGGCCGGAAATCGACTACGCCGATCACAAGCAGGGCTTGCCCGAAATGCTGCGCATGTTTCCTGGGCTCAAAGCAGAGGACCTGCCCGACGGGGAGGCCTGGGGGGTCGAGACTGCGCGTCACCGCGCACAACGGCACGCATATGGACGCGCCGTGGCATTACGCATCGACGCAGGACGGAGGCAGGTCCGCGATGACGATCGAGCATCTGCCGCTCGAATGGTGCTTTCAGCCGGGCGTGAAACTCGATTTCCGCAATTGGCCGGACGGTCATGTCGCGACGGCGAAGGACGTCGAGGACGAACTCGCGCGCATCGGCCATGCGCTGAAGCCGCTCGAGATCGTCGTGGTCAATACGGCGGCCGGCGCCAAATACGCCCAGCCGGGGTATGTCGACGCCGGATGCGGGATGGGCCGCGAGGCGACGCTTTATCTGCTTGAACGAGGTGTCAGGGTCGTCGGCACGGACGCCTGGAGCTGGGACGCGCCTTTCTCATTCACCCGCAAGAGGTTTGCCGAAAGCGGCGACGCCCGGATCATTTGGGAGGGTCACAAAGCGGGTCGCGAGATCGGTTACGGGCAAATGGAGAAGCTGGCCAATCTCGACCTCCTTCCCGCCAGTGGCTTCTGGATCTCGTGCTTCCCTTACAAGATCGAGAGAGGCTCGGCTGGCTTCATCCGCGCCGTGGCGTTTCTGGAGGCGTAGATCGGGTTTCCGCAACGCCCGCTCCTGTGCAGGTTTTTGGATGCCGGCGGCACCAAGCCTCTCCATGCGCTCGGAGGGCCGGCGTCCAAAAAGCGCCAGGGCGCGAAGTCGCGGGAAGCCGGGCCGCGGCTGGGAGTCGAGCGCTATGGGGATTTCAGGTTAGCGGCGCATTCGATGGAGGCGAGACACTGGGGGCGCGACCTGGATGCGTGCACGCGGCGGCGGGCGAAAGAGTGGAAGAAGCGTCCCGGCTGGATTTGAAGGGTGTCGACGGGCGCCTGGCGCGCGGATTGCCCTGAATTGGGTTGAGAGGGATCGCCGCGGGCGCGGAGCCAGCGCAACGGAACGGGAAGGCGGCGGCGCTCACGGGCGATCTGGCTCATGACGTGTCGTTCGCGGTTGGGGTCGGTCGCCACCTTGGCTCGCAGCCTCGTGCGAACACCTCGATCACGATCATGCGGGCGCCGCAGTGCGGGCATGGGCAGCGCAGCGCACGCGGCTCGTGCGGTGTGGTATCCGGCTGCTGTTGCGGGTCGGCGGCAGGCGGGTCGGTGCCGAGCAGCGCGCGGGCTTTTGCGATGTTGTCAGCGCGGTTGGCGTTGGCGAAGAGCCCGTAGTAGCGGATGCGGTGGAAGCCTTTGGGCAGCACGTGCAGGAGAAAGCGCCGGATGAACTCGTGCGGGTGAAGCCGCATTGTCTTCCAGCGGCCTGGACCTTCGATGCGATAGTCTTTCCAGCGGAACGCGACGCCGGCGTCGTCGGCGGCAATGAGGCGGCGGTTCGAGATGGCGACCCGGTGGGTGTAACGGGAAAGATACCGCAGCACTTGCTTCGGTCCGGCGAACGGCGCCTTGCAATAAACCACCCACTTGATGCGCCGCAGCGGGGCGATGAAGCGCTTGAACGTGGTCTTGTCGGCGAGCCCGGCATGGGCGTTGAAGAACGTCAACTGGCCGGCGGCGTGCGCATCCGCGAGCATCGCCAGCATCTTTCCGCTGAAGAGGCGCGCCAGCAGGTTGACGTGCACGAGGAAGTCGGAGCGGCAGGCGACCCATCGCGATCCGTCGAGCGAGAGCCCGCCGCCGGGCACGATCATATGCACGTGCGGATGATGAGTGAGGGTCGAGCCCCAGGTGTGCAGCACGGCGGTGATGCCGATCCTGGCGCCGAGGCGCCTGGGATTGGCGGCGATGGCGAGCGTCGTCTCGGCCGCCGCCTTCATCAAGAGATCGTAGACCACGCGTTTGTTCTGGTACGCGATGTCACGCAGCTTGCCCGGCAGCGTGTAGACGACGTGAAAGTACGGGACTGGCAACAGCTCCGCTTCGCGGTCGGAGAGCCATCGGCGCGACGCCGCAGCCTGGCACTTCGGGCAATGCCTGTCGCGGCACGAGTTGAAAGCGACCTGCGTATGGCCGCACGCTGCGTTCTCGCAGCGCGCGACGTGGCCACCGAGCGCCGCCGTGCGGCAGCGCTCGATTGCGCTCATCACCTTCAGCTGGTCGAGGCTCGCGTGGCCACGGTTGGCCTCGCGCCAGGCGGGACCGTGCTCGCGGAGGATGTCCGCGACCTCCAGAACCGGTCGAACCATGGCCGACGGCGCTATCGCGCCGGCGGCTTCTCGGCGTTTCGCGTCGCCTGCCTGTGGCGCGGCGTGATCAGGCGCGCGAGCGGGCTCTCGACCTTGGCGATGAGTTCCGTCGCCACGCGGGTGTAGCGCGCCGTCGTGTCGAGCTTTTCGTGTCCAAGCAACGCCTGAATCAGCCGGATATCCTTGCCGTCCTCGAGCAGATGGGTCGCGAAGGAGTGACGCAGCGAATGAAGCGAGACCGCTTTGCGCAGCCCCGCGGCTTTCGCCGCGTCCTTGAACAGACGGCCAAACTGGCGCGTGGTCAGATGACCGTGGCGACCGGGAAACAGCCAACGCTGTTGTGGCGGAACGCCGGCGTCACGCCGTTTCGGCCGCGCCTTCCACCATTGCCGCAGCAGGTCGAGGATCTCGGGCGGAAGCATCACGTTCCGGTCCTTGCGGCCTTTCGACTGCACGACGCGGATGATCATCTGATCGCTGTCGATGTCGCAGGCTCGCAGCCGCGCCACTTCGCTGGCCCGCAACCCGCAGCCATAGGCTAGCGACAGCATCGCGCGCGCCTTGAGGCTGGTCGCCATGTTCAGGATGCGCTTGATTTCCTCGGGGCTCAGCACCGGCGGAAGCTTCTGCGGCTCCTTCATGTGCCAGATCTCGGCCGCCAGATCGTGGCGGCGCAGCGTGACGCGGAACAGGAAACGCACCCCGGTCACGATCCGGTTGCGGTTGCAGATGCTGGCGCCGCTCTCGACGAGGTGCAGCTGGAAGCGGCGGACCTCTTCGGCGGTCGCCGTGTCGGGCGAACGCTTGAGCCAGGCGGCGAACCGCTTGCAGCTGTAGATGTGGCTGCGCTGCGTGTGCAGGTCGAGCTTGCGCGCAGACATGTCTTCGATCATACGCTGACGAAGCGGACTGACAGTGTTGGTCTCGCTCATCGGGTGCTCCTTCCTGAGTGAGGTTGAACGACCCTCGATTCTCAGGACGGGGCTGCCCGTCGCGCCACCGCTTATCCTATCCGCCTGCTACCCGCCCTCCCGGCTCACGCCTCCCGCGCAAGCGGGCCGGAGCGGAGCGACTTCGTGCCCTGGCGCAACTCTCCCCGTCGCGCCTATGACGGCTTTCCGGCGCATTCCTTCCGTACCAGCACCGAGCCCGGCGCCGGCTTCGGTGGCGGCCGATGGTCGCGCGGGCCGGCGCGCGGTTTGGCCCGCTCGCTTATGGGGCGTTATGGAACCGAAAGCGCCGTAAATCCCCTTGCAGGCTGCCTTTTCCCGTCCCGCCTGGTCCCGCACTTGCTGCACTCTGTCACCGGTCCATGAATGCGCCGGTCTCCGGCGCTGCTTGTCCAGATTCAAACAGTGACGCAATGATCGCCGGCGGTACTCGCCGCCTGATCATGATATTCTTCAATACCTCAAGGAATGCCGGATCCTGGATGTTCTCCGGCGCCACATTTTTGTAAAGCACCTTCACCTTAGGCTCGTCGAAGGAAATCCCGCTTTCAAAAATTTCCTGCGCGAATCGCTCGAGTTCGTCCTTGATATTCTGGGGCGTCGGCTCGATACCCCACCTCGAAAAATGCCGTGGAGGGTTCTGCTCCCATTTCGGAGCAAATTCACCGACAATCCTTGTCTCGAAGGCTGCCCTCGAATTCGCTGAGTTTCTTGCGCAGAGCAGCCTGATATTTCTCTATGACAGTCTGAAACCGACTGATGGCTTTGTCGAACGCAACTCGATCACTATAGAGTATCACACGGCCGAAATTGTTGATCTGAAACGTATACTCGTCCTCGATCCGCTTTCTCTCCTTCTTGAGCCACTGATCATCGACCTGGATCGTCTCGGATTTTCCCTCGGAATCGAGTTTGATTTCGAGTTTGCCGATGCCGTCGAACGGCGCACGAATGCGGCTGGTGATGCGATTTTTCAGGTCGTCATCGGCGACGTCGACGAGTTCCGGAGGCAACGGTATCTGCCGAGTCGTGAGCTGATAGTTCGATACGGAGAATTCGACGTACTGCACTCTCGACGTGAAGATGTTCATCTTGCGAGTGATGTCGAACGGCTTGGGAGGGTTTGCTTTCAGGTTGGACTGCATCTCCGCCACCTTGGCAGGCAAAAGGGCCGTGTCCCCAACCTCTGGCTTCGATGCATTTTCGCCGGTGTCCGCACCAGCCGCCGATGCGATGCGATCGCCTGCGCCACCTGTCAGGACGATGGCATTGGGCTTCTCGATCGTCATCGAGCCTGCCTCGATATTTTTCGAAACCGGCGAATAGACCATTGTCGTCGCGTCGGAAATCACGACACCAATCCGGACGCCGGGCTGCTCACGAAGGTCGAACAGGTTTTTGGCGCTGGCCGCGCGGATCGCATCCAACGCCTGCTCATCGCCGAAACCGAGGCGATATACCTCGGGGTCAGCGTCAAGAATCACGGTCACGCTGAGCTGTCCGAGATCATCCAACCGGCGAGAGAGCGCGTCGGCAACAGACCTTCGTCAGCGCGGGGGCAATGACAACGAGGCGTGTCCTGGCGCTCGCGATCAGATCGACCAGAGCCTCGTCCGAGGCGACCGCGAAAATTCGGCTGTGGTCGGTCATGGCAGCTTCTCCCGCCCGTTCATGCGAGCCCGAGCGCTCGGAACTGCTCGGCCTTCGAGGCGGCCCAGGGATCATCGGGCACTGCCTTCTGGTACGCCCGTAGGAAGGCGACCGCTTTCCCCGTGTCGCGCATCTGCTCGAAAACGGCTACAAGCCTTCGGAGGATCGCCGGCTTGCCCGGCAGTCGTCGATGGAGCGCCATAAGTTGCTCCGCCGCGGCTTCGTACTTCGCATCGAGCGCAAGTATCGACGCGTGTTTCAGCAAGAGATCCGGGGCGTCGGGCGTTTCAGTCAGACATTTCGCTAGGATCGTTCTTGCACGATCAACGTGGCGCACCTCCAGGTATGCCGAGAGCGCAAGGCGCCGCAGTTCGGCACCGATCGGCGACGGAGCATCGATCAGGTCGGTCCGGGATTTAAGGTCGCGCAGGCAGTCGAAGTTGCGCCCCTCCCGGAACGATGCCTGGACCATGAATAGGAATGCCTGCGCATCCCTTGACGCCTCGAATTCGGCGCGCGCCACCAGTTCCGCGTCGCGGTAGTCACCGCGCTCAACGAGGCGCACCGCCTGCGTGGACCAATCCTCGTGGAGGGCAACCGCGACCGCGAGGGGGCGCGTGGGCGCGAACAAATTGCGCGCGCCTAATCGGACGGAACGTTTCGAGCATCGCATCAACGCTCGGCCAGCGCTCCTCCGGTGCAAGCCTGAGGCATCGGTCGATGAAATCGTCGAGGGGTTGCGACACCGACGAGTTGACTTCGCGCGCCCGCGGGAACGGCACATGCCGGGCGACCTGGCTCAATGTGTCATGGGGGAGCCGGGCGGTCACAAGATGGTAGAGAAGCACGCCAAGGCTGTAGATGTCACTGAGGAGCCGAGCTGAGTTATCTCTCGTGGCGAGCGTCGCGCCTACGATCTCCGGCGCTGAGTAAAGGATCGTCCCGCCGTTTTCGCGCGTGCGCGCGTACATGTCCTCGGGCAACACGCTCGAACCAAAGTCAGTTAGCTTCACTCGCTCTGCAGAAACAAGGATGTTTTGCGGCTTGATGTCCCCATGGGACATGCCCATACGATGCAGGTGAGCGCAGCCCTCGAGGACCTGCTCGAAAATGTCGAGCAGCTTGTCGTAACTCGCGACGAAACCTTCCTCGCCCTTGTCCAAGAGCTGCGCCAGCGTGACGGAGGGGAAGTACTCCATCTCGATTGCGTACCACTCGCGCTCCGGCGGAACACGTCCCATCCAGTAGACGTCGACCACACATGGATGCGATAGCTGACCAACGAGTGGCGATCCTTCGGCTAGCTCCTCATTTCGCTTCCCCTGCGCCTTTGGAATCTTCACTGAAGCCTCCGCGAGCGATAGCGCGAAGACTGTCATGGTCGGGCAACGTCACGAGCCCAACACTCCAGTATGCCAGCAACAAAGTCGCGTCCTCGCAACCCCACCGCTGCTGGGCGAGGAGCAGCGTTTCGACCTTCGGCCTCAGGTCCTTCTTCTTCCCTGCGCACCGCTCAAACTCGGCAAGCAAGGCCACGCGCTTCGTCGTTCGGTCGAACCAAAACAGAGTCCGAGCGCACATCCTCCTCGACGTGTGCGAGCGGCCCTTCATGCGGCACCGGTACCTCCGAGACCGCAGCGAAGCCGTGGTCGCGTCCGGCCGCGGTCAAGAATGTACAGCCGAAGCTGTGAATGAGATGCCCAACATCATGAACGCCCCATTCCGTCCACATCGGTAGATGAGACGACGCGGCTTCTAGGGTAAGGACACTTCGAACAATAACTAAATCGTGATCGCTGGTCATGCGAGGGAGTGACTCGGGTTGCGGGGATTCCGGCGCTGAGCGAACCGGCGTAGGTCGGTGGGATGATCGACGAGAACGCAATTCGGCAACGGTGGGAAGCGGTTGGCTCGAAGCTCGACGAGCGGGGACGGCGGTTGTTTGCTGCGGGCGAGGTGCGGAGCGCTGGGTGGGGTGGTCTTGCGGCCGTCTCGAAGATCACCGGGCTGGCTCGTTCGTCGATCAATCGCGGGAAGGATGATCTGGAAGCGCCAGCGCTGCCGAGGGGGCGCGTTCGCCGCGCCGGCGGCGGGCGTCGCGCGCTCTCTGCGAACGATCCGGGGCTCGTTCGCGCGCTCGAACGGCTGGTCGAGCCTGCGACGTTGAGTGATCCGATGCGGCCCTTGATCTGGGTGTCGAAAAGCATGGAGAAGCTCGCGGCGACCCTGACCGAGATGGGACATCCGATCAGCGCCGACACGGTGCGCAAGGAGCTGGTGAAGCTCGGCTTCTCGCGCCAGTCCAATCGCAAGGCGGATGAAGGCGCCAAACATCCCGACCGAAACGCGCAGTTCGAATATATCAACGCGAAAGTCGTGGCGGCGCAGGCCCGACAACAGCCTGTGATCTCCGTCGACACCAAGAAAAAGGAGCTGATCGGCAACTTCAAGAACGGCGGAACCGACTATCGCCCGAAAGGCAAGCCACGGCGCGTGAACGTGCATGACTTCGAGGACAAGAAACTCGGCAAGGTCGTGCCCTATGGCATCTACGATGTGACCGCCAACGCCGGCTTCGTCAGCGTCGGGATCACGAGCGACACGGCCGAGTTCGCTGTACAGTCGATCCGCTGCTGGCGCGAACGCATGGGACGGCAGCGCTATCCCCATGCGCGAGAGCTGACGATCACGGCCGATTGTGGCGGCTCGAACGGGGCGCGGGTGCGGCTGTGGAAGGTCGAGCTGCAGAAGCTCGCCGACGAGACCGGGCTCGTCATCCATGTCCACCACTATCCGCCGGGCACATCGAAGTGGAACAAGATTGAGCACCGACTGTTCTGCCACATCACCCAGAACTGGCGCGGCCGGCCGCTCACCGATCGCCTTGCCGTCGTCGAGCTGATCGGCGCGACGACGACCAAGGCCGGTCTGCGGGTCGAAAGCGCGCTCGACACCCGCACCTACCAGAAAGGCATCAAGGTCGGCAGAGCCGAGATGAACCGTCTCGACATCACCGGCGATCCGTTCCATCCTGAATGGAACTACACCATCAGGCCGCGACTTCCTGCCTCGGCCCAGCCAGCGGAACTGTAGCGGTTATTTTGCGTGATGTCCTAAGCCAAGTCCTGACGTCGTTCGCGTCAGCCACCGAACCTCCCCCAGACAGTCAAGACCTCCGGCGATTCGCCGCCGTGGATCAACGCCTTGGTCCCGACGTGAACCAGCAGCGGAGCCGGGATAGAGCGGCCGCAGATCAGCGCTTCGCCCGTCGACAGCCCGGGGAGCTGTTCCAGGTCCGCCGCGCTCACCATATCTGAGGTCTTCGCTATGAATCGCTGATCGTCGGGATTCCGGAGCCGCATCGCGATCAGCGTGTTGCACTGTGACGTCACGTCCGGGTCAAGTTTCGACGGGCGCTGGCTGACGACCGCGAAGCCGACACCGAACTTGCGGCCTTCGCCGGCGATCTTCTTGATGATGCGGTGGCTCACCGCAGGCTCGCCCGACGGCGCGAAGTTGTGGGCCTCCTCATAAACGATAAAGCACGGTCGAATCCGATCGGTCTTGCTTGAGGCGGCACGGAGGACTTCGCTTGAGACGAGCGCGGTGATGACCTGCTTTGCCGTGTCGCTGAGGCCCTGCAGGTCGACGATCACGAGGCGGCCACAGCGATCCGTGGGCCTTCCGACCATCTCGTAGATGTCCGTCGCCGCGGGAAGGCCGGTGTGATAAAAGCTCTGCGCCTCCTGCAAAACGCGCGACAGCTCCATCGAGGCGACCGCCGCACTGCGGCCGTTCAGCGCGGCCGCCTCGGCCTGGCTTAGTTCATCCCACTGCCGAAGGTCGTCGATGCCGTCGCCGAGATAGTGGCGCAAACGGTTGATGTCGCGGGGCGTCGAGGTCTCGTTTGCAATCCAGTAGCGAATGGCGACGTCCAGCACCCGCTGCTGCGGCTCGGTAAGGCCCGGCAGAATTTCGCTGACGTCATCCATCTCGAAGTGGTCGAACTGCAGAGCGAGTTCCTGATTGGCGCCCGCGTACTTCTGTCGGAACGACGCGTTCTGCGGACTGTAGATCGAGATGCCCGCCCCTGCCTCACACAGGCGCGTGAATGCCTCGCGTATCGCCGTCAGCGCGGTTTTGTCACGTTGATCGTCGAGTTCGTCGGGTCGCTCGTTGAAGCGCAACTGGCCACCCTGCAACGTGCGTCCGTACTCACCATGAGGGTCGAAGACAACGACGGTGCCATTGTTGATGGCGACTAGCCCGCATTATGCACCGCGCTGACCGTTCTTCCGGGTCTTTCGTGGCATTTGGTTGATTTTGGTCGAGTTTGGACGTGTTGGTTCGGCTCGGGCTTTGAGCCTGAGTTTTGGTTGGAGGGGGGTTTGCAGGTTGGTGGGATGGGTTTGCGTTTTGGGGCCTCGCGCCCCGTCGCTCAGGTGACGAGACGCGGTATGCGTTCCAAAGCGAGGCGCAGAATATCCTGCGCCGGGCACGAGGTCGGCAAGTGCACGCGGATCATCGTTTTCATTTCGACGACGCGGGCGGCGATCTTGATGAGGCGCAGGCGCAAGGTGTCGAACTGGGCGACGCGCCACATCGAGCGCTTCGGCATCGAGACGCGAAGCCCCCACATCAGCCAATAAGCGCCGGCGTGGAGGAAGAGACGGAACTGATTGGCCGTCGCCTTCGTGCAGGACGTGCGGTCCGCCGCCAGATGCGTCTTCCAGGATTTGATGTGGTTTTCGGCTTGGCCGCGTCGGCAGTAGAGGTCTTCGTACAGCGCGCGGGCGTTGCGCTTTTGCAGATTGGTCACGACGAAGCGCGTGTCGGGTCCGTCCTCGCCGACTTCGACGCGCGCGATGATCCGCTCGACGCGGCTCCAGCTCTGCGCGCCATCGTAGAACTCCTTGAAGCGGCGGAGCTTGCCGTCCTCCTCGAACCGCGCCTTCGTGCTGGCTTCGAGAGCCTCGACATGACGACGCAACGTCGTGGTCGGCGCGACGCCGAGGATGTAGTCGATGCCGTTGGCGCGACACCAATCGAGAACCTCGGGGCCGCAATAATGGCTGTCGGCGCGCAGGAGAATCTCGGTGTGGGGCCAGTGAGCGCGGATCGCGCGCAGCAGCCGGCGCAAGAAGGGCTTGATCTCGGCGCCGCTCGGCCGTTTGGCGGGACGAAGCACGGCCGTGACGAAGCGGCCCTCGCCGTCGAACACGACAATCGGCTGAAAGCCGTATTCGTCGTAATGCGCGTTGAACAGCCGCAATTGCTGGCCGCCGTGCACCGCGTCGAACGTGTCGTCGATATCGAGCGTGATCCGTTTGGGAACCTTGGCAAACAACTCGCAATAGAGGTCGACCATCGCACGGCCCATTCGCAACAGCGCGCGAGCGTCCGGCAGGTTCTCCAATCGCGAGATCGTCGATTGCGAGCACAACTCCCGATCCGACGGCGTCAGATCGAGCGCCATCTTGAATATCGGGTCGCTGCGCAGGGAATTGGCGTCGATCCCGTCCTCGTAGCCGGCGCCGATCATCAACAGCCGAAACCGGATGATGTCCGCCAAGCTGTGGGTGATCTGATCGGGCGCCCGAGGATCGACCACACACGCGGCCAGCCGATCCGCGACCCGAAGCCGCTGTTCGACTTCGCGCAACGCCAAAATGCCGCCGTCCGACGAAAGCAACCCTCCATCGAATTTGGCCACAACGGCTTTGCCCGAAACCGATGACAGACCAGGCAGCGGCAGCATAGAATCGTTCATGGCGGGTGTGGCTCACCTGAAATCGCGCGAATCGGCGTCGACAACCGGATTCTACGCAAAATCAGTCGCTTAGGCTACTCCCGCCGACCCGCGACGCATAATGCGGGCTAGGCGCTCAATGATCCGCCCGACAGTGTACGACTTGCCCGAGCCAGTCATCGCGAGCACCGCTAAGTGCTCGGTCACGAGACGATTCACCTCCAGATACACCGGCACTGCAGTCGAGCCTCGCTCGTAGCCCACCAGGTTGCCGATGTGGAGGCTCGAGTACTCTTGGAACTCGTAGAACGCGCTTAGGAACTGGAAGTCGACCGGCTCCACGAGCGCGCCCGGGTCAAGCGCGCGCCTGGGCATCTTGATTTGCCCCGTGTCCGGGTCGCGGAAGCCGATCGCTTCAAGCTTGCCCATCACCTGCTCGCCCGTGACATGAGCGCCGGGCAACAGCTCCAGTTCCGTCACGGCCTGGCCGAGTCCGGAGTTATACAGGACGTTGCTACGGCTGACGCTCACGATTCGCGCGAGAACGTCGTTTGCTGAGCCGCCCTCCTGCTCATGATGACGGACGCGCACAAATTCGCCTCGCCTGCCCGCAAAGGACGAGTTGAGCACCATAGAGAGGTTCGTCGGGTCCCCGGTATTGCCGACAAGCCTGCCAAGGATGAGCGACGTCATGACGCGGTCTCCCTATGTCGCGAGGTCCCAGTCCGAAAGCCAGATACTCTCGAGATCCTGTCGCTTGATCTCGCCGGCGACGCTTCGACTGTAGTGTTCAAGGAAATGTTCGAGCGCTTTCAGCTCTCGCTCGGCCAACTGCACAGGCAGCGGCGACGACCGCGCACCGCCAACGGCTGTGAGCGCCATCGTTATGCCGACGACCTCGTCGATAGCGGCGCGGGTCCAAGCAGGCGCATCGCCAACGAGCTGCATCAACCGCGGCTCTGTCGTCTGCCCAGCACGAAAGTGAAGCCCGACAACACCCAGCTCCACGACTGATTCGGGCTCCATACGCGGCGCATGAACATTCATTCGGAATGCGGCTGTCCTGGTGAAGCTGCCGAGGATGCCGTGAACGAAGCGGCGCTCGCCTACGCCTAAGATCGCATCTCGGAGGCCGTCGAGCGCGTCGAGCTGCTCCCGGTCGATCCCCTCGGTTGGCAATAGCTCGCTGCGGCCCTCCTGTAACCGAAGGTCCTGTTGCGCTGATTGTACGATTGCGCCAAAGCGCTCCGACGCAAGGCCGATGATCACCGGGCCAGTCGCGTTCCACGGGAAAAGTCGCTCGCGAAGCCGTGGCCAGAACGAACTCGATGGCGTTCAGCGTCGCCTCGTACGCCGCCTTGTATCCTTCATCGCCGGCGCGATTCGCAGGAGGAACCATGCCCCGGTCCATCAGCAGCGGCGTGTCGAAGAAGATGAGCCTCCCACGCTCCTCCGCAACCGCGCGATCGGCAAGCGTGTACGCCTGCCGAATCGCCGCGAGCGCGAGCCGCTTCGATTGGTTTTCGTAATTGATGTCGTCGATCTCGCACGCGCTGTCCTGCCCTGCGGTTGAGATGGCGTTGTGTTCAACGAGGAGGTCACATCGAACCGCCGCAGCGCCATAAAGGAAGCCGCCGATCGTCCTCGTGGTCAACGCTTGCGTTGCAATGCCCGAGGCCCAGGTGGATATCGGGTTGGGTCTTTCGACCGCGCGCACGAGGCCCGCCTTGACGAACAGAGGAGCGACACGCTCGAGGTCGCGGATCTGTTTGAGTAGCCGGCCAACGGTTCCAGGCAGGTGCACTTGCGATTGAACCGCGAGCGTCTGCGCGAGCGAACGGTTGCTGGTACTCATCGGGACACCTCGCGGAGCGCACCAACATAGGCGGCGTAGGGACTTTGCATCACGAGCTCGTACGCCTCAGTCGTAGGCTTGGCGCCATCGACAAGGTCTCGATCTCGCAGCTCCCTTAATAGCAAACGCGCCCTCTCGGACGAGAAACGAAAGATGGAGGATGAGAGAAGAGCTGCGATGGCCTGCGCTTCGTCGGTGAATGTCTGGCTAAGGAGGAAGACGAGAAAACCGTAGTGTTCGGCCGAGAGCGCGCCTGCCACGGTCGGCTCGGCAGGTTGATTCTCACCCGCGAGCGACACCAGGCTCGTGAACCAGCTCTCGAGGTCGCCGTGTGCGTCCAGCACTGCCAGCGACCACAGCGGCAGGCAGGTCACCGCGAAAAGCCCCGCTGCTGGATGAAGGCGATACAAGCCGAGGGCAACGCTGAGATCACTCCACGTTGCGCCGGGGACCGCTGGGGTTTGGAGTTTGCCGGTCAACCGATACCCGACTTCGGGCGCGAGCAGCTTGGCCAGTCCTTCGCCGCCATGGGGAGCGGACCCCATACGCTCGGCCCGCCATGGGACCGGTCGTTCGCAGGCAGCTGCGGCGAACGGCGGCAGCAACAACAGAAGGCGCCCAGGGGTGCGGGTCCACTCGATGAGCCGCCCCTGTACCCCGTCTTCAGCGCCTTGGAAGGCCTCCGCGAATGCGAGGACCGCGGCCGGACCATCCGGCAAGTCGGCGCTCGGCGTGGCTGCGAGCGCCTCCTGCAAGATCCTGCCGCGGCGGTGCGTGGCGAGGGGGCCATAGAGAATAACCGGAACGATCACGACCGTGCTCCGAGCCGGTAGGTCCGCTGCACAAGCCCGCGCTTCACGAGCTCATCTGCTTCTTGGGCCTCGAGGTCCGGATCGCGGCCGGCGTCAAGGGCCGTCACGATGGCGCTCCAGCGGTCAAAGCTCACTCCGGCTCCGACGAGCGGTTTTCCGCCGACAATGCTGTTCTCCTGGACACGCGCCTTGACGAGCGTCTCCGCAGCGGTAAGGGCCCCAGCGTCCTCGATGTCCTTCAGCACAAGCGGCTTTGGAGCGGTCGTGCTCGTGGCCTTCGCCAGCGCCTCAATCGCGCGCTGTGACCGAAGCAAGTCCGGACCTTCGATAAGCCGCTTACGGTACTCGGCCACAGCATTCTCGATAGAGAGCACTTGGCCAAGCAAGTGGGTCAGAGAGCCGCGCGGCTCCTCAAGCAGTTCGCGGGCGTTCGACATCAGGGGCTTGAAGTTGCCCAGCCTCGCCGGTGTGTCGAACTCTGAGCGCAGACGGTCAACATCATCACCGCGAGCGTTCTCCAACGCATCCTCGATGAACGACGGCCTGCCGTGCAGCTTTTCGAGTGTGAGCACGTTCTTCGGGTATCGGAACTCGTCAGGCGCCTGCTTCAACACTGTTTGAAGAATCGCGATCCGCCCAGTCGCCCCGATCAGATCCGATCGCAGCTTCTCGTAGGTGCTCTTCAACTCGCGGAACGCGCTGACGATCTCGCCTTCACATTGTGCAAGCGGGACGTCTGCCCACGTCGACGGGTCAATACCAGCTTCACGCGCAAGGTTCTCCAACTGCACCGTTGCTTCGGCTACCCTCAAGTCGCGTAGGTTCTGGCGCAGCGTGCCGGGCTCGTTTACCTGAATACCTTCGGTCGCACCGGGAGTCGGTCCGGAGGCAAGCGCTCCGTCAAGGATGTGCGCGATCTTCTCCAGGGAAAGCGTGAAGAGCGCGATCGGGAAGCCCGGTAGTGAATTCACGTCCTGCCGCCTCGTCCGCGTCCGACTCCAACTCCGCAACCCCGGCGCGCGCGAGCGTCTCGGCGACGCCCGCTTCGATATCGTCGATCAGCAGCTCGAGCTGCTCGACTTGCGCATCGAGCTTCTCCGACTTGCGGCCGTAGCGGGCGCGACGAAGAACGGCGAGCTGGGCTCGCAGCTTCTCGATCATCAGCGCCTTGGCGTGGACCTCGGCCCTGAGCCACGCAACGTCGCGCCGCAAATCGTCCGCCAAGCGGCGCAGATCGTCGGGATCTCGAGGCGAATCGAGTCGTCGACGGCGACATGGCCACCGGCCAGCATCGGCGCCGAGCGTCGCTGTCGAACTTCCCGGCGCTCGGCCGAACTGCGCCCGCGATAGTCAGCCTCGACGGCGAACAGTCGGGCGATCCTTTCCAACGCCTCGCGCGCCGCGGGCGAGCCCGTCTCGACATGCACCTCGTATATTTTGCGCCGGGCATGGGCCCAGCAGGCGACTTCGGTCAGGCGGGGGACGCCGGTCTCGGGCTCGGGTTTGTAAAGATCGCCGAAGCCGGCGTAACCGTCGGCATGCAGGAAGCCGCGACAGCCCGCGAGCAAAGCATGCGCGTGTTCGGCCTTGCGGTCGCGCGGAGCTCGGCGGATCACACTGCCGGATCGGCGCGCCGCCCTCCCCGGCGATCGCATCCTTCAGCGCCGTTGACACCGGCGCAATAAGACGAACGGGGACGAACGACGGGGACGCGTCGGCCCCGGGCGACCGCCGCAATGCGCGGCGGCGACCGTGCCAGCCTTCCCGCGACCGACGGATCCATTTGAACACCAAGTTCGCGTTGACGTTATGCGCCCGCGCCACGCCTGCAACCGAAGCGCCCGGCGCCAGAGCCGCCTCCACGATCCGCCGTCGCTCCGCCATGCTCCACGACCGGCGCTTCGCCCGCCGGCCGGCCTCGACCCCGCAAGATTCAAATCCTCCCGATCCCTTCGCCGTCGTCATCAGGTGTCCACCAAATCACAGGTGGACACCTTACCGACGCCAACCGCTTCCGTAAGGCGGCCGTCACATCACGCTTACCGCGCAGCGGCCTCCAGCGTCGGCGAAAGCGTCGTCGTATCGCCTTCGTCGGCCGGATGGATCGGCGCGGCCACGACGACACCGGTGTCGAGATCGACCGCGTGCTCCGGCTTGTAGGCCAGATGCGTCGTTCCGTCCTTCATCTTCGCGATCATGGCGTCGGGGTCGGTTGGGCTCTTCCAGTCGGCGTTCGACAGCGTCTTGCCCTTGCGCTTGCGGTCGAAGCGCGCCAGGTCCTCGGCCGTCGGCGTCTCGATCCCGCTCTCTTGCGCCATCCGCGTCAGCATCGCGCGATAACTTTCGCCCGTGTCGCGCCGCACGATCGTGCGCAACGCGGCGTTGGCCTCCATCGTCGAGCCGTCGACGCCGATCCGCTCGCCCTTCACCAGGCCGCGCTCGGCCACGAGCTTCAAGACCCAGCCGAACACCTTCTCGTGCGCCGCGTGCGGCAGACCGAGCGCGTGCGCGACAACCACGAGTGATCGGGAACCTTCTCCCTTCTCCTGGCTCGACAGCCGCAGGAAGTCGCGCAGCGAGAACGAGTCCGCACAACGCCACGCGATGCCGCGCTCGCTGTCGATCCCCTCGAAATAGCCGATCATGTGCATGCGGAAATAGCGCCCCGGCGGCAGGGACGGCGCGCCCATCCGCGGCGCGTAGTAGGGCTTGCACACCCCTTCCTACGAACGCGTCGAAGAAGCCGGCCTCCCGGAGCAGCTCCTGCAAGCGATCGTAGAACGCGTGACCCGGCGAGCGCGGCATATCCGCCCACGTCGCCATCAGGTCATCCTGGACAGCTTCCGATCGCCCCATCGCCATCGCTGATCCCCGCCACAACTCAACGACAAGACGGAATCAGCGATGATCGACTTCGTCAACGGGCTGCTAACCGATGCGGCCTTTCGGAGTGGCCTTTAGGGGATGAGGCGACTTGGCCACTTGGTCAGCGGGTCGCGCGCCGGCTCGCCCTTCCTCTCACACGGAAACGCGAGAGTACGCATCACCTGTTACGATCAAAGCGGAAATCTCCGGTTGTGATCCTCGAAGCGCTTGAATGTCGGCCACATACCGCTTCGGTTCAGCATACGGTATTGCGACACTCGTTTTATGATCGTGGGATATTAATTTCATTTCAAAGAGGCTCTTGCAAAACTATTTTGAATGTCAATGAAATTTAGTCGGGGCATATAGGAACGACATGACAGTCTTCAACTACTATAAGAGAATATATATCGCTGTACATTGAGGGTGGTTTCGGTAGTGTCTTGGCGTTGTCGTTCCGATTCGTAGCAACAGGCATGTCCGACGATCCCCTGGAGGCCATGAAGGCCCGCTGGAACCATATCCAGGGCACTCTGTTTCCTTGGCTGCGCGAGGAAGTCGACCCGATGACCGAAGCGCTTGGGCGTCTCGTCACGACCCTCGACGTGATCGGCCTCGAAGCCTTCGTTCCCGAGCCGCCGCGCCGCCCCGGCCGCCCGCCCGAGGATCGGCGCGCCCTTGCCAGGGCCTTCGTCGCCAAGGCGATGCTGGGCATTCCCACCACTTCCGCTTTGATCGAACAACTCGCCGTCGACAAGTCGCTGCGGCGTATCCTCGGTTGGGAGCGACGCTCGCAAGTGCCCTCAGAAGCCACGTTCTCTCGCGCCTTCGCGGAGTTCGCGCAGGGCGATCTGCCCGACAAAATGCACGCGGCGCTGATCGAGCGCTCGCTCGGCGGGCGCATCGTCGGCGTGATCGCCCGCGACGCCACCGAGATCGAGGCGCGCGAGAAGCCGGCGGCGAAAGAGGCCAACGACAAGAAGGACGATCCGCCGTCCGATGGCGCTCAGCCGCCGCGCAAGCGCGGACGCCCGCACAAAGGCGAGCAACGGCCAAAGCCCCAGCCGACCCGGCTGGAGCGGCAAACCTCACAGAACGTCAACCAAATGCTCGCCGAACTGCCCACCGCCTGCGATGTCGGCTCCAAGAAAAACAGCAAGGGCTACAAGGAAACCTGGATCGGCTACAAGCTGCATATCGATGTCGCTTGCGGCCAGATCCCCGTCTCCTGCGTGCTGACTTCGGCCTCCGTTCACGACAGTCAGGTCGCCATTCCCTTGATGACCATGACCGGCGCGCGGGTTTCCTATCTCTACGATCTCATGGACGCCGCCTACGACGCCGCCGCCATTCATGACCATAGCCGCACGCTCGGCCACGCGCCGATCATCGACCGCAACTTTCGCGCCCAGCATGACGTCAAAGCCGAATGGAAACGGGAGGTCGACAGGATGAAGTTCATCCACATGCCCGACGCAAATGACGTCATCTATGATTTCCGCACCATGGTCGAACGCGTCAATGCTCGATTGAAGGACGAATTCGGCGCCAGGTTCCTACGCGTGCGCGGCGCAACCAAGGTCAAATGCCATCTCATGTTCGGCATCGTCGCGCTCGCCGCCGATCAAATCCTCCGCGTCGCCAGCTTCAGGCCAGCACCAGCCTGAGCCGCGCGCCCCCGCAAACCAAAACCACGGCAAATTCCTCGCCCTCAGGGAATTCTGCAAGAGGCTCCAAAGCAAGCCAAGGCGCTCCCGATTGTTATCAACTTGCTTGCGAGTGGAGTCACAACTAGCCGGCATCCCCCTATGACGCCCATCGTGCTGCGATATCGCAGCATAGCGCCCAGCAACTGCCTATACGCCTCAAACGGGTGTGACTCGTGCGCATACAAAATATTGCCAAGCGGCGTCTCGCGGGTAGCGAACAAAATGCTATCGTACTCGACGAGCAATTGATCGCCGCGCCTTGGATTGCGTGAAGGATGGGGTAAAATTGGGCAAATCTCGGCCCAAGTCGGAATGCTTTCCTCGACCTTCTTTACCTGGGCCAAGCGATTTTCGCCGAGGACTGGAAACCAGACAAGCGGCATATCCCTAAGCGCCTCCGACTCCATCGCCTCCGAATAGCCCGGTATCAAAACTAGATCGTTGCTCGGATCCTCCGAGCTGATCTGACTGTCGAGAGCTGCACCCTCACCAACAAGGACCTGAAGCGTCACGCCCTTGGCGACCAACCCGGCTCCTCACTTCCCTCCGGGAGAATCTTCGCGAGCATAGACAGTACAATCGTAAGGTATGCTATTCTCGGTAACGAACTGACGTCTAGGATAATGTCTGACTGATCCGAAACGCGCCGAAGCACTTGGTCCGCACCGCGACGAAGCGCTATCGTCGTGCTGATGTCGTCTTCGCCCTCGGCAGTTCGGCCAATCTCAATGTGCTCAGACGTACCAACTGCCTTGAAAGTCCGCTCTAGGTCCTCGACATTTCTCGCAGTTTGCTCATGGAGTGCGGCCGATAGTTGATAGCCGGCAAAGCCCACCAGCAGCAGTGTCGCTTCGGCTATTGGGCAGTGCGACGCGGTCAGCCGGTTAATAAATTTTGAAACAACGATATTTGCGCGAACGTCAAATCCTCTTCCAGCCACATACAAAAGACGCATCGGCCTTCCTGCGCGCTGGCGTTCAGCAAACATCTGATCCCAAAGCTCTTCAACCTCAATTCCGCGGCGAAAAACATAGTTCTCCCAAATCATTGGGTTACCTCAAGTGCAAGGCTGCGCGATGGTTGCAGCCCGGCCTCCATCCACTCAACGAGTCTTTGAACCGATGTCTCCTGCCAGCCGCCATATTGGAGAGGAAGCCCGTAGTGCGCGCAGAGTGTACGATTTAGATAGAAGACTGTACCGCCCTCTCGCGTCGTACTGGGGCTGCTGTCGCGAGTACCTAGAAGGTTTTCGGCGACACTCTCAAAAAGCACCCGTGAAAGCAAAGAGACCGTCGGTTCTGTAGTTTTGGCGACTTTCTTTAGCTTGGCAATCTCTGAGTTCGACAGCCTCACTCCAGTCACCCCAGGGGCGTACGGAGCATTGATCAGGAATGTTCGCTCGCGACAAAACACACCGATAGAGTCCAACAGTCGCTGTGCCCTGGTCCCCTCTGTATGGCTATGCGGAATGAAATCCCGCTTTCGGCGGGCCACTTCACGCAGCCTCTTCTCCTGCTCGTGAGGCAACAATTGAGGCTGCGTCTGTCGACGAAGGACCTGTTTCGCCTTCATTCCCTCGTATAGGGCGGCGGCTAGCGAGAGCAACTCCTCGACGTTGTTCGTCGCCAAGGCGCACAAGCGTTCCATACCGAAATAGTAGGGAACCTTGAGTTCGTAGTTCGCGAAAATCTCAGCGGCGCCTTTGACTGCCGAACTATCACGTTCCTCCAGCTCATCTGTACTAAGCGGCGTGAGCTCCAATGAGAGCTGTCTGTTAGTCGCGTCTCTGGCCACCAAGATCCGGGTTACAAAAAGATCGTAGAGGTTACTGCTATCGACAACGACCGGTTGTCGATCCAGACGCGCAAACCAGTCACTGTATCTTATGCTGCTTCGATGACGCCGTGACTCTTCACGAAAATTTGCGCTGGCCTGCGGATAAGCCTCCTCCAGCTCTTGAGAGGTAAGGCTATCCGCCAGGTACTGTCCAAACGAGCCACCTGGCACAGCCGACTGCAATGCAAAACGTCGGTCAAGGATATTTTGCGCGAAAGTAATAAATTGCTGGCTGCTGCGGCCGCCACCCCACAACTCCTCAAGCGGATAATCTCGGATGTCGCGCCCGTCCCGCGCACCTTGCGACAGAAATTCATCCGCAAAGGCGATGCTGCGGCTGGCCAACCATATCGGGATCGACGGCCTAAGCGTGACGAACTCGTCGACCAGCAGCGCACGCTGGCTTTTCCGGAGTTTCTGGATGTCGTCAATCATCAGCAGACGCTTCGGCGCGACGGTCCTGCCATTCTTAACGAAACGAACGGCTTGAAGCCAAAGCACCGCTTCAAATCTAACTTGTGTGGGCGCCATCGCGTCTGGGGTGCTCGCAATCGAGTCAAGCTGGCCATACACATCGCGCTCGCGACGTTCTGCCCAGGCCACCATCTCTCCCGCAGTCTCGCCAAGGGGAATGGCTGTTAGCTCTTGCGCCGGCAACTCATATTCCAAGCGAACTCCGTCCAGCTCGCCGTTCGATGAGCCTCCAATTAGGTCCGCCAAACTCCGCAAAGTTCGAAGCACGATCCTACAATCGAGGAGCGCCCTGAAAATGCCTTCCCCTGCGCTCGCAGCGCCCGGCGGAAGGTCCGCATATCCTGCAGCACATGATAGGAAAATACCGAGTAACTGCGGTCCCTGTTGCTCGTGCAAAACTCCTCTGTCCACCAATTGCCGATATGATTCAGCCTGCGTCGGCTTCGCATGCCAAAACGCTCTGAGCGCGTTCGGCGTGAAAGCTCGCAGGATTGTTGTCTTTCCTCCACCTGGAGGGCTGCGGAAGATATGGACTGCTCCTTCGAGGCAATCCTCCCGGAGTTTCTCAAGGATCTTTGGCGAGAATAGATGCACGAATTCTTGGTCGGACGTCGTTCTCTCCGACATTCGTTCTAGAAAAGGATTGGCATGATAGGCCATCAGGTCTCTCGGTGGCGGCTAACGCGGGGGAACAACCCGAAGAAACGATAATCTTCGGGCCCCCACAGGGCGTAGATGGAGTTATTAGGCGTATTGTGCGACAGAACTAGTTCATCAATTCGTTGAAACCGATCCTATGCGCGGGATTCATTTTTCCCGACATGGCTTGTAGCCTTGCTGGTTTGATTCGGAAGCAGGGTTTGAGGACATGGCGGGACGGCGGAAGGCGATCGAATTGGCAATTGGCAAGGCGGATTTGGCGGCGTTGCGCGCGATCGCCCGCTCGCGAACGGAACCGGCGGGCCGGGTCGAGCGAGCGCGGATTTTGCTGGCCTACCGGGAGGACCCATCGTTTTTCGCGGTGGGGCGAGCCATGGGCGCACACCATCAGACGGTCCAGCGCTGTGTCGAGCGGGCGTTGGCCTATGGTCCGATGTCGGCGCTCGACGATCGCCCGCGGCCCGGCCGGGAGGCGACGATCACCGCCGAGGCCAAGGCATGGATTGTCGACCTCGCCTGCCGCAAGGCCAAGGACCTCGGCTATCCCCACGAATTGTGGACGACGCGGCTGCTCGCCCGCCATGTGCGCGAGCATGGGCCGGCAGAAGGGCACGCTTGCCTTGCCAAGCTGGCTCAGGGCACGCTGTGCAACATCCTCAATGAGCAGGAGATCAAGCCGCACAAGGTCCGCTATTACCTGGAACGCCGCGACCCGGAGTTCAAGCAGAGGATGGCGGAGGTTCTGTGCGTCTATCGCGAGGTGAAGCTTATCAAGGAGACCGCGGCCGCCGCGAAACAAAAGCCGAGCGATGCGGTGGCGATCGTCTCCTACGATGAGAAGCCTGGCATTCAGGCAATCGCCACGACGGCCCCGGACCTGCCGCCCGAGCCCGGCAGACATGCGACCTTGGCGCGCGATCACGAGTACAAGCGCCACGGCACGGTCAGCTTGCTGGCCGGCATCGATCTGCTCACCGGCCAGGTCCACGCCCTCGTCAAGGATCGCCACCGAAGCCGCGAATTCATCGAATTCCTCAAGCTTCTCGACGCCGCCTATCCGACCCATACGGCGATCAAGCTAATCCTCGACAATCATTCCGCGCA
The DNA here is from genome assembly GCA_963835885.1 of uncultured Alphaproteobacteria bacterium. Lineage (GTDB taxonomy): Bacteria > Pseudomonadota > Alphaproteobacteria > Rhizobiales > Beijerinckiaceae > Roseiarcus. The sequence goes on from CAWIHF010000033.1 coordinate 22,664, forward strand.
CATCTCAAAGGAGACCAAGGCTTGGCTCGCGGACCAGCCTGTCGGTCGCTTCGAATTCACCTTCACCCCCAAGCACGGCTCCTGGCTCAATCTCGTAGAAGGTTTCTTCTCCAAGCTCGCCCGTTCGGTGCTGCGTCACATCCGTGTCGCATCCAAACAGGAACTCAAGGACCGCATCATGGCCGCCATGGATCACTTCAATCGAGACCCCATCGTCCACACTTGGTCCTATAAGCTCGACCAAGCCGCATGATACGATTCGAATTTCGAAATCGATGAACTAGGGGTAGCGAGCATGCAGCGAATCCGAACTGGGCACTCTGCGTACCTCCGATGGCAATATGGCGATCCGACGCCTTCAAGTCGTAATATGCATCTTTGCCGAGCATATTCATCAACTCGGGTTCACTGCGCGAAGCCAAAGACGCATCCTTCTCGATCGGACAGAGGACGTGTAAGCGGAGCGGCTTAAATCCCTGCTCTGTAGTGAAACGCTCGGACCAGTACTCGATGTGATCGATCGCTTGCCGTGTGGCGACGTAAAGCAACAGGTAAACCTCATAATAGTCGGGATCAACTAGGTCGCCGGCGAGGATACGATCATAGATCTTGTAAATCTTTCCCTTGAAGCGCCGCTCTTTGCCGTGTAACGGATGTAGGTGTTGCCGCTCCCAGAAAAATCGTCGACCAACCAAATTAAGCTGAAACGCTCCTGATCGGCCGGCTTCGCCAATTCTATTTCGGCTGTCCTCAGGGACTTATGCAATTCGTCGAGCATATCTTCGGCCTTCGCTTCTCCCAGCTCGTAAGCCTGCCAAATTTGCTCGTTGCTAATTGCTCCGTTGCTTGCTCTGCGAAGGTCGTTCGTATGAGCTCCATCGCTCAAGCCGAGGTAGAGCGATTTGATTCGGAGCTGCTCGAACCGCCGATGAGCCGCCAATGTGCCGACGCGGTAGGGCGCAATCCCGTTCTCTTCTGCCACGAGCCGTAGCCGCTCCTGAACGATGACGTCGGGGTATGCGAGTTGGACTAGCCCGCATTATGCACCGCGCTTAGACCGTTCTTCCGGGTCTTTCGTGGCATTTGGTTGATTTTGGTCGAGTTTGGACGTGTTGGTTCGGCTCGGGCTTTGAGCCTGAGTTTTGGTTGGAGGGGGGTTTGCAGGTGGGTGGGATGGGTTTGCGTTTTGGGGCCTCGCGCCCCGTCGCTCAGGTGACGAGACGCGGTATGCGTTCCAAAGCGAGGCGCAGAATATCCTGCGCCGGGCACGAGGTCGGCAAGTGCACGCGGATCATCGTTTTCATTTCGACGACGCGGGCGGCGATCTTGATGAGGCGCAGGCGCAAGGTGTCGAACTGGGCGACGCGCCACATCGAGCGCTTCGGCATCGAGACGCGAAGCCCCCACATCAGCCAATAAGCGCCGGCGTGGAGGAAGAGACGGAACTGATTGGCCGTCGCCTTCGTGCAGGACGTGCGGTCCGCCGCCAGATGCGTCTTCCAGGATTTGATGTGGTTTTCGGCTTGGCCGCGTCGGCAGTAGAGGTCTTCGTACAGCGCGCGGGCGTTGCGCTTTTGCAGATTGGTCACGACGAAGCGCGTGTCGGGTCCGTCCTCGCCGACTTCGACGCGCGCGATGATCCGCTCGACGCGGCTCCAGCTCTGTGCGCCATCGTAGAACTCCTTGAAGCGGCGGAGCTTGCCGTCCTCCTCGAACCGCGCCTTCGTGCTGGCTTCGAGAGCCTCGACATGACGACGCAACGTCGTGGTCGGCGCGACGCCGAGGATGTAGTCGATGCCGTTGGCGCGACACCAATCGAGAACCTCGGGGCCGCAATAATGGCTGTCGGCGCGCAGGAAAATCTCGGTGTGGGGCCAGTGAGCGCGGATCGCGCGCAGCAGCCGGCGCAAGAAGGGCTTGATCTCGGCGCCGCTCGGCCGTTTGGCGGGACGAAGCACGGCCGTGACGAAGCGGCCCTCGCCGTCGAACACGACAATCGGCTGAAAGCCGTATTCGTCGTAATGCGCGTTGAACAGCCGCAATTGCTGGCCGCCGTGCACCGCGTCGAACGTGTCGTCGATATCGAGCGTGATCCGTTTGGGAACCTTGGCAAACAACTCGCAATAGAGGTCGACCATCGCACGGCCCATTCGCAACAGCGCGCGAGCGTCCGGCAGGTTCTCCAATCGCGAGATCGTCGATTGCGAGCACAACTCCCGATCCGACGGCGTCAGATCGAGCGCCATCTTGAATATCGGGTCGCTGCGCAGGGAATTGGCGTCGATCCCGTCCTCGTAGCCGGCGCCGATCATCAACAGCCGAAACCGGATGATGTCCGCCAAGCTGTGGGTGATCTGATCGGGCGCCCGAGGATCGACCACACACGCGGCCAGCCGATCCGCGACCCGAAGCCGCTGTTCGACTTCGCGCAACGCCAAAATGCCGCCGTCCGACGAAAGCAACCCTCCATCGAATTTGGCCACAACGGCTTTGCCCGAAACCGATGACAGACCAGGCAGCGGCAGCATAAATCGTTCATGGCGGGTGTGGCTCACCTGAAATCGCGCGAATCGGCGTCGACAACCGGATTCTACGCAAAATCAGTCGCTTAGGCTACTCCCGCCGACCCGCGACGCATAATGCGGGCTAGGTGCTTCATCTCCTGTTCGGAAATGAAAATCAATCGCCGCTGGACCAGGGATAGCGCCTGAGTTCGATCATCATTTTCAAATTGATTCAGCCATAAAGCAAGACTTTCAATGAACCGCTTGCCGGGACTGTACCGCTGATACTGATCGTATTTGTAATCGGCAAGCAGTTGGAGAACAGGAACTTGCTGTCGCACGACCTCTGGGTCCGACCAACCCATAACTGCAGCGAGAAGATCCTGGGCGTTGATGTCCTTCACTGCGCCGCCTGGGACAGGTTGAACTGGAACGTACCTTCATCGCTTATCGTGAGTCGCGCAAGATACCATAGGGTCGCGTCAACGTCCCTTTTGTATTTCGGGGCGAGCTTCCAACCCCTGTCCAGGCGTCGCGAGGGAAGATCCACGCTCAGAGAGAAGTGGTGCTGCAAGAGAGCCGAGTCATTTCCGGGCCACGCGCCAAGGTCGCCCATCGTCACGATCTCGTAGGGATCGATCCGATCGTCTTGGACGATATACGCAACCAAATGCGACTTACTCACTCCGCGGGAGAGAATATCGACGGAATGTTTACTGCGTAGGATCGTGCCCGCCTCCAGCCCGGCCTGTCTTAAAGCGTCAACAATGACAAACCACATATTTTCTGTACTAACGTCGTTCTCGAAACGGACGCTGAGTTGATGCGGAGGTGTGGCGCGAATCTGAATGATGGGAACGCCATAAGATTGCAGATTCGAAACGATACGCTGCGCGTAAATCAGAAATTCACTAAGCTGAGAGGTTTTTGCTGGGGCTTCCCCGAGACAACCGGTCCAACCTCCGTTGTAAAGGCCCAATCGGAACATCGGCCAAAGCCCCTTTTCCAACTTACTCTCTAAATGTTCGCCAATCGACCCCCCGCGCCCCGACGCGATGCCTACAATGATGCCAGAACTCGCAAGGCGCCTCAGCTGCTCGACAATCTCCTCGGAAGGAGCCAAGTCCAAGCTGTTCGAGCTGCACAGAGTTCCGTCGTAGTCGAATACGATTGCACGAAAAGTCTGTTTGGCGAATGCGGCCTCGGCAGCCTCGCGAGCTCGGCAAATTTTTCCGCTGTTTCTCGGCGTAGGCCAATGAGAACCCAACACCTCATACTTTGCGTCTTCGCCTCTCACCTCGTCTTCGTCGGGCGGAGGTATCAAATTAGATAAGTCTGCGTAGTAGAGCTTCCGGCCGAGAGGCGAAACATTCGGCCGCGCGATATCCCGCGTGGCATGATTAGCAATTTCCGAGACCAAGTGCATCCCGGCAATTAGCCCGCCAAGGAGGTCGCGCGGTGTGGATGTGGACAAGGGAAGCACGAAAGTTGGAACGCAATCTGGTATTTGCGGCCTCATATCCTCCCAGAGGCTCTTCGTACCGGGCTCCGTTAAGACAAGCAAAGCGCTGTCGTCTGAACGCTCGGTAAGCCAGAGATGGCGACCATGTGCGAACGACCTAAAATCAGCGAGTTGTGAGAAGAGCAATGCGGCTTCAGACAGCTCAGACTCAAGGTCTTCAGCAATCGGTCTGAGCCGAGGTGAGAAAACGATTATTAACCCACGGCGGGAGACTGCCTCACAAACAAACGCTGCCGAGCTTGCAAGCCATTGTTTGAGAGACAGGCCACCAAGGATTACCTCGTCGACCGCTAACGGTTTCAACTCCAAACGCTGGTCCAGCTCTCCGTAAGCTCGCGCGATAAGGCTCGCGTCAAACATCAGACTATTGGTGGCGAGATAGCCATCTTTGTCCTTAAGCTCAAAAAGGTGAGCGCGAACATCGTTCAACGAGCTCACACGATCCATCAGGGGACTGGCGGCGCAATTCGTAATTACATGAACCGCACGGGAGCTGTGCTGGCGCGCACGTTGCAAGGCTTCCAGAATGTCAGGGTTTTTTCCCTCGGCGGAGACGATGAAAATCGGGCTGGTCGATGCGAGGGTTGGATTGCAGATCAACTCCAGCGGAGTGACTGCCCGCGATACACGACCCGTGTATGCCTCATGGAAAGTGGAGAGGAGTGACGCGACCGTAAATGACCCCCCGGATCCAACGGCGATCAAGCTGGCTTCGCTCGCACCAGCGATTGCGCCCTTCAACAAGGAGATATCAGCCTCCGCCGCGCGGACAAGCGTCGCATCAAGGTGCGATAGTTCGCGTTCGTACGGTGTCGGCTCCGGTAGAGCCTCCACTACAGGGCTACCTGCGTCAGGCGCGCGGGCTTCGATGTTTTAGCCGAAGTACGGCGGACGTGAGTCGGCGCCTTGGGTCGGTGAGCCAATTCGTCCCGCAGCTCCATGAGCATGATTCCGAGCATATTCTGGCCCTTGCCATCTACCTCGCCCCAAAGGCGGTTCACTGCATTATTGACCCGTCCTGTCTCAACGAGCCTGGCGGAGCCTGTCGAGAGGAGTAGCTCCGCGAGGTCGTGGTGCTGCGTGAATTTTGCGCGCAAGAATTCTCCGCATTCGGTCGAACTTGATGCTCGCCCAGTTTGGGACGACCTCCCATGTGTACAACCCATGCGCCGCCATCGCCGCCAGTGCTGGAGAAGGAGCCGATTGAATCCAGTCGCGTACGGCTGCCCGTGCTGCCTTTCCCGCCTGATAGGCGTGCTCTGCTGTCGGGAAAACAACTCCCTCGAACTCGACGGGGCGAGAAAATAGGTTACTGAACGCTCCGAAGGGCTTTTCGCTAGCGCGATAAAAACTGATCACATCGATGCCTTCGCCGGCCTCTATCTCGTCCGGGACGACTGCGGGCGTGGATATGGCTTTTCGTCAATTCACTATCGGTACCCCTGAGTGGCAGGTGATTCGGGTAACGGCCATCCCACGACATCCCATTCCACAATACGGTCAGTCTGGGCAGTTCGAAAGGCCGCTGCGGCCCCAAGCCGATTGTGCCGCCTGCGGCTTCGATCTCGCTAGCGCAAGGGCGCCGCGTCTCGGGACGGGTACCCGACGCGCGGCCGCAAATTGGCGGACCTCGGCCGACGCATGGACGCGAACTCCGCCGTCGGCGACGCCATCCTCGACCTGCCGGCGAAGCTCGATCCGCGGCCAGCGGCCGCGTCGAAGGCGCCCCCGACGTCCGATCGCGCCGCGCCCCGCCTGTGCTGGAGCGCGACATCGATCGCCTGTTCGCCGCCGCGACCAACAAGGCCGCCAGCCGAAGGCGGCATGTCAAAAGAATGCCGGCGGCGCCGCAGGCGTCCTTGCCTGCTTTGCACGCAGCCGCTTCTTAAGAGATCGCCGCAATCCCGTCGTCCTCGCCCTGATCGCGGTCGCCGCCGTCGTCATAGCGCTCCCTGATCGGCCGCCAGCCCTCACGGGCCTGCTCTTGACGACCTTCCTTCAGCAGCTTCGCGGCTGCCTTCTTCGCGGAAGCGAGCCGCGCGCCGGACTCCGCCAGCGCAGCCGCAGGTCCTCGAGAGATAGTCTCTCCAACTCGGCGAGTTCGGCTTCGAGACCCCCGCCGGCAGGAGAGTTCTCGTCCGGGAGAGAATATGGGCGCTGGAGCTTTGGTCCTTGGCCTTGCGTCTGTCATCTCGACTTCACTGGCTTCTCGAATTGTCACCGGCCTTTCCGCTTGCGGCCCCGCGCAGCGGGCTGGAGCGCAGCGACTTCGTGCTCTGGCGCATCCCTTCCGTAGCGCCTTCGACCGCTTTGTCCCTGACATCGACCGTTTGTTATTGGTCATATGCAACAACCGCCGAGCGGCGGACCGATTGCCCTTGCGGAGCGCCAGACTGGCCGTACGCGAGCCGACCAGCCAGCGCGCCGTGTTCCAGAGAAGGAGGAACCGAAGGTCCCGTGCAAGAAAGAGTTGCCGGCTCGCCAGAAAGGACTGGCTTTCGGTTCGAAATAGAGCGTGAATGCGCATGCCCGAGGGCGCTGAAGCGCCTCGGGAGACCCAGCCCCGCACATCGTTCCGATCCGGGGCTCGCGTCAGTGACGGGGCCGGATGGGCCGGCCCTGCTCGCAAACGCAAAGGGGCGAACATGTCCATCAAGCTCACCGACACACAGCTCATGCTGCTCAGCGCCGCGTCGCAGCGAGTAGACCACAATCTGACGCCTCCGTCCGGCGCGCGGCTCGCTTCCGCGAAGAAGGCAGCCGCAAAGCTGCTGAGGGAAGGTCTTGTCCGTGAAGTCCGGGCGCGAAAGGACGTGCCGGTCTGGCGTCGAGACGAGGACGCCGATCAGGGATTCGCGCTCAAGCTGACCGCCGCCGGCCTCAAGGCGATTGCTGCCGATCTCGACGCCGAGGATGACAAGGCCGCGCGACAGACGCATGGCGATGAGGCCGCCAAGCCGGAAACGACGGCGGGCGGGATCGATGTGACCGACGCCGGTCATGGACTGGAATCGAGCGGGGAGTCCCGCTCGCCGCGCATTCCTCGCGCCGGGACCAAGATCGGCATCGTCATCGAGATGCTTGAGCGCGATGCGGGAGCGACCATCGACGAACTCGTCGCCGCGACAGGGTGGCTGCCGCATACCACCCGCGCCGCGCTGACTGGGCTGAGGAAGAGAGGCTTCGAGATCGATCGACGCAAAGCCAAGGACCAGATCGCCAGCGCCTATGTCATCGCGGAGCGAAACAGCGCCGCGCAGGGGTGACAACGGCGATGGGTAAGACGTTCCGCTTCGGTCCTGTGGAGACCGCCCGGCAGCCGAGGCCAGGCCCGATCGCCGATTCTCTCCCGGACGAGCGCTCTCCTGCCGGCGGGGGTCTCGAAGCCGAACTCGCCGAGTTGGAGAGACTGTCTCTCGAGGACCTGCGGCTGCGCTGGCGGAATCGTTGGGGCCGGCTCCCGCCGGCCCCCCTCTCCCGGAACCTCCTCCTTCGCCTGATGGCCTACCGCCTTCAGGCCGAAGCGTTCGGCGATCTCGATCGGGAGACCATCCGGATCCTCGAGCGGCTGGCGCAAGCGGTGCCGGACAAGCCCGCGTCCGACCGATCATCTTCAGCAGCTTCGGACGGCGGCGTAAGCGCAGCGACCCTGCCCGTCCGTAAGGTCGCCGATCCGTTGATCCTGAGGCCCGGGGCGTTATTGGTCCGAGAATGGCAGAGCCGGCTCGAACACGTCATGGTTGTCCATGACGGGTTCGCCTGGAATGGCGCGACCTACGGCAGCCTGTCCGCCGTCGCTTTCGCGATCACTGGCACGAAGTGGAGCGGTCATCGATTCTTCGGGGTGCGACATCAGGATCGCGTCCGCGCGAACGGGCGCAGCGGCGATCGGAGCCGACAGAACCGCGGCGAGTATTCGAGCGCTCTTCCCCGCCAAGACGTGGACGATCGCCCGCTCGCGCCGCATGGCTCCCATTTCCCCTTGCTCGGCGCGACAACCGACCCAGGCGAGAGCGTACAATGAAGTCCGCATCTCTTAAGCCCCAGCTGTGCGCGATCTACACGCGGGTCTCGACGGACAGCCGGCTCGATCAGGAGTTCAACTCCCTCCAGGCTCAGCGCGAGGCCGCCCAGTCTTACGTGAAGAGCCAGGCCCATGAGGGTTGGAGGCTGATCAGGGAGCGCTATGACGACGGCGGCTTCTCCGGCGGAAGCCTGGACCGCCCTGCCCTGCAGCGACTGCTGGCCGACATCCGTGAACAGCGGATCGACATCGTCGTCGTCTACAAGGTCGATCGCCTGACCCGGTCGCTCACCGATTTCGCCAAGCTCGTCGAGCTCTTCGACGCTCATGGCGTCGCCTTCGTCTCGGTGACTCAATCGTTCAACACCACCAGCAGCATGGGGCGCCTTACTCTCAACGTGTTGCTGTCCTTCGCCCAGTTCGAGCGAGAGGTCACGGGCGAGCGCATCCGCGACAAGATCGCCGCGTCCAAGAGGAAAGGCCTTTGGGTCGGCGGCGTCGTGCCCCTCGGCTACGAGGTCCAGGGCAAGAAGCTGATCGTCAACCCGGAGGAGGCGGCGACCGTCCGGCTCATCTTCTCCCGCTATCTTGACCTCGGCTCCCTGCCGGCGCTGCAGAAAGACCTGCGCGAGCGCGGGATTGTCACCCGCAGGCGGACCTTGTCCTCCGGCCGCGTCGTTGGCGGTAACCTCCTCACCAATGGGCCGTTGGCTTACCTGCTGCGCAACCGGGTCTACCTTGGCGAGATCAACCATCGCGACCAAAGCTATCCCGGCGAGCACGAACCGATCGTGGACCCGGACTTGTTTGAGTCCGTGCAGGCGAAGCTCTCTGAGAACCGGCGGGGCGTTCGGCAGCGGCGTCAAGGCTCGAATGCCTTGCTTCTGGGCAAGCTCTTTGATGATCGGGGAAACCCGATGACGCCGAGCTATGCGATCAAGAAGGGGGTTCGTTATCGCTACTATGTCTCCTGCGTCCTGGCCCAGGGCCGCAAGGAAGAAGCCGGATCCGTCGCGCGCGTCGCGGCAGACGCCGTCGAGCGAATCGTTCTCGATGCGGTCCGCGATCGCGACCCGGATCCAGATGCAGCCGCCGCAATGATTGCCGCTCGGATCGGCAAAGCCACTCTAGGCGCACTGTTGATCGAGCTTCAGCTTGTTGGCGACGGCGATCAGCCGCCCGACAAGATTGCAATCCCTTGGTCTCCGGAACCGTTTCGCCGCAAGCGCGCGGTGATCGCCCCTGCGAACGATGGCGCGCATGGCTCAAGGCCGATACGGGCCGAAGCCCGGACGAAGCTGCTGGCGGCCATCGCCAGAGCGCGCCGGTGGCTCGAGGACCTCATCTCGGGCCGCGCCGCGAGCATCGAAATGATTGCGGTTCGCGAAGGAGTCAGCGAGCGATCGGCGCGAATGGCTCTCTCCCTCGCCTTCCTGGCTCCGGCTATCGTCCGGGCTACCGTCGATGCAACCTTGCCGCGCGGCTTCGGTGTTTCGCGATTGACGGACATGCCGGCGAGTTGGGCTGAGCAACGAAAGCTCTTGGGCTTGGCCGCGCCGCCCTGATACGAGACCAGCGAAACCCATCAAGCGTTCGATAAATATCGCCCTCGCATCATGTCCCAATGCGAGCGCGTTCATGTGTCTGGCGCTTGCGAATTCCGTGACCGCCGACACCGCTCGGTAATTCTTCTGCTACGCGATCCCCATGAAGGGCCAAAATCGATCCGCTCTCCTCGACGGAGCGAACCGGTCTCCGTCTGACCCCATGCAACATTCCACGGAAAAGGATTTTGTCAGGCAGAGACCCGACGCCGCCGGAGCCGTACGAGCCGAGAATTTAGCGTCTCCTCACGCGAGCCCACGTGCGCTCAGCGCTCAAGCCTCGGAAATGTCGGACAGTTTGCGGGAGACGGAAAAACTAGACAAATCACGGGTATGGGTGGTGGTCCCAGAAGGAATTGAACTACGAACCGGTCTCTGATGCTACTGGCGTTTTCGCATCGAACCAGTATCATAGTTATGCAAAGCAACTTGCCACGGAAAAGAATTTCTAACGGCGGAGACTGAACCGCGTGGTGCGCGTCGGAGACCAGATTTCTCGGTCTCCTGCCCACTTTTTCTTCCGTCGCCACGCGCATGTCCCGGACATGTGGGCGCTATTCAGTGAGACGGAAAATCATGTAATATCAATGACTTGGGTGGTGGAGCCAGACGGAATCGAACCGACGACCTCTTCAATGCCATTGAAGCGCTCTCCCAACTGAGCTATGGCCCCATTTAACCCATATGGCGCGTGCGGCTTCGAGTGGGGCGAAGCCGCGTTTTCTGCGCGGGGCGCGGTATAGCCGCAAACCTTCGCCGGCCACAAGGCCCATCCGACAAAAATTGCGCTCCGCAGAAGCGAGTCAGGTCTCTTCGTCGGGCGCGATGTCGCCGTCGATCAGGTTGGTGACGTCGTCGTCCTCCCCCTCTTCCTCTTCGAGGAAGGAGTCATCCTCGGCCTCGCCAGCCTCCTCGACGTCGATGTCTTCGACGGCGGCTTCGACGACCTTCTCCTCGCCCGCCTCGACCTCGTCGAGCGAGACGACGTCGATGCCTGCCGGCGCCGCCGAAAGCTCCGTATCTTCCTCATCTTCCTTGGCGGCCACGCGAGCCCGAGCCGCGCCCTGGAAGACGGTTCCGCACTTCGGGCAGATGATCGGGTCCTTGTTGAGGTCGAAGAATTTGGCGCCGCAGGCCTGACACTGCCGTTTGGCTCCGAGTTCGGGCTTTGACACTGCGATCGGTTCCCTGTCGTTCAAAGGGTCATTTTGGGAGCGCTTCGGTTAGTCGGGTCCCGTCCCCCTTGTCAACGTGATTCCGCGCGGTCGACATGGGGCCCGTTGCGATGATACGGACCCAACGCGTCCGCGCGAGCGGCGCAGCTTCGAGTCAACCGGGTTCGCGCGTGTCACGTTCCTCCTCGCAACCGCCTTCGCGTTTAAGCGCACGCCGCGCGCCGGCGCTGCGCGGCCGCTTCCGGCCGCCGGGCGACAAGTCGATTTCCCACCGCGCCTTCATTTTCGGTCTGCTCGCCTCCGGCGAAACCATGGTTGAAGGGCTCCTCGAGGGCGACGACGTCCTGCGCACCGGCGAGGCGTGCAAGGCGCTGGGAGCGGCGGTCGAGCGCCTCGCGCCGGGACGCTGGCGGATCCGGGGGCCCGGCGTCGGGGCTCTGCTTCCCCCGCGCGCCATCCTCGATTTCGGCAACGCCGGCACCGGCTCGCGGCTGATGATGGGCCTCGTGGGCGGACACGGGGTCACCGCTACGTTCGACGGCGACGCCAGCTTGCGCAAACGGCCGATGGGCCGGATTCTGGATCCGCTGCGGCTGATGGGGGCGGAAGTCCTGTCGCAGGCGGAGGGAGGGCGCTGTCCGATCGTGCTGAAGGGCGTCCGCGACCCGGCGCCGATCCTGTACCGAACGCCCGTCGCCTCGGCGCAGATCAAGTCGGCCGTCCTCCTCGCCGGCCTCAACGCCCGCGGGGTGACGACGGTGATCGAGGCCGAGGCCTCGCGCGACCATACCGAGAAGATGCTGACCCACTTCGGAGCCGAGGTCAGCGTGAGCCGCGAGGGCGAGGGGCGACGAATCGATCTCGTCGGCCGTCCGGAGCTTCGGCCGAAGCCGGTGATCGTTCCCGCCGACCCGTCTTCGGCGGCCTTCCCCATTGTCGCCGCGCTCATCGTGCCGGGCTCGGACATCGTGGTCGAGGGGGTGATGACGAACCCCCTACGCTCGGGACTGCTCACGACCCTCCTCGAGATGGGGGCCGACATCGACGTCCTCGACCGGCGCATCGAGGGCGGCGAAGAGGTGGCGGATCTCAGGGTGCGGGCGAGCGCGCTTAAGGGCGTCGATGTTCCGGCGGGCCGAGCGCCCTCGATGATCGACGAATACCCGATCCTCGCGGTCGCTGCGGCCTTCGCCTCGGGAACGACCCGGATGCGCGGCCTGCATGAGCTCCGCGTCAAGGAGAGCGACCGGCTCGCCGCGGTCGCCGCGGGCCTCGCGGCCGCGGGCGTCGCGCAGCAAATCGAAGGCGACGATCTTTTCGTCGAGGGCGGGTCGGCGCGGGGCGGCGGGACCGTCGCGACCCATATGGATCACCGCATCGCGATGAGCTTCCTCGTCATGGGGCTCGCCAGCCGCGAGCCGATGACAGTCGACGACACCGCCATGATCGCGACCAGCTTTCCAAAATTCCGCCCGGCAATGGAGCGGCTCGGCGCGACGTTCGCGTGAGCCCGCGCGAGCCGCTGGGTCTGCCGTCGGGGCTCTTCCGCAGCGGGCCGCCGTTTCCGGCTTTTCCGGAATCTCCGACGCTGTCGCAGCCCAGGCGCAGCCTCAGGCCAAAATTTCTCCAAGCCGAAACCAAGCCGAACCAACCCAGGCCAAGAAAACAGGATTGGATTGTCTTGGATTCCTTCGTCCGATTCTCGGCTTTTCAATGGCTTGCGAGGAATCCAAATTAGAAAACGAACAAGGGACTTCGAGGGGTGCGATAGATTCCGATTCTTAGAATCCTCGCCCTAGCGATCACAATCCCGGCGTCGGGAGCGGGCCAGTCTTGAGATCGACGATGACTCCTCCCGGCTAAATTCGACACGCGCGCCCGAGCCCGCGGGCGGTCGGCGGAACAGGACAATCTGGCGATCTCCTTCATGGGCCCTGGAGGAACAAACATAGTACACACTCGTCCCCCTTGGCAAGAGATTGTTTCGTCGGGCGGCTTCGAAATTACGGCAGAGCGGGCCGCGCATGTCGGTACGACTCCGGCCAGCTCGAAAGAGCGAGCCGGCGAGACCGTCTTCAGCGCCTTCCGAGGAGACGGCGCCGCCGTTCCACTCGCTCTTTATGGCCTTTGCCACCTGCCTTCCCGATGCGAGCGGCCGATCGCGCCGATCACGCGCTCGATGGCAAGACCCTGGTCGAAATCGATGGCCAGGGCTTCTTTGCCGGCGATACGGTTCAAAAGCTCGTGCGCCTCGACGATCTTGAGGTCGTTGAACCCCATTTGGTGACCGGCGGCGGGAATGAAGCGCTCATAGGGTGGATGGGCCGGGCCCATCAGCACGGTCTTGATCCCCTGGTCCTCGACCGGTCCCTCGGCCAGATAGACGCCGACCTCGTTGAACCGCTCCTGATCGAAAAAGATCGCGCCCCGCGCGCCAAAAATCTGCAGCTGGATACGGCCCTTGCGGCCCCAGGCGGTGCGGTTGACCTGGATCGCGCCGGTCGCGCCGCCGTCCATGCGCAGAAGCCCCGTGGCGATGTCAAATGTGTCCACCGCGCGGCGTCCGGCGCCGTCCGGCCGGTCGGGAAAGGGCTTGGCCAGTTCGCCGAACACCTCGCGCGGCATGCCGATCAGCGTCGAGATGAGGCTCATCGGATGGACGGCGAAATCGTCGGGCGCGCCGAGACCCGAGCTCGCCTCGCTGCGCCAGCTGAAGGGCTGCTCTGGATCGGCCATGAAGTCCTCGTCCATCTCGACGCGGAACTGCGTGATGGGGCCGATTGCGCCGCGCTTCAATAGCTTCGCGATATAGCGGGCCGCCGGGCTCTGGATGTAGTTGTAGCCGAGGATGGCGATCCTGCCGCTCGCCCTGGCGGCGGCGGCCATGCGTTCGGCGTCGGCAAAGGATGGCGCCATCGGCTTCTCGCACCAGACGTGCTTGCCGGCCTCGAGGGCGGCGATCGCCATCGGCGCATGCAGGCCGGTCGGCGTGGTGATCGAGACGACCTCGACTTCGGGATCGAAGACCAGCGCCCTCCAGTCCGCGGTCGACCTCTCGAAGCCGAACTCGCTGGCGCGCCGGCGGGCGAGCCCCTCCTCGACCTCACAGAGCGACACGCGCCGCACGACCGGCCCATCGCCGAACGCCGCCCGCACCGCCATCCAGGCCAGCGCGTGACATTTGCCCATATAGCCTGTGCCGATCAGCCCGACGCCGATTGTGTCCATGAGCCCGTGATCTCCCGCCTTGGGTCAGCTTCCATCCGCCAAAACAAATATTTCACAATCTACCCGATTTGGAATATTCGTTCCATGACGAATTGAGAGCGGGGTGAATTCGAGTGGAACTCGGGTCCGTCATTGAGAGTGACTCCTGGGTCGAAGAGCCCGAGGGGACGCAATCCAGGTGAACTTCGGGTGTCCGACAGCCCTTGGATTGCTTCGTCGCCAGGCTTCTCGCAATGACGACGACGGTTCAACCCGATCGCATCATGCACTGGCGGCCGGCGCGGGGAAAGTCATGACCGAACAAGCGACCGCCGAGCCTCCGGACACTTTCGAGGCGCTCAAGGATCGGCTGATCGAAATCGAGCCCAATCTGCCCAAACGGCTGCGTCAGGCGGCGGCCTACGCGCTCGAACACCCGGACGAATTTGCTCTCGGCACGGCTTCGGGAATCGCCCGCAATGCCGACGTACAGGCCTCGACGCTGGTGCGCTTCGCCCAGGCGCTCGGCTTCGGCGGCTTCTCCGACCTGCAGGAGGTTTTTCGCTCTCACCTGCGCAATCGCTGGCCCGACTATTCCGAACGGCTCAGGGCCTTGCACGAGAGCGCCCGCGACAGCGGCGATCCGACCAACCTGCTCATGGGCTTCGCCGATTCGGCCGCATCGTCGGTCGCCCGGCTGCGCGAGGCGGTCGACAGGCGCGACCTCGACAGGGCGGTCGATGTGCTCGCCCGGGCGAACACCATCTACTGTCTCGGGCAGCGGCGCTCGTTCAGCGTCGCGCATTACCTGAGTTATGCGCTGGCCCAGCTCGGTCTTTCCGCCTGCCTGATCGACAACGTGGGCGGGCTCGGGCCGGAGCAGCTGGCGCGCGCCGGCCCCGGCGACGCGCTGATCGCGATCAGCTTCTCGCCCTATTCGCCCGTCACCGTCGATCTCGCCTGGCGGGCGCGGCGGGCGAACACCCCGACCGTCGTCGTCACCGACAGCGCGTTTTCGCCGCTCGCCGGCCTCGCCGACGTCCGCTTCGAGATCGTCGAAAGCGATTTTGGCTCATTCCGCTCGCTGGCTGCGACGTTCTGCCTGGCCATGACGCTCGCGGTGGCGGTGGCCGAGCGACGGGCGGAGGGCGGATAGAGGGAGGCCGCGGGAACCACGACTCGCCCGGCCTTTCGAGCGTGATCCGATCAGGCCGACTCGCCTGCCCGCGCTTGCGAGGCTCGGACGCGTTCCCGCTCCTACAGGACTCCTATAGGGGGCGGGTGCGAGAGGCGTCCGCCGCCGATTCCACCATATTGAGATCACGATGGTTCCTTCCCGGCGCAACACGCTCCTATTGCGCTCCGAGATCGAGCCCGCGCGTCGCGAGCGCAACGACGCGCGGAATGGGTTTCGCGCCCTGTTCGTAATAGGCCACCATGCGACGGCTAACGCCGAGCGCATGAGCCGCCGCGTCGAGCGTGTAGGCCCGGCGTTCGCGCCAGCGCCTGAAGGCGTCCGGCGACATCGTGACGCCCGCCTGTTCTTGCGCGAGCCGCCGTAGCGCATCGGCGGCCATGTCGATTTCGTCCGACCAAACGACATCGGTTCCATATTCGCCAACCCGCGCTTGCCGGAACAATTTCGGCGACCGGCGCAATGGCTCATAGACGCGGAACGTCTCGATCAGACCGGGCACGTCAACGCGGCTTTCGTCGCCCTTGTCCCAACGGATGCGCAAGGTCAGAGGCTTGTTGTCCGCCTCCACGGCGGCGATGCGCGGCAAAACTTTCTTCGGCATGGTCAACCCCGTTCGTTGAGTTCAGCCCATTTGAGGGCGGCGCGTCCCTGGTGGTAACCTTCGTGGCTCACGGAATGGCGGCCCGGATTGAAATGGGTATGATCTTGGGCGTGAACCGAGGTAAACGTCCGAGCGGTGTGTTTGAGCGGAGACAGGTGAATGAACATTTGTTTGGTGTCGACGCTCAACTGACCGCCTCAAGCTTCTTGCGAAGCATCACGTTGAATGCGGCGAACCCCTGCGAGCCAAAAAATTGCAGTGCATCAAGATTCATCGCCCAGGCGTCTAAAGCAATTTCGTCGATATGGTCGGACACTGCTCGATGTTCGACATGGCGCATTAGAGCTGTAGGAGTTCCACGACGGCGAGCGTCGGGCGCCACTGAAATGTGGTGCACATAGATGCGGCGCCGAGGGGGACTAAACGGGGTTTCCGGCTGCGCCTGCACTTCGAAGCAGACGTAGCCGATGGGCGCACCATCGGCCTCCGCAATCCCAATCCCACTCTTCGGAGCAGCCAAGCGTGATGCGAAGAACGCCCTCACGGCAGATGGATCGGCCACCTGCTTGAAATCGCCTGGATATAGCGTGGCGTGGAGGCTCTGAACGACCTGATTGAGCTGAACGAGCGCGTCGAAGTCCGCCTCCGAAGCAGCCCGTACTTCCATTGACATCGAAACGCCTCCTGTCCTTCAGACGAAGATGCTGCGGTGACGCCTTTCTGTAAACCAATGTCCGATTTCCCTCAGGCCGGAGAAACGACACCGGGAACATCCGGCTGGAAAGAAGCGCCGCCGATCGCGGGTCGAGACCTCTCTGCATCAATCGGCGCGTCATTCCACAAATCGCTCGTACGTGGTGCTGCGAAGCGCCTCGGCCTGGCGGCGAGACGCCTGAGCTAAGTCAGCCGCATGGGCAGGGCTTTGGCGCCGACCTTGCAAGCGCTGTCGGGGACGGCTACCAACCGCTTTGCATTGCTTTGGGGGACGGCGCCAGCGTGCTCATCCAGCCTACTTCTTCGGCCGGCAAAGGCCGACGGCCGCGTCTGATCGTGCTGGCGACGATTTCCGCGCTCGCTCTCGCCGGCTGCAACGGCGCCAGGAACGCTTACGTCCCGCCTCCCCCGCCGAAAGTCGCCGTGGCGCAGCCGCTGCAGAAGCCGGTGACGCTCTACCTCAACCTGACGGGCAATACCTCGCCTTTCAAGTCGGTCGATCTGGTCGCCCGCGTCCAGGGGTTCCTCACAGCGATCGACTATGTCGACGGCGCCGCGGTCAAGGCGGGCGACCAGCTGTTCGGCATCGAGCGCGACACCTATCAGGCGCAGCTCGATCAGGCCAAGGCGACGCTCGCCTCCAATCAGGCGACGCTGGCCTACAACCAGGCCGAATACCAGCGGCAGGCGACCCTCGCGAGCCGGGATTACGCCAGCCAAGCGACGGCGCAGGAATGGAAGTCCAACGCCGACAAGGCCGCCGCTGACGTCCTGAACGCCAAAGCCGCGATCGAGTCGGCCCAGATCAATCTGAACTACACGACGGTGAGCGCGCCGTTCGACGGGGTCGTCTCCAGGCACCTCGTCGACAAGGGCGCGCTGGTCGGCGTCGGATCGCCGACCAAGCTCGCGACGATCATCCAGCTCGACCCGATCTATGTCTACTTCACCATGAGCGAGCCGCAGATTCTCCAGATCAAGGTGAACAACGCCAAGGCGGGTCTCAGGCTTCGGACGACGGATCTCTCCAGCATACCGGTCGAGATCGGGCTGCAGGGCGAGGAAGGCTTTCCGCACGCAGGCCATATGGACTACGCCTCGCCACAAGTGGACGCCTCGACCGGCACCCTGGAAGTCCGCGCCATTTTCGACAACAAGGACGGGAGGCTGCTGCCCGGTCTGTTCGTCCGGGTGCGCACGCCGGTCGGCAAGCTCGACAAGGCGATTCTCGTGCCCGATCCGGCGCTCGGAACGAGCCAGGAGGGGCGTTATCTGCTGGTGGTGGGGCCGGACAACGTCGTCCAGCGCAGGATCGTCAAGACGGGCGAGCGCGAGGGGCCATACCGGATCATCGAATCCGGGCTCGATCCGGGCGACTGGGTGGTGACGGAAGGCATTCAGCGCGCAATTCCCGGCGCCAAGGTCGATCCGCAGCAGACGAAGCTCAGCGCGGAGCTGGAAGAATCGGCCGAGCCTCCCGCCAAGCCGAGCCCCGCTGCGAAACCGGCCGCGACGCCGCCAGCCAAGTGACGGCGCGGGAGAAACGCTGATGATCTCCCGCTTCTTCATCGATCGTCCGGTTCTCGCCAACGTTCTGGCGCTGTTCTTCGTCGTCATCGGGCTCGTCGCGCTCGTCAACCTGCCGACCTCCCAATATCCGAACGTCGTGCCGCCGACCGTGCAGGTCTCGACGCGCTATCCGGGCGCGAGCGCGTCGACCCTGGTCAACACCGTCGCGCTGCCGATCGAGCAGAACGTCAACGGCGTCGAGAACATGCTCTATATGCAGTCGACCAGCGCCAGCGACGGCACCTACAATCTCATCGTCACTTTCGCGATCGGCACCAACGCCGACGAGGACGAGATCCTGGTGCAGAACCGGGTCTCGGCCGCGCTCTCGTCCCTGCCCGCGGAAGTGCAGATCCAGGGCGTGACGACCAAGAAGCAATCGACGTCGATCCTCGAGTTCGTCGGGCTGCGGTCGCCGGACGGCCGCTTCGACAGCTTGTTCCTTGCGAACTACGCGGTCATCAATGTCCAGAACGAACTCGAGCGCCTCAACGGCGTCGGCGACGTATCGGTGCTCGGCGCCGGCCAATACGCCATGCGGGTCTGGCTGGACCCGAACCTCATGCAGGCGCGCGGCCTCACCCCGCAGGACGTCATCGCCGTCATCCAGCAGCAGAGCCAGGAGGTCGCGGCCGGCCAGATCGGCGCGCCGCCTGCCGTGAAGGGGCAGGACTTCCAATACACGCTGAACCTCAACGGCCGACTGAACGACGCGCCTGATTTCGAGAACATCGTGGTCAAGGTCGAGCCCGGCGCCGGCGGCCGGATCACGAGGGTGCGCGACGTCGGGCGGGTCGAGCTCGGCGCCCAGACCTACAGCGAATTCTTCAATCTCGACGGCCGGCCGGCGGCCGGCATCGCCGTCTCGCTCCTGCCCGACGCGAACGCGGTCGCCGTCTCCAACGAGGTCTACGACAAAATGGAGGAGCTCAAGAAGAGCTTCCCCGAGGGGCTCGAATATGTCGTCCCCTACGACACGACCAAATTCGTCAAGGCGGCGATCCGCGAAGTCTACCGCACGCTGATCGAGGCGGGCATCCTCGTGCTGATCGTCATCCTCGTCTTCCTGCAGGACTGGCGGGCGATGCTGGTGCCCGCGACGACCGTGCCGGTGACCATCATCGGCGCCTTCGCCGCCATGGCGGCGCTCGGCTTTTCGATCAATCTTCCGACGCTGTTCGCCATCGTGCTGGTGATCGGAATCGTCGTCGACGACGCGATCGTGATCGTCGAGGGCGTGTCGCGCCATGTCGAGGAGGGCATGCCCGGGCGCGAGGCCGCGATAAAAGCAATGGGGGAGCTGACCGGACCGGTCATCGGCATCACGCTGGTGCTCCTGTCGGTCTTCCTCCCCGCGGCTTTTTTGCCCGGCCTGACGGGCCAGCTCTACCGCCAGTTCGCCCTGGTCATCGCGGCGACCGCGCTGATCAGCGCGATCAACGCGATGACGCTCAAGCCGACCCAGTCGGCTCTGTGGCTGCGGCCGCCGAAGCCGCCCGGGCAGCGCAATTTTTTCTACCGCGGCTTCAACGTCGTCTATAACGCGGCGGAGCGCGGTTACGTCCGGCTGATGAGCGGCATGACCAGGCGCGCCCTGCTCATGGTCGGCCTGGCGCTCGCCCTTGTCGTCTTCGCCATCTGGTCGCTGACCCGCGTGCCGACCGGATTCCTGCCGACCGAGGATCAGGGCTACATGATCGTCGTGGCGCAATTGCCGGACGGCGCGTCGAAGGCGCGCACCGACGCGGTGCTGGCGAAGATCCACGACCTCGCGGCGAAAGTCCCCGGCGTCGAGCATGTCGTGACGGTCAGCGGCATCTCGATCCTCGACAATCGGGCCAGTCTCGCCAACGCAGGCGTCGCCTTCGTCGTGCTGCGGGACTGGGACGACCGCCTCAAGGAGAAAGGGCAGGACCAGCTCTCCATCCAGCGACGCATCAACGGCGCCTTGCAGTCGATTCCCGAAGCCTTCTCCTTCGCCGTGCTGCCGCCGCCGATCCAGGGCGTCGGCAATGTCGGCGGCTTCACGATGCAGGTCGAAATTCGCAACGGCGATTTCGACTACGACCTGCTGCAAAGCCTCGCCAATACGGTGGTCGCGGACGGCAACGCGCAGTCGGGCCTGCAGCGGCTGGCCACGACCTTCCGCGCCGGCGCGCCGCAATTCTCGGTCGTGGTCGACAGGACCAAGGCCGAGGCGCTCGGAATTACCGTCGGCCAGGTGTTTGCGGCCCTCTCCGGCTATGTCGGCTCGAACTATGTCACGCAGTTCAACAAGTTCGGCCACGTCTTCCAAATCTACACGCAGGCGCAGGCGGACGAGCGCGCCTCGGTCGACGATATCCGCAACCTCAAGGTCAGGGCCGGCAACGGGACGATGACGCCGATCGGCACAGTGGTCGACGTGCACGCCGGTGACCGGGCCGCCGCTGATCAGCCTCTACAATCTCTACCCGACAGCGACCGTCGTCGGCTCGCCGGCCCCGGGCTTCAGCTCGGGCCAGGCGCTCGACATCATGGACCAGGTCGGCGCTCAGGCCTTGCCCAAGGGGACCGGCTTCAACTGGACCGCGATGTCCTTCCAGGAGAAGGCGGTCGGCAACCAGACCTATTACATCTTCGGATTCGCGATCCTGCTCGTCTATCTGGTGCTCGCCGGACAATACGAGAGCTGGATCCTGCCCTTTGCGGTGATCCTCGCCGTGCCGCTGGCGCTGCTCGGAACCGTGGCCGGCCTCAACCTCGAAGGCACGGACAACAACCTTTACACCCAGATCGGCATCATCCTGCTGATTGCGCTCGGCAGCAAAAACGGCATCCTCATCGTCGAATACGCGCGCCAGCAGCGGGCGCTCGGGCTCGACGTGGTCAAGGCGGCGGTGGAGGCGGCGCGGCTGCGCTTCCGCCCGATCATCATGACCTCCTTCGCCTTCATACTCGGCGTGCTGCCGCTGGTTCTGGCGACGGGCGCGGGCGCTGCGGCGCGGAGATCGATCGGCATCGCCGTGTTCAGCGGCATGATCGCCTCGACCTGCCTGGTGGTCGTGTTCGTTCCCTCCTTCTACGTGATCATGCAGCGCATCGAGGAATGGCGAACCGGCCGCGCGACGCGCAAGGACAAACCGCCCGGTGCGCCGCAGGCGGTCGCAAGGACGTAACGCACTTCCCTACTCCGCCGGCGCACGCCGCGCCGCGAACACGACCTTCGGCACCAGCGCCGCGGTCAGCGCGACCAGCGCGGCGACGACGAACATCGAGGCGAAGGTGATGTGGAGCGAAGCTTCGAGCGCGCTCCTCAGGGCGGAGTCCGCCGCCGCTCCGCCTTCGAGAAGACGCCGGAGCTCGTTCGAAGTCACCGCGCCGAGGCCGGAGCGCATCAGCCCCATGTTGAGGACGGCGCCGAACACGGTCGCGCCGAAGGTGCTGCCGAGGGTGCGGGCGAAGAGGTAGGAGGCGGTGACGCTGCCCCGCTCCGACCAGTCGACGATTTCCTGGATCAGCACGATCGAGGCGCTGCTCGAAAGCCCCATGCCGAAGCCGACGATCGCCGATCCGATGCCCGCGACGAAGGGCTGCGTCTCGGGCTTGAGGAGGACGAAGACCAGCGCGCCGAGCGGGATCAGCGCCGAACCCGCCCGGAGAATCGTCCGAATGCCGAACCGCGTCCAGAGGCGGGGCGAGAGCGTCGCGCCGATCGGCCAGCCGAGCACCATGGCGGACAGCGCGAAGCCGGCGATGAGCGGCGGCTTCTGCATGACGCCCTGGACGAAGACGGGCAGAAAGGTGGTGAGCCCGATGATCACCATGCCGGCGAAGAGGGACGAGGCGTTGACTGCGGCGATCGGCCTCCGGCCCCAGAGCTCGAGCGAAATCATCGGCTCGGGCGAGCGGCGCTCCTGAAGGATGAAGGCGATGACGGCGGCGACGGCGATGGCCGAGATGACGGCCAATTCGGTCCGGCTGGCGGTCGAAGCCGCAGTCAGGGCCGCCATCACCGCGGCGATCGCGACGGTGAAGACGCCGGCGCTCAAATGGTCGATCCGCCCGTGCGCCTCCGACTTCTTCTCGTGCAAATAGAACCAGAAGCCGGCCGAGGCGAGGAGGCCGATCGGCAGGTTCAACCAGAAGATCCACGCCCAGGACCAGAACTGGATGATCAATCCGCCGACCAGCGGGCCGATGACGGCGGAAATCGCCCACACGCTGGCCAGCCAGCCCTGGATCTTGCCCCGCTCGTGGACGGAATAGAGGTCGCCGACGATGGTCATGGCGACCGGCTGGACGGCCCCGGCGCCGATCCCCTGCAAGAGGCGGAAGACGATCAGCGACGGCATCGACCAGGCGAAGCCGCACAGGATCGAGCCGACCAGAAAAATCCCGATCCCGGACAGGATGACCGCCTTGCGGCCCCTGAGGTCCGAGAGCTTGCCGAACACCACGGTGGTCGCGGTCTGGGTCAACAGGAACGCGGCGAACACCCAGCTGTAGAGCTCGAGGCCGCCGAGCTGGGCGACGATCTGCGGCATGGCGGTCGAGACGATCGTCGCCTCGATGGCGATCATGAAATTCGCCGCCATCACGGCGGCGAGCACGAGCGGACGATGAGTTGTCAGGGCGGACATGGGCCCAGCTTCTAGGGGAGCGGGCGGGCCCGCGCCAATGACTATCCGAGATGGAGCGATGACCCCGCGTTCACAATCGCGACAGCGAACCGTTCGCCGAAACGCGTCGCGTAACGTGTTTGGGGCAGTTCCGCTCGGGCTGATTCTGCGTTATCTTTCGTGACAATTGAGGAGAATCCCCATGCAAAAGCGTCGCCTCGGCCGAACCGACCTGACGATCGGGCCGATGGTTCTCGGGGGAAACGTGTTCGGCTGGACGGCCGACAAGGCGACGTCGTTTGCGGTGCTCGACCGTTTCGCCGCGGCGGGCCTCGATGCGATCGACACGGCGGACGCCTATTCCTCCTGGGCGCCGGGCAACAAGGGCGGCGAATCCGAGACGATCATCGGCGAATGGATGAAGGCGCGCGGCGCCCGAAGCCGCATGATCGTCGTCACGAAAGTCGGCTCGCCGATGGGCAAGGGCAAGGAAGGCCTGTCGGCCCGCTATATCGAAGAGGCGGTCGAGGCGTCGCTGAAGCGCCTGCAGACCGACGTCATCGATCTCTACCTGTCGCACTTTCCCGACATGGCGACGCCGTTTTCGGAGACGCTCGGCGCCTATCAGCGGCTCATCGAGAAAGGCAAGATCCGCTGGTGCGGCGCCTCGAATCTCACCATCGCGCTGCTCGAAGCCGCGATCGCGGTCGCCAAGGCGCACGCGCTGCCGCGCTACGAAGTGCTGCAGCCGGAATACAATCTGGTCGACCGGGGCGGGTTCGAGGGCGGCCTTTCGGACATCTGCCGCCGCGAGGAGATCGGCGTCATCACCTATTTCAGCCTGGCGAAGGGCTTTCTGTCTGGCAAGTACCGCAATGCGGAGGATCTGACCAAGAGCCCGCGCGGCGGCGGCGTGAAGGGCTACCTCAACCCGCGCGGCTTTCGCATTCTCGACGCGCTCGAGGCCGTGGCGGCGCGGCACAAGGCCAAGCCCGCCGAGGTTGCGCTCGCCTGGGTCATCGCACGGCCCGGCGTGACCGCGCCAATCGCCAGCGCCACGTCGATCGAGCAGACCGACAGCCTCATCCGCGCGACGCAGCTCTCGCTGTCGGAAGCGGACATGGCGGCGCTGAACGAGGCGAGCGCGCCTTAGCCGTCGGCGCCGGGCGCGTCGACCGCAACCTTAGGCAGCGGTCTTGCCGAGAATCATGTCGGCCGCCTTCTCGCCGATCATCGCCGACGGCGCCTGGGTGTTGCCGCTGATGAGGAGCGGCATGATCGAGGCGTCGGCGACGCGCAAGCCCTCGACGCCGCGCACTCTCAGCGCCGGATCGACGACCGAGCGCTCGTCCCCGCCCATCCGGCACGTTCCGACCGGATGATAGATCGTATCGGCCCGCTCGCGAATGAGCCGACGCAGCGCCGCCGGATCGTCCTGCCCGGCGCCGTAGATGTACTTGCCGCCATAGGGGGCGAGCGCCGGCTGGGCAAGAATCCTCTGAACGATCTGGACCCCGCGAACGAGCGTCTCGAGATCGTCCGGATCGGACAGGAAGTTCGGATCGATCAGCGGCGGCGTCGCGACGTCCGGGCTGGCGAGCCGGACGCTGCCCCGGCTCTTCGGCCTCAGCCCGCAGACGTGCAGCGACATGCCGGTGGCGAAGTGAGTCTTGCGGCCATGCTCGTCGACGATGCCGATGCAGAAATGGAGCTGCAGATCCGGTCGGTCGACGTCCGGCCTGCTCCTGATGAAGCCGCCCGCTTCGGCGACGTTGGACGTCAGCATGCCGCGGCCATGGCGAAGAAAGTCCGCAAGCCATCCGACGCCGCGAATTATCGTGGGCAAGGAATAGCCGAACAGGCCCGGTCCATTGGCTCGGAGGTTCGCGGTATAGTCGCAGTGATCCTGAAGGTTGGCCCCAACCTCGGGCGCATCCATGACGACTTCGACGCCAAAACCGTTCAGCTGCTCGGCCGGCCCCACGCCGGAGACCAGGAGAAGCTGGGGTGAGCCGAAGGCGCCGCAGGAGACGATGATCTCGCGCCGGGCGTAGAGCCGTTTCTCGACACCGCCGCGTCGGTAGGCGACGCCGACCGCCCGGG
The DNA here is from genome assembly GCA_963835885.1 of uncultured Alphaproteobacteria bacterium. Taxonomy (GTDB): domain Bacteria; phylum Pseudomonadota; class Alphaproteobacteria; order Rhizobiales; family Beijerinckiaceae; genus Roseiarcus. Next base: position 47,486 of record CAWIHF010000033.1, read on the forward strand.
GTCCCTCAAACAGAAGCTTTTGCGCCTGACAGTCGGCCATGACCGCCAGATTGGCGTCGGACGAGGCCTGCAGATAGGCGCGGGCAGCGTTGTACCGCCGTCCGTTCTTCTGGAACACCTGATAGGAGCCGACGCCTTCCTGCGTCTCGCCATTGAAGTCGTCGTTGCGAGGGAATTGCGCCTGGACGGCGGCCTCGAGGAACGCCTCGACCGCGGGATTGCGGTAGCTGAGATCGCTGACATGCAGCGGGCCGCCCACGCCATGAAGCGCGTCAGCGCCACGCGCATTGTCCTCCGAGCGCCTGAAGTAGGGAAGGACGTCCGCCCAGCCCCACCCCTTGCAGCCCATCGTCGCCCAGGAATCGTAGTCCTGCGGCTGGCCGCGCGTGTAAATCATCGCGTTGATCAGGCTCGAGCCGCCGAGACCTCGCCCGCGCGGTTGATAACCCTTGCGCCCGTCGAATCCCTGCTGGGGAACCGTTTCGTAGCCATAGTTGTGCCGCGAGCGAAACGGCACGAGCGCCGCGATGCCAAGCGGAACGTTGGACAAAACGGAACGGTTTGCAGGTCCGGCCTCGATGAGCGTGACGCTAACGTCGCGTGACGATTGCGTCAGGCGCGCTGCGACGGCGCAGCCGGCCGGCCCCGCCCCGACGACGATATAGTCGACCGTTGGCCGTTCGCCGCGATCGACGAGCTCGAAATTCCTGGTCATGGATCCTTCCCTCGCAGGCGAGCGGGCGCAGCCTCGCGCCATGCGCCTGACGCATTGCCCGTTCCCCCTTGCTCGAAAGCGCCCGCGTCACTGGCCGTTCGGTTCGACCTTCTCCCGCAGCTCGCGGCGAAGGATCTTTCCGATCGGCGTGCGAGGCAGCGTATCGCGGAACTCAACATGCCGGGGCGTCTTGTATCCGGTCAGATATTGACGGCAATGGGCGATGATCTCGACGTCGGTCAGCTTTTCGTCCTTGCGCACCACGACGATCTTCACCGCCTCGCCCGACTTCACGTCCGGCACGCCGACCGCGCCGACCTCATGCACGCCGGGATGGCTCATCACCACGTCTTCGATCTCATTCGGATAGACGTTGAAGCCGGATACGATGATCATATCCTTCTGCCGGTCGACGATGAACACATAGCCGCGGTCGTCGACGCGGGCGATGTCGCCTGTGCGCAGATAGCCGTCGTCGGTCATCACGTTGGCCGTCTCGTCGGGCCTGTGCCAGTAGCCGGCCATCACCTGGGGACCCTTGACGCAGAGCTCGCCCGACTCGCCGAGCGGCACATCGCGTCCATCTGTGTCGCGGATCGCGATGTCGGTCGACGGCATCGGCAGTCCGATCGACCCGCTGTAGTCCTTGATGCTCAAGGGGTTGGCGGTCACGATCGGCGAAGTCTCGGTGAGACCATAGCCTTCGATGAGCGGTTTGCCGGTCACCGCCTTCCAGTGCTCGGCCACCGCCCGCTGCAGCGCCATGCCTCCGGCGACCGCGAGATGGAGGCGCGAGAAGTCGATCCGCAGAAAGTCCGCGTTGCTCAGCAGAGTATTGAACAAGGTGTTGACGCCGCTGATCGCGGTGAAGGGAGTGCGCTCCAGGGCTTTGACAAAACCCTTGATGTCGCGCGGATTGGGGATGAGCAGATTGTTCGCGCCGACCATCAGCGGGACGAAACAATTCACCGTCAGCGCGAACACATGATAGAGCGGCAGCGCCGTCACGAACGTTTCCGCGGAAGTGCCGAGCGACGCGCCGACCCAGGCGTGCACCTGCTGCAGGTTGGCGATCATGTTTCGGTGGGTGAGCATCGCGCCCTTGGGCACGCCCGTGGTGCCGCCGGTGTACTGCAGGAATGCGAGGTCGTCCGGCTGGACCGACGGCAACTCGACCGCCTGCAGACCGCCGAGCGACAGCGCACGGTTGAAGCGCACTGCCTGCGGCAGGCGCCAAGCCGGAACGGCGTGGCGGACGCGGCGCACCACGAAGTTGACCAGAAGGCCGCGCGGACCGCCGAGTAGATCGCCGACAGCCGCGACCACGACGGTACGCAACTGTGCGCCGTCGATCGCCTTTTCGAGCGTCTGGGCGAAGTTTTCCAAGACGACGATCGCCTCCGCCCCGGAATCCTTGAGTTGATGGCTCAGTTCACGCGGCGAGTAGAGCGGATTGCAATTGACCACCACGTAGCCGGCGCGCAGTGCGCCGAACAGGGCGACCGGATATTGCAGCAGGTTCGGCATCATCAGCGCGACGCGCGCGCCGCGCGGCAGACACGCGACGTTTTGCAGATAACTCGCGAACGCCCTCGACAGGCGGTCCAGCTCACCGAACGACATCGTTCGGCCCATGCAGGTATAGGCGGTTCGATCGCGAAAGCGGTCGACACTCGCAGCGAAGAAATCGCCGATCGAGGCATAGGCAGTGGGATTGATGTCGGCCGGAACGCCCTCGGGATAGGACTTCAGCCAGATGCGGTCCATCTCACCCTCGTTTCGCCCTTAAAGATAGAGGCCCTTCAGCAATTGCATGAAGGCGACCTGATCCGCAGTCGGAGCCACTTCGCCTTCCTTGCCGCCGCGCGCGGCGGCGCTCTCCGGGAACATCCGGAAAGCCGTATTGAGCACGATGCGCCCCATCCCCGGCGCGAGCGCCCGCACCGCTTCGCCGAACCGGCCGAGCCGGGTGGCGACCCGCGCCGGGCGGTGGATGATCGCTTCGACGACCAGATCGGCCGCCTCGTCCGGATCCAGCGTCGGAATATGCTGATAGAACGGGGTCGGCGCGATCATCTCGGTGCGCACGATCGGCATGTTGACGTTGGTGAAGGCGACGCCCCGATCGAGAAACTCGCTCGCCGCGCAATCCGACCACCCCTCGAGCGCCGCCTTCGAGGCGACGTAGGCCGAGAACCGCGGCGCTGTCGTCAAAGCGCTGATCGACGAGATATTGACGATGTGGCCAGAGCGCCGCTCCGCCATGCCGGGCAGGAAACCCATCGCCAGCTGAACCGCGGCCAGATAATTCAGCCGCATCAGCCGCTCGAGATCGTGCAGGCGATCGTAGGAGTTCTCGACCGAGCGGCGGATCGACCGGCCGGCGTTGTTGACCAGGATGTCGACCCCGCCGTGCTCGTCGATCACCCGTTTGATGAAGGCCGCGCACTGGCCGGGGTCGGAAATGTCGGCGCCGTAGGTTTCAACCTCGAGGCCATGCGTCGAGAATTCCTGGCTCGTCAGGTCAAGCTTCTCCGGATCCCGCGCCACGATCAGCGTCCTCGCGCCGGCTTGCGCGAGCCTGAGCGCGATCGCCTTGCCGATGCCGGCCGAACCGCCCGTCACGAGAACGCGCTTGCCGGCGACTGCGCCGCGTAGCGACCGGTCGACGAACAGCGCCGGATCGAGATGACGCTCCCAGTAGTCCCAGAGCCGCCAGGCGTAGTCCTCGAACCGGGGGACCGTGATGCCGGCCGGACGTAGCAGCTTCTGCGTCTCGCGGCTGTCGAAGCGGGTCGGATAGTTGACAAACATGAAGACGTCGTCCGGCAGGCCGAGCTCCTTAATCATCATCTTGCGCATGCGGCGGAATGGGGTCAGCGCCATCAGCGCTCGCCGCAGCGCGGGCGGCGCGAGACCGAAGAGGCCTGCGTTGACCTTGACCGTGAAGGCCGGAGCGTGGGCCACTCGCGCGAGCGCGTTGAGCATGTCGCCGACGCGCAGCGGATTCGGATCGGTCAGGTGAAACGTGCGGCCGTCGAGCCCGTCGAGATGGGCGAGATGATCGATGGCGGCGACAACGAAGTCGACCGGCACGACATTGATCCGGCCGCCCTCGATGCCGATCATCGGGACCCATGAGGGCACGGCATCGCGCAACTTCTGGATGAGCTTGAAGAAATAGTAGGGGCCGTCGATCTTGTCGATCTCGCCCGTCCTCGAATCGCCGACGACGACGCCCGGGCGGTAGATGCGCCACGCGAGGTCCTTTTCCGCCCTCACCAGGCCCTCGCCCCTGTGCTTGGAGGAATAATACGGATGCTCCAGCCCGCGCGCCTCCTCGAACATGTCCTCGCGGAATATGCCGTCGTACAACCCCGCCGCCGCGATCGAGCTCACATGATGGAAGCAGCCCGCTCTAATCGTCCTGGCGAAAGCGAGGGCGTTGGCGACCCCATCGACGTTGGCGGCGACGACCTCCGCAGGGGGCGCATTGAGGTCGTATACCGCTGCGAGATGAAAGAAATGATCGATCTTGCCCTTGAGCTTGCCCGCGTCCTTGGCCGACACGCCAAGATTCGGCCTCGAGATGTCGCCTTCGATCAACGCGACGCGTTCGGCCCCTGCGCCCCAGAACTCCTTCAGCGCCGCGACCCGTTCCGCCGTCGGCTGACGGACAAGAATGTGAACAGGTTCGCGATCGCGCTCAAGCAGCCGCCGGACCAGCCGCCTTCCGATGAACCCCGTTCCCCCCGTCACGAACGCACTCATGAACCTTTCCTTTCCCTCGACCCGTTTCCTTAGACGATAAGTCTAGTATGAGCCGCCTAGAACTTTGGGCAGCAAATTCTAAAATCCTATGCTTTGATGCGTCTCGTAAAAAGGCGGGTTGGCCGCCGAGATGAATACGAGGATGGTCATGCCAAAGAGACTCAAGGAACTTGCCACTGAGGCGACAACGGAAAACCAGCTGGCTGTGAGAGTGAGGGAGTCCGCCACTCAGATTTGGCTCGCCGGCCTCGGAGCCTTCTCCAAGGCTCAGCAGGAAGGCGCGAAGATGTTCGAAACGCTCGTCGCCGAAGGCGAGAAGGTCCAGGAGCGGACCAAGATCGCCGCCGACGAGCGTCTGACCGAAGTGCGGGCCAAGGCGAGCGGAACCTGGGACAAGCTCGAGCAGGTGTTCGAGGACCGGGTTGCTCGGGCGCTGAACAGCTTGAGCGTGCCGAGCCGCAAGGACATCGACACGCTGTCGCAGCGGGTCGCCGAGCTGACGGAGATCGCCAAGAAGCTGTCGGCCGAAGAGGAGCCGCACGGGCGCGCTCGGGCGCACCGGTCGAAGGCCGAGTAAGTCCGCCGCAATCCGCTCTGAAGACACGAGCGGGTTTAAGGCCCGGGGAGTGACCGAATGAACGGGCGGCGTCGCGCCGGCAAAGTGGGGATCGCCCTCGCGGGGGGCGGTCCCCTCGGCGGGATTTATGAGATCGGAGCGCTGGTGGCGCTGGAAAGGGCGCTGAAAGGGCTGACGCTGACGGACCTCGATGTCTACGTCGGCGTGAGTTCCGGCGCATTCGTCGCGGCGGGTCTCGCCAACGGGATCGCTCCCAACGAAATGCACGCGATGTTCATACTCGACCGGTCGCATCGCGACCCGTTCGAGCCCAATCTCTTGTTGCGCCCGGCGTTCGGCGAGTTCGCGCGCCGGCTGATGCGGATGCCCGAGCTGATGCACGCCGCGGCTCTCGCTTATTTCGGCGCAAATCCTTCCCGGGGGTGGGTCGACTCTTTGATGCGCCTGACGCGTGGCCTGCCGAACGGCCTGTTCGACAACGACGCGATCGCTTCTTATCTCTCCAGCATGTTCAGCCAGCCGGGCCGCACCGACGACTTCCGTAAGCTTGCGCATAAGCTGTTCATCGTCGCGACCGACCTCGACAGCGGGCGGTCGACGCCGTTCGGAGCGGCGGGACTCGACGACGTGCCGATCTCGGAGGCGGTCAAGGCGAGCTCGGCCCTGCCGGGACTCTATCCGCCGGCGCGCATCGGCGATCGCGATTACGTCGACGGCGTGCTGAAGAAGACGCTGCATGCGTCCGTCGCGCTGAGGGAGGGCGTAAAGCTCCTCATTTGCGTTAATCCAATCGTGCCCTACGACGCCGAGCGCGCCGCGACCGCTGGCAGGAAGCCGGTCCGTCTGGCCGACCGGGGCCTCATCACCGTTCTTTCCCAGACTTTTCGCGCGCTCATCCATTCGCGCATGCGGGTCGGCATGGAGCGCTACGCCAAGGAATTTCCGGACGCCGATGTTGTGCTGTTCGAGCCGGCGCAGGACGACGAGGTCATCTTCTTCGCCAACATGTTCAGCTACGCCGACCGGCGGACGCTCGCCGAGCACGCCTGCCGCTACACGCTGTCGGAGCTGAGACGTCGCGCGGGCGAACTTGCGCCCGTCCTCGCGCGCCACGGCGTCGAGATCGAGCCTTCGGCGCTGCGGGGCGAAGTGGAAACGCCGCCGAAGCCTAGTCAGACCGGCAAGCTGTGGGATAGCGTGCAGCCGCTCAAGAAAACGCTGGGCGAGCTCGAAAAAGCGCTGAGCCGGGACAAGCCCGGACGTTCTGAGGGTGTGAAACGCGATGCCGCCAAAGCCGCCGCGCCGGACGCGTGAACGAATCCTTGAGACCGCCTTGGCGATGTTCAACCAGTTTGGCGAGCCGACCGTGGCGACGACCTCGATCGCGTTCGAGATGGGCATCAGCCCCGGCAATCTCTACTACCACTACCATTCGAAGGAACAGATCGTCGCCGACCTGTTCGCGAGTTTCCGACGTGAGATCGAGACGACGCTGGCGGCCCCTGAGCAGCGGCCGCCCCATGCCGAGGACGTCTGGCTCTTTCTGCACCTCGTGTTCGAGGCGATCTGGAAATACCGCTTCGTCTATCGAGACATCAACGATCTCGTCTCGCGCTATCATGTGATCGAGGTGCAGTTCCGGCGCATCCTGGCTCACAAGATTCGCGTCGCCGAGCAGATTCTGACGGCCCTCGTCAAAGCGGGGCAGATGCGCGCATCGGCCGAAGAGATCGCCACGCTGGCGCAGAACATCGTGCTTGTGGCGAGCTACTGGATGTCGTTCGAGTTCGCCCGGGACCCGAAAGCGCCCCAGGACGACAAGACGCTCGCCCGCGGCGCCTTTCATGTCATTGCGCTCGCCGCGCCCTATCTCGAGCCGCGCGAGCGCGAATTGTTCGATCAGCTGGCAAAGCGCTACGTCGCCTGAGGAGGACGTCATGGCCACGGTCAAGTGGAAGCCTTTTGCATACGAAGCGGCGGGTTACGCCTACGCCGGAGCAGCGTTGAAAAAGGCGTGGCCCGAACTGCATCGCGGCGACTGCGAGCCGTTTCCCGACGCGGCCTTCGTCAAGCAGGCGCTCGCCAGGCATCCACAACTCAATGGCGGCCTCGACGCCGACAAAACGGCGGCGGCCCTGCAATCGGCCTGGCGCGCCTATCACCGGGGCGATTTCGCGACGGCCGTCGCCGAAGGCTCGGCGCTGGGTCCGATCGGCGCCAACGCCGCCAACAAGGCGGCCAACATCTATGCGACCTATCTCGAAACCGACAGCGAGCGGAAGCGCGAGATTTTTCTGAAGTCCGCCGAACGCGCCGAAGCCTTGCAGGCGGCGGCGCCGGATTTCGTCAACGCGTTCTATTTCCACGCCCAGGCGCTCGGCCGCTATTCGCAGGAGATTTCGATCGCCAAGGCCTTGGCGCAGGGGATCGGCGGAAAGGTGAAGGCGAGCCTCGACAAGGCGGTCAAGCTCGAGCCGAACCACGCGGAGGCCCATATCGCGCTCGGCGCCTATCACGCCGAGATCGTCAGCAAGGTTGGCGGCATGCTGGCGAGTCTCACCTATGGGGCGAGCAAGGACGCGGCGGTCAGGCATTTCGCCCTCGCCAGAAAGCTCATGCCCAATTCCGCGATCGCCCGCATCGAGCAAGCGAACGGCCTCGTCATGCTGTTCGGCAAGGCGAAGCTCGCCGAAGCCGAGAAGCTCTACGCGGAGGCCGCGAAATGCACGCCGGCCGACGCGATGCAAAAACTCGACGCGGAGCATGCGCGGGCAGAGGCGGAGGGGTGATTCTCTCTCCCCTCCCTCCTGGCGCATCAGCTGGCGCGGCGCGCCTTGAGCGCTCGGGAATTGAAAAACCGACCGTCAGTCGCCAACCGCCGCTCGCCTGGTCCGTGTCCTCTTCCTTGACGCGGGCGGAGGGGATGGCGGGGTCTTCTTCTCCTCCTCCTCCGCCGGGGGCGGATCGAGCAGCAGGTAGTAGAGGTATTTCTCGAACTCCTCAGGAAAGCGGCTGACCACCGCCTCCGGGTCGGGGGTCAGGGCGGCGTCGGTGATGAGGCCGAACTGAACCTTGCCGGCGTAGGAGAAGATCGACACGCCCATGCCGACGTCGCCGGACTGCGGCACCCAGAACAGCGACTGCTTCAAAGTGCTGCCGGCGACCTTCAGGGGCTCGGCCGGCCCCGGCACGTTGGTCATCACCGCTGTCGAGCGGCCCGCGATCAGGTTGAGCAGCGGGTCCTGCGCGGCCTTCGGCAGATAGCCGAGCCCGGCGAAAAGGCCGAGCGAGACGCTGGGCTCATAAGACGACTTCAACTCCAGCGCCCGCTGGCGAACCGTCATCAGCCTCTCGAGCGGATGTTCGATGCCGACCGGCAGCAGGACACCGATGATGCCGAAGCAGTTGCCGAGTTCGGCGTCGCCGGGCTGGCGCATGTCGATCGGAACGAGCGCGCGGCATTCGACGCCCTCGGTCCTGTCCCCCTTGTCCGCCAAATAGCAGCGCATCGCGCCGGCGACGCACGAGAGCAGCAGGTCGTTGATCGAGCAGCCGAACGCGCGGCTCACCGCCTTGATCTCGGGAAGCTCCAGCGGCTCGCACCAGGCGACGCGTTTCGAACCCTTGGGTTTGCCTTTGAATCGGGTTGCGCTGTCGGTCGGCATGAAGAGCAACCAGGCCAGTTCGCTCGCTACGCCCGCCCCGTCACGCAAGAGGCCCGCGGCGCGCAGCGGATGGCGTGCGTAACCGAGCGCGGTGCGCAGGGTCGAGGCGGAAACCTGCGTTCCGGCGTTGATCGCGGCGACGACCGGCGCCGCCAAGTTCTGCAGCCAGCCCTCCTCGTCCGCCGGATCGGGGCGTCGTCCCTTGCGGACGGGGCCGTCGACCAGCGCCAAAGTGACGCCCATCAGCGCGACGCCGTCGGCGATCGCGTGATGCATGCGGAACACGACGGCCGCCCCGCCCTCGTACTTTTCGACGATATGAACCGTCCACAGCGGGTGGTTGGGATCGAGAGGCTCCGAGGCGAGTTCGCCAACAAAGCGCTCGAGCGCCTGTTTGCCCCCGCGTCCCGGCAGGTTCATCCGCTTGATGTGGTGGGCAAGATCGAAACTGGGGTCGTCGCGCCAGTAGACGCCAGCCGCCGTCGTATCGACCTTCTGGCGATAGCGCCGGTAGCTCAAAAGTCCTTCGGCGATCTGTTTCTCGACCTTGTCGAGCGCGACCGGCCCTTCGAGCACCCAGACGGCCACGATCATCATCAGATTGGCCGGGCTGTCCATGCGCAGCCACGTCGTGTCGACCGACGACATCCGCTCGCTGCGGCTCATAGTTTCCTCACCACGCTGTTTCTGAACATAACGCGCTCCACGGCGCTCAAGAAGCGCGTTTAGGGAGATAAACCTACGACGCTGCGCTATAGAATGTCGCACGATGACGCAGGAGGCCTATCGCGAACGGCTGCTGACCGAGCTCGACCGTTCGCGCGCATTGCGCGACCGTCTTGTCGAGGACACGGGTTTCAGCGAACGGCGAGCGCTGCTGCGCGCCTGGCAGGCGGGGCGGCTCGCACGCACCCACCAGGATCTACTGGACAGCCGCCGCTTCCACGCCGCGGCGGAATTCTTCCTGACCGACCTCTATGGTCCAAAAGACCTCAGCCGGCACGTCGAAGAGGTGCGGCGGATCGTGCCTGTGATGACCAGCGTCCTGCCGGATTCAGGCCTGGAGACGGTCGCGCACGCCGTGGAGCTCAACGTTCTTTCGGAGAGCCTGGATGGCGCGATGGTCGAAGCGCTCGGCGAAAACGCGGCGCACATCACGGACGCCATATATGCGGAGGCCTATCGCGCGGTCGACCGCGCCGGGGATCGCGAACGCCAGATCGATATCATCGAGCAGCTCGGCCAGGCGCTCGACAGGCTGACCCGCATTCGCTTCATTGGCGCGACGCTCAAGCTGATGCGAAGGCCCGCCAAGCTCGCCGGCCTCGACGAATTGCAGGCCTTCCTCGAGCGCGGTTATTCGGCCTTCGGGGCGATGCGCGGCGGCGCCGGCGAGTTCGTCTCGATCATCGTCGCCCGGGAACGGGCGATCGCGCGGGCGCTGTTCGGCGGCGACGACGACGCGTTGCGGCGGCCGCGAGCGCCCTGAGCGCCCGCCGGGCCATTCCCTGCTTACAGGGAACAAATACAGGGAATTTTTTGTTTTTTCGGTCGATTTCGAGCCTCTTCGCCCCAAAAAGAGGCCGTCGATCAAAGGTTTACGCAGCAAATGCGCAAATTCCCGATGCGAGGCAACAGAGGAATTTTGCGCGATATATAACAGCGGAATAATGATTCGTTTTTCGCAAGGAACAGGGAATTTTCCGCCGATCGCCTTATGACCTTCGACCGGGGTCCGGGACGCTCAGGCGACATGCGCCGGAAGGCCGCTTGCGTCCGCTCGGGCGAGCCGTCACCTTTCCGTTCCCGACCGAGGACCCTGCCCATGCCATCCGCCGCCGCCGAGAGCTTCAACCTGGCCCGGCACTGCCTCGGCCGGCAGGCGGCAGAGCGCGGCCACAAGACGGCGCTGATCATCGCCGACGGAGCGGACGCTTTCCGCTCCTGGACCTACGCCGAGCTCGACGGCATGGTGCGCCGGCTCGCCGGCGGGCTCGTCGCAAGCGGCCTCCGGAAGGGCGACCGCGTGATGATCCGCGCCGCCAACGACGTCGATTTCATCCTCGCCTTTTTCGCCGTCACGGGCGTCGGCTGCGTCGCCCAGCCGGCGTCGCTGCTGCTGACCGCGGAAGAGGCGCTGGCGCTCGCCGCGGACTCCGGCGCTTCGGCCGTCTTTCTCGGCGACGCCGACTCGACAGAGCGGGCGCTCTTTTCCCATCTCCGCGTCTTCGACCGGCGGGAGACCTTCCGGCTCGCCGCCGAAGCCGCGCCGGCCGATTACGCCGAGACCGCGGCCGACGACCCGGCCTATCTCGTCTTCACCTCCGGCTCGACCGCCGAGCCGAAGGGGGTGCTGCACGCCCACCGCGTGGTGATCGGCCGCCGGCCGATGCATCGCGATTGGCTGGGCCTAAGCGGGCGCGACGTCGTGCTGCACGCCGGCAACATCAACTGGACCTATACGCTCGGCGTCGGCGTGCTCGATCCTTTCGCGGTCGGGGCGACCAGCGCGCTCTATGCCGGCGAGCGCAACCCGGCGATCTGGCCGATTCTGATCGGCAGGACCGGGGCGACGATCTTCGCCGCCGTGCCGAGCGTCTACCGGCAGATGCTCAAATATGGCGAGCTCTCGCCCCACGAGCTCGTGAAACTGCGCCACGGCGTCACCGCGGGAGAGGCGTTGTCCCCCGACCTGCTCGCAAGGTGGCGCGAGGCGACCGGAACCGATCTCTACGAAGCGCTCGGCATGAGCGAGATCTCGACCTATGTCTCGAGCCGCCCGGGAGAAGAGATCCGCCCCGGCTCGCCGGGCCGGCCGCAGCGCGGCCGGCGTGTCGCCGTTCTGCCCATCGAGGCAGGGACGGAGCCGCTGCCGCCCGGCGAAATCGGCCTGCTCGCGGTCCACCGCAGCGATCCGGGCCTCATGCTCGGCTACTGGAACCGCCCGGCGGAGGAGGCCGCCGCCTTCCGCGGCGAATGGTTCATCGGCGGCGATCTCGCCGAATTCGACGCCGACGGTTTTGTCTGGCACCGGGGCCGCAACGACGACGTCATGAACGCCTTCGGCTACCGGGTGTCGCCGTTGGAGGTCGAGAAGGTCCTGGCGTCCCATCCCGACGTCGCCGACGTGGCCGTCGCCGAGCGCAAGGTCGCCGAGGGCGTGTCGGCGATCACGGCCTTCGTCGTGCCGAAGGCCGGCTCAGCGCCCGCGGAGGCGATGCTGCTCGCGCACTGCGCAAACCATCTCGCCGCATACAAACGCCCGCGCAAGGTCGTGTTCGTCAGCGAGATCGCGCACACGCCGAACGGCAAGGTGAGCCGAAGAATGCTGCCGCAGGTGGTGTGAGGCGAAAAAGCGCATGTCCGACGATATCCTGGCACCGATAACCCAGGTTCTGGCGCGCGCGCCGGGCGTCGTTGCGCTCGCGCTCGGCGGCTCGCGCGCCAGGGGAACCGCGACGCCGTCCTCCGATTTCGACATCGGCCTCTATTACCGGAGGGACGCCGAGCCGGACGGCCGACGCCTCCGGGAGATCCTCACCCCGCTGGTCGACGAGCCCGCCGCCGCGATCGTGACGTCCGTCGGCGAATGGGGCCCGTGGATCGTCGGCGGCGCCTGGCGCAGGGTCGGCGGAACGAAGGTCGACATCCTTTACCGTTGCGTCGAATCGGTTGAGGACGTCATTCGCGCCTGTTCCGCTGGGCGGTTGACGATGGATTATCAGCCGGGCCACCCGCATGGGTTCGCATCCGCGATCTGGATGGGCGAGGTCGCCCTGTGCAGGCCGCTCCACGATCCGGACGGAGCCCTCGCCGCGCTCAAGGCGATGAGCGAGCCCTATCCGGAAAAGCTCGGCCAGGCGCTCGTCGATCGTTTCTTATGGGAAGTCGCCTTCAGCATCGAGAACGGCGCGCTCGCCGTCGCGCGTGGCGATCAGACGCATGTCGCGGGCTGCGCCTACCGGGCGCTGGCCTGCCTGGCCCAGGTCCTGTTCGCCCTCAACCGTCGCTATCTCATCAACGAAAAGGGCGCGCTCGACGAAGCGGCGCGTCTTCCGGTCACGATCCGGGGCCTCGGCGAGCGAACCTCGGCGGTGTGGCGGGACATCGGCCGCGGCGCGCTTAAGGAATCGCTCGAGACGCTCCTTGACCTCGATCACGACCTCAAAGGTTTGGCGGCGGCCGGAGGATTTACCGGCGCTTCTTGATTGGCTCACAGGCTGGCGCAGCATGAGACTGCCGCGGGATCGGACGATTGCGTCGCGCGGCGGACGATGGGATGCGGGCTTCGCAACGTTGACGGCGCGTTTGGCCGTTGACACGATCGACGGATGAGGTTCGAGATTCTGGGCGAGATTTCCGGGATTGAGACATTCGCCACAGGCTCGGCAATCCGTGAGGTCGCTCGTCTCAGACGGGTCTACGGCCGCGGTCGTTGGCGCAAGCGCAAGGGCGTCGCTCGTATTCGGTTACCCGATGGCTCGGTCCATGTCGCTGAAATACACTGGTACGGGGCCACCGGCGTCGGCCGCAAGGAGTTCAAGATCAAGCGCTTGAGAGAATGGTAGCTATGGCGAGAACGAGAGCAAAAGATCTGATCGTCTGCATCGATAACGACGGCTACCTGGCGTCGCTGGAGAAACGAAAAATCTACGTGGCGCTCCGGGATAAGGACGCCGAAAAGCACGGGCTCTCGCGGATGATCGATGAATCGGGAGACGATTATCTCTATCCCAGAACGCTGTTTCGTTCGATCGACTTGCCGCTGTCCGTCAAAAGAGCGGTCTTAGCCGCAGCTTGAGAGCGCCCAATGCGGCGCCCAGCGAGGGCTTCTCTTCCTAGAGACGGAGGGCGACTCGAGCGCCAAGCATGATGACTGAAACCCTGAACGATCCGGTCATCGCCCGCTTTCGCGCCGCGCTCGGCGAAGTCTATGGGGAGCCTCTCGAGCGCCTGGTGTTGTTCGGCCCGCACGCCCGCGGCGATGCGAGGGCGGACTCCGATTACGATATCGCCGTCTTTCTGCGCGATGCCGGAAGCCTGTGGGAGGAAAGCGGGAGTCTGGCGGAGATTGAGACCGATATTCTGTGCGACACAGGCGCCGTCATCAACGCGATTCCGCTTCCCTCGTCGGACCATGACGCGCAGACGCCCTTCATGCACGAGCTTCGGCGCGACGGTCGCGAAATATGAAATGGGCCGAAACCGCCGCTTATCTCGCCAAGGCGCTGCGGTCCTCGAAGGAAGCACGTGTCGTCGCGGATGGCGGCCTGCCGGACGCAGACGGAGCCTCGCACAACAGATCGCGATAGAGAGGCGGTAATCGTCGCCGACCGTAATCCCCTGACTCCTATCGGCTGCTCCATCGAGGTTGCAGGCGGCCAGCGGGGCCCTTCTCCGCGAGGCGGAGAAGGTGGCGCCGAAGGCGACGGATGGGGTGTGGAAAGCAGGAATGAGACGGCGTGGGTTTGCGATGACGGTCGCGCAATCCGACCTGGGCCGGAAGCAGCGGGCCACACCCCATCCGGCGCCGTAGCCCGTCGAGAGACGGGCGTCTCTCGACGCCCTATGGCGCCACCTTCCCCAGCAAGCTGGGGAAGGTGTTCACGCGGCGATTTGAGATGTGTGAATGCCGTAGCGGTTTGAGTCGAGCGCTTCAGCCCTACTGCTGCCCCGCTTCGCCCGTCTTCGCGAACGTCTGCCTCAACTGATACTTGAGGGTCTTCCCTGTCGCGTTGCGCGGCAGGGCCTTCACGATTTCGAGCCGTTTCGGCTGCTGGTAATGCGCGACGCTGTCTTCCGCGAAGGCGCGCAGCTCGTCGATCGTCAGCGAATGGCCGGCTTTCAGCGCGGCGATCGCCACGACCCCTTCGCCCCATTCCGAGTCCGGCTCGCCGATCACCGCCACCTCGGCGATCGCCGGATGGCGCATGAGGGCGCTCTCGACCTCGGCCGGATAGACGTTCTCGCCGCCGGTGATGATCATGTCCTTGATGCGGTCGCTGATGGTGAGAAACCCCTCTTCGTCGAAAAAGCCGGCGTCGCCGGTATGAAACCAGCCATCCTTGTCGATCGACGACGCCGTCGCGCCGGGAAGGCCCCAATAGCCTTTGGTTACGTTCGGTCCGCGCACCAGGATCTCGCCCTGCGTACGCGGCGTCTCGATCGTCTTTCCGACGGAATCGACGATCTTGACATCGACGAACATCGGCGTCCGCCCGGACAACCCGACCTTGGTCAGCGCATATTCCGGCGCAAGGAAACTCACCATCGGCGACGTCTCGGTGAGCCCGTATCCCTGCTGCATGGATACGCCGCGCGCGAGATAGGCCTTGAGGATCGGCAATGGACAGGGCGCCCCGCCAACGACGAGGACGCGGATCGACGACAGGTCCGTTTCGGCAAACGCCGGGTGCTGCGCCATGAACAAGAACATCGCCGGCACGCCGAACATGGTGGTCACCTTGTGCGCGGCGATGTCGGCGAGGGCGCGGCCGGGATCGAAGGTCCGATGCAGCACGACCAGCGCGCCCTTCTGCAGAGCCGCGAGCGTCGTCACGTTGAGCCCGCCGATATGGAAGATCGGCGCGGGAGTGAGCGTGACGTCGTCGGCGAGCACGTCGAGCGTGTGCATCGCGCTGGCGTTGTTCCACCAGATGTTGCCGTGGGTCAGCATCGCGCCCTTCGGCCGGCCGGTGGTGCCCGAGGTGTACATGATCAGCGCGACGTCGTCCTGGTGGGCGCGGACCGGCTCGGCCGGGGGCGGCGGGCCGGCGATCCAATGCGCCTCGTCCTCGGCGGCGAGCGTCGCCTTGAGCGACTGGAGGCGCGGAAGCTGCGGCTCGATCGCCGCGCGATGTTCGGCGTCGACGATGAGGACGCTCGCCGCTGAGTCCTCGATCATGAAGGCGAGCTCCGGCCCGGTCAGGCGGAAATTGAGCGGCACGAAGATCGCCCCCAGGCGCGCCGCGCCGGCGAAAAGGGTCGTCAAAACAGGCGCCTCAAATCAAGGCCGTCGGACGCGGCTGAACAGGGCTACAGCGCTTCGTCGCCGAACTCGCCGGTTCGCACGCGAATGGCCCGCTCCATCGGCAGGACAAAGATCTTGCCGTCGCCGATCTGGCCGGTTCGTGCCGCGGCGCGGATCGCGTCGACCGTGCGTTCGACTTCGTGGTCGGCCACGGCCATCTCGAGCCGCAGCTTCGGCATGAACGCGGCGGTGTATTCCGATCCGCGATAGATCTCGGTGTGGCCCTTCTGCCGGCCGTATCCGTTCGCCTCGCTCACCGTCATGCCGCGGACCCCGACCTTGTCCAGCGCACTCCGCACCTCCTCGAGCTTGAACGGCTTCACCACCGCCA
Organism: uncultured Alphaproteobacteria bacterium; assembly: GCA_963835885.1. GTDB lineage: Bacteria > Pseudomonadota > Alphaproteobacteria > Rhizobiales > Beijerinckiaceae > Roseiarcus. The sequence goes on from CAWIHF010000033.1 coordinate 63,575, forward strand.
TAATGAGTTTCATAAACGCCCGCCCTCCGGATCACTCCTCACCGCCGCCGTTCTTTCGCTAAGCCGCCCGGGTGCTAGGCGCAAGCGGAGAAATCGTCGAAGCGAGGGAGACGAGCGTCGAAGAGTGGTAGCGGGACCCGGACTCGAACCGGGGACCTACGGATTATGATTCCGCCGCTCTAACCAGCTGAGCTATCCCGCCGCACCGAGCGCTTGAAAACCCTACGGCTTGAGGGCGAAGCGCGGTATAGTGAGGCGGGATCGGCGCTGTCAAGGCGACTTCAAGGCTTACAAGGCTTACGAGGCTCCCTTTCGACACCGATTGACGCCTCAAGAACCGCGCCTGAGCTGCAAAAGTCCATTCCTCACGCCCCCGCGCTCGCCCCAGCTGGGCAACCCCAACCAGCTCCGCCGGGGCGAGCGCTACCGGGCGTGCGAGACGTCAAGGGGGGTCAATTTTGGACGCCGATACGGGGTCAATTTTGCGAGCCGATTGACGGGCGGTTGCGGGGACGCGAAGGGATTGGTCTCGGCGACGTGAAGCTGGCGGTCGTCGCCGGAATCTGGCTCGATTGGATGAACCTGCCGATTGCGGTCGACATCGCGGCGCTCGCCGCGGTCGGGCCCGTTGCGTCGCGCGGCGTTCGCTCGCGTCGCGCTCCGGACGTTGGCCAAAATGCCGTTCGGAACGTTCTTAGTCAGACGAGGCCGAACTGGGCCTAGCCTTTCGCGCCGGCCACGAAGGCGATGAAGGCTGAGCGCGCTTCTTCGGACGCCAGCGCCGCGCCGAAAGCCTTGATTTCGCGCTCCATGCGCTGCTTCAGCGCATCAGGATCGCTGCGCAAGAGCCGGCGCGCCGCGAGAAGCGCCGAGCGCGGCTTGGCGGCGAGCGCCGCCGCCTTCTCCATCGCATGCGAGAGCAGCGTCGACTCCGGCAGCACCTCGTTGACGAGGCCGAGCGCACAGGCCGTGCCGGCGTCAAAAGGCTCGGCAAGCAGCAGATATTCGGCCGCCCTGGCCCGGCCGAAACGCTCCGGCGCGAGCAGCGACGACCCTGCCTCGGGAACGAGGCCGAGGTTGACGAACGGCATGTGAAAGCGTGCGTCGCTCGAGGCGTAGACCAGGTCGCAATGGAAGCAAAGCGTCGTCCCGATGCCGACTGCCGGGCCCTGAACCGCCGCAATCAGCGGCTTGCCGAAATCCACGAGCTTGGCGATGAAGCGCCAGCCGGGAAATTCGCGAGGATCGCGGGATCCGAGGGCTCCGGTCGCGATCGCGAGAAAGTCACGGATATCGTTGCCCGCGGTGAAAACGCCGCCCTTGCCGCTGAGGACGAGCGCCCCGACGCTCGCGTCCTGCTCGGCCTTGTCGAATAGCTCGATCAGCGCCTCATACATCGCGCTGGTGATTGCGTTCTTCTTCTCCGGCCTGGCAAAGGCCGCCGACAGGACCGCTCCTTCGCGGCTGACCTCGATTTCGTCGGTCATGCGCTGTCACCAAGAACGGATTCATAGGTCCGGTGCGGATCCGCGCCGGAGGCGATGGCGCGGGCCATGCCCGGCGCGACGGGAAGCAGCTTTTCGGCGAAAAAGCGAGCAAGACCGACACGTCCGAGTTCGCTCGCGATTGCCGTCGGCGGCAAGCGCCTCCGCGGCGAGGGCGGCTTTCGCCAGACACGCGCCGCCGAGCGTCAATCCGAACAGGCGCAGGTATTGGGATGCGCCCGCCAGCGCGGATTGCTCGTCGCTTGAAAGCCATCTTTGCATGTCCCGCGTCGCCAGATCGAGAGCGTCCGTCGCCTCGGCAAGCCGCGCAGCCGTCGCGCCGAATGCTTCGCCTCGCTCTTCGACGGTTCGCGCGATCGCCCGAATTCCGGCGATTTCGTCCCTGACCGTTTCGCCGCCGGCGAGCGGCAATTTGCGGTGCGCCAAGTCGATGCCGTGGATGCCGTTAGCGCCTTCGTAGATCGCGGCGATGCGGGAGTCGCGCATATGCTGCGCCGCGCCGGTCTCTTCGATGAAGCCCATGCCGCCGTGAATCTGGACGCCGAGCGACGCCGCCTCGTCGCCGATGTCGCTCGAGAACGCTTTCGCGATCGGCGTCAGCAACGCGGCGCGATTGGCGCCGGCCGCACGCTCCTCCTGCGTGCGGCCATGGCTTGCGAGGTCAAGGGAGGCGGCGGTCAAGTGGCAGATTCCGCGTGCGGCATGGACATACGCCTTCATCGTCATCAGCATGCGTTGAACGTCGGCGTGCTCGATGATCGGCGCCATGGCGTCGCCGCCGTCCGGTCCGCGGCCCTGGCGCCGCTCGCGCGCGAAGGCGAGCGCCTGCTGGTAGGCGCGCTCGCCGATCGCGACCCCTTGCGTTCCGACGGCGAGGCGCGCCGCGTTCATCATCACGAACATCGCGGCGAGCCCCCGGTTCTCCTCGCCGACCAGCCAGGCCTTTGCGCCTTCGTTTTCTCCGTAGAGCATGACACAGGTGGGAGAGGCGTGAATGCCGAGCTTGTGTTCGATGCTGCCGCAGCGCAGGTCGTTGCGCGCTCCGAGCGATCCGTCCGGGTTGACAAGAAATTTCGGCGCGACGAACAGCGACAGGCCGCGCGTGCCGGCCGCCGCCCCGGGCAGGCGGGCCAGAACGAGATGGACGATGTTTTCGGCCATGTCGTGCTCGCCGTAGGTGATGAAGATCTTCTGGCCGAAAAGGCGGTAAGTTCCGTCTTCGGCTCGCTCCGCCCGCGTCTTGACCGCGTTGAGGTCGGATCCGGCCTGCGGCTCGGTCAGGTTCATCGTGCCTGTCCAGCGTCCCGAGACCATCGCCGGGAGATAAGTCATGAGCAGGTCGCGCGAACCATGCGCCTTGATCGCGCCAATCGCGCCCTCGGTCAGCAGCGGGCAGAGCGCGAAGGCCATCGACGCTCCGTTCCAGATTTCGGTGCAGGCGACGTTGACGAGATGGGGCAGTCCCATTCCGCCGAATTCCGTCGGCGCCGAGACTCCGCCCCAGCCCGCCTCGGCCCAACGGCGATAGACGTCGCCGAAGCCTGGCGGCATGGTCACGACCCCATTTTCGTAACGCGCTCCTGCGACGTCGCCCGACCGGTTGAGAGGCGCGATTTCGTCGGTGGCGAAGCGTCCCGCTTCCCCGACGACGGACGAAATCGTCTCCCAGTCGAAATCTCCATGGAGGTTCGAGCCGATCATTTCGGGCAAGCCGGCGACGGTCTGGAGAGAAAACAGGATATCGGCAACCGGCGAACGATAGGTCATGGCGGCTCCTCGGATGTGTCCGGCGCGCACTGCGGCTGCCCCTGGCGCGCTTTTCTTTGATCCGGCAAAGCTAAACCAGTTTATGGACAGACGAGTTTCAGCGCAACGCTCGAGCGAGAGTGTATCGACAGGGAGCGCTCATGGCGAGGAGCCACCGAACGACGCATCTGGCCCCCGCGTCTCCGGAGACGATCGCGGCCGCGGCCGCGTGTCTGCGGGAAGGCGGCCTCGTCGCAATGCCGACCGAGACCGTCTACGGGCTCGCCGCCGACGCGACGTCCGACGCCGCCGTCGCTGGGATCTTCGCGGCAAAAGGACGGCCGGCCTTCAATCCGCTCATTGCCCATGTCCTCGATATCGAGGCGGCTCGGGAATATGCGATGTTCAGCCAGGAGGCAGAACGGCTGGCGCGGGCGTTCTGGCCAGGACCGCTTACGCTGGTGCTGCCTGTCGTCCCGGCTTGCCGGGTGAGCCTGCTCGCGCGCGCAGGCCTGGACACGCTCGCGCTTCGCGCTCCCGCTCATCCCGTCGCGCGCAGACTGATCGAAGCGGTCGAAAAACCGCTCGCCGCCCCCTCCGCCAATCGATCAGGTCGGGTCAGCCCGACGTCTGCCGCCCACGTCCTCGCCGACCTCTACGGAAGGATCGACTGGATACTCGATGGCGGTCCATCGCGCCACGGGCTCGAATCGACGATCATCGACTGCCAGCAGGCGCCAGCGATGCTTCGTCCCGGCGCGATCCCGCGCGAAACGATCGAGGCGGCGCTTGGCCGTGAACTTGGCAGGTCCGCGCCGTCGGCAAACGAGCCGAGCGCGCCCGGACAGCTCGAATCTCATTACGCGCCCCGCGCCCGCATTCGGCTCGAGGCGGCTAACGTGCGCCCCGACGAAGCCGCGCTCGATTTTGCCGGGGCGCTCGCGGGCTGCCCAGCGCTGGCGCGGCTGGACCTTTCGCCGTCGGGCGATCTCATCGAGGCGGCGTCGAATTTGTTCAGCTCATCTGCGGGCTCTGGATGAGTCCGGTGCGCAAACCATCGTGGCGGCCAAAATTCCGCATAGCGGATTGGGGGCGGCGATCAATGACAGGCTTCGTCGAGCGGCGGCGCCGAGAGGAGGGTGAGGGGTCCGTCGGCCTAAAGAAACAGCTTTGCGAGTTAGACTTGCAGATAGGCCGCCTGCGGAGCAGGGTGCGAGCGGCGAACTGCATTCCAATCGCGGCGGTCGTCAACGCAGAGTTGAGCTGGGAGGAATTTCGGGCGTCGGCGAACGATTCGAAGGCGGTGAAAGCGACGCGCCGTTTCCGACGCCGCCTCGGGAATCCAGGCCGTAGATATAGACTTGTCAATGGAACGCAGGCAGGTCTATGCATTGGACGTTGTCGAGCCAACTCGGGAACCGGACGCCTGATCGGGTCTGATCTGTAGGGGGATCCACCAAAATGAAAGACATTACACGCCGCGGCCTCATCGTTTCCGGGGCCGCTCTGGCGACAGGAGTTTTTTTGCCGACCGCGGATGCGGCGACCGGCTCCATCGCAATCAAGATCGTCAGCGCCGGCTTCATCTTTGGCGCGAGCGCCGGGAGCGGAGTCCTGACGTTCCATGGTCAACAGTATCCGCTTTCGATCGGCGGGATCAGCGCTGGCGCGACGATCGGCGCCTCGGGCACGGAGCTCGTCGGCACAGCCTCCCACATGCATAGCCCGGCTGACATTCAAGGCGTGTATTCGGCGATCGGGGCTGGCCTGTCGGTCGCGGGCGGCCGCTCGGCGGCGCAGCTTTCGAACGCCAGGGGCGTGGTGTTGCGGCTTCGGGGTCGCCAGATCGGCTTCATGTTCTCGGTGGACCTCAGCGGCATGTCGATCTCACTGAGGTGAGTTTCAAAAGCTGAAGCAAAGGAGCGCGCCGCGCCTTTTCTTGCGGACCGGCGCTCAGGCCTGTCCGTAATAGGCCGCGGCGCCGTGCTTTCGCTTGAAATGCTTCTCGAGCAACTCCCCCTCGATTGGTTCGAGGTCCGGCGCGACTTGCAACGACATCAGCGCCATATGGGCGACGCATTCGACTGCCACAGCCGTCTCCACCGCCTTGGCGACGCTCGGTCCCCAGGTGAAAGGGGCATGGCGATTGACGAGGACGCCGGGAAAGTCGGCGGGATCGAGCCCCTGCATGCGCTCGACGATCACGTTGCCCGTCTCCCATTCGTAGCCCGCCGCGATCTCCTTCGGCGTCATTTTGCGCGTGACCGGCACTTCGCCGTTGAAATAGTCCGCGTGCGTAGTGCCGAAGATCGGAATCGGACGGCCGGCCTGCGCAAAGGCGGTCGCGTGCGACGAATGCGTGTGGACCACGCCGCCAACGCCTGAGAAAGCGAGAAACAGCCGCCGGTGCGTCGGCGTGTCGGAAGACGGATTGAGCCGCCCTTCGACCCTGCGGCCATCGAGGTCTACGACGACCATATCGTCGGGCGTGAGCGACGTGTAAGCGACGCCGCTCGGCTTGATTGCGAACGCGCCTTTCGCGCGGTCGATTGCGCTGGCGTTGCCGAATGTGAGATTGATGAGGCCATGGCGCGGCAAAGCGACATTGGCTTCGTAGGCTTCGCGCTTCAACTCGGTGAACATTGCTACTCCGCCTTCGACGCGTCGCTGCCGACTTAGGCCCGCAAGCCTTGCGCGAGATAGTAATAGACGTCGTTGCTGCGCAGATCCTGCTTGAACGTCGGAAGAGTCGTTTCGTCGCCGATTTTCACGAACTCGATGCCCGCAATCGTCGCGAAATCTTCCAGCATTTCGGCGGTCACGCTGTAGCTGAACCCGGTATGATGCGCCCCGCCGGCCAGAATCCAGGCGGCGCAGGCCGTCTTGAAGTCCGGCTTGCATTCCCAGACGGCCCGGGCGACCGGAAGTTTCGGCAACGCCGGGTGCTCCACTACGGTCACTTCATTCACGAGCAGGCGGAAACGCGCCCCGAGGTCGATCAGTGTGGCGTTGAGCGCCGGTCCAGGCGGCGCGTCGAAAACGAGCCGAACCGGGTCCTCCTTTCCGCCGATCGTCAAGGGGTGAATTTCGAGAGAGGGTTTGGCCGCGGCAATCGACGGACAGATTTCGAGCATGTGCGCGCCCAGAACAAGTTCGCCGTCGGCCCCCAAATCGTAGGTGTAATCCTCCATGAAAGACGTGCCGCGCGGCAGTCCGTCGGCCATCACCTTCATCGCGCGCACCAGCGCCGCCGTCTTCCAGTCGCCCTCCCCGGCGAAGCCATAACCCTCGGCCATCAGGCGCTGCGGCGCGAGACCGGGGAGCTGCCTCAGTCCGTGCAGGTCCTCGAAGGTCGTGGTGAAACCCTTGAACCCGCCGCTGCCGAGGAATGAGCGCAATCCGAGTTCGAGCCGCGCTCCGTAAAGAAGCGAGTCGTGCCGCGCCCCGCCCCTGCGAAGTTCCGGAACGACCCGGTAGCGCTCTTCGTATTCGCCCGCCAGATCCTTCGCCTCGCCGTCCGGTACGGCGGCGACCGCTGAGGCGAGCTCGCCGACGCCGTAGCCGTTGGTCGCGAAACCGAATTTCATCTCCGCCGCAACCTTGTCGCCCTCAGTGACAGCCACCTGTCGCATATTGTCGCCAAACCGGCAGAATTGCGCGCCCTGCCAGTCGTGCCAGGCGCGAGCGGCCCGCATCCACGCGCCGATCCGCTCATGAACCTCCGGATCGGCCCAATGGCCGACTACGACCTTGCGCGCCAGGCGCATTCGCGTGTGGATAAACCCCGCCTCTCGGTCGCCGTGGGCCGACTGGTTCAAATTCATGAAATCCATGTCGATCGAGCCCCATGGCAGGTCCCGGTTGAACTGCGTGTGGAGGTGTACGAACGGCTTTTGCAGGGCGTTCAGACCCCAAATCCACATTTTCGAGGGCGAGAACGTGTGCATCCAGAGAATGAGACCGGCGCAATTGGCGTCAGAATTCGCTTCCATGCAGAGCCGGGCGATCTCGTCCGGCGTGGTCAACAGCGCCTTGAAGACGGTCCTCAGGGGCAGTTTCGGCGACTCGGCCAGCGCCCCGGCCATATCGCGCGCGTCGGCGGCTACCTGCCGCAGCGGCCCTGGACCGTAAAGATGCTGCGAACCGCAGACGAACCAGATTTCCGGTGAGTCAAGATTGATCATGCCCGCATTCATCTCCGTTTCCTTTGGCCCGGGGCGGGCGCGCGATCGATCCGCCCGCCTTTCACCAGAGCCGCTCATGCCCGCTGGGCGTATTTGATTTCGATCAGGTCTTTCATGAGCCGGGTCAGATCGGCGGACTTCGTCAGACAGCCGAAGCTGTCATGGAGTTCGCGAAAGAGCCGGTAGAGCTGATCGTAAACCTTCCGGTTCTCCGCAGTCGGCGCGTAATGCGCCGGCTTCAATCCCGTCATCTTCGCCTGCGCGGTCTCGAAGTCCGGATGGGCGCGCGCAAGCACCGCCGCCGCGATCGCCGAGCCGAGCGCGCAGCTTTGGCTGGAGCCGGCAACGAGCATCGCGCGGCCGGTCACATCGGCGTAAATCTGCATGAGCAGCGGATTCTTCTCCGCGATCCCGCCGCTGCACACGACCCGGTCGATGCGCACGCCGTACTGCTCGATGCGCTCGATGATCGCGCGCGCTCCGAACGCCGTCGCTTCGATCAGCGCCCGATAGACGTCGGCTTGTGAGGTATAGAGGTCTTGTCCAACGATCAGCCCGGACAGCAGCTGGTCCACCAGAATGGTCCGGTTGCCGTTGTTCCAGTCCAGCGCCAGCAGGCCGGCCTGGCCCGGCTTCTGTTTGGCTGCTTCGGCGGTGAGCTCGGCGTGAAGCGCGGCGTCACCGCCGCAGACGCCTTCGACCCACCATTTGAAGATGTCGCCGACGGCCGACTGCCCGGCCTCGATGTCATAGAAGCCAGGCAAGACTCCACCGTCGACGATGCCGCAGACGCCGGGAATGTCGGCGACCGGCTTGTCACGAGGAAGGACGCAAATGTCACAAGTCGACGTGCCGATCACCTTGACCAGCGTCCCCTCGCGCACGCCGCACCCGATCGCCCCGTAGTGAACGTCGAATTCGCCGATTGCGATTGGAATCCCCGGGCTCAGGCCGAGGCGAGCGGCCCATTCGGGCGCGAGCGCCCCGGCGGCCTCGCTCGCGTCGTACGCCCTTTCATAAAGCCGGTCACGCAGGGCGCCGAGACGCGGATCGAGCTCGCTCAGAAACGCCTTATCCGGCAGGCCGCCCCATTCGTCCGAGTAGAGCGCCTTGTGGCCGGCGGCGCAGACGCCCCGCTTGACGCGGAGCGGGTCGGTGACGCCGGCGAGCACAGAGGGGATCCAGTCGGCGATTTCGACCCACGAATAGGCCGCATCGAATACCGCCGGCGCGACGTTGAGGCAGCGCCAGATCTTGGACCAGAACCATTCCGAAGAATAAACTCCGCCGCATTTGGCGATGTACTGCGGCCGAATTTTCCCGCTGAGCTCGGTGACCCTGCCCGCCTCGCGCCAGCCGGTATGGTCCTTCCACAGCCAGCATTGCGCGGAGAGATCGTTCTTCCACCTCTCGTTAAGCGCCAGCGGCCGGTTTTTCTCGTCGACCGGCAGCGGGCTGGACCCTGTCGTATCGACCCCGAGGCCGACAATTTTCGAGGCGCTGAAGTCGGGCCTGGCCGCCGCCTCGGCGAGTGCGCCTTTGATGCTTTCCTCGAGGCCGAACAGATAGTCGCCCGGATATTGCCGGGCGAGATGGCCGTTGTTCGGATCGAGCAGGACGCCCTGTGCTCCGGACGGATAATCAACCACCCGGCTGCCGTATTCCGCGCCATCCGAACAGCGCACGACGAGCGCGCGCACGGAATTGGTGCCGAAATCGAGACCTAGCGTGAACATCGGCTCCTCAGTCATCCTCCCGGGGCCCTCCGGCGTTCTTGGACCCTCATCATCATAACCGCGTCAATCGCAAGAGCGAAGCCAATTGTATGAAAATTGAGTTCGCGCTAAGGTCCTCCATCGTCGGACGGTTCGGTAGAGCATAAGGCCGCCGGCCGCTGGGGTTGAACATCCCCCAAGTCGAATCTGAGAATTGCCGGCGAGGCGATAGGGAGGTTTCTGATGTCTAAAAACCAGTTCCAACATGTGCTGTGTGCGGCTGCGGCGCTCGCGTTTGCTTTCGGAGCGGCTGATACCGCTCACGCGACCGACCCGGTGGCGAAATGGTGCAAGGGGGTCAAGATCGCCGCCTTCCCGGGCGGCCCGCAGGGCGGCGTGTTCGCCAACAACGTCTATAACGGGTATCGCCAGGCCGAACTCGATCTCGGGCCGTCGGTCACCTACTACTTCTCGAATTGGGACCCCAACACGATGCTGAACCAGCTCCAGCAGGCGATCGCGACCAAGGTCGACGGCATCGCCTTCATGGGCCATCCGGGGGACGACGCCACCGACCCGCAAATCGACAAGGCCTTCGCTCAAGGCATCATTTTCACCACAGCGAACACCGCTCTGCCTAAAGCGCAGGCGAAATACGGGCCCGAAGGCATGGGCTATGTCGGCGCGCCGAATCACGCCGCCGGCTACGCGCTCGGCGCCGAGGCCGCCAAGCGGGCTGGCATCAAGGCGGGCGACGAAGCCTTCGTCTGGGGGCTCAAGGGACAGGGCGGCGACCGAGGCCAGCGCACGGTCGGGGTGATCGAGGCGCTCGAGAAGGCCGGCGCGAAGGTGATCTATCAGGAGATCGACAAGGCGACCGACGCCGACCCGAACGCCGGCACCGCCACTTTCGTCGGCGTGATGAAGGCCAATCCCGGCATCAAGGTCGTCGTCACCGACCACGGCGCCTTGACCGCGAATGTCGGCGTCTACGCCCGCGCCGCCTCGCTGAAGCCCGGCCAGGTGTTCTTCGCCGGTTTCGACATGTCGCCGAATACGGCCAAGGCGATCAAGGACGGCTATCAGGACTTGGTTATCGACCAGCAGCCTTACTTGCAGGGCTATCTGCCGATCCTCAACATCTGCCTGACCAAGAAGTACGGGTTCTCGGGTCTGGACATCAACACCGCGGGGGCGTTCGTCGACCCGAAGAACGTCGACGCCGTGGCGCCGTTGGCGGCGAAGGAAATCCGGTAAGCTCCGGGTCGGGTCCAAAGTCGGGGCGCCGCGGCGCCCCGATTGTCCATGAAAGGCACAGCGGAGGGGGCATGGCGGAGCCAGCGGCATCCGGCGACGGCGAACCGCCGGTGATCGAACTCAGGAACGTCTCCAAGTCGTTCGGAGAAGTCCGTTCGCTGTCCGGGGTCAATTTCAAGGTCAACCGGCGGGAGATCGTCGGCTTGCTCGGCGACAACGGCTCGGGCAAATCGACCCTGGTCAAGGTTGTGATGGGCTTTCACACACCCGATCCCGGCGGCGAAATCTACTTCCACGGCAAGCGCATGGACGACTGGTCGGTCGCCAAGGCGCGGAGCCTCGGCATCGAGACGGTCTATCAGGAACGGGCGCTCTGCGAGAAGCAGCCGATCTGGCGCAACATGTTCATGGGGCGCGAGCTGCGCACGCGGCTCGGCCTTCTCGACGTCAACCGCATGCGGGCCGAAGCGGCGCGGCTGATGCGCGAGCACATGGGCTTCACCTCGGCCGCCGTCCATCCCAGCAATGTCGTGGCGACGATGTCGGGCGGCGAGAAGCAAGGGGTGGCGATCACGCGCGCGCTCTATTTCGAAGCCGAACTCGTCATCCTCGACGAGCCGACCATGGGCCTGTCGCTCAGCGAGACGCGGAAGACCCTCGATTTCGTCCGCAACATCAAGGAAGTCGGCAAGTCGGCGATCTTCATCGACCACAACATCTTCAACGTCTATCCGGTCGTCGACCGGCTCTACGTGCTCGATCGCGGCAAGGTCGCGGGAGTCTACAACAGAAGCGAAATCACCATGGATCACCTGATCGAGCGGCTCTATCACGTCGCCCGCACCGGAACGCTCGAGTAAACCCATGGCTGAGGCAGGTCTCCCCGCAAAGCCGATCGGCAACCACGGCGCGCCGCCGTCCCTGTTGCTCCGCTATGGCAGCCAGCTCGGCATCGTCGGGGTCGGCCTCGCGATGTGGCTCGGATTCGTCATCGCGGCGCCCAGGGTCTTCTTCTCTGATCTCGACATCTATCGCGCCTTCGCCGAGACGACGCCGCAGTTCGGCATCGTCGCGCTGTCGCTGACATTCGTCGTCATCACCGGCGAGATCGATCTCTCGTTCCCCGCCGTGATGGCGCTGGGCACGGCGGCTTTTTGTCTCATTACCGCCCACGCGGGGGCGCCTTGGTACGTCGGCGTCGTCTGCGCGTTGGCGACCGGCGTCGCCTGCGGGCTCTTCAACGGCCTGCTGGTGGCGGCGCTCAACATTCCCTCGCTCGTCATCACCATCGGCACCCAGTTCCTGTTTCGCGGCCTTGAACTCGTGCTGATGGGAGGCACCGGCGTGCCGATGACCGCCGATCAGTACCCCCAGATGCACGCGCTCCTGCGCGGAACCTATGTCGGCGTGCCGGTCCAGACGCTGTGGATGGTCGCCATCCTCATCGCGGAGTGGTTCCTCTTGAACCGCACCCGGTTTGGCGCGCATGTTTTCCTCGTCGGCGACAATCAGATCAGTGCGCGGCTCATGGGCGTCAACGTCGCCCGGGTGAAAATCAAGGCCTTCGTGCTGGTCGGCGTGACTGCGGTGTTCGCCGGGCTCCTGAGCTCGATCTACGGCTATTATTTCTGGCCAACCACCGGCGAAGGGTCGCTCCTCAACACCATCGCCTCGGTGTTCCTCGGCGGCACGTCGGTGTTCGGCGGCACCGGCTCGGTGGTCGGCACCTTCGTTGCATCCTTCATCATCGGGGCGATCAACGCGGGCATCGTATCGGCCGGCATCAACGCCTTCTACACCCAGCTCGCCTTCGGCCTCGTGATCGTCATCTCGGTCGTGCTGCAGACCCTGATCGACCGGCGCATCCGCCGCCAGTCGCTAACCGGGCGGTGAAGCCAAGCCCCGCTACCGGCTGCGCCCCCTCTCCCGCTTGCGGGAGAGGCCGGGGTGAGGGGAGGCGACTCCGATCAGAATTCGTGAAGGCCGGCTCCAGAATAAATGGGAAGGAATTCATGCTGCGTTTTGGCTGCAAGCCTCGGCGTTGTGGCGGCCTCGCCGGCGACGCACGGGGCGAATGGGCCCGCGAGAACGGCGCGTCGAACGTTCGCATCGCAAATTGCGGCGAGGCCCTCTGCGGCGCGATCGTCGGGCCGCGCAACGCAAGCGGGCCCGGCGAAGGTCGGCCCGCAGGTCTTTTTCGACATGAAGCCGCGCGGCGACAATGTCTGGACGGGCAGCGCCTTCAATCCGGACGACGGCAAGACCTTTTCCGGCAAGATGCCCCTGTCGGGTGATCGCCTCGTCACCGCCGGCTGCGTGTTCGGCGGCCGCATCTGCAAATCGGTCGGCTGGACGCGCGCTCGCTGAGCGGTCGGCGCGCGGAGAGTCGCGTGCAAATCCCCCAAGCCGTTCGATCGTTGTCGTGCCCGCGAAAACGGGCATCCAGAGATGACGAGTGCTGAAGGTTCGACCGGAGCGGCGACGGACTCTAGCCCCCCGCGAGTGCTGGACGATGTTGGTGTCTCGCCCGGCCCTAGCCTCCCGATGTCGTGGAGACCTTTCGACCCCGAAGCCCTTTTCCGGGCCTCATACGCCTTCAGCGGCCCCAGTTGAGAAAGTCGGGCTAAGCGGACGGCGCCGACGGTGATCGGGCGGGCAAGGCGCTGGAGGAGGGGAAAGTCGACGTGGCTGTTGAGCCATTCCGCCTGGAAGCCGGCGAAGCGGTCGGTGATCGCCTGGAAGGTTGTGCGTACGGCGTCGAGATGGTCGAGCCCCTTCCTCAGGCCGAAGTCGTTGAGGTTGTTTGAGACCAGCTCGTTGCGCAGGAATGTCGAGAACTTCTCGTACTGCTTCAGGAAGGCGCTCTTGAAGTAGGCGCGGAAGGCATGATGGCCGTGCTCGATCTGGTCGATGACCGTGGCCAGCTTGCCGCGCATGCGGCGATTGAGCCGCGTGCCGAAGATCGCAGCGATCTTGTCGGCGCCGAGCCGCCACAGGCCGAGCTCGCAGCTGCGCTCGAACAGCTTATGGATGGGAAAGTGGCGCTTGAAGATGAAGTTGCGGCAATACTCGATCTGCGAGATGGCGTAGAGGCGTGACAGATTGAGCCGGGCGCGCTCCTTCTTCGAGAACTTTGGTCCGAGGATCAGCGTCCAGTAGTCGAGCCGCCGGCGGATGATGTCCGGGCTCAGCCGATCGGCCGCCGTCTGCAGCGCCGCCGGATCGGCAATGGCAAGGAAGGCGTTGTCATGCTTGCGGAAGCCGATCCCGGCCCTCTTCAGCTCTTGCTCGATGAAGCTGTGACCGTTCAGGTAATAGGTGGTCTGGAACGGGAAGAACGAGGCCACCCGCAGAACCATCGGCCCGAGCACCTCGTCGCGGATGTAGAAGTAGTAGTGCGTGAAGCGGCTGCGCTGATGCGCGAGGATGCGGTAATGCGGGTCCTTGCTCGGATATTTCGGCAGGCTGACGCGGTAGGTCGGCCCTTGCTCCATGCTCTTGAAGATGAAGTAGACGCCGTAGGCATTGCGCTTCGCCATGCGGCGCAGCCAGGGCAGGACGTGGTCCTCCTTGCGCACTCCCTTCTCGGCCCACTCGATTGAGATCGAATGATTGCGCGCATAGGCTTCCACCCAATTCTGGTAATCGGCCGTCCGCTGGCTCAGCGCCTCCTTGCTGACCTCCGCCACCCCGACGATCTCACGGAAGAAGTGGACGACCAGCTCGGGCCGCGACAGCGCCGTCAGATAGCCGTGAATGACAATCCGATCGAAGCAGTGATAGACGAAGACCAGGAACTCGCCGAACAGCTTGGTGAAGACGTCCATGGCTTCGCCCCCGCAACGGTCGATCCAAACCAGATCGGGCAAAGCTATGCGCAACCGTCCTCGGCTTCGACTCGCCGGCGAGATTCGCTCCATCCAGCGACGGGCCGCCGCTCATGACGGGCGCGTCGTCGCCGTCGACCAGCTTGTCCTGTTCTCGACCGAAACAGGCGATGCTTGGCTCCTCGACCCCTCCGATCACCTCGCCGCCCGCCTCGCCCCCGACGGCGATCCGGAATCCATCGCCTTTGACGAAACCGACACCAGCTTCCAAATCGCCTGGACCGGCAACTATCGCCTCGACGGACCGGCCTTGGTCTACACCGATCGCACACAGCCGCCGCGTATCGCTCCTCGGCTATCCGACGCCCTCCTAGGCTTAGGTTCTCTCTAGCGCAACATGAGAATGTCCACTTTTGGCAAAGTAGGAATGTCCCCTTCGGAAGAGGCAATTTTTCGTCAGACCGGGATGCGAATGGCAGCCCGGAGTCCGCCGAGAGGACTATCCGACAGGGTAATGTCGCCTCCGTGGGATCGGGCGATATCCCTGGCGATGGCGAGACCCAAGCCGGCTCCGCTTTCGTCCTGATTGCGCGCTTCGTCCAAGCGATAGAATGGACGGAATACGTCCTCACGATAGGGCGGCGGAATGCCGATTCCGTCGTCGTCGACGACGATGGAGACGAACCGGGGCTCGCGTTTCGCCATGATCCGTACGTTATCGGCATGGCGTTGGGCGTTGGCGACGAGATTGCCGACGCAGCGCTTCATCGCCACCGGGCGCACCGGAATGGCGAGATTGCCGTTCGTTTCGAGGGTGACCGCGGCCCCGTGCCGTTGTGCGTCGGCGCGCAGGTCCGCCAGCAAAGCGCCGATGTCGGTCTCGGTCGAACCCTCGGTCGAGTCGCCACGGGCGAAGGCGAGATATCCCTCGAGCATCCGCCCCATCTCGTCGACGTCCTTTTGCAACAGATCGCTGTCGGCGGAACTGTCCAGCAAGGCAACCGAAAGCTTGAAGCGGGTCAGGATTGTCCGCAGGTCATGACTGACGCCGTTGAGCATCGCGGTGCGCTGTTCGGTCGCCCGCTCGATTCGGCGCTTCATCTCAATGAAGGCATGCCCCGCCTGACGGACCTCGCGGGCGCCGTGCGGGCTGAAGTCGGCGTCTCGACCCTTTCCGAAATCCTCGGCCGCGTTCGCCAGCCTCAGAATCGGCCGAATTCTGGTTGCGCAGGAAAATGATCGCGACCGTCAACAGAACGATCATCGCGCCGAGCATCCACAGGACGAAAATATGAGCGTTCGCCTCATAGGCGAGCGAGCGGCGCGTCACCAGCCGCAGCACGCGGTCGCCAAGGTCGACTCGAATCTCCATAAGGCCGGAGCGGCCGACCGTGTCGACCCAAAATGGCTCACGGACATGCGCTTTGATCTCGCTGGGCAGAGTGCGCGTCAGCGGGTCCAGCGCGTCGAAGAAAGACCTCGGCATGGGAGGAGGCAGCGGACCCGCCGGTAGGAGCGTGGCGTCCATCCGGAACCTCTCCGCAGCGAGATTCGCGAGAAACGCGTTATCGTCGCCCGGCGGAAGTTTCTGGTAGAGGTCAGTCAGGGCGCCGATGTCTCTGGCCACCGCCTCAGAGAGCCGTCGCGTGACCAGCTCCCAGTGATGTTGCATGAATGCGAAGGTGACCGCGGTCTGCAACAGCACCATGGGCAAAATGACAATGAGCAGCGAGCGCTTGTAGAGGCCCTTCGGCAGCATTTCCGCAAGACCCCGCGCAACACGCCGCCACAGGTTGCGGGTGCGGGCGAACAGGCGCAGGGTCGCAAACGGCAGTCGAGAACTCATCCGTCAGAGACCAGACGATAGCCGGCTCCCCTTGCCGTTTGTAGATACGCAGGATTGGCTGGATCCTGCTCGATTTTGCGTCGCAGCCGGTTTATGAGAACATCGATTGTCCGTTCTTGAGCCGTCCCGCCGGAATCCGACAGCGCCTCCCGCGAAACGCTCGAGCCTGCGTTGGCGCTTAAAAGCCGGAGTATTTCACGTTCTCTATCAGTTATTTTTATGAGCTCCTCGCCCGCGCGCAGTTCGCCCCTCTCCAGCGAAAACGTATAAGGTCCGAAGCGCACGAGCGCCGCTCCGGGCTTTCCGATCGGCATCGCCCGAGCACGCCGAAGCACGGAGCCAATTCGCAACAGAAGTTCGCGAGGCTCAAACGGTTTGGCGAGGTAGTCGTCGACTCCGATTTCGAGACCTCGCACGCGATCATGCGGATCGCCGCGCGCGGTCAACATGAGAATCGGGACTTGGGAGCGTGAACGCAGTTCGGTCGCGAAGTCAAAACCGCTCTCTCCCGGCATCATCACGTCGAGCACGATGATGTCGAAGGCCAGGCCGTCGAGGAAGCCGCGCGCTTCCGCGGCCGTCGCCGCTACGGTGACGCGGTGCTTGTTCTTCACAAGGTAGCTGGACAACAGCTCACGTAGCCGGCGATCGTCGTCGACAACCAGCACATGCGCCGCGTCGTCTTCAGGTGCTGTCAAATTCGACGCTCTCCTCAGATCTCGTTGATCACTTCCTCGTCTCCCGGCTGGGATCATGGCGGTGAGAAACGCGGTTGCCAAGTGGGGACCGAGCCCTCCATGAGCCCTCCAACCGATCCCACGCGGAAGCAAACCGACCAGCTTGGACCTCCGCGAGCCCCATCGCCAGACGCTCGCCTTCAGGGCCGAAAAAAAGCCGACTGCGTCTGCGATCCAGCGTTCCCGCGCGATATTTGGCGAAGTTTTTATCGACCAGTCCACAGAGTATGCGATTGAGACTTTGTCCTGGCTTCCTGCTGACAAGGCGAAGTATCGGGGGATATAACTGACCAAATCAATATGTTTTTGTGACGAAGTCACGATAGGCGAGCTACGTTAGCTCGGTGTATTTATACATCAGATCAACGGTTTAGTATCTAAGATTTTCGAGGAACATCCGGATACCAATTAGGTCAATTAGGCATCTGCAGACACCTCCTCAGCGCGGGAGAGCGACGGCGGTCCTAGCGCCGGGCTGTGACGAAGCTTTCCATTACAAGCTTTCGGCCGGCGCTGTCGAAGTCGACGGTCACTTTCTGGCCGTCTACGCTGACGACGCTGCCCGATCCAAATTTTTGATGGAACACCCGAGCACCCACGGGCAAATTGGAAGAAGTCCGGTCTGACGAGGTTAGAGTGATTGTTTGTTCCCGCGCTGAACCGCCCTGTGCTTTGCCGGATTTATGGTCGCTTCGCGTATTCTGGACGGCTCTGCGCCAGCCCGGCGTATCGTAGCGGGAACCGGACGCGCCGGAGAACGCGTCGAAACGGGAGCCTCCGAAGTCGCCATAGCCTGAGGCGGCGGCAACGTCCTCGAATTCAACATGCTCTGCAGGAAGTTCCCCGATGAACCTCGATGGCAGAGACGTTTGCCAAAGACCCCGGATGCGCCTGTTCGCCGCATAGTAGATTTTCGCCTCGCGTCGCGCCCGTGTCAGTCCCACGTAGGCGAGCCTCCTTTCTTCCTCCAGCCCCGCCCGGCCATTATCTTCAAGCGATCGCTGATGCGGAAACAGCCCCTCCTCCCATCCGGGCAGGAAGACGATTTCGAATTCAAGACCTTTCGCCCCGTGCAAGGTAATCACGGAGACGCGCGCGCCTTGCTGGGGTCCCTCGACGTCCATCACGAGCGATACGTGCTCGAGGAAGGAAGTGAGGTCGGGGAACTCACCCATCGAGCGGACGAGTTCCTTGAGATTGTCGAGGCGGCCGGCTGCGTCCGGCGTCCGCTCCGCCTTCCACATGTCGACATAGCCGCTTTCCTCGAGAACCTGTTGCGCCAACTCTTCATGCGGGATTTCGGCAGCGCGAATCGTCCAGCGATCGAATTGCGCCACAAGGTCGCGCAGAATCTGGCGCTGACGAGCTTTCAGCTCTTCCGTCTCCACCAGCACTTTCGCCGCGCGCATGAGGGAGATGCCGGCCCGGCGCCTGTATTCGTGCAGGGTGGACAGAGTGGCTTCGCCAAGTCCGCGCTTGGGTCTATTGTAGATGCGTTCGAACGCCAGATCGTCGTCGGGCTGAGTAATGCAGCGTAGATAGGCGAGCGCGTCGCGGATTTCGGTCCGCTCGTAGAAGCGGGGCCCTCCGATCACCTTGTAGGGCAGGCCGAGAGCGATAAAGCGCTCCTCGAATTCGCGCATCTGGAAGGAGGCGCGCACGAGGATTGCGATATCGTCGAGCGAGACGCCGGCCCTTTGCGCCGACTCGATCGACTCGCCGATGACACGGGCCTCCTCCTGGCTGTCCCAGACCCCGATCACGGTTGGACGCTCGCCCAACGGGGCGTCGGTGAACAGCGTCTTTCCCAACCGGCTTTGATTGTGGGCGATGAGTCCGGAGGCGACCGCGAGGATGTGTCCGCCGGAGCGGTAGTTGCGCTCGAGGCGAATGACCTTCGCCCCAGGGAAGTCCGTCTCGAACCGCAATATGTTGTGCACGTCGGCCCCACGCCAGCCGTAAATCGATTGGTCGTCGTCGCCGACGCAGCAGAGATTGCCGTTGGCCTGAGCGAGAAGGCGTAGCCAGAGATATTGGACGACGTTCGTATCCTGGTACTCGTCGACATGAATGTAGCGGAATCTGCGCTGGAAGCTTGCGAGGATGTCGCCTTGCTCGCGGAACAACCGCAGAGATTCGAGCAACAGGCCACCGAAGTCGACGGCGTTCAACGCCTTGAGACGCGCCTCATAGGCGCCGTACAGCGCGGCTCCCCTGTCACCTGCGAAAGAAGCGGACTCGTTCGCCGGCACGTGCCTCGGATCGAGCCCCCGATTTTTCCAGCCGTCGATCATGCTCGCCAGCGACCGCGCTGGCCAGCGCGTGTCGTCGAGATTTTCCGCCTGCAATATCTGTTTGACCAATCTGAGCTGATCGTCCGAGTCCAGGATGGTGAAGCTTGGACGGAGGCCGACGAGTTCGGCATGCATCCGGAGGATCTTCACAGAGACCGAATGAAAGGTGCCGAGCCATGGCATTCCTTCCGCCAGTCCAGTGAAGAGGCTGACGCGCTCGCGCATCTCCCGCGCCGCCTTGTTGGTGAAGGTGACCGCGAGTATTTCGTGTGCGCGCGCCCGAGCTGATGCGATCAGATGGGCGATGCGCGAGGTCAGAACGCGCGTCTTGCCGACCCCGGCGCCGGCAAGCACGAGAACCGGCCCCTCCAACGCTTCGACGGCGCTGAGCTGCTCATTGTTGAGGCCCTCGAGATAGGCTGGAACGTTTAGGGAACCGCCGCGGCGCCCACGCGCGTTCGCCGGCGCCGGCGGCGGAAAATCCTCGAGCCGCTTGTCCCCAGATCGTTGCACCATGGAGCGAATCATGCGCCTGCAGCCTGACTGGCGCAATTGGCTTTGTCGACCGCTTTGCGATCGACGGCGCAACCCGCCGGGAACGGCAATGAGGCTATCTCGGCGGCTCGGCTTCCATCATCGTCTCGATCGGCCCCTGACCTCCGGTCATCGTCAGCCGTAAAGCGACTGGCAGACCGGCGTCCTTCGGCTTTTCAAGCAGCGTCAACTTGAAGCAGTCGCGGGTCGCATCTGTCGACGTCGGCTTGACGGCGATCCTCCAGCCTTCCGGGGTCTCGACGAAGAGATCGCGTGACGTTCCCGCCTGATGCGCCGCACAAAGCTGCCAGGCGTCGACGCCGTTAGGCGAAAGATCGCCGAATTCCTTGGCAGGAACGGGGTGCGGCGTCGCAGCGAGGGTCGCCTCGACAAGGCTCGCATAAGGTGAGGCCGCGCCCGACAGGGTCAACCTGAGACGCGCTTGCGCCGGCAGGCAGACCTTTTCGCAAACCGCATAATTGGCGTGAACGGCAAGAGTCACGGGCTTTGCGGGATCGCGACGCTCGATCCGAAGCGGCAGAAGGACGCGACTTTCATAGCCGAATGCCTCGCTGCCATCGGATTCGGTGATTCGTTGTGGGGCGGGGAAGATCGGCTCGACCCGGGCGACGTTCTCCGAGCCGGAGAAGTCGAAGGACGGCGGTACGCCAGCATCGCCGGGATCGCGCCAATATGTGATCGCCCCCGGCGCGAGCCGGATCTCAAAGCCGGCCAGACCCTCGTCCGCCGCGATGAGGCGCGCTTGCGATTTGGCGCTCGCCGCCCATTCGGTCGAGAATTCGTCGGCCAAGCAAGCTGAGGCCGTCAGCACGCCGAATGCGATAACGGAAAACTGGATCGTCCGCCTGACCATGCCTAACCCTTGTCCGCATCCGGCCCACCTGGGGTCATCTTCCCTCTGTATACGCCGACCCGGAATTCGACTAACATCGAAAAACGATCATGCCGGGCTCGGCCCCGGAGGCAAACATGAGACGGGCAGATCCTGCGCCCTCAACCAGTCTGGAAGGCCAGTTCCTCATCGCAATGCCGTCGTTGCGCGGCGGCCCGTTCGCGCACTCGGTCGTCTATCTTTGCGCCCATCGCGAAGACGGGGCGATGGGATTGATCATCAACCAGCGGGCCGATGAAATCGATTTCGGCCAGCTGCTGGTGCAGCTCGGCATTGTTCCCGGCGAACAGGCAATCCGGGTTCCAGCGGAAACTATCCGGGTGGTTCGCGGCGGACCGGTCGAGACCGGGCGTGGCTTCGTACTTCATTCTCCCGACTACGGATCGACGGATTCGACGGTCAAAATCACGGACGGCGTCTGTCTGACGGCGACCGTCGACATCCTTCGCGCTATCGCTGGCGGAACGGGTCCAGCTCAAGCGGTGCTGGCTCTCGGCTACGCGGGATGGAGTTCCGGTCAGCTGGAAAGCGAGATCCTCGCCAACGGCTGGCTGACCTGCCCGGCCGATTCGGCCCTGATCTTTGATGCGGACGACGCTCACAAATACGATCGGGCCCTGAAGAAGCTCGGTATCCGCCTCGGAATGCTCTCGACCGATGCGGGTCACGCTTAAGCCGACCTGCTCTCGAGTTTCGACAGGCCCGCGGTTCCCGCCGAAACCACGAACGTCTGCGCGCGTCCCTCGAGATCGGCAAGAGCCATGGAGTCCGCGCCGGCGACGAACACTTGTCCGCCCAGACGTTCCAAGGAGTTCGAACAGCGCCGCCCGGCGGCGCTGATCGAAATGGGCCGCAATCTCATCCAGGAGCGCGATCGGGACGATGCCAGACGTGTCAGCGACGAGCCGCGCATGCGCGAGCACGAGTCCGATGAGCAAAGCCTTCTGCTCTCCGGTCGAGGCGATCGACGCTGGCGCATCCTTCGGACCGTGCCAGACCGCCAGATCGCAGACATGGGGACCGATCGTCGTTCGTCCGGCTGCTGCGTCTCGGCCGCGATTGTCCCGCAAAATCCCGCGATAGCGGTCTTCGGCTTTGATCGCGGGTTCGCCGGCGGCAAGCGCCTCGAACTCCCCTTCGAACGCGAGCCGCGCCCAGGGAAATGGCGAGGCGTCGTCCCGATCGGCCGCAATCAGCGCTTCGAGCCGGCTCAGGCATTCGTGTCGCGCCGACGCGACTGCGACGCCGAGTTCCGCCACCTCGCGTTCGATCGAATCGAGCCAGGTGGCGTTGCGCCGGCCCCCTTCGAGCAGGCGATTGCGCCCCCGTAGCGCCCGCTCGAATTGCCTGACCCGCGAACCGTGGCTGGGGTCGATGGCGAGAACGAATTGGTCGAGGAAGCGGCGCCGATCGCTCGCCGGACCGGAAAAAAGCGAATCCATCGCGGGCGTCAGCCAGACGACGCGCACATGATCGCTAAAGGCCCGCGATGAAGAAACCGGAGTGCGATCGATGCGGTTCGTCCGCGTCTCGTCGCCATCCGCCTGGGCCCAGCCCGAGCCGAGCTGATGGCGTCCGCCGTCCTCTTCAACCTCAATCGACAGCGAAAAGCCGCCGGCGCCGTCGTTCCTTGCGCATTGCGCGAATTGCGCCCGGCGCAACCCGCGGCCAGGCGAAAGCAGCGATATGGCCTCAAGAAGATTGGTCTTGCCGGCGCCATTCTCGCCGCTGAGGACGACAAGGCGGCGGTCAACCGCCATATCGAGCGTCGCGTAGGAGCGAAAATCCCGCAATATAATGCGGCGCACCTGGGGGCGACGCCGCACGGAGCCTATGTCGTCGGGGCTGGCCATGGATATGGCATTTGCCATGTCAGGCGCGGGCGCGAAAGCGGAACGGCGGCTTCATGACGCCTCCAGACGTCCGAATGGCCGCCGCAGGCCTCGGCCTGGTCGCGGATTGGATCTTGGAGAAGCTCTCCCTGCGCCGCCTACCCTTGCCATCATGAGGCGCACCGTAGCCCAGGCTCCAATCGACGGTTTTGTGCCGCGGCGCGGGGCGGATTGCTTTGCGGCGCCAAGATTCATGTGGAAAGTCTTCTTGCAACTGCGCACGAGTGCGTGCAGCGGTGGCGGCACATTTGGAATCATCGATTATATTACGCGCCGGCGGCGACGGCATGGAAAGGACTCGAAATGCTGCTGCACCAAGCGATACTGACCTTTCAGCAATCGTTCGGCCGTCGCCTCGAGGTCAAACCGGCTCTGCGCGGGCTGATCGAGGCGGACATACTGGCGGCGCGAGAGGGGAGCCGGTGATCGTCGTCGGCTTGACGGGTTCGATAGCAATGGGGAAATCGACCGTCGCTTCTATGTTCGCTGAATTCGGCGCACCAGTGTTCGACGCTGATGCGGCGGTGCGAGATTTCTATAACGGCGATGGAGCAAAGGCGGTTGAGGACGTCTTTCCAGGCGTGCTTGTCGAAGGTCGAGTGGATCGCGAGCGGCTTTCGAACTTCGTGCTTCACGACACCGAGGCGCTAAATCGCCTCGAAAGTCTTGTGCATCCTGTTGTCGCCGCAGCTCGTTCTCGATTTGTGAACCAGGCTGCCTCCGAGGGGCGACGACTTATCGTCGTCGATGTGCCTTTGCTGCTTGAGGCGGGAGGACAGGCAGCCGTCGACATCATCGTCGTTGTTAGCGCGGCGGAGTCGATCCAACGCGCACGGGCTTTGGCTCGTAACGGCATGTCCGAAGAGAAACTCAATTTAGTCCTCTTAAGGCAGATGGATGATTTCGAGAAACGACGCCGTAGCCACTTTGTCATTGACACGAGCGGAAGCCACGACAAGACGCGGGCTCAAGTGGGCCAATTCATGAGGTGCACCGCCGGACTGAACGGACGCAAGGACCATCATGCGCGAAATCGTATTGGACACTGAGACTACGGGAGTTAACCCCTCCGAGGGGCATCGTGTACTTGAGATAGGCGCGGTGGAAATTGTGAATCAGGTCCTGACCGGAAGGGTATTCCATCAACTCATTGATCCCGAACGTGACGTTCCCGACGATGCAGTTCGAATACACGGCCATACCGCAGCTGCTCTCAAGGGCAAGCCGACATTTGCCAATGTCGTCGATGATTTTCTCTCCTTCATCGGAGAGGCGCCGTTGGTCATCCACAACGCAGAATTCGACGTTCGCTTTGTGAACGCAGAACTTGCGAGGCTTGGACGAAATCAAATTGAAATGGACCGCGTTGTCGATACTCTAACGCTCGCTCGTAGAAAGCATCCCGGAGCGCCGAACAGTCTCGATGCGCTCTGCGATCGCTATCGCATCGATCGGTCGCGACGAGTGAAGCATGGCGCGCTGCTTGATGCGGAAATTTTAGTTGAAATCTACTGCGAATTGACTGGCGGCCATCAGCGTTCGCTATCCCTTGACGGATCGCGCGAGAGCTCTCGGACAACGATCCGGATCGCGGCTCCCCAACCGGTCGGACCGCGGGGACCGCGGAGCCGCCTCATCGATGCGGACGAGGCGTCCGCACACATGGCTCATGTCCAAACGCTCGGCGACGCGGCGGTCTGGCTTTGCTATCCGCCTCAACCGACTCGAAGTCCTTGAGCGGTCGATCACGCGGGCTGTTGCTGCTGTTGTCCGCCGGCAGCCGCCAACCGCTGCAAGTAAAGCGCGTGAAAATCAATTGGATCGAGGTAGAGCGGCGGATACGAGCCCCCGCGCACCGCTTCGGCGATGATCTGCCGGGCGAAAGGAAACAACATCCGCGGCCCTTCGATCATCACGACCGGCTGCACCTGTTCTGGCGGAAAGTTCTCGATCCGGAACACCCCGGCGTAGTTGAGCTCGAACTTGAACATCGTTTCGGACCCTTGGCCAGCGCCTCCCTCGAGCATCAGGCTTACTTCGAAATCGTTCGGCGCAAGTTGGCGCGCGTTTACGTTGATCTGGACGGATAGATTTGGCGCATTTTGCTGTGGCCCCAATGTCCGCGGGGCATTGGGATTCTCGAATGAAAGATCCTTCGTATACTGCGCCAAAACGGAAAATTTCGGATTTCGCGTCCGAAACGGGTCCGTCGCCGCTCTGATCGGCCGCCATTGCGTACTCCATTGTTCAATTCGTCCGAGCGTCCCTCGCCCGTTGTTCCCGAAATCGAAGGTCTTGCGCGCGTCGCGTAGCATGCCGCCGCAGGTCGAACAAGCATTTGAACTCTTGAGCAAGCGGCAAGAGGTTCAGGTTGAGGGGACGGATTGTTTCGCTATGGCGTGGAATTTGTGGGCGAATTCAAGCAGCGTCGGCTTCGTTTTGGAAGACGATTTGCCCGACACTGCGGTGGCCAGACGCCCGAGGCAACCCGCGCTTTAGAGATAAGCGCGGGCGAATTTCTGGAATGCTCTTGCTCGATGCGACAGGGCGAGCGAACCGTCCGGCGGAATTCCATGCTTCTGCTCGGCGGTCATTTCGCCGAACGTGCGATCGTGGCCGGCGGGCCTGAAAATGGGATCGTAGCCAAAGCCGAACGACCCCCGCGGGGGGAAAACGAGATCGCCGTCAACTCGGCCCTCGAAGACATCGCTGCGGCGGGCCGGCCAGGCAATCGCCAGCGCGCTGATGAAATGCGCCCGCCAACGCCGCGGAGCGCCGCGGACGAGCAATTCTTCGTAGATGCGGCTCATCGCGGCGCCGAAGTCCTTGCTCCCGCCCGCCCATCGGGCGGAGTAAATGCCCGGGGCGCCGCCGAGCGCCACGACGCATAGCCCGGAGTCGTCGGCGAGCGCCGGTTGGCCGGAAGCGCGCGCAGCCGCTTTGGCCTTGAGCGTAGCGTTGTCACGGAAAGTGACGCCGGTCTCGTCGGGCTCGCCGAGGTTCAGTTCCGCCGCGCCGAAAGCATGGATGCCGTGGGGCGCGAGAAGCTCGCGGATTTCGCGCAGCTTCCCGGCATTGTGGGTTGCAACCACGATCTGCGGCGGGAGGCGACGGCACCCAGCCTCAATCATCGATCGGCATTCATCGCACCACAATCTTGTAGCGCTGACCAGGGGCGAGCGAGGCGCCGCGCTCGAGACCGTTGAGGATCAGAAACTGGTCGAGCGCTTGCGGCAAGAACGCCATCCGCGCCGCCATTGTATCCGGCGTGTCGCCGCTTTCCGCCGTGACGATTCTGATCGTCTGCGCCGCGGCCAGCGCCGAGTCCCGAGAATTGACCAAACGGAACGACTGAAGCGAAGCGCGGAAGCGTTCGTCGACCGCGGGAGACAGGGTGTGGGCGGCAAAGATCAGCCGGTAAAGCCTGCCCTTGAGCCGAACGGCGCCGAGCCGGAAGCTCCACTGGTCGCCATGCGCGACCCCCGTTGCCGCCTCGAGGCCGTCGATTTGCATGGCTTCGACCTGGGTCGTCTTGAGACCGTCGATCCAGCCGGAGGCGATCGCGCTTGTGACGGGCGTCGAATCGGCGGTCGCGACGCTGTCGAGGCGAAGCGCCTCGCCGCCCGCCTCGCCGACCCCGATAAGAGCGGTCGACCGGTTTTCCAACGTGAACCCTTCGGGGGCTTCGAAGGCGAAACCGAGCTTTGGATGAACAAACTCGGTCCCACGAACGATCCCCTGGGAGGGGTCGTCGCCGAAAGCGAGGCCATCAATTGTCGCGAGATAGGAGCCGCCGCCGGTCGCTCCGACCCCCGGCGGCTCAATCTGGCGGGCTTCCGCTTCGGCTTGGGCGACCCGCTCGGGCGTCGACGGATGCGTCGCCATCATGTCCGGCTGATTGGCCGATCCGGCTCCAGAGATCGACGCCCGGAGGGCGCTCCATTCGCCTAGCGCTGTGAGGAATCGCGCTGCGCCGTAGGGGTCGTAGCCGGCGCTGGCCAGGTCTTTGATGCCGATCCGGTCGGCTTCGAATTCCTGTTGGCGGGAAAAGCTGGCGATCGACAGTTTCGAACGCGCCTGGGCCTCGTCGTCGGCCTGGGCGTGCTCCAGCACTTGGGCATTTACCCGCGTAAATAGCGCGGCGGTCTTCTCGAATTCAGCTCGCTGCGCCGCGTGGCGCGCGGTGACATGCGCAATCTCGTGCGCCATCACCGCGGCGATCTCCGATGTGTCGTCGGCGAGGGCGAGAAGTCCACGGGTTACGAAGATGTCCCCAGACGGGAGGGCGAAAGCGTTGACGACTGGCGAATTGAGCAAGGTGACGCGGTAGGGCTGAGCGGACACGTTCGACGCCGGAGCCAGTTTGAGAAGCACGCCGTTGAGGTAGTTTTCGATCGGCGGCGCATGGTATTCGCCGCCGAAAGCCTGCAACAACCGCTTGCGTTCCGGGTTCGGGGGGGCAGTCGGCAGCGACCCGGCCGCCTTCGGCGCTGGGCTCGACGGAGGCGCCGGAGCGTCGATCGACGCGCAGGCGGTCACGCCCAGGCTCAGCGCGCCGGCCACGATGACGAATAGGCGCCGCCAGACTCCTGCCGCGCAGACCGGCCGCTTCAGGTGTTCAGCAACCCCCTCGTTCATCGATGCAACTTGTCCGCCCTCGCGCGTCGGAGCGACGCAAAATTTGGATCATGGTCGGCTCGCTAACCTCGAGTCTCGGACCAAACCGATCATCGACGACGCCTCGCGCCCGAATGGCCTCCCCAGCGAGCGCTTCTACCGGACGACCTGCCTTCGCGAACGCTTTTTCCAGCTTGCGCGCGACGACGATCGTCAGGCCGTCATAACCGCCGAAATCAAGATAAAGGCGCGAACGCCCAAAGCCAACCCTGCGGACGCGTCCTTCGATCACAACAAATTTTCCGTCACGGCGACGAAGCGCTGCCGTTTCGAACGACGGGACGACGGCATATTCCGGATCGCGCCACATCCCGAGCTTTGCGCGCCGCGCGCCGTCTTCGACCGTAAGGCGAGCGGCCGCGCAACTGCGGGCCTCCCACTCGGGTTTGACGCGTGCGTAACCCACTCGCAGCAGGAGCGATGCAATCAACTCGGCTGAGGTGGCCGTCTCGCCTGGGACTTCGGGAGCCGACAGGTCGGCTACCGTTCGTTCCCAACGATCCGTTCCATTGACGAAGAGATCAAGTTCCACCTCGCGGCCCACAAGACGGGCGTTAAGAAAGTCGCGCACCATCCTTGCAGTCCGAGGATCGCCGCGCTCCGGTGCGGGCATATCCAGCCCGCCGAGCCTGACGAGCCTGCCATCGGCCAGCACGATGTCGAGCCGCTCGTCGACGGCGACGACCTGAACGGCCCCGGCCGGCGATCCGCAGCCGCCGAAAGCGGGGGAAATGAAACCGAGTGCACCGCCGATCACCACGAGCCAGACACCGGCTCCGGAGGCGAAGGGCCGCAATCGCTCTCGTAACCGGTGCGCGGAGTTGGAATCCATGCTATCGACTTGTTGCTTTGAGGGCGAGCCTCCGGCCCGCCTTTGAGAGACTTTGCGCGGTTGGTCCCGGTAGCTCAGCAGGATAGAGCACAGGTTTCCTAAACCTGGGGTCAGGGGTTCGATTCCCTTCCGGGACGCCATACTCCGCACAACCTCAGGTGTACAGTCCCGGACGGATGTGGGCTCTGATGCAACCGGGAGACGTATACACGCCTAGTCCGGGGGCCGATTGAATCGCCGAAATCACTTGCGCTTCGAGGAAGGCGGCCGGATCCGCGCGAGGTCGCCGAAGTGGGCCGTTGCCAGTCGCGCTACGTGCAATTCAGCGGACGATGAACGCGCCTGGTGAGCCCGACACTTTGCCTCCGTCTTGAGGGCTATGGCTGCGCGGGCGCCTTCCGTCTCCGACTGTCAATCCGAGCAATGCGTGCGCGATCTACAACCGCACTTCCCGGCGCTTCGCCTAACGGAGACCTGTGTCCAGCCGCGACCCTTCCTAAGTCAGCGCGAGCCCGAGCACTAAATCGTCACATTGATCCAGTTGAACAGTTCCGACTTGGGGCCTGCTCCCACCTTTGTACCAATCTGTTTACCGTCCTTGAACAGCAACAGTGTCGGAATCGAACGAATTCCATATTTATTTGCTACGCCAGGATTTTCATCGACGTTAAGCTTGGCGATCTTGATCTTTCCCTTCATTTCAGAGGCGATTTCCTCCAAAGCTGGGGCAATTAACCTACATGGGCCGCACCATTCAGCCCAGAAATCGACGACTACCGGCTCTATGGAGTTGATAACGTCGGCTTCGAAGCTTTGGTCGGTGACTTTGGCCGTATCGGACATGGTCCCCTCAGGTTCACGTGGCGGAACTCGCCACTCTTTACCCAGACCTAGGAACCGCGCAGGCTTGCGTCAAGTAAGTCGTTCGGGTTCTAAAAAGCCGACCTCCGTCTGGACCCGCCCACAGAGAATGCCAAGACGGCCTCTTCGTCGCCCGGGTAAAACCCTATTAGAGCCGAAGCTCTCTTTGAGAAAAGCCCCGATCCAGAGTCTTTCAGTGTTGGCCGCGACCGACGGCCCTGGTCGTACACGGATTTTCGATAGCGGGTAGGAGCCCGACGGATCGGTCTGGCTTTTTCCAATCTCCGCCCAAGAGCGGTCGCGCCGCCGTCACAGCGCAAGTTCCTCGGGTTCAGCTTCACGGGAGGCGCGACGCCCAGGCGTCGCATCGCCCCGCAAGCTATAATCCGCTTCAAGGAGCGCGTGCGCCAGACGACGAAAGCAAACTCTGATCAAGTTGTATAGTAACCGCAGGCGGCGAAGGAATTTGTGCATTCGGCGGGTTTGAAGATGTCGGCGCAGGCGGCAGATATCGCAATTCAGCGGCGGCGGAATTGATCGGTTGCTCGATCCGCGCTCCTTGTGGGGCAAGCAAATTGTCCATCACGACGATAACGCTTGGCGAGAGGTGGAAACGAGATACGTCTCCACCCATTCCTCGAACGGGGCGGCGTTGATCGGCCGGTCGTAGGCCTTCGGCGCCGCAAGCCCTCGAAGGCGCGAGACCCGCGAGGGTGATCGTCTGGTTTGTGGCCGTCCGGGACGGTCCTTCGGCGTCCTTCCGGCCCGGCGCCCGCAATTCAAACTCGGACACGACCCCGAAGAAGAACAACCTCTTGACAAGAGCACGTGATATGTTCTTGGTATGTTCTACACACTCCGGCTCCGAAGGCGCGTTTCACCAGTGGAGGAAGATTCCACCCAGAGATATGATACAATTTGAAACTTGATCGGAGTCTGCTCTAGCTGCCGAACCGGCCAGCGAGTTCCTTGGCGATCCGCGCCGTTTCCGCAAGATAGCGGGCGATGACCTCGCCCGCCGCCGGGGTGCATGTGCGATAAGTCAGGCTGTAGCCTTCAAATCCCCGATTGTACGCCCCGGCAAGCAGATCGCGCTGCAACTCGTCGAAACCATCCGCATCGAGAAGCGACTTCATTTTCGAGCGGAACTCGGCCCCGTCGTGCGCGCCGCACAGGTCGCGCAGATAGGTGAGTGCGCCCATAATCTCGGCCATTCTCAAAAGCTGCGGCTCGTAAGGCGGTGGCGGCTCCGGCGGCGCAGGGGGAACGTTCGGCGCGCCCGCGTTCGGCGCGCCCGCAGTCGGCGCGGACTTGGCATCGGGCTTCGGCGCAGGCGCTCCGGCCGCCCAAGCGTTGACCGCCAAAAGCGCTCCGACGCACGCGATGGCGATCACGACCCGCCTCACCGCCACTCCCGTTCGATGCGGCGGGCGCTTTCCAAAATCTCGCCGAGTTCCGGCGTCGTCATAAGGCTGCCTGAGGCTTCCGGTTCGATCCAGGCGACCGCGTCGATCTCCTTGCTGATCCGCGCCTCGCCCCTTGTCCAACGGCCCACGAACGAGGCGATGACGAAATGCGCGCGAACCCGGCCGCCCTCGCGCAGGATGGGCTCCACGTGCCGGTTGAAGCCGAGGATCTCAGCCTCGACGCCGACTTCCTCGAAGAGTTCGCGCTTCGCCGCCTCGACCAGGGTCTCGCCGACTTCGACAACCCCGCCGGGCAGAGAAAAGCGACCTGCAAGCGGCGCCCGCGCGCGACGCCCGACGAGCGCCCGCCCCTGGCGGAACACCGCGACGGAGACCGCGAAAATCGGCCGCGCGGGATAGAGGCGATCGTCCGCCGGCGCCTCAGCCACTGCGGGCGCCGATTTGCGGCGTCGTTCGCGCTGGCGCGAGGGACTGTGGGGAGGTCAACAAGATTTTCATCGCCTTCGTGGGAACTTCTCCCAATAGAGCCGGAACTGACCCGTCCGCAACGCCCTTGTCACAGGCTTGCCGAGCCGACTAGTTTTGCCGGGCAGGGCCGTTCAGTGAAAGGCGGATGTCGATGGCGGTGCTCGTGCTCGGCTTGGTAATTTTCCTCGGCCTTCACTCGACGCGTATTATTGCGGAAGGCGGGCGCGCCAAGGCGATTGCGCGGCTCGGCGAGGGCCCGTGGAAGGGCGTTTATTCGCTCCTGTCGCTGATCGGCTTGGCGCTCATCGTCTGGGGCTTCGGGCAGGCGCGCTGGAACGCCGCCGCCGAACTCTGGGTGCCGCCGATCTGGACACGCCATACGACCATCCTTCTGATGCTCATCAGCCTGATTCTGATCGGCGCCTACATTTTCAAAAGGAGCCACATCGCCGTCGCAACGCATCACCCAATGGTCTTGGGCGTCGCGATCTGGGCTGCCGGCCACCTCATCGCCAACGGTTCAGCGGCGGACCTCGTGCTGTTCGGCGCGTTTCTGGTCTGGGCGGTCGCTGATCTGGTCAGCTCCTACGGCCGCGACGCCCGCAATGCCGTGGTCTATCCGGCGCCGAACTGGGGCGCAACGATCGGCGCGATCGTGCTCGGCGTCGTCCTGTGGCTGGCGCTGCTCGGCGGCCTGCACCTATGGCTGTTCGGCGTC
This sequence comes from uncultured Alphaproteobacteria bacterium, assembly GCA_963835885.1. GTDB lineage: Bacteria > Pseudomonadota > Alphaproteobacteria > Rhizobiales > Beijerinckiaceae > Roseiarcus. Next base: position 95,008 of record CAWIHF010000033.1, read on the forward strand.
TCGCCGATGGCCGGCATTCCGGGTTAGTCGCTTAAGGGCGAAGCCCGACAAAAAAGTTGTCGATCATTAGGCTGCGATCCCGAGTTCATGAAAGACGCCCTGCATGGCGCGTTGCAGGTCCAGGTAGTAGCGATCGATGGCTCGGGGGTTTCGCCCCCGTTGTTCGGGGCGATCTCTTGAGCGGCGGCGAGGAGGGGCTTGATGGCCTTGTTGCGAAGGACGAGCAGGGCGGTGATCGCCCGCAGACCGGACGGAAGGGGCTCATAGCGACGCGTCGAGCCGATCCGGCGGACGATCTGTTTACCGCGGAGCTTCTTCAGATCGTAGGCTGCTTGGCGGGGACCGTAGGCGGATAGGGTTTGATTGCCGAGCGCGCGGACCTGATCGGCGAGTGCGGAGGCGGTGAAGCCGTCGGGTGAGGCTGACAGAGCGATAATAGCCTCGGTGACGTGACGCAGGCGTGGTTTGTTCAGATCGATACCCCCGACCAATGGACTTCCCGACGCGGGATGGGAGCGGAAGGCGCTCGAGCCTCTCGTCGCCGATAAGGCATTGATCGATGCAGCTCAAAGCTTCCATAAATCGCTCAAGCACGTCCCTCAACCTTGACATCGCGGGACTGCCCCGCAGGGCTACTTTTCCCCAGCGGCGTCTGGGGAAAGGCATAGATTCTTACCTGAGGGATCATAGACAAAACGAATCGAACATTGTCATTGAGGCGCCGGCGCGATCAAGCTGCAGCCAAGAGATCGACGACGCGTTGGATATCGGCGCGGTGATAGGCGGCTTCGAGCCCACTGTTGAGACGGTGTTGCCCCCTTCCACCGCGCTTTGCGCAAGGGAGGATAGGCGGCGCCCGCGGCTTTCCTCCCCCGCGAAGCGGGGAAGGGGGACCGCCCGAAGGCGGTGGAGGGGCGCGGGCTCGTTAATCTGAGCTGATCGAGCCGGGCTTTGTGAGGCTCGGGCCGCGCGGCCGGAGCGGAGGTCAGCCGATTGTGTCGTTTCGCTTTGCTTTGCCTCGCGCTTGCCGCGCTCGCATGCGCTTCGCCCGCCGCTGCGGACGAGCGGGTGACCTTCCCGGCTGCGGCGCCGCGCGGGCAATCGGAAGCGGACCTCCAGGCCTATCTGGCGAAGCCGAAAGGCGCCGGCCCGTTCCCGGCCGTGATCCTCCTGCATTCCTGCCTCGGACTGCCGTCCAACCGCCGCGCCATCGAATCGACGCTGGTGGCTGAAGGCTATGTCGCCCTGTTCGTCGACGATTTTTCGACGCGCGGCCTGAAGGACACCTGCGCCGTCGATTTCCCCGAAGGCCTGAACGACGCCTATGGGGCGCTCGCCTATCTGTCGCGCCTCCCCGATGTCGACCCCGCCCGGATCGCCGCGGTCGGCTTCTCGCAAGGGGCGGACACGGCGCTCAAAATCGCCTCGTCGCATTATGCATCCGCCTTCGCCATTCCCGACGGCGCAAAATTCCGCGCCGCAGCGGCCTTCTATCCGCCCTGTTCGAACGTGGCGGGCGAGCGGCTCGCGATCCCGACGCTCATTCTGGTCGGCTCAGCCGACGGCGTGACGCCTGCCGCCGACTGCCAAACTCTGGCGCGGAACAACCCGGGCTCCGTCAGGCTCGTCATCTACCCCAACGCCGCCCATTGCTTCGACGATCCGGCCTTCGCCGGCGGCAAGAGCGTGATGGGCATGGTCCTGAAATACAATCCGGACGCCGCCAAGCGATCGAGGCAGGAGCTCGGCGCGTTCCTGGCGGAAAAACTCCGTTAGGGGCTGATTTTGTCGGCCGGCCCGCCTATAAGGCGTCCGCGCCCCTATCGGGCGCGCCACCATATCGAGGCGGCGTGTCGGAAGCGCTTTCGATCGAAGAGGTTTTTATGAAAAGACGTGAATTCCTGATCGGCGCAGCCGCCGGCCTCGCCGCCTTTCCGGCCTGGGCGGCGACGCCATTCCGAACCGACATGTGGCCGCCGCTGACCGACAAGGCGGCTTTCGTCGCCTGGATGGTGGCCAACCGCGGCGAGGAGCCAAAATACCTCGAACGTCGAATTCGACCGCTATCGCGAGGTGCTCGCCTTCAACGACCTGTGGACGAAGGAGGACAAGCGCGCCTTCCTGATGACGCCGCGCGAGGAATTCGTCCTGCCCGCGGATAAGGAGCAGGCCTATGTCGGGCATTATCTCGACATCGGCTTCGGGGTCACCATCACCCCGCCCGGCACCATGGGCCGCATGACGAGCGCGCTCCTGGTGCGCCCCGGCGAGAAAGTGCTCGAGATCGGCACCGGCTCCGGCTACCAGTCGGCCCTTCTGACCTATCTGACGCCGCGCGTCTATTCGATCGAGATCATCCCCGAACTCGCCGCGCGCACCCGCGGGGTCTACGACCGGCTGATCGGCAAGGGCTATCGCGAATATTCCGACATCGCGACCCGCAGCGCCGACGGCTATTACGGCTGGCAGGAGGCCGCACCGTTCGACAAGATCATCGTCACCTGCGGCATCGACCACATCCCGCCGCCGCTCCTGCAGCAGCTCAGGCCCGACGGGATCATGGTCATTCCCGTCGGTCCGCCCGGCGCGCAGCACATCCTCAAGGTGGTCAAGAAGACCGGCGGTGACGGACAGATCTCGGTCGCGCGCTCCGACATCTTTGGCGGCAAGGTCATCCCGTTCGTGCCGCTGACCGGCGGCCATCAGGCGAGCTGACGGGCCGGCTCGGCCAAAAAGGGCTGAGTGTTCCGGCCGCGCCGGAGTTTGTCCCGCCAGTCGGCTGACTTGCAAGCGTTGCTACGCACCGACTTGACAGACCGTCGCGCTTCACGCGATTTTCATGTTTGAAGACGCGGGGTTCGTCCGCAACCCCGGCTTTGGAGGCCTCTCGCGCCTGGCCCAGTGGGAGCGTCCGAAGGTCGGATGAACCAACCTCTTTCCAATCAGCCGACCCAACCCTATCGCAATCTGATCGCCGGATATACCGAGGCGATCCGGGCGAGCGATTTCAAGGCGAACATCGCGTTTTTGTTCGTCGCCTTCATGATGGGATCGGTCCTCTACAACTACACGCGCTTCCCGAGTTACCTGCCGGTCGAACTCGTGCTGGCGCCTTTCCTGATCGTCTACTTTTTTTTATTCATGGTCCTCCTTCCGCGCTATCCCAAACGCGGCGCGAAAAACTTCCGCGTTGCGCGCAACCTGACGCCGGCAGACTTCGAGAACGTCGCCGAGACCGAGGACGACATCGAGCAGTTGAAGCTGCGCTGCGCAATTCTGTGCGGCATTCTTTGGTGGAAGACGCAGTGCATCCGCATCAGCTTCCTCCTGTCGATCGTCTGTATCTTCCTCACCCTGTTTTTGCTTCTCTACGTCTGGTTTACCTGACGCCGGGGCGCGCGCCGCGGGCGAATTCGGAGCGTTTGATGGCTAAAGACAAGAACGCACAGTTGCGTGATCTCATCGCCGGTTACGGCAACTCGATTCGCCTCAGCGACATCAAGGCGCTGATTGCGGTGCTGTTCGTGGCGATCATGATGGGAACAGTTGTACAGTTCCGCGAACTCTATCCGTGGTATCTGAGCGTGCCGGTCATCCTCACGCCATTCATGATCATATTCATCAACCTGCTGATCTCGGTTTATCCGCGATTTCCGCGCCCGGGGCGGCAGCGCTTTCCGATCTGGCGCAATCCGGATCCCGAAAATTTCGACTTCATCGCCGACACCGAGGCCGAGCTCGAGGGGCTCCCCGCCCGATGCGCCGTTCTGTCGCGCATCCTGTGGTGGAAGACGGTTACGCTGCAGACGGCCTACATCCTGTCGATGTTCTGTCTCGCGGCGGCCGCGATCCTGCTGTTTGTCACATGGCTGAAGCCGGATTGACGTCAGCCCTCGAATTATAGCATATTTTATATATTCTTTGGCGCTCGAAAGGCGAGCGCCTGCAGCCCAAAATTGAGGGCGACGCTAAACGGGGTCGCAAGCCTTTGATGGAAAAGGGCGCCGCCGCTAAACCGGCGCTAAAGGGCCCCGTAAACGCCAATTGACCCCTTTTTCGCTCGCTCCTGAAGCGGGCCGGCGCCCAGGGCGTCGAACGGTTGTCTTTCGCCGAGGCCCTTCACCGAGGGAACACGCCGCGGCGATTCATCGTTTTGCACCGGGCGGAACGACCAACCATGGAGGAAGAACGATGCGCAGAACCCTCACCGTCGTGGCGATTGTCGCCGGCCTCGGCGCGACCTCGGCCATGGCGGCCGGCATGAGCACAGGCATGGCCGACAAGACCACCGGAACGATCAAGTCGATCGACAAGGCGAAGAACGAGCTGGTTCTGAAGGACGGCAAAACTTTCGACGTCAACAAGAGCGTCGATCTCGCCGGATTGAAGACGGGAGAAAAGGTCACCATCACCTATACGCAGTCCGGCAAGTCGATGTTCGCCACGCAGGTGAAGCCGGCGGCCTGACGAAAAGTCGCGGAGCCGCCGGGATCCCGGCGGCTCGATTTCGGGCTCGGAAATCCCCTCTCGCGTTTTCTGATTTTGCTGTAACGATCGACCTGCTCTAAAGGTCCGGCAGGGCGTCCGCGGGGACGCGGTTATGTGCGGACGACGATGAGAGCGAGGGCGATCGCTTCGGCGATCCTGGGGGTTTGCGCGTCGGCCCTGGTCGTTGCGCCGCTGAGCGCCTGGGCCGCCGCGGCGTTGTGGTTCCGGCTGCCGCTGCCCGAATGGGCGAGGGCCGTCGGCTGCGGCCTCGTCGCCCTCGGCGGACTTGCGACGATCATCGCGCTGTTCACCCGGGCGCGCTGGCGCGGGCTCCTGCTGTTCGGGCTGACCTTCGCCGGAGTGCTTCTGTGGTGGGGCTCGATCCGGCCGCCCGCCGACGGCGACTGGGCCCCGGACGTGGCGCGGCAGACGACCGGAACGATTGACGGCGACATTCTGAAGCTTTCCGACGTGCGCGATTTCGACTGGAAGAGCGACACCGACTTCACCCCTCGCTGGAGCGCACGCTCCTACGACCTCTCCAAGCTCAGCACGCTCGATCTCTTCCTTTCCTATTGGGCCGGGCCGCAAATGGCCCATCTCATCATGAGTTTCGGATTCGACGACGGGCAGAACCTCGCCTGGTCGATCGAGGTGCGGCGGGAAAAGAACGGCGAATATTCGCCCGTCGCGGACGCATTCAAGTCCCACACGATCGTCTACCTCGCAACGACCGAGCGCGACTCGGTGCGTCTGCGCTCGAACGTGCGCGGCGAGGACGTGCGCCTCTACCGCTTGCGGGTGTCGCCGGCCGCGGCGCGCATTCTGCTGCTCGAATATGTCTCTGAGGCGAACGATCTCAAGGAGCGGCCCGCCTTCTACAATTCGATCACCACCAACTGCACCACGGCGGTCGCCAAGTTGATCTGGGCCGTCGGCGGAACATTGCCGCTCGACTGGCGGCTCCTCGTCAACGGCTACCTGCCGGGTTATCTCTACGATCGGCGCGCGGTCGTGACCACGATGCCGCTGAGCGAGCTGATGGCGCTCGCACGCATCGATGAACGCGCCAAGGCCGCCGGCCAGTCTGCCGATTTCTCGAAACTCATCCGGGTCGGCGTACCCTCGCCGGGTGACCAACTCGCTCGCTGACGGCCGCGGAGCCGGACTTAGCCGCGCTTCTTCGCCGTCAGGTGCGCGTCGAGCGCGGCCGGGTCGGCGAGCAATTCGGCGCTCGGCGCTGCATGGGCGAGGGCGCCGCGGTCGAGCACGATGGCGTGATCGGTGAAGGGCAGGATTTTCTTCGGCTTCTGCTCGACGATGATCATCGACAGACCTTCCCGGGCGAGTTCGCGCAACGCCGCCAGTAATTCATCGACGATGATCGGCGCGAGTCCCTCGGTCGGCTCGTCGAGCAGAAGAAGTCGCGGGTTGAGCATCAACGCGCGGCCGATTGCCAGCATTTGCTGTTCTCCGCCCGACAATTGGCACCCCATACTGGTCCGCCGCTCCTCGAGGCGCGGGAACAGGGCATAGGCGCGCTTGATGTTCCACGGGCCGGCGAGCGCGACCGCCGTCAGGTTCTCCTCGACCGTGAGCGAGCGGAAGATGTTGCGCTCCTGTGGGGTCCAGCCGACGCCGCGGCGGGCGCGCACGTGCGGCCGAAGGGCCGCGATGTCCTCTCCGGCAAACATGATGCGCCCGCCGAAGCGGGTGGTCACGCCGATCAGCGTATCGATCAGCGTCGTCTTGCCGACCCCGTTGCGGCCGAGGAGCGCCAGCGAGCGGCCGTCCTCGAGGGTGAAGTCGAGGCGCTGGATGACGCGCGCTTCGCCGTAGCCGGCGCTGAGATTCTCGACGCTAAGCAGCTCAGCCATGGGCGTCCTCGCCGAGATAGACCGCGCGCACGCGCTCGTCGGCGGCAATTTCCTCCGGTTCGCCTTCGGTCAGCAGCCGACCTGCGACCAGCACGGAAATTCGGGTCGCGAAACTGAACACGAGGTCCATGTCGTGCTCGATGAGCAGGATCGCCACGTCGGACGGCAGCGCGGCGAGCGCGGCCAGGATGTCCTGCCGCTCCTCCTCCGGCACGCCGGCGGCGGGCTCGTCGAGCAGAAGCACGCGCGGACGTGTCGCCAGCGCGAGCGCGATTTCGAGCAGCCGCTGCTTGCCGTAAGGGAGATTGCGCGTCGGCTGGTCCATCTCGGCCTCGAGGCCGAAGCGGATCAAGAGTTCCTCGATTTCTGCAACGATTGCAGGTCGGGTCCCGGCCACACGCCATAAGTCGGCGCCCGAGCCGTTGCGTTCGGAGATGGCGAGCCCCAGCAACTCGGCCGGCGTCAGATGCGGAAACAGCTGATTGATCTGGAACGTGCGCGACAGGCCGAGCCGCACCCTTTCGTGCGAAGCGCGCCCGGTGACGTCGCGACCCTGCAGGAAGACGTGCCCCTCCGTCGGCCCGACGACGCCGGTCAAAAGGTTGATCAGCGTGGTCTTCCCGGCGCCGTTGGGACCAATCAGCGCCTGGCGGGCGCCGGACGCAATGCTGAAGGACACGTTGTCGGTGGCGAGCAGCGCGCCGAACTGCTTGACGAGGCCGCGCGCCTCGAGCGCCGGGCCGGTCATGCTACGTCCCCGCGCATTGGCTTGAGCGACAGGAGCGAACCGGCGCGACCGACGAAGTCGCGGATCCGCTCGCGACCGATCAGCACCAGCGCGACGAGCAGCGCCCCGATCCAGAACTCCCAATATTCCGGCGTCGCGGCGGAAATGACGTCGCGAAGAATGATGAACGCGGCGGCTCCGATCAAGCCGCCGTAGAGATAGCCCGTCCCGCCGATGATCAGCATCAGCATCACGTCGGCCGAGCGGTGGAAATCGAAAAGGTCCAGCGAGACGATCTGCGTCGTCTGGGCGAGCAGCGCGCCGGCCGCGCCGGCGTAGGCCGCCGAGATCGTATAGATCGCAACGATGCGCCTGCTGGTCGCGATGCCGAGCGCGCCTGCGCGCAAGCGGTTCTCCCGGATCGCCGCCAGCGCCAGCCCGAACGGCGACTGGGCGAGGCGGCGCGCGACGACGAACAGAACGAAGAGCACGACGTAGCTGTAGAGCGCCGCGTTGCGCTGCCCAGTGAAGTCGATCGGGAACAGGCCGAGCACCTTCCCCATGGAGAAATTGAGCCCGTCCGTTCCACCGGTCAGCCAGCCGTTGCGGTTGGCGAGCTCGCCGAGCAGCAACGAAACTCCGAGCGTCACCATCGAGTCGCGTCAGATCCGAGCCCCGCAGCAGAAGCGGCGCGCTGGCGAAGCCGACCACCGCCGCGATCGCCGCGCCGACAACCAGCCCGAATGTCGGGTCGGCGTAGCCTTTGCTCGCGAGAATGGCCGCCGCATAGGCGCCGACGCCCAGGAACGCCGCCTGACCGAGCGACACGATCCCGGTCAGGCCGAGAATGAGATCGAGCGACAGCACAAAGAGTCCGGAGACCAGGATTTCGTTAATCAGAGCCGCGCGCGAGGGCACGGCGACGATCGCCGCAAGCACACCGGCCCAGAAGACGATCTCGGGCAATCGCCAGCGCGCGCGGCGATGCAGGTGCGCCTCGAGCTTGCGGGTCGTCGCCGACTTCTGCGTGTCCTTCATCGCCCGTCCCCGCGCGCAAACAGGCCCTGCGGGCGCAGGATCAGCGTCACGACCATCACGCCATAGATGATGAAGGCGCCGATCGAGGGGATATAATATTTGCCCGCGACGTCGAGCACGCCAAGCAGCAGCGCGCCAAACAGCGCCCCGAGAATCCCGTTCGAGCCGCCGACGGTGACGACGATGAGGAAGGTCACGAGGAACTTCACCGGAAACGACGGGTCGATCCCCCCGACCACGTCAGCCGCGAGCGCCCCGCCGAGGCCGGCGAGCCCGCTGCCCACGGCGAACGCGACGGCGAAGATTCGATCGACGTTGATGCCGAGACCATCGGCGACCCGCGCGTCGTCGACCGCCGCCCGCAACTGCGCGCCGAAGCGGGTCTTGACCAGGAACAGCTGCAGGGCGGCGGCGATGAGGCCGCAGATGGCGACGATGAACAGGCGATAGAGGCTGATGCCGACGCCGTGAAACGACATGCTGCCGGAAAGCCAGGCCGGCAGGTTGACCTGCTGCGGCTCGTCGCCGAGGAAAAAATCGGCGATCGGCATCGCCATCAGGACGAGGCCGATGGTGAACAGCACCTGATCGAGTGGGCTCGCGCCGTAAAGGCGACGGTAAAGCGTACGCTCGAGCGCGACGCCCAGAATTGCCGGGATGAGGAAGGCGGCCGGCAAGGTGACGAGGAACGGAGCGCCAGCGCGATTCATCAACAGCGCCGTCACATAGCCGCCGACCATGGCGAAGGCCCCGTGCGCCAGGTTGATGAAGTTCATCAGCCCCAGCGTCACCGAGAGCCCGCTCGCCAGCACGAACAGAAGCATGCCGTAGGCGACGCCGTCGAAAAGGATGGTCAGCATCTTGCTTCGCCGCTCACGCTCCCGGCTAGTGCTTGGCGGCCTTGTAGGGGTCCTTCACGTTGGGGATCGTCTCGAACTCGACATTGTAGAGCGCGCCGTCCTTTTTCTCGACCTTGCGGACATAGATGTTCTGCACGATGTCGCGGGTTTCCGGATCGATCGTGACCGGACCGCGCGGGCTAATCCAGCTCATGCCCTTCATCGCGCCGATCAGCGCGTCGCCGCTCGCATCGCCCTTGGTCTTTTCGAGCGCCTTGTAGACCAAGGCCATGCCGTCGTAGGCGCCGACCGCCATGAAATTCGGCCTCATGCCGTTGTTGGCCTTCTCGAACGCGGCGACGAAGGCCTTGTTCTCCGGTAAATCGTGGGCGGCCGAATAATGGTGCGTCGTGATGACGCCGAGCGCCGAATCGCCCATGTCGGCGAGAAGGTCGTCGTCGGTCACGTCGCCGGTGCCGATCAGCTTGATGCCGGACTTGTCGAGGCCACGCTCGACGAATTCCTTCATGAAGATGGCGCCCTGGCCCGACGGCACGAAGACGAACACGGCGTCGGGCTTGTCGTCCTTGACCCGCTGCAGGAACGGGGCGAAGTCGGGGTTTTTCAGCGGCACTCGGATTTTTTGGGTCACCTTTCCGCCGCCCTTCTCGAAGGTGTCGCTGAACCATTTCTCGGCGTCGACGCCGGGGCCGTAGTCGGCGACGATGGTGACAACCTTCTTGATCCCATTCTTCAGCGCCCAGTCGGCCATCGGCGCGGCCGCCTGCGGCAGGGTGAACGAGGTGCGGACGATGTAGGGCGACTTCTCGGTGATCATCGCGGTCGCCGCCGCGGTGACGATCTCGGGGACTTTCGCCGCTGTCGCCACCGGCGCGGTGGCCAGCGCCAGCGGCGTCAGGCCGAACCCCATCAGGACTTTGGCGTGGTCGTTGCCAACCAACTCCTCGGCGAGGCGCTTGGTAACGTCGGCCGCCCCCGTGTCGTCCTTGACCACGAGCGCGATTTTCTTGCCGGCGACCGTGTCGCCGTGCTGCTGCATGTAAAGCTCGGCGGCGGCGCGCTCCTGCTTGCCGGTCGAGGCGAACGGGCCGGTCATCGGCAGGATCATGCCGACGGTGACGGTGTTGTCGTCCGCGACTGCCGGGGCGGCGAGCAGCATCGCCCCCAGGACGGTCGTCGCCATCAAGCTTTTCAACCCCATCGGATCATCCTCCCGTCGAAGTTCTCATAAGTGGGATCCCTCGATCTTAGCGAGAGGCTAACCGCTCCGAAGCTGAGGGGAAAGAGCAGCGATTGAGGGCGCCCGACGTCCCCCCGTTCGGCGCGGATCTCATGATCAAGATGCGCGCCGTCCACGTTCGCTGACGAGCGCCTTGATCAGACCGAATGCGAGCCCAAGCAGGAACCCGCCTGGCCCGGTGATGAAAATGCCGAGAAGCGGCCCCTGGTTTGCATCAGGCATAACGATCATGGACCCGATAAAACCGAGCAGAAATCCGGACCCTCCGATGATGGCTCCCCACCAAGGTCCACGGCGTCCCGCCGACTGATATTCGGCGGGGAATGCGCTGCATGCAGGACTTTGAGGCGCGTTGCGGCGGTACGGCCAGCGTCCGCGAGCCGCCTCACGGTCGCTCTGTCAGCATGCGCAAGTAAGGCGGCGGACATCCACGATCGACGCCGCTTTTGTCGAAGGAATAAGCCTGGCCATGGAGGGCTCGAGCAATCTTGGGGTAGGCGCGAACCGCCGCTGCGGGCCAGGTCATGAGATCCAAGGCCGCGCCGTCTCGCATCCCGAGAATGAGTTGCTTGTACCATCCAGCGTAGCGCCCACTCCGGTAGCGGCAATCCGCGGTCAGCGTCACGACATCTTGCCAGGCGTAATGCCGTAACCCTGTCCAAGGGTATGGCTGATAGGCAATCGCCTGCGGTTGCAGGCAGAATAGGCACAGGCTGGCGGCAAAGCTGACTGGCAATGTCGCCGCAAGCAGCATCGAGCAGAACTTAAGCAACTGTCTCGGGACGGCGGGATCGTTCGGACCGGCGTCTCGCGCCTGATTGAAAAACTGACCTCCCCCGGGAATCGACGCAGCGATCCAGTTGGCCGCGAGAAAGCCGGGGCCGAGAGACGGGAACGCCAGCGGCGCAACCTGCAACGCGGTGGCGATCTGGCTCGACGCCCAACAGAACGCGTCTTGCGGACAGCGCGCCGCCTGGAGCCGCTGCATCAGCCAAGCCATCGCAATCCACGCTATCCCGGCCAACGCCAGGCCGAGGACGGCGAACAGAAGGCTCCGCTCGCGCCTTTTTCCTGGCGCCAGGGTGCGGCGGCTCATTCTCGGGTCAAGCGCTTTTCGCGACTGTTCGTGACGGTCCGAGACCATGGAGTGCGGTCGGCGGGAAGACCTGGCGTTGCGGTGTTTACCCCGCAATCGTTACCATTTTTGGCGCTGCACCCACTGGCTTCCATCCTTTTTCGTGACGTCTCTCCCAAATGACTTTCTCGATTGAATAGCGAATTTTTCTCGCAAGCCATTGCGACTTACCGGGTTTTTCAGACCGATATACCGCCAAATCAGCCGGAAAGCTTGAAATTCCGTGCATTTTTCCCTGCAAGCAGGGAACTGGCTCGGCCGGCGAGGTTTTGCGAGCCGCGGTCATCCACAGGTCGGCTTGCCTTCCCCAGCGCCCCGCGTGACAAGCTTACATGCCGATTCGCGACCCGCGCGTCTTCACGATCCCGGCCGGCGCGCCGCTTCTGCCGACCCTCGCCCGCGCCCTGGTCGACGGCGAATTGATCGAGGGATTTCCCGGCCCGGGCGGGCCGCTCGCGCTTGCCAGCGCCACCATCTATGTGCCAACTCAGCGCGCCGCTGCGGCGCTCGCCAAGGCGCTGTTTGCGGCGACCGGGCGCGAGAGCGTCCTTCTCCCGCGCATCGCGCCGCTCGGCGCATTCGAGCCCGACGATGCGGCGACGTTTTTCGACCCGGCGGGGGAGGAGGCGGCGCGCGTCGGCGTCCCGCCCGCGGTCGGCGAACTCGCGCGGTGCCACACGCTGGCGCTGCTGGTCCGCAAATGGGGCCAGGCGTTGAAGGGCGCGATCCGCGGCGCCAACTCCGACGGACTGCTCTTCGACCACGAGCAGCCGGCGCTCGCCGCCTCGAGCCCCGCCCAGGCCTACGCGCTCGCGGCCGACCTCGGCGCGCTGATCGACGACATAATCATTGAGGGCGTCGACTGGCGACGGCTCGAGAGTCTCGAGCCCGAGGAATACGACCGATACTGGCGCATCACGCTCGACTTTCTCAAGATCGCCTTCGCCCATTGGCCGGCATGGCTCAGTGAGAACGGCCTCATCGACCGCGCCAAGCGCACCGCGCTCCTCGTCCAGGCCGAAATCGACGCGCTCGAGTCCGGCGCGCAGCGCGGCCCGACCGTCATCGCAGGCTCGACCGGCGCAAACCGCGCCACCGCCGAACTCATCGCCGCGATCGCCCGCAGCGAAATGGGTGCGGTGGTGCTGCCCGCGCTCGACCTTGATCTCGATGAGCGCGCCTGGGACATGATCGGCGCAGGCGCGGAGGAGCCGCAAGGGCTCGCCGGCCATCCTCAGGCGCTGCTGCACCGGCTGATTGGTCGCATCGGCGTCGGACGGGAAGAGGTCCGGACGCTCGGCGCTCCGCCCGCGCCGCTCGTCGCGCGCGCGGCTTTCCTGAGCGAGGCGCTCCGCCCGGCCGGGACAAGCGACAGCTGGCGCGAACGCGACGCGGCGCTTTCGCTCGCCGCGATCGCCGCCGCCCTCGACGGCGTCTCGATCATTGTCGCCGATAACGAGACCGACGAAGCGCTCGCACTCGCCGTCGGCATGCGCGAAGTCCTCGAGACGCCAGGCAAGACCGCTGCGCTCATCACCCCCGATCCTTTGATCGCGCGGCGGGTGTCGGCGGAGCTCGCGCGCTGGGGCGTCGAGGCGGAGGATTCCGCCGGACGCACGCTCGGCCAGACGGAAGCCGGCGCCTTGGCCCGGCTCGTCATCGCGGCGGCCGTCGACCTGAGGCCGCTGACGGCTCAGGCGTTGATCGCCCATCCGTCGGCCCGGTTCGGCCGGGCGCGCGCCGATTGCGAAGAAGCCGCGCGGGCGCTCGAGCTTGGCGTCTTCCGCGCGGCGGCGCTAGCGTCGCTCGACGGCCTCGACAAGGCTTTTGCTGTGGCGCGCTCGGCGGCCGACGACCGGCATGCGCATCCGGCGATCCGGGCGATCCGCGATGAAAAGCGCGTCGCCGGGGAGAGCCTTGCGCGCGACCTCGCCGCGGCCCTTGACCTTTTGCGAGCGCTCCGCGCCTCCGCTCCGCTACGCGAATGGCTTCTCACGCATCGTGCGGCGCTGGACGCCGTGCTGGCAGCGCCGGAAGGCGAGCACGCGCCGCCACACGGGCTCGCAGCGCTCGGCGCGCTCATGGACGAGTGGAGCCAGGCGGCAGGCGCCGGCTTCGCCTGCACGCTCGCCGAATATGCCGCGCTGTTCGACGACGCGCTCGCCGGGGTTCGCGCCCCGCCCGCTCGCCGCGACCATCCGCGCCTAAAGATTTTGGGCCTGCTCGAAGCGCGCTTGCTTTCCTTCGATCGCGTGCTGCTCGCCGGGCTCGACGAAAAATTCTGGCCGCCCGCGGTCGACACCGACGCCTTCCTGAATCGGCCGATGCGCGCCAAGCTCGGGCTTTCCGCGCCGGAGCGGCGCGTCGGGCAGACGGCCCACGATTTCCTCGCCGCGTGCGGTGCGCCGGAGGTGATTCTGAGCCGAGCCAGGAAGCGCGGCGGCGAGCCGACCGTCGCCTCGCGCTTTCTCCAGCGGATCGGAGCGGCGGCGGGCGCCGATCCGATCAAGGCGGCCGAGCGACGCGGGGAGATCTATCTCGGCTACGCTCGTGCGCTCGACCGACCGGAGGCGGTCGCGCCAGCGAAGCGGCCGGAGCCTCGCCCGCCAGTCGCGCTGCGTCCGCGCTCGCTCAGCGTGACGAGAATCGAGACCCTGCGGCGTGATCCTTATTCGATCTACGCCGAGCGCATCCTGAGACTTTCGCCGCTGGAGCCGGTCGAGCGAGCGCTCGGGCCCCGCGAGGCTGGCGAAGCCTGGCACGGCGCGCTGCAGGATTTCGCCGAGCGCTACCCGTCGGGCGCGCTGCCGCTGGACGCTCGGCAAACCCTCATCCGCCTCGCCCGGGCGCGCTTTGCGAAGCTGCTCGAGGACCCGACCTTCGACGGCCTGACCTGGCCCAACATCGAGAAGGCGATCGACTTCGTCCTCGGCTTCGAAGCCAGGAATCGCGACGCGATCGAGCGCATCTGGGTCGAGCGCCGCGGCGCGATCGATGTTCTGCTCGCCGACGGAAAGCCGTTCAGCCTGACCGCGCGAGCGGACCGGATCGACGTCCTGCGCTCGGGCGGCGCTGCCCTGATTGACTACAAAAGCGGGTCGCCTCCGGGGGTCAACGAGGTGATCGTCGGCTTTGCGCCCCAGCTGACGCTGGAAGCGGCCATCCTGATGCGCGGCGGCTTCCCCGGCCTGGAAAGGCTGATGCCAATACGGGCGATCTACCTCAAACTGGGCGGCGCGGACGGCGGCGCAGAGCGGGACGCAGCGGGGGCGAAGTCGGCCGTGGCGGAGCTGGCAGAGGCGCATTTCGCCGAACTCGAGATGTTGCTCAATATGTTCATTGAGCCGGGCACGCCCTATCTGTCGCGCCCGTTCCCGAAATTCGCGAGCCGCTTTTCAGACTACGACCACCTCGCGCGGGTCAAGGAATGGTCCGCGACGGGCGGCGCCGCGAACGGCGAAACGGGAGACGCGTCTTGAGTCACCGTCTCGTTATCCCCGAACAGTTGCGCCGGGCGCAGGCGACGGCGTCGGATCCGTCCGCCTCCGCTTGGGTCTCCGCCAATGCCGGCAGCGGCAAAACGCATGTGCTGACCCAGCGCGTTTTGCGGCTCCTGCTCGAGGGCGCGAAGCCCGCGCAAATCATCGGCCTCACCTTCACCAAGGCCGCCGCCGCCAATATGGCGGCCCGGATTTTCAACACGCTGGCGAAATGGACGAGCCTCGACGATGAAGCGCTGAGCGCAGCGATCGAAGAATTCGGCGCAGGCAGACCCAGCCCGGCCAAACTCAAATTCGCCAGGCAATTGTTCGCCCGCACGATCGAAACGCCTGGCGGGCTGAAGATCCAGACCCTGCACGCCTTCTGCGAGCGGCTGCTCCAGCTCTTTCCCTTCGAGGCCAACGTCCCAGCCCACTTCAAGGTGGTCGACGAAAGCGAGGCGAAGGCGCTGATGAACGAGGCGACGGAGCGCGCGATCGCCGCGCTCCAGGCGTCCTCCAGTCTCGCCGGGGCGCTGGACTTCGTCGCGCGGGAAGGCGGGGCATTCCGCTTCGCCGCGCTGATCGGCGAGGCGCAGGGATATTCCGAGACTTTCGAGGCCTTCCACGACGCGGCAAGCTTCGCGTCGGCGTTGCGAGCGCCGCTCGGACTTGATCCGGACGCCACGACGGCGACCGTCGAGGCCGAGATGCTGGGCGGCGATATCGGACGCGAGCGCCGCCGGGCCTGGGCGAAAGCGCTCGACGTCGGCAAGGGCGGCGACCAGGATCTTGCGGCGAAACTACGGGCGGCGGACGACAAGGCCGAGCGTGCGGCGCGGATCGAGGCCCTGCTCGACGCGTTTTTCACCAAAAAGGAGGGCAAGGCGGGCGAGGGTGAGCCGCGCTGCGGCAAGAATGGCCAATTAACAACCAGGACGCTGTGCGAGGAACGGCCCGACCTTCGGGACGATCTCCGTCGCGAGCGGGACCGACTGTCCGCGCTGCGCGACAGGCGGCGCGCCGCGCAGACGCTCGAGCGCAGCGAGGCCCTGTTCACGGTCGCCAAGGCGGTCCGTTCGGAATTCGCCCGAGCCAAGGCCATGCGCGGCGCGCTCGATTTCGCCGACCAGATCGCGTTGGCGCTGTCCCTGGTCGAGCGGACCAGCGCCGCCTGGGTGCTGCGGAAGCTCGACTCCGGGCTCGACCACCTGCTCATCGACGAGGCGCAGGACACCTCTGCCGAGCAATGGCGCATCATCGTGGCGCTGACAGCGGAGTTCTTCGCCGGCGCGGGCGCGCGCCCGGTCGGGCGCACCGTCTTCGCGGTTGGCGACGAGAAGCAGTCGATCTTCTCGTTCCAGGGGGCCGCGCCGGAGAAATTCGCCGAGATGAAGCGTTTCTTCGAACGAAGTCTTCGCCGGGCGGAGCGGCCATTCACACCAGTGCCGCTCAACTTTTCCTTCCGCTCGGCACCCGCCATTCTGGCCGCAGTCGATAAGACGTTCCAGTCGGAGGACGCTTGGCGGGGCGTCGCGGCCGACGGCGAGCCACACCCCGTCCACCAGGCGGTCCGCACGAACCTGGCGGGCGTCGTCGAGCTGTGGCCGACAATCGCCGCGCCGAAGCAACCCGACCCGGAAGACTGGCGGATGCCGCTCGACGAGCCGGCGCGCAACGACCCTCCGGTCATTCTGGCGCGCCGGATCGCGGAGACGGTCGGCCGCTGGCTTCAGCCGGACTCGCGCGAGCGTGTATTCGACGAAAAGACCGGCGCCCCGCGCCGTATCCAGGCGGGCGATGTGATGATCCTGGTCCGCAGCCGGAACGCCTTCTTCGAGGCGATGATCCGCGCCCTGAAGACCCGGGGCATCAAGGTGGCGGGCGCGGACCGGCTGAAGCTTCGGGACCATATCGCCGTGATGGACCTCATCGCGGCGGGCAAGGCGGCGCTGACCCCGGACGACGACCTGACGCTCGCCTGCGTTCTGAAGTCGCCGCTGATCGGACTCGGCGAGGACGACCTGTTCGGGCTGGCGTCGGAGCGCCAAGGACCGCTCGCATCCACACTCGCGGCGTCGCCTGAGGAGCAGGTCCGGGCAGCGGCGCGCAAGCTCGCGATCTGGCGCGAGCGCGCGAGGATCCTGACGCCTTACGCCTTCTACGCTCGGCTTCTCGGCGAGGAGGGAGGTCGAAAGGCGCTGCTTTCCCGGCTCGGGCCGGACGCGGCCGATCCGATCGACGAGTTTCTGGCGCTGGCGCTCGATCACGAGCAGGGCGAAGCGCCATCGCTGACCCTGTTCCTGGCCGAGGTCGAGGCGACCGACGCGGCGATCAAGCGGGACATGGAAGCCGAAAGCGAAGGCGTCCGCGTGCTGACGGTCCACGCCAGCAAGGGGCTCGAAGCGCCGATCGTCTTTCTGCCCGACACCTGCGGCGCCCCCAACGGGCGTCACGACCCGAAACTGCTGCCACTCGCCCCCGTCCGGCCGAACGATCCGCCGCTGTTCGCCTGGAGTTCGGAAGAAAGACGACGACTGCCGCGTCGTCGCGGCGGCGCGAGAGCAAAGACGCGAGGCGGAGGCGGGCGAGCATCGCCGCCTGCTCTATGTCGCGATGACCCGAGCCGCCCAGCGCCTGATCGTCGCGGGCTACGAGAATTTGAAGGGCCGCATGGAAGGATGCTGGCACGACCTCGTCCGCCTCGGCCTTGAGGGGTCGATGAGCCCCGTCCCCGCCTTCTGGAACGAGGAAGAGACGATCCTGCGTTTCGGGGAGGGGCTGACGGCTGATGACGAGGGTCAGACGACCGGGGCGGCGGCCCCCGACGAACTCCCCGACTGGCTTTGGGCGCGAGCCACGCCTGAGGCCGCCTTGGCGACGCTTCGTCCCTCCGCAGCGGAGACCACCCGCCAAGGCCTGCGCGCTCTGGAGGGGCGGCTCGCCCACGCCCTCCTGCAGACGCTGCCGGATGTTCCGTCTGATCGCCGGGCCGCGGCGGCAAGGGCTTATCTCGACGCCCATGGCGGCGCACTCCCCGAGGAGCCGCGGGCTGCCATTGCAGAGAAGGTCGCCGCGGTCATGGCGGCGCCGGAGCTCGCAAGCTTGTTCGCCCCCGGCTCCCGCGGCGAGGTCGCTATGGCCGGAGTTCGTGCGCCGGCCAGGACGGGCTGACCTGGCCTACAGCGGTCGTCTCGACCGCATAATCGCAACCGACGAGGCCGTCCTGATTGTCGACTTCAAGCTTGGCGCGGCGCCCGCCCGGCCTTTGCCCGCGCATGTCGCCCAGCTTGCCGTCTATCGCGCCGCCTTGCGGCCGCACTACCCCTTGCTGCCGGTACGCGCCGCGCTCGTCTACCTCGACGGTCCGACGCTGGTGCATGTCGAAGACGCCGAGCTGGAGGCCGCTCTTGACGGGGCCGGGGCGGTCTGATGACGAGGCGGTCCGCGAATCGCGCGCCCGGGCCACAGTCAAGTGGAAAACGAGTTGCCTTGATGACGTCGCATTTCCTCGGCAGGTTCCGGCCCCGATGACGAGCGGAGAGGTCAGGGCGGGCGCCCGGTGTATTGAAACGAACGCTACGGTAGTCACGTTGCGGAAGGGGCCGCGACTTTTACGCACGTCTGCACTCGTGGTCGCGGTGGCGTCGTTTATCCTTTCATGGCAAGCAGATGTCGCGGCGCGGTCGCCGGCTGGGATGATTCGCTACAACCATCCCGTGTATCACAATGGGAAGCTGGTACTTTGGCATGGGGTATGGCGCGGCAAACGCGGCCATGAAAGCGCCCGAATGGCGCCGGTAAGGGCCGCAATTGCCGCGAAACCGGCCCCGGCCCCTCAGACCTCCGCCGCCCAACCGGCGCCTCAGTCCGACCCAGTAAAGCCGTTTTCGATCCTCGCAGACCCTGACGACCTCGCCGCGAGCCGCATGGCGAAGGACTTCGCCGAAGTTCTCAACGACAAAGGCGCCGCCGGGCGGGCCATCGTCGGACCGACGTCCCCCACCGGAATCGCCAAAGTGATGCGCACGGATTTGGCGGATTTCGCCATCGTCACGTTCGACACGCTCGCGGTCGGCGTGAAATATGCTCCCGACTGGCCCCAGCGTGCGCCGATCGTGACCCGCCTCGCCCCGGAGACGATCGAAATCATCGCGCCAAAGGACGTAAAATCGGTCAGCGATCTCCAAGGCAAGCAGGTGAGCTTCGGCGACCCCGACAGTGCGACGGGCATTTCCGCAAGACTTCTTTTCTCGAGGCTCGGGGTTACCGTCAATCCCAGCTACGAGCCACTGACCGAGGCGCTTGACGCGCTTTCCGCCGGCAAGCGTGACGCCGTCGTCGTCCTGGGCGCCAAAGACGCGCACTCTCTCGAGGGTTTTGGCGCCGACAGCCGCTATCACGTCGTCGCCATTCCATGGGCGCCGTCATTGGAGCAGGACTATGCCCCAGCGCGCGTCACCAACGCTGATCGCCCAAATCTGGTCGCAACCAACGATTCCGTGGAGACTGTCGCCGAGCCGATGGCGCTCATCGCGCTCGACGTAACGGCCGGTTCGCCGCGCGCCGACGCGCTCGGGCGCACGGCTCGCGTCTTCTTCGACAATTATGACGCCTTCCTGTCCGCAGAGCGCGACAATCATTGGCGCGACGTCAATCTCGCGGCGGATCCGTCTGTGCCGAGCGGGGCCTGGCAGCGGCTTGCGGCGGCGCAAGGATGGCTTGACGAACACAAAACCTCGGACGACACGTCGCTTGACACGTTCCGCGCGTCAGCGAAAACGGCGGCCGACGCCAGCGGAGGACCGAAAGCCGAGGATTCAGATCGGCTTTATGAAGATCTGACGCGCTGGCGCAGCCTGATGCAGTAGAGGAGGACTCGCCCTGCCCATGCTGTGGAAAATCATCGCGGGCGTGATCGCCGGCTGCTTCGCCGGGGCGCTGGTCATTGCGTTCTTGCCCCGCATCCAACCGTCTGCCGCTTCCCAGAGAGCGGCGGTCGAGCAGCCGGTGTTCGTGGCGCAGCCAGTCGTCACCGCCGCCCGGCCGAAGTCGGCCGCGGCAGCCAACCCCATAGCCAAGGAAGCGATCAAAAAACTCGCCACCGCGCTCCGCGGGCCGTCCATGACCAGCGAGCCGATCGTGTCGCTTTCGGTCCCGATCGACGAGGCGCGCCGCCTGTGCGCCGAGGGCTTGGTCGCCCTCGCAAAGGGCGATATCGCGACGGCGCGGGCTTTCCTCGAGCGGGCGGCGGAAGGCGGCGACGCCCGGGCGCTGATGGCGCTCGGCGACACTTACGATCCCACGACGCTCGCGCGCCTCGGCGCAGTCGGAATCAAGGGCGACGGCCCCACCGCGCGAAGTTATTATTCGCGCGCGCTCGCTGCCGGAGTTGGCGGAGCCCGGGAACGCATCGCCTCCCTGGCGGCCAAGTAGTCCCGCGCGGGCGGGCTCACGGAGAGAAGGCCGGGCGGATCACTTCGCCCGGCCTTATTTTTTTACACCAGAGCGATGCGAGGCGCAGGCGCCGCTTTGCGGACATGCTCGTCGGTATGTTCCTCGAACTTGCTGAAATTGTCGCGGAACATTTTTACCAGCCGCCCCGCGGTTTCGGCGAATTCGCCCTTGTTCCGCCATGTCCGCATCGGATCGAGGATGTGCGGCTCGACGCCCGGCACCTGCTCCGGCACGGCGAGGCCGAAATGCGGGTCGGTCCGGAACACGGCCTTGTGTAGCGAGCCGTCGAGGGCCGCCGACAGCAGGCGCCGGGTCACCCGGATCGGCATGCGCCGGCCGTGTCCGACCTTGCCGCCCGTCCAGCCGGTGTTGACGAGCCAGCAATCGACGTGGTGTCGGGCGACAAGGTCGCGCAGCAGATTGCCATAGACCGTCGGGTGGAGCGGCATGAACGGCGCGCCGAAGCAGGTCGAAAACGTCGCCTGCGGCTCGGTGACCCCCTTTTCCGTGCCAGCGACCTTGGCGGTGTAGCCGCTGAGGAAGTGATACATCGCCTGGGCCGGATCGAGCTTGGCGATCGGCGGCAGCACGCCGAACGCGTCGCAGGTCAACATGATGACGTTCTTCGGCTGTCCGGCCCTTCCGGTCGTCGAAGCGTTGGCGATGTAATGCAGCGGATAGGCGATGCGGGTGTTCTCGGTCTTCGAGTCGTCGTCGAAGTCGGGAATGCGCAACTCGGGATCGAGCGTCACATTCTCCATCACCGTGCCGAACCGCTCGGTGGTCGAATAGATCTCCGGCTCGGCCTCGCGCGACAGCTTGATCGCCTTCGCGTAGCAGCCGCCCTCGAAATTGAACACGCCGCTCCTGCCCCAGCCGTGCTCGTCGTCCCCGATGAGGGTGCGGCTCGGATCGGCCGAAAGCGTGGTCTTGCCGGTCCCGGAAAGGCCGAAGAAGATCGCCGTGTCGCCGTCCTTGCCGGTATTGGCCGAGCAATGCATCGGCATGACGTGCTTCGGCGGCAGGACGTAGTTGAGATAGGTGAAGACTGACTTCTTCATCTCGCCGGCGTAGCTCGAGCCGCCGATCAGAATGATCTTGCGGGTGAAGTCGCAGGCAATGACCGTCTCGCTCCGCGTGCCGTGGCGCTTCGGGTCGGCCTTGAACGACGGCAGGTCGACGATCGTCAGATCCGGCGCGAAGGTCGGGACTTCCTCCATCGGCGGGCGAATCAGCAGGTTGCGGATGAAGAGCGAGTGCCATGCGTATTCGGTGAAGACGCGCGCCCTGATCCGAAGGGCGGGATCCGCGCCGCCGTACAGATCCTGGGCGAACAGCGTCTTGCCCCGGGCGTGAGCGAGGAAATCGGCAAGCAGCAAGTCGAAATGCCCGACCGACATGGCGGCATTGTTGTCCCACCAGACGATCGGGTCGGTGTCGGCGTCGCGGACGATGAACTTGTCCTTCGGGCTCCGCCCGGTGTGGACGCCCGTGTCCGCCACGAGCGGCCCGTGTTCGGCGATGTGCGCCTCATGCCGCTGCAGGGCGTGCTCGTAAAGCTTCGGCGCGCCGAGGTTCCAGTGGACGCCTGCCAGGTCGCGAAACCCGAACCGATCCGCCCCGAAGCTCGGGTTATAGGCGCCTGTCTCGATCATTGCGGATCCCTCCTGATTGGCTGAGCCAAGAATGCGATGGCGCGCCCGATACTCTTCCCCCGATCCCAAGACAATCGTCAGACGCCGCGCCGAGACGAAGGGCTTGGACGCTCTCGACTATAGATATTCCTTCCGTCGCGGCCTTGGACGTGGCGATTTGCCGCATGCGGCGAATGAAAGTCGGCGTTTGTGGCGCGGTGAGAGCGGCGTGCGGGCAAAAACCGGGAAGTGAGTTTTCCCGCAACTTTCCGCTCCCCGGCGCGTTAGCTGCAGCGTCGTCCTTGACCGGAACCATCCGGTCAATAAGATAACCTGAAAATTTCGAGGAAATATCAAGGAAAAAGTCAAGATGAGCGGTTTCGCGCCCCCGACCCGGCAGCATCCTCCGGCGCCGGGACTGCTGCTCCAATTGCTCGAGGTGCGCGCGTTCTGGGAGCATTACGCGACGCTGGCGATGCGGCCGGCATGGGGGATGGCGCCCAGCGGCGACGGGCATCCGGTGCTGGTGCTGCCGGGCCTGACCGCCGGCGACGCCAGCACGGCGCTGTTGCGGCGTTTCCTGCGATCGCGCGGTTACGCCGCTTCAGGCTGGGGACAGGGGCTCAATCTCGGGCTCAGAGAGGGCGTACTGGAGCGGGCGCACCAAAAGCTGCGCGAGCTCTACGCGGAAAATGGCCGGACGGTCAGCCTCATCGGCTGGAGCCTGGGCGGCCTCTACGCGCGCGAACTCGCCAAGCACTCGCCCGAGATGGTGCGGCTTTGCATCTCCATAGGCTCACCCTTCACCGGCCACCCGCGCGAGACGAACGCCTGGCGTCTTTACGAAATCGCCAGCGGCCACAAGATCGACTGGCATGATTTCCACGGTTCCCTGAAGGCCGCCCCACCCGTGCCGACGACGTCGATCTGGAGTCCGACCGATGGCGTTGTGGCGTGGCGCTGCAGCCTCGAGACGCGACGCATCCTCGCCGAAAACATCGTCGTCGATTCAAGCCATCTCGGCCTCGGCGCGCATCCTGCCGCGCTCTATGCGATCGCCGACCGGCTTGCCCAGCCGGAAGGACAGTGGGAGCCGTTCCACCGCGACGGCTGGCGACGCTTCGTCTACTGCGACCCGCACAAGCAGCAGGCGAGGCGCGAAACACATGCGCATGCCCTTCCCCTCCCGGCGACTGCGACCGAGAAGTCCTGATCCTGGCCGGGCGTCGGCGTCAGGTATAGTTCGCCCGCAACTTTTTCTTGTCGACCTTGCCGACCGAGGTCAGCGGCAGCTCCGCGACGAAGGTCACGGTCTCCGGGATCGCGATCTTCGAGATGAGGCCACGCTCGACATAAGATGCGATGTGGAGCCTGATGTCGTCCTCGCCGATCTTGCCCGCCTGATCTGGATGGAGCACCACCAGCGCCAGCGGCCGCTCCCCCACTTGACGTTCTTGATCGGAATGACCGCCGCGCGCTGGATGCCGGGCTTTTCCATGATCATGTTCTCGAGCTGGATGGACGAGATCCATTCGCCGCCGCTCTTGACGATGTCCTTGAGCCGGTCGGCGATGCGAACGTAGCCGTCCGGGTCGATTGACGCGACGTCGCCGGTGTGCAGGTAGCCGCCGCCCCAGAGGACTTCGGAGGCTTCGGGATTGTTGAGGTAGCCGGTGGTCAGCCATGGCGCGCGGACGATGATCTCGCCGACCGACTCTCCGTCATGCGGCACTTCGGCCATGTCCTCGTCGACGACGCGCAGGTCAACCATCGGCGCCGCGATGCCGGTCGAGGTGCGATAGCGCAACTCCTCCTCGAAGTCGCGGCCAAGGTGCTGCGACTTGAGGTGAGCTCCGGTCAGCATCGGACCGGATTCCGACTGGCCGTAGCCGGCGAAGACGTCCATGCCGCGGGCCATTGCGGCGCGCGCCAGCGAGGGCGGAAATGCCGAGCCGCCGATGATCATCTTGAGCCTGGACAGGTCGACCTTGTCGCTTCCGGGCGTGGCGAGCAGCATCTGCAGGATGGTCGGCACGCAATGGGTGAAGGTCACCTTCTCGGTGGCGATCAGCTTCAGGAACATCTCGGGCGTGTAGCGCCCGGCGAACACGATCTTGCAGCCTGAGAGCGTCGCCGTGTACGGGCAGCCCCAGGCGTGCACATGGAACATCGGCGTCATCGGCATGTAGACATCGTCGCGATGGAAGCGTCCTTGGGTCGGCGGGAGGCCGTATTCCACGAGGCCCGTCAGCGTGTGCAGCACCATCTGCCGATGGCTGAAATGGACTCCCTTCGGCCGTCCCGTGGTCCCGGTGGTATGGAACACGGTCGCCCAGGCGTTCTCGTCGAAATCGGGGAACGGAAAGTAGGGCGAGCCGACCGACAGCAGCGCCTCGTATTCGGTCTTGATCGGGAAATCGGTCTGCGGCGGCTCGGGCCGGTCATGCATGAGCACGTAGGTCTTGACCGCCTTCAGATGCGGCCTCAGCTTCTCCACCAGCGGAAGGAAATCGGCGTTGAACAGAACCGTGGTCGCGCCGGTGTCGTTGATCGTATAGGCGATGTCCTCGGGGACCAGGCTGACGTTGACGGTCTGCATGACCGCGCCCATCATCGGAATCGCGAAGTAGCATTCGTGGTAGCGGTCGCTGTCCCAATCCAGAATGGCGACGACGTCGCCCTGTTCGACCCCGATCTGAGTAAGGCCGCTGGCGAGGCGTCCGACGCGCTCGCGGAACTCCCGATAGGTGCGGCGCCTCAGATCGCGATAGACGATCTCCTGGTCCGGGGCGCGCATCATCGGCGCATGCAGAAGATGCTTGATAAGCAGGGGATAGGTGTAAGCCGACGGCGTCGGCGGAATGATCTTGACGGGCATGACGCTGCCTCTCTCTGTTTGCTGGGCTTGTTAGTCCGTCCCCGCTCTGCGCGCTTTGACGCGAATCAAGAACCGTCGCTGCACCATCACAAAAGGCGCCGTCGCCGCTGTCAGGTTCGGCCGCGCCCCCGCCCGGGGAATAGGGCCGCTACGAGAGCGCCCGGCCGAAAGGGAGTCCAGGCTCCGAGCGGTTGAGCCAGTCTGTCGGCGATGACCCACAAGGCGGTCGGATTGAACCCCAGGCCGATGTGGGAGCCGCGGACCTCGACGTTCTCCCGGTGCGGCCCCTCGCCTTCCTGGCAGGCCTGCCAGGCGACAACGCCGTCGGCCCGACTGTAGATCGAAGTGCTCGGGACCGGCAGCGGCAGCGCGAGGCCGCGCAGGTGCTCGGCAGAGGGCGCCAAAAACCTCTCGCCGGTGATGAGCCGCCAGCGGGACATGACATTGGTCGCCGCCGGCGCAGCGAAGGGGCTGCCGAGCGTGATCACCATGCGCACGGCCTCCGGCGCGAGGCGCGCCGCCTCTCGGGCGATGATGCCGCCGCGGCTCCAGCCGACGAGGCTCACCAGCCTGCCTGTCGCCGCATGCAGCGAGCGGATCTGGTCGGCGACCGGCTGCACATCGGCTCCCGGCGGGCGGATGTTGCGACCGCGGTTCCAGCCGTGCGCCTGATAGCCGAGAAAGCTCAGGTAGCGGCGGATCGCCAGCGTGGAGCCATCGCCCCCGCCCATGCCAGGGAGAACGATCACGGGCTGCGGCCCGCCGCGCGGCGCTGCCGCCAGGAAGGGCGCGGCGGCGAAGAGGCGGGCGATGCCGAAGATGCCCCGCCCCTCGATCGCGTAAAGGAGCGCCGACGGCGGACGGATGTCGCTTGCGGTGTTGGTCATGGGGCTAATCCTCGGTTGGCGCCAGCGCTGTGCGTTTTCGGCGCTTTCGGCCGGAGGCCGGCTTTGCGGCTTTGCGGGTTCGGGTTTGGGTCCGGGTCGGGCGGGCCGGGTCGGTTTTGATGGGCGGCCGTTGTGCACCGGCTGCTTTCGGCGCGGCGCGATCGCCCGGCGTCGCGGCCTTCCTGGCGACGCGCGTCTTCGCGGGCGCGTCGGGCTCAGCTTTCCGGAGCCTGCGAAGCAGGACCGCGGTGGCTTGGCCAAGCGCGTCGATCTGCTGTGCCAGCGGGCTCGTCTTTTCGAGCCTTTGCGCCCGCGCCTCGACCCTCGCTGCGGCCCTCGGGGCCGATGCAATCGTCTCGACCGCCCCGATGCGGCTCAACTCCGCGTCGTCCCTGCGCATCGCTGCGAAATCCTCGGCGATATAGTCGGCGATGCGCTGCGCGTCGGGCACAGTTTCGCTGCAGGCGATGAGGCCGAAGTCGAGCTGATCGAGATAGCTCTGCACGGTGATGTTGAGCGCACAGCCGTGGTAGGGAATCGAAACCGGGAAATAGTGGGTAGCCGGCGCGCCGACGCAATACATGGTTTGTCTCGGACCGGGCACGTTCGAGACGACGGTGTTGAAAAACGGCCAGAGGTAGTTCGCCGCGCGCGCTCCGGCCCAGAGTCTCGTCAGGCCCATGACGACGAGCGGCGCGCCGAGAATTGAGATGTCCGTCGTCACCAGGTCGCGCACGTCGGAGAAGAGATTCTTCGCGTCCTGGCCAGCGGCCTTTGCGGCGGAGAGCCGCGCCAGCGGCTCAGCCACGTCGGTCGGCAGGCTCGAGAGCGTGAAGAAAACCTGATTGTTCAGTTTCGCGTCCCCGACAGGCCGCAGCGATACCGGCACACCGGCGGTCAGCGCCTTTTCAGGCAGCGCGGCGCGCTCAGCGAGATAGCGCCGCAGGCCGCCGGCGCTGAGCGCCAGCACGACATCGTTGATCGTGACGCCGCGCGACTTGGCGAGCGCCTTGACCTCGGCCAGCGGCAGCGACGCGGTCGCATAGACCCGGTGGCCCGAAATCGCCGTGTTGAACGGCGTCCGCGGCATATCCTTGACGTAGCGAAAGAGAAAGCGAGCGTCGCGGCCGAGGTGCGGCGCGGCTTTGGCGAGCGCCCGCGCGAACCCGGGCAGCCCGGTCGCCGCCCGCCAGCCCTGGCGGACGAAATCGCCGACCGCAGTGCTGGTGAGTTCGATGAAATCGGACGGCTCGACGTCCGCAGGGACCATCCTTGGCGGCGGATTGTCATGCTCCGCGCCCGGCGCAAAGTCATAAGTGACGCCGAGCGTCGCCATGCCCGCGAGCCCGTCCATCGTGCAGTGATGGACCTTGATGTAGACGGCGAAGGCGCCGCCCTCGAGCCCTTCGATGAAGTGGTACTCCCACAGCGGACGGCTGCGGTCGAGCGGAACGGCGTGCAACTGCGCGATCAGGGCGCGCAACTCCTCCATGCCGCCGGGCTTCGGCAGAGCCGCGTGGCGAATGTGGTAGTCGAGGTCCAGCTTGTCTTCGATCACCCAGGCCGGATGGTCAAGGCCGAGCGGCGTCGTCTCGAGGCGACGGCGATATGAAGGCAGGAGATCGAGTCGGGCCGCGACATGCTCGCGGAAGCGGGCGAAGAGGTCGTCCTGCGGCGACGTCGGCTTGAAGATCGTCACGCTGGCCACATGCATGGGCGTCTCGGGCGTCTCCATGTAGAGGAAGAGCGCGTCGAGCAAAGAAAGACGTTTCATTTCGAACCCTCTGTAGCCATGCTTTGCGCTGCTCCCTCGGCCACGAGACAGTGCCCGGCGATTTCATCGACAAGCAGCGGAACCAGCGCTTCGGGCAAGAAGTGGCCCATGCCCGGCACGACGCGCAAGCGTGCGGCGGGAATATTCGCGGCGGTCTCCTTGCCCCCGGCCACCGGAACCAGCGGGTCGTCGTCGCCATGGAGGACGAGCGTCGGCGCGCGAATGCGGCGAAGCATGGCGACACGGCTCGGGGCGCTCTGGATGGCGATCAGCTGGCGGGCGAACGCATCGGGACGGTAGCTGCGCCGCACCGAGCCTTCGACTCTGGCGCGAAGCTCGCCCTCAGTCGGCGGGTAGCCGGAGCCGCCGACCAGTCGGAAGAACTCGGTCATGCGACGTATGGCCATGTCCCTGCTACGCGGTCGCGGCCGGAGCAGGGCGCGCAGCACCTTCGGCTGGGGCATCGGCCGGGCGGGCGACGACATGATCGACGTCAGGCTCTTGACGCGCTCCGGGTGATCGATGGCGACGATCTGCGCGATCATCCCGCCCATCGACGCGCCGACAATATGGGCCTTGGCGATTTCGAGCGCATCCATGAGGCCGACCGTGTCTCGCGCCATGTCGTTCAACGTGTAGGACGGCCGGACCGGCAGGCGCATGAAAGCGCGCGCCAGCATTGCCCCGGTTGCGAGCGGCCTGGCCGACGGCATGCGGGTCGAAAGGCCGACGTCGCGATTGTCGAAACGGATGACGCGAAACCCGCGCGCGGCCAGCCCTTGGCAAAGCGAGTCCGGCCACGCCACCAGCTGCATGCCCAGGCCCATGATCAGCAGAATCGCTGGCGAGTCGCGCCGTCCGGTCTCGTCGTATTCAATGGTGATTCCATTCGCCCGGGCGGCCGTCATCGGGCGCCTCCTTCATCGGCCGCGTCGCGCCCGCCGGGAACGTTCACGAGCCGCCGCGCGGCGCCGGGGGTGAGAACCCATCCCATCCCCAGCCTGTCCCGTCGGCTCTCAAGTCCGTTTACTGCATAGCCTTCGCAAGCATCAAATCCGAGTGGCAACCTAAGGCTTGGCCGCCAAGCGACAATGATCTCGATCAATTCGGAGAAAGCGCCCGACGAAGAACAGGCGAACGGCGTCCGATCGTCGAATGAACACTTGCCCCCAACATCGGATATGAGCATGCAAAATAGCTTTGTTCGCGAGCTTGTGCAACGCGAGGCGCTGCATCGAGGTGGAGCTTTGCGGTGATCTCGCTTTACGCATTCATCCCGGTCGCCGTTGCGTTCTTGGGCGCGATCTGGATCACGTTCCGTCGTCCGAGTCCGGCGGCGATCGGGGCGATTCAGCACTTCGCGGCGGGAGTCGTCTTCTACGCCGCCGCCGGCGAGTTATTGCCCGACGCCACCCGCCAGGCAGCCGTCTGGCCGATTGTCGCAGGGGGCGCCGCCGGCGTCGCGGCTATGCTGGTCCTGCGCTCTTTCGACGAGCCGCGCCGTCAGCAGGAATTGGGGCTGATCGCAGCAGCGGCCGTCGATGCGCTGATCGATGGCCTGGTGTTGGGGCTCGGATTCAATGTCGGGCGGCGGCAGGGGATCCTGCTTGCCATCGCTCTTTCCATCGAATTCCTATTCCTCGGCCTGTCCATTGCGGCCGCCTTCGATCGGAGCGCGGCGCGATGGAAAGTCATCGGAGCGGCGACCGGCGTATCGCTGGCCGTGCCTGTCGGAGCGCTGGCGGCATGGCCGATCGGCGGATTGCCGGAACAGTGGCAGGCCGTCGCCTTTTCCTTCGGCCTCATCGCCCTGCTCTATCTCGTCACCGAGGAATTGTTGACCGAGGCGCACGAGAAACCGGAACCGCCTTGGGCGACGGCAATGTTTTTCGTCGGCTTTCTTAGCCTCACGATGATCGCGAAACTGATGAGCGCCGGCTCCTGAACATCTTGCGGGGACGACTGCCTCGCCAGATTCGATTCGGCTGGCGATCGCCGGATTGGCTTCGGTCACGCATTGGCTATGAACATCGAAATTATGCAAAAGAGCCAAATTTGCGCCGACCGGATAGTCTTGCGCGCCGCTGCGCCCGTGCTAAGCTCGCCGACGCTGGAAGGGGAAGTGGAGGGCATTGTGATGCGCTCGAAGCTCATCGGACTTTTGATCGGTTGCGGCTTGGCGGCGATCGTCGCGCCGGCGCTCGCGTGCTCCTATGGCACGACGGCGCAGAACAGCCAGTCGTCGCAGCAGACGGCTCAGAGCCAGCCGGCGTCGGACAGCGGCTCGAACTGAAGCCGCACGGTCGTCCGCGAAAGACGCTCGCGACCGCGCTTGCCGCAAGCTTGCGCGCCTCTTTGCTGTCGCCGCGCGTAGAGGCGCGCGAGCGCTGCGACTGAGCGATGGGGCGAGGTGATCCTGCGGGTCTGAAAGCGCCGGAGAGCGATTGGCTTGCGGCAACGGTTGCGCGCAGCGGCTTGGCGTTGCGTGCATGGTCGCTCGCGGTCAGCTTTCTCGGCGACTGCATCGTTCCGCGAGGCGGCGATGTCGGCATGGCGACGATTGTCGAGGTCTTGGCCGCATTCGGCGTCGACCCCGGCGTCACCCGCACCTCGATGTCGCGCCTGGCGGGCGACGGCTGGGTGAAGCGCCAGAAGGTTGGCCGCAACAGCTTCTACTCCTTGACGCCGGTCGCGCTCGCCGAGTCCGAAGCCGCAGCGCGGCGGATCTACGCTGCTCGGCATCCTGACGATCCATGCTCATGGCGCATCTATATCGGCGGCGGCATGCCGAAGCCCGAACAGGCGCGGCTGCGCGATGCGCTTCGCCGGCGCGGCGCAGCCAACTCCGGCGGCCACGTCTATCTGCTCCCCGCCGGCGCCGACCCGCCTGACCCGAACCACGCGATCGTGCTGGAGGCCGGCCCGTTGCCGGAGACGGAGGCGCGGCTCCTCATCGAACGCGCCTTCGACCTCGCCGCGCTCGGCGCCGACTACGCAAAATTCGTCGCCTGTTTTGCGCCCGTGGCGGAGAGCCTCAGCAGCGGGACGAAGGCTTGCGGGCATCGACGCGCTCGCCATGCGCGTCTTCGTCATCCACTGCTTTCGAAGAATCGTCCTGCATGATCCGCTCATCCCCGCGCCCTATCTGCCGGAAAACTGGCCCGGCATCGCGGCGCGCCAGACCGCCGCTGCGATCTGGCGCGCGCTTTTCCCCGCTTCCGAAGCCTGGCTCGACGCCAACGCCGCTTCCGCTTTCGGCGCTCTCCCTCCGCGCTCCATTCCCTGGCGCCGGTTCTAAAACGTTCCGCACCCGGCTCCAGCAAAGAGACCCGACAGCGGGCGAACGGGGCCGCGGCGACGTGTTACGGATTTTACTTGCTTGCGGAAATTTTTGATGCATAATGGCGGCAACGAAAAAGGCCGTTGGGCAACGGCGCCGAACCAAGCGGGAAACGCATGTACGCCCAAGCGCTGAACGCCAAGGACCTGACGCCGCTTCAGGCCGAAGACCCGGCGAAGCTCGCCGCCTTCCAGGCGCGCATCGACGCCGAGGAGAAGATCGAGCCGAACGACTGGATGCCGGAGCAGTACCGCCGCACGCTCATCCGCCAGATTTCCCAGCACGCCCATTCCGAGATCATCGGCATGCAGCCGGAGGGCAACTGGGTGACCCGCGCGCCGACCCTCAAGCGCAAGGCGCAGCTCATCGCAAAAATCCAGGACGAGGCCGGGCACGGCCTCTATCTCTATGCCGCCGCCGAGACGCTCGGCGTGTCGCGCGAGGAGCTCTACGACCAGCTGCTGTCGGGCCGCGCCAAATATTCCTCGATCTTCAACTACCCGACCCTCACCTACGCCGACATGGGCGCGATCGGCTGGCTGGTCGACGGCGCGGCGATCATGAACCAGATCCCTCTCTGCCGCTGCAGCTACGGCCCCTATGCGCGCGCCATGGTCCTCATCTGCAAGGAGGAATCGTTCCATCAGCGGCAGGGCTACGAGATCATGCTGGCGATGTGCCGCGGCGCGGCGGTCGAGCGTGCGATGGCCCAGGACGCGCTGAACCGCTTCTGGTGGCCCTCGCTCATGATGTTCGGGCCGCACGATTCCAACAGCACGCACTCCGAACTGTCGCTGAAGTGGAAGATCAAACGTTTTTCCAACGACGGGCTGAGGCAGAAGTTTCTCGACGCGACCGTGCCGCAGGCGCAGTACCTCGGCCTCTCGATCCCCGACCCGGATCTTGGCTTCAACGAGGCGACCGGACATTGGCGGCACGGTCCGATCGACTGGGACGAGTTCGCCCGCGTGCTCGCCGGCGACGGGCCCTGCAATCGGCAGCGCATGAAACATCGTCGGCAGACCGAGGCCGACGGCGCCTGGGTGCGCGAAGCCGCCGCCGCCTTCGCCGCCAAGCAGCGCGCGATAACCGAGCGCGCCGCCTGAAGCCTGCTTTTCGAGGATCCGATGACCGAAGTCGCTACGCCCCTTTGGGAAGTCTTCATCCGGCCGCGCAACGGGCTCGCCCATCGCCATGTCGGTTCGCTGCACGCGCATGACGCGAAAATGGCCCTGCAGGCCGCGCGCGACGTCTACACGCGTCGCGGCGAGACGCTGTCGATCTGGGTCGTCCCCTCGTCGGCCATCGTCGCCTCGGACCCCGCCGAGAAGGACATGATGTTCGAACCGACCGCCTCCAAAATCTATCGGCACCCGACTTTCTACGAGGTGCCGGACGAAGTGGGGCACATGTGAACGCGACGACGCCCGGCCCGCGCGCCCCCTCCACCACCCTTCGGGCGGTCCTCCTCCCCCGCTTTGCGGGTGAGGAAAGCGGCGGCGCGGCCTTTTCCTCCCCTGCGCAAGGCGCGGGGGAGGGGGACCACGCGAAGCGTGGGGGAGGGGGCGAGCGAACGTCTCTTGACCCCGAGCGATCGACCCTTGCCGACCCCCGCGCGGCGTGGCTCGTCCGTCTCGGCGACGCAACGCTCATCCTCGGCCATCGGATGAGCGAATGGCTGTCGCGCGCGCCCACTCTGGAAGAGGACGTCGCGATGGCGAACCTAAGCCTCGACCTGATCGGCCAGACCCGCGCGTTCTATACCCGCGCCTGCGAGCTCGAGGGCGGCGATCACGATGAGACGACGCTCGCCTACCATCGCGCCGAGCCGGACTATCGCAACCCGCTGATCGTCGAGCAGCCGAATGGCAATTTCGCCGACAGCATGGCGCGTCACCTCATCTTTTCCGCCTATGCCGCGCCTCTTTACCAGAAGCTCGCCGGATCGAACGACGGCGAAACGGCCGGAATCGCGACGCGCTCGGCGCGCGAGATGGCCTATCACCTGCGCCACGCAGGCGAATGGATGATCCGCCTCGGAGACGGCACGGCAGAAAGCCGTGACAAGGCGCAAGCGGCGCTCGATGACCTCTGGCCCTACGTGCCCGAACTCTTCGAAGCCGATGATCTCGACCGCGATGTCGCAGCGTCCGGCTTCGGCGTCGATCCGTCGACCCTGCGGGGCGATTTCGACGCGGCGATCGACGACCTTCTCGGGCGGGCGAAGTTGAACAAGCCTGCCGAGCGCCGTGGCCAGCGCGGAGGCAAGAGCGGCCTTCACAGCGAGCATCTCGGCCATATTCTTGCGACGCTGCAGTTCCTGCAGCGCGCCTATCCGGCGGCGCGCTGGTGAGCGTTCGCGCATCGGATCTCGCGCTCCGCGCCGAGGACGCCCGGGCGGCCTGCGCGCGCGTGACCGATCCGGAAGTGCCCGTGCTCACCATCGACGACCTCGGCATTCTTCACGCGGTCGACGTCGACGAGGGCGGCCGGGTTACCGTCTCGATCCTGCCGACCTATTCCGGCTGCCCGGCGATGGGCGTGATCGCGCTCGGGATCGAGACCGAACTGGCGAAGGACGGGTTCGACGACGTGCGTGTCAAGATCACCAACACGCCGGCCTGGACGACGGATCTGATGAGCGACGCCGCGCGCGAAAAACTCGCCGCCTGTGGCATCTCGCCGCCCGGACGCGCGTCGGGCAAGCGCGCCCTGTTCGAAGCTTCGGCCGATGTCGCCTGTCCCCGCTGCGGCTCGAAAGACACCGAGCGCCTGTCGGAATTCGGCTCGACCGCCTGCAAGGCGCTCTGGCGCTGCCGCGCCTGCCGCGAACCGTTCGACCATTTCAAATGCGTTTGAGGCTCATGGCGGGGCGAGTGCCCCCCTCTCCCCGCGCGCACCCCTTCTCCCTCACTTACGGGATGCACAGATCTCGAATGCCGCGCGCTATCCTTCTCCAGCTTGCTGGGGAAGGTGGCGCGGAGCGCCGGATGGGGTGTGGCCCGCCGCTTCGACGCACGCACGATTGCACAAACACGTCGTGTATCTTCGTCGGCGCCATCCTGCTTTCCACACCCCACGCGTCGCCTTCGGCGACACCTTCCCCACTTCGTGGATACTTCGTGGAGAAGGGGGAGCGCCCTGATATTCGGGGAAAAGGAGACTTCTGTGCATTCCCTAGTTCTCCCACAGGGAGACGGGAGGCGGCGCCTGTCGCGGGGAGAAGGGATGATCGGTGGCCGGACAGCAACAGGAGTGACTGCGCGCTTTGACCCAATTTCATTCGCTTGAGATCGCCGACCGCCGTCAGGAGACTTCTGACAGCGTATCTTTGGCCTTCGCCGTGCCGGAGGAGCTTCGTGAAGCGTTCGCCTTTCGGCCCGGGCAGTATTTGACGGTGCGCGCGGTCATCGACGGCGAGGAATGCCGGCGATCTTATTCCATCTGTTCTGCCGCGAATGAAGGAGAGTTGCGGATCGCCGTGAAGAAAGTCGAGGGCGGGCGCTTCTCGCCCTTCGTCAACGGTATGCTGCGGCCAGGCGCGCGCGTCGAGGTCGCCTCGCCCGAAGGCCGCTTCACCGGGGAGATCGGGACGAGCCGGCATTACGCCTTCTTCGCCGCGGGTTCCGGCATCACGCCGGTCATCTCGATCATCCGCTCCATGCTCGCCGCCAACCCGCAGGCGCGCGCCACCCTCTTCTACGGCAACCGCACCACGTCGAGCATCATGTTCCGCACGACGCTCGAAGAGCTGAAAGACCGGCATCTCGGCCGTCTTTCGGTCTTTCACGTCCTGTCGCGCGAGTTGCAGGATATCGATATTCTCAACGGCCGCCTCGACGGCGAGCGGATCGGCCTTCTGGCGAAGACGATCGTCCGGCCGAAGGACGTCGACGCTTATTTCCTGTGCGGCCCGTTCGGCATGATCGAAGAGGGACGCGCGGCGCTGATCGCCGCCGGCGCCGAGCCTTCACGCATCAAGGCCGAGCTGTTTTCGACCGCCGGCGCGCCGGCGACCGCGCCGCGCCCTGCCCCCGTTCTTTCGCCGCAGCAGGGCGAGATGCAGGTCGATTGCGTCTTCGAGGGCCGGACCCATCGTATCGGGGTCGAGCCGGGAGCGCTGATCATCGAGGCGGCGCACGATCAGGGATTCGAAATCCCCCACTCCTGCCGGGGCGGGATGTGCTGCACCTGCCGCTGCAGAGTGGTTGAGGGCGAAGTCGCCATGGACGTCAACTATTCCCTCGAGCCCTGGGAGCTCGAGGCCGGATTTAGGCTCGCCTGCCAGTCCCGGCCGCTGACGGCGCGGGTTACGCTCGATTTCGACGCGGTGTGAGTTGCATGTCATGTCCGCGAACGCGGGTATCCAGCCGGCCTCCGCGGGCCGTCTCGGCAAGGATCATCGCCCTACGGCGTCTGTACTCCCGCTTTCGTGGGGGTGACATGCGGTCTGGGCTTTCCTTCCGTGAAACTGAATGCGTGACGGCGAATCCGAAACCGGGCGCCGGCCGGACGTATTCCTATTCGCCCGACCGCCGGCCGCGTCCGGCGCTGTTTTTGCCGGCGGACGCGATCCCTGATCAGGGAGACGCTTCCCTGTTCTTCCTGTTGAAGAAAGCGCGCCTCTTTCGCGAGCCCTGGTGCGGGAGAAGGCGAAGAGGAGGCGCACGCCCTGCCGAAGGCGTCCCAGCGCCTTCCGGCTGCACGCCCGATCAAACCCATCAAGGACATGGATTTCCTCGATCAGAAATCAAATGCCTGTTTCCTCGAAAGACTGAGGACGATGCTGTTGGTCAAAATCCGAACTTGGCGCGCCAGCCGGGATTGCCTCAATAGGGCGGATAGCCATCATGCGATGACCGCGCGGCAATGGCCGGTTCGCGCAAATTCCGCTCATTCACCTGATGAGTTGGCGAACGGGTCAAATCGACGCGAAAGCCGCCATTCGATGTTTCGCGGGCCGTCCCGAAATATCCGGTGCCAAACCATCAAAAAGGATGACGACGTCGGCAGAAAGGACGCCCTCGGAGCGCGCAGTTTCCGAGTATCGCGAGGCGCGGGATCATCTGGAACGTGCGCTCGCTCTGTTACAACCCGGCCCACGACGACGATCTGGCCTTTCCCGATGCACACAAAAAGCGCACAATTGCGGCCCAAGTTTAGCCGCAAAGCCGAAGCGGCGCAGCATCAGACTGAAATCGGCGTCCCAGATAGGGGTACGTCGGATCAGGTAACATACACAATGAAGGCGTCGTCGCGAGGGAGAGTGCTGTGGACCGCACGGTACGCAGGCTGGCCGCTATACTCGCCGCCGACGTGGTCGGGTATTCGCGTAAGGTTGAGGCCGACGAAGGCTCGACCCTGGCGGCTCTGAAGGACGTTCGAGCCTCGACCATCGATCCGCTTCTTGCCGAGCATAGCGGCCGGATCATCAAGACGATGGGCGACGGCTTCATCGCCGAATTCGGCTCGGTCGTCGATGCGGTCGCCTTCGCGGCCGCGATGCAGAAGAGCGTGCCGGAACGCCAGCAAGGAACCGCGCCGGAAAAGCGCCTCGTCTACCGCATCGGGATCAATCTCGGCGACGTCGTGGTCGAGGGCGACGACCTGCTCGGCGACGGCGTCAACGTCGCGGCGCGGCTGGAACAGATTTGCCAGCCCGGCGGAATTTCTGATTTCCGGTACAGCCTACGACCAGTTGCAGGGCAAGCTCGGATTGCCGCTCGACTTCACCGGCGAGCAGCGGGTGAAGAACATCAGCCGGCCCGTGCGAACCTACGCGGTGCGGCTCGACGCGTCCGCTCCGAGTTGGCGTCGCGTGCTGCCCCGGTATTCGAGGCGTGCCCGTCCGGCCATCGCGGCCGGGCTGATCGCGATCGGATTGGCGGGCGGCGCCTGGTGGTACACGCACCGCGTGACCCTCTCGTCGGTCCCGTCCATCGCCGTCATGCCGTTCGAAGTCGCGGGAGGCGACGCGGCGACCGATCGCCTTGCTCGGGGAATCGCCAACGACATTTCAATCGACTTTTCGCGCCTGCGCAATCTCGATGTGATCGGCAGTTCCACTACTGAGGCTTACGGCGGCAGAGGCGCCGACGTCCGGCGGATCGCAAGGGACTTGAACGTTCGTTATGTCCTGACGGGCTGGATCCAGCGCGAGGGCGATGAATTTCGCATCAGCGCCCAACTCCAAGATGGCGCCACGGACGCCAGCCTTTGGTCGAGCCAATGGGATCGCCCCAGCGCCGATATCTTCGCGGTGCAGAACGAAGTCGCCGACGGCGTCATCTCCACGCTTGGGGGCCGGGGTTTGCTGACAAGCATCGCCGCGGCGGCGGCGAGACGCAAAGGGCCTTCCGACCTCGAGGCCTATGACCTCTTCGCGCTCGGCTACGCCGATTTCAACAAGGGAAGCGAGGAGGGTTTCGCCGAAGCGATCAAGTTTTTTGACGCGGCGATCGCCAAGGACCCCCAATTCGTTTTCCCTTATGTGAAAAAGGGTTGGGCGATATTGAATTACGCTGCACTTGCGAACCGCGACCTTGGTGAGGCGGGGAACCAGCTTGAACGGCTGGCCCGGCAGGCGATCGAGATCGATCCTTACGATGCGGAGGGCCACGTCACCCTCGGCGACAAGTTGGCTTGGTGGGGCGACTTCGCGCAGGGCGCGGTTGAAGTGGAGCGGGCGCTGGAGCTCAATCCGAGTTCAGCCGACATTATGGTGATTTCAGCGGGCGGCATGCCTGCTTTGGGCAGGCCTGAGCAAGGCGCTTCGCAATGCGACAAGGCCTACCGTCTCAATTCCGCGCCGCCGATCTGGTATGCATCGTTTTGCTATGCAAACTATTTTTTTACGAAGCGATACGCGGAGTTGATCGAGGCGACGATGCGCTTGGACGCATGGATGCAGGCCCACATGTTGTGGAGTTCTTGTCTTCCGCGCCGCCGCGCAAATCGAGGCTGGAGCGGCCGATGACGCCGCAGCGACCATCGCGGAATGGAAACAAAGATATCCCCAGGTCACGGTCGAGACGTATATTAGTTTCTACACCGCCTATTCTCGCCACCAGGAGGCCGACCAGCTCATCGCCTCCCTGCAGAAGGCCGGCGCCCCGATGTGCGTTCCTGAGGCGAAGCTCGGCCAGATTCCGAACCTCAAACGCCTGAAAATCTGCGACGAAGAACGCGCCAAACAAGCCGTCCGGTGATCGGTTGCGTTCGGGCGGCGCAGACTTCTCGGTCAGCGCCGGCTGCGCCGACGGCGAATTCGAGAGAACGCCTCGGTTCCACCGTCCCAACAGATACGGCTGCCCATGGCGCGTGGGTGCGTTCGCTCTAAGGCGTCGGCTGACAGCGGTCGTGCAAGAGCGACGCATTGCACGTAAGGGCCTGTCAGGAATCAACCGCTCTGATGTGTGGGGTTGATGGGGCGATAAGTGTAGTTCCATTCGCCGTGGAAATCCGCGTGCTGAATGTTGAGGTTTCGCATGTCCTCGTCCGAGATGACGATTCCCTGGGGATAGGAATTGTCGTTGAGTTCAGCCCCTCGCGATTTACCCTTTCGCTGTCGCGACGTAACTCCCAAGCTGGGTGAGTCCGATCTGCAACAGTCGGCGTGAATTTTGGCCCGGGGGATGATTGACCGAGACACGCAGAGCAGAAGTGTGAGTCAAGGTGGGGATGACTCCCGCCACGATTCGCGACCCGATCGACGCGCTCATAGGCGACATCTCGCAGTTGCGCGGCGAAGTCGCGTGGCTGCGGCGGGCGAACGAGGCATTGCGGGCCGCCCATCTCGCGGACAATGCGACGCATCGGGCCGAGAATGAAGCGTTGCGAGCCAAGAACGAGGCATTGCAGGCGGAGAACGCCGACCTCCGGCGCCGACTGGACTTGGACAGTTCGACGAGTTCCAAGCCGCCGTCGAGCGATGGGCTGAAGAAGAAGCCGCGCATCCCCGGCAGCCTCCGCGGGCGCTCGGACAAGAAAAGCGGCGGGCAGGCGGGACACAAGGGCGACACGCTCCGGCAGGTCGAGACGCCCGATCGGGTCGTGCGGCACGAAGCGCAGGCGTGCCGGCTTTGTCTGGCGGGGCTGACGGTTTCGATGCAGCGGGACGTGGAGAGGCGGCAGGTGTTCGATCTGCCTGACCGGCTGATCGAGGTCACGGAGCATCAGGCCTCGGTCTATTGCTGCGCGCGTGCGGCGGAGAGACGAAAGCCGCGTTTCCCGCGGGCGTCGCCTCGCCGGCGCAATACGGGGAGCGCGTCAGGGCGGCGGCGGTCTATCTCAACGTCCATCAGCTCATTCCCGAAGATCGGGTCGCCGAAGCGATGGGCGATCTGTTCGGAGCATTGCGTCTATGCTCGCAAAGCGTGGCCGATTGGGTGCGCGGCAAGGCTGCGGCGCTCGCGCCGGTGGCGGCGCAGATCGCGGCGCTCGCGGCGCAAGCGCCGGTGCGCTGCCTCGATGAAACCGGCTTCCGCGTCGCCGGCAAGGGACAACGGCCGCACACCGTCGCCACGGAAACCCTGACCCACTATCGCGTGTCGGCCAAACGCGGCGAGATGCCGGAGGGGTC
>CAWIHF010000034.1:0-45806 GCA_963835885.1 uncultured Alphaproteobacteria bacterium
TATAACCGGTAAGCCGGTCGACGGTCACGCCGTGGGCCGAGGCCATGGCGTGACCAAGGGCGACGGAACGAGCTCAAGGCTCCGGGCTCGTCCGGGTCCTTTGGCGCGTCGAATTCACGTTGGCCAGTGCCCGCATGTCCTGCGGACTCGACAAAAGGGGCTGCCGGCGCTCGTCACGACGTCGATTTAGTCGCCGTCATGGACCCGCGCCGGCGAAGGCCGCAACCAGGGCCTTGAGTTCCGGCTCCCGGATCATGGAAACGGCTCTGCTCAGGGCGACCCACTGAACCACGCGCTGCGTGAACTCGGGCCAGGTTTCGCTATGTCGCTTGACCAGCAGCGGATAGACTTTGACCTCGCAACTCACCCGCATGCCGGTTTCGTCGAGCAGCTTGTCGTAAGTGAACAGGCCGATCGACTTCGCTCCGACGCGCCCCCTGACCCCTGCCTCCTCGAAGGCCTCGCGGGCCGCCGATTTCGGCGGTTTGAGCCCCTTGATCGGCCATCCTTTCGGAATGATCCAGCGTCTGGACTGCCGCGTTGTCACGAGAAGGATTTCCATCGCCGATTCCGCCGTGAACCGATAGGGGAGCGCGCCGTACTGAACGCGGACCGCGGGCTTGGCTTTCTGTTTGCGTGGCTTGTGAGGAATCTCCGCGGCTCCCGATTCGTTCGTGTTGTCCTTCGTTTACAGGCCTCTACCGTCTCGGATAGGGATGGGCAATTCGGCGGACAGCCGCAGAAGCCAACAGCTTTGCGTCGTCACTTTCGCTTCATCGGACTGTAGACGATCGTCTGTTGCAGGCCGTTCGCTGGGGGCTGAATGCCGAGCAGACGCTCGGCGGCCTCGAGGACCTTCGGGTCCAGCGACCGTGGATCCAGGGAAACGTTCTTGGAAAGGCGGTCGACCATGACGCGCAAGACGGCCAAGCGGCCATAAGGCTTATCGTTGGCCGGAATGAGGTGCCACGGCGCGCGGCAAGTCGAGGTCTTTTGCATCATGTCCTCGACCGCCGCTTCGTAGTCCTTCCAGCGGGTCCGGTTGCGGAAATCCTCGTAGGACAGCTTCCAGCGCTTCAGCGGATCTGTCAGCCGGTGGCGGAAACGGCGCAGCTGCTCCTCCGGCGTGATGTGCAGGAAGAGTTTCACCAGCCGCGTCTCGTCGGCGATG
The DNA here is from genome assembly GCA_963835885.1 of uncultured Alphaproteobacteria bacterium. Taxonomy (GTDB): domain Bacteria; phylum Pseudomonadota; class Alphaproteobacteria; order Rhizobiales; family Beijerinckiaceae; genus Roseiarcus. The sequence goes on from CAWIHF010000034.1 coordinate 1,172, forward strand.
AGCATGCGCTCGAAGTCGTTGATTTCGTCATAAGCCCTGCTCCATTCGGCGGGCGTAGCAAATCCTTCGACGCGCTCGACCAGCACGCGTCCGTACCACGAACGATCGAACACAACGATCTGCCCGTGCTGAGGGAGGCGCTCCCAGAAGCGCTGCAGATAGTGCAGCGATTTCTCGCGCTCGGTGGGCGCCGCAATCGTGTGCACCCTGAAGCTTCGCGGATCGAGCGCCCAGCCGAGCCGTCGAACGACGCCGCCCTTGCCTGCTGTGTCCCAGCCTTCGAGCACAACCACAGCCCGACGGGACGTCCCGAGATAGGCCTGCTGGATGCGTTGCAGGATTTCCTGCTGCTCGACAAGCCGCCGCTCGTAGTCGGCAAAGTCGACCTTTGGGAAGTGTTCAATGTCGGCGAGGCATGGCCGTCTCAGGACGACGAAGTCGACGGTTCTCATGGGTCGCCAGCGCTCTTGATCGAGAGGTCGGCGAGAATGCGGCACTCCGCGTCCGGCGCCAAGAACGAAGGTGGAAAATTTGCCGATCGAGCGACCGTTATGACTGTCGCATTCGGATAGTTACGGACGCATCAAGTATCGGCTGAAAGCAGAGTCGGCGGGCTTCGATGCAGTTCCTGCGGAACACGCCCGGCATTTTCGGTCAACTGTTGTCCTCCTTCAAATGGCGAAGCGAAGCGTTCCACCAGACCCGAGGAAAGTTCCAGGCCGCCACTCGGGCAGGCGCTCTCTGCCGCGCGACCCCGCTGAGCAGTCGTTCGCGCCGGACGGATCGGGCGTTCCTAAAAAAATCGGCCAAGAGCGCAACAGCGAACGGCTTCGCTCGACGTGGCGATGATCGAGCCACCTGTCCGGCGCAGCGTGAGCATCCGACCGGATGGAAAATCCAAGCCCGGCGCGTATGCGAGGCCGGCGCAACCGACCCTCCAGCCCGCGCCGCCGGATTTGTGCGCTGAGCTGCTCCTGCCGAAGCATCGTCGGACTTCGCCACAACGGCTGGCCTGTCCAAGATAAGCTGACTGTCGACAATATGACTTCGAACCGCCGAAGGGACGCCGTTGTCATTGAGGTCGACCGAGCGGCGATCGGTATTCCGGCGGATCTCGTAATATTCAATCACGTCATGCTGACCGAAACAGAATCCTTCGCGCGCCGGTGACGCTGAAGCAGAACCGCCAGTCGCCGGCACGGTCGTGTCGATTTCCGAGGATTGGTTGCAGCTGCAAATCCCCAGCGAAGAGACCTTGGTTGGCAAGGAGGACGCGTCGCCGGCGGACGTCAGGACGCCGACTGACGAGTCGCCAAAAGGCAATGCTCCGTACCCATCCACGCCCGAATTGACGTTGGAGACAATGTCCCTCTCCCTGTCGCCCGCGCCTTCTAGAACCGCGGGAGCAGTCGAGGAGATCGCGATCGATCCGACGATCGCGACTGCAGCCGCAAAGCCTATACGCGTCCGCAAGGACCACCCGCCCCGGCCCAGCCGAACGGCCAGCAGGTATGTCAATGCCCAATTCGGTCTGATCGACGTCGATTAAGTCCCGGGCCACGTTCCCGGGCTCCCCTCAGGCAATTCGCGCTTTGCCGAATAGCTTCTAGGGTATGCCGCCAGTTGCGCGAGCAGCCTGAATGGCGAGATGCGCCGCATCATTGCCCCCTCTCGTTCTCAGCCCGCCCGAACCGAGGGAAGGCGACAGGTTTCGGAAAATTAGACTGCCGAGCCCGCGTTTCTCCCCGTCGAAAGCATGCGTGACGCTGGTGGAGGAACTCCATAGCACAACGGAAATTGTATCGCGGGACTTGACGACCGTCAACATGCGTCTTTCTGATCTTTTCTGATCGACGGCGTTCGTCGCATGCGCCTGCGGGAGCCCTCTGCCCCACGACGGTCACCGACAGTCAAAATTGCATCGTCAGCTCCGTGGCGCCGGCCCTATCGATCCACTCCGCCAAATCCGCCGCCGCTCGCGCCGACAGCGCACGCTTTCTCGCGGCGCCCCGCTCCGGGCCGCGCAGGCGCTTGCCCGTGTCATCAACACGCGGCTCGACGATCGGCGGAAAGAGGCCGAAATTGACGTTCATCGGCTGGAACGAGCGCGGTCCGGCGTCGATGCTTTCGATGTGTCCGCCCGTGATGTGGTTGAGGAGCGCGCCAATCGCGGTCGTCGCTGGCGGCGGCGAAAGTCCCCGCGCCAGGCGTTCGACGGCGGCGAAGCGCCCGGCGATGAGCCCGATCGCGGCGCTTTCGACATAGCCCTCGCAGCCGGTGATCTGGCCAGCGAAGCGCAGGCGGGGCGCGCATTTCAGGCGCAGACGTCCGTCGAGCAGTTTCGGCGAATTGAGATAGGTGTTGCGGTGGATGCCGCCGAGCCGCGCGAACTCGGCCTTTTCCAGGCCCGGGATCATCCGGAAGATTCGGCCTTGCTCGCCGTATTTGAGCTTGGTCTGGAAGCCGACCATGTTGAAAAGCGTGCCGAGCGCGTTGTCTTGCCGGAGCTGCACAACCGCGTATGGTTTTGGGGTCGGCCGATGGGCGTTGGTGAGGCCGAACGGCTTCATCGGCCCGTGACGCAGGGTCTCGCGGCCGCGCTCGGCCATCACCTCGATCGGCAGGCAGCCGTCGAAATAGGGGGTTGCCTCGAATTCGCGGAATTCGGTCTTCTCGGCCGTGAGCAGCGCGTCGACGAAGGCTTCGTAGGCGTCGCGGCTCATTGGACAATTGACATAGGCCGCGGCGTCGCCGCCCGGGCCCTCCTTATCGTAGCGCGACTGCATCCAGGCGACATCCATGTCGATCGAGTCGCGGTGCACGATCGGGGCGATGGCGTCGAAGAAGGCGAGCGAACCTTCGCCGGTCAGCGCCCCGATCGCCCCGGCGAGCGCTTCCGACGTCAGCGGACCGGTCGCGACGATGACGCTGTCCCAGTCTTCCGGCGGCGGGCCGGCAATCTCGCCGCGCTCGAGCGTGACGAGCTTGTGAGAGAGGACCGCCGCCTCGACGGCCTCGGAGAAGCCGTCGCGGTCGACGGCGAGCGCTCCGCCAGCCGGCACCTGATGGGCGTCGGCGCTGCGCATGACGATCGAGCCCAAGGCCCGCATCTCCCGATGCAGCACGCCGACCGCGTTGGTCGAGGAATCGTCGGAGCGGAACGAGTTCGAGCAGACGAGCTCGGCCAGACGGCCGGTGCGATGGGCGGGCGTTCCCCGCAAGGGCCGCATTTCGTGGAGCACGACGGGAACGCCGGCTTCCGCCGCCTGCCACGCCGCCTCCGAGCCGGCGAGGCCGCCGCCGATGACGTGGATCGGATGCATGGCGGTTTCTTCACAAAGCCCGGCCGGAGCGTCAAGCCGAAGGCGCACCCGATTCCCTGCTATCAGGGAATTCTGCAGCGAATTCATCGGATTTGGCGGATTCTGGCCGGATCCGACCAGAAAAGAACAATGATTTCAAGGGTCTCGCGGGCAAATTCGCTGCGCGATAAAACAGCGGAATTTTTGAGCGAAAACAGAGGAATAATTGTCGCAGAGATCGAAAGAACAGCGAATACGCAGCGAAAAGGGGGCCGACCGATGTCTCGCTTCCGCGGCCGAGCGCTTTCAGCCGACAGCCCCTGCCATCAAGGAAACCAAGCAGCGATCGCCGCCGCGGCTCGGCGCCGGCTGGAGATGGCGTGCAATGGCGATCGCGGGTTGAGACAGAAGAAGAGAAGAAGGACGACCGATCTCGTTTGCGGCCTCAGATTTCCGCGGCTCTGTAGCCGACGCCAGGTTCGGTCTTGACGATCCGGGGCGCGGTCGGGTCGCGCTCGATCTTGGCCCTGAGTTGACCGATAAAGACCCGTAAATATTGCGTGTCTTCAACGTGCGCCGGCCCCCACACCGCAGACAGGATCTGACGATGGGTGAGCACGCGGCCGGCGTGGCGGAAAAGAATTGCCAAGAGGTCGTATTCCTTTGGCGTGAGCTTCACCTGGACGCCGTCTCGCGTCACGAGGCGCTTCTCAAAATCCATAACGACGCCGTCGATCTCGACGCGCTGCGCCGGCTGGGCGTTGCTCGCCTGATGACGGAGCGCCGCCCGCAGCCGCGCGGCCAGCTCGCCGATGCCGAACGGCTTTTCGACGTAGTCATCGGCGCCAAGATCGAACGCCTCAATCTTCTCCGCCTCGCGATCGCGCGCCGACAGGATGATGACCGGGACCTTGGTGATCCGCCGAATGTCCTTCAGCACATCTTTTCCGTCACGGTCGGGCAGCCCGAGATCGAGGACGATGAGGTCGGGGGCGCGGGTCGCAGCCGCTCGCAACGCCCCGGCGCCCGTCTCCGCCGTGAGGATCTCGTACCCTGCGGCGGCGAGAGCGACCGAAAGGAAACGTTGGATCTGCGGCTCGTCATCGACGATGAGAATGCGCGGACCGTTCACGAGGCCGGCCGCAAAGCGATTCGGCTCGCCTCGGCGGCGGGAAGGCGGATGACGATGCGTGTGCCGCGCCGGCGGACGGCGGGGCTCTGGGCGAAGATTTCGCCACCCATCGCCTCGATGAGGCCACGGCAGATCGATAGGCCAAGGCCGGTGCCGGCCTTGCGTCCATCGGAACGGCCGCCACGGTAGAATTTCTCGAAGATGCGCTCAAGGTCGGCCGGCTTCACGCCGGGCCCCTCGTCGGTCACAGTGAGGACGACATGGTCGCCCTCCTTGCGTCCGTGAATGGCGGCGCCGCTGCCGTCGGCGTATTTGTGGGAGTTGTCAAGCAGGTTGAACAGAACCTGCTCCAACAGCTTGTCGTCGCCCCGGACGAACGGCAGGTCGGGGGCAAGGCTCACGCGCACAGGCTGATTGGGGAACGCCTTGAGACTGCGGTCGACTGCCCCCTGGACCACGTCCGCGACGTCGACGAGATCGCGCCTCACCTTGAGGCCGCCCGCCTCGATGCGCGACATGTCAAGAAGGTTGGCGATGAAACGCGATAGCCGTGCTGTCTCTTCCTCAATCGATGAGAGCAGGTCGAGCCGCTCCGCCGGCGCCATCTTCTCGCCCAGAATACGCAGCGAGGTGGCGGCGCCGGCGATAGCGGACAACGGTGTGCGCAAGTCGTGAGAGAGGGAGGCGAGCAGCGCGTCGCGCACCTTCTCGTTCTCCTGCATGGTTGCGGCTTTCACGGCTTCCCGCGCCAGAAGCGCGCGGTCGAGCGCAATGGCGGTCTGGTCGAGGATCGCCGTCAGCGCGAGCTCGTCTTCGGGGCTGATCGCGGCGTCCGGGGAGTGCGGCTCAAATCCGCAGACGGCGATGGGGCCGCGCGCCGCCTTCAACGGGCGAAACTGAAACCTGACGCTCGGCAGCGTTCCCGTTCCCCATCCTGCCGGCTCGATCTTCTGCTGAGCCCACCGCGCCGCGGTCTGCCCGGCCGCGTCGAGTTGCACGTCGGGCGGCCATGCGGCGCGGACCTGCAGGTCATCGCCCTCCATGACAAGCAGAACGACGCGGCCGTGGAGGGCCGCGTGCAAGTGCGCCGCCGCCGCCCAGACGACGTCGTCGGCGCTTGAGGCGCCGGCGAGCTTCCGCGAATAGTCATAAAGCGATTGCGTGTCCGCCGCGTTCCTGATCACGCTATCGCGCTGGTCCCTCACCCGCCCCGCGAGCGAGCCGATAAGCACCGAAACCGCCAGAAAGATCAACAGGTCCAGCAGTTCCTGCGGCTGGGCGACGGTGAACGTGTAGATCGGTTCGATGAAAAAGAAATTGTAAGCGGCGAAGGAAAGGAACGAGGCGATGACCGCCGCCCGCGTGCCAAAGAGCATGCCGCTGAACAGCACCGCGGCAAGGAAGAGCATCGACAGATTTGGGAGCCTCAACACCATCGAGAGCCCCTCCGCCACGCCGATCGCGCAGGCGACAGAGCCGAGGGCCGCGAGGATTTCGGCGGCGAGCCCCCTCGCTTCGAGTGTCCATATTCGCGGCCGCCAGAAGCGGTGCTGCACCTCTTCGTTCGGGACGATATGAACTTCGATCGTCCCGGCGCGCCGCATGATTTCGTCGGGAAGCGACCGGCCGAGGAGCCGCGCCCAGAGACCCGCATGGGATTGGCCCAGCACAATTTGCGTGGCATTCTCCCGGCGCGCCAGCCGCAGAATCTCCTCGGGATAGTCGTGGCCCTGGAGACGGATGGCGTCGGCCCCGAGACGCTCCGCCAGGCCAAAGGTCTTGGCAATCCGGTTCGCCTTGTTCGCGTCCGGCGTCTGCCCCGACGGCTCGATATAGACGGCCGTCCAGGCTGCGTTGAGGCTGGTTGCGAGCTGGGCGGCGCGTCGCACCACCCGTTCGGAGACTTCGTCCGCCCCGACGCAGGCGAGCAGGCGCTCGGAGGCGCCCCAGGGGCCTTCGATGGCCTTCTGGCGCAAATAGTCGACCATCTGGTCGTCGACCCGGTCCGCGGTCCGGCGCAGCGCCAGTTCGCGCAGTGCGGTCAGGTTGCCGGGGGTGAAGAAATTCTGGGTCGCCCGGCGCGCCGTTTCGGGCACATAGACCTTGCCCTCGTGCAGGCGTTGGATGAGTTCATCGGGAGTTATGTCCACCAGGACGACGTCCGTCGCCTCCTGCAGAACTCTGTCGGGAACCGTTTCGCGAACCACAACGCCAGTCACGCGCGAAACGACGTCGGCAAGGCTTTCGAGATGCTGGATGTTGAGCGCGGTCCAGACGTCGATGCCGGCCCCCAGCAGCTCCTGCACGTCCTGCCAGCGCTTGGGATGCCGGCTTTCAGGCGCGTTGGTGTGGGCGAGTTCGTCGACGACGATCAGCTTGGGCTTGCGCGCCAGCGCCGCGTCGATGTCGAATTCGGGGATGGCGCGGCCGTGGTATTCGAAAATGCGGCGCGGCAGGACCTCGAGCCCCTCAACCAGCGCGCTCGTTTCCGCGCGCCCGTGGGTCTCGACGAGGCCGATGACGACATCGACGCCCTCCTCCTTGAGGCGGCGCGCATTCTGCAGCATCGCATAGGTCTTCCCGACGCCGGGCGCGGCGCCGAGAAACACTTTCAGCCGGCCAACGCTCTCCCGGCGGAACGCCGCCAGGAGCGCGTCCGGGTCGGGACGTCCGGTGTCCGGTCGGCTTGATTGGGCCATGAGGGCTCTTCGTTCGTTACGACGACCTTAGCGGATCCAGCGCCAAATTCAGCCGCAAAACATCCCCATCTCAACGCAGAGCCAGATGAGAAACGACAGCCGCGCCCGTCATCAGCGTGAGGATGAAGAAGATCAAGCCGATCATGCTACCCCACCGGTAGCTGACGCCCGCCGTGAGGAGCACCAGGCCCGAAAACAGCACGGAAGTGACTTTGATGGCCATGGTTCGAATCTTGTGACCGCTTTTGAAATTGGTAAGCGGACTCATGCGGCCGGAAGGATTTTCTGCCGGTCGGCGCGCACCGAATGCGACCGTTCCTGCCTCAATCCCGGGCGGCGTGGGTGCGCGCCAGTCAAGGGGTCGCGCCAAGCAAAAACTGCGCGGTGAAGGCGAAGCCGAGCGCAACGATTAGCAGCAAGCCGAGGCGGGCGACAACGCTCGCTGCATCAAGAGCCGCGACACTTCGATGGCGGCTTAGTAGGGGGGCGACCGCCTCTCGCGGTAACCTACGCATGCGACAACTCCTTGCTTTTCCTGAAGCGACGCTGCGATGTCAGGATGACTTCAGCTGATCCAGCGCCATATTCAGCCGCAAAATATTGACCCGAGGCTCGCCGATGAGCCCAAGGAAACGCCTCTCGATCGACGTCTCGACGAGTTGGCGCACCTTGTCCTCCGGCAGGCCGCGCGCCTTGGCGATTGAGGCGACCTGCGCGAGCGCGTTGTCCGGGGAGACGTCCGGATCGAGCCCGGAGGCCGAGGTCGTCACCGCGTCGGCCGGAACCGGTCCGGAGGCGACCGTCTTATGCCAGGCCTCAACGGCCGCCTTCACCCGGTCGACGAGCTTCTGCGACGTCGGACCGAGATTGGAGGCGGCCGACGCGGCGGCGTTGTAGGGCGCATCGATCGTCTTGGTGGAGTCGTTCGGATCCGTATCGGTCGTTGCCGACGGGCGCGGATGGAAATAGCGGTCGGTCTTGAAGCTCTGCCCGATCAGCGCCGAGCCGACGATGGCGCCGTCCTTCTCGATGAGGCTGCCGTTGGCCCTCCAGGGCAGGACGGTCTGCGCGATTCCGGTCACCGCCAACGGATAGACGAGGCCGGTCAGCACGGAGAACAACGCAAGCAGCACGACCGCCGGACGCAGGTGTTGGACCATGGAAAAGACCCCTTGGAGTTCAGGCCAGGTGCAAGGCCGCGACGACCAGGTCGATGGCCTTGATGCCGATGAACGGAAGAATAAGCCCGCCGACGCCATAGACGAGCAGGTTGCGCCGAAGCAGCGCCGCCGCCCCGACCGGCCGATAGGCGACGCCCTTCAGCGCCAGTGGAATCAGCGCGATGATGATGAGCGCGTTGAAGATGACGGCCGACAGGATCGCCGACTGGGGCGAGGCGAGGCGCATGACATTGAGCGCGCCGAGCGCCGGATAGGTCGCGAGGAACATCGCCGGCAGGATGGCGAAATATTTCGCGACGTCATTGGCGATGGAGAAGGTCGTCAGCGATCCACGCGTCATGAGGAGCTGCTTGCCGATCTCGACGATCTCGATGAGCTTGGTCGGGTTGGAGTCGAGGTCGACCATGTTGCCCGCCTCGTGCGCGGCCTGCGTGCCGGTCTGCATCGCGACCCCGACGTCGGCCTGGGCGAGCGCCGGCGCGTCATTCGTGCCGTCGCCGCACATGGCGATCAGCCGGCCGCCGGACTGCTCCTTGCGGATGTAGGCGAGCTTGTCCTCCGGCGTTGCCTCGGCGAGGAAGTCGTCGACGCCCGCTTCGGAGGCGATCGCGGCGGCGGTCATCGGATTGTCGCCCGTGACCATGACCGTACGGATGCCCATGGCGCGCAACGCGGCGAAACGCTCCTTGATTCCTGGCTTGACCACGTCCTTCAGATGCACGACGCCAAGCAGGTTTCCGTCATCGGCCACCGCGAGCGGCGTACCGCCCGACATTCCGATGCGCTCGACGACGAGCCGGAACTCGGACGGCGCTTTGTCCAAGGGCGTCTTGAGATAGCGCAGAATCGAGTTCGACGGCTCCTTTGCGGATCGACCGGCCGGCGACATCGACGCCGGAGATGCGCGTCTGGGCGGAGAAAGGCACCTCGATTGTATCTGCCGGGTCAAATTTCGGCTCCGGGATGCCGTGGTCTCCTCTAGCGAGCGCGACGATCGAGCGCCCCTCCGGCGTCTCGTCCGCGAGGCTTGAGGCCAAGGCCGCCGTGGCGAGCTCTTTCGGGGTGACGCCAGGAACCGGAATAAACTCTGTCGCCATACGGTTGCCGAAGGTGATCGTGCCCGTCTTATCGAGAAGCAGCGTGTCCACGTCGCCCGCCGCCTCGACCGCGCGGCCCGAGGTCGCGATGACGTTGAAGCGGATCAGCCTGTCCATGCCGGCGATGCCGATCGCCGACAGGAGGCCGCCGATCGTCGTCGGAATGAGACAGACCAGCAGAGCGATCAGCACCGTCGCCGAAAGAACCGTCCCCGAATATTTCGCGATCGGCCACAGCGTGACACAGACGATCAGGAAGATGATGGTCAGTCCCGACAGCAGGATCGACAGCGCCAGCTCGTTCGGCGTCTTCTGACGCTCGGCCCCTTCGACGAGCGCGATCATGCGGTCGAGAAAGGTCGAGCCCGCAGAGGCCGTGATTCGGACCTTGATGAAGTCGGACAGCACCGTCGTTCCGCCGGTAACGGCCGATCGGTCGCCGCCGGCCTCGCGGATGACGGGGGCGGATTCGCCGGTGATGGCCAATTCGTTGACGGAAGCCACGCCTTCGACGATATCGCCGTCGCTCGGGATGAGTTCGCCCGCCTCGACGAGAACGATGTCGCCCGCGCGAAGGTCGAGCGCGTTGACGCCCTGCACGGGGCCGTCCAGCCTGTTCGGATCGACGTAGCGCTTGGCGATCGTGTCGGTGCGCGCCCGGCGCAGGGTGTCGGCCTGCGCTTTGCCGCGCCCTTCCGCCACCGCCTCGGCGAAATTGGCGAACAGGACCGTGAACCAGAGCCAGGCGGCAATCTGTCCCGTGAAGGACGCGACCCCGTCCTGTGCGATGAGATCCCGCACGAAGAACAGCGTCACGAGGACCGAGACAACCTCGGTTACGAAGATGACGGGATTCTTCGCCAGCGCCCGCGGATCGAGCTTGAGCACCGTGGCGATCGCCGCAGGGCCGATGATCTTGCGGTCGAACAGCCCTTGGGGCTTTGCCTTTTTCGCCATGGACCAGACTCCCGTCAGAAGGTCTTGCCGCCGAGCATCAGGTAGTGCTCGACCACCGGCCCGAGGGACAGGGCGGGGAAGTATTGCAAGAGGTAGAGAATGACGATCACGCCGACGAGCAGCCCGACGAACAGCGGACCGTCGGTCGGAAAAGTGCCGGCCGAGGCCGGAACCTTCTTCTTCGCCGCCAGCGAACCGGCCATGGCCAGGACCGGCACGACATAGGCGAAGCGGCCGAGCAGCATGGCGAGGCCGCCCGTCGTGTTGAACCAGAGGGTGTCGCCGTTGATCCCGGCGAAAGCCGAGCCGTTGTTGGCGTTGCTCGAAGCGAACAGATAGAGGATTTCCGACAGCCCGTGCGGACCGTTGTTGCCGAGGCTGTCGAGCGCCGTCTGGAGCAGCACGGAGGCACCTGTGAAACCGAGCACGATCAGCGGATAGATGAGCACCGCGAGCATCGCGAACTTCATCTCCCGCACCTCGATCTTCTTGCCGAGATATTCGGGCGTGCGGCCGACCATCAGCCCCGCGACGAACACCGCGATGATCGCGAGGACGAGGAAGCCATACAGTCCGGCGCCGACGCCGCCCGGCCAGATGCAGCCGGCGAGCAGGTTGAACATCGGCACCATGCCGGCGAGCGGCGTCAGCGAGTCGTGCATATTGTTGACGGAACCCGTGCTGGTGCCTGAGGTGGCCACAGTGTAAAGAATCGACATCGCCTGGCCGTTGCGAACCTCTTTGCCCTCCATATTGCCGGCGGAGGGGTCCACGCCGAGCGTCGTCAGAATCGGGTTGCCGGCCGACTCGGACCAATAGGCGATGCCGAGGCCGACGATAAAGAAGACCGCCATCGCCGCCAGAATCGCCCAACCCTGACGCATGTCGCCGACCGCCCGGCCGAAGGCGAGCACGGATGCGGTGGGGATCAGCAGCAAGGCCCAGATCTCGAGGAAGTTGGTCCAGCCGTTGGGGTTTTCGAACGGATGAGCGGCGTTGGCGTTGAAGAAGCCGCCGCCGTTGGTGCCGAGCTCCTTGATGATCTCCTGGCTGGCGACCGGCCCGATCGAGATGGTCTGCTTCACGCCCTCGAGGGTCGTCGCGTCGACGGCGCCGGCCAGCGTCTGCGGCATGCCGAGAGCGACGAACACCAGCGCGCCGACGACCGAGATCGGGAGGAGGATGTAGAGGGTGACCCGGGTCAGGTCGACCCAGAAGTTGCCGATCGTCGCGGCGGACGAGCGCGCGAAGCCGCGCATGAGCGCGAACGCCATGGCGAGGCCCGTCGCGGCCGAGACGAAGTTGTGCACGGTGAGGCCGAGCATCTGGGTGAGATGGCTCATCGTCGTCTCGCCGCTGTAGTTCTGCCAGTTCGTATTGGTGATGAAGCTGGACGAGGTGTTGAAGGCGAGATCGGGCGCGACCGCGTCGAAGCCGCGCGGGTTCAGCGGCAGAAAGTTCTGCAGCCGCTGCAAGGCGTAGAGCGACAGGAACCCGACGAGGGAAAAGATGACCATCGCAACGGTGTAGGCGAACCAGTCCTGCTCCTGCGCCGGATCGACGCCCGCCAGCCGATAGAAACCTCTCTCGACGGGCGCAAGCGCGGGGCTCAGAAAGTTGCTTCTGCCGGCGAACACGCCGGCGATAAGCTTGCTGAGGGGAATTGAGCAAATCACCACAAGCGCGAGCGTCAGGGCGATCTGGGCCCAGCCGACAAGAGTCATTGCAGGTTCACCGGGTCAGAATTTTTCGGGATGAATCAGGGCGTATAGCAGGTAGACGCCGAGACCGACGGCGACGATCAGACCGAGGAGAGGCTCCGCCACGGGACCGCTCCTTTAGAGGCGGCGAAGGGCGGCGGCGTAGGCCGCCATCACGGAAATCAATCCCAGGCCGCACGTTATGAATAGGATGTCCAGCACGAAAAGTCTCCGGCTCCACGGGCTTGATTATCGCGGCGCCGTGTAAAACATCCATATTGAACCGCTGCCGGCGGCATAAGGAAATCATAAAGGCGACCGTAGCGGCGGTCGGCGCAAAGATCCGTTCGCGCGCTCGCGGATCCACCGAAATCAAGGTCCTTTGCGCATTTCCGGCCCGTCGTCGGACCGAACTTGGACGGGAGCAAAGGGTCGATTCCGGCCGTCTAAGGGTAGTGGGCCAGTTTGAATAAGGCAACCTGAGTCGGAATCCCTGCTCTGCATTTTGCGACAGTGCTGCGATGGTTAAGGGCGTGTTAACCACGAACGCCGCAAACTGACGAAGCGGCGGGAGGCCGCTGGGGACACGCATCATGATGAAATACCAGTCACATGCGGTGACGGCGCAGCGGATCGAGCCTAAAGACAGCCGGGACGACTTTCCGACCCCTCCTTGGGCCACTCGCGCACTCATCGAGCACGTCATCGATAACAAGTCGGCGCTAGCTTCGATGAGCTGCCTTGAGCCAGCCTGCGGGGCTGGCCATATGGCCAAGGTTCTGAAGGAATATTTTGGGGAAGTGCGATGTGCTGACGGGTTCCACTATGGCTATGCGCCGGTGCGAGATTTTTTGACCTATCCTCATGATACAAACGCTGTCGATTGGGTAATCACAAACCCGCCCTTCCGACTTGCGGAGGAATTTGTTGCTCGCGCGTTCCACGTCGCGCGCAAGGGCGTCGCGATTCTCGCGAGAACGGTTTTTCTCGAAAGCGTGGGCAGGTATGAAGCAATTTATACCAAAACACCGCCCACCAAATTCGCGCAATTTGTTGAGCGGGTGCCGATGATAAAGGGGCGCCTGGACATTACAGCGACGACAGCCACCAGCTATGCATGGTTTACATGGGAAAAGCCAACGCGGAAAGAGCCGCGCCTTATGTGGGTACCCCCATGCCGGCGAGAGCTTGAACGAAAGGGAGATTACGCTTCGTCTGCGTCGTAGCGCTTAACCGCGTCTTGAAGCTTGGCTATTCCACCTGCGATATCGCCAGCATTCAAGCGGGAGAGGGCCGAATCGATTGCATCGCGCAATCTCCTGCCTTTCAAACCGGGCGGTCCCTTTGGGGGCAATTTGATCCCCGGGACAGTCTGCGGCGGCCCATATTTACCCTCCTGGGTATCGGCGATTCTGCCTTGGTTCAAACCGAACCAAGCGGCAATATCGTGATGGCGGTCGCCACGCGCTATCATCCCAATTATAATCTGGATATCGGCGGCTTTTACGCTGACCCCGCTCGCGTATCCTCGCGCCATAATAGTCATCCCCTTCATTCTTTCGCGAATGAAACATGGGAACCAACCGCGAGTTTATGCCGAAAATGATCAGATCGCCTAATTTGGCCTTCCTGGCGGTGTAGATGGCATGGCCTTGACGACCCCCTGTGTTTGCAGGAGAGATATTAACGCGCTCAGTTTAGCATGAAGGTCCATGATGCCGGGGATTGGCATCACAAGGCGGCAGGCTGTAACAGATTTCCCCGTGGGAGGGCTCGACGGGGTTGGATTATCCATCCTGTTGACGACGAATTCCAACTTTGCGTGAAATCCTTCAAATGTCATCCGACCCAAGGAGTCAGCGAATGTCTCAGAAACCTCAGGGCGATCAAGATAAGTCAGCGTCGGTTGCGCAGGCATCGGCTGGTTTGGCACAGTCATCTCCTATCATGATGGTTTTAGCTGATCCGAACGTCGTTTATGTTTCCAAGCCCGATTTCAAGAGCTGGGAGAAAAAGGCTGCCTCTCCTGACTCTCCCAAGCCTCAAGAACGTTAGCCATATCGGCGACTTCCCAAAGCCTATCTGTCACGCCAGCCGCTATCGCAGGCGTGACCTTGAGCGTCTTATGGATGCGGACGAAATTGTAATAGAGGAAGTGAAGCGCCATTGCGTGCGCGTGGTTTTCCATCTTCTTTGAGAATGCATTCGTAAGCCGCGTCATTCTGCGGGTGTGCATTCGCACATTGAGATTGTTGCGCTCGGCGTAGGACGTGCTGACGTGATCCATATCGGGATCGCCGCTCACGCGCGTCTTGATGATCCCGATGCACTCTGGGGGAGAATATCGGCGCTGGCCTTCCGGCGCGGGGCCGAAAAGCTTCACAAGTTGCGCATAATCGACGTCGCCGCCGAACGCCGTATCGATCGCATACAGGTACGCCCTATGGCCATCGGTCGTGATCTGAGTGCGGGAGACTAGGCGCGAGGCGAGATCGTCAATGAACTCCATCGCGGCATCGCCGCTGCGATTGCCGACGTGCCAGCAAGGAACCAACTTGGTATCGGCATCCGTCGCGAGCCAAAGCCATGCATCGCCTGCATCGACGATAGGACGCTTCATCCTAGCGACGTTCTTTTGCTTCGCGCCGACAAAGCCCCAAACCTCGTCGATCTGCAAACGCTGGCACTTGAGGCTTTGAAACACGCGGCTCTGATACCAAGCCGCAGCCTCACCAGCGTCCACAACGAGCTTTGACACCGTCGTTTTGCTAATGCCAGTCAATCGCGTGATGGCGCGAATGCTCATGCCCTCGCAAAGGAGATGGAGGAGTTTGGCGCGCTCGGTTTTTTCCAGCCTATTCATGCTGGCTATTATGCTTGAGCGCTTTTGCATTGTCAAGTCCGATGCGTTGAAGCGGCTCAAGCCGCTTGACCCGCACGAGTTAATATGAGAGGACTGTGCGGGTCAAGCGGCTTGAGCCGCGCATTTTAGGATATCGACAGTGACTTCTAGGCTTCCAGAGCTTCTTGATCGGTTTAAGATGGTTTCGGAGGATCAGGCTGTCCCTCGTCCAACAGCAAGATTTGCCACTTACGCCGTGTCCAATTTTCGTGGCGGCATCGGCAAAAGCACTCTTGCATTTAATTTGGCTTGGGAGATTTCGAGGAAGGCAAAGACGCTTCTCCTAGATCTGTGCCCTCAATGCAATTTTACCCAATCCTTGATCGGTGACGACGCCGAGGACGCCGATACGACGATATACGATGCGCTCTTGCCCGGAGTGATGGCCGGGACGCCAACTGTAAAAGAAGACGATTTAGTTGTTAGCGTCCCGCCAGCCTGCCCGTCCTTCAAGAGCGGGTCAGGAGCTTATGTCGTCCCGGGATCAAAAGAACTATTTTTGTTTCCAAGCCTGCTCTATACCCAACTTAGCGCGTCCGCGAATCTGGGAACAAGAAGTCAGGAGACGACAAGAAACATTTTGCAATCTGTGGAGAACTCTATCACGGCGGCTGTCTGTCCACCTGAAAACAACAAAGACATTGATCGATACAAGTCCGTTTTTCGGCGGAGCAACTCATCTAGGGTGGGTGGCAGCTGACGCCCTCATCATTCCCGTGCGCGTTGACCAACATTCGATGCAGGCGCTTAAGCTGACACTCGCGATGTTGGAGAAAGCGGAAATGGATTTCCTTCGGCTCAACGCGCAAGCGGGAATCGTAAAAGTCCCTAAGGTACACGCAATCGTCATGACGCATTGCGGTTGGAACCGCCAAGCCGCCTTCACTCCCGATCGTTCGACGCAGGCGTATTTGGCCCAAGTGCTAGATATCGCTGCGGAGCACATGAGCTTATTTTCATGCTCAGACCCACTCGATGCTATCCACTTGTTGGACGATTTTCACTCGGCTGGACGAATTAGCGGATCAAAAAGAATTCCGCTCGCCAAGTTATCGGTCGGGGAATCGCATACGATTGAAGGGCAGCGGTTGGAAGTGAACGAGTCACTTACAAGATATCAGAAAGAACTGAAGTCTCTGGCGTCCACAATATAAACTCACTTGCTCCACCGCTTTTGGGCGGCTTGCCTAGCAATGTCCGCACGGCGCTCCGGGCTCATGGAGTCGGCGCGTGCCTTCCCGCCCTTCAAGCCGCCCTTGCGCCCCAGCGCGACGGCGGCTGGATCTTTCCCCTGTTCCTCTGGCGTCGGTTCACGGTCACTTGCTTCGCCAGTGGCGATATCGACCATGCGTTTCGCCCATTGGTTCAGATCGCGGGGACGTGTGGGGGTCTTTGTCATTTCCGAGTCCGAAAGGATTCTGTAACACGCGACATGGTTTTGATAGCGTCTTCCTTGGCTTCGCGCTGAGTCGAGAAAGATTGCGGAGACTGAAGGTGGACCCGCAATCCTTCGCGGATCGTCCACCGGAAACGTCGTTCCCGTAGGGGGTCGGGCTCTATGTCGAACGTGAAAAGCGGAGCTTCGGCCACGATGCCAATATGAGACGCGAGCGCCTAGACCGCCAGGACAAAATTCGCCTGCCACATTCAAACTGGCCCACTACCCGTCTAAGACACGACTGGACAAAAGAAAAGCGGCCCGCAAGGGGCCGCCTTCTGCAACGCCGCCGCTTCGGGCGGCGGTCATCAGGCCGCGATCAGGCGGCCTCTTTCGTCACCGACTCGCGAACGACGACCTCGATGTCGCCCCGGCGGATGCCGATGTCGCTGAGCTCGCGGTCGGTCAGCTGGCTGAGTTCGCGGACCGCCTCGCGATAGCGTCTCCAGGCGGTGAGCTTCTCGGAAATGCTTTTGATGCTGGTCATTATGGTCTCCTGTTCCCAACTGCAAATCGATTTGCTGCAGCGCAACATGGGCCTCCGCCGCCGCTCGGGGTAGAGGCGGCGACCGGAGACAGCAATGCAAAAATTGCATATCTAGTTTAACCAGATGTTCACTTTTTCGATCAATCGCGCAACGAAATGAGCCGACGCCGTCGCTATCGCCAGGAATTTTTATTCCAACGCATTCACATATGTGAGATTTTCATGACCGCTCCGGATGCCCTTTACGCCCCCGCTTTCGTCATTTCGTTCCGCGAAGAGACGAATTACTGTATCGTGCGCGCTTGATTTCGGCCGCGCGCGCGGCGACGCAGCTCGCCTTCCGGAGGAGCCCACATGGATAACGTGATCGCCCGCGTCGCCAAGACGGCAAATCTGTCGCCGGAGGTCGCCCGCAAGGCGGTTGCCCTGATCGCCGATTTCATTCAGCGCGAGGCCCCCGAGGAGACCGTCAAGGATCTGTTTGAAAAAGCGCCGGAGCTGCAGGCGATCATCGCCTCAGGGGCGCCGACCGGCGGCGAAGGCATGGGATTTGGACTGAAGGGGCTGATGGGCATCGCGGCCGGCGCCATGGGCGGCGGCGGTCTGATGGCGCTTGGCGGCGAACTGATGGGCCTCGGGCTCAGCATGGATCAGATCCAGACGGCGGGCAAAGAAGTGTTCTCCTATGCGCGCACGGTCGCGGGAGATCAGACCGTCGGCGAGATCGCCGCCTCGATTCCGGGGCTGTCTCAGTTCATCTAGGGGAGTCTTGGTCTTGGGCGCCGAAGCAGGGGTGTTTCCGGCCTGGAGCGAAGCCGACTGGCGCAAGGCCGCCGAGGCGGCGCTGAAGGGCCGGAGCCTCGAAGCTTTGGCGTCCAGGACCGCCGAAGGGATCCGGATCGAGCCGCTCTACCCGCCTGCCGACGGCCCCCGCCCGCTCAGCCGGTCGGGACCCTGGCGCGTCATGGCCCGCCTCGACCATCCCGACGCTGGCGAAGCCAACGCCCAGGCGCTTGACGATCTCGCCGGCGGCGCGGACGGCCTGATCATCGTTTTCCCAGGCTCGATCGGCGCCCACGGCTTCGGCCTGAAGACGTCCGATCCGGCGACCCTGCATGCGGCCGTCGAGGGCGTGCGCTTCGACGCCGGACCGCACCTCGAACTCGACCTCGGGCCGAATGGCGCGGGCGAGGCTCTGGGCGTCGCCGCGTTGATCGAGCGATCGGGCGCGCGTCCGGCGGACTGCGGCGTGTCGTTCGGACTCGACCCGTTCGGCGCCGCGGCGCGCGGGCCGTTTCCGGACGATTGGCCGGAGCAAGTCAAGCCTTATTCCGACGCAACGCGGTCGCTTCGCGTGAAGGGCTACGCCGGCCCGTTCGTCGCGGCGGACGCAAGAAGCGTGCATGCGGCAGGCGGGGCGCCGAGCCAGGAGCTCGCCTTCGCGCTATCCGCCGGGGTCGCTCTCCTGCACGCGCTCCAGGCCGCGGGCGTTCCCCTCGACGAGGCGCGCGGCATGATCGCCTTCCGCCTCGCGGCCGACGCTGACGAGTTCGTCACCCTGTCAAAATTCCGCGCGCTTCGCCTCGCCTGGGCTCGGGTCGAGGAGGCCTGCGGGCTCGAGCCGCGAAAAGCCCATGTCCAGGCGGAGAGCGCGTGGCGGATGATGACTGCGCGCGATCCATACGTGAACATCATGCGCGGGGCGATGGCCGCCTTTGCGGCTGGCCTCGGCGGCGCCGACAGCGTCTGCGTTCTGCCGCATATGCTCGCCGTCGGCCTGCCGGACAGCCTCGCCAGGCGTCTCGCCCGCAACGGCCAGCTGATCCTGTTGCGCGAGTTCAGTCTCGGCTTCGTCGCCGATCCGGCCGCGGGGGCCGGCGGGTTCGAGGCGTTGACCCGGGCGCTCTGCGAACGGAGCTGGGCGCTCTTCCAGGAGATCGAGTCGCTCGGAGGCCTGCCGGCTGCCCTCGCCAGCGGCGTGTTTCAGCGTCAGGTGGCGGAGAGCGCGGCGGCGCTGAAGCGCGACATGGCGCGTCTCAAGTCGCCGATGACCGGCGTCAGCGCCCATCCGGATCTGGCCGAGACGGCCGCCGAGCTCGCGCCGGGCGCGCCCGAGCGTGAAAAGGCCGTCGCGTCGGGTGGCGCGCTCGCTCCGATGCGACTGGCCGAGCCGTTCGAGGCGCTGCGCGACCGGTCGGACGCCTTCCTCCAGAGGACCGGCGCGCGGCCAAAGGCCTATCTCGTTGGGCTCGGCCCGGAGCCCGCGCACCGGCGCCGGGTCGCTTTCATGCGCGAATGGTTTGAAGCCGGCGGGATCCTCCCGGTGTATGACGGCGCGGCCGCGACGCTCGACGACGCGGTCCGCCGGATGAAGGCGAGCGGCGCGTCGATCGCCTGCCTCTGCGGCGACGACGAGAGCTACGCCGCCGAGGCGGAGGCCTGCGCCAGGGCGGTCAAGGCGGCTGGAGTTGAGCGGCTGTTGCCTTGCCGGACGGCCTGGAGGCACGGAGGCGGCGCTGCGCGAAGCCGGGGTCGACGACTTCATCTTCGCCGGCGGCGACGCGATCGCGACACTCGAGGATCTCTATCGGCGCGTTGCGGCCTGAGGCGGCGGGAAGACAACGATGAGCAAGATTCCCGATTTCTCCCGAACGCCCTTCGCCGCCGCGTCGGCCTCGCCCGTCGCCGGCGAGACGCTCATGTGGACGACGCCCGAGGGTATTCTCGTCAAATCGCTCTATGGGCCGGATGATCGCGCCGGGCTCGATTTCTCGCACGACTGGCCTGGGCTTCCGTCCTACCTGCGCGGGCCCTATCCCACGATGTATGTCAACCAGCCCTGGACGGTGCGCCAGTACGCCGGCTTCTCCACCGCCGAGGAGTTGAACGCCTTCTATCGCGCCAATCTCGCGGCCGGCCAGAAAGGGCTCTCCGTCGCTTTCGATCTGGCGACGCACCGTGGCTACGATTCCGACCATCCGCGGGTGGCCGGCGACGTCGGCATGGCCGGCGTCGCAATCGATTCGATCTATGACATGCGCACGCTGTTTTCCGGCATTCCGCTCGATTCGATGAGCGTGTCGATGACGATGAACGGCGCGGTCTTGCCGGTGCTGGCGCTGTTCATCGTGGCGGCGGAAGAGCAGGGCGCGCCAATGGCGCAATTGTCGGGGACCATTCAGAACGACATTCTAAAGGAGTTCATGGTCCGCAACACCTATATCTATCCGCCCGCCGCCTCGATGCGGATCGTCGCCGACATCTTCGCCTTCACCGCGGCGAACATGCCGAAGTTCAATTCGATCTCGATCTCCGGCTATCACATGCAGGAGGCGGGCGCGACGCAGGATCTCGAACTCGCCTATACGCTCGCCGACGGGGTCGAATATTTGCGCGCCGGACTGGCCGCCGGCATGAGTGTCGACCAGTTCGCGCCGCGCCTCTCATTTTTCTGGGCGATCGGCATGAACTTCTTCATGGAGGTCGCCAAGCTGCGCGCGGCGCGCAAGCTGTGGGCCGGGCTTGTCAAAGGCTTCGGGCCGAAATCTGACAAGTCGCTGCCCTTGCGGGCCCACAGCCAGACGTCGGGCTGGTCGCTGACCGCACAGGACCCGTTCAACAATGTCATTCGCACCCAGATCGAGGCGATGGCGGCGACCCAGGGGCACACCCAGTCGCTGCACACCAACGCGCTCGACGAGGCGCTGGCGCTGCCCACGCCCTTTTCCGCCCGCATCGCGCGCAACACCCAGCTTTTTCTGATCGAGGAGAGCGGCACGAGGCGCATCATCGACCCCTGGGGCGGCTCCTTTTACCTCGAGCGCCTGACCGCCGAGCTCGCGGCCAAGGCGCAGGGCCACATCGACGAGATCGAGACTCTCGGCGGCATGGCCAAGGCGATCGAGCTGGGCCTGCCGAAGCGCCGCATCGAAGAGGCGGCGGCGCGCACGCAGGCGCGCATCGACTCCGGACGGCAGACGGTGATCGGGGTCAATGCTTTTCCGCCGACCGTCGAACGCGAGCTCAATGTGCTCAAAGTCGACTCAGCGAGCGTGCGCGCGATGCAGATCGAAAAGCTCGAGCGTCTGCGCGCCGAGCGCGACGAGGCGAAGACGCAGGCCGCTCTCGCGGCGCTGACCGAGGGCGCGCGCGGCAAGGCCAATCTCCTGCAGCTGTCGGTCGAAGCGGCGCGCGCCAAGGCGACCGTCGGTGAGATCTCGCTCGCGATGGAGAAGGTTTTCGGCCGCCACGTCGCGGAAATCCGCGCCATCTCCGGCGTCTATCTCGCCGAGGCCGGACCCACCGCGGAAGCAAACGAGCGGGTCATTGCGATGACCCGCGCCTTTGCCGAGAACGAAGGCCATCCTCCGCGCATCCTGGTCGCCAAGATGGGTCAGGACGGGCACGACCGTGGGCAGAAGATCATCGCCTCGGCTTTCGCCGACCTCGGCTTCGACGTCAAAATCGGGCCGCTGTTCGCAACGCCCGAAGAGGTGGCGGAGCTCGCGGCGGAGAACAAGGTCCATATCGTCGGCGTCTCGTCGCTCGCGGCGGGGCATCTCGCGCTGGCGCCGGCGCTGAAGAGCGCGCTCGGAAAGGTCGGAATGGGCGAGGCGATGATCGTCATCGGCGGCGTCATTCCGGAACAGGATTTCGCGCCGCTGCGCCAAGCCGGCGCCGACGCGATCTTCCCGCCCGGGACGAAGATCGCGGAGGCCGCTCAAAGCCTGATCGAACGTCTCAACGAGCGGCTGGGCTACAGCCAGCGCGCCCCCGCGTAGCGGGCCGCCGGCCGTCCCGGCCACGTTATCCCGGATTGGCGCGCCCGACCTCCCCATCGGCGAGGACGCAGGCGACGCCTGACCCAAATCGAAACGAATCCGCTTGACGTCAACGGCGCCGCATTTGCGCCGACATGCGTGGGACTCGCGCGGGCGAGGAGACGTGAGGCGCGCCGTGAACGACATGATCATCGAGATGGTGGACCGGATGATCGTCCACGCGCAGACTATGCTCAACAGCGGCGCTTACGATTGGCCGACGTCGCGGACGGCGCTGGAGCGGATCCTCATCGACCTCGAAGCGCGAACGCTTGGCCACCCGGGCCTCGGGCGGTTGCGTCAGTTCATCGCTCTCGGCGACGAAAAATGGCAACTCCACCAAGGCGAGACAAAATGCCGCTGATCCAGCCGAGGCTCTCGAAGAACTCGCAATTTCCATCGGTCAAATGGCGCTTTCGGATGATCCGATCAAGACTCTTTCCGCACGGCTCCCTTGACTCGCTACGGCGACTGCAGAACAATTTCTCTAACTTGGCAAACAATGCGTTAATGCGTCCGCTGCGGTCGCGCCGGTTCGGCGAGGCGCGGATCGAGGGACGCGTTGGAGTGTCGACGTCCGCGGCTCATTGTGCGGTCGCTTGACTCGCCGTCCTGTTGCTCAGTTGACCGGGAGGGGCGTTCTCGATGCCGACCGCGAATGCGCGAAGCGCGCGCGCCCGGAATTTCGTGACCCGCCGCGGGGCGGAGCTGCGCTTCACGGAACTCGGATTCGGCGGCGGGCCGCTCGGCAACCTCTATCGGCCGATGACCGAGAGAGAAGCGCGTCTCACGCTCGAGACGATATGGGCCTACGGCTGCCGCTATTTCGACACCGCGCCGCTTTATGGCCTCGGGCTGTCGGAAACGCGGTTGAATGGTTTCCTGCGTCCGAAGCCACGCGATTCCTATCTCGATCTCGACCAAGGTCGGCCGGCTGCTCGAGGTCTGCGACCCGCGCGAGCGCTCTCTGCAGAGCGCCTTTTTCGAAACGCCGTCGCGTCGCGAGCGCTTCGATTATTCCTACGACGGCGTGATGCGTTCGCTCGAATTCTCGCTCGAGCGTCTCGGCCTCGACGCCCTCGATATCGTGTTCGTCCATGACGTCGACATCGCCGCCCACGCCGGCAAGGAAGCGTGGAACGGGCGCCTTGCCGATTTCATGAAAAGCGGATACCGCGCGCTCGACGAGCTAAGAGCGCGCGGAACGATCAAAGCGATCGGAGCCGGCGTCAACGACTGGAAAGCGGCCGAACAATTTGCGCGCCTCGGCGAGTTCGACATTTTCCTGGTCGCCGGGCGCTATACGCTGCTCGATCAGGACGCCCTGACGAGCCTTTTGCCTTTCTGCGCGGAAAAGGGCATTGGCGTCGTCGTCGGCTGCCCGTTCAATTCCGGGATTTTGGCGACGGGCTTGAAGGCCGACGCTCATTACGAGTACGGGCCGCCGCCAGACGGGGTGAAGGAGCGGGTGCGCCGGATCCAGCAGGTCTGCAAGGCGTTCAAGGTCAAGCTGGCGGAAGCGGCGCTTCGCTTTCCGTTCGGCCATCCGTCGGTCGTCAGCGTCATCCCCGGCGCGCAGCGCGCGAGCGAAGCCAAACGCAACGCAGAAATGATGAGCGCGAAAATCCCGCCTGCGCTTTGGCGGACGCTCAAGGACGAGAAGCTGATCCGCGCCGACGCGCCCGCGCCGCGCTAAGCGTCTGGGCCCTCAGAACAGACCGTGGATTTCGCCGTCGACGACGCGAATCCGTTCTGCCGCAGGCCTGCGCGGCAGGCCCGGCATCGTGCGGATATCGCCCATCAGGACGACGACGAAGCCAGCGCCGGCGCGCAAGCGCACTTCCCGAACCGTCGGCGTGTGTCCGCTCGGCGCGCCGAGGAGCGCCGGATTGTCGGAGAAAGAATATTGTGTCTTGGCGACGCAGACCGGCAGGCCTCCCCAACCGGCAGCCTCGAGGTCGTGAAACTGCGTCCGCGCCGAATCATAGGCCGTGACGTCGTCGGCGCCATAAATTTCGCGAGCGATTTTGCGCGTCTTTTCCCACAGGCTCATTTCATCTGGATAAAGCGGCCGGAAGTTGGCGGACCCGCCGTCGACCATCGCGCCAACGACGTGCGCCAGGTCTTCGCAGCCTGCGCCGCCGCGAGCCCAGTGGTCGCAGACGACCGCCTTGACGCCCAATTCGGCCGCCGCCGCGCTCTTCACGAAATCGAGTTCGGCGTCGGTGTCGCTGGCGAAGCGGTTTACCGCGACCACGACCGGCATGCCGAATTTATGCAGATTGGCGATGTGGCGCGCCAAATTGGCGAATCCAGTTTTCAGCGCGGGAAGCGCTTCCGCGCCGAGCGCCTCCTTGGCGACCCCGCCGTGCATCTTGAGCGCACGGACGGTGGCGACGATGACCGCGGCCGAGGGTTTCAGCGCGGCCATCCGGCACTTGATGTCAAAAAATTTCTCCGCGCCGAGGTCGGCGCCAAATCCGGCTTCGGTCACGACGTAGTCACCGAGCTTGAGCCCGGCCCGGGTCGCGACGACGGAATTGCAGCCGTGAGCGATGTTGGCGAATGGACCGCCATGCACGAGCGCCGGCGATCCTTCGAGCGTCTGCACGAGATTGGGACGGAGCGCGTCCTTGAGCAGCGCGGTCATTGCCCCTTCGGCCTTGAGGTCGGCCGCGGTTATGGGCCGCTTCCCAATTCCATACCCGACCACCACGCAGCCGAGCCGCGCCTCGAGATCAGCGAGGTCGGCCGCGAGGCAGAAAGCCGCCATCGTCTCCGATGCGACCGTAATGTCGAAGCCCTCCCCGCGCGGATACCCGTTGCCGGCTCCGAGACCGACAACCGTTTCACGTAGCGCGCGGTCGTTCAGGTCGAGCGCGCGGCGCCAGACGACCCGGCGCTGATCGATCCCGAGCCCGTTGCCCCAATACATATGGTTGTCGACCATCGAGGCCAGCAGGTTGTTGGCGGTCGTGATCGCATGAAAGTCGCCGGTGAAGTGAAGATTGATCGCGTCCATCGGCGCGACTTGGGCCAGGCCGCCGCCGGTGGCTCCGCCCTTCATGCCGAAGCAGGGTCCGAGCGACGGCTCGCGCAGGCAGATCATCGTTTTTCTGCCGATGCGGTTCAGCGCGTCGCCAAGGCCGATCGTGGTTGTCGTCTTGCCTTCGCCAGCCGGCGTCGGGCTGATCGCGGTAACGAGTATCAGCTTTCCATCGGGCCGTCCCGCGAGCCCGGAAAGGAACGCCGTCTCCAGCTTGGCGATGTGGCGGCCGTACGGGTAAAGGGCGTCCTCGGGTACTCCTATCCTGGCAGCGATTTCGGCGATCGGCCGCAAAGGCGCGGCGCGCGCGATTTCGATGTCGGAAAGCATTTGCCCCTCGTTCGTATCGGACCCCGGAAGGCCCAGGGGCGCGGGCACTGATCGGCCGATCCGCGACGATTTGCAAGATCGACGACGAAGCTTTGTCGTGCCAATGCCGTCGACGGGAAGGCCCTCGAAGCCGGCGTTCGGTCCGTTGATAGCGGATGAGGGGCGATCGTACGCGGTGTTCGGCATTTGCGTCATCGCCGGCGAGGGGTAGCTATTGCGATGCGCGATCGAGCCGGCCGGCGGCGAAAATTCGAATAGGTCGAGCGATGACGACGCCGCAACTCGCCCTGCTGACGACCGTAAGGCTTGCCGCCTATCTCGGTTTGGCGGTCACCGGCGAGGGAGACAACGCGATCAGCTCGGAGACAGCGTCGCGCCAACGCTTGGCGCGACTGCGGTGATCAAGGGGTCGCCGTATCCGGACTGCCGGCGTCCCAGACGCCCGAGCAGCCGGCAATCCGGCCGATCTTCTTCATCACCCGCGTCAGCACCCGTACGCCATCACCGAGCTGGCTCGAATCGGTCGGATAGTGAACGTTGGTCTCCCGTCGCGATCCCTTCCTCACACGCTCTCCCAGCCGATCCCGCGGTCGTTACGACCGCGGGATCCTTGGCTCAGCTCATCAATTGACCACCGTTGGCCGAGAGAGTCGAGCCAGTAATGAAGCCGGCGTCGTCAGACGCGAGGAACACGACGCAACGTGCGACTTCCTCCGGTTCGCCAAGCCTCCGCACTGGAATCTGAGGCAGAATCTGACCGTCGAGGACTTCTTTGCGCACCGCCTTGACCATTTCGGTGGCGATGTAGCCCGGGCAGATCGCGTTGACCGTAATTCCCTTGTTGGCGTTTTCCTGTGCCAACGCCTTGGTGAAGCCGATATCCCCTGCTTTGGATGCCGAGTAGTTGGTTTGCCCCATCTGCCCTTTCTGTCCATTGACCGAAGAGATATTGACGATGCGGCCAAATCCGCGCTCCCGCATGCCCTCGATGACGGGACGGCACATGTTGAACAGCGAATTCAAATTCGTGTTGATGACCCCGTACCATTGGTCGGGCGTCATCTTGTGGAACATGCCGTCCTTGGTGATGCCGGCGTTGTTGACGAGAACGTCGACAGGACCCAGTTCCTTTTCGACCCGGCCCAGGCCGGCGACGCACTCCTCGTAGTCGGCGACATTCCACTTATAGACGTGGACACCGGTTTCCGCCTTGAATTTCTCCGCCGCTTCGTCGTTGGAGTGGTAGGTGGCCGCGACCTGGTATCCCACCGCCTTCAAAGCTCTTGACACTGCCGCGCCAATGCCGCGCGTGCCCCCTGTAACTACTGCAACTCTGCTCATGTTTCCTCCACTGCCGGGCTGCCCGCCGCCGTTCGATGCGGTCGGCTCCAAATTCAATGCACAGTAAGCGCCTCGTTTTCAACGTACCGATGCGAATCTCATTACTGCCAATGCGGCCGCGCCTCCCGGCACCTATTCATGCAGCAAACTCTACGACGCGGCTCCCGGCAAAACAATCAAATAGAGAAACTAACGTATATACGCTATTACAACGGGCATTTGTGCTGCGTCACGGCCGCGGCTTCTCATTCGCGGCCTCGTGTCAACCGAAATTCGCAACGAAATTCACCTTGGTTGATCTGCCGCTATCCAAGCGCGGCCTCGGTCTCAAGAGCAAATCCGTCCCATCTTGCAGCTTTCCGCGCCAAGCCCCTACAAAATCCATCCGCTCTAGCCCAGTTTCCGCATCCCGGCCGCGAATTGCGATTGCGCTGCGTCGTGCTCCCCGATCGCGCCCAAGCGGTCTTGCTCGAGCGCCTCGGTCTCCGCCTCCCAGAACGCGCATGCCTACCGCGGCGCGCCAAATGTAGTGCCAACCCTGGGCTTCTAGTACTTGAAAGCACTCGCGCGCGCCCCCAAAACTGCGGAAGTTGGGCTCGTTCTGAGTTTGCGCCGGAAAGTAGCTAGTTCATCGATTTCGAAATTCGAATCATATGGGATGCTCGAAACGGCCACATTCCGTGGATCGATGGCCAACTAAGCAATTGAGCGGTTTCGTGGAATTGATCGTCTAGTACACCGCGCCGGAAGTGGCGACTCCGTTTGGTGGCGAGTGGAAGCCTGAGGTGAGTCCCTTGCGCCACACCTGCCGCAATTCGCGCGGGAGGCACGCTCCGGCGTAGGTTTTGGCAAGTCAGGGTGTGGGCGAAGTGGCACACCGGGGCCTGACGTTTTGCCCTACTTTTCGGCTAAGGAATTGATTTGACGATGCCACACCCCCAATTCTGCGCAAGTTGGGCTAGTTATCCGATGGCACGCGACGACGCGGGGCGTATTCTGCGCCAGCTTTCTTCCGGGTTGCTTCGCTTCGATCGCGACGAAGGCCTTCGTCGAGCTGAAAACATCCCGCGCTAGTGCGAACCGGCGCCCTCAAGGGCCGATACGATCGCATCGCCCATCTCGCCGGTTGAAACGACCCGGCAGCCCTCACTCCGGATGTCGGGCGTGCGCAGACCCCGCGCCAGCACGCTGGCGATTGCGGCCTCGAGCCGGTCGGCGGCGTCGCCGAGGGCGAAAGAATAGCGGAGCGCCATCCCGAACGAGCCGATCATTGCGATCGGATTGGCGACGCCCTTGCCGGCGATGTCGGGCGCCGACCCGTGGACGGGCTCATAGAGCGCTCTGCGTCCGCCCGCTTTCGGGTCGGTGTCGCCAAGCGAGGCTGACGGCAGCATGCCGAGCGAGCCGGTCAGCATGGCGGCGACGTCCGACAGCATGTCGCCGAAGAGGTTGTCGGTGACGATCACGTCGAACTGCTTCGGCCAGCGGACGAGCTGCATGCCGAGCGCGTCCGCGAGTTGATGCTCGAGCGTCACGTCGCCGAATTCTCGCTTGTGAAGCGCGGTGATTACCTCGTTCCACAGGACGCCGGACTTCATCACGTTGCGCTTTTCCGCCGAGGTGACTTTGTTGCCGCGCTTGCGCGCGAGGTCGAAGGCGACGCGGCCGATCCGCTCGATTTCAAAGGTGTCGTAGACCTGCGTATCGATCGCCCGCTTCTGGCCGTTGCCGAGATCGATGATCTGTTTGGGCTCGCCGAAATAGACACCCCCGGTGAGCTCGCGCACGATCATGATGTCGAGCCCCTCGACCACCTCCGGCTTGAGGGACGAGGCCGAGGCGAGCGCCGGGTAGCAGATCGCCGGCCGGAGATTCGCGTAGAGCCCGAGATCCTTGCGAAGTCTCAAGAGGCCTGCTTCGGGGCGGACCTCGTAAGGCACACGGTCCCACTTCGGCCCGCCGACCGCGGCGAGCAGCACGGCGTCCGCCGCGGCGGCGCGCGCCATGTCCTCTTCGCTGATCGCGTCGCCGTGCGCGTCATAGGCGCACCCGCCGACGAGGCCCTTCTCGATCTCGAAACCGGCGACGCCTTCGTCAGCGAAATGCCTGATGACCTTTTCGGCTTCGGCCATCACCTCCGGACCGATGCCATCGCCCGGAAGCAAGAACAATTTGTGGGTCGCCATTGGGGATTTGTTTTTCGATTAGAGGAACTCGTCGGCGTACCGGTATGCGATTTCCCAACGGAAAGAAAGCGAGGAAGCCAAAGGCGGCCGCCCTGACGGCGTCACCGGCGAGCCGCTGCGGAACCGGTGATCTCTTGCGCCAACGCAGCGCTGACGCAGCGCTGACGCTGCCGTTGATCGCCGATCCCGGCGAGCGTTGGGAATACGGCATCGGCATGGATTGGGCCGGCAAGGCGGTTGAGGCGGTGACCGGCCAAAAACTCGGGCAATATATGAAGCAGAATATCAGAATATTTTTGATCCTCTCGGCATGAACGACACCGCGTTCAAGATCGGCGAGGCGCAGCGCAAGCGGCTCGCCAAAATCCATGCGCGGACCCGGACGGACTCGTCTCGACCGACACGGAAATCCCCCAGGAGCCCGAATTCGAGATGGGCGGCGGCGGCCTCTATGGGACGGTCGGAGACTACCTCAAATTCGCTCAGGCGATCCTGCATCGCGTTGTCCGGCCTCCCGAGGAGCGGTCGTTAGCCCAGTCCCTTGCGGCCGACCGTCGACCTCAATAGCCTTCGCCCGGCGGTTCGGGCCAAGGACGGCCGGGTCGCGAGGAAACGAACGAATGACTGCGTTGTCCGCGCCTCTCGACGAGGCGCCGCCGATCAATCTCTTCAATTTTGTCTGGATGGCGCTCGCCTTCGCGGCTCTCGCGGCGGTCGTCGCGGTCGACAATGTGTGGCTGCTCAACTTCGTGCATGTAATGTGCGGGGTGCTCTGGACGGGCATCGACCTGTTCATGGGCTTTGTCGTTGGCCCGATCCTGCGGAGCATTCCGATCCCGGCGCGGCGCGCCTTTGTCCTGCGCCTAACGCCGAAGACGCTGTTCCTGTTGCCGACGCTCTCGATCCTCACGACCACGGCGGGCTGGTTCCACGCAAAACAGATCGGGCTCCTCGATGTCCCCTATCCGGCCTACTGGTGGGTCGTCGCGGCGCTCGCGATTGTCACGGTTTTGACGGTCCAGGGGCTCGGCTTTCTGCTCCCGACCAATTTCATGGTCTATCTCGAGTTTCGCAAGCCGCAGCCCGATGGCGCGCGAATTCGGGCGGCTTATGTCGTGGTACTTCTTCATCGTCGCCGTACAGGGCGCGATGCAAGTCGCCATCGTTGTAGTGATGGCGCGGTTCGCGACGGGCCTTTGAGGAGGATTGGTCCTCTCCGTGGGATTTCTCGGTCTGAAAACTCGCTTTCGGTTCTGAGCGCCGCCTCATCTGTTGGGCAGTGGCGCGCACCTTCGGGCGCCCGAGGCGACTACCCGGGTTCGGTATCGTTCCTGGCTGCCTCTTACGCCAGATGGTTGCGGAAGAACTCCAGCGTCCTCGTCCACGCGAGCGCGGCGCTGGGGGGGTCGTAGCTTTCCCGATGGTCGCAGTTGAAGCCGTGGTCCGCGGGATAGGTGTGGACGGCAACATCCGGGTGGAGGGCGGCAAGATCGCGTACGCCCGCGATCGGAATGTGCTGATCCTTTTCGCCGAAATGCAGCATGGTCGGAACGCGCGGCCGCATATCCTTCATGGCGAGAATCCGGCCGCCATAATAACCCACCGCCGCGGAAAGTCCGAGCAGGCGCGCCGCCGCCGCCCAAGCGATCGAGCCGCCGAAGCAGTAACCGACGATGCCGACCTTGCCGCCCTCTTGCGCGACCGCGATCGCGGCGGCGGCGTCGCGCAAAGTCTGCTCGAAATCGACCTTGCCGACGACCGCCATCCCCTGCGCCCGCGACTCCGGATCGTAGCCGACGTCGAAGCCCTTCTCGACATGGTCGAACACCGCCGGCGCGATCGCGAGATAGCCGTCGACGGCGAAGCGGTCGGTCACGGCGCGGATATGGGTGTTGACGCCGAAAATCTCCTGGATGACGACGATGCCGCCGCGCGGGCGCCCCTCGGGGTCGGCGCGCCAAGCTTGAATCGGTCCCGCGCCCTCAGGATTCAGTTCGATCCAATGGCCCATAGCGTTCTCCTGGTTTGAAGGATTTTAACGGGGGATGCCTGCGCTCCTCTGCGCGATGGCGATGCCGCCGATGACCAGCGCTAGCGCGACGACGTGATAGGCGGCGAACGGTTCCCCGAGCAACGCCACCGCCATGATCGCGCCGAACACCGGCACAAGATTGACGAACACACCGGCCCGGCCCGGCCCGATCAGCTCGACCCCGCGCATGTAGAATATTTGCGCTGCGAACGCAGGACCGAGCGCCACATAGGCGAGCGCCAGCAGTCCCCCCTCGGTCGGCCAGACGAAGCCGCCCGAAGCGATCTCCCAGATCATTAGCGGAACCGAGGTGATGAAAGCGGCGACCGCCATGGCGGCCAGCATGCTTAGGCCCGACACTTTCGGCCGCTCGCGAAGTCCGACCGTGTAGCCGGCGTAGATCACCGCCCCGACGACCATCATCACGTCGCCGCTGTTGAAGGCGAGCGCCATCAGCCGGCTTGGATCGCCCTGAGCGGCGATCACGACGACGCCGAGCATGGTGACGAGAGCGCCGAGCGCCTGCACCAGGGTGAACCGCACGCCGAGAAATGTGCGTGCTCCGATGAGAACCAGCGCGGGGATCGCGCCTTGGATGATCGACAGGTTGAGCGCGGTGGTCCGGTGCGCCGCGACGTAGAAGAGAGCGACAAAGGCGGTGTAGCCGGCCGCGCCCATGACGGCGAGATAGAGCCAGCGTGCGCGCAAGGCCGGCCAGTCGCGGCGGAGCGACGGCCGCGCCGCGATGAGGATCGGCACGAGCGCGACTGCCCAGCGCATGCAGGTCAGAAGTCATCGGCCCGATCTGACCGACCGCCAGGCGCCCGACGATCGAATGGCCGGCCCAGATCAGCGTCGTAAGGACGAGCAGCAGGATCGGGTTGGCCCAAGCGGAGCGGAAGAACCCCGCCCGCGGGATGGTCGCGTCCGTCATGAAGGCCTTGCGCCGCGGGGTTGAAACGTGGAACGAGGGCCAATGGGTAGCGTTGGCGGCGCCCCTGGCAATGGCCGTGGCGAGAACCTTCCCGCGCGGGTCACGAAGGTTTGAAGCGCGTGCCGGGGCTCGGATGCTCCGGTCCTCTCTGGTCGCAGGAACAGTTGGAGTTCGCCGCGCGGGAGGCGTCGGAAGGTTGGCGACAGAACGCTAACCTCCGACCCGGAGAAGCCGGGGTCTCGAGCCCGGCCGAATTCCCTGCCAACAGGGAACAATGCTGGGAAGTTCGCGCATTCGGCCGATTTTCGGAAGAACCGTTTCGAAAAGCCCAACGATTTTAGCCGGTACCGGGATAATTCCCTGCGCCGGCGAACAGGGAGATTTTTCTGCCGATCAGGGAATTAAAGTTCCCTGTTCGGCCGAAAACAGGGATATCGCGCGCACTCCGCGCCGCCTGTTCAACGCTTTCTGCGACCGGCGCGGCCGGCGCGGGTCAGTCGCGGGCGACGACGGGCCGCGGCGCGGGTTGAGGCTCGCCAATGAGCCAGATGAGGCCGATGCGCAGGTCGTTCGAGGCGAGCGCGTTGCGCGAGGAGGCGGCGACTCCCGCGCCGCCGAGACAGGCTTGCGCGCCGGGGACGCAATGCGGCCCGCCGACCGCAATCGAGCCGAAGTTGAGATAGCGGTAGCTAACCTCGAGCTTCAAGTTGGGCGCGAGGTCGAAGTCGAACCCCGCCGTCAGCGCCCAGGCGAAACTTGTCCTCGAGGCGTTGGAGAAGAACCCGCCGACGGGAGCGCTCGCGCTCGCCCCGGCGATTGCGAAGCCCTGGTCGGAGACGCCGGAGAGAGCATTGTCGGCGACGCCAATTCCGGCGCCGACGAAGGGCGTCGCGCCCCAGTAATTGCCGAGATCGACATAGCCGTTGACCAGCGCGACGATCGACGAGACGTTCCCGCGGAGACGGTCGGCGGAGCGGAACGGCCCCGCGGCGCCGACCGGCGCAGGATCGTCGATGGCGTAGGTCGACCGAAGCGCGCCGCCGAAGCGATATTCGAGCGTTGCGTCCATCCGGAGCCAGGGATTGAGGACATATCCGACGCCGCCGTCGATCGTCCCGGAGGGGGACAGGGTCGTGTTCGGGAAGGAGGAGACCGCGAAGGGCGAGAGAGGCGGCAGCGGAACGCCTGCGGCGATCGCGGCCGAAGCGGGGTCCAATTTCGGCGCCGTTCTCGATTCCGACGCCGAGGTCGCCGCGCAGGTACCAGCCGCCGAACGCGTTGGACGACGTCTCTGCGGGGGGAAGGGCGGGCGCTGGCGGAAGGTCGACCGCCCGGGCCATTTGGCCGCCGGCGACAGCAACGAGCGCGGCGACGGTGAAAGTCTGCAAACTGGCCATGACTACCCTTAGGTCCGGGCGCCGCCGACGCTGGGTCGCGCGAGCGGATAACCAAGGGATCCTGTCACGGGACCGTTTAACGAGGACTTAACCTTAACGGATGGTTGCCGGACCACACCAAGGCCACGATGCGGCGGGGACGCTGCAGAAACCGAACGCAGGAGGTGAGCGCTCCCGAGTGGACAAAACCGCGCGCCCGGCACTTTGATCGTCGACGTAGCTTAGCTAAGCTAGCTGCGTCGTTGCGAAGGTCCTGGTCGCCTCACGCCGCGCGGCGCGCCGGAGCCCCGACGGTCATCCGGATGGCGTCAGCGAGCGCCTTGGCCTCTTCGGTCGCCCGGCCGGGAGCGTGAATGAGGCCCATGCGAGTGAGCGGGAGTTCGGGCATTCCCTCCTCGGGACCGAGAATGCGCAGGCCCTCGCCGACCATCGAGGCGGGCAGCGTGGTCACGGCGAGGCCGGCGCGCACGACAGTTCCGATGGCGCTATAGTTCTTGGAAAAGAAGAGGCCGCGGGTGGGGCGCCGCACCGCGGCGAGCGCCTCGTCCGCCTCGCGCCGCCAGAGGCAGGTGACAGCGCCGAGCGCAAGCGGAATGGGCGTTCCTTCCTCGACCCGAAATCTCTCGGCGGCCGCCCAGACGAGCGGTTGCTCGCGCAGAAGCTCGAAACCCCTGAGGCCCGGATGATCCGTCACCAGCGCGAGTTCGAGCGCGCCGGCCGAGACCTGCGCTGCGAGCTCGGGCGAGCCTTCGCAGGCGACCGACAGCTCGACGAGCGGGTGGCGCCGGTTGAAGCGGCCGAGAATCTCGGCAAGGAACGATTCGGCATAGTCGTCCGGGATGCCGAGCCGCACGGCGCCCCTGAGACCCTTGCGCGACAGGGCCGCCACCGCGCCGGCCTCGGCCTGGATGATCCGCCGGGCGAAGTCGATCAGACTCTCGCCCTCGGCGGTCAGCCGCGCGCCGCGGCCATGTTTGACAAACAGGGCGCAGCCGAGCTGCTCCTCGAGCCGGCGGATATGCATCGAGACGGCCGACTGGGTCTTGTGGACGCGCTCGGCCGCTTTGGTGAACGAGCCCGAAATCGACGATCGCGAGGAAGGAGTGCAACTGGTCGGTGTCGAGCATGGTCATTCATCCGAATCTGTGATCGATAACTTTAAAAACATTCGTTGGACCGATCAATAGCGGCGCAATATATTCAAGCTGTTCCGAAATCGAGTTCGTGTTCCCCAGGCGCCGCGTCGCGACGCCGAACGGATTTTTGTGTCTTTCTCGGGAGAGAACCGATGATGTCTTCCCTCGCCCGCCACGCCTCGCATGGGGCCTCGGCGCTCGGGCGCGTGCTCTCTTGGCCTTCTCGCATCGGCGCGCAGCGCAAAGCGATGACCGAGCTCGCCCGCATGTCGGACTACGAACTGCGCGACATCGGCCTCGTCCGGCAGGATATCGTCCACGCCAGCATGCTTCGCTCCGACGCCGATCCGTTGTCGGAACGACGCGCCGCCCGTGAGCGCCCCGCCCCCCGCCGGAGGGACGTCGCGGCCTAAAAGTTGCGCGATCCGACCTCCCCAAAGGCGACAAAACGGTCTACGAAACCAGAGACCTTGAACGCCGAACCGGAGGAACCCATGACCGCGCAATCGGCCGCCGCAGGCGTCCATGTCCACGCAAATCCGAGCCCCCGGCAAGCGGAAATCCTCACCGACGAGGCGCTTGCGTTCGTTGCCGACCTGCACCGGCGCTTCAACACGCGGCGCCTCGAGCTTCTCGCCCGGCGGGTGGAGCGGCAGAAGCTATTCGACGCCGGGCAGCTGCCGCACTTTCTGACCGAAACCAAATCCATTCACGACAGCGATTGGAAGGTCGCGCCGATCCCGGCCGACCTCATGGACCGAAGGGTCGAGATCACCGGGCCGGTCGACCGCAAGATGATCGTCAACGCATTGAACTCCGGCGCGAAGGTGTTCATGGCCGATTTCGAGGATGCCTCCTCGCCGATGTTCGCCAACATGATCGAGGGCCAGGCGAATCTCAAAGACCGATGGGCGGAAACGATCGACTTCACCGACCCTACGACCGGCAAGGAATACGCCGTGAAGATGAACCCGGCGGTGCTGATGGTTCGGCCGCGCGGCTGGCATCTGCCGGAGCGGCACGTGACGGTCGACGGTCGGGAATTGTCCGGGGCGCTGTTCGACTTCGGCCTCTACGTCTTTCACTGCGCCAGGACCCAGATGGCTAAGGGTGCGACGCCTGCCTTCTATCTGCCGAAGCTGGAAAGCTATCTCGAAGCGCGCCTTTGGGACGAGGTCTTCTCGCACGCCGAAATGGCGCTCGGCGCGCCGCACGGCTCGTTCAAGGCGACGGTGCTGATCGAGACGCTGCCGGCGGCGTTCGAGATGGAAGAAATCCTCTATGAGCTCCGCGACCACATTGTCGGCCTCAACTGTGGCCGCTGGGACTACATCTTCTCCTTCATCAAGCGGCTCGGCAAGAATCCGGCCTTCCTCACTCCCGACCGCTCGGTGATGACGATGGACCAAGCGTTCCTCAACGCCTATTCGCTCCTCCTCATCAAGACCTGCCACCGCCGCGGCGCCTTCGCCATGGGCGGGATGGCGGCGCAGATCCCGGTCAAGGGCGATGCGCGCGCCAACGACGAGGCTTTCGCAAAGGTGCGGGCGGACAAGGAGCGGGAGGCCGGGAACGGTCACGACGGCACCTGGGTCGCCCATCCCGATCTGGTGCCGGTCGCGACGGAAGTGTTCGATCGGCTAATGCCGCAGGCGAACCAGCTGAACGTCCTACGCGACGACGTCCATGTGACCGCAGCCGATCTCGTCAGGATGCACGAGGGAAAGCGGACCGAGGAGGGGCTGCGGCTGAACATTCGCGTCGGCGTGCAATATATCGAGGCGTGGCTGCGGGGACGCGGCGCAGTGCCGATCTACAATCTGATGGAGGACGCCGCGACCGCCGAGATCTCTCGCGCCCAGGTCTGGCAATGGATTCACCTGCGCGGGAAGCTCGACGACGGCCGCGATGTCACGCCCGATATGTTCAGGACGGCGCTTGCCGGCGAAATGGAACGCGTGAAAGGCGAGGTCGGGGCCGCGGCGTTCGAGGGCGGACGCTTCCCCGAGGCGATCCGGCTCTTTTCCGAAATGTCGCTCGCCGACGGGTTCGAGGAATTCCTGACCATTCCGGCGTACCGGCTGATCGACTGAGGACTTTTGCAAATGGCCCCGTCGTGAGGAGCGAGACGCGAGCCTCGCGTCTCGAGTGACGTTGCCGCGTCCTTACGTTCTCTGGCCGCGCCGGTCATCGAAACCGCGCAAAGATTGACATTCGGTCCGCTTCGGCGCCGGCAGCGAGGTCCCGGCGCCGCGCACTGCTTAGCCTTTGATGAAAGTCAAAAGGTCGGCGTTGATCGTCTCGGCTTGGGTGGTGATCATGCCGTGGGGAAAGTCCTTGTAGGTTTTCAGCGTGCCGTTCTTCAGCAGCTTTGCCGACAAGGGCCCGGCGGCGGCGTAAGGCACGATCTGATCGTCCTCGCTGTGCATCACCAGCACCGGGACCGTAATCTTTTTCAGGTCCTCGGTGAAGTCGGTCTGTGAGAAGGCGACGATGCCATCGTAGTGCGCCTTGGCGCCGCCCATCATGCCCTGGCGCCACCAGTTCCAAATCGTCGGCTCCAGCGCCTTCACGCCTGGCCGGTTGAAACCGTAGAAGGGCCCCGCGGGAAGGTCGTAGTAGAATTGCGCGCGATTGGCGGCGAGCTGCGCCTGCAAGCCGTCGAACACCTCCTTAGGCAGCCCGCCCGGATTGGCTGCGGTCTTCACCATCAGCGGCGGCACTGCGCTGATGATCGCCGCTTTCGCCACACGGCTTTCGCCATGGCGGGCAAGGTAATGAACGACTTCGCCGCCGCCGGTGGAGTGCCCGACGTGCACTGCATTCTCCAGATCGAGATGCGCCGTCAGCGCCGCGAGGTCGTCGGCGTAGTGATCCATGTTGTGGCCGCCGCCGGTCTGGGTCGAGCGGCCGTGGCCGCGGCGGTCGTGGGCGATCACACGGAAGCCCTTGCCGAGGAAAAAGAGCATCTGCGCATCCCAATCGTCCGCCGAGAGCGGCCAGCCGTGGCTGAACACGATTGGCTGACCCCCGCCCCAGTCCTTGTAGAAGATCTCGACGCCATCCGTCGTGGTGATCGTCGGCATGTCCTGACCCTTTCGCTCAGAAGATGGAAGGCTGAGCGCCCCTGACAATCGAAAGGATACGCCGTGTGGCCCTCGATGCGGAATGGCGAAACTGAGTTTCTTGGAAGGCGATCCTGACAACGCCGCCCCGACGGCGATCGGCATTCTGGCCGAGCCTGATCGCCGGCTTGCCACGATCCACGGCCTCTCCGATTTGTTCGTTGAGGCGAAGCATTGGAAGCACGGACCCGCGACTTGGCCGACTTCGAGCCGGCTTTGTTTGCGAACCCAATTGACTTCGGCGCCCGGCCCGTTTATAGGCTCACCTGCTCCAGCGCGGCTTCGGCCGCGCTTTTGGTTTTGTGCGCGTCGCATTTCGAAGCCTCAGGGCCCGAGCGCTCGTCCGCGGTTCTCGCAAGGAACCGCGATTTCGGTCCACTGCCAAGAAGCCGGCCGCGCGGGTTACCCCGCGCAACGAGCCGGGCGGAACACGGAAAGAACGATGTTCGCAGTCATCAAGACCGGCGGTAAGCAATACACAGTCGCCGCCGACAAAAAGATCACCGTCATGTCCTTGCCCGGCGAAGCCGGGTCACAGGTGGTGTTCAACGAGGTGCTGGCGCTGTTCGACGGCGAGACTAACCGCATCGGCTCCCCGCACGTCGCGGGCGCGAGCGTTGTCGGTGAGATCGTCGACCAGACCCGCGGGCAGAAGGTCTTCGCCTTTAAGAAACGCCGGCGCAAGAATTCGAAGCGCAAGCGCGGGCACAGGCAGGATCTGACGGTGGTCAAGATCACCGGCATTCAGGCAGGCGTCTGACGAACATGCGGCCGGAGGAAGTTTTCCACGCAAGGCCGCCAGCGCTATAGTGAGTTCGAACAGGCCGCCACCGCGGCGCAAGGATTTTGGAGCAAACCCATGGCTCACAAGAAGGCAGGCGGTTCGTCCCGCAACGGCCGCAACTCGGATGGCCGGCGTCTCGGCGTGAAGAAGTTCGGCGGCGAGCGCGTCGTCGGCGGCAACATTCTCGTGCGTCAGCGCGGCACGAAATTCCACGCTGGCCGCAATGTCGGCATGGGCACGGACCATACGCTGTTCGCCACCGCTGCCGGCGAAGTCTGTTTCGAGACGAAAGGCGACGGCCGCAAGTACGTCACGGTACGTATTCGACAAACAGCAGCAGAATAGAGCGGGGGGATCAGACGAGAACTCCGCTCCGGCGACCAGCCCCGCGGACGTTCTCGAAACTTACCGAACAAGCTTCGAGATGAGAGTGAAAGGCGAAATGCCCTTTCATCCGTCCGGTAAGCCAGGCTTACGAAGGGGATGCGGTCGCCGCATCTCCTTCGTCGTTTAAGCCCCCCGGGGCGCCCGGCTGGAGCCTTCATGTTTCCCGATCTTGCCAGAGACGATATTTTCCGCCTCGAGACAGCGCGGCTTTGGCTGCGCTGGCCGCGTTCGTCCGACGGGATGGCGATCCATCGCTTCTGCAGCCTGTGGGAGGTCGCGCGGACGACCGCCCGCATTCCGCACCCTTATCCGCCCGGCTCGGCCGAGCGCTTCATCTACGCGGCGCGGGAGGCCAACGCCTCGGGGCGCGACCTGACGCTCGTGCTCGCGCCCAAGAAAGGCAAGCGGGAGGTTATGGGTTCGATCAGCCTCGAGTCGCGCGGCGCCGACCGCCTGACCCTCGGCTTCGCTCTCGCTCCCGAATACTGGAACAAGGGTCTCGCGACCGAGGCGGCGCGCGCGACGGTCAAGGCGGGCTTCCGTATGACCCCGGCGGTCGAGATCCTCGCCAGCGCCTCGATCGACAACCCAGCCTCGCGCCGGGTGCTGGAGAAGTGTGGCTTCGAACTCGTCTCGACCGGGCCGCGGGGCGCGCCGGCGCGCGGAGGACTGATCGAAAGCCACAACTTCCATCTGACCCGCAGGGTCTGGGCGGAAGCGATGGCTCTGCGGCGTGAGGAGCTCGTGCTCAAATCGGCTCATTCGGACCAGCGGACGTGAAATTCCTCAATTCGGCGCGCGTCTACGTTCGCTCGGGCGACGGGGGCGCAGGCTGCGTCTCGTTCCGCCGCGAGAAATTCATCGAGTTCGGCGGCCCGGATGGCGGCGACGGCGGGCGGGGCGGCGACGTGGTGGTCGAATGCGCCGGCGGCCTCAACACGTTGATCGACTTCCGTTATCAGCAGCATTTCAAGGCCAAGACCGGCACGCACGGCATGGGCAAGAACCGCGCTGGCGGGCGCGGCGCGGACGCCGTGCTGAAGGTTCCGCTCGGCACCCAGGTCATCGACGAAGAAACCGGGGCGATGCTGGCCGACCTCACGAGGGAGGGAGAGCGCGTCGTCATCGCCCGGGGCGGCAACGGCGGATTCGGCAACGCCCATTTCACGACCTCGACCAACCGCGCGCCGCGCCGCGCCAACCCGGGCCAACCGGGGATCGAGCGCACGCTGGTCCTGCGTCTCAAGCTGATCGCCGACGCAGGGCTGGTCGGACTGCCCAACGCCGGCAAGTCGACGTTCCTCGCTGCAGTTTCGGCCGCCAAGCCGAAGATCGCCGACTACCCGTTCACCACCCTTCACCCTGGCCTCGGCGTCGTGCGCGTCGACGATCGCGAGTTCGTGCTTGCCGACATCCCCGGCCTTATCGAGGGTGCGCACGATGGGCATGGCCTCGGCGACCGCTTTCTCGGCCACGTCGAGCGCTGCGGCGCGCTTGTGCATCTCATTGACGCGACGGGCGCCAATTCCGGCGCGGATTACCGCACGATCCGGCGCGAGCTCGCCGCCTACGGTAAAGGGCTCGAGGACAAGGCCGAAATCGTCTGCCTGTCGAAGGTCGACGCGGTCGACGACGAGATGCTGGCCAAGCAGCTCGACCGGCTGAAACGGGCGATCCGCTCGCACGGCCCGCCGCGCGCCGACGGTGCGAACCGGGCGAAACCGCTCCTGCTTTCGACCGCGACGCGGCGCGGGGTTACCGAGGTGTTGCGGGCGACGATGTCGGCGATCGAAGCGCGCAGCGCTGACGGGATCGCGCCGGCAGCGGTCCAGGTCCGACCATGGACGCCCATTTAAGGAAGAGACGCTGGCGCGGCCGAAGAGCTTTCGTCCAACCCGGAGTCTTTGCGACTAATTAGCTGCGGTTCCTTTGCAGCGCGCTCTCGATTTTCTGGTCAGTCTTGTATTGGCTGAGCGCGTACACGGCCCAGATCGTCGCCGGAAGCCATCCGATCAATGTAATTTGCAGGATCAGGCAAACAATCCCGGACAGGGGACGGCCGATGGTGAAAAACGTCAGCCACGGTAAGATCAGCGCTATAATCAACCGCATTTCCAAAGTTCCTTTGGAAAACTGGCGCGCCCGGAGAGGCTTGAACTCCCAACCCTCGGTTTCGAAGACCGATACTCTATCCAGTTGAGCTACGGGCGCGCGGCGGCGCCCGCATAGCACGAAGCGCCGGCGCTTTGGAAGCGGGCCGGCGGCTGCAGTCAACCGCCATCGGCGGTCGATCCGTTGGCCGTGACAAATGCTCCCCCGAGCCCGGGCGTCGCGCCAGTCTCCGGATGGGGTGGCAGTCCAAACAGAAGGCGCTTGTTGATCGAAACGTGGACCCGCTATCGCGTCGCGACGAAGAACAGTCTGGGAAACGGTAACAGCACGGTACCGTCCGCTTCGGCCGGATAGACTTTCGCGATCGCCGCTTCGTAGCGTGTGAGATAGGCTTCGCGCTCAGCGGGATCGAGCGGGTCTATGAACGGGCGTAGCCCCGTTCCCTTCACCCACTCGACCACGGCGCGCGCACCGGCCAGCGGGTGAAAATAGGTCGTTCTCCAGACGTCGACGCGCGCCGCATGCGCCTGCAACAGCCGGAAGTACCAGTCGGGGCCATGGCGCGGCGCGCGCAATTCCGACGCGCCGGCGAGTTTTGCCGTCCAGGGGCCGCTTGCAGCGACGTCGCGCATGATGCGGTGGGACGGCTCGTCGAGGTTGTCGGGGGCCTGGACCGCGAGCGATCCGCCCGCCGCGAGTTTTGCCATTAGCACCGGCAAAAGCGTGTCGTGGTTTGCAATCCATTGGATGACCGCATTGGCGAGGATGACGTCGAAGCCTTCGTCGGCCCACCCGATGATGTCGTCGACCGAGAAGGAGACGTCGGGCAGGCGTTTGCGCGCCGCCTCGATCATGTCGGACGAACTGTCGAGGCCGACGATCTGGGCCTTCGGGTAGCGCTCGCGCAAGACCTCGGTCGAATTGCCAGGGCCGCAGCCGATATCCGCGGCGCGGCGTACGTCCAGGTTGGGGATGCGAGCCACGAGATCGCGCACGGGCCGTGTGCGCTCCTCCTCGAACTTGACGTACTGCGCCGCCGACCAGGACATGTGCCGCCTCAGGGAAAGAGCCGTCGGCGCTCCCACGGCGATTCGAGCGTCGCTCTGGTGAAGCGGACTCGATCATGTAGGCGAAAAGCGCCGTCGCGCCAGAATTCGATCTCGACAGGCGCGAGCCGCCATCCGCGCCAATGAGGCGGCCGCGGAATGTCGCCCTCCCCGAAGCGTTTGGCGCAGGCGTCGACAGCGGCCTCCAGCGCAGCACGCGATTCGAGCGGACGCGATTGCTGGCTAGCCCAAGCGCCGATCTGGCTTTGCCTCGGACGGCTGGCAAAGTATAAATCCGCCTCCGCCTCGGCAAGCGGGCTAACCGGTCCGCGGAATCGGGCTTGGCGGCGCAATGACTTCCAATGAAACAGCGCCGCGGCCTTTGGGTGGACCGCGAGTTCCCGTCCCTTGGCGCTCTCGACGTTGCCGTAGAAAGCAAGACCGCGGTCGTCAGCGCCCTTGCATAGCAGCGTCCGTACGTCCGGCAGTCCGACTTCGTCGATCGTCGCAAGCGCCATCGCTTCGGGATCGTTGATCTCCGTCGACGCTGCCTCGTCGAGCCATAGCTGGAAAAGGGCTATGGGATCCTCGGCCTCGGAAAAGTCGGGTGATGTCGAGACGCTCAAGACGGTCCGGCTCCGGTCGAGAGGATTTGATCCGCAGATCGATCCAACCGTCATAATCGTCGCAATCGCAATCGACAACCGCGTCCAACTCGGAGAAGCTTTCGGCAAATCAGCCTTGGAAGTCCGCAACTCCGCCGGACTTGCAGGGTGTCCGGCGAAGGCCCAGATAGGGCAGGGAGACATTAGCGCCCGTGCTCCTGACGAGGCGGCGCTCGGCAATGGGCTCGCGATGCGCAATCCGTATGATGTTCTTGGGGTGACGAAATCGGCCAGCGCCGCCGAGATCAAGTCTGCCTTCCGCAAACTCGCCAAAAAGTACCATCCCGATCAGAGTAAGGAGCCCAGGGCGAAGGAGCGCTTTGCCGAGGTCGGCTCGGCCTATGAGATTCTCGGCGACGAAAAAAAGCGCGGCGCCTTCGACCGGGGCGAGATCGATGCCGAAGGCAAGCCGCGCTCGCCGCAGTTCGAGGGCTTTGGGTTTGGCCGGCAGTCGAGCGGCGGCGCAGATTTCCACGGATTTGGTTTCGACTTTGGGCCTGGCGGATTTTCTGCGGCTGGAGGTTCGATCGATCCCGATATCCTGTCCGAGTTGTTCGGCAGTGGCCGGCGCGACGGCCGCGGGCGGCCCCAGGCCTCCCGCGGAGAAGATATCGCCGTCACCGTCGCTGCGCCGCTCGCCACGATCGCCGGCGGCGGTTCGATCCGCGTCGCTCTTCCGACCGGTAGAACACTCGACGCGGCGGTGCCGGCCGGAATCGAGGAGGGAAAGTCGATCCGGTTGCGCGGTCAGGGCCAGCCCGGTCAGCGCGGAGGACCGGCAGGCGACGTCATCATCACGATCCGCTATGCGCCCCATCCGGTCTTCAGAGTCGAGGGCCGCGATCTCCGGCTCGATCTGCCGGTCACGCTCTATGAGGCGGTGCTCGGAGGCAAAGTGCGCGTGCCTACACTCGGCGGCGAGGTGGAAATGTCGATCGCCCCGGGCATCAGCGGAGGCCGGGTTCTGAGATTGCGCGGCAAGGGCATGCCTGCTTCCGGCGGTCAGCCGGCGGGAGATCTTCTCGCAACGATTCGAATCGCGCTCCCGAGCTCGGCAGATCCTGAACTGGCCGAGCTGATGCGCAAATGGCGGGATCGGAAGCCCTATGACCCGCGGTCGGGCATGAGTTGACCGTCTCGGCGCCGACTTCGACCGCTGCCGCCAGCGATTCTTGTGTTGTGACCGAATTCACACATTTTGTGACGGCGAGAGGGGTTTCGCCCGCTTCCCATGCGAGTTCCGCGACGCTAAGGGATGATCGCACACGTTCGCCTTTCGCGGGACGAAGCGCAGCGAGGCATTGATGGAGCGAACCGAACTGCTCGTTGCGGGAATAGGCGTCATGCGCGGTATGCGCGGCGTCATCTTCGGACTGGCGAACAATCGTTCGATCGCCTGGGGCATCGCCCGAGCAGCGCGCGCGGCGGGAGCGGAGCTTGCGTTCACTTTCCAGGGCGAGGCCCTGGAAAAGCGGGTGCGCCCCCTCGCGACGGAGATCGGCGCGGAAGTGCTCGGTCATTGCGACGTGACCGACGCCGCGACCATCGACGCGGCGTTCGCCGAGGTCGAGAAACTCTGGGGCTCGCTCGATTTCGTCGTCCACTGCATCGCTTTCGCCGACAAGGACCAGCTCACCGGCCGCTATGTCGACACTACCGAGGAGAACTTCGTCAAGTCGCTGGCGATCTCTTGCTATTCATTCACCGCCATTGCCCAGCGAGCGGAAAAGTTGATGCCTCTTGGCGGTTCGATGCTGACGCTGACTTATTACGGGGCCGAGAAATGGATGCCCCACTATAATGTGATGGGCGTCGCCAAGGCTGCGCTCGAGGCGAGCGTCCGCTATCTCGCCGCCGATCTCGGCGAAAAGGGGATCCGCGTCAATGCCGTCTCGGCCGGCCCGATCAAGACGCTGGCGGCGTCGGGGATCGGGGACTTCCGCTACATCTTGCGGTGGAACGAGTACAACTCGCCGCTGAGGCGCTCGGTCACGATCGAAGAAGTCGGGGAAAGCGCGGTGTATTTGCTGTCGCCCATGTCGCGCGGCGTCACCGGGGAAATCCTCCATGTTGACGCCGGATATCATGTCGTGGGCATGAAAAATCCGGCCGCTCCGGACATTTCCGTCGCCAAGGATTGATGCGCTCGCGCCGAGCTGTGCGTTGAACC
The DNA here is from genome assembly GCA_963835885.1 of uncultured Alphaproteobacteria bacterium. Lineage (GTDB taxonomy): Bacteria > Pseudomonadota > Alphaproteobacteria > Rhizobiales > Beijerinckiaceae > Roseiarcus. The sequence continues at coordinate 45,578 of CAWIHF010000034.1, forward strand.
CGCTTCCGTCAACGAAGTCCATCGCGTGGCGCCGGACGGGACGGAGTTCGCCGCGGCGGCGCTCCTCACGCCTCGGATACTGTCGACCCCTAAGGACGGTCTAAGCGAGGGGACGTTCCGCCAAAGCCCGAGGAAACCGGAGCAAAACCGAGGGAAGCCGAATCAAAGCAAAAGTGTTCCATGAATTATTGCTTTTCAATGGCTTACGCCGGAATCCAAATTGTTTTTG
>CAWIHF010000035.1:0-48701 GCA_963835885.1 uncultured Alphaproteobacteria bacterium
AGCGTAAGCGGGAGACCCCCGGCTATGCCGGGGTGGCAGTAGCAGTTTGACGTTTCCGGCAGTCCACCAGTGAAGTTCCGACGTGAGCAGCCACTCACACGAAAGGAACTCCACCGATGGACGAGTACGAGAGCCTAAGCCACACGACTTGGGACTGCAAATATCATGTTGTCTTCATTCCGAAATGTCGGCGCAAGACGCTGTATCAAGAGCTGCGACGGCATTTCGGGCGAAGTGTTCCGCAAGCTTGCGCTTCAGAAGGACTCAAAGGTTGAGGAAGGGCATCTGATGCCCGATCACGTGCACATGCTGCTTTCGATCCCACCCAAATATGCGGTGTCGCAGGTGGTCGGCTTCATCAAGGGCAAGAGTGCGATCCACGTGGCCAGGGTTTATGGAGAGCGCAGGCGCAATTTCGTCGGGCAACGCTTTTGGGCCCGCGGTTTTTTCGTGAACACGGTCGGGCGCGACGAAGGAGGCGATCCGCGCCTACATCCGCAACCAAGAGAAGGAAGATCAGAGGCTCGAGCAGATGAACCTTTGGCGTTGATCATGCCACCCTCGGGTGGCCCCAAACTCAAGGGGGCGCGTTAGCGACCCCTCCTACCGCTTCGAGCGGTTCACTTCCTAAAGCCCCCGGCTTTGCCGGGGGATACTTACCCGTGTAGGCAGCGGCCAAGGGCATCGCGCCCAGCGTGACGCTGGACGTCACGTTGATGATCGCGCCGGAGCGACGCTCGCGCATCTGCGGGATCACGGCCTGCACCATGGCCATAACGCCCAGGGTGTTGGTATCGAACACCTTGCGGATGTGCGACATCGGGGTTGCTTCGAAGGCTCCGACGCCGCCGATGCCCGCGTTGTTGACGAGAACATCAATCCGCCCGGTAGCTTCGACAGCGGCAGCGATGCTTTCATCGCTGGTGACGTCCAGCGGCAGAATCCGTAGGTTCTCGGAACGGGGCAGAACGTCGGGGTTCGGCGTGCGCATGGCGGCGATGACGTTCCAGCCATTGGCCAGAAAGTGACGAGCGGTTTCTAGGCCGTAGCCCGAGGACGCGCCGGTGATCAGGATCGTTTGCATTGGGACCTCCATCTGGTTGCGATGACCATTGATAGGCCGAACCTTCTGGATGATCCATAATTGGAAGTCCAAGATTATTGTCCAACTGTCCAAACGTGCCGGTTGAGATGGTACGGCGAGGTGCTGGGTTCATCTCAGCCACCCCCAATGATAGCTGGGCGGCAGTGATGGCCGACGGCCAGCTCCGCGACCAACATCGCGTAGCGGAGATAGCGCAAATCGAGCGCTAGGGTCAGGCAATCGGCTGGCCTCCGCTTGGAGCAAGTGAGGGCAACCTAGACAACCTAGCGTAAGCGGGAGACCCCCCGGCTATGCCGGGGTGGCAGTAGCAGTTTGACGTTTCCGGCAGTCCACCAGTGAAGTTCCGACGTGAGCAGCCACTCACACGAAAGGAACTCCACCGATGGACGAGTACGAGAGCCTAAGCCACACGACTTGGGACTGCAAATATCATGTTGTCTTCATTCCGAAATGTCGGCGCAAGACGCTGTATCAAGAGCTGCGACGGCATTTGGGCGAAGTGTTCCGCAAGCTTGCGCTTCAGAAGGACTCAAAGGTTGAGGAAGGGCATCTGATGCCCGATCACGTGCACATGCTGCTTTCGATCCCACCCAAATATGCGGTGTCGCAGGTGGTCGGCTTCATCAAGGGCAAGAGTGCGATCCACGTGGCCAGGGTTTATGGAGAGCGCAGGCGCAATTTCGTCGGGCAACACTTTTGGGCCCGCGGTTTTTTCGTGAACACGGTCGGGCGCGACGAAGGAGGCGATCCGCGCCTACATCCGCAACCAAGAGAAGGAAGATCAGAGGCTCGAGCAGATGAACCTTTGGCGTTGATCATGCCACCCTCGGGTGGCCCCAAACTCAAGGGGCCGCGTTAGCGACCCCTCCTACCGCTTCGAGCGGTTCACTTCCTAAAGCCCCCGGCTTTGCCGGGGGATACTTACACAACTCAAATTGGACTCCTTATAATCAAAATCCTCAAGTCAATTATGGATCGTCCACTATGGATCCGCTTAGCGACGTCATTGCGCTGCTCCGGCCGAGCACAGCCATCTCCAAGCCCATCACCGGCCGGGGTCGCTGGGGCGTGCGTTACGCGGCGCACAACGCGCCCGGGTTCACCATCATCCTGAAGGGCGAGTGCTGGATTTCGTTCGACCGCCAAGAGCCGGTGAAGTTTCAAAAAGGTGACTTCGTTCTTTTGCCGGCGTCGCCAGCTTTCACCTTAAGCAGCCATCCAAACGTCGAATGCGAGCCGCGCGACCCAATGGACACTCCTGTTCGGCACGGCGAACAAGAAGGCGACGCGGACTTCGAATCGCTGGGCGGCACCTTCCGCATTGAGCAGGTCAATGCGCCTCTTCTCCTCTCTCTCCTCCCGTGCGTCATCCACATTCCGGTCTTGGAAGGGCGCACAGGGAAGCTCAACAGCATCATCGAACTGATCATGGACGAATGTGGGAGCGAGGAACCCGGCAAGAAGATTATCCTGCAGCGCATGCTCGAGGTGCTGCTTATCGAAGCCCTTCGCTGGCAAGGCATCGCACATGACGACGTTCGAGCTGGCCTTCTCAATGGTATGCAGGATCCCGGTCTGGCCCGCGTTCTCCGCGCGGTGCACGCAGACGTACGGGCCAATTGGACGGTCGCAGGCCTCGCGAAAGTCGCCGGGCTTTCTCGCTCGGCTTTCGCCGCTCGTTTCGGTGAGGTCCTCGGCTGCGGTCCAATCGAGTATCTCGCCCGCTGGCGAATGGCGCTGGCAAAAGACGCGCTGATCCGTGGCGCGAAGACGCTCGACAGTATCGCCGACGAGATCGGCTACAAATCCGCGAGCGCTTTCAGCACAGCGTTCCGGAAACGGCTGGGCTGCTCGCCCGGGAAATTCGCGCGAAGCGCCGCCGTCGCCGCGGCTGCCTAAGACAAGATCGAGTCCTTCCATACGGCTGCGTTCAGCAAGCAGGAAATCGGCACGGGAGAGTTGACGTCCTCCAAGGCGTGGCGAATCGAAACCGAGCCGCCCGGCGCTTGCTCCATGCTTGTGACGGATACTCCGTTCGTCCTGGCTGACGGTCTTTTTTCTTCGAGGCTGGCGACGCCGCCCGTGCCGGAGGGTCCCTAAATCAACCGATCGGTACCGATATTCCCCGAAACCAAACAAATTTCGAGTCGGCCAAATTCTCCTTTGAATTCAACAGCAGAAATTCCTGACGGATCGGGGAGACGGTTCTTTCTCGTCCGCAGAGAAATTTTAGCAGCGAGATCAATGTGTTGCCATCGCGCAGAACAATCGAGTGGCAATGATTTTGGCGCTTCCGAGGGTATATAACGTACTGATAAATCATAATAAACCGTCCGATGCCGTTCGAGGACTATCGACCGACAAAGACGGAATTTGTCGGACCTTGTGACGGTAATCGTTCCCCATAGCGCAATCCTGTTTCGTCCGTCAGGCTCCGAGCGCCCTCTGACGGGTCTTTTTTGAGCTAACATGCTGAAAGAAAAATAGATTATTCATATGGGATGCCGGAAAAATGGCTTGCCGGTGTTTTTCGCGGAGGGGTGCCAAATGCTGACGGATGCAGGATGCAGGGATGCAGGATGCAGCCCTTAAGCATCTGAACCAAAAGCTAAAAGTTATAAGGTGACGGACCGCGATGGCATGTATGTGCTCGTGAGGCCGTCCGGGACCCCCACTTTTCAGCTTGACGACCGGATGAACGGGCGGCACGAGACCATTACGTTTGGCAAGTATGGTCCTGCCGGTCCTTTCAATTCCTGCGATCCGCGACCGGGTGGCGCAGGGTGCGCTCAAGCTCATATTGGAACCGATCTTCGAGGCGGACTTCCAATCGGGGTCGTTCGGATACCGACCACAACGGACAGCTCATGAAGCGGTGGACCGTGTGCGAGCCCGGAACCGACAGGGCTTCGGCTGGTCGCGGTGGAGTCGGGATGGCTGTACCAAACTCTGAAGCTGTTCAATGGCTACTGAGTGGTTCGACCAGCGCCGAACATCGCTCCGGCGGGATAGGCTCATAATCCTTGAGGCAAAGCATACAGGAGAGCGCAGTGCGGGAAATCCGCATGCTGCGTTCGACGAGGCGGGGGCTGGAAACGTGGCACGGCCGAGAACCGAAGCGCGTCACCTTCCTGTTTTCGCGGCCATAACAGGGAGCCCAGCCGGGCTTTGAGGCTCGCCGCGGACGATCGATCGGGCCTGATCGATGCGCGTTTTGCTCATACCTCGGCGACCGCCCCATGGTCCGCCCGTCGCTGATCGCCTTGCGCCTCGATTCTGCTTAGCTATGGCGGCCCCCTCAATCCCGAAATCCGCCGCATCTTGGGCGGCAAGCCAACCGCCCGAAAAGCCGGCTCGGCGAAGACCCGCGACGAGATAGGGGCATTGACGCATAAACTCCAGATGAGGCCGGTGCGATAATTTTCGATCATCAAGAGAATCGGCCCCTGGTTAATTCCAAAATGATACGGCGATATCCAGGGCCTCGATTGAGAGGATCTGTCAGCGATGGTGGCGTTGAACGTCGCCTTGAAGCCGTAGGCATTGTTCTCGCGCAGCCTCAGCGTCTCAAAATGCTGTAGCGCCGGCGCCACGATCTCGGGAGCGAAGGGGAGCGAGGCGGCCGCTGCCCACGGAGCGATGCTTCCGTCGTCGGGGCCCTCGGGCACGCCGCGAGCCTTGTACCCGAAGAAGCGTCTCCCTTTTCCCTTGATCCTATGTGTGGCCGGTCCGGGACCGTCACTTGCGGTGATTCCCCAACAGTTTTCGCCGTAGGCGCTGAAGCCAGCCGGATTGTCGATCGCGTACCGCCGCTGGACATGGGTCGCGCGGCGGCTGTTCTCGAAATAGTCGATGCGCTTGCCGCGCATATAGTCGTCCCGAATTCCGCGAAGATCGATCCAGATATGAGAGAACTGGTGGATGAAGAGCGGGCCCGCGTATAGAAGCTCGTGACCGTAGATTGTTCTCCAGTCGTATGTTGAAGTCCACTGCGCCCAACTCTCGACCGGGAGCGGATGCGTCGGCGAGCCAAGGCCGAGCAGATAGAGGATCATCGCCTCGTCATAGCCTTGCCAACGGTAGCGGAGAAAACCGCTCTCGGGCTTCCAGCCATGGGTTACTGTGACTCTGCCGTCTTGCGCCCAGTTCCAATCCGCGCGACGATAGAGCGCATCGGCGAGCTCGCGGATTTCGCGCTCGTCCGCGGCTTCGCCCGCAAAGTACTCCGCGGCGGTCAGCATCCCGGCGAGCAGAAGGGCGCTGTCGATCGTCGACAGCTCGCAGGTCCAGACGCGTTTTCCGCTGACCATGTCGAGAAAGTGGTAGTAGAAGCCTTTGTAGCCGGTCACGTCGGCGTCGGCGCCCTGAACGCTGGCGTGGAAAAAGCGCAAGGTCGCCAGGGTTCGTGTGATCGCGTCCGCGCGACGCATGAAGCCGCGCTTCACGCCGACGGGATAGGACGAGAGCGCCAGCCCCACAGCCGCAATGCTCGCGGGCGACCCCATCTGGGTCTTGTCGGCGATGAGGCCGTTGACCGGGTTTGCCTCGTGAACGAAATAGTCGAAAGTCTCGCGTTGCAACGCGTCCAGGAAATTGGAATTGAGCGCCTGATCGTTCACGATTGAGCCTCGTTGCTGGATCGCTTCGACAAGAATACGACGGCGCCAAAGAGGTTCGCCAGTACGCGGCCGCGAGCCGCGAAAACCGCCTTTCCCGCGCTCCGGTCGTGTGTCTGTTTTGGTCGAAGCGTTACGGTTCCCGGACGGGACCGGGTTCTGACTTTGGCGCTGGTCCTGCTTCGCTGGCGTGCGCCGGGGAGCCGCTTTCAGTCGAAGCCGGCGCGTGACGGTCTTCGGCAAATTGCTCGGTCAACGTCAGGACAAGAGACATGATGAAGTAGAGCGCGACGATCCAATGACGGGCTCTCGCGGTGTGCGGCAAACGATCCCGGATGGGTGGCTGCGGCAAGAGCGAGATCAAACGAGCGATCGTGCTGGGCGCCGGCGGGATCGCCGCATCGGAGGGCAAAGACGAAAGTAGGGATGTCAATCGCGCTGTCGCATCCTGAGCGGGCATCCTGGTCAGCGTCGCCGCCTCCTGCCATGGATCTAAATCGAGACGCGCCAGCGCCGACAGCACGCTGAGCAACATTCCGCTTCTCTCTTCGCCGATCGGCGCGAAGAGAAACGGATCGAACTCGGACCTGCGTCCGAACGCGGAAGCAGCGGATGTCATTGGGCGCGCCTCATTTCCTCAGTTGGTTCTGGCCATCAACCAGACACCGAGCCCGCGGCGATCTGATCGGGGCCCCCGGAGCCTAACGAGGCGACGCAAGTCCTGACATCCTCGGAAACTACCTACGGGCTATTCGCGGCGCGTCGCATCATGGCGCGAAGAGGCGGCGCGGGAGGCCGAGCGCAAGCCGATCGGAGCCTCGCTCCCCTCGGCGCCAGCGACCACGTTCCTCTACCCCGGCGGAGACTCTCGGCGTAGGTAGTTTCCGAGGCTGCCGTTTGGGGTCACCGGACGAGTATGATGCCTCGTCCGATCGCAACGGGCAGCAGTTTTACGAAACTTGGGCAGCACGAAAACGGCCGCGCGCGGGGGAGACGGCGTGCCGGCAGTCACAGCAGGTGATTAGTTGTGCCGGCCAAGTGTCGGCGCGTTCGAAGACCGTTGAAAGGATCCCGATTGTTTCTGGCTCCGCGACGCGTCCCGCCGTCCGAGCTCATTCCGCGGGAGACCGACATTGTCGAACTTAGAATTGACGGCCAAGCCCGCAATCACAACGCGTCGCTTTCTTGGATTTCCCCGCCGGGCGTCGCCGTGGGATAGCGAGCGGCCGATCCGTGAGGAATTGTTCAGCGTCGAGCGCCTTGAGGCGCATGCGAAGAGTCTTGCGGTTGCGCAGACCGTAGCTTCCCGTCCCACGGGCGGCCTGCCTCTGGCCGCCCGACTTGCCGACAATGCCAGGGTCCTCCTGTCGGCCTATCGATTGATCGTCAAGGCGATCGACGATGGGCGCCAGATCACGCCGGCCGGAGAGTGGCTGATCGACAATTTTCATTTGCTGGAAAGGCAGATCCGTCAGATCAGCACCGATTTGCCGCCGAGCTATTACCGCCAGCTCCCAAAACTCATCACGGGCCCGTTCGCGGGTTATCCCCGCGTCTTCGGCTTGGCGTGGGCGTTCGTCGCGCACACCGACAGCTGCTTCAACTCCGAGATCCTCGTTTCCTACGTCAACGCTTATCAGGACGTTCAATCCCTCACGATTGGCGAGCTTTGGGCGGTCTCGATAACGCTGCAAATCGTCTTGATTGAGAATCTGAGGCGGCTTGCACAGCAGATCACAAACAGCCGCGCCGCGCGCCACGAGGCGGATCGCCTTGCGGATCGACTGCTTGGAGTGAGCGGGCGCGACCCGGAACCAGCGTCGGTCGTTTTCGCTGGACGTGGCGCGCAGCCCCTTTCCGAGGCCTTCGCGGTTGAACTCGTGCACCGGCTTCGCGATCAAGATCCGAGGTTCACGCCGGCGCTGGCCTGGCTCGACGAGCGGCTGGCGAAACAGGGCCTTACTGCGGATTCAGCCGTGCGCGAAGTCCATCGCAGCCAAGGAGCCGCGAACGTGACCGTCCGCAACATCGTGACGAGCCTGAGGGTGATCGCCGAGGTTGACTGGCAAGTCCTGTTCGAACGTTATTGTCTGGTCGATGGCGTCCTGGCCTCCGGCTGCGCATTTCACGACATGGATTTTGCGACTCGCAACCTCTACCGAAGCGCGGTCGAAAACCTGGCGCGGAGATCGTACCGCGACGAACTCGAGATCGCCCGCCTCGCCGTCGCGGCGGCGAACGCGCCAGATCCGTCTTGCGAGCCTCCGGAGCAATTGCGGCGCAGCGACCCCGGATACCATTTGCTTGCCGGGGGACGTCGCGACTTCGAGGGTTCGATTGGCTTTCGCGGGTTTCGGGGCTGGCCCGCGCGCGTGACGGCAAGACTGAATTTCGACGCTTACGTCACCGCGATCGTGGTCACATCCGCAATCGTTCTGGCGGCGCCGCTGATCGCCCTCGCCAAGTTGGGGCTCGGCCCAGTTCAGCTCATAGGACTCGCAGTTCTCGGCGCCATTTGCGCGATTGACGCAGGTGTGGCGCTTGTCAACCGAGGGGTTGCGCTTTTCGTTCGCCCGGTTCCATTGCCGGGCCTCGAGCTTCGCAGCGGGGTTCCCGAATCGTTGCGCACGCTCGTCGCCGTGCCCACCCTCTTGACCACGCCCGAAGACATCGCGGAGCAGGTGGAGCGGCTCGAGATCCACCATCTGGCGAGTCCAGAAGGCGATCTGCATTTTGCTCTTCTAACGGATTGGATCGACGCGGACGTCGATCGAGCGGAAGGCGATGCGGAACTGGTCGCGTTCGCACGTGACGGCATTGAACGCCTCAATCGACGCTACGGTCCCGCGCCTGGGGGCCCGCGCTTCCTCCTGCTGCACCGTCGGCGAGTTTGGAACGAGAGTGAGAGGCGTTGGATCGGCTGGGAGCGCAAACGCGGCAAGCTCCATGAATTAAACCGGCTCTTGCGAGGGGCCACAGACACCACCTTCATGGATAAAGGCGGAGCAGCGCCATTGCCCCCGAAAAACATCCGATATATTGTCACGCTCGACGCGGACACGAGGCTACCGCGTGACACTGTTCGGCGGCTGATTGGCAAGCTGGCGCATCCGCTCAACCGGCCGCGTTTCGACGCGGAGCGCGGTGCGATCGTGGAAGGCTATGCGGTTCTTCAGCCGCGGGTGACGCCGTCGCTTCCCAACGGCGGCGAAGGTTCACTGTTTCAGCGTGTCTTTTCGAGCTCGAGCGGCATCGATCCCTATGCCGCGGCCGTCTCTGATGTGTACCAGGATCTGTTCGGCGAGGGTTCTTACGCAGGAAAAGGCATCTACGATCTCGATGCGTTCGAGAGTGTCCTCTCGGACCGGGCTCCTGACTCGACTTTACTGAGCCATGACCTGTTCGAGGGGACTTTCGCGCGCGCGGGCTTCGCCTCGGATGTCGAAGTCGTGGATGATTTTCCTTCGCGGTACGATGTGAGCGCCCGGCGTCATCACAGATGGGCGCGCGGAGACTGGCAACTGTTGCCCTGGATTCTCGGCTTCGCCGGCAAAGGCGGCCGGGCGCCAACCGCCAGAGACGAGCTGCCGCGGATCGGTCGCTGGAAGATGATCGACAACCTGCGTCGGACGCTTAGCGCGCCCGCTTGCGTCCTGGCCTTGGCGATCGGCTGGACCCTTCCATTTGAACCGGCGCTCGTCTGGACGACGTTCGTGGTCGCCACGATTGTTTTGCCAAGCCTCATACCGGTGATCTCGGCAATTCCGGGCCGTCGTCCGGGTGTTGCGATATCCGGGCGCCTGCGGGCGCTCGGGGGAGATCTCCGTCTCGCGGCGACATGGTCAGCGCTGAATATTACATTTCTGGCGGATCAGGCCTGGTTGATGGGCGACGCTATCGTTCGGACGCTGTGGCGACTTGTCGTCAGTCACCGACATCTGCTCGAGTGGACTCCAGCGGCGCAGACTGCGGCGGCGAAGCGTCTTGACCTCCAGGGATTCGCTGTCCGAATGTCGGGAACGTTCGTCCTCGCCGCGATTGTCTTGCTTCTGGCGCTTCTCTTCGGACATGGAAGTTGGCCAATGGCGACGCCATTCGTCGCGCTGTGGCTGATGTCGCCCGCGGTCGCGCGTTACGTCAGCTTGTCTCCAAACGTCGAGAGCATCGCGAAGATCTCGGAGACCCAATCACTAGACCTGCGTCAAATCGCCCGCCGCACCTGGCGGTTCTTCGAAACGTTTGTGACGGCGGACGACAATATGTTGCCGCCCGACAATATTCAGGAGGACCCCACATTCGAGGTCGCCCACCGAACTTCGCCAACGAACATCGGACTGTATCTGCTATCTGTCGTCTGCGCCCGCGACTTCGGTTGGATTGGCGCGTCCCAAACCATCGAACGGCTGGAGGCGACGCTTGCGACGATGATTCGCATGCCGCGCTTTCGCGGCCACTTCTACAATTGGTACGACACCCGCGATCTCAAGGCGCTCGAGCCCAAATATGTCTCGTCTGTCGACAGCGGCAATCTGGCCGGCCATCTCATCGCGGTCGCCAATGCCTGCAAAGAGTGGAGGCAATCGCCGATGGCCGCCGTGTCGCGTCGGGCCGGAATCGCCGACGTGCTCAGCCTCACCGCTGCGCAAGCCGTCCACCTGCGCCTCGGTCGCCGAACTCAGACAGTTACGCCGCGCCAACTCGAGGATTCGCTTACGGCGATGACCAATATCCTCGCCAGCGCCTCTCCGTCCGAGGAGGGGCTCGCGACCGAATTATCGGAACTCGCCACGGAGGCGGCGACCATGGTCGACATCGCCAAAGCGATCGCCCTCGAGCGGAGCGATGGAAGCGGATCGGATCTCTTGTACTGGGCGCGGGCGAGCCTGAGCGCCATCGAGGCGCATCGCGCAGATCACAAGTCCGCGGATGAGACTGCAGCTTCTCGTCAGGCCCGGCTGCTCGCGCTGGAGAACGCCTTCCGCGCGATGGCGATGGCGATGGAGTTTGGCTTTCTCTTCGACCCGGTGCGCCAGTTGCTCTCGATCGGATTTCTTATTTCCGAATCCGCCTTGGATCCCAATTGCTACGACCTCCTGGCGTCGGAAGCGCGGCTGTCCAGTTTCTTCGCGATCGCCAAAGGAGACATTCCGGCCCGTCACTGGTTCCGGCTCGGCCGCGGCGCGACGCCGGTCACGCGCGGCGCGGCCTTGATCTCCTGGTCGGGGTCAATGTTCGAATATCTCATGCCCCCGCTCGTCATGCGCGCGCCCACGGGAAGTCTGCTCGAGCAGACGGATCGGCTCGTCGTGCGCCGTCAGATCGAATATGGGGCGAAACTGGGGTTGCCGTGGGGGATTTCCGAATCCGCCTACAATGCCCGCGATCTGAAATTGACCTATCAATATTCCAATTTTGGCGTGCCCGGCCTCGGACTGAAACGCGGACTCGGCGAAAATCGCGTCATCGCGCCCTACGCGACCGGCTTGGCGACCATGATCGATCCCTCCGCCGCGGTCACGAATTTCCAACGCCTGGCGACGATGGGCGCGCGGGGCCGCTATGGATTTTACGAGGCCGTGGATTTTACCCCCGCACGGGTCCCGGAAGGCGAGCGCTTCGCTCTCGTCCGCGCGTTCATGGCGCATCATCAAGGGATGACGATCGCCGGAATCGCCAACTCGGTCTTCGACGGTGCGATGCGAGAGCGCTTCCATGCCGAGCCGATCATTCGGGCGACGGAATTGTTGTTGCAGGAGCGGGTGCCTCGCGAGGTCGCCTCGACGCGGCCATGGGCGGCGGAGGTTAAGTCTGGCGCGCGCGCCAGCGATGCGGATCCCTCGGGTGGTCGCAGGATCGTTTCCGTTGATCAATCCACGCCCGCGACACAGCTTCTTTCCAATGGAACCTATGCTGTGATGTTGACCGCAGCCGGCTCTGGATACAGCCGGTGGGGCGACCTCGCCGTCACGCGATGGCGGGAGGACGCCACGCGAGACGATATTGGCTCCCATATTTTTCTTCGGGATACGCGGAGCGGCGCCGTCTGGTCGGCAGGCTTTCAGCCGACGGGCGTCGAGCCTGACGAATATGCCGTTGATTTTAACGAGGATCATGTCGAGATCGCCCGACGCGACGGGACGCTGACGACAACGCTTGAGGTGCTTGTTTCCGCCGAAGACGATGCCGAGGTTCGGCGCGTGTCCATCTCCAATGCGGGAGGCCGGGCGCGCGACATCGAGATCACATCCTACACCGAACTTGCTTTGGGGCCACAAGGCGCAGATGTCGCCCATCCGGCCTTCGCCAAGCTGTTCGTCGAGACCGAATACCTCGAGGACTTCGGTGCGATCCTTGCGACGCGGCGAAAGCGGACTCCTTCGGACCCCGAACTTTGGGCGGCGCATCTGAGCGTCGCCAATGGAGAAGCGGTCGGCAGGCCGGAGTTCGAAACCGACAGGGCGCGCTTTCTGGGCCGCGGACAGGGCATCAGCGCACCGATCGCGGTCATGGATGCTCGGCCGCTGACCAATTCCGTCGGAGCCGTGCTTGATCCCATCTTCGCGTTGCGCCGGCGTGTTCGCGTGGCGGCTGGGGCGACGGTTCGCGTCGCCTTCTGGACTATGGCGGCGGGGACGCGCGCAGCGCTGTTGGACTGTGTGGACAAACATCGGGACGCGGCGGCATATGAGCGCGCAACGACTCTGGCGTGGACCCAGGCGCAGGTGCAACTCCATCATCTCGGCGTCACCCCTGGCGAGGCCGGACTGTTTCAGCGCCTGGCAAACCACGTCATTTTCGCGGGCCGCGATTTGCGCCCCTCGTCGGCCATCATTCGTCAGGGCTCCGGTCCGCAATCCGGTTTGTGGTCTGAGGGCATCTCCGGCGATCTGCCGATCGTGCTGTTGCGAATTGCCGAGATCGAAACACTCCATATCGCCCGCCAGGTCCTGCAAGCTCATGAATATTGGCGGATGAAGCAACTGGCCGTCGACCTTGTCATTCTGAACGAGCGCAAATCGTCGTATGTGCAGGACCTTCAAGTGGCGATCGAGACGCTGGTGCGCGCCAGTCAATCGCCGCCCGCTCCCGGAATCGATCATCGACCAGGCCGGGTATTCGTCCTTCGGGCGGACCTGATTGGCCCCGACACGCGTGCCTTGCTTGTCTCGACCGCCCGCATTGTGCTTGTGGCGCAACACGGAAGCCTCTCTGATCAACTTGATCGGATCGCCGAAATGGTCGAGCCCCTGGGTCAGCTCAAAGAAATTCCCGCGGTTCGGTCTGAGCGGCTCGCCGCACTGCGTAGGCCTGAGCTCGAATTCTTCAACGGGCTTGGAGGATTTGCAGCAGGCGGCAAGGAATATGTGACGATACTGGGCCCTGGCCAATCGACCCCGGCGCCCTGGATCAACGTTATCGCCAATTCGACCTTCGGCTTCCAGACCGCGACCGAAGGCAGCGGATACACGTGGTCAGCCAACAGCCGCGAGAACCAGCTCACCCCCTGGTCGAACGATCCTGTCAGCGACCCTCCGGGCGAGGCTTTCTATGTGCGGGACGACAGGACAGGCGACGTCTGGAGTCCGACAGCGGTTCCCATCCGCGACCCCTCGGGAGTCTATGTCGCCCGTCATGGTCGGGGCTACAGCCGCTTCGAGCACAGCGCGCATGGCGTCGCCTCCAGTCTTCTTCAGTACGTGCCCGTCGAAGGATCGATCAAGATATCGCGCCTCCGCTTGACGAACAAATCGAACCTGACCCGCCATCTCAGCGTGGCCGCCTATGTCGAGTGGGTGCTCGGCGCATCGAGAGCCGCCACGCTCGCATTTGTCGAAACAGAGATCGACGACACAACCGGCGCACTCTTCGCACGCAATCCCGCGAATGTGCTCTTCGGTTCGCGTGTCGCTTTTGTCGACATGCGAGGCTTCCAGAGCGATTGGACGTGCGATCGGCGCGAGTTCATCGGCCGTAACCGGACGCTCGCCAATCCGGCCGCGCTTGCGAGCGCGTCGCCGCTATCCAACAAGGTTGGCGCAGGGCTGGATCCCTGCGCCGCGATGCGCAGCAAGCTGGAGTTGCTACCCGGGGGGGTAGCCGAAGTCGTCTTCTTTCTGGGAGACGCCGCAACGCGCGAGGACGCCCGCGCCATGATCCGAAACTTTCGCGCGGCCGATCTCGACGCCCTGGAAGCGGATATCGCGCGCAGCTGGGATGAGACTTTGGGTGCGATCGAGGTCAGAAACTCCCGACCGTGCGATGGATCTCATGCTCAATGGCTGGCTGCTCTACCAAACGCTCGCCTGCCGGATTTGGGCGCGCTCGGCCTTCTATCAAGCCAGCGGCGCCTACGGTTTTCGCGACCAGTTGCAGGACGGCATGGCGCTCGCCTCTGTCCGGCCCGATCTGACGCGCGAACACCTGCTGCGCGCCGCCGCCCGCCAGTTCGCCGAGGGGGACGTGCAACACTGGTGGCTGCCGCATTCCGGTCAAGGCGTTCGGACCCGAATATCCGACGACCGTGCTTGGCTGGCCTATTCGGTCGCTCAATATGTCGAGACGACGCAGGACACGCTTGTGCTCGACGAATTGATTCCTTTTCTCGAGGGCGCACAACTCGACGCGGGCGAAGCGGATCGTTTTTTCGAGCCCACTGTCTCCGAGAAGCGCGCCACTCTTTTCGAGCACTGCGCCCTGGCGCTCGACGCAAGTCTGGTCCTAGGCCAGCACGGGTTGCCGCTCATTGGGACAGGCGATTGGAACGACGGCATGAACCGCGTGGGAGAGAAGGGCCAGGGCGAAAGCGTCTGGCTCGGCTGGTTCCTTCATGCGGCGCTCACGGCTTTCGTACCATTGGCGCTGGCGCGCAACGAGAAGGGGCGCGCAGAGATTTGGAGGGCGCATGCCAACGCTCTGAAGGTCGCCATCGAGCGCGAGGCCTGGGACGGCGAATGGTATCGCAGGGGTTATTTCGACGATGGCGCGCCGCTCGGTTCCGCGACTAACGACGAATGTCAGATCGATTCCATCGCGCAATCCTGGGCGGTATTATCAGGCGCCGCGACGCCCGATCGCGCGGCCCGCGCGATGGCCGCGCTCGATAGGCAGTTGATTCGGCGCGAGGATGGATTGGCGCTGTTGTTCGCGCCTCCGTTCGATAGGACGACGCACGATCCGGGGTACATCAAAGGCTATCCGCCCGGCGTTCGCGAGAATGGCGGCCAGTACACGCATGCAGCGACCTGGTCGGTGATGGCGTTCGCCGCGCTCGGTGAGGGCGACAAGGCCGCCGAGCTTTTCTCATTGCTCAACCCCATCAACCATTCGCGAACTCGTTCCGATGCGTATCGCTACAAGGTCGAGCCCTATGTCGTATGCGCGGACATATACTCAACAGCGCCCCACGTTGGACGTGGCGGTTGGACCTGGTACACCGGTTCGGCCGGTTGGCTGCAACGCGCGGGGGTCGAGAGCCTGCTCGGTCTGCAACTCCGCGGAGCGTTCTTGACTGTCGATCCCTGCATCCCCAAGGCTTGGGACAAGTACGAGGCGACGGTGAAATACCGAACCGCGCGATACTCGATTTCCGTCGAGAACTCGAGCGGGGTTAGTCGTGGCGTCGTCTTCGCCAGCGTAGATGGACTCGAGATCACGGAACGTCCGCTGCTCGTGGCGCTCCTGGATGACGGGGGTCGGCGCCAGATCAACGTTCGACTTGGTTGACAGTCGCCGCTCGATCGAGAACTGGAGGATCGATGGCCCCGGGATGGGGCGTCTTCCTGCCCAACGGACGAGGCCATTCGGAACGCCCGCTCGCCCCGCCAACTTGGCCAGTAGGCGTCGAAACCGAACGACCAACTCCGGCTGCTGAAGCGTCTGGATCAATCCGGGCAAGTACGGTTTCCATTGCGGCTTTCGGAACACATCATGAACACAACTCGGAGGCTTTGTCAACAGATTGTTCCCGCGCACGCTGCGGAGCAGCAGCGCCCGGACGTTCTGCAGCAGCGCCCGAACGGGTTCGCCCGCCAACTCGATCTTGATCCAGCCGAACGCGTCTTCGTCGGCGAAACCGGCGCTTCCACCAACCTCGCCTCGAAGGCATGGACGCTGCCGGCGCGGACGGCGAGTGCGGGCCGCCGCCCCCCACGGCCACAACAAGACGATCACCAGCCGCCGCCAGCTCGACCGGCTCTTCGATCCGGCGATTCCGTCGGTCACGCTCGACACGTTGCGGCGCGCCGCCAGCGCGGTCGGCCGCTCGCTCCGCATCGAACTGATGTGATGTCGACTGACGCTGCTTTAAGCAAAGCGTAGCGGCGAGAGAGTGTCAGGTGAAGCCGAGAGAAACGGCATGAGCGTTTCGGAGGCGGCGACTTTCGCCAATGGCGACTGCCCGCGCACCCCCCTATGACCCGACGCGCGGCGATGCGCCTGGTGGCGTCGCCACTCCTGGGACGCGAGCGCGACGACCTCAGAGCGCGCATCCCCTCCAGAGAAGTCAGGCTCCGCAATTGTCTACAGTGGCGCTTCCGTTGCTTCCGTTTGACCCTTTGGTCAAATCGTGGTTTGTCGCGCCGCATCCGAAAAAGCCCAAAAAGAGATGATCCCGGCCCATGCGTCCTGAACGCTACAACGCGCGTGAATCCGAGGCCAAGTGGCAGAAGGCCTGGGCGGACGCGCATGTCTTCAAGACGCTGAACGACGATCCCCGGCCAAAATATTACGTGCTCGAGATGTTCCCCTATCCGTCGGGGCGCATCCATATGGGACACGTGCGCAACTATGCGATGGGAGACGTCGTCGCCCGGTTCAGACGCGCGCGCGGCTACAACGTTCTTCATCCGATGGGTTGGGATGCGTTCGGCATGCCGGCGGAAAACGCCGCGATGCAGAACAACACGCATCCCGCGAAATGGACCTACGCCAACATCGAGACGATGCGCGCCCAACTGCAATCGATGGGGCTATCGCTCGACTGGTCCCGCGAAATCGCGACTTGCGACCCGAGCTACTACAAGCACCAGCAAAGGCTTTTTCTCGATTTCTTCCGCGCCGGCCTCGTCGCGCGCAGAAAATCGAAGGTCAACTGGGACCCGGTCGACCAAACCGTCCTGGCCAACGAGCAGGTGATCGACGGCCGCGGCTGGCGCTCGGGCGCAGTCGTCGAGCAGCGCGAGCTCACCCAGTGGTTCCTCAAGATCACGGACTATTCCGACGAACTGCTGGCAAGCCTCGACCGTCTCGACCGCTGGCCGGAAAAGGTGCGCCTGATGCAGCGCAACTGGATCGGACGCTCGGAAGGGCTGATGATCCGGTTCGTCGTCGATCCTGCGACGCTTGGGCCGCTCGCCGGTGAACCGGGGGTCAATGAGCTCGACATCTACACGACGCGTCCAGATACGTTGTTTGGCGCCAAATTCATGGCGGTTTCGCCGGATCATCCGCTCGCCGCGGCTGCCGCCCGGCATGATCCGAAGCTCGCCGCGTTCATCGAGGAATGCCGGAAGGTCGGCACCTCGGTCGCCGCGATCGAGACCGCGGAGAAGAAAGGTTTTGACACCGGCCTCAAAGTCACTCACCCGTTCGATCCGGGCTGGCGCCTGCCGGTCTATGTCGCGAATTTCATCCTGATGGAATATGGCACGGGCGCGATCTTCGGCTGCCCGGCGCACGACCAGCGCGACCTCGACTTCGTCAATGTCTATGGCCTCGGCGCGACGCCGGTTGTCTGTCCGCCCGGGGTCGATCCCGAAACCTTCACCGTCGACAAAATCGCCTATGACGGCGACGGCGTCATGATCAACTCCCGCTTCCTCGACGGGATGTCGATTGACCAGGCGAAGGAGGAGGTCGCGCGACGTCTGGAGGCTGTGACCATCGGCAACCGCCCGCAGGCAAAGCGGCAGGTCAACTACAAGCTGCGCGATTGGGGCGTCTCCCGCCAGCGGTACTGGGGCTGCCCGATCCCGATGATCCATTGCGAGCGCTGCGGCGTCGTCCCTGTTCCCGAGAAGGACCTGCCGGTCAAGCTGCCCGACGACGTGACCTTTGACCAACCCGGCAACCCGCTCGATCGCCATCCTACCTGGAAGCACGTCGCCTGTCCGCAATGCGGCGGCCCGGCGCGGCGCGAAACCGACACGATGGACACCTTCGTCGACTCGTCATGGTACTTCGCCCGCTTCACCGATCCCACCAATGCGTCAGCTCCGACCGATCCGGCCGTCGCCGACCATTGGCTGGCGGTCGATCAGTATATCGGCGGCATCGAGCATGCGATCCTGCATCTTCTCTATTCGCGCTTTTTCACCCGAGCGATGCGCAAGTGCGGTTATCTCGATCTCGACGAGCCGTTCGCCGGTCTTTTCACTCAGGGCATGGTCGTCCACGAGACGTATCGCGATCAGTCGGGGCAATGGGTCGCCCCGTCCGAGATTCGTGTCGACACGGATAGCGGCGGGCGGCGCGCCGTCGCAATCGATAGCGGCGAAACGGTCGAAATCGGTCCAGTCGAGAAGATGTCCAAGTCGAAGCGCAACACAGTCGACCCGGACGATATCATCGCGACTTACGGGGCCGACACGGCGCGCTGGTTCATGCTTTCGGACTCGCCGCCCGAGCGCGACGTGATTTGGACCGAGGCCGGCGTTCAGGGGGCCTTTAAGCAAGTGCAGCGTCTGTGGCGGCTCGTCTGCGAAATCGAGCGCGTCGCCGGCGCCGGACGTCCAGAGCGGCCGCCGGTCTTTGGCGAGGCCGCCAAACGCATTCGCCAGATCGCGCACGGCGCCCTCGCCAAGGTCGAAGACGAGATCGAGCGGCTGCGCTTCAACGTCTGCATCGCGACAATCTACGAATTCGCCAACGCTTTGAGCGCCGCGGTCGGGGCGATTGAAGCGACGCCGATTGCTGACGATCTTCGCTATGCGATCGTCGAGGCGGGCGACATCCTCGTCCATTGTTTTGCGCCGATGATGCCGCATCTCGCCGAGGAATGCTGGGAGGCGCTGGGCCACGAGGCGTTTGTGGCGCAAAGTCCCTGGCCCGCTGTCGACCGCGCCCTTCTGGTCTCGACCCATACGACCTACGTCGTGCAAGTGAATGGCAAGAAGCGAGGCGAGCTCTCGATCGAACGGGACGCCGACGCCAAACGGATCGAGGAGGCCGCGCTCGCCCTCGACGGCGTCTTCCGGGCGATGGATAATAAGCCTGTTCGCAAGGTGATCGTTGTTCCCAACAGGATCGTCAATGTCGTGGTCTAGGCTGTTCGCCAGCGCCGCCGCCCTCCTGCTCGCCGCCGGATTGTCCGGCTGTTTCCAGCCCCTTTACGGCGAGGCGGCGCACCCCGGCCTGGTTGATGACCTGCGGGCAATCGAAGTCGCGCCGATCCCCAATCGCGTCGGACACTATCTCGCGGACGACCTGAGCACCGACCTCAACGGTACGGGCCAGACGGCGTCGGCCCCGAAATATCGTCTCGTTGTGACAATTTCGCTCGGGACACAGACGCCGACGGTCAATTCCGAGATCAATGTCGCGACCTCGGCGACCCTGACCGGCGACGCCACCTACTCGCTGATCAAAGTCGACGGGGGCGCGGTGGTCCTGAAGGGCACCGCCAACGCCGCGGCGGCCTATGACCGCACGACGCAGCGCTACGCCGATCTGCGCGCCGCGCGAGACGCTGAGATACGCATCGCGCGTGCGCTTTCGTCGGAGATCTCGCTTCGTCTCGCGACGGCGCTTGCCGCGAAGCCTGCCTGAGGATCTTGTCCGGACTTCGTGGGTCGCCTAAGAGCCTGTTTCAAAAACAGTTCCTTATCTGAGGCGCCTTCCCCACCGCCCAAAAGCCCAGAGGCATGCTCCAGGAGGCGTCGAAAGGCGCCCTCTGGAACGTCCTTCGAGGCCGCTTCGCGGCGCCTCAGGACGAGGTCACGGGTGTACAAAGCAGGTCATGCTTCTTTATCTCCTGCAACGGTTGGCGGTTCTCGCGGCGACGCTGGTCGTCGCGTCCTTGATCGTGTTCGCCGTCATGAACCTCCTGCCCGGCAACGCGGCCGAGACCATGCTGGGGCCGACCGCGACGCCGGAGGCGGTGGCGGCCCTGTCGCACAAGCTCGGCCTCGATCAGCCTGCCTATCTTCGCTATGCGCACTGGATCGGCGGCGCGCTGCACGGCGATTTTGGCGTGTCCTACGCCTACGGCTCTCCCATCGCGCCTTTGATCGCCGCGAGTCTCGCGGTCAGCGCGCCCCTGGCGTTTCTAGCGATGGCGCTCGCGGCGATCATCGCTCTGGCGGCTGGCGTCTACGCGGCCGACAGGCGCCGGCGGCCGGGGGACGCGATCGTGATGGGGGCGAGCCAGATCGGCCTCGCCGTGCCGAACTTCTGGCTGGCGATTCTGCTGGTGATCGTGTTCGCGGTCCAGCTCCGGCTGGTTCCGGCGGGCGGTTTCCCGGGCTGGGAACAGCCGATCGGCGCCTTGCGGGCGCTCATCCTTCCCGCCGTCGCCCTCGCCGTCGTTCAGGCGGCGATCCTGACCCGGGTCACCCGATCGGCGGTGCTGGAGGCGCTGAACGAAGATTTCATGCGCACTGCCCGCGCCAAGGGCGTGTCGAGGCGCGCGGCGCTTTGGCGACACGCCCTGCCCAACGCGCTTGTTCCGATCCTGACCATCATGGGCTTGCAATTCGCTAATCTCATCGCGGGCGCGATCGTGGTGGAGAACGTCTTCGTCCTTCCCGGGATCGGCCGCCTCATTCTGCAGTCGATCTCCAATCGGGACACGCTCGTGGTCGAGAACTGCGTGATGATCATTGCGATCATCGTGATCGGTTTGAACTTCGTGGTCGACCTCGCCTGCGCCGCCATCGATCCGCGGCTGCGGAATCCTGTCGCATGAGGCCTGGCTCGCGCATTGACGTCAGCCTGTGGCTGGGCGCCGTCCTGGTGACCCTTCTGCTCGCCGCTGCAGCGATCTCATTCGTTTGGACGCCCTATCCGCCCGCGGCGATCGACATTCCTCACAAGCTGGCTCCTCCATCGCCGGCCCATTGGTTCGGCACCGACGCTCTCGGGCGCGACGTCGCCGCGCAATTGCTGGCGGGTTCGCGCGTCTCGATCCTGGTCGGCGTCGTGGCGGTCGGCATCGGCCTCGTATTCGGCGTCGCGCTTGGTCTGGCGGCGTCGCTATCGAGGGGAATGGTTGAGGACGCGATCATGAAGGGGTGCGACTTCGTCTTCGCCTTCCCGGCGCTTCTCTCCGCGATCATGCTGACCTCGACCTATGGACCCGGCGTCGTCAATGCGATCGTCGCGATCGGCGTGTACAACGTGCCGGTGATCGCCAAGCTGACCCGCGCGACCGCCAACGGCGTGCTCGGACGTGAATATGCTCTCGCCGCGCGCGCAGCCGGGCGGGGACCCTTGGCGATCGCCTTCGACCATATTCTGCCGAACATCGCGCCTGCGCTGATCGTCCAGGCGACGATCCAGTTCGCCATCGCGATCCTCGCCGAGGCGGCGCTGTCCTTTCTCGGCCTCGGCGCGCAGCCGCCGCAGCCGTCGTGGGGGAGGATGCTGTCCGAGGCCCAGAACGTCCTCTTCAACGCGCCGATGCTGGCGGTCTATCCGGGTGTGGCGATCGCCCTCGCCGTGCTCGGACTCAATCTTCTCGGCGACGGGCTGCGCGACGTCCTGGACCCGAAATTGAAGGCGCGAAGCTGAGATGCTGCTCGAGGTCGCGAACCTCGCCATCGCCATCGCGACGCCGCAGGGCGCGGAACGGGTCGTCAATGGCGCGACGTTTTCGCTCGACGACGGCGAGAGCCTCGGCGTCGTCGGCAAATCCGGCTCCGGCAAGACGATGACCGCCTTGGCGCTGATGGGTCTCACTCCGGAGTCTGCCCGGGTGGCGGGCTCGATACGCTTCGAGGGACGGGAGCTTGTCGGCCTCGAGGAGGATTCCATGCGCCTCCTGCGCGGAAACCGGATTGCGATGATCTTCCAGGAGCCGATGACGGCCCTCAATCCGCTGCATCGCGTCGGAGCTCAGGTCGCCGAACCGCTGATCCTGCATCGGGGGATGTCGAGATCGGCCGCGTTCGAGCGCGCGGTGAAGCTGCTCGAACACGTGCGGCTCGCCGATCCGGAGCGAGCCGCTCACGCCTATCCGTTCGCGCTATCGGGCGGCGAGCGCCAGCGTGCGATGATCGCCATGGCGATCGGCTGCTCGCCGCGCCTCGTCATCGCGGATGAGCCGACGACGGCGCTCGACGTGACCGTTCAGGCGAGAATCCTCGAGCTGATCGACGGTCTTCGCGCCGAATCTGGAATGGCGCTCCTGCTCGTCAGCCACGATCTCGCAGTGATCGCCGGCCATTGCGGCCGAGTGATCGTCATGTACGCCGGCCTGGTCATGGAAAGCGGCCCAGTGGACGCGATCCTGCGCAACTCGAAGAACCCCTATACGCGGGCGCTGCTTGAAGCCCGACCGCAGCCCGGAGCGCGGCGCGGCGCAAGGCTGAAAGCAATTCCCGGTTCGCCGCCCGTTCATCATGAAATCGGCCTCGGCTGCCCGTTCGCTGGCCGCTGCGAGATGACGGTCGACATCTGCCGCACGACGCCTCCGCCCGAGATCGCGTTCGGCCCCGATCGACGCTCGCGCTGCCACCGCGCGCTTGAAGTCGGGCGAAGCGCGTGAGCGAGCCGCCGCTGCTCGAGGTTGTCGACCTCTTCAAGAGCTACCGGCTGGCGCGGCCGAGCCCATTCGCGCCCCATCCGCTTCGTCCAGCGCTCATCGGCGCCAGCTTCTCGGTCTTCGCGGGACGCTCGTTTGGCGTCGTCGGCAAGTCGGGGTCCGGCAAATCCACCTTGGCCAGGATCGCGCTGGCGCTCGATCGGCCCGATTCAGGCGAGGTGCGTCTCGAGGGGCGCTCGCTGTTCGGCGTGTCGCGTCGCGAATTGCGCGCTCTTCGCGAGCACATGCAGATGATCTTTCAGGATCCGTACGGTTCGCTCGACCCGCGCCATCGTGTCGGAAGAATTGTCGCAGAGCCGCTTGCCGCATTGGGGCGCGCCACGCGCAGCGAGCGCCGCGCCCTGGTTGCCGCCTCGCTCGAGGCGGTGGGACTGCGCAGCTCCGACGCGAGAAAATATCCGCACGAGTTTTCCGGCGGACAGCGCCAGCAAATCGCAATCGCCCGCGCGCTGATCACCCGGCCGAAACTTGTCGTCGCCGACGAGCCGGTGTCGGCTCTCGACGTCTCGGTGCAGGCCCAGGCGCTGAATCTAATGAGCGATCTGCAACGGGACTCGGGCGTGACATTCCTGCTGATCAGCCACGACCTCGGCGTGGTCGCGCAGATATGCGAGACGACCGCGGTGATGTTTCGCGGGCGGATCGTCGAGATGGGCCCGACCGACGCTCTGTTCTCGACGCCGGCCCACCCCTACACGCGCGAACTCGTCGACGCGACGCCGCGGCTCGACCGGGCGGCCCAGGTCGCAGCGGCTTCAGTCGAACCCGCAAAGGAATCAGCGCACGGCTGCCCTTACGCCGCGCGCTGTGCCTATTCGCGCCAAAGATGTCTCGAAGAGACGCCGAAGCTCGAGAGCCTCCCGAGCAGGGCGCGGCGGGCGGCGTGCTGGTTTCCGTTGGATTAGAGCGCCCTCTCTAAGCAGAGAAGCGAAAGTGAATGCAATTGGAGCAACTCAATCGACGTGGCACGACCCGCTACCACCAGGAGGCATCTTGCCGGCAATTCGCGCTGCCGGGGACGCCCACACCCCTCCTTCCTTGATGGCGGCATCATAGAGCATCTGGCATTGCGCGGGGTTACCCCAGCCCTTGGCCACGCAGAAAGCTTGCAGGGTCTTGCAGGATCGTGTTCCTCCTGCTGATGCCCCGCTGGGCAAGCTGACAGCACAAGCCAAGGCAATCAGAGTCAAAGTCAATTTCATAAGGCTACCGTTTTGTTAAGCTCACATCCGGCCCGGCAGCACATGCCAACCCGCCCAATCACTTCAACCCTCGAGCACAAAATCGAAGGCGCGTCTGTGACGATGATCACAGTCCGAGGCGAGAATTCGAAGGAAATCCAAGTCCGTAAAATTCCCGCGTACAACCGAGGAATGGAACCGACCAATTCCGGTCGATTTTTGCCCGCGCGGCCCTTGCGCCGCCGCATTGGCGGGACAATCTGACAAGGGCTCGAGCGACCGCAGCCGATGGCGGCGGCCTCGACGGCAAGGAGGTCCGTAATGGGCACGGCGGATAATGCGATGGGCGGTTCGTACGGCGCGCGGGAGTTCGGCCCGGGCGAATGGGCGAGCGCACGCTGGCGACGGCGCGGCGGTTCGCGTTGGACCCCGTTCGAAATCCTCGCCATGGTCCTCGGTTTCATCGTATTTTGGCCGATCGGCTTGGCGATTCTCGGCTACAAGTTCTGGCAGAGCCGGAACGGCGGCCCCGATCTGCAGACGCTGGCGACCAACAAGTGGCAGGATGCGCGCACCATGATGTCCTCAAATTCGTCTTGGAGCTCCTCGTGGCGGTGCGGCGGGGCGATGAGAAGCGCGAGCCGCTTCTATACGCCTTCGACCGGCAACGCAGCCTTCGACGAATGGCGGACGGCTGAGCTCGCCCGCCTCGACGAAGAGCGCCGCAAGCTCGACGATGCGCAGCGCGAGTTCGCCGAATATGTCGACGCGATCCGCCGCGCCAAGGACCGCGAGGAATTCGAGCGGTTCATGGCCGAGCGCCGCGCTCGGCCGACCAACGGCGGTTCTGAGGCGCACTGAGCGGTTTGCTGCTTCGTCGACGCGATCGCTGATCGCGTCGGCCCGGATCCTGGCGACAACGATAGGCGATCCCTTCTCCCCGGTCCCCGCGGGAGAAGGGATTTTTGCATGCTTGACGATCTCGTCTCGCACAATGGTATGCTCGGGCGCGCTTTTTCCCGAAACCCCCGGAGCATTCCATGCGCCGCGCATTCCATTTTCTTCTCTCTGTCGGCGTCGCACTCTTCGCGTCCGCGGGCCTCGCCTCCGCCAAGGACACGGTCACGATCGGCATGGTCCTCGAGCCGCCGGGGCTGGACCCGACGTCGGCGCCGGCGGCCGCGATCGGCTCGGTGACGCACTACAACATCTTCGAGGGCCTGACCAAAATCAACGAGGACTTCTCGGTCACTCCGCTGCTGGCGGAAAAATGGGAGTTCTCGCCCGATCTCAAGACGTTGACCTTCACGCTGAAGCCGAACGTCAAGTTCCAGGACGGCGAGCCCTTCTCGTCCAAGGACGTCAAGTTCTCCTTCGAGCGTTTCGCCGCCAAGGACTCGACCAACAAGGACAAGGGCTTCTTCGCCTCGATCAAGTCGATCGAAACCCCAGACCCGATGACGGTCGTGCTCAAGTTCAAGGCGCCGAGCTTCGAAGCTCTGTTTCATCTCGGCATGGACACCGCGGTGATCCTCGACGAGAAGAGCGCGGCCACCGAGGCGACCAATCCGGTCGGCACCGGCCCCTACAAGCTCGCCTCGTGGACGAAGGGCGCCTCGATCACGCTCGACAAATGGGACGGCTACCGCGATCCATCGAAGATCGCGATTGCGCGCGCGACCTTCCGCTTCATCTCGGATCCGTCAGCCGAGGTCGCCGCGTTGCTCGCCGGCGACGTCGACGACTTTCCGGAGTTCCAGAATGTTCAGGCGCTGGACCAGTTCCGCAGCGACCCGCGCTTCCAGGTGCTGATCGGCGGGACCGAAGGCAAGACGATCCTGGCGATGAACAACAAGAGGAAGCCGCTCGACGAACTGAAGGTGCGGCAGGCGATCGCCTACGCGATTGACCGCAAGGCGATCATCGACGGAGCGGAGAACGGCCTCGGCGCGCCGATCGGCAGTCATATGACGCCGAACGATCCCGGCTATATCGATCTGACCGGCATGTACCCGCACGATCCGGCCAAATCCAAGGAACTCCTGAAGGAGGCGGGGGTGAAGACGCCGCTCGACCTTAGCCTCATCCTGCCGCCGCCGGCCTATGCGCGCCAGGGCGGCCAGATCATCGCGGCCGAACTCGCTGAGGTCGGCATCAACGCCAAGATCCAGGAGGTCCAATGGGCGCAGTGGCTGTCGGGCGTCTACAAGGACCACAACTACGACCTGACCATCGTCAGCCACGTCGAGCCGCTCGACATCGGCATCTACGCCAATCCGAACTACTACTTCCAGTACGACAGCCCGGCGTTCCAGGCGATCTACGCCAAGGTGACGTCCGCGCCCAACCTCGAGGCGTACAAGGCGGCGCTCGGCGAGGCGCAAAAGAAGATCGCCGAGGATTGCGTCAACGCCTTCCTGTTCCAGCTGCCGAACGTCGTCGTCGCGAACGCCAAGCTGCAGGGCCTGTGGAAGAACGCGCCGATCTTCGTCAACGACCTGTCGGAGATGTCATGGAAATGAACGCGGGCGCGGCGAGGGCGTAAGGTGCAGCCTTTCCGTCTGACCGCGCTCGAGCTTCTTCGCGCCTATCGCTCGCGCGAATTGTCGCCGGTTGAGGCGATGGCCTCGATCATCGAGCGCGTCGCGGCGTTCGAGCCGCATATCGCGGCGACCTGGCTCTACGCGCCGGACCGGGCGCTCAGGCAGGCGCGGGCCTCCGAAGCGCGCTGGATCAAGGGCGAGCCGATCGGCCCGCTCGACGGCGTGCCGGCGACCGTCAAGGACAACATCGCGACAAGCGGCGATCCGACGCCGCTCGGCACTGCGGCGAGCGACATGACGCCGGCCGAGTCCGACGCGCCGCCCGCCGCGCGGCTCAAGGAGGCCGGCGCGATCATTTTCACCAAGACGACGATGCCCGATTACGGCATGCTGTCGTCGGGCCTGTCGAGCCATCATCCGCTCACCAGGAATCCCTGGCGGCTCGACCGGAATCCCGGCGGATCGTCGGCCGGAGCAAGCGCCGCGGCGGCGGCGCTCTACGGGCCGCTGCATGTCGGCACCGACATCGGCGGCTCGATCCGCCTGCCGGCCGGCTGGTGCGGCCTCGTCGGGCTCAAGCCGAGCGCCGGCCGCGTGCCGATCGATCCGCCCTACATCGGCCGCGTCGCCGGCCCGATCACCCGAAGCGCTGCAGACGCCGGCCTGATGATGGCGACGCTGTCGCTGCCGGATGTGCGCGACTACGCCAGCCTCAAGTTCGAGACGCTCGACTGGGCCGTCCGGCCGGCTGATCTCAAGGGCCTCAGGATCGGCCTCTTGATGGAAGCGGGCTGCGGCGTTCTTCCATCGCCCGCGGTGCGCGCGGCGGTCGAGCAGGCCGCGCGGGACTTCGAGGTCGCCGGGGCGCGGGTCGAGCCGCTCGCGCCGTTCCTGACGCAGGAGATGCTGGACGGGCTCGACTATTTCTGGAGGACCCGCGCGCTGATCGACCTCAACGCGCTCACTCCCGACAAGCGCGCCGCCGTGCTGCCCTTCATCCGCGAGTGGGCCAATTCGGCCAACGGCTTCTCGGGCGAGCATGTGTTCCGCGGCTTCAGCCAGATTCCGGCGATGCACAAGGCCGCGATCGCGGCGACGCGGCGGTTCGACTACGTGCTGACGCCGACCGCGCCGATGACCGCCTTTCCGGCGGAATGGGCGTCGCCGAGCCGAGACCCTTTAAACCCGTTCCCGCACATCGGCTTCACCGTCGCCTTCAACATGTCCGAGCAGCCGGCGGTCTCGGTCAATTGCGGCTTCGACGCCGAGGGTCTGCCGATCGGGCTCCAGATCGTCGGCCGGCAATTCGACGACGTCGGCGTGCTGTCGGTCGCCCGCGCCTACGAGGACATCCGCTCGGCCGAGATGCGGCCCTGGCCCGAACCGCCGGCGGGGTAGGGGCGCGGAGCCCGGCTGCGGCTCGGCCGAATTCCCTGCGAACAGGGAAAACAACAGGGAATTAAATGATCTCAGCCGAATCTGGGCCGAAAACGCATCAAAAGGCTGCCCGATTTCAGCGGCTTGCACAAAAATTCGAAAATTCCAAATGCGGGCGAACAGGGAAATATTTTGGCCGAACAGCGGATTAATTCGGCGGAAATCGCAGACAACAGGGAATTTGCCCGGCGACTCTCGGGCGGAGGAGCGTGTCATGCAGGAGACGTGGCGGCCTCCGAGGGAGGGGCAACATGATCGACGAGTATCACAAGCTCATTGGCCTTATCTACGACGGCATATGGATGATGCCGATTGGAACCTTGAGCTGGAACGCCTGGAGATAGGGAATGGCCAAGACAGTCACGACGGCGGCCTTCGTCAGCCAGAAGGGCGGGGTAGGAAAGAGTACGCTGGCGTCTAACCCTGACCCTCGACGTCTTGCGCGAGCGGGCCGAGCAGGACATCGCGCACGAAGCGGCAGGCACGCCTCCGGCGCTCATCTACGACCACGAGGTCGCTCTCGACGGCAAGACCATGCCGCGGCCGACCAACAAGGTGCTTCTCAAGATCTTGCCGCCAGACGGGATTGAGGTGAAGGACTGGAAGCGCTGCTGCATGTCGGTCGAGTAGTCTTTGGCGTCGTCGGCGAGCTTGGTGTCCTTCTGGCCTTCGGCGAACCGGCGCTGGGCTTCGGCTGCGTCGGTCCAGAACTTCTGGAGGCGCTGGCCGTGGTCGCGAGCCGCCCGTTCGAAGCGACGGCTGAGATCGAATAGGATCTGCTCGTATTGACGCCCCGCCACCGCAGCGTCCTGGGTCGCCCGCTCGGGGGCGGTCGCTGCGCTATAGGTCGATGTCATTGTCCATGCCTCTGCTAGACGGCGGTCCTGGCGTCCTTCCCGGCGACGCCGGCCGTACGGATCGTGTGCTCGGCGATCATCCGCTCCTCGTCGGTCGGGATGACGAAAACCATGGTCGGCGAGGTCTTGGCGCTGATGATCTCCGCGCCGGAGCGGTTGGCCTCGGGGTCGAGCTGGATGCCCATCCACTCCATTCCCGTGAGCGCGGCCTCGCGCGTGCGCCAGGAGTGTTCGCCGATGCCGCCGGTGAAGACCAGGCCTTCGACGCCCTCGACGGTCGCTGCAAGACCCGCGAGCTCGCGCCGGATTCGGTGGACGAAATAGTCGATCGCCTCGCGCGCCGCGGGACTGTCGGAGGCTTCGAGCTCGCGCATGTCCTGGGAAATGCCCGACATGCCCTTGAGGCCCGAGTTTTTGTACAGGAGATCGGATATCTCCTCCGCGGTCATTTTCTTCTCCGCCATCAGATAGAGCACGACGCCGGGGTCGAGCTGGCCGCAGCGCGTGCCCATCGGCAAGCCGTCGAGCGCGGTGAAACCCATGGTCGAGGAAATCGAGCGTCCGTTCTTGATCGCGCACATCGAGGCGCCGTTGCCCAGATGCGCGACAATCACGTCCTCGCGCGCGATCTGAGGCGCGATGCTGAAGAGTTGCCGCGTGATGTACTCATACGAGAGGCCGTGAAATCCGTATCGGCGCACGCCTTCGTCGTAATAGGAGCGCGGAAGCGCGAAGGTGTCAGAGACGAACGGGTGGCTGCGATGGAAGGCCGTGTCGAAACAGGCGACTTGCGGCAGCGAGGGAAAGGCCTCCATCGCCGCCTCGATGCCGGCGATGTTGTGCGGCTCGTGCAACGGCGCGAGCGGTATGAGCTTTCTGAGCTTCTCCAGCACCGAGGAGTCGATGAGCGTCGGCTCGGTGAGGTAGGGTCCGCCGTGCACGACGCGATGGCCGGCCGCGACCATTCCGGTGTCGTAGCCGACCGTCCCCAACCAGGCGAGGATCGCGTGCATGCCGGCGCGGTGATCGGCGCGCCCCGACTTCGGATCGATCGTAAGGTCCGTCTTGTCGCCCGCCGTGGTCTTCACGGCGCCTTTCGGCGTCGCGCCAATTCCTTCGATCTGTCCGGATGCGAGCGGATGCAGGTCTCCGCCGTTGACCATGGCGAAGATTGCGAACTTCAGCGAGGACGAACCCGCGTTGAGCGTGAGAACGATGTTTTTCAAGGGTCACTCCGCGGCCTTGGCGACCGTCGGCGCCCCGCCGAAGGCCCGGCCTTCGCGACGATAATACTCGTAAAGCTGAGCCAGCGCGCAGGAGGCGAGCCGGGCGCGATCGTTGTCGGCCCGGCTCGTCAGCATGACCGGCGCCCTGGCCCCCAGCACCAGCCCCGCCGCTTCGGCCCGCGCGACGAAGGTGAGCTCCTTGGCGAGCATGTTGCCCGCCTCGAGATTGGGCACGATCAGCACGTTGGCGCGGCCGGAGACCAGCGACGCGATGCCCTTGGTGCGGGCCGCCTCGATGTCGATGGCGTTGTCCATCGCCAGCGGACCATCGACGATGGCGCCCTGGATCTGGCCGCGCTCGGCCATTTTCGACAGGACCGCCGCGTCCAGCGTGGAGGCGATGGCGGGATTGATCGTCTCGACCGCGGATAGGATGCCGACCCTCGGTTTGTCGAGGCCGCAGGCGCGCGCGAGGTCGACGGCGTTCTGCACGATGTCGACCTTGGTCATCAGGTCGGGCGTGATGTTGATCGCGGCGTCCGAAATGTAGAGGATTTCATCGAGCTCGGCACGTCGAGCGCGAAGACATGGCTGATGCGCCGCGCGTGCGAGGCCGCCATCCTTCTTGACAACCTCGCGAGCAGGGCGTCGGAATGGATCGCGCCCTTCATGATCGCGTTCGCCTTGCCTTCGAGCACCATCGCGACGGCATGCGCGGCGGCGGCGTGCGGATCGGAGATTGCGACCAGCGTGAAAGATGAAATGTCGGCTTCGAGCGCTTAGCCGCGGCGGCCTGGATGCGCCCGGGGTCACCGATCAGGGTCGGCTCGATGAGGCCGTTCTTGGCGGAAAGCAGCGCGCCGCCCAACGAATTGTGGTCCTCGGGGCAGACGACCGCGGTTTTCAGCGGCGGAAGTTCGAGGCGAGCGCGACGAGCTTGCGGAAATGGTCGACCGTGTCGACGATGAGCGAGGGGAGATTTCGCGCCTCGGTATCTGGGTGACGCTCGGCGCTTCAATCACCGCGGCTCCGTCGCAGACGACCTCGCCGGTAGAGTTTTCGATCTTCGTATCGAACACCGCGACCGGCTCTTCCCGCTTCTCCCGGCAGGTCACGGTAACCTTGAGCTTTTCGCCGATATGCACGCGTTTGTGGAACCGGAGGTCCTGCTCCCGGTAGAGCGTCCCCGGGCCGGGAAGCACGTTGCCGAGCACGGCGGAGACGAGCGACCCGACCCACATCGAGGGCGCGACCGGTTCGGTCTTCTCGGGCGAGCCCTCGGACGAGGGCAGCATCAGCGGATTGACGTTGCCCGACACGTGCGCGAACAGGATGAGATCCTGCAGGGAGCAGCTTCGCTCGAGACTGGCGGAATCTTCCGACCTTGAGCTCGGCCCAGGTCTTGTTTCGGATTGCGGCTTTGGCGGGCATGTCGGCTTCTCCAGTTTCCCTGACGAGCCTCAACTCATGATGTGGCGGCCGGCGTCTACGTGAAGGACGCCGCCGGTGATGTTGCGCGCGATGTCGCTGGACAGGAACGCCGCCGCCGCGCCGACATCGTCGATCGTCGCCAGGCGACGCATCGGCGAGCGCGAAACTGCTTCGTTCATCAAGTCGTCGAAATTGGAGATGCCGCTCGCGGCGCGGGTCGCCATCGGTCCGGGCGACAGGGCGTTGCCCGTGATATTGCGCGGTCCCAGTTCGGCGGCGAGTTCGCGGGTCGTGGCTTCCAGGGCGGCCTTGACCGGGCCCATCAGATTGTAGCTGTCGACGACCTTCTCGGCCCCGTAGAAGCTCATCGCCAGACAGGCGCCGCCGTTGATCATCAGCGGCTCGGCTCGGCGGGCGAGACGAATGAACGAGTGGACGGAAATGTCCATCGCGGTGGCGAAGCCGGATGCGCTCGAGTCGATGACCCGTCCCTGCAGATTTGTCCCGGGCGCGAAAGCGATGGAGTGGACGAGAATGTCGAGTTCGCCCCAAACTCTCCTGATCTCATCGAACAGCGGCTCTTCTTGCTCGTCCTTGGTGACGTCGAATCGCATGATGATTGACGCGTCCACGCTTTCGGCGAGCGGACGAACGTGCGGCTCAGCCTTTTCATTGAGATAGGTGATCGCGAGCTCGGCCGCGGCCCGATGAAGCGCCTGAGCGACCCCCCAGGCGATCGACTGATCATTCGCGACGCCGATCACAAGCGCGCGTTTTCCCGTCAGATCAATCATCAGCGCGGCCCACATTTTGTGCAGTGCACAAGATAGACTTCCGGAGTGACAGTTCGGTGAAATTTCGCTCTCGCGCAGCCCGGCATCCGCCGGCTCTCACGCGGCGAATGGACGCATTCGCCGGCGGCCCAGTTGGTTCGATGGCGGGCGCCGATTTTCGTTTCGACATTCTTCTTGATTCTGACATGCGCATCCTGTCTTAGCTGGCCCGCTAATCAGGCCCGATCGCGTCTCGAGCCGCCCAAGGCGACAATCGATGAACTTCTTTCAACGTTTCACCTTCCTTTTTTCTGCGCCGATGTTCGACGCCGACGATCTCGAGGGCCTGAGGGTCAACCAGATCATCGCGGCGATCGAGCGGATGGGGTTTCAGGTGATCAAGGCCCGCCGCCTCGAGGATGCGGAGATCGCCGTCCAGACCGACGCCGCCATCGGACTCCTTGTTGTCGACTGGGGCAAAAAGGGGATTGAAGGAAAGGCCGCCTCGCTCATCAACCTGATGCGCAGGCGCGGCCTCGACATGCCGATCGTCATCATGGTCCGGCGCAAGCGCTTCGAGGACATCCCGGTCGAGGTTCTCGACTATATTGACGGCTACGTTTTCCTGGCCGAGGAGACGCCGGAATTTATCGCCAAGAACCTCGTCTCGCGTCTGAAGCAATATGCCGAGACTCTGAAGACGCCATTCTTCGGCGCGCTCGTCGACTATGCCGAGGAGGGAAACCAGCTGTGGACCTGCCCCGGCCACAACGGCGGCATCTTCTACAGCCGCAGCCCGATCGGCCGCATCTTCATGGAGCATCTGGGCGAGGCGGTCTTCCGCGACGACCTGGACAATTCGATTTTGGAGCTCGGCGACCTGCTGACCCACGAAGGCCCGGCGCTGAAGGCGCAGAAGGAGGCGGCGGCGATCTTCGGGGCGGAAAAGACCTATTTCGTGCTGAACGGCACGTCGTCGTCGAACAAGATCGTGCTGACCAACCTCGTCGCCGAGGGCGACCTCGTCCTGTTCGACCGCAACAACCACAAGGCCGCGCACCAGGGCGCGCTGCTGATGGGCGGCGGGGTGCCGGTCTATCTGTCGACCGACCGCAACGCCTACGGCCTGATCGGCCCGATCTGGCCGGAGGATCTGGACGAGAAGACCATTCGCGAACGCATCCGGGGCAATCCGCTGGTGAAAGACAAGGACGCCTGGAAGCGCGAACGGCCTTTCCGGGTCGCGGTGATCGAGCAATGCACTTACGACGGAACGATCTACGACGCGCAGCGCATTCTCGAGCGCATCGGCCATCTCTGCGACTATATCCTGTTCGACGAAGCCTGGGCCGGCTTCATGAAATTCCATCCGCTCTACGAGCGCCGCTTCGCCATGGGCCTCAAGGGACTCGACGAGAAAGCGCCGGGGATCGTCGCGACCCAGTCGGCGCACAAGCAGCTCGCGAGTTTCTCGCAGGCGTCGCAGATCCATACGCGCGACCGCCACATCAAGGGGCAGCGCCGGCGCGTGGAGCATCGGCGCTTCAACGAAGGCTTCATGCAGCAGGCCTCGACCTCGCCCTTCTATCCCTTGTTCGCCTCGCTCGACGTCGGCGCGCAGATGATGAAGGGGCGCTCGGGCGAGGTGCTTTGGGACGACACGATCCGGCTCGGCATCGAGCTACGCAAGAAACTGCGCGCGGTCCGCCGCGAGTTCGAGGAGAAAGAGCGCGATCCGACGCGGCGCTGGTTCTTCGATCCGTTCGTGCCCGATCGGGTGTCGATCCGCGACGCGGCGCAGGAGGGCGCGACACACGACGTGCCGTGGGAGAGCATCTCGACGGATCTGCTCGCCCGTGACCCGCGCTACTGGGTGCTGGCGCCGGGGCAGGCCTGGCACGGCTTCTCGGCGCTGGAGGAAGGCTTCGCCATCACCGATCCGGCCAAGCTCACGCTTCTGACTCCCGGGTTCGACCGCAAGACCGGGCAATATGAAGAGTACGGCATTCCTGCGCCGGTCGTCGTCCAGTATCTGCGCGAGAATCGGGTGGTGGCGGAGAAGAACGACCTCAATTCGATGCTTTTCCTGCTGACCCCGGGCGTCGAATCGAGCAAGGCCGGCACGCTGGTGTCGGCGCTCGTCGCCTTCAAGCGGCTCCATGACGACAACGTCCCCCTCGAGGAGGCGATGCCGGAATTCATCGCCAAGCGGCCGGCGCGGTACAGCGGCAAGCGGCTGAAAGGTCTATGCGGGGAGATGCACGCCTTCTTTCGCGCCCACGACGTCAGCGGCCTGCAGAAGGCGCAGTTCGCCGCCGGACATCTGCCGCACATCGCGATGACGCCGCATGAGGCGCAGCGCCAGCTGGTGCGCAACAACGTCGATTATGTGCCGCTCGAGGAGCTCGAGGGGCGCATCGCGACGACCCTGTTCGTCGTCTACCCGCCAGGGATCGCGACCATCGTGCCGGGCGAGCGCCTCGACGAGCGGGCGCGGCCGATGCTCGACTACCTCAGGATGTTCCAGAAGAGCGCCAATGCCTTCCCGGGCTTCGAATCGGAAATCCAGGGACTTTACCGCGAAGTCGACGAAACGGGCGCCATTCGGTTCTATACCTATGTCGTCAGGGAGTGATTCGGGCCGAGGATGGATGCGAAATTGAAGCCTGAGACCGCGGGGGCCGCGGAGCAAGCGGGGGCGAGGTCGGTCATCGTCCGAAACTCGCGCGACAGCGATGTCCCCGCGATGCTCGCCATCTACCTGCATCACATTCGGCGAGGAGTCGATCCGGGCGTCGACGGCGAGTTCGAGACGCCCGACGCCGAGGACCTCAAGCGACGCCGCAAGTCGATGCAGCGGCGCAAGATGCCCCACATCGTCGCCGAGGAGAACGGCGTCGTGGTCGGCTACGCCTATGCGGTGCCCTTCCGCAAGCGCCCTGCCTATCGTTTTTGCGTCAAGCACTCGATCTACGTCCACAACGACCACCTGCATCGCGGCATCGGCCGCCAGCTGATGAGCGCGCTGATCGACGCCTGCGCGGCAGCCGGCTTCCGGCAGATGATCGGCTATATCGATGCGGCCAACCGCGCCTCGCTCGGACTTCACGAGGCCTTTGGCTTTCGCCAGGTCGGCTATCTGCCGTCCGTAGGGCACAAGTTCGGCCGATGGACGGATACGGCGATGGTCCAGCGCTCGCTCGGACCCGGCGGGACCGAGGCGCCGTAGAGCTGACGTTTTCCAGAACGGTCAGGACGGCTCCTGCGCTTGCTGAGGGGCGAGCTTCGCCAGATCCGCGGCCCGTACGGCGCTGCGCGCCTTGACGGGCGTCTCCCGGCCTCGAGCGTCGATTTCGTGGGCGGGCAGATCGTCGGGGCGGAAGCCGGCCTGCGTGTAGACCTCCTCGGACATCAGCACTTCGCAGCCGAACGCTTTCGTCAGGTCCTGCAGCCTCGCCGCGACATTGACCGGATCGCCGATCACCGTGAACTGCGCGTGGCGTTCATAACCGATATCGCCGGCGACGATGACGCCGGCGTGGAGGCCGATGCCGAAGCGGATCGGTTCGACCGGTCCGTGGGCGAGCGCGCGGTTCAGCCTCTCGACGTTCGCGGCGATTCCGGCGCAGGCGGCGACCGCCTGCCGACAGGCGTCCTTCGCGCCCGCCGTGAGCCCGAAGAGCGCCAGCAGTCCGTCGCCGAGAATCTGATTGGGCTCGCCTCCGGCCGCGATGACCGCGTCGCTGACTGCGTTGAGGAACTGGTTGATGATGAAGACCGTGTCATAGGGCAGCCGCTGTTCGGCGAGCCGGCTCGATCCGCGCATGTCGACGAACATGACGACGAGATAGCGCTCCTCGCCGCTGCGCGTCGGTCCTCTTTGACGGACGTCGGCGATCGTCGCGTACGGCGGCAGCAGGAGCGCAAAGGCGAGGTCTCGGGTCGGGCGCAACTGGCAGGCGAGCCGGACTCCGGCGCCGGCGCCGACACGGTCGAGCACCGCCTGCTCGGCCGCGCTGATCGGCGGCAGGGCGCTCAGGTCTCCAAGGATGCGGATGCGGCAAGTCGAGCAGCGCCCGCGTCCGCCGCACACATGCGCGTGGGGGACGCCGTTGAGCAGGCTCGCCTCGAGCACGCTCAAGCCCCGCCGGACCCGGACGGCTCGGTCGGGATAGGTGAGCAGGATCGATCCGACCCGTTGCTCCCTCCAGCGGCGAAGCCCGCGGGCGAGGACAGCCGCAGCCAGAAGGGCCGCCAATGCGACGAGCGTTTCATTGCGAATGTTGACGAGAAGGGCGTTCTGACCCGGGGTCCCGACATGGTCCGGAGTGAGATTTTTGGCGCGCCAGAGCGGACTCCCGGCCAGCCGCAAGATTTGCCTGCCGCCCTGAAAATAGCCGAGCAGGGCGAGCGTCGGCAGCAGCACCGCAAACGACAGGAGGAGGTTCTTCACCCTGGCGTAGCCGGGCTTCAGCTTGAGCCAGAAGTGGACCCCGATGCAGCCGTGGGTCCACACGACGAGCAGCAGCACAACCTGCAGCGCTCCGTCCGGAGGCGGGCCGGCCCAGAACTTGTAAAGCTCCTGGTCATAGCCCTTGTCGGTCCCGAACAGGCTCAACGCCACGCGGGTGCTGACGATGTGCGAGGCCAGAAGGAACGGGATGGAGAGGCCGAGCCCGAGTTGCGCCGCCTCCATCTTGGTCCAGCGGAACTGCCGTCGTTCGTAGAGCGCCCAGAAGCCGAGGCTCAAGTGGATGGTCAGAGCCCCATAGAGAAGGATCGCCCCCGGCGGCGACTGCCAGATGAGCTTTTGCAGCGCCAGCCCGCCTTCCATTGCGTCGACCGAAATATTTCCCAGCGCGTGATTGGCGAAATGGAGGGTGACGTAGGTGAACAGGATGAGCCCGCAGGCCAGCCAAATCCGACGAAGGCTGAGCGGAAGCTTGCGCCGCGGCTGGCCGTCCTCGTTGTGCGGCATGAGGTCTTCCCGGATCGACTGAGCTGGATGAAACGGCTTGCGACCCACTTTACAAGCCGGGAAGGGGCCGCGTCAGCCGCGCTTGGCGCGCGGCTTCAACCCGTCTGCACCGTTGTTCAGCCGATGTTCAGCCGCGGCGTCGTTTAATGCAACCAGGGCGGCGGGATCAGTCCGGACTGCTCGGTCGGGGTCGGCTGCTTCGTGCATTACGGCGTGACGATGAACGAGGGCAGGTATCTCGACGCCGACGCGTTCTTAATGCAGGGCGAGATGACGCCCGCCGGCTCGCGCTGGCGGGGCGACCCGGCCAAGCTGGTCCACTGCGGCGCGACCGGGGCGCGCTGATCGCCTATGGGGGCGATTGGGGACGACCTCGACCTTGCGCCGCTCAAGGCGCAGCTGACGCCCTACGACGTGCTGGTGACGGCGCGCCGCATCCGGCCCGGCGACGAAGCGGCATTCGCCGACGCCCGGCCCGGGGCCCGAGTCGAGGTGCGCCGCGCCAGCGGAGCGGCCCGCATCGCCGCCAGGTTCCTGCTCGACCAACTCGGCGCCGATGGCTTGGCGCCATTGCGGCGCTCGCCGTCCGGCGCGCCGATCTGGCCCGCAGGGATCATTGGTTCGCTCGCCCATGACAAGGCTTTCGCGCTCGCCGCGGCGGCCCGACGAGGACGGCTCGTCGGGCTCGGCGTCGATATCGAACCGGCAGAGCCGCTGCCTGAGGACATCGTCGACCTCGTCCTGACCGACGCGGAGAAACGCGAGACGGGAAACGACGGCGTTGCGCAGCGCCTCGTCTTCGTCGCCAAGGAGGCGGTCTACAAGGCGATCCATCCGCTCGACGGAACATGGCTCGATTTTCCCGATGTCGAGGTCCGGCTCGCGGAGGACGTGGCGGCGCTGCGGGACGGGCGACGGCTGCGGCTGATCCCGTTCGCCGGCGAAAGGCTCGTCGTGGTCGCGCTCATGGAGGCGGCAGACCTCGAGCCTCTCGGAGACGGTCGAGCCATTCCGGGTAGCTGAGACGTTCGCCGCCGAAAACGGGCAGGGGACCGGTGCATGGCCGCCTCCGCAGCGGTTCTGCGCGTCTATCGCCATCTGGCGGCCACGGCCAGCCTTTTCAGAGGTTTGCGGCGCGGCTTGGCGTCGGGCGGCACGGCCCGCTTCGCCGAAGCTGCATGGCGCAGCAGCATGACAAACGTGGTGGCGAAGTCTCGTCTTTGCCCGGCCTCTGCCGCCTGTGGAACTCCAGCCCGCAATTCGTGTTGTTTTTCAAGCCGCGAGGGTGCAATGCGCCTTCGGCGGGCTTCGGCCAGGAGGATCATCACCATGGCGTCTCGAGAGTCCAAGCCGCAGAAAGAGACAGTCGGACGGGTCATGCATGAGTTCAAGCACGGCGAGCTCCGCTCAGGGGCGAGTGGCAAGAAGGTCAAGAACCCGAGGCAGGCGGTCGCCATCGCGCTCAGCGAAGCGGGCGCGTCGAACCAGCAGAGTCCGAAAGAGAACGAACAGCATTTCCGCCGGACCAAGGCCAAGGAAGCGCGCGGCGAGACTGCGCAGGCCGAGACCGAGGGACACGGACGATCAGGGTCCCGCGGGGGGAGGGAAGGCGAAACCCGGGCCGAGCTCTACCGCAAGGCGCGGGAGCGCGACGTTCCGGGGCGGTCGAAGATGAGCAAGAGCGAACTCGAGCGTGCGGTCGGGGCCCGATAACCCTTCCCGCCGCGGCGCGTGGAGGAGCAGCCGCCGCCATGTGGAGCGTCGCCGAATCTCTTTCGAAGGCGCGGTCCTGAGCCTGTGACGTCGAAGCGGCGCGGGCCCGCTCCGCACAAGGGACCACGTCGATGACGGATGAGGCGGTTGGCGACCTGATGTTGGCGACGCTGCTGCTCGCCATCGCGGGTTTCGTCGACGCGGTCGGCTTTCTGAGCCTCGGCCATCTGTTCGTTTCCTTCGCGAGCGGCAATTCGACCCAGTTCGCCATTGCGATCGACGGCGTCTCGTTGGGCAAGGCGTCCATGGCGGGCGGGTTGGTCGGTGTTTTCGTCGTCGGCGTGATCGGCGGAAAGATGCTCGCCATCGCGGCGAAGGATTGGCGCCGCCCAGCAATCCTGATCGCTGAATCGGCCCTGCTCGGGGTGGCGGCGCTCGTCCCGCTTTCGGGCGTACGAGCCGGTTTTCTGATGGCGCTGGCGATGGGTGGGCAGAACGCGGTCCTCCACAGGGCGGGCCGAACCAGGACCGCCCTCACTTATGTCACCGGGACGTTGGTCAATCTCGGCGAGCGCCTGGCGGAGGCCCTTTGTTCGGCGGGTCCAGCCTGGGGCTGGGTTCCCTACCTCATCCTGTGGAGCGGCATTGTCTGCGGCGGCGCGGCGGGTGGAATCGTCTATGCCGCGTTCGGGATCCACGCGCTCCTCGTCCCGACCGTCGCGGTCGTGGTTCTGGCGGCGGCGAGCGGAGCAAGGGCGTGGCGCGGGCGCCGACGGTAGCTGATCGGCGGCCCGAGCGTAACGCTCAATCAGGAGGGGTGGTGAAGAACCTCCCGAACCTTTTCGGCGAGCTCATCGGCGGTGTAGGGCTTTTTCAGCCACGCTCCCGTCTTCTGTCCGAGACGTGCAATCGCCGGCTCGGCATAGCCGGAGGTGAACAGGATCTTGATGTCGGGCTTTTGCGCCAACGCCGCCTGCGCCAGTTCGTAGCCGGTCATACCCCCGGGCATGACCATGTCGGTGAATATCATCGCCACCTCGGGCAGGGTCGCGAGCTGAGCAATGGCGGCCACACCGCTGTCTGCCTCGACGACTTGGTAACCGAGGCTGCGGAGCCGCTTGCTCAGGACCCGACGCAGACGCGGGTCGTCCTCCACGATGAGGATGGTCTCGGTTCCCTGCGGCAGATCGGCCTGCTGCGGTTCAACGCCGTGCGGCGCACCGGCTCCGGCGTTCTCTGCAACAGGCAGGAAGACCCGCACGCTCGTTCCGTGTCCCAATTCACTGTAAATCTGGATATTCCCGCCCGACTGCTTGACGAAGCCGTAGACCATGCTCAGGCCGAGTCCAGTACCGGCGCCGGTCGGCTTCGTGGTGAAGAACGGCTCGAACGCGCGCCGGCGCACCTCTTCCGACATGCCCGATCCCGTGTCGGTGACCGTGATCAGCACATAGCGGCCGGTGCGGATGTCCGGATAGGTCTGCGCATAGTCGGCGTCAAG
The DNA here is from genome assembly GCA_963835885.1 of uncultured Alphaproteobacteria bacterium. GTDB lineage: Bacteria > Pseudomonadota > Alphaproteobacteria > Rhizobiales > Beijerinckiaceae > Roseiarcus. Next base: position 40,121 of record CAWIHF010000035.1, read on the forward strand.
ACGCGCATGGGAGATATTGATCGCCAGTCGCCCGCCGCGCGGCATCGCGTCCCTCGCATTGATCGCCAGGTTGAGCAGGGCGTTCAGCAGGAGCGAAGGGTCGACCACCGTCAGATGCGGGGATCCCAGGACCTCGATCCGAAGCTCGATGGCTTCTCCCAAGGTCCGCCGGAGGAGGTCGGCGAAATTGGAGACCAGAGGGCCGACGTCGGTCGGCTTTGCATCGAGGGACTGACGTCGACCGAAGGCGAGGAGCTGGGAAGCCAATTTGGCGCCATCCTGAGCCGCGTCCAGCGCCTCTTTGACATGTTCGCGCTGCTCAGGGTCGCGAACGCCCGGATAGAGCATCTCTAGATTGGCGACAATCACCGTCAGGATATTGTTGAAATCGTGGGCGACGCCGCCAGTGAGCTGGCCGACCGCCTCCATCTTTTGCGACTGCCGGAGTTCCTCCTCCATCTTCTGGCGGCTCGTGAGGTCGCGGACGAAGCCGGTGAAAATCCGCTCTCCGTCCGCCCGCGCTTCCCCGACCGCCAGCTCCATCGGGAACACAGCGCCGTCCTTGGTGCGACCCTTGACCAGCCGGCCGTAGCCGATGATCCGCGCTTCGCCGGTCCTGAGATAGTTGGCGATGTAGCCGTCGTGCTCCGCCCGGTATGGTTCCGGCATGAGCATCCTGACATTGTGGCCGATCACTTCTTCGGGACGATATCCGAATAGTCGCGTAGCCGCGGCGCTGAAGGAGCTCACCAGGCCTTGCTCGTCGATCACGATCATCGCCTCTGGCACAGTGTCGAGGATCGACCGCAGATGCGCCTCGCGCGTCGCCAGGTCGGCCTGTGCGCGCTTCAGTCCGGTGATGTCGTTATTGGTCTGAAGCACGAAGCCGATAGCGTCGACGTCGGACTTTCGAGCGACCCATTGGCTCGCGATCGAAACGACCGATCCGCACTTCGTCCGATGTTCGATTTCGCCTTCCCAACTGCCGCGGTCATGCAGCGCGGCGATGATCTCGCTTCGCGGGAGGGGATAGCGGGTCTTCAACAGGTTGTGGACGAATCGTCCGACGGCTTCGTGTCTGCTCCAGCCGTAAAGGCGCTCACAGCCGGTCGTCCAGTGCAGGATTTTGCCTTCCAAGTCATGGATGATGACATTGGCCAGGTCCAGAATATTGGCGAGCGAGGCGAATTCGGCGTTCACAGCCGATCTCTTCTCTTCGGGGTCGACGTCACGCCAGTTTCTCGATTCACCCGGCGCGCTTGACCGGTCAACGGAAGCCCCCGACCGCGATCAAACCACGCCGCGTCAGGCTTGTCACCATGCACAATAGCGCTACAGCGTCGGCGAAAACAATCCGCGACAATGTCGGAAGACCGATGACGTCGCCACCGCGATCATCCCTCAGGCGCGCCCGTTGCAATACGCAAACGGGAACCCATCCATTCCTGCGTGCGTTGCCGGCCTGAACAACGAGGGCGACAGGTCATGAAAGTCCTGGTCGCGGGCGCGACGGGCGCGGTCGGGACCCGTCTCATGCCGCTGCTCCTCGCCGCGGGTCATCACGCCGCCGGCTTTACCCGGTCGCCGGGGAAAGCCGAGGCGCTGCGCCAAGCCGGCGTCGAGGCGATGGTCGTCGACGCTTTCGACAGGAGCGCCGTCCGATCGGCGCTCCTGGAGGCGCGGCCTGAAGTGGTCGTTCACGAGATGACCGCCCTCCAGAACGCCAGCGACCTCGTTCACTTCGACCGCGTTTTTGCGACAACCAACCGGCTGCGAACCGAGGCGCTGGATCATCTCCTTGCGGCGGCTGAGGAAAGCGGCGTGCGTCGGTTCGTCGCGCAAAGCTTCTGTGGCTGGCCTTATGCGAGGACGGGAACATCGGTCAAGTCGGAAGACGATCCGCTCGATCCCAATCCGCCGCGCGAGATGCGCCGCACGCTCGACGCGATCCGCACCCTCGAATCCTCCGTCGTGGGCTCGCGCGGAGTGGAAGGCGTGGTCCTGCGCTACGGCGCCTTCTACGGGCCGCACTCGGGACTGTTCGACGGACCGTTCATCGGCCAGTTGCGCGCGAGGCGCGCGCCGATGATCGGTGACGGAGGCGGCTGGTGGTCGTTTCTGCATCTCGACGACGCAGCCTCCGCGACCGCGCTCGCCATCGAGACCGGCGCCGCAGGCGTCTATAACATCGTCGACGACGAGCCCGCTCCGGTCCGCGAATGGCTGCCGGCGTTGGCCGCGATGCTCGGCGCCAAGCCGCCGCGCCGTGTTCCCGCCTGGGTCGCACGGATCGCGCTCGGCGAGCATCTGGTTGCGATGATGACCGAGAGCCGCGCCGGCTCGAACCGGAAGGCGCGGCAAGTGCTTGGCTGGCGGCCGGCCCATCGCTCCTGGCGGAAGGGTTTTGCGGAGGTGATCGAGTCCGGAGTCTGAGGTTTTGCTTCGGGACCTTGTTGGTTGGCTGTTACGCGCTCAATGCGCCCGCCAGTTCCCCATGAGCCGGCGCTGTTCCCCTGCTTCCGATCATGTCGACCAGGTCAAGGAATTCGGCCAGGGCCTCCAGCTCCGCAAGGGCCTCGCAACGCGAAGTCGCCCGTCAGCTCGGGCAATCGCTCACTCAACGCGACGACGCGATCGTCGAACGCCGCACGCAACACAGACTTTGTCATAGACCTCTACTCCATCTTCCATCGGGCCGATCATCCTTTCGACCCGGACCCAGCCCGGCGGGCGTGCACTCGCCGTACCCGCCATAGGCTTAAAATATAGGAGGATCTCGCGGCGGCTTCAGTGACGCTCGTCACAGACCGTGACTTTGAGCGCGTCGCGTCTTGCCGACAGCGAAAAGAAACACTTGTCCGTCTGAACCTTCCCCTTGGCGGTCCTTCGCCAAAGGTTGAATAGAAAAAGCCAGCCGCCGGCGTGTAACCGGCCTAATCTGGAAACGAATTTGTGCAGATGGTTGCGAGTTGCTATCAGGATGCCCCTTGCGCTTTTTGGTTGGTCATAAGAGTAGCGTCATGCACAGCGGGGAAGCCGAACACGTCGTCCTCTCGCAGGGGTGGCTCGCGCATCAGCCGCCGGCGTTCCAGGCGGCCGTGCTTGGCCGGGCCCGGCTCGCCTCATTCGCCGAGGGCGAGCACGTCTTCGATGTCGGCGACCAACACCGCGGCGTCTACGGCGTCGTTCAGGGGGCCGTCGCCGTGTACGTGCCTGACCGTGGGGCCAACCTGCGGCTGGGCCACATCGCCCGTGGGGGCGACTGGATTGGCCACTGGCAGGTGTTGACCGGCCGCCGGCGCATCCTGATTTTCCGCGTTAGGGAACCGATGATCGCGTTTCAAGTCCCGTTTTCCGCGCTGAACGAAATCGCCGCGGAGGACCGCGTATGGACGCGCAGCGCCAGCTCCCTGATGGATTTTACCGTCGATATCGCCGTTGCTGCGGTCGGCGATCTCCTCATCCCGGATCCCGGGCGCCGGTTGGCGGCGACAATGCTGCGCGCCGCGGGCCTCGATATGGACGGGCGCCTAGCGAAGCCGATCCGCCTGCGGTTGGCCGCATCCGAACTTGGCGAAATGGCGAACGTGTCGCAGGATAGCGTGAGCGGCATCCTGGCGCGGTTCAACTCCGCTGGCTGGATTGCGGTCGGCGACAAACAGGTCACGATCGCCGACCCGAAGGCGCTCGCCGCCTTCGCCGGCGAAGAGCGCTGACTTAGCGCTCGACGCGGACCTCGACCCGAAAGCGCGCGACGAGCGAGGAATCGCCTTCCCACGAGCGCCATGGCTTGAGCGCGATCTCGCCCGTCCCGGCGCTTTTGCCCCGGAACAGGAAGGAAACCCAGCCGCCGGACCCGACCGCGCCGCCTGGATAATGGGGCTGCGTCGACACGAAGTCGACGACTTCGCCATCGGTGCGATCGGTCGCCCAGCGATAGCCGGTCGACGCGTTCTCCGGCAGCGTCACTTCGACTTCATCGCCAACCCTGATGCCCACCGAGCGATCATTGTCTTTCTCGGTCAGAGTCAACTTTGCAGAAGACGCCCCTCCGTCCTGGGCGGCGCAGACGATCGCCGCGCCGGCCAGCGCGAACAATCCGGCCAATTTTCGCGCGCGCGATCGAGCCAATTCGCCTTGCTCCATCAGAACCGCGCCGCCGCCGTCGCGGCGTAACCCCGGCCGGTCGTCGTTGAACGCCGGTTCGTTGTAGGCCCCGCTGGCCTGCGCCAAGCCCGATGCGTCTGCGGCGTTGCAACGCCGGGCCGCGCGTTGCACGGTATCCGCAACGCGCGAGCAGGAGAACAGAATGAAAATCGCATTTTTTGGCGCCGGCCTGATGGGGGCGGGCTTCGTCCGCCGCATGCTGGACAATGGCCATCAGGTCAACGTCTGGAACCGCGATCCGGTCAAGGCGACGGCGCTGGCGGCCGATGGCGCCCACGCATTCGCCGACCCGGCAGAAGCGATCAGGGACGTCGAACGCATTCATCTGTCGCTGTCGGACGACGCCTCGGTCAATTCCGTGCTGGAGCCGCTCGCCGGCTCGATCCCGTCCTCGACCTTCATCATCGACCACACGACGACCGCGCCGACGCCGACGGCGGAGCGGAGCGCGCGCTGGTCCGGGCGGGGCAGGGTCTTCATCCATGCGCCGGTGTTCATGGGGCCGGTCGACACGCGCGACGGAACGGGGATCATGCTGGTTTCGGGCGACCCGACCCAGATCGCGGCGGTCATGCCCGAACTGGAAAAGATGACCGGCCGGGTGGTCAACCTCGGGCCGAAGCCCGGGACCGCGGCCGCCTTCAAACTGTTCGGCAACCTGACGCTGATCGGCATGATGGGCGTGGTGGCCGACGTCGTGCGCCTCGCTCACGCGGTCGGCGTCGCGCCGGCCGACGCCGTCGGGATGTTCAAGCAATTCAATCCCGGCGAGTTGCTGGCCTCTCGCGCCGCCAAGGTCGCCTCCGGGCCCTATGAGCCGCCGGCCTTCACCGCCGAGATGGCCCGCAAGGACGTGCGCCTGATGATCGGCGAGGCGGCCCGCCACGACGTCGCGCTGGCGGTCATGCCAAGCGTGGCGAAGCTCTATGACGCGGCGATCGCGCGAGGCGAGGGCGGGCGCGACCATACGGCTGCGTTCCGCTATCCGATCGAACGTTGAGGCGGCGCCGGGCTGGCGCTCCCCGCAGATAAACGTCATTGATGGACGGGCGACCCCGGAGGTCCAGGCCAAATAAAGGAATGCATTCATGTTGCGACGACTGCTGAAACAGATCGTGGCCGTCGCGGTCGCGACGGCCCTGGCGGCGGCCTCGACCGCGTCGGCCTGCACCGGCATCATGCTGGAGACCGCGGACGGCAGCATCGTTCATGGACGCACGCTCGAGTTCGGGATCTTCGTCGACACGACCGTCGTGCTCGTTCCCAGAGGCTACCAATTCACCGGCCAGACGCCGCTGGGGCCGGGCAAGCAATGGACGGCCAAATACGCGGCGATCGGCAGCATCGCCTTCGACAATCTCGCCATTCTGGACGGCATGAACGAAAAGGGGCTGGCGGTCGGCGCCTTTTATTTCCCGACCTTCGCCGAATACACCCCGACGACGCCCGAGAACCGCGCATCGTCGATGTCGATGGCCGATTTCCCCAACTGGCTCCTGACCCGATTCAGCACGGTCGCCGAAGTGCGCGCGGCGGTGGAGGCGGGCGAGGCGATCGTGGCTCCGACGCTGCTCAAGGGCTGGCCGCCCGAGCCGCAGCCGTTCCACTATGTCGTGTATGACAAGTCGGGCGCCAGCATCGCCATCGAGCCGCTCGGCGGAAAGCTAAAGGTGTTCGACAACCCGCTCGGCGTGATGACCAACTCGCCGAGCTTCGACTGGCACATGATCAACCTCAGGAACTACATTGCGCTCAATCCGCGCAATGTGCCGCCGGTGACCATATCGGGCGCGACCTTTCGCCAGCTTGGGCAGGGCTCGGGCATGCTGGGCCTGCCGGGCGACTTCTCGCCGCCGTCGCGTTTCGTCCGCGCCGCCGTCTTCAGTGCGACCGCGATCCCGGAAAAGAACGCCGAGCGCGGCGTCTATCAGGTCTTCCACATCCTCAACAACTTCGACATTCCGGTCGGCGTCGCGCGCGAGGAGCACGACGGCGTGGTGCACACCGACTATACGATGCTGACGGTCGCCCGCGATCCGCAGGCCCTCAAATATTACTGGAAGAGTTATGAGGACCAGACCATCCGGGTGGTCGACATGAACGCCCTCGACCTCGACGGCAAGAGCGTCGTCAAGCTGTCGACCAAGGGCAGGCAGACGGCGCTCGACGTCACCAACGCGATGAAGTGAGGCCCGCGCGCCGGTCGAAGCTGCTTCACCGCCGACTGGCTCGAAATATCGACAGAACACGCTGGCAGGCTCACGAATTGTGCGCCTGCCAGCGTGTTTCAGTTTGTTAGTAGTCCATTCCGCCCATGCCGCCCATTCCGCCGCCCGGCATCGCCGGAGCGTCGGTCTTGGGCCGCTCGGCGACCATCGCCTCGGTGGTGATCATGAGGCCGGCGACCGATGCCGCGTCTTGCAGGGCGACCCGTACGACCTTCGCCGGATCGACGATGCCGGCGGCGAGCATATCGACATATTGCTCGGTCTGGGCGTCGAAGCCGTAGGTCTGGGACTTGTTTTCAAGGATCTTGCCGACCACGACCGAGCCTTCGACGCCCGCGTTCTCGACGATTTGGCGGGCCGGCGCCTCGAGCGCCCTCAGCACGATATTGATGCCGGACTGGACGTCGGCGTTTTCGCCGGTGAGCTTGCCGATGGCGGCCTTGGCGCGCAGGAGCGCGACGCCTCCGCCGGGAACGATGCCTTCCTCGACCGCGGCCTTGGTCGCGTGCATCGCGTCGTCGACACGATCTTTCTTCTCCTTGACCTCGACTTCGGTCGAGCCGCCGACGCGGATCACCGCGACGCCGCCCGCCAGTTTGGCGAGACGCTCCTGCAGCTTCTCCTTATCGTAGTCCGAGGTCGTCTCCTCGACCTGCGCCTTGATCTGCGCGATGCGGCCTTCAATGTCGGACTTCTTGCCGGCGCCGTCGATGATCGTGGTGTTTTCCTTTTCGATGCGCACCCGCTTGGCCTTGCCGAGCATCTGCAGCGTCACGTTCTCGAGCTTGATGCCGAGATCCTCGGCGATCAGCGTGCCGCCGCTGAGGATCGCGATGTCTTCGAGCATCGCCTTGCGCCGGTCGCCGAAGCCCGGCGCCTTGACGGCGGCGACCTTCAGGCCGCCGCGCAGCTTGTTGACCACCAGCGTCGCCAGAGCCTCGCCGTCGATGTCCTCGGCGACGATCAGCAGCGGCTTGCCCGTCTGAACGACCGCTTCGAGGATCGGCAGCATCGGCTGCAGCGACGACAGTTTCTTCTCATGCAGGAGGATGTAGGGCTCTTCGAGCTCCGCCACCATCTTCTCGGCGTTGGTGATGAAATAGGGCGACAGATAGCCGCGGTCGAACTGCATGCCTTCGACGACGTCGAGCTCGGTCTCGAGGCTCTTGGCCTCCTCGACCGTGATGACGCCCTCGTTGCCGACCTTCTTCATCGCCCTGGCGATCATGTCGCCGATCGACTTGTCGCCGTTCGCCGCGATCGTGCCGATCTGGGCGATCTCTTCGGACGACTGGACCTTCTTCGGCGGCGTTCGATGTCCTTCACGACCGCCGCCACCGCAATGTCGATGCCGCGCTTCAGGTCCATCGGGTTCATGCCGGCGGCGACCAGCTTCAGCCCTTCCTTCATGATCGAGGCGGCGAGCACGGTCGCGGTGGTGGTGCCGTCGCCGGCCAGATCATTGGTCTTCGAGGCGACTTCGCGCACCATTTGCGCGCCCATGTTCTCGAACTTGTCGGAAAGCTCGATTTCCTTGGCGACGGTGACGCCGTCCTTGGTGATGCGCGGCGCGCCATACGACTTGTCGAGGATGACGTTGCGGCCCTTGGGGCCGAGCGTCACCTTGACCGCATTATTGAGAACATCGACCCCGCGCAGCATTCTGTCGCGGGCGTCGCTGGAAAATCTTACATCTTTCGCTGACATGATTTTCAATACCTTCATGTTTGAGATGGGACGGACGCCTGGGGTCAGGCCGCTTTCTTCTTCGCGGCCTCGGCGTCTTCGATCACGCCCATGACGTCGGATTCCTTCATGATCAAGAGTTCCTGACCGTCGATCTTGACTTCCGTGCCCGACCATTTGCCGAACAGGACTCTGTCGCCGGCTTTCAGTTCGAGCGGCTGAATCTTGCCGCTCTCGTCGCGGGCGCCGGGCCCGACGGCGATAACCTCGCCTTCTTGCGGCTTCTCCTTGACGGTGTCGGGAATGATGATGCCGCCTTTCGTCTTCTCCTCGCCTTCCAGGCGGCGGATGACGACGCGGTCATGTAACGGACGGAATTTCATGAGTTTCGCCTTCAGTCGAGTTGCCCGACCGGCTCACGAGCGAATGCCCTGGCTCTCGTCGGGGGTCCAACGCCGGCCTTACATGGCCATCGTTGGCACTCGTTGCAAGAGAGTGCT
>CAWIHF010000036.1:0-122579 GCA_963835885.1 uncultured Alphaproteobacteria bacterium
TTCGGGTACATGCCCCGGTGGCCTGTGACCTTGCAGTAGACGATCCTTGTTTTGGTGGGATGCAGTAGTTCGAGCCGAATTCCGACAACCGGGCTTGGAGCGCGGTCTTGACCGCTTCCGCTTCGTGCGCTCAGTTCGGCAATGAACCAGCCCATCGTCCGCGTACCGACACCATGGGAGGTCCGGGTAGGCCCGCCGCATCCAGAGATCGAATGCGTAATGCAGGAACAGGTTGGCAAGGATCGGGCTGATCACGCCCCCTTGTGGGGTGCCGCGATCTCGCGCGATCGTTGTTCCGTCCTGTTCCATGGGCGCTGTCAGCCATCTTTCGATATAGATCAGCGCCCACTTGCACTTCACATGTTTCCGAACGGCCTTAAGCAGCAGGTCGTGCGTGATGTTGTCGAACAGACCTTTGATGTCGAATTCAAGGACCCAGTCATATTTCCAGCACCGCTTGCGCGTGACGCCTACCGCATCCAGCGCCGATTTATTCGGCCTGTAGCCGTAGGAGTCCGACAGGAATATGGGATCGAGATCCGGCTCAATCAGTTGTTTGACCACCATCTGCGCGATCCGGTCGCTTACGGTGGGCACACCCAAAATCCTTTCGCCCCCACTCTTCTTAGGAATGGAGACAGCGCGGACTGGCGGCGGAAAGTAGGTTCCCGAGCTCATCCGATTCCAGATTTTATAAAGGTTTCCCTTCAAGTCGGCCTCGAATGCCTCGATCGTCTGACCATCCACGCCGGCCGCACCCTGGTTGGATTTGACCGCTTTATAGGCTTCGTACACTCGCCACTTCTCGATCAAGAAGGGCTTGTTCGTCGTATTTGTCGTCGTCATCCTGTTCCCAGTTGCTTCGATCCCTACGACCACCTGACTGGCCCTTGCTTGAGCCTCATTCGAAGCCTTCCTCGCTACTATAGGCCGATCCGACTCAGCTCTTGGCTTCGGTACTCTCGCCTCGCGGTGTGCGCCGCTTGTGCTTCTCCCTTGGCATCCAAGAGCTGGTTCCCGCAGTTCCGCGCAACAGCCTGTGTCCGGCTCCCGCCCCCTATACGCCGGTCGCCGCCCGCCCGGTCATCAGGCTCTCGGCGGGCTGATCCCAGAGATGTGGACCGCCTCTGGTTTTGACGGCACGTATGGTTATCGACGCGTCTTCGAGGGTTTGCTTCCGCTCGGCTTCCGGACACCCACCTGCCCCAGATCCATCCCGGGACTTTTGATCCGACGTTCACCACCACGGCTTTTGACCGCAGCAGCTCGGACTGGTTTGAGACCTGCTCCTGAAAGCCGATCCCGATGGGCCTACCATCATCTCCTGCGCAGCTTCACGCCACGGTTCAGCGTTCAGTTCATTGCCGAACTCCTTTCCGTGCCTCTGCGGCACACGTCCACAGTCCCACAGGCCCCGCGGCTGCGGTCGATCTTGCCGCCCGCCTCGGCGGTATGGAAGTAGTGTGAACCGCGATCCGTATAGAGGCTCATCGGCAGCCCGTGGGCCCCGAACGTCTCTTTCAGCGCCCGGAACGTCGAAGCCGTACCCTCCTCCTCGACCAGAACCGCCGAATAGATCGCCCCGGTCGCGTCGTCCAACGTCGCAATGAGATCGAGCGCCGGCTGGCCTTCGAGCCAGACGTGTCGCGAGCCGTCCTGATGCAGCATCATCCCCGGCAACGGCCGGCGCTCCCGCTTCCGGCGATGCGCGCCCTTGCGCGGCGCCTTCGGCAAAAGCCCGCGCGACTGCAGAAACGTCTTGGTCAACGTGTAGCCCCAGGCGAAACCGTGATCCTTCACCAGATGCTCATGGAAGTGCTTGGCTCGGAACCCCGCATAACGCTGTCGGTAAAGCGCCTCGACCTCCTGCTCCCGGTCGACCGGAACCCGCTTCCCAGACGCCTTGCCAAGCCGCCGGTCCAGTAACCCAGCCTCGCCGTCCTCCTCGTAACGCGCTTGCCAGCGCCGAAACGTCCCGCTCGTTCACCCCAAGCAACGCCGCTGCTTCCAACTGGTTGAACTCCGCCGCCTCGTAGCGGCCCAAAATGTCCAGAAACCTCATCATACGCACACCCTGAAGGGCTTCCGTCCGGCGCATCCAACCCCCTCCAAAAAGGGCCGAGGCTACCGGACTGATCGTGCGCTCCCTAAACCGGACATATCATCTGCTACCGACAATGAAACGATAGAAAGTTGCCTGCCCGCGCCGAACGTGATCCAATCGCCGGAAGCCGCAACAGGCGCAGAGACGTTAAAGCTTGGGGAGTGAACGAATGGCGATTGTGATTGACGCGGGGCCCACGCCGGCCGGCGCTCACGCTCCGGAAGCAGGCAAGGCCCCTCTCCAAATCCGCAAGATCGACATTGCCGATTTAATGGACTGCATTGCCAAGGGCGTCCGGGATTTCAGCCGTGCGCCGAAATACGGCATGTTCTTCGGCGCGGTCTACGCCGTCGGCGGCTGGCTCATCCTCTGGATCGCCTTCGCGCTCGGCTATTTCTATCTCGCCTATCCGTTCATGATGGGGTTCGCCCTGCTCGCCCCGTTCGGCGCGGCCGGGACATACGAAATATCGCGACGGCTCGAGGCCGGCCAGCCTTTGTCGTGGTCGGCGGTGCTCGGCGCTGTATGGAACCGCTCGGGCAAAGACCTCGGCTGGCTCGCCCTGGTCAGCCTGTTCACCCTCATCATTTGGCTGGATCTGGCGGTCTTTCTGTTCCTGATGTTCTACGGCGTGCACGTCCCGTCGCTGCCCCAACTCTTCACCAACGTCTTCACCACCACCTACGGCCTCACCTTCCTCCTCGTCGGCAACGGGGTCGGGGCGATCATCGCCCTGATGGTCTTTTCCTTCACCGCCGTGTCGCCGCCGCTTGTGGTCGACCGTGAGGTCGATTTCGTAACCGCGATGACCACCAGCGTGCAGGCGGTGCTGGCCAATCCGCGCGCGATGCTCGCCTGGGCGGTGGTCATCGGCATGGATCTCGCGGTTTCGTTCGTGACCGTGTTCGTCGCGCTCCTCGTCGTCTTCCCGGTGCTTGGCCACACGACCTGGCACTTGTACCGGCGGCTGATCGACTGATTAAGGCGGTCCGGGGCGGCGCCGCCGGGGTTGCGCATCGGGCTCCGCGCCCGATATTCGTCGCGACCGTTCTTGCATCCTGGATCCGATGGCCTCGATCAACTTCTTGCGGGCAAGCGCCCAGCCGCTGCCCCTGAGCGCCCTTGTGAGTGTGCGCGCCTGGCTGATTTTTGTCGCTGCGCTCGTCTTCGCCATGGTGCTGGTCGGCGGTGCGACGCGCCTCACCGAATCGGGCCTCTCCATCACCCAGTGGAAGCCGGTCACCGGGGTCCTGCCGCCCGCTGAACGCAGCGGACTGGCAGGCGGAGTTCGACCGCTACAAGCAGATCCCGCAATATTCCCAGCTCAACCCCGATATGACGCTCGCGGGCTTCAAGACCATCTTCTGGTGGGAATGGAGCCATCGTCTGCTTGCTCGCATTGTTGGCGCGGCGTTCATCCTGCCGGCGCTGTGGTTCTGGATGCGTGGCGCCCTCAGGGGCCCGCTCGGACGGCAAGTTGCGGTCGCGACAAGCCTCTTGGCCCTCGAACCGATCGTCGGCTGGTGGATGGTAAGCTCTGGCCTCAGCCACCGCACCGAGGTCGCGCAGCAGCGCCTGGCGCTGCATCTGATGATCGCCGCCGCGACCTTCGGCGCGCTGATCTACGCTGCGACGGGCCTCGGCGAGCGGCAGCGCACGCCGGCCTCGCGCGCCTTTTCCGCGTCTGCGGCGGCCTTCGCGGCGCTCGTCTATGTCCAGCTCGGCCTCGGCGCTTTGGTCGCCGGCCTGCGCGCCGGCCTGATCTACAACACCTGGCCGAAGATGGGCTCGAGCTGGGTTCCCGGCGTAGCCTTCGGCTCGCTCTCGGCGATGCTCGGCGATCCGGCGACGGCGCAATTCGATCACCGGACGCTCGCCTACGTCGTCGTCGCCTTCGCGCTCATCCAGGCGGTCGTGGCCCTGCGCTCGGCGCCCTCCGCCCTCGCGCGCCGGGCCGCCGTTGTCGCCGCGGTGGCGGCGCTGCAAGTCGCGCTCGGCGTTGCGACCCTGCTTTTGTTCGTGCCGATCGCCATCGCACTCGCCCATCAGGCGACCGCGCTGATTCTGTTCGGGCTCGCCGTCTGGCATTGGCGGGCGACGCAGCTTGAACGAGGCGTAGGCTTATTGACGGCTCCCTGATCTGCGCGGCGGAGAGAGGCACGAGGCTCAGCGCAGAGGGGTGGCGCGAACGGTCCAGTTTCGGTCGTGAATTGCTAAACGAAGTCGCAAGCACCTGAAATCTTTAGCGGCCGACGCTAACCCGACTTTCTCAACTGGCGCAGGCAGACGGCGAATTTCGGGGTTGTGAGGGAGCGAAAAGCGAGTCGTTTCAACGACGAGGTTTCGAAATTCGCGTGTAGTGGAGACCAAGTACCTTTGCAGAAGAATAGTTTGGCGTAGATTTGTTCGTCATGTCTTTGCGCCCAAATCGACGCTTCAAGGACGGCAAGGAGCACCGCTAGTGGAGCATTGTCGAGAGCAAGCGCTGCGCCGGCGGCAAAGTCGTGCAGCGCCAAGTCCTCTATCTCGGCGAAATCAACGACAGCCAGCAGGAAGGCTGGCGCCGGGTGATCGAGGCCTTCGACGAGGGGGCGCAACAAACCACTCAATTGGCCCTGTTCCCCGCCGATCGGCCGCTGCCCGATCACGCCGAGGGCCATCGGGTGCAGATCCGGCTCGGGGCCATGCAGCTGCACCGGCCGCGGCAATGGGGGGCGTGCTGGCTCGCCTGTCAGCTCTATGAGCAACTGGAACTCGACCGTTTCTGGGCGGCTCGTCTGCCCGATTCGCGCCAAGGGACCTGCTGGAGCCACATCCTCGAGACGCTGGTCTGCTACCGGCTCATCGATCCAGGCAGCGAGTGGCGCTTGCACCGGCTGTGGTTCGAGCAAAGCGCCATGGGCGATCTGCTCGGCGGAGATTTTGCGCTGGTCGAGAAGAACGCGCTCTATCGCTGCCTCGACAAGCTGCTTGAGCATAAACCGGCTTTGTTCACCCATCTGCGTCGGCGCTGGCAGGATCTGTTCGGCGCCCGCTTCGACGTCCTTCTTTACGACTTGACCAGCACGTACTTCGAATCCGATCCGCCGAGCGACGAGAGCGACAAGCGCCGCCACGGCTATAGCCGCGACAAGCGCTCAGACTGCGTGCAGGTGGTCATCGCGCTGATCGTGACGCCCGACGGCTTTCCGCTCGCCTACGAAGTTCTCCCCGGCAACACCTCCGACAAGACGACGCTGCGCGCCTTCCTTTCGAAGATCGAGGCGCAGTACGGCAAGGCCCAGCGCATCTGGGTGATGGATCGCGGCATCCCTACCGAAGAGACGCTCGCCGAAATGCGGCGATCCGATCCGCCCGTCGCCTATCTGGCGGGAACCCCCAAGGGACGCCTCAGCAAGCTGGAAACGTCTCTCGTCGGCCTGCCCTGGCACGAGGTGCGGCCGGGCGTCGAAGTGAAGCTGTTGACCGAGGCCGACGACCTTTACGTGCTCGCCCAGAGCCGGGCGCGCATCGACAAGGAGCGCGCCATGCGAAAGCGGCAGCTGAAGTGGCTGTGGGCGCGACTGGCGAAGCTGGCGCACATGAACCTCTCTCGCGAGAGCCTGCTGATGAAGCTCGGCGCCGCCCGCGCCAAGGCGCCTGCGGCATGGCGCCTCCTCGACATAGCGGTCGACCCGCACACAGCCGCCTTCGCCTACGCGCTCAACCGCAAAAAGCTGCGCCAAGCGCGTCGGCGCGAAGGCCGCTACCTGTTGCGCACCAATATGCGCGGGCGCGATCCCGCCGAGCTGTGGCGGTTCTACATTCAACTCGTCGAAGTCGAGGCGGCCTTCAAGAACCTCAAGGACGATCTGCAGCTACGGCCGATCTACCACCAGCTGGAGCAGCGCGTTGAGGCGCACATCTTCGTGGCCTTCCTCGCCTATTGTCTGCACGTCACGCTGCGCGCCAGGCTCAGGCCGCTGGCCGCCGGCCTCACCCCGCGCGCGGTGCTCGACAAGCTTGCCGCCATCCAGATGCTCGACGTCCACTTCCCAACCATCGACGGCCGAACCCTGATCCTGAGCCGTTACACCGAGCCCAACGCCGACCATAAACTCCTCCTGCGGCAACTCGGGCTCACCCTGCCGCCGCAGTCGCCGCCGCTAATCACCGCTCCTGCTCCGGCGGCTCAGCACCCGCAACCCGCCCATGTAGTGGAGACCTTCGACCGCCCAGCCTTGATTCCACGGCCCTTTCCACCCGTCCGCATCCCCAGTTGAGAAAGTCGGGCTAAACTGGCGCCAAAGCGATGATACCGCCGATTTTCCCAGGTGCTGCTCACCCGGAGACGGCGTCCGCCAAGAACTCCTACTCCGTGCGCCGCGACCGTTCGGCGAGCTTGTCGAGCTCGGCGATCATCGCCTTGCTGTCCCAGTCCGCCGCGCCCTCCCGATAGGCGAGCGGCGCGCCGTCGGCCCCCACGATCAGTGTGGTCGGATAGCCGCGCGCGCCGACTTCCGGTCCGAGCTTGCCCTTGGGGTCAAGGTAGAACCTGAGGCGCGTCAACGACAACTTGTCGAACATGGTCTTCGACGGCGATGGGCCGACCGGATCCTTCGACACCGGGACGACGACGAAGTCCTTCTCCGGCAGCCGCGCCGCCAGCCGGTCGAGCGACGGCATTTCCTCCAGGCACGGGGCGCACCACGGCGCCCACAGATTGAGGATGACGGTCTTGCCGCGGAACGTTTCCATCGACACCGCCTTGCCGGCCTCGTCGAAAAAGGAGCTGAGCTTGGCCGGCTGCCTGTTTGCGAGTTCAACCAAGTCGGCGCCCGGGGCGGAACGACGCATCTGCAGCGCGGCCAAGAACACGACGGCCGCAAGACCGAAAAGGATCGCCCAATTCTTCGCCCTTCCGAAGCTCGCGGCCATTGGGTTACGCGTTCGCCTCGACGATCTTCGGCCGCATGAGCGCCCGGATGGCGATAACGACAAAGGCCGCTCCCCCGAGGATGGTGAAGATCGACGCGATTCCATGCACCGCCATGCCGGCCGCGGCGACCGGGTCGAGGGAGCCGACGCCGTCCGGCGTCTTGCGCGCCGCGCCGTAGCCGCCGGCGACAAACATGCCAATCGAGGCGACGAACTGCCCGCCGCCGTAGAGGGCGATCAGCGCCCGCGTCGCCCGCGCCGAGACCGGCGGGAGGCCGAGCTGGTCAAGCCCGAAGGTCAGCAGCATTCCCACGCTCGAGACGCTGACCGCCGTTATGACCGCGTGGTAGTGGGCCGGCGTGCGCGTGTCCGAGCCAGAGATGAGGAGGCCCATCACGCCGCCGAGGGCGAAGAGAGCGAGCGACATCGCCAGGGCGAAAAAGGCAGGGTCCCGCCACGGCCATCGCGCCGGCGGCCCGATTGCACGAGCGCTCGCAAGGAGCGGGACGGCGAACACGAGGGTCGGAATCATGAGGCCGAACTGAAGCAGGCGAAACGCCTCGTGCTGGGCGAACGAGAAGGGAACGAAGACTGCGTAGAACACGGGCCCGGCGATCGCCAGTGCGCCGATGATCGCGACGGCGAAACGGAACAGCACGTCGTCGACCGCCGTCTCGCCGAGACTGCGGCGGGTGAGGATCCGCCAGTTGGTCAGGAGCACGATCGCGTAGACGAACTGCATTAGATGCCCGCCGCCCCAGAACAGAAGATCGTGCGAGGCCATGAAGGCCCCGCGCCGGACGAGCAGGAGCCCGGCGACGGCGAACGACACCAGCGCCAGCAGATAGACGAAGCCGGCGATCGACATCGCGACGGTCAGCGCCGGCAGCGGCTCCCGCCGCCGACCGGGAAGGTTGACGATGAGGCGGATCACCGGCGCAAGCACCCCGACCGCCAGCAGGAGGAGCCCGAAATCGTAGGCCGGATGACGGATGAGCGGGATATAGTTGGTGAGTTCCGGCTGGGTCGCGTCGAAGAATGCCGGCGCGAACAGGAACGGGAAGGCGATCAGCGCGACCCCCTGCCCGATCCGTCCGAGCGGGGCGGCGCGCGGACTCTCGCCCCCCGCCGCCTGCGTCGCGACGGTGACCAGAAACGCGAACACCCCCATGAGCCAGATGACCAGCGAAAACACGACGTGGATCACCAGGCCCTTGTAGAAGAACCCGATCGGCCAGAACGGCGCCTTGTCCATGCCCGGCACGCGCGACAGCGCCAGCAGCAGGGCGAAGACGCCGGCGATCGCCAGCGCCCCGACGGCAAGCCATGCCCAGCCGAACAGCTCGCGCCTCAGCGCGCCGGCCGCCGGCTTGGCCGCCGTAAGCCTGACCACCGGAGAGGAAGGCGATTGCGCCGCGCCGCTCATCAGCGTCAACTCGCGGCGAGCGGATAAAGATGGACGGCCATCACGTAGACGACGAGGCCCGAAGTAGCGACGAATAGCCACAGTGGAAAGGTGAAGCGGGCGAGACGCTTGTGCGTCGCGAAACGCTGCTTCAACGCATTGAAGAACGTCAGCGGGACGAGGACCGCGACGACGAAGGCCATAGCGACGTGAACGGCGAGCAAGGTGAAGTAGATCGGTCGGATTGGCCCGCAGCCGCCGAATTTCGCCAGGCCGGCCGAGGCATGATAGACCAAATAGACCGCGAGAAACGCGACGCCGAGCCCGACCGCGAGCATCATCGTTCTTCGATGCCCTTCGCGATCGCGGGCCCTGATGCGGCTGTAGGCGTAGAGCAGCACGACGATGGTCGCGGCGTTGATGACTGCGAGCACATGCGGCAAATCGTGAACCGGGATCATGGCCCAGAACCCGATTTTCGTGAACCTGATTATCACGCTGACATAAAGGAAGGCGACCAGCGCCGCGAGAAGCGCGAGCGTGATCCACTTGCCCCGCGCGGGCGCCGGGTCTGGGTTCGGCATGACGGAACCTTTCATGGGCGATGCGGAGTGAACCAGAAGCGCACGTCGAGCCTCACCGCACGATCACCTGGGCAAGCAACGCCGCAAACAGCAGGAACATGTACAAATCGAATACCCGAACAGCGCCATCGCAGCCTTTCGCCGCGGCAACTCCTCGCCGTTGCGCAGGCGATAGAGCGCGAAGGCTCTAAAGACGAGGACCGCGTTGCACGCCGCGGCGACGGCTCCGTAAAGGAGCCCGACGCCGGGAATGGCGAGCGGCCCGAACGACGCCAGAACGAGCAGCTGCGTGTAGATCATGATCTGCCGGCACGTTTCGACGTGACCGACGACATTGGGCAGCATCGGCACGCTGACCCGCTCGTAGTCGCCGCTGCGGCAGAGCGCCAGCGCCCAGAAGTGCGGCGGCGTCCACAGGAAGATGAAGAGAAAGAGCGCGAGCGGCCCGACCGACAGGGAGTTCGTCGCTGCGGCCCAACCGATCACCGGCGGCAATGCCCCCGCGGCGCCGCCGATCACGATATTCTGCGGCGTCCAACGCTTGAGAACCATCGTGTAGAGCGGGATATAGATCGCGATGGTCAGCGCGAGAAGCGCCGACGCCAACCAGTTCACCTGCATGCCGAGCGCGGCCACCGAGACGATCGACAGCAGCACGCCGATCGCCAGCGCCTGGAGCGGTGCCACGGCGCCGCGCGGGATCGGCCGCATCGCGGTGCGCGACATGTTGGCGTCGATGTCGGCGTCCCACCACATGTTGAGCGCGCCACAGGCGCCCGCCCCCGCCGCCATCGCCGAAAGCGTGGCGACAAGCTTGAGCCAGTCGATGTGGCCGGGCGCCAGCGCGAACCCCACGCCGCCGGTGAAGACGACAAGCGACATGACGCGAGGCTTCAGAAGAACGAGGTGATCGACGACGCCGCCACGAACGGTTTGGCGGGCGCCGGTCCCAGCGGCGCTTCTGCGCGCAATTGCGCCAACGCGAACAGTCACCCTGCCCTCACCCCTTTTCCTGGTCTATTCGCCCGAACTCAGGGCCACCACCGAATTTCGGTACTCTTGGCGCAGGAATTCTGCTTTTGCACCGTAGGCCGAGCCGGTCGGCACGCTGCCCGCGGCATCGACTACGGCAAAATGGCACGATGACGCAATTCCAAAGTCAAGCGCGCGGATTGTTCCCGCGGTCGCGGGCGTCCCTCCACGGATATGTGGCGCAATCCCGCCGTGACTGAGACACTTTGTCAAACCTGCGCTTCCAAAGCGGACCTGCCCGACTCGAACTGGAGGCGAGCCAGGCGCGCATAGACGCCGCCCTTCGCGACAAGCGATGCGTGATCCCCCTCCTCGACAATTCGGCCCGCTTCCATCACCAGGATGCGGTCCGCCTTGAGAACCGTCGCCAGCCGGTGGGCGATCACCAGCGTCGTGCGGCCGATCATGACGTCGTCAAGCGCAGCCTGCACCTGCGCCTCGTTGTGTGCGTCGAGGGCTGATGTCGCCTCGTCGAGCAGCAGGATCGGCGCATCCTTGAGGATGGCCCGGCCGATCGCCAGCCTTTGCCTTTGTCCACCGGATAGGGTCACGCCGCGCTCGCCGAGCTGGGTCTCATAACCCTTGTCGAGGTCACGGATGAAGCCATCGGCCGCCGCGCGTCGGGCGGCCGCCTCGATCGCCGGCTCGCTGGCCCCTTCCCACCCATAGGCGATATTCTCGGAAACGGTCCCGCCGAAGATCGACGCCTCCTGCGGCACCGGGGCGATCCGCTTGCGCAGGTCTTCGGGATCGACGGCCTTAACGTCCACCCCGTCGACCGACACCCTGCCCTCCTGACAATCGTAGAAGCGCATGATGAGCTGAAACACGGTCGATTTGCCGGCGCCGGAGGCGCCGACGATCGCAACCCGCTCTCCCGGGGCGATTGAGAAACTCAGGTCGTCGATCACGCGTGTGTCCGGCGCGCCTTCGTAGGCGAAACCCACATGGTCGAATTCGATCGCCCCTTGCGCCGGCTCCGGCATGCGGGCAGGCCTCGGAGGGGCGACAATGCGGGGCTTGACCGCCAGAATCTCCGAGATGCGCCCGGCCGCGCCAGCCGCCGCCGCGGCTTCACTCCAGACCTGCGACAATTCGCCGAGCGACGTTGCGCCGAGCACGGCGAACAGGACGAATTGCGACAGAAGGCCCGCGCTCATCCGTCCCGCCAGCACATCGCGCGCGCCGAGCCAGAGCACCACGACGACGCTGCAAAACGCGAGCGAGACGGCGACCGCGATCAGGATCGCCCGCGTCGCGGCGGCTTCGCGCGCTGCGTCATAGGCACCGTCGACCGCCCGCGCGAAAAACGCTCTGCTGCTCAACTGCGCGCCGAACGCCTGCATCGTCCGCACCGCGCCGAGGCTCTCTGAGGCAAACGCGGTCGCATCGGCAAGGGTGTCCTGCGCATGGCGGGAACGCTTTCGCACGATTCGGCCGGAGGCGATCAGCGGCGTCGCAATCACCGGAATCGCCACCAAGACGAGCGCCGAAAGTTTTGGGCTGGTGTAGATCATGAGCGCGGTCGAACCGACGAACATGAAGAGATTGCGTAGCGCAATCGAGGCCGACGCGCCGAAGGCGGCCTTGATCTGGGTCGTATCGGCAGTCAGTCGGGAAACGAGCTCTCCCGTCCGCGCCCGGTCGTAGAAGGACGCGTCGAGACCCGTCAGATGGGCGAACACGTCGCGGCGGAGATCGGCGACCACCCGTTCGCCGAGCGTGGCGACCAGATAGTAGCGGATCGCCGCGGCGATCGCGATGACGAGCACAACCACGCCCATCGCCAGGAAATAGACGTCGATGGCGCCGCCGCTGTCCTTGGAGAAGCCGAAGTCAATCATCCGGCGGAGCGCGAAGGGAACGACCAGGGTCGCGGCGGCGGACGCGGTCAGCGCCGCCAGGGCGGCCAGCGCCCGTCCTTTGTAGCGGCGGGCGTAAGACAGGAGCGGGAGGAGCGCGCGGAAGGAAGCGCCTTGGGTCATCCTCCCATCCATAGACGGTTTCGCGACGAAACAAAGGCCAAAGGCGCCAGCCGCGTCCGACCTTCCTGCAACTTGGTCGCCTGGCGGTCAGGGGGCGGCGCTGCCGCCGATCCTGATCGAAAAACGGGCTATCGCCATTTTAGCGCCAGTTTAGGGACGGCGCCGAATGATTTCAGGCGCTTGCGACCCCGTTTAGGGTCGCCCCGCGAATGTCGCATCCCATGGCAAAAACACATTTATATTTTGTTTATGTGTCGAGCCGTCGGCCAGGAGATGCCGCCGGCGAGCGCTCGGGCTTCAACCCTGGCGCCTCCTTCCATGCGCAAGCCTGGAGGCTGCGATCGAGCAATCTCCGCGCAGGGTCGGGGCGGGTTCGAGGGGGAGGACAAGGAGGTTCTCCATTGTGCTCGCTGAGAACATAGTGGGAACACACCGGCTTTTTGTCAAGAGATTTTTGATCGCTTTGAAGCGGCCGTCCTTAGCGAGGCAGGTATGTCCCCGTGACCGCGGGGACTGGAACGTCTCCTTTTCGCGCCAGTCCATCTTGGCGGGCGAGGCCGAGGCGAAGGGGGTCGTGACTTAAGTTTGGATCTCTGGTTTCGACCCGTTGCGGACGTTGCCGTCGGTGCAGAAAATCAAGATATTCGGAACAAGCCGAACCAGCCCACGTCTTTGACAAAGAAGGGCTTTTTTGTTCCGAACTTCTATTCCATATTGGCGGCCTGACCGTCGAAACCGGACGGTTTTCGAGGTATAAAAAGGTATGTCGATAACCCTCACACCCGAACAGGAAGCGTGGATCAAGGCGCACGTCGCGACCGGCGATTTTGCCTCGGTCGAGGAAGCGGCGCGCCAATTGATCGACGGCCGCATTGCCGAACTCGCACGCGACGCGGGCGACGAGCACGATGATATGGCATGGGCGAAGCCTTTGGTTGACGAGGGCTTGGCGGCGCTCGAACGCGGCGATTTCATCACGTTTGAGGAACACAAGGCGCGCAACGCGGCGCGCCTTGCCGCGCGCCGGAAATAGTGGAGCGCATCGTCATCACTGAACCGGCGGACGCCAATTCCGCCGAGATTATCAGCGATCCTACCGCGAAGGCAGGCGAGCTTGTTGCCGACCGCTATGAGGCGGACTTTGGCGCGCTCTATCTGCGCTTGGCGACGTTCCCCGAAAGCGGCCCGCTCCGTCCCAAGCTTGGCCGGTTCATTCGAATTGGCCTCGTTTCGCCTTAAGTTGTGGCTTACCGCCACGTACCCGACGATTTTATTGCCGTCATCCGCATTCTTCACGGGCGACGCCGGATCAGCCGCCGCGCGCTGAAGCAACCGACCACGCCCCCATGATTTACGCAGTTACGGTGACAGGCCCTCCAATGCCTCAATGCGCAAGGTCAGAGGGGCTCGGCGCTTAAGGGCGGAGAAAGGCAATTGCGGCGATCGCGGTAGGGACGCTCATTACTGAGCGCCCCCCGCACAGAACCGGACGGGCCCGATTAAGGCATCCGGCTCCCACCTTGGATGTTTGACGGCGAAACGTATTCGAGGCCACGGGTGGAGGATGCGTGGCGAGGGCAGCCAACGGTCGATGATCCCGCGCATCTTCGCCCACGTCGTGCAGTCCCTCTGGCTTCGGCGCTGGAGCGCGCGCCGCCACAAGTTTCCGACATGATGCTGGAAGGCGCTCAGGGCCGCGATGTTGGTGGGCACGGCGTGGTAATTATACCAGCCGGCGACCACGCGTCGCAGCCATCGTCCCTGTTCGGGGATCGGCGAGTGCCGCCGCCGTCGGAGTTCCTCCTTGAGTTCATGCAGCTTGGCGCGCATCCGGTCGCGTCGCGACTGCCGCCGAAGCAGGAAGCCGCCGCGCCGGGTGCGTCCGCAGATATGCGTGAAGCCCAGGAAGTTGAAACTCTCCGGCTTGCCCAGGCCGCGCCGCTCGCGGTTCGCCGCCGCAGAGCGGCCGAACTCGATGAGGCGCGTCTTTTCCTGATGCAGCGTGAGCGCGAACCGCGCCATCCGCTCGTTCAGCTCCGCCCGGAACCGCTCGGCGTCGGCCTTGTGCTCGAAGCCGGCGACGATGTCGTCGGCGTAACGCACGAGGATGACGGCGCCTTGGGCGTGGCGTTCTCGCCATTGTTGCGCCCAGAGGTCGAAGACGTAATGCAGGTAGATGTTCGCCAGCAGGGGTGAGATCACCGCGCCTTGCGGCGTTCCGGTCCCCGTCGGCGTCACCTGCCCGTCTTCCATCACCCCGGCCTTCAGCCATTTGCGGATCAGGCGGATCACCCGCCGGTCGCCGATGCGATGCTCGACGAAGCGGATCAGCCAAGCGTGCTCGACCGCATCGAAGAACCCCGCAATGTCGGCGTCCAGCACCCAGTTCACCCTCGTGCTGTCGATTCCGACCCATCGCGCGTCCAGCGCGTCATGCTGGCCGCGTCCGGGGCGAAACCCATACGAGAATCCGAGGAAGTCCTCCTCGTAAACCGCATTCAGCACCTCGACCAGCGCGCGCTGGACGATCTTGTCCTCCAGCGCGGCGATGCCGAGCGGGCGCTGCCGCCCGTCGGGCTTCGGGATATACCGACGCCGCGACGGTTGCGCCCGGTAGGCTCCCCGGTGGATTCGGCCGTGCAGGTCCTCGAGGCGAACCTCGAGATCATGGCCGTAATCCTCCCACGTCACGCCATCAACGCCGGGGGCCGCCTCGCGCTTGAGCGCGAAGTAGGCTTCCCGAAGCTGGTCGGCGTCGATGTGGTGCAGGAGCGCGGTGAACCGTTCCTCCTTCTTCAGCCTTGCCGTTTGCCGTACGCGGTCCAGGCCGTGGGACGCGCCTTGCCGGCTCGGTGTCCGGGGCGTGCCGTCCTGTTCCGCGTTCTCCTGGGCCCCCGCCCTTGGCTCCACGAACTCCTCGGCCGGTCGCCCGGCCTCGTTCGTCCGCTTCACGGCTACTATGGCGGAGTCTGACCCCTCGTCCCCGTGCATCATCGGCTTCGGCTCGTCGCCTTCCCGATGCGGACCGCTTACCTCACGCGCGGCCAAGGTCGAGGTCTCCCGGTTTCCGGTCGAGGAGCTTACGTACATGCCAGGCTCTTCGACCACGCAGGACCGGATATGCGCTCGCGTTGACGCGCATCCCCGTTTCGCCTTCCGCTGTGACAACGGCGTCGGCGTCCCAATTGATTCTTTCGCGGCTCAATGGCTGGCCTATACGCACCCCTGCCGACGCTTCGCCCTCGGCCTCGCGGCCGACGACGCACGGCTCGGGGCCGATGCGGTTCGCTATTCCTTCATCGTCGTGGACTTGCACCACCTACTCCTCGCCGGCCTCCCCGGCGCACCGTCACCGTAATCCCGTAATCCCAGCATGTGAGCCCTATCACTGCGCGAAGTCGCGAGATCAGGCAAAGCACGGCGAGATGAGTCTCAAGGGGAGTTTTCGTCATGTTATCCGTCAGCGTGTGCCTTCCTTGGCAAGGAGACCCCGAGCCAGGCCGATCGGCGCTCGATGAAAAACAGGGAACGTCGACCAAGCCTGCGGAGCATCCGCTTCGGTCCAGCGCACGATGGACCCCGCGGGCGATCACGCTTCCGAGAAGTGCTGGAGAGTTTTCCCGGCTGCAAAGCATGCAAGATGTTGAGACCGAACCCGCTTTGGATTAGGCGCTGCGCCGGCCATCACGCACGCAGAGATAGTCGACAAGCCGAGCGCAGGCGAAAGGACGAGCTGCAGCAGGATGACGTCGCTGTGGTCCTCTCGCGGCCCGCGGATGGCCCTGAGACGGTCGGCGACCGGCGCGGCTCTACCCAGACTAGGAACTCTCACTTCGCATCCGGCTCGCGCACGCGGCTAGAAGGAATTGACGCCTGTGAGGCTTGCGGATCTCATGGAAACGGCCGCCGTCGGCGGGGCGCTGGACGAAGCTGCGTCGGTTACGGTGACTGGGCCCTCCAATGCCTCAATGCGCAAGGTCAGAGGGCGCCCGCTTAAGGGCGGAGAAAAGGCAATTGCGGTCGCTCGACTCAGGCATCGGCGGGCGGCGTCGCTGGCGCCGCCGCGCCCCCATACGCCGCCTCGATCATCACGCCGGAAAGCGCGTCATAAACCGAAAGCCAGGCGCTGCGAACCTCGTCGGAGAAATCGGCGCCGAGGCTCCGCTCCAAAATCCACATGAGGGCGGCGCCGACCGACGCAAAATGTTCGGCTTTGACGCCGTAGCCGGCATGCCGGATTGCGAGCTCGCGCAGGGCGGGCTCGACCAAGTCGAAAGCGTCGAGACCGTTGACCGCCACGGTGAGCACGGACATGAACATGCGGCCCTGCTCGTCCATGTCGCCATGAAAGAGTGGTCTAAGGTCGGGCGCGATCTCAAACAGGCGCTCGTAGAACAGCCCGCCGGTCTCGTCGCCGATCGGCGCGATCTTGGCGAATGACGATTGGACGAGATCGACGTCTTTCGAAGTCATGGGATCGCGTTCCTCTTCGCGACGGTGACGGCGCCTGTCGGCGGTCGCGCTGCAACCGCCTCGCGACCGCCGGGCCTTTACGATAGATCGGCGCCGACGCCATAGCGATAGCATTCGCCGCGCCGAGTTCCGAGCGATTACGGTTGGGAGTACGGTAACGCTTACTTCAATTACGGTGACGCGACCGTGTACTGAACCCCCAAAGTGAGACACATCCGAATTGAGTGACACGGCCTGTTAGGAGGCTCCATGTCACAGCAAGGGATGCGCACATTTTCGACCGAGTTCAAGCAAGCGGTGGTTCTTCGGCTCGAGGCTGGGGAGCGGATAGCGGCGGTCGCGGAC
The DNA here is from genome assembly GCA_963835885.1 of uncultured Alphaproteobacteria bacterium. GTDB lineage: Bacteria > Pseudomonadota > Alphaproteobacteria > Rhizobiales > Beijerinckiaceae > Roseiarcus. Next base: position 16,846 of record CAWIHF010000036.1, read on the forward strand.
GAGCTGAAGATCAGGCGCAAGCTGCTTTATGAATGGCGGGAGGCCTATCGCAAGCTTGGCGCGGCCGGGCTGAACCGCAAGCGCGGTCGTAAGCCGGGCGGCGCCCGCGCCAGTCCGGACGCTGCGCCGGCTACGCCGGCTCCGCTGACCGACCTGGCGCGGGCGCAAGCGCGGATCGCCGAGCTCGAGCGCAAGATCGGCAAGCAGCAGATGGACCTCGATTTTTTTCGCGAAGCCTTGCGGCTCATCGACGCGCGGGACCGGTCGTCTCGCGCGACGCCATCTACGCGGTCATCGAAGAAATGACCGCGCAGGAGACGCAAGGCGCCCCTCGATCGAGCATCTGTGCCTGCTCGGCGGCGTGTCGCGCGCCGGCTTCTATCGCTTTGGCGAGGTTCGCGAGCCCAAGCGGACGGAGACGGATCTGCGCGACAAAATCCAGAAGATCGCGCTCGACAACCGCTTCTATGGCTATCGGCGGGTCTGCCGAGAGCTCTGGCGTATCCATGGCCTGAAGGTCAATCACAAGCATGTCCTGCGCCTCATGCGCGAGGACAATCTGCTCTGCCTGCGCCAGAAGCCGTTCGTTCCCACCACCACCAACAGCCGGCACGAGTTCCCCATCGTTGCCGATCTGACGCGCGGTCTTGTCCCGACAGGGCTCGATCAGATCTGGGTCGCCGACATTACTTATGTCCGGCTGGCCGGGCAGTTCGTCTATCTGGCCGTCGTTCTCGACGCCTTTTCGCGCAAGGTGATCGGCTGGGCGCTGGCCGACCATCTGGAAGCGAGCCTGGCGATCGAAGCGCTCGACATGGCCTTGACCGCCCGAAACCCACAACCCGGCCTCATCCATCACTCTGACCGGGGCGTGCAATACGCCTGCGCCGACTATGGCGAGAAGTTAGAGGCGAGAGGCATTCGCATCAGCATGAGCCGCGCCGGCAACCCATATGACAACGCCAAGGCCGAGCGCTTCATGCGCACCCTGAAGGAGGAAGAAGTGAACGGCAAAACTTATGCGTCGATCGACGAGGCCCGAACCGATATCGGCGCCTTCCTCGAAAACGTCTATAATCAAGGCCGGCTGCATTCGGCGCTCGGCTACAAACCCCCGGTTGAGTTCGAAGCCGAACTCCGCCAAACCGAAACCGTCTGAAAGGACACAACTAACGCTTTGTCACTCAAAACCAGTGTCTCAGCCGAGGGGTGCAGTTCAGCCCGTCTTTACCCTTTTGCCTCGGCGCCTGCGAAATCGCCCTAGTACACCTCGCCGGAAGAACGAACCCCATTTTTGGGCTCATGCGGCGAGCGGTTTTCCGGTCATGATCCACTTGAACGGCTTTGCGAGGGTGCGATTGAAATAGGCGATGAAGGCTTCGATGCGAGCCTTCAGGTGTTCTTTGGAAGTGAAGCTGGCGCGGCGCAGGAGTTTGCGCGCGAGGATGGAGAACCAGATCTCGATCTGGTTGAGCCAGGAAGCGTGTTTGGGTGTGAAGTGAAAGCTGATCCTGTGGCTTTGGTCGCGCAGAAAAGCTTCGCGCGTGGCCATTGAAGCCAGCACGCCGGACTTGCCCTTTTCGCCGAGGTCGTCCTCGATATTGCACAAGCGAGCGACCAGACGCACCACGCTTTCCGAGACATGCGTGTTGAGATTGTCGGCGATCACGCGCCACTTCGTGGTCGGCGCGCCGGCGGCGAACAGAGTGTCCAGGAAGTTGGCGTAGTCCTGCTCGGTGCGGGTCTCGCCGACGCTGGCGGTCACCTGGCCGGTCGCTATGTCGAAAGCCGCAATCACCGTCTGCGTGCCGTGGCGGATGTATTCGAATTCCCGCGGGCGACCTTGCCGGCTGGACCGGCAAGTCCGGGGCGGCGCGCTCCAACGCCTGCACGCCGGTATTTCGTCGACCGACACCGTGCGAACGTCCTGCTGCGCCGCGCGGGCGCCTCATGATAGAGGGTGCAAACCTCGGCGCATTTGCTCTCGAACTCAGGGTCCGGCTTGGGCGTGAGCAGCCGCGCACGAGATGCGGTTTGAGGTCGGCCTCTTTTTAAAAAGCGCCCGACCGAGCCGTGCGAGATGCTGTCGACGATGCCGCGCCTGACCGCCTGGCGGGCAGTTCGCTCTGGCTCCAGTGACTGAGCGGCAAGTCGCTCTTTCCGGGGGTTCGCAGGCAGCGCACGATCGCGCAGATCTGCTCGGGCGTGAACGTCGCCGGCGCCAGGTCGCGGTTCATCCGCAGCCCGTCGCAGCGCGGCATCCGCCTGGCCGGACAGCAGCGGTTGCGCAATGGCGCACGGTCTTTGGCCAAACGCCAAGCTGACGGGCGATCTCGCGCACCTCTGTCCCCGCGCCGAGCGCAAGATCATCTCGGCCCGTTCCGCAGCTTGCGCGGCGTCTTGTGCGCCCGGGCAAGACCTCGCAGGTCCGCCTCTTGCTCAGGCGTCAGCGTGATCGGGGCGGCGGACAGGCGCGGCGTGCGAAAACTCCGGCAAATCGGGCAAAACGTAGGCCCCGCTGTGCCACTTCGCCCACGCCCTAGACTCGCGAAAACCTACGCCGCAGCCTGCCTCCGCGCGAATTGCGGCAGGTGTGGCGCAAGGGACTCACCTCAGGCTTCCACGCGCAAAAACGGAGTCGCCACTTCCGGCGCGGTGTACTAGGGCTTGCGGCCCCGTGTTGAGGCGAATGAAAACACAAAGAACTCCAGGGATGCACAAAGGGCACGAGCTGCCGGAGAGCACCGAGCGGGTCGGGCGCGGCAGTTGGAGCGCCGAGGCAATGCCGTGCTCCGGCAGATGGCGCTTCCCATCGTCGTGGTCATTGGAGGTGAAATCGGTTGACGCACTGGCGCCGGTCCATGAGGCGCAGCTGCCGACGTATCTTCGATTGTCGGGGCGGCTCGGCTTTCTGATCGACTTCAACGTCGTTCTGCTCAAGCAGGACGTCAAACGTATGATCTTGTGACCTTCGTGCGACCTTCGCGCCCTTTGTGTTGATAAACATGACAGTCGTACGGCCACCGGCGCGCGGTTCGTCACGGGCGCCCGCAAATTCTCGGCCAGTGTTCATCGGCGCCATTATGGCTTAAACCCTCGGCTCGACAGCACGACCGCCGGGGCCGACATCCATGAATGGCCGCAGAATGATCCCGGGCAAGCCCGTTCCGGCCTCGGAAGTCCCGGATTACACGATCCATCGCGACACGCTGATGGAGATCTTCTCCAATGCCTTTCTCGCCCGGCTGCGGCGGATCCATGCGATCGTCCGGCGGAGCGGCGAGCCCCTTGAAGGCAATATTTTTTATCCCGATCTCGATGAACGATATTCGGACAGTCCGCCGACCGACGATCTCGCCCCGGCGCGCAGAAATGTCTGGCGCGCGGTGCGATTCAAGGAGCGGCTGCTCGAGGTCGGGGTCAACGCCGGGCACGGGGCGTTGCTCGCCCTCTCGTCGAACCCACAGCTCGAATATTACGGGGTCGACATCATGACCCACGGCTACACGGTCGAATGCATCGACTTCCTCAAGGGCGAATTTCCGGGACGCGTGCATCTCTTTCCCGGCGATTCGCGCGAGGTGCTGCCGTGGCTGGCGGATCGCCGCGACGAGCTCAATTTCGACATCATCCATGTGGACGGCGGCCATACGAGCGAGGTCTGTCTCTCGGACGTGACCCACAGCATCCGCATGGGCCAGGGCCTCAAGGGGCGGCATCTGCTGCTCGACGATGTCCATGCGAGCTGGATCTTCGACATCTACTGCGAATTCGTCGCGCGCGGCGATTTGACCACCGAGACGTTCTTCGGCGACTGGGAAGACGCCGGCCGCAACGTGCTGGCGCGGATCGAATCGGCTGGGATCTCGCTTCGAGGTTCGGGCGCCGTTCTCCCTCCGGGAGAAGTGGCGCGGAGCGCCGGATGAGGGTGCGGCCCGAGCGGTCGCGGTTCTGGACACCTTCTCCCCGAGGGAAGAGACAAGGCGCCTCTGCGCTTAAAGCGATGTGCGCATTCCCTAGAGCCGTTCACCGTCTTCCGATGAGCTTTGCGAATTCGCCTCCTTCTGGCACGGAGGCCCGCTCAACCCGTTCGCCTACGGCTGTCTGGCCTCGTTTCCCCGAGCCGACGCCGGAATTCGGCTGTACAGCTACGATCCGCGCCTCGAAGTCCCGCCCGGCGTCCGCCTCGCGGATGCGCGATCGATTTGTCCCGACGAATCTTTGGTCCGCCGGTACATCGTCGCCGGCAAGCCGTCGATTGCGACCTTCGCGGACATGTTTCGCTACCGGATGATCCGGGAGACCGGCTGTTGTTGGGTCGACACCGACCTCGTCTGCCTGACCCGGCCCTGGTTCACCCGTGAGCCCTACATCTTTTGCCGCCAGGCCGACGCGGTTAGTACGCTGCTGGTCAACAACGCGGTTCTTCGACTGCCTTCATCGGACCCGGCGCTGGCCGAACTCGTCGCGACCGCCGAAAGCATGATCGACGTCGATCAGAAATGGGGGGCGCTCGGGCCATTTCTGCTGACCCCTGTCCTTAAAAGGCATGGACTTTATCAGAGAGCGCTCGATCCGCGGGTCTGTTACCCGATCGAGCCCGAACAGTTCTGGAAGCCGTTCCTGCCAAACTTTCGCGCCGAGGTTGAGCAGGCGCTCGCCGGGGCTGCGTTTCTGCATCTGTGGAGCGAAGCCATCCGATGGAGCGGTTATGACTTCGCCGCCTGCCCGCCGCCGGGCTCCTATCTTCACGACGTTTTCCGAAGCGTCGGGGCCCTCGACCGTTTTCGCCGTCTCTGCGGCGAAGACGAAGTCCGTCGCCTGATGGCCGAACAGATCGCCGCGGCGGCGAACCGAGCGCGGGCGCGCCCGCGAGGAATGTCTAAGTGTCTGTTTCAAAGTTTGTGGACCTCATCCTGAGGCGCCCTTTGTGAATGCAAAGGGCGAGGATGCTCCAGAGGACGCTGCGAGCATCGCCGGAGTCCACTGGTATCGTCCTTCGAGGTCCCTGGGGCGCCCAGGACGAGGGTCGTGGGCTTTTGAAACTCGCTCTTAAGGAGCCAGGATTTCATGGCCGTCCCCTTTCAATCTCCCCCGCCCGCGCGCCGGCGCGGGCAGTTTCGCCGTTCTGGCGGCTCCTTTTGGGCGCGGCGAGAAAGGTCGCCTTCGGCGGCGCCTTCAAATACCGGTGCGCCGCTTGCTCGATCATCCGGTCGGCGATCGTCACACGCGCCCGCAGGTGTTTCAGCTCGAGCAACGACTGGACCAAAAAGGTTTCGACCACCCTGCCGACGTCCGCCGAATCTTCGAACACGTTCCAGGCGTAGGCGCCGTCGCGCTTCCGTTCGAGGCCGATTTCCTGCATCGCGGCAAGGAACGGCGCCCGGTCGTTCGGGTCGATCCTGTATTCGACGGTGACCAAGATCGGCCCCTGATCGTCGTCGACGCGCTGGACGAACACCGGCGCCTGCCAGTGCATGGAGGGAGAGAGGTCGAGCGCCGCCGCGGTCTGCAGCCTCCAGGGCCAGGTGACGATCGTGCCGAGCAATGCGCCGGCGGCGGCGATGTAGAGGGCAATCGACAGCCCTTCGACGCTCGCAACCTTGCCCCAGATGGCGCTGCCCACGGTCATCGCGCCGAAATAAGCCGTCAGGAAGATCGCCAGGCCGCGCCCGCGCACCCAGTCGGGAAGCGCGACCTGCGCCGACACGAACAGCGTCGTCATCATGACGATCCAGCATGCTCCGGCGACCAGGCTCGCCGCCATCGCCAGCATGGGCTCCCTCGCCGCGCCGTACATTCCGAGCGCGGCGACCGTGCCGAGGCTCGCCAGGATCGCCAGGCGATCGGGACCAAGGTTCTCCTTCAGCCGATTGAGCCCGACCGACCCGACGATCGACCCCACCCCGATCATGCCGAGAAGCACGCCGTAGATCGTCGGGCCGTAGTGGATTTGCGTACGCGCAACCAGCGGAAGCAGGGCCCAATATGCGCTGGCGAACAGGAAGAAGGCGACGGCGCGGATCAGCGTTGCGTCCATGGCGCGGTTGTGGCGCACATAGCGCAGCCCCGTTCGCACGGCGCTGGCGAAGCGTTCGGCCGGCAGCGTCTCCTGGATCCTGCGCGGAGCCCGCCACCACAGCACCGCGGCGGCAAGCGCGATGTTGCCGAGACAATAACACCAGAAGGGAAAGTCGATACTGATTGCGGCGATGGTGAATCCGCCGAGCGCCGGACCGATCGCCCGGCTGATGTTGAAGCTGGTGTTGTTGATGGCGATCGCGCTGTCGAGGTCGTCCTTGGACACCAGCATCGGCGTGACGAGCAACCATGCGGGCGCAGCGAGCGCGCCGGCCGCTCCCAGGGCGAAAGTCGTCGCAAGAAGGGCGACGGGCGTCGCCAGACGCAAGGAAACGACGAGTCGCAAACGCGATGGCGATCGCGCTGACCGCGATTTGCGCGCCAAACAGCAGGCGGCGTGCGTCGACGATGTCCGCCAGGGCGCCCGCCGGCAAGGTGAGCAGAAACATCGGCAACGAGGTCGCGATCTGGACCGCCGACACCATCATCGGATTGGGATTGAGGCTGGTCATCAACCAGCTGGTCGAGGTGTCGAACATCGCAATGCCGACGTTCGACGCCGAGCTCGCGATCAGAATGACGGTGAAGGCCGGATTGCTGAATACGCCCCAGCGCGAGTCCGCGCTCGTGGACGGGTCCGACCTTATGATGGACTCGCTGGACAAGTGCGCTCCGCGGGCCGCTGGTCGCGCGGCTCCCGACCGTAGATGGCGGAGGAGACCAGCAGATTCAAGGCAATTTCCCTTGAACGCCCGACCCTGGGCCGTAGGTACGCTTCTCCACTCATAAAGGTGGCGGGCGGTCGCTTGCGTATTTATATCTGTACTGCGCAAGCGATCCGCCTTTTCCTGGCGCGCTTGGGGCCGGGGGACTTCCCGGCAGTCAGGGTCGGGAGGCGTCGCCCATGCGCTTGACGATGACGATCGCTGTTACGCTCGCGGCAACTTTGGCCGCAGGGCTTTCGCCGCTTTCCCCCGCCGAAGCGTCCATGGAGGTCCAAATGGCGGAAAACTCGGTTCCAGCGTTTGCGTCCCAAAAGGACGCGGAGGCGTTTCTGGCGGAGGCTCTTCCCGCAGCGACCGCTGCAAATCCCAAGTACCACACGCCGGGCACAGACTATGACCGGCGGTGGCTGATCAAGACGATCACCTTCGCCCGGGCCGAAGGCGGAGGCTCTATCGTCGCCATGGATGAAACCTTCGAGGACTATCGCAGCGGCGCGCTCGTTTCTCGCGGAACGCACCAGGCGAAATTCGCGCTCGCGCGACGTCGCGATTTCCCTCGAAACAGCCGACGATGTGACCGAAAAAGGGGAAAAGGCGCTGGGAGTTTTGTTTCAGTGCGTCGGCGCCCCTTGCGTGCAAGCCGTCTGGGACGGACAGCCGTCGGTTAGCGCCAGGACGGACATCTACATTCAGGATGCGAGCCAACGACAGAGAATTCTCTCGGCCTTTCAGATGCTGAAGGAGATGGGCGCCTCCCACTAGCTCGTCGCCATGATCTCGCATTCACGGAGGAATGTTTGTCTTTCGCCACGCTGATGGTTTGCATGCGGGTCGGTCGCCCCAACGCCGACTTGCTGACGGTCGTTCGGGACGTCGCCGAGCGCTTCGGTTCGACCGTCATCGGACTCGCCGCCAAGCAGGTTTCTGCTCATGCCTTCATCAGAGGCGCTGGGCCTTGCGAGCCCCACCAGCACGGGCTGCGCAAGTTCGCGGAGGTCGCCGCAGCCGCGGAAGACGAGTTTCGCAAGGCGTTGGCGGGCATCGAAAAGCTCGAGTGGCGAACCCAGATGACGTTTGGCCCGGCGTACGAGCACGTCGCCAATGAAGCGCGCATCGCCGATCTGGTGATCGCCCCGGCCGATCGCCACGAGACATTCTTCTCGCCGTCCGGGCAGGCCGAGATCGGCGATCTTCTCAAGAGTCTCGGCCGACCCGTTCTTGCGGTGCCCGCTGAAGCAAACGGCCTGCGATTTGATCACGCTCTCGTCTCCTGGAAGGAAACACGGGAGACGCGCCGGGCTGTGGCGGACGCGCTGCCGCTGCTGAAGGCGACCAAGCGGGTCGATGTCGTTGAAATCGTCGAGGCCGCGGCGATCGAGGATTCCCGACGCCGTCTGGGGGACGTCGGCGACTGGCTGGCGCGGCACGGCGTCGACGCGAATTGTTCGGCCGAGGTCGCGCGCGGCTCGGTATGTGACCAGCTGAGGGCGACGGCGGAGACCTTGCAATCCGATCTGATCGTGGTCGGCGCCTACAGCCACGGCCGACTGCACGAGTGGGCGTTCGGCGACACTCGAGGTCTTCTCTCGCGCGTGCGTCGCTGCGTCCTGGCGTCGCACTGACAAACGACGGCAGAGGGCCGCAAGAGGGCATGGAGCAACGTTCTCCGCAAACATTGTCGTCGCCGAATCAAAAGACCTGGCTTGGCGCTTTCGCCCACCCGGCTTTCGCGGTCGTATGGGCGGCCAGCACGATCGCCCTCGTCGGAATTGCGATGTACGACACGGCGTCGGGCTGGTTGATGACCACGCTCGACCTCAATCCATTGGCGGTGTCGTTGGTGCATGCCGCGACAAACCTGCCCATGTTCCTGTTCACGCTCCCCGCCGGAGCCATCGCGGATATCGTCGATCCTCGGCGGCTGATCATGGCGGTTTCCTGCGCGATCGCGGCGCTGGTCGCCATCTTCGCCGCACTGGTGTCGTTCGAGCTTGCCTCTCCCTTTCTGCTGCTGCTGACGACCTTCCTGCTCAGCGCCGCCTGGGCGCTGAACTTGCCGGCCTGGTTGTCCATGCTGCCCAGCCTGGTGCCGAAATCAGACCTGCCCGAGGCGATTGCCGCCGACGGGGTCGCCTACAACCTTAGCCGCACCGTTGGCCCGGCCCTCGGCGGCTTCGCGATCGTCAACTTCGGTCTGTCGACGCCGTTCTGGGCGTTCGTCGCCGCCAATCTCGCAGTGATCGCCGCCCTCCTTTGGTTGAGGTCTCCGACAAAGGAAACGGCCTCCCTGCCCGGCCGAGCGCCTGAACAGCGCGGTTCGGATCGGCATTCGGCACGCCGCGAACAACCGCCTGTTGCGCGCGACGCTGGTGCGCGCTTTGGCGATCTACCCCTTCGCAGCCGCCTATTGGGGCCTGCTGCCGCTGATTTCGTGGCGGACCGGCACAGGAGCCCAACACTACGGCGTGCTGCTGAGCGCAATCAGCGCGGGCGCGATTTTCGGTTCGTTCGGATATCGGTTCCTGCGCGACAGGATCGATCTTGACTGGATGGTCGTGCTCGGAACGGTTGGCACCGCGGCGGCGCTCGGTCTGTTCGGCTGGACGCATGACTACTCCGTCGTGCTCGCCGCCTGCTTTTGCGCCGGAGCGGCCTGGGTTGTCGATTCTCACAAGCCTGTACATGTCCGCCCAGAACGTCTTGCCGGACTGGGTGCGTGGACGCGGCCTCGCCGTCTTTCTCACCGTGATTTTCGGCGCGATGACCGTGAGCAGCGCGGCATGGGGTGAAATCGCCGCAAAGATCGGGCTCGGAGAATCCTTGCTGGTGGCGGCCGTCGGGATTCTTGCCGGCATTCCGCTATCCTGGCGGTGGAAACTTCAGCGCGGCGAGGCTGTCGACCTGACGCCGTCGTTGCACTGGAGGCGCCCGGCGACCGACGTGGCGGACGACCGCGGCCCGGTCCTGGTCAAGATCGAATACCGGATCGACCCGAAGGACCGGGAACGCTTCCTCCGCGCCATCGATGAACTCGGCCACGAACGAAAGCGAGACGGCGCCTTCGCCTGGGGCATCTTCGAGGACATGGGAGAGTTCGGGCGGTTCGAGGAGGGCTATTTGATCGAAGTCTGTGGCTCGAGCTCATGCATCTGCGCGAACGCGTCACAAACGAAGACCGGATGCTCGAAAACGAGATAAGCGCGATGCTGATCACGGCGCCGCACATCGAATTCCTCGTCGCCGCCGAACGTCAGCCCTTGCGGCAAAGGTGGCGTGACGCCACGGCGGGAGCGTGACGCTTTGCGCGTTCTGGTCGTCTACGCCCACCCGCTCCAGGCGAGTTTCGTGTCCGCCGTCCACCTCCGGGTCGTCGAGGCGTTGCGGGATGGCGGACATCAGGTCGACGACCTCGATCTTTATGCGCGAAAAATTCGATCCGGTCCTGTCGGCCGATCAGATGAAGTCTTACGTCGACGTCAATCGCAATACATCGGGAAGTCGAAACCTACGTCGAGCGGCTGCGCGCCGCCGAGGCCCTGGTTCTGGTCTTCCCCGTGTGGTTCGACGGCCTGCCCGCGATCATGCAGGGCTATTTCCAGCGGGTGTTCCTGCCTGGCGTCGCGACCGTCATCGACGGACAGGGCCTCTTTCACCCCAACCTCCCGAACCTTAAGCGAATGGCCGCCGTCTGCACCTACGGCGAAACGCCGGCGGCTGTGGCGAAGAAGCACGATCCTCCGCGGCGCTTCGTGCGGGACAACATCGGCGTCCTGATCGAGCCGAAGGGGCGTTTCGAATATCTCGCGATCTACGGCATGGACATGTCCACCCCGCAACGTCGCGCGGCGTTCCTGAGGCGAGTGAGCCGCACATTCGCAGCCTGGTAGCCGATCACGGCGGCAGCTCCGCCGAGTCGAGCGAGAAGCTTGCCGTGAGGTCGCGATGATCGGCGTCAAAGCCCGCGGCAAGTCGATAGGCGCCCGCAGCGATGCGCCATCGCCGCGCGGTCTCGTCGAAAGTCGCGAGAAGACGCGGATCGATCGATACCGTCACGTCACGCTTCTCTCCGGGGGCAAGATCGAATCGGCCCCAGCCCGCCAGCCGCAACGGAATCCTATCGCCCTGCGGTCCGGACAGATAGAGCTCAGCGACCGCGGCCCCTGCCCTCGAACCCAGGTTGCGGACGGTCACGGTCGCCGCCACAGTGACGCCCTCCACGGTCACCTTGAGGTCGCTTAGGCCGAACCTCGTGTAGGACAGGCCGTGGCCGAACGGGAAAAGCGGTCGTTCGCCGCGCGCGAAGAACCATTTGTAGCCGACGAGGGCGCCCTCGGGATAATCCGCGGTGAAGATTTTGCCGTAGCGGCCGCCTCGCCCGACCGGCCCGATCGGAGCGCCGCCCGGATCCCCCTGAATGTTCGGGTGGGCCAGTTGGCCTTCGCTGGCGGGGAACGTGACCGGCAGTCGTCCGGACGGATTGACCTTGCCCGAGAGAATTTCGGCGATTGCTTCCCCACCTTTCTGGCCAGGATACCAGGCTTCGATGACGGCGGCGGTCAGATCGAGCCAGGGCATGAGGACGGGTCCCCCGGTCTCCAGCACGACCACCGTGCGCCGATTGGCCCGGGCCACGCTTTCGATCAGCCCGTCCTGCCCGTCGGGAAGCCTAAGGTCGCGCGCGTCTGCGGTTTCCGTCAGATACTGATCGGCGAAAACGACGACCGCGTCGGCCCCGGCAGCGGCCTTCGCCGCCTCGGCAGGCGTTCGGCCATCAGCGTAGTCGACATGGGCTCGGGGAAATTGCCGCCGGATCGCTTCGAGGGGCGAAGAGGGATCGAAGACCATCGCACGGTTTCTGCCTTCCTGCTCCTTTAGCGCGATCCCCCCGCGAGGGACGACTTGCGAAGAGCCGCCTCCCGAGGGTACGCCGACATCGGCGTGCGCGCCGACGACAAGAATGCGCCGCGTATCCGCCGGCAGCGGCAGCATGCCGTTGTTGCGCAGCAACACCGCGCCTTCCCGCTCGATCGCCAGCGCGACGTCGTCGCTTTCACGAAGGTCGGCGGGATCCGAAGCGGGGGCATTGTCGGCAAGGCCGCAGGCGAAAATCGATGTCACAATCCGACGCGCCATATCGTCGAGCCGCGCCTGCGGCACTTCGCCCTCCTGGACGGCGAAACCCAGCCGGTCGAAAAAATTTTGCGTGTCGAGTTGTTCGCCGGATTCCTGATCGAGGCCGGCGAGCGCCGAGCGGACCGTCGAATGAACGGCGCCCCAGTCGGACATGACGAACCCGGGATAGCGCCAATCGCCCTTCAGGACCTGATTCAGCAGCCAGTCGTTCTCGCAGGAATAGACTCCATTGACCTGGTTGTAGGCGCACATGACGGCGCCGGGACGGCCGCGCTCGATGCCGATCTCGAAAGCCAGAAGGTCCGACTTCGCGCGCCGCAGCCGGATCGATCCGGGCATTGAGCACGACCCGGTCCGTCTCCTGATCGTTCAAGGCAAAATGCTTGATCGTCGAAATGATGTGATGGCTCTCGGCGCCCGCGATCGCCGACCCCGCCATGAGGCCCGTGAGAAGCGGGTCCTCGGAGAAATACTCAAAGCTGCGCCCGCCGCGCGGGTCGCGGATCAGGTTCGCCGCCCCGCCGAGCAGGACGTTGAACCCCTTGGCCCTGGCTTCGGCGCCGACTGCTTCGCCTTGCCGCCGCGCCAGCGCAAGGTCCCAGCTCGAGGCCGAGTGCGAGATCGGATGGCATGGCGGTCGCCGTGTCGCCGGGCCGGATGTTCCCCGGATTGGCGACGCCGAGTTCGGCGTCGGTCTCCTGTAGCGCTGGGATGCCGAGCCGCGGGATCCCTGGGACGTAGCCTGCCGAGCCGATGGCGCCCTCGCGGTTTCGGCTGGCCGCCCCAGGGCGCGCCGAAGACGCCGTGGACAAGCGAAAGTTTCTCTGACTGCGTCATTCGTTCGAGCGCGACCGTCGCGCGGTCGGACGAACTCCCATTGCGATCCCCGCACGGACCGTCGGCGGCCGCTGCCGTCGCCGCCAGGCCCAGCACCACGGCAATGATGCAGCCGCGGACGACCATCGCTCAGGCGCGCGATCGCCGCGCCGGCGGATAAGGTCCTGGGAGCGCTCGCTCGATCACCACCGCGCTTTCCTGCGCATCGGCGAACGCCCGGCATTCGCCGCGGGCCCTTTATGAGACGATACTCAGCGCGGAATCAAATAGCCGGTGCGAGGGGGTAGTGGGTCAGTTTGAACTTCCGGTTCGGGCGGAGAGCGCATCTACGGGGTCGCCTCGGGCAGGACCGGAGTTTGGGCGAAAGCCGGCGTTCCAGTGCGCGCCCGAAATAGAGTTTACCGCCCGAAGCGGGCGTCCATCGGCATAGCACAAGAGCACCGGGAAGGGCGGGAAGCGATATCTCCAACAGCAAGAGTGTATTGCGTCGCGCGACGGGATACGATATGCTGCGAGTCGGAGATGTTTTTGCCCCGCGGAAAAGTTTGGTGCCGTCGATGACAGAGTTTGCAGATATCCCCCCCACCCGGGAACTCGAATTAAGGCCGAGGTCATTCCCCCGGGAATGTCCGTCACCAAAGCCGCTGCGCTAATGGGTGTTGGACGCCCTGCTTTTGTCGAACCTTCTGAACGGTAACGCTGCGTTGTCAGCGGAAATGGCGGCGCGCCTCGAGAAAGCATTCAACTACCCTCGTGACGAGCTGCTACGAATGCAGGCCGAATACGAAGCCGCCGAGGCGAAGAAGAAAACTGCCCCTGCCGACACAAGGGCCTATGTCCCACGGTTCCTGGGCATCAAGGCGAACCAAATCGAGCAATGGTCCACTCACAACATCCCTGCCCGTGCGCGACTATCCGTTTTTTTACGAACGCTGGTCCATTCAACCGGCCGCGCGCTCACGAAAGTCGACTTTCCCGGCAACGATGATGCGGAGCGCCCGGGGTGGGATGGCTACGTCGTGTCGGGCGAAGGAACACCTTGGGTACCGGTAGGACCCTCGGGCTGGGAATTTGGGGTCAACGAAGACGTTAGGACGAAAGCCGAAGGCGACTTCGATAAGAGTGCGAAGGCTCTGAGCCGAGAGGAGCGCGACCAGACGACCAGACAACGTTTGTGTTTGTCACGCCGCGCCGCTGGTTTGGGAAGTCTGCGTGGGTTGCGGCGGCGAAGGCGAAAGGCCTCTGGAAGGATGTCCGCGCCTTTGACTTAAGCGATCTCGAACAATGGCTTGAGCAGTCGCTTCCTGCGCAAGCTTGGTTGGCAAACGAGATCTCACGTCCCCGCGCAGGGCGTTCGCTCCCTCGACAGATGCTGGATGGATTGGGCCAACGTTTCGACGCCGCCCTTATCGGGCGCGCTGTTCGCCTCCGCGATTGAAGCCACGAAGCGCATAATGCTTTCTCGCGTGTCGCAGATTTCGGTTGGACCGACCATCATAGCGGCGGATTCGATTGAAGAGGCCCTTGCCTACCTCTCGCAGCTATTTGGAGAGCGCGGAGGCGACGAACTCGCTGCCCATCGCGACCGAGTGCTCGTGTTCGACAAGCCGGGTACACTGCCACTTTAGCGGAGGGCGCGCAACCATTCATCCCAGTTGCCTTCACGCGCGAGGTTGAGCGGGAACTCGCGCCCTACGCGAAATCGATGCACTCGATTGTCGTTTATCCCCGCAATGCGGCAAATATCGAACCTGATGTGGTTCTCGAACCGATCAACTACGAGACTTTTGAGAAAGCCCTGGCGGAGATGGGCAAGGACCGCGACGAGATTACGCGACTCGCGTACGAGTTTGGCCGCTCCCTGACCGTTCTCCGCCGTCGCCTTGCCAATCTCCCTGGCGTACGAACGCCGGAGTGGGCAGCGGATCATACCATCGCGGCGAGCTTCATACCGTTTCTCTTTGTGGGAGCGTGGAGCAGCGCAAACGCGGTCGACAAGATTGGCGTCTCTATGCTTGCGGGAGATCGCCCTTACACAGAACTAGTTCATCGATTCGTTGAAACCGATCCTATGCGCGGGATTTATTTTTCCCGACATGGCTTGTAGCCTTGCTGGTTTGATTCGGAAGCAGGGTTTGAGGACATGGCGGGACGGCGGAAGGCGATCGAATTGGCAATTGGCAAGGCGGATTTGGCGGCGTTGCGCGCGATCGCCCGCTCGCGAACGGAACCGGCGGGCCGGGTCGAGCGAGCGCGGATTTTGCTGGCCTACCGGGAGGACCCATCGTTTTTCGCGGTGGGGCGAGCCATGGGCGCACACCATCAGACGGTCCAGCGCTGTGTCGAGCGGGCGTTGGCCTATGGTCCGATGTCGGCGCTCGACGATCGCCCGCGGCCCGGCCGGGAGGCGACGATCACCGCCGAGGCCAAGGCATGGATTGTCGACCTCGCCTGCCGCAAGGCCAAGGACCTCGGCTATCCCCACGAATTGTGGACGACGCGGCTGCTCGCCCGCCATGTGCGCGAGCATGGGCCGGCAGAAGGGCACGCTTGCCTTGCCAAGCTGGCTCAGGGCACGCTGTGCAACATCCTCAATGAGCAGGAGATCAAGCCGCACAAGGTCCGCTATTACCTGGAACGCCGCGACCCGGAGTTCAAGCAGAGGATGGCGGAGGTTCTGTGCGTCTATCGCGAGGTGAAGCTTATCAAGGAGACCGCGGCCGCCGCGAAACAAAAGCCGAGCGATGCGGTGGCGATCGTCTCCTACGATGAGAAGCCTGGCATTCAGGCAATCGCCACGACGGCCCCGGACCTGCCGCCCGAGCCCGGCAGACATGCGACCTTGGCGCGCGATCACGAGTACAAGCGCCACGGCACGGTCAGCTTGCTGGCGGGCATCGATCTGCTCACCGGCCA
The DNA here is from genome assembly GCA_963835885.1 of uncultured Alphaproteobacteria bacterium. GTDB lineage: Bacteria > Pseudomonadota > Alphaproteobacteria > Rhizobiales > Beijerinckiaceae > Roseiarcus. Next base: position 32,538 of record CAWIHF010000036.1, read on the forward strand.
GGTCCACGCTCTCGTCAAGGACCGCCACCGCAGCCGCGAATTCATCGAATTCCTCAAGCTTCTCGACGCCGCCTATCCGACCCATACGGCGATCAAGCTAATCCTCGACAATCATTCCGCGCACATCTCAAAGGAGACCAAGGCTTGGCTCGCGGACCAGCCTGCCGGTCGCTTCGAACTCGTCTTTACCCCCAAGCACGGCTCCTGGCTCAATCTCGTCGAAGGTTTCTTCTCCAAGCTCGCCCGTTCGGTGCTGCGTCACATCCGTGTCGCATCCAAACAGGAACTCAAGGACCGCATCATGGCCGCCATGGATCACTTCAATCGAGACCCCATCGTCCACACTTGGTCCTATAAGCTCGACCAAGCCGCATGATACGATTCGAATTTCGAAATCGATGAACTAGAGAAGAAATTCCTGGCTTTGGCACAGTTGAACGACGCGCCGGTGTGGTCCATTGGCGACTATCGTGGAGTTGTCTCAAAGCTTGATTTGCTCTACGCCATCGCGAGTGTCGTTACTCCGGACGACTTGTCGCGTTACTTCTCGATGGCTCGCATGGTGCTTAGCGAAGACGACCCGGCTCTTGATCTCGACGAGCGCGATCGATGGGCCGCAAATATTCACGGCAAGACGCGTGAATTCTCTTCCGCCTTTCGAGAGGGGATTAGTAAGTCGCTGGTTTTGCTCGCCGTCCACGGCCTGAGCCTTTTCAAGAATCGACTTGGAGTGGACACGGAGATTGAAGCACGACAGGTCGTGCGCGAGCTTCTTCCGACACCGTTGACCACACGTGTATTGGAAGCTAACGATCGCGATCTCCCGACCTACGCAGAAGCCGCCCCGGACGAGTTTCTCTCGATCCTGGAGCGTGACTTGAATACTGAAAGCCCAGCGGTTCTCGGCCTCCTTCGTCCAGCAGACGCGGGTCTATTCGGGCGACCGAGCCGCACGGGGCTGTTGTGGGCGTTGGAGGGTCTCTCGTGGAGCCCTGAAACGCTGTCGCGCGCTGCATTCATTTTGGCTCGGCTGGCTCAGGTTGAGATCGGACGACAACTGGGTCAACAAGCCGACCCATTCACTAAAGGCGATCTTTCGAGCCTGGATGCCCCAGACCGCAGCGAGTTTGCAGGGGCGCGTCGACGTAATGAAGAGGTTGGTCGAACGAATTCCCGGAGGTCGCCTGGAAGATTTGTGTGGCACAATTCGGCGCTGACCATGATGCGGGGGAGTACAGCCACAAACCGCGTTGGCGTGCGGATGGCTGCGGTTTCGGCGAGCCATATGCGACGTGGGAGCCAATTCGCGAATTCCAGCGTGATATGGTCGAAATGGCGCTGGGCTGGAAAGAACACACGCTCAGCACCCTCAGCGATCTCGTCGAACGCCTGCACGGTCTTGATGAAGACTACCAAGCGCGGGTTTGGATGCTGATCGAAGCTTGGGCGCGCGACAAGGCAACCGACGCCGAAAAGGCGTTATTGCGCGAGAAAATCCGCGTATCGGCTTTATCTTGGCGCGCGGCGATGCGTACCAGCAAAGGGGGAGGAGCTGCAGCCACAACCGGCAGGGCGAAGGAAGCTTACACGGCACTCGAACCGAGCGACCTTCTTAACAGACACGCGTGGCTGTTCCGCGACACTTGGGTCGATGAGTCCGCCGACGAAGTTGAAGATGTTGAGAAGCTCAACTTTCAAGAACGTGCGGAACGCATGTACAAGTTGCGCGTCGCTGCCATGCGGGAAGTGCGCGATCACCGGGGGAATCGAGGGCTTATTGAATTGGCCCTACGAGGAAAGGCTTCCTGGCAGATTGGGGAAATTGCGGCCAAAGATCTCTTATCCGACATTGAGCTTCAGGAACTTCTGCGATTGGCCTTTGAGCCTGTTCGAGAGGACAGGGACGGCAGTTATCCGTTCAAGGCGGTGATCGCAGGCGCTGTGCACGCGATTTCTGACGAGGACAAGCGCGAACTACTTTTGAAGACACTTGGGGCCGAACTTACTGAAGTCGACATGGCGAAACTCTTACACCTCGCGCCTTTCGGGAGACATACATGGAAGTTGGTCGATAATCTTTCCGAAGCGGCCCGAGCGAAATACTGGAAAAACGTAGCGCCCCAATGGATTCCCAGACTCCAACGAAGAAAATAACGAAGCCGTCGAGCGCCTACTTAGAGCCGAACGACCACGAGCCGCGTTCTCGTGCATTCAGTTCTACCCAGAGAAGCTTGATGTTGAGGTCTTATATCGTCTGCTTCTAGGCATCGCAAAAGACGATCAAGAACAACCTGAGACATATTTGCTCGAACATTACGACATCGATAAGGCATTTAGGTATTTGGAGGCAAGCCCGAAGCTATCGCTGGATCAGAAAGCCAGCCTTGAGTTTGCATTCATCGAAGCCCTCGCGCGGCCATGGGACAAGGACAAGAATAGCTATGGCATCCCAAATCTTGAGCGATATGTCGAGATTCACCCGGAGCTTTTCGTTCAGGCGATTGCTTGGGTGTACAAGCGCAAAGATGAGGGGGCGGATCCACCTGAGCTCCATGTCCCGCCGGAGCGCCTCAAAGCGCTGGGGGATCGCGGTTACAAGCTGATCGACGGAATGCGGCGCATTCCGGGCCATGACGATCGCGGTCAGTTACGGGCCGAACGCCTCACAAAATGGATCGGGACCGTTCGCCAAGCAAGCGCCGAACTGAGCCGCGCTGACATCGCGGACATTTGCATTGGTAAACTATTGTCGCACGCGCCGGTTGGCAAAGACGGTGTCTGGCCTTCGGAACCTGTGCGGCAGGTGATGGAGGAGATGCAGTCGGAGTTCCATGATGCACGGCGCCCATACTGGCGTATACAATTCTTGCGACAGGGAAAGCTCAGGAGAGGAGAATGAACATGAAGTTCTGAAACCTTTCATCGCGATCCAGAGGGTTCAACTCCCTCCCGGTAAAGGTCAGCCAACCAGCCGGAAGCGAGCCTTGCATGGCGTGCGGCGACGCCCGTCGTGAAGCGTAGGCAGCAGGTGCCGAAGCCGCGTGAGTAGCCTCGAAATTATGATCGCTGGAGCCTTCGCTGTGGGTTGAGCGGGGGCAGCATCGACGACACCGTCAGGGTGAGGATCGTCGGTCCGGCCGGGGTCTTGGACCGGGGCAAAGGCATGGGATGGATCGCCTGGGAACCTGTGAGATCCCGCCTGCGTCCACGTGAAAGTGTGCCGGCAACGGGGTGGCCGGCTGACCAAGTGCCCTGGCCCGGATGGGTCCTCCAACCATCTGGGAGCGCCGCCAAGGCGAGCACGAAGAGCGGAGGGATCGCGTGGACCCTGGAAGCGAAACAGATAAGCGGCCGGGGATGCGCAAGCGGGAAGTCGTAGCGCCTTCATAGTACCGCTGACCGCGGGGAACTGGGCTCACCGGGACCCGTGTAAGGGAAGGGGGGCGCCACGGGATGAGAGCCGTTGCCGGGAAACACGGGAGGAGACCTTGGGCTCCGCGAACCTGTCCACGAAACGACAACGGATAGCCGAACTGGCGAGGACGAAGGCGGGGACAGCTCTGTCCACGCTTCACCATGTCATCGACCTGGAATGGATGCGAGAGGCGTACCGGCTAACGCGCAAGGATGGAGCATCGGGCATCGACGGTGTGACGGCGGCGCAATACGAGGCGAACCTGGAGGCCAACCTTTCGGCTCTCCTGGAGCGCATCAAATCTGGCCGCTATGTCGCTCCGCCGGTGCGTCGGGTCTACATTCCGAAGGCGGACGGCTCGGAGCGGCCGCTCGGCATTCCGACGTTTGAGGACAAGGTGGCACAGCGAGCGATCGTCATGATGCTGGAGCCGATCTATGAGCAGGAGTTTCTGTCCTGCTCATTCGGCTTCCGGCCAGGGCGATCGGCGCATCAGGCCCTGAGTGCGTTGCGTCTGGCCTTCATGGGTCGACAAGGGCTGCGCTGGGTGTTGGACGTGGACATCTCCAAATACTACGACACGATCCAACATCATCACCTCCGTGCGTTTCTCGACAGGCGAGTCACGGACGGCGTTATTCGCCGGATGATCGACAAATGGCTGAAGGCAGGCGTGCTCGAACACGGTGTCCTTCAGCGCACGACCGAGGGCACCCCGCAAGGTGGCGTCGTCTCGCCTCTGCTCGCAAACATCTACCTGCACCATGTGCTGGATGAATGGTTCGAGCGGGACGTGCGCGTGCGCCTCAAAGGGAACAGCATCCTCGTGCGGTACGCCGATGACAGCGTGATGGCGTTCGAGACTCTCGACGACGCCAAGCGGGTCATGGACGTGCTGGGAAGGCGGCTTGCACGGTACGGGCTCACGCTCCACCCGGACAAGACGCACCTCGTCGACTTTCGCTTTCATCGGCCGGGGGGCGTATGCCACCCGGATACGGACAGCGTCACGTTCAACTTCCTCGGCTTCTCCCATATCTGGGCCAAGTCAAAGAAGGGGGTGAACGGGGTGAGGCAAGTGACGGCCAAAGGCCGGTATGCGCGGGCGCTGGCGGCGGTAAGCGATTGGTGCCGACGCAATCGGCATCGATCCTTGCGCGATCAGCATGCCCATCTGTCCCAGATGATGCGAGGCCACTATGCCTACTACGGCATATCGGGCAACTCTCGATGCATACGATGGTTCGCCTGCCAGGTCGTGGTGCTGTGGAAAAAATGGCTGGCGCGACGGCATCGTGGAGGAGGCGCGTTCCACTGGGACCGCCTCAACTCGATCCTTAAGCGCCATCCGCTTCCACCGGCGCGGATCGTCCACCGCCTTTACGCCAACGCGAGCGAAACTCTCCCGTGAAGAACCGGATGCGGGAAACCTGCACGTCCGGGTCTGTGAGGGGTGGGGATGGCGACATCCCCACCTACTCGGCGCGTGGCGTTCACTCAGGTGGCAGAGGCGGCGATCAGGAACGGGTTTTGGCCGACAAGTACAGAAGATGGGGCGAGGCGCTTCGGTATTCGCATCCCTACGTGTCCTCAAAGCTCCTCATGGAACTTGCGAGGACCTACGATGGAGAAGCAAACCGTGAGGACACCGAAGCGGGGATCCGCCGCCGACTGCATTGACGGTGTGCTGCCTCAAATTCGCCTAGACTAGCTAAGCTAGCGCGCCCAAGGCAGACAATTGTTCAATTCAAACGCCGGGAGGCGAACTGCCGTGTTTGTATCTTGTCTAACAAACAGCCGCTTCTGGCGCACACTACTCGTTCAGCCTAAGCCCGCTTTCTTGAGCTTTGCGCCCGTTCATAGGGTCGACCATGAAGGGCAGCAAAGGGTCGGAAGCCGAAATTCAAACAGACCCACTACCGTGCGAGGAGGCCGGCGGCGCCAGACCACGATTCGGAAGTCAGTCGAGCGGCGGATGCCAGCTCACCGGCGTGCCGAGGTGTTCGTTCTGCCCCTCGCCAACCTGAACCAGCATCGACTGGATGAAATCCGGCGCGAGAAAGCGAGCGCAGGCCTGCACGCCGTCGACCAGCGCCAACATCACCGCCCCTCCCGCGGTCGCCATGACGGCGTGGTCGCCGGGCGGCAGTTTGCGAGACACCGGCGGCAAGGCGACATACAGCGCTCGCACGAACTGAAATTGTGCCGGGGTGAGGTCCGTCACCCTCGACACCGCCTTGAAATCGGACACCGGGACGCACTGCGGCGAGTCGGGGCTGAGCCACTTCTCAAAGACGCCGGCGCTTTGCGCGTTGGCGCAAGACACCGTAAGCAACGCGGTCGAAAGGGCCGCGGCGAACACTGCTAATTTCATCACGCCCTCCTGCGGGCTGCGCCGAGCGCCAAGCGAGGCTGTTCGGTCCGGCGAAGCAACGAGTTTCAGGGTCATTCGTTCCTTCACCGGAGTTCGATCGCCGGTCGCTCAGGCTGACCTGCGATGGCCAGGAATGGCGCCCGATCCGCTGTCGGAGCCGCCACACGCGAACGGGCGCCGGCTCGAAGCCGGCGCCCGCCATCGCGAAAAGATAATTGGAGAACGCGTTACGGGACGACCGTGTTGCACACGCGGTTGCCGGCGATGACATCGCAGCCACCGACGGCAGCCGGCCTGGGCCCGACATGGTGGTAACTATAGAGCGGGGCGCCGGTCGCCGATGGGATCGTTGGCGCGCCGGCCGGCGCGTATGTTCCGCCGGCCACGGCGTAGGGCGCGCCCGTCAGGGCGGCCGTCGCTTCGAACGGCGCGGCGGCCAATGCGCCGGCAGCCGCGAAGGGCGCTCCGACCGCTGCGCCGATCAGCCCGCCCGGACCCGGGCCGTAGGCGCCGTAGCCGTAGCCCGATCCATAGGCGGGGGTGGCGGTGCAGACGCGGTTCCCCGCAATGATGCTGCATGACCCCGTAGCTGCGGGATAAGGCCCGTCATTATGAGCCTCGTAGCTGTAGGCCGGCGTTCCGGTGTGCGAGGGAACGGTGGGGACTGGCCCGGAGTAGTCCGATTGGACCCCATAGGGCCACGGCGTTCCGTATATGGCCTGAGCCGCCGCTGGAACAACTCCGGCGAAGGCGGCGATCGAGGCGGCGGAAAGGAGCGCCGTCAGTGTGTTTCTCATGTCATGACCTCCAGTTGATGGACCGGCAAGCGGACACACGCCCGCGGTCCGCGACCCGCTTGTGAACGCTGGGACGAGAGTCTCGGTTCCGCCCATGCCCGACCGGCAAACAAATCTCCGGCGGTCCCGCCACGCGGTGCACAATTCCAACGTGGCCCGTCTTTCATGGTTCCGCGTCCGGAAGCGCCGGCTGATCACAAGCGCGCGAGAACTTGCGTTCGTCGAACAGCTGAGCCCCCCTCCCGTGTCGGATCCGTCAAAAATACGCCCAAGGGCCGGGCGACTTTGTTTTCGGGAGCCAAGGCGTGTCTGTTATCAGGGCGAAGGAGGAGACCATGCCGCGGATGGGCTTGGACGGCGCCCCAGACCGGGCGCCGACGGAGGCTCGCGAGGGAGAAATTGTCTCGACACTCATCCCGGCCAGGCTCGAGCGTCTGCCCTGGGGGCGGTTTCATCTCCTGGTCGTCGCCGCCCTGGGCGTCACCTGGATACTCGATGGTCTCGAAGTGACCCTGGCGGGATCGGTCGCCGGCGCATTGAAGCTCAGCCCCGCGCTGCATTTTTCCGACACCGAGGTCGGCTTGTCCGGCAGCGCCTATCTGATCGGCGCCGTCGTCGGCGCGCTGTTCTTCGGCTGGCTGACCGACCGGCTTGGACGGAAAAAGCTGTTCTTCATAACGATCGCCGTCTACCTGACCGCGACCGCCGCCACAGGGATGGCGTGGAACGGCGTCACGTTCTTCCTGTTTCGCTTCCTCACCGGCGCAGGCATTGGCGGGGAGTACGCCGCGATCAATTCGACGATCCAGGAGCTGATTCCCGCCCGCTACCGCGGCCGCCTGGATCTCATGATCAACGGCAGTTTCTGGGTTGGAGCGGCGCTCGGAGCGTTGGTCGCGGTCGCGCTCCTGAATCCGGCCCTGTTCAATCCGGAGCTGGGCTGGAGGTTTGCTTTCCTCACCGGCGCGATGCTCGGGGTCGTCGTCTTTGCGATGCGCATGTGGATTCCGGAAAGCCCGAGGTGGCTTGCGATCCACGGGCGCGCGGCCGAGGGCGAGGCCGTCGTCGCCGGCATCGAAAAGCAGTTCGTCGCCGCTGGCGTGCAACTCTTTCCGGTTCCCGAAACCGCGGCGATCCGTTTGCGCTCCCGCACGCATACGCCGATCGCGGAAGTATTCGATACGCTGGTCAACCGCTTCCGGTTACGCACCTTCGTGGGCTTCACGCTGATGGCGGCCCAAGCCTTCTTCTACAACGCGATCTTCTTCACATACGCCCTTGTATTAACGCGGTTCTACGGCGTGAGCGCAAGCGATGTCGGATGGTACATCCTGCCCTTCGCCGCCGGAAACTTTCTCGGTCCCGTGGTGCTCGGGCGGCTGTTCGACACACGCGGCCGCCGGTTTATGATCTCCCTGACCTATGCGCTCTCCGGCGTGCTGCTCCTGGCGGTCGGCGCGCTGTTCGAACGCGATCTTCTGTCGGCTGTCACCCAGACCATCGGCTGGATGATCGTCTTCTTCGTCGCCTCCCCGGCGGCCAGCGCCGCTTATCTCACGGTCAGCGAAACCTTCCCGATCGAAATCCGGGCGCTGACAATCGCCGTGTTCTACGCCCTCGGAACGGGCCTCGGCGGCGTCGCCGCGCCTTACGTCTTCGGCAAACTCATTCAGAGCGGGTCGAGACAGAGCGTCTTCGGCGGCTATGTCTTCGCAGCCGCGCTGATGTTTGCCGCGTCCTTCGTCGCCTTCCGTTTCGCCGTGCCGGCTGAGCGAAAGCCCCTCGAACAGGTTGCGGCGCCGCTTTCCGCCCTTTGACGCGCGACTTCCTGCCGTGCATGACCGCTGTCCGGCCGATTGGGAGGCTGAGTTGACCGTCAATTTCCTGCCAATGCTGACCGGCTGCTTCGCGATGCCCGCGGCCGAAAATCCGACCGTCGCAATGGTCGAAGCGGCCTACCGCCACCATCGGGTCGCGGCGCGCTATATCAATTGCGAGGTGCCCTCGGAGCTTCTCGGCGACGCGGTTCGCGGCGCACGCGCGATGGGCTGGGCCGGATTCAATTGTTCGCTGCCGCACAAGGTGGCGGTGATCGGCCACCTGGACGGGCTCGGCGAATCGGCCGCGCTCATCGGCGCGGTCAACACGGTCGTCCGCCGTGGCGACAGACTTATTGGAGAGAACGCCGACGGACGCGGATTCGTCGCGGCCTTGCGCGGCGTCGCCGACCCAACCGGGGCAACAATCGTGATGTTCGGCGCGGGCGGCGCGGCGCGCGCCGTCGCGGTCGAATTGGCGCTCGCCGGCGCGAGCCGCATCGTCGTGATAAACCGCTGCCGCGACCGGGCGGAACCGCTCGTCGAGCTTCTGAACGCCAAGACGAACGCGAAGGCCGAATTCGTGTCGTGGCCGCAGGGATTCCGCCTGCCGAAGGATGCCGACATCGTCATCAACGCGACGTCGATTGGCCTCTATCCGGACATCGACGGACGGCTCGATCTCGATGTCGACTCGCTCGCGCCCTCGATGGTCGCAGCCGACCTTATCCCCAACCCGCCGCGAACCCTGTTCCTGCGCGCCGCGGCCGAACGCGGCTGCCGGACCCTCGACGGGCTCGGAATGCTGGTGAACCAGGGCGTCATCGGGATCAAATATTGGACCGGCGTCGATGCCGATCCGGAGGTGATGCGAGCCGCGCTTGCTGAGGTGCTGGGCGTCTAAAGCGGAGACGAGGGAGGTTCAACCCGATCGCATCATTCGAGGACGGCCTTCGAAGAATCCGCCCCTATCGTTCTGTTCACCCAAATACGCATCGCAGCCGGGTTTGTCCCAACGCGACAGGTTTGGCGCGCCGCGCGCACCCCTTCGCCGTTTCAATGTTCCGGCGCTCCGTCCCCTGTTCCTCCCCTGATAACCGCGAATTCTTCCCCTGATAACCGCAAAAAGCCTCCCTGTTATTGTTCTCTCTCATGTCCTTAAAGAACTTATACAAGTGTTTGTAATATATTGCGTTTGCCGATGAGACATCGGCGCCCAAAGTGCGCATTCGCCCTGTTTTGTCCCTGTTAGCAGGGTAACGTCGTGCGAATCAGGGTCGCATCCGTCGCCGAAAAAGCCGCCGGACACCGTGGTAGCGAAGCCTTCGGGCGTTTGCCTGCTTTCGGATTTCCCCGGTAAGCTTTCGGTTAGGCTGGAATTGACGCGTCAGTTTCGCCAGACGGTGACGCCGCGCGGGGCCACGCTTTGCGTTCCAATCAATGGGGATCCGCTGAAAGGCGCCGGCCAAGGCGTTTCACCGTAGTTGAAGGCGAAGGTGAGGTCGCCGCGGCGCCGCAAACGCACCTCCGCCGGCAGCTCGATCGTCGGCAAGGCCGCCTTTCGGCACAGCAGCGCCATCAGCGAGCCGAGCGCGGCGGCGTCGGGCCAGCAGGCGAGATAGAGATGATTGTTGCTGGCGATGAACGCCGGCGCGCCATCGGAGAAGGTCGCCAGCGTTTCGGCGCGCGTCTCCATGAATTCGCGCCAACGCTCCGCGTGGCCTGAGATCGCGCCGCCAAGGGCGACCTTGACGCCGGGTCGCATCGAGGAGACTTCGATCACGCGTGAACGCAAAAGCCGCTGCAGCGGCCCCGGCGGCAATTCGTCGGGGATGGAAAAATGGCGGGTTTTCGAGCCGGAACGGGGGCCGAACATGACAATTCCGGTCGCTGCCGCGAAAGCCCTTTCGGCGTCCTCCGACACGACAGGCAGGGACGGCGCCAACACCAGACGATAATTGTCGAGCGCCGCGCCCGGCCGCACGAAATCGACGTTGAGCCCGAGACGACGGATCGCTTCGTACCAGCGGAAGACCAACTCCGGATAACGGAAATCAGCCCCGTGCGGCTGTATCGCAGTGATCCAATGCGCCTCATAGTCATAGACGACCGCCACTCGCGCCCAGGCGCTCTCAGGCAGGTCGCCGAGCCGCGCCAGGTCGCCCGCAGCCGTCGCCGCTTCTCGGCCGCCGCGCGAAAGCTCGTGCGAACTCGGCAGATTGAGCCCGGCATGCATCTGTTCCTGGGCGAAGGGCGCTTGTCGCCAGCGAAAGTAACTGACGACTTCGGCCCCGTGGGCGTGCGCTTCAATCGTCCATAAGCGGACCATTCCGGGCGCTGGGGCCGGGTTCCACCGCGCCCAGTTGACCGGTCCTGGCTGCTGCTCCATCACCCAGAAGCGCCCCCGACCGACGCCGCGATAAAGGTCGTGGTGAAACGGCGCGACATCCGGGTGCGACGCGTCTTGCCAGCGCAAGCGCTCGGATTCCTCGAACGGAAAGTGCTCAACGAGGCCGGTCGGATAGGAATCCCACGACGCGAAATCGAGATGCTCGCTGAGCGGCCAATGATCGAATTCGTTGAAGAAGCCCATGAAATTGTGGGTGATCCACCGGCCAGGCGAATGAGGGCGGATGATCTCGCGTTGCATGCGGTTATAAGCCGCCACCTGCTGCGACTGGAACCGCCAATAGTCGAGCCGCGCCGCAGGATTGGGCTCCGTCACCGTCAGATTCGGCAGCGACACTTCGTCGAAGCTGCGCACCTCCATGGACCAGAATCTGGATCCCCAGGCCTCGTTGAGCTGCTCAGGCGATTGATAGCTGCGCCGAAGCCAGTCGCGAAAAGCTTTCAGGTCCTCCGCGCCCCACGACAGCACGGTATTGTGGCAGCCGTATTCGTTGTCAGTCTGCCAGCCGACCAGCGCCTTGTGCCGGCCATAGCGCTCCGCCAGCGCCTCCACAATTCGCGCGCTTTCGCGGCGATAGACCTGCGATGAGAAGGTGTAGTGCCGGCGGGAGCCAAATCCGCGCGGCCGGCCCTGATCGTCGACCGGCGCGATGTCTGGATATTCGTCCATGAGCCACTTCGGCGGCGCCGCGGTCGGTGTGCCGAGCACAATTCGCAGCCCGGCGTCGCCGAGCGCGTTCATCGCCCGATCCAAAAAACCCCAATTAAACTCGCCACGGCTCGGCTCATAGCGGGACCAGGCGAATTCGCCGATGCGCACATAGGCGACGCCCAACTCGCGCATGCGTCGCGCGTCCTCGGCCCACCAATCTTCCGGCCAATGTTCAGGGTAATAACAAACGCCGAGCATCTGCGAACCCTACGCCATTTGGTCCAGCCTCGCCCCTTTGATCAGGCCGTTTGCGCCCGCGACGGTTATGGTGGAAATGACTTCTCCGTTGAGCAGCGCGTGAAAAAACGATCCGTGCAAAATTGTCCGGGCGTCGATCGGCAAACGTTAAGTGAACTTCTCGAACAACCGAAGTTCGCAATCGGAGGGCTGATGTCGGCCTATGTCCGATCAGCGCATTCTCGCAGATCCGTGATCTGGCCCAGGCCGCGCACACCGACTAGGCGTCGACGAGCTTGAGTCCGCCAGACTTCGCGTTAGAAGCTTGGCTAAGGCTTTCCCTTTTCTTTCTAACATGCAAAATCGCGATACCGATTATGTAAACAAGAAGGTTATCTCCAAGAGCCGACAACTCTTCTCTGCACCTTTTCAGCACCAAATCAAGTCTTTCGAACGCCGCAAGCTCAGACACCAAAAAGCCCTCCCCCGCAGAATTTTACCTAACTGAACACTTTTGCTTGGCCGCTGCTTGGCTGATACCGTTACAGACGTTCACACCGGCATTGGCTGCAATCAAGTTCGGAATGTCGATATTCTGTGGATAACTCACAATTATCACAAAAAAGTGTTCGTACCGCCATAAATGCGACTTGACGTCTTCAACCCCCGGGTTCGGTCAATGGCGTCATCGGTGGGGACCCGCATGGTCGACGGCCGCGTCGGCAGAGTGGCCGACTAGCTTCGCCAAGTCGTGTTACAAGTCGTGTCGCCAACTCTCGACGAATCGGAAACGGAGGCGTAACCTCGATCCGGCCACTCGGCGAGGACTTTCACCATGCCCCAACCAGTTACACTTGAAATGGCCGCCGAAGTGGTGGCCGCGTTCGTCTCCAATAACCCTGTCCCAAAGGGCGAACTGCCTGCCCTTATTCAATCAATACACGACACCCTGGCGAGGCTCTCGGGCGAGGCCGAGAATCCCGCCTTCAAAGAAGAGGCGAAGGAGCCGGCGGTGCCTGTCCGCAAATCAATCACCCCGGAATATTTGATTTGTCTGGAGGACGGCGGACAGTTCAAATCGCTAAAGCGGCACCTTGCGGCGCATGGCCTGACGCCAGAGCTATATCGGGCGAAATGGAAGCTTCCGGCCGATTATCCTATGGTTGCTCCAAATTATGCGGCGGCGCGGTCGGCCATGGCGAAAGCCAGCGGGCTCGGACAGATTCGGGGAACAACTGGCGCGCGCAAACGCGGGCGCCCGCCGAAAGCCATTCAAGGGTAGCGTTCGCCGCCTCCGGTCATTGCTGTTATGGGACCAACGCGCCCTACCTCGGCGTGTTAGCTAGTCTAATATCCGTCGCCGGAACGGTCTGCGTAAGCCGGCGCGAGGCTGATGGTCACTCCGGCGGCCATGCCGCACGCGAGCGTAAGAACGAGGAGCAGGGCCAGCAGTTTGTCCATGCCGCTCCCCGTCACGTCTTCGAAGCCGATTGTCGGGTGGATTTCGACCTGGGCCCCGGAATTGGCGTCGATAACGCCGTCAGCCCGTTTCGTGGCGCCCAACGAAGCGGAGTCGAAACGCGCGCCTTGCTGAAGCCCCCGCTCGATCATCCCAGTTTCTCCCGGCCGCCGGCGCGAAAATAACGCAGACACGGGGATCCGCGTTCCATCAATCCGGCCGCGCGGCCGCGCCTATGCGGCCCCGGCCCGTCGCAAGGTGACCCAGGAAATGAATCGCGCGGCGGCGCCCCGCAGTATGCTCTTCAAGCGGATGACGGTCGCGCGTGGCGCCCCGCCACCGTGGGCGCCACAGCTTAAGAGAACCGATGAAGACGGCCGCGCTCCGCCGACAAGCCGACGGGGAGCCGAGTTGCAGCCGCCCAAAAAAACCACCAATGCGTCCGTAGCGTGCCCGAAACAAAACTTTCGCCCCCGTCCCCACCAAGTTCGAGCGCCGCTTTGCGGAGATCGTCGCGATGGCCTCCATTCCCTCGACATCCTCGGCGCCGTCGCTCGCCACCCCTCGCGTCGTTATCCGTCATTCGGTTCTGGTGCGCGTCTGCCATTGGGTCAACGCGCTCTGCTTTCTCATGCTCTTGATGAGCGGGCTACAGATCTTCAACGCCCGTCCGGCGCTGAGCTGGGGCGAAGCGACCCAATTCAAGCATCCGTTCTTCTCCTTTTCCGCCCGGGAGAATGACGACGGCGACGTGACCGGCGTGACGACTCTGTTCGGGCGCTCGTTCGACACGACGGGCCTCTTCGGCGCCTCGCGCGGACCTGACGGCGAGATGGAGGAGCGCGGATTTCCCTCTTGGGCCACACTGCCGGCCGAGCAGGATCTGGCCATGGGAAGGCGCTGGCACTTCTTCTTCGCCTGGCTGCTCGTCCTGAACGGGCTCGTCTATGTCGCCAACCTCCTCGTCGGGCGCCATCTGCGCGATCTCCTGCCGACGAAGGCCGATCTTGATGCGATCCCACGCACGGTCTTCGATCACGCGCGTTTGCGCTTTCCGAAGGGGAACGAGGCGCTCCGCTACAACGTGTTGCAGAAGCTTGCTTACCTGACTGTCGTGGTCGCGTTTCCCGTGCTTGTGCTGGCGGGGCTAACGATGTCGCCGGCGATGGACGCGGCCTTTCCCTGGCTGGTCCCTCTGTTCCACGGACGTCAGTCGGCGCGGACGGTGCATTTTGTCTTGGCGGCCTGCCTCGTCGCTTTCGTCGTTGTGCATATCGCGATGGTGCTGCTTTCGGGGGTGTTCAACAACATGCGCTCCATGATCACCGGCCGGTTCCGCATTCCGGAAGAAACGCCGGGGGAAATACGATGAGCCAAGCGCCCCTGATCAGCCGCCGCACGATGCTCAGCGGCCTTGCGGCCGGGAGCCTCCTGCCGCTTTCCGGTTGCAGCCTCGATTCGCGCTCGCCGGGGGTGATGTCTCTTCTCGATAGGGCCGAGAGCCTCACCGAAGCAGCCCAACGCGCCCTGCTCGCGCCCCGCCTCGCGCTCGCCCGTGAATATCCGCCCGGCGCGATCACCTCCTATTTCAAGCCAAATGGCTCGATCGATCCGGACGATTCGGAATATGTCGCCCTTCGCCGCGGCGGCTTCGCCGAGTGGAGGCTCGAGGTCGGCGGCCTCGTCGAGCGGCCGATGAAGCTTTCGCTCGCGGATCTGCGCGCGCTGCCGTCGCGCTCGCAGATCACCCGACACGACTGCGTCGAGGGCTGGAGCTGCATCGGCCAATGGAGGGGGGCCGAGCTGTCCACGCTGCTCACCGCCGCCAGGCTTAAGCCGCAGGCGCGCTTCATCGCCTTCTTCTGCGCCGACACGCTGGAGGAGACGCTCGATAACACCGGGCGCTATTATGAGACGATCGACCTTGTCGACGCCTTTCACCCGCAGACGATCCTCGCCTACGAAATGAACTACGCGCCGCTCAAGGTCGAGCACGGCGCGCCGCTGCGCCTCAGGGTCGAGCGCCAGCTCGGCTATAAGATGGCCAAATACGTCATGCGGATCGAGGCGATCGAAAGCTTCGCCGGGCTTGCGCACGGTCGCGGCGGCTTTTGGGAAGACCGCGGCTACGAATGGTACGCGGGGATCTGACCGCCGCGGGTTATTCCTTGCCCGCCTTCGCCGCCGCCGCAAGAAAAGCGCGGCGGGAATCGGGCAGCGACTGGCCGCGGGTCGAGAAGACATCGCGCAACAGAAAGAAGCCCGTCATGCGGAATCCGTCTGCGACCTGCTCGGCGCTCGGCGGCGCTTCGAGCGGCGCGCCCTCGCGCAAGAAAGCCGGCAGCGGCAGAAGTCGGTCGCGCCACGGCGCGCCGGCCGAAAGGCTCACCGCCCGCCCTGAGCGCGGCGACACATAGGAGAGGCCTTCGCTCGTTCCGGTCACGGCGCAGCGGGAAAGATCCAGCCGGAAGCCGCACTCGGCCAGGACTTGCGCCTCGAACCGCGCGACGAGCGCTGGCGCGATCGCGGCATCGTGAAGCCGATCAACGATCAGGATCAGCGCCTCGAAGACGGCTTGGTGAGGGTCGCGCTCGGGCAGGAGCCGCGCCAGCGCGCCGAGATAGTTGATCCCGGCAAGCCCCAGCGCGCTGCCCATCAGCCGCCCGGCCCTCGCGTTCAGGGGCTCGACCGCATAGGCGCCAAGATGTTCGTCGAGTCGCGCGCGCCAGACGAGGCCGAGCGAATTGCCGGGCTGCAACGCTGCGGCGAGGCGCTTGGATCGTCCGCCCCGCACGAGTTCGAAGTGGCGGCCGTGCGAGCGGGTCATCGCCTCGACGATCGCCGAATGCTCGCCATGCCTGCGAACGCCGATGACGAGGCCTTCGTCGCGCCATTCCATCGCGCCCGGGCTCCTACTTCGGCTTGACATGGACCGGCGGCGGCACGCGCGCAAGCCGCAGCGCAACGAGAAGCGCGAGCCCGGCAAGAGCGCCGACGAAGACGGCGACGCCCGGCCACCCCGCCCAGGCGAGGGGCCAGCCGCCGAGCGAGCCAGCCACGCTCGAGCCGAGATAGTAGAAGAAGAGATAAAGCGCGCTCGCCTGCGCCCGCGCCTTCTCCGCCCTGAGTCCGATCCAGCTCGAGGCGATCGAGTGCCCGCCGAAGAATCCCGCCGTCACCAGACCGACGCCGAAGATCGTCAGGGGCAGGCTGTCAGGCAGGGTCAAGAGCGCGCCGAGCGGCATCAAGACGATCGCCGGACCCGATGACCCGCCGCCGGCCGAAACGCTCGGCGAGCTCGCCTGCGGTCGGCGAAACGACCGCGCCGACGAGATAGATGACGAAGACGAGGCCGATCGAGGCCTGGCTCAGCGAGAACGGCGGCGCCGCGAGGCGAAAGCCGATGTAGTTGTAGGTGGTGACAAAGGCCCCCATCACCAGAAAGCCCAGCGCATAGAGGTTGCGCAAGCCCGGGTCGCTGAGATGAAGCCGGATCGCCGGCAGGACGGCGAGCGCATGTATCTTCGGGACGGCCATGCGCTGCGACGGCAGGGACAGGGCGAACAGGGCCGAGCAGAGAAGCGAGAATGCGCCGATGGCGCCCACTCCCGCGCGCCAACCGCCGACATCGGCGATCGCCGCGACTGACAGCCGTCCGCCCATGCCGCCGAGCGTGCTGCCGGCAATATAGAGGCCCATGGCAAGCCCGACCGCGGATCGATCCATCTCCTCGGCGAGATACGCCATGGCGACAGCCGGAACCCCGGAAAGCGCGAACCCGGTCAGTGCGCGCATAGCGATCAGGGTCGGCCAGTTGGGCGAAAGCGCGACGGCGCAGGTCGCCGCGGCTGCGGCCGTGAGCGATGCGGCCATCACCGCCTTGCGCCCCACGGCGTCCGACAGCGCGCCGGCTCCGAACATGGCGACCGCCAGCACGCCTGTCGCCGCCGAAAGCGACAGGCTCGCCGCGGCGGGAGACAGCGAGAACGCCCGGGCCAAGGCCGGCATCAACGGCTGGACGCAATAGAGCAGAGCGAAGGTGGCGAAGCTGCCGAAGAACAGGGCGACGCTGACGCGCCAGAACCGCGCCTCGCCGCGCAGGGTGAGCCGCTCGGAGGCCACACTGGGGAGGCCGGAAGTCGCGTTCGGATTCGTCATGGGTCGCGCGAGCCTTCCGAAGGCGGCGCCGAAAGGCAAGGCAAATCGCAATGGCGGCCGCTGCGCCTCCGCCCTAAGAGATGCGCTGCGGAACGGCTTCGGCGGAGGGCCGACGGCAGAAATGGTCTCAGTCGATAAGCCGAGCCCAAACCGAGGGCCTCAGCCGACGAGGGACGAGGTCAAGCCACGACATGGTAGCCTGCATCCACATAGGAGATGTTGCCCGTGATGGCGCTCGCCTCGTCGCTCACCAGAAATGCGGCCAATGCGCCGACGTCGTCGGGCGTAACGAGTCGGCGCTCCGGCGCTTGTCTGGCGGCTCGGTCGAGCAGTTCGTCAAAATGACTGAGGCCTGCCGCCGAACGCGTGGCCACCGGCCCAGGAGAAATGGCGTTGACCCGGATCTTCTTTTCGCCCAGCTCGACCGCCATGTATTCGACTGCGGTTTCGAGCGCCGCCTTGACGGGCCCCATGACGCCATAGTGCTGCACGACCTTTTCGGCGCCGTAGAAGGTGATCGCCAACAGACAGCCGCCGGAAGCCATCAAGGGTTCCGCGGCCCTCGCCATGCGGAAAAACGAATGCACGGAAACCTGCATGGCGTAAGCGAAGCCGTCCGCGGAACAGTCGATAAGGCGACCGTGCAAATCTTCCGCGCGCGCGAAGCCTATGGAATGAAGCGCGAAATCGAGCCTTCCCCACTTTGCAGCGATCTCCTCGAAGACGCTTTCGAGCTGGCCGGGAATGGAGACATCGCATTGCCGAGCGACCTCGCAGCCGAGCGCTGACGCGAGCGGACGAACATATCGTTCCGTCTTCGCATTCAGATAGGTGATCGCCAGATCGGCGCCCGCAGAGCGGAAGTGGCGCGCGCAACCGTAAGCAATGCTGCGTTCATTCGCCACTCCGACAATCAGCCCCTTCTTGCCTTGCAGCGCAGTCATGCCATCGCTTCCTTTGGCGTCGGGCGGAAACCACGACGCTAGCGTAGCTATCGCATACCTTGGACAAGCCGAACCTCGCAATTGAGAGAGATCCCTACGGACCAGGCGAGCCTCGTGTTTGGCTTTGGCGTCAGAGGAGGCATTGCTTGGCGCGGCTTACCGGGGGATTCTCTCCGATGGCCCTCGCCTTGGCGGGTTTCGATCGGGGCCTGCATTTGGCGGTTTCGCCCGAACGGCAGACGAATCTCGCCTTGAGCGTCCTCGCCAAATTTGAACCGAGGATGCCTTCACCACTCGCTGGAACTGGTCGATACGATTTCGGACATGACGCTCAATTCGGCGTCGACCCGAAGATGCGAGGTTTCGCTCGCGTGACTCACGTGGAGTGATTCACGGAACGACGATCACCGGCACGGGAGCGAGACTGACGAGCTTTTGCGATACGCTGCCGAGCAGGAGTCGCTGGATCGGTCCCGCGCCGCGCTTACCCACGACGATTGCGTTGATCGCTTTCTCCTTGGCGATCTCGATGACCGTCTCGGCGATGTCGCCCGAGCGCGATTCGAGCTGGATCGAATCCGCGCCGGACGCTCGCGCCCGCTCGCGCGCCTTCGTCAGGGTTTGCGCTGATATCGAGTCAAGCATTTCCTTCAGCGAAGCCTGCTTGGCGTCGATCATGCGTGCGAAGACCCCGTCGGGCAGGCCGTAGCCGCCGATGATGTTGACGATGAGGAGGTCGGCTCCTTCGCGCTTGGCGAGCCGCGCTGCGTAATCGAGTGCGCGGTCTGCGGCTTCCGAGCCGTCGGTCGCAACCAGAATCCGCCGTGTCATCGTTCTGCTCCCTTGCTCGCCGCAATTTGATGGAAATAATCAGATAGCGAGCCCTCGGCGCGCGCGAGATGGCGGGCTTGCCGGCCGGGGCGGTGCGCGATCAAATGGTAGACGCCGATCTTGACCGCGCTCGCGACGAAGAACGAGACGAGCGTATAGGCCCAGACCATCAGCGCGAGCGGCCAGCCGGTCGGCGACATGAAGAAGCCGTAGACGACGACGAGCGTGCCGACGACCTGGGTCGCCTCGGCCGGAACGACGAGCCTCCAGCTCGGCCAGGGGCGCTCCCACACCGGCCCGACATTGCGGGTGAGGTAGATCGTCATGTGGCCCGAGACGAGCAGCTTCAAGAAAATCAGCGCCTGGACGACCGGCTTCGCGAGCCCGAAATAGTCGCGGACGATCCAGAAGAGCACGAAGCTCTCGATGACGCCGTAGACGCCGAGCGCCGTGGCGATGGTCAGCACCCGCGCCATGTCCCAGCGCACCGGCCTCTCAGCGACCGGCGCATTGTCATAGGCGATCATCATGATCGGCAGATCGTTGAGGAGGGCGAGCAGCACCACCATGACCGCAGTCACCGGATAGAAATTGAAGATCAGGATGCTCGCGGTCATGAACAGGAGAAGCCGCATCGTCTCGGCGATGCGGTAGATGGCGTAGCTCGTCATGCGCTCGAAGATGCGCCGCGCCTCCTCGATCGCGCTGGTGATGACGGAGAGGCCCGGCGCGGTCAGCACGAGATCGGCGGCGGCGCGCGCCGCATCGGTCGCGCCGCTGACCGCGATGCCGATATCGGCCTGTTTCAGGGCCGGCGCGTCGTTGACGCCGTCACCCGTCATCCCGACGATGTGGCCTGCGGCCTGGAGGATCTTGACGATCTTGAACTTGTGCTCGGGGAAGACGCGGGCGAAGCCGTCGGCGGCGACAATGCGCGCGGCGTCCGGATCGGGGCGTCCTTCGGCGAAGGCGTCCGCCGCCACCACGATCTTGCGGCCGAGCCCCAGCTTTGCCGCGGTCTCCGCGGCGATCGCCTCGTGGTCGCCAGTCACCATCTTGACGTCGACGCCCATCGCGCGGGTCGCGGCGATGGTCTCGGCGCTGTCGTCGCGCGGCGGATCGAACAGCGGCAAGAGGCCGAGGAAACGCCAGCTTCCCGGGGCGTCGGCGCGGGCGACGCCGATCGTCCGATAGCCCCTGCCGGCGTCCGCCTCGACCAGCGCTTCGATCGCTTTGCGCTCGGCGGCGTCGGGCTTGCAGAGGTCGAGGATCACCTGCGGCGCGCCCTTGCCGACGGTGAAGCGGGCGCCGTTCGCCTCGGCGTCCGCCTCCGCCCGCTTCACCACCGGATCGAACGGCCGGAATGCGCGCACGGCGTAGGAATCGAGCTTCAACCCCACGGGTTCGGCGGCGAGGATGGCGGAATCGATCGCGTCCGGCGCATCGCGCCGCGACGCGAGCGCAGCGGCGAGCATGAGCTCCTCTTGCGTCGCGCCGCGCGCCGGCTGCGCGTCGCCGAGGGTCAGCTGGTTCTTGGTCAGCGTGCCCGTCTTGTCGCTGCAGAGGATGTCCATGCCCGCCATCTCCTCGATGGCGACGAGGCGCGACACGATCGCCTTCATCCGCGCGAGCCTCTCGGCGCCGACCGCCATCGTCACCGAAAGCACGGCGGGCAGCGCCACCGGAATCGAGGCGACCGTCAGAATGAGGGCGAACTGCAGCGTCTCGAGCAGCGGGTCGTGACGGAACAGCGCAGCGAGGCCGATCAGCAGAACGAGGCCGACCGTCGTCAGAATGAGGAAATTGCCGATCTTCAACACCGCGCGCTGGAAATGCGACACCGTCTTCGCCTGCTGGACGAGATTGGCGGTCTTGCCGAAATAGGTGTCCATGCCGGTCGCGGTGACGAGGCCGGTCATCTCGCCCTGCTTGGCGATCGAGCCGGAATAGGCTTCGTCGCCGACCTTCTTGTCGACCGGCAGCGATTCGCCGGTCAGCGCCGACTGGTCGACGCTGAGATAGTCGCCCTCGACGAGCTTCATGTCGGCTGGAACGATATTGCCGAGGCCGACCAGGACGACGTCGCCGGGCACCAGCAGGCGGGCTTCGACATCCTTCCAGGCGCCGTCGCGCTTGACGCGGGCTTTCAGCGCCAGCCGCTGCTTCAGGAGCGCGATGGCGTTGTCGGCCTTGAACTCCTGCCAGAAGCCGACGCCCGCGTTGATGAACAGCATGACGAGAATGATCGACAGATCGTCCCAGTGGCGCAGCAGGCCAGAGAGCAAAGCCGCGATCTCGATCATCCAGGGGATCGGTCCCCAGAAGAAATGGGCCAGGCGCTCGAGCACGCCCACGTGATGCTCGGCGAGCGCGTTCTCGCCGTACTGCGCGAGCCGCCGCTCGGCCTCGGCTTCGGAGAGGCCAGCCAGTTCGGCCGCGGTCGGCAATTCGGATGCGATTGCCGGCCTGTCGGCGGCGATTGCCTGCGACGCGCGCGGGGCGCCAGCTTGGACGTCGTTGGTCATTTCCCGCTCTCCTCGCCGCCGATTGCTCTTTGCCTCGTCATGACGAGGGCTCGCACGCAGCGGGCGCCCAGATGCGGGGCTCGCCCGTTCAGCGCGCCGCGGCGGCGACCTCATCGGCCGTCGCCGGAACCGGTCCGCACCCCAGCGCGACGAGCACATCGGGCGCTCCGCTTCCGGGGCGCTGAAGCGCATGGGAAACGAGGTAGCCCGCAATCTCCTCGAAACTGTGACGCGAGGCGTCTGCGAAACTGCGGCATGAAGGCGCAGGCCGAGCAAGACGACGAGCGAACCGCGAGGCGGCGGCGCCGTGGGGCGCAGCAGGGCGCATTCGCGGACGCTTGAGGGTGCCCGCACCCAATTCGCCGATCTCGTCCGGGGATCACGGTCTCCTCCGGGCGAGGGTGGCGGGAAGCTTGGGATTTCCGGGGTGCAATAAGTTTCAAAAAATTTCAAAAAATTTCCAAGCGCTTCCGCGGGGCTTCCAAAAAGCTTCAGAAAATTTCAGAAAATTGCAAAAAATTTCAGCCACGAGCGAAGGATATCAGTGACTTAGCGCGATTCCGGGCCGGCGGAGCGCGATTCTCGCGGCGCATCAGCGCGCCCATGTCCCCCATGGGCTCAAGGGGTGGATGCAAGCGATCGGAGGCGCGACGTCGGCGGCGGCCTCCGGCTCCGGGCCCAGCGCTGCGGATTGAAGTTCGGGGGCCAGCGGCGGCGCAACGAAGGCGGGAGGCTCCGGGGCCGCGGCCGGCGCAGCGGCGGCTGCGGCGACCGCTTGTTCCGCCTCCCTCTCTCGTCGAGAACCTGCCTTCGGATTCGAGCGACCAGATTCTGCATGACCAGCTTGTCGCCATCGCTCATGTTCTCCCGTTTCGGGGCGACCTGGCGCGCGAGCGACTGATAGCCGTCGAGCTTTTCGACCGCCTTGATGAACGGCGCGACCGCCCGCACGTCGCCGCGCGCCAGCGCATCGCCCGCGACCCGCATGGCCTGGCCGATCCGATCGATCTGCATATGGGCGTGGACAGCGCTGTCCAGCGCCTCGCGGCCTTCCAGGGCCTGCTGGACGATCTGGCGGACGCGCCGCCCGGACAGTTTCTGCTCGCGGGCGATCTCGTCATAGCCGAAGCCTTCGCGCAGCCGCTCAACGATCAGCCTGTTCCTTGCGGACCGGCTGTATGGCGTTGTCTTGCGGGGGTTCTCGTCCATGCCGTCCTCCTTTGTCGTCGTCGGCGATCTCCACGGGATAGCACAGAGGATGTCGGCACGGAAGAAAATGTTCTTGCTCTGTTCCCTTCGGTTAATGACCTCGATCGCGGGACGTGGGCGCCCGCTAACAGCCAATCCTGCTCAGCCGAGCTTTGACTCCTAACGGCGATGGTGGATCGGGCGGACGTCGAGGTCGCCCGATTTGAGGTCGCGGAAGCCGCGTTCGGCGAGGCCCGGGAAGTGAGCGGCGCGCGGTTCTTGCCCGCCGTTGACAGATGATCCGGAAAAGTGAAAACCGGTCTTCCGAACGGATCAGGCTGCGGCAAGAACAAAATCGCGCCTCGTCCGTGAGGGCGATCTGGAAGGAAAGACTCATGGAGAAGCGAAGGCTCATGCTCGTCAGCGTTGCCGCCGGCGGTCTTTCATTGGCGGGAGCAACGTTTTTCGCGCCAATTCACGAGGCATGCGCGCAAAAAGGCCAGTTGAGCTTTTCCGAAGACATCGCGCCCATTCTGAGGGGATGGTGTGTATCGTGTCATCAACCGGGCGGCCAAGGTTACAATGAAAGCGGGCTCGATTTAACAAGTTACGACGGGTTGATGAAGGGCACAAAATTCGGGCCAATGGTGATTCCCGGCCATCCCGACGACAGCAATCTGGTGGTGCTCATCGAGGGCCGGGCAAAAGTCAGGATGCCGTTCGGGCATAAGGCGTTGCCAAACTGTCTCCGCAACAACATTTGGAGCTGGATTTTCGAGGGGGCCAAGAACAATTGACCGCATAAGGGAGCCGCTCCAGCCCTAACGGAAAGCGTCTTCTGGTGTTTGCACGAGAGCAAGTCGTCTCTTGATCGAATCGGCATGGTTGGGCGCGGCCATTCGAGACGGTTTCGACAGTTAAGCCAAAAGGATCGGGCGAAAGACGCAACGTTCCTGCGACGCCGCGCCGAATCACACCGTCTTCTTGGCTCTTCCGGCTCGACTTTGCGGCCAAAATCGGGTGGCGCGGCGGCTGCGACGATGCCGAATGGCTCCTGCGGATAGCCGTGCGTCCCCAAAAATGGCGAGGACGCCATCACACCTGTGGCCGAAATGTGACTATCTCACTGAATTTTGTATGGGTTCAGAATATGGATTGATCGACGATCTGAATGGCGGCTAGCTTTCCGTGAGCGGCGCGCCGAGCGGCATGTGAGGGCGGCGCCGACGGCTATAAGAACAAAGAACAACAAGAGGGGCGCATGAGGCGGAAAATTCGAAAAGCGCTGGATATGCTGCTGATCCCGCCATCGAACCGAAACTCAGCGAAGCGCGCCCGCCGGCAGGAGTACGCGAAGAAAACGCCGATCGTCGATCTGGCTGCCCGACTGTTCTTGGCGGGCGCGTTCATCATGGGCCAGCCGATCGCCGCCGAACCGACGCCGGTAATCTCCGTTCACACCAGGGACGACGCCTTTGCCGCGCTGCAGGATTTCGTGCAGACGCAACGCGTCGCGCCTTTGAACTTCGCACAGTCGCCGAGCCCTGATCAGGCGAGCGCCCGTGAGACCTCCGGCGCCCGCGATCCCTATTCCGTGCTGCGCGATTTCGTCCAGGTCGCCGACTCCTCGGGAACGGTTCCGTTGCCGATGCGGGGACAGGGCGCCGCGCCCGACGACGCCATTCATGCCGGGCTGCACGGCGCGACCGCTTCGGGGGGCGACGCCTATTCGGTGCTGCAGGATTTCGTCAAGACCGCCGACGCTTCGAGCGGCGAGGCCGCCGCGCCCGACGACGCCACTCACGCAGGCCTGTGCAGCGCGACCGCCTCGGGCGGCGAGGCCGCCGCGCCCGACGACGCCATTCACGCCGGGCTGTGCAGCGCGACCGCCTCGGGCGACGCGGCCGTCGCGCCCGACGACGCCATCCACGCCGGGCTGCGCAGCGCGACCGCCTCGGGCGCCGCGGCCGTCGCGCCCGACGACGCCATCCACGCCGGACTGCGCAGCGCGACCGCCTCGGGCGCCGCCGCCGTCGCGCCCGACGACGCCATCCACGCCGGGTTGCGCAGCGCGACCGCCTCGGGCGCCGCCGCCGTCGCGCCCGACGACGCCATCCACGCCGGGTTGCGCAGCGCGACCGCCTCGGGCGCCGCGGCCGTCGCGCCCGACGACGCCATCCACGCCGGGTTGCGCGCCGCCGCCTCAGGCGGAGACGCCTCTTCTGTGGTGGTCAGTTTCGCCAAAATCGCCGACGCCTCGGGGTCCGCTGCTCCCGACAATTCAATCCATGCCAGGCTGAAGGGCGCAGACAACACTCGCTCGGACGATTACGCCGCGCTGCTCGACTTCGCTCAAACGATGAAGGCCGCGGAACCCGTGCTTGTCGCGGCCGTCGACAGCAAACGGGTCAAAGTCAAAAAGGTTGTCTCAGCCGCCAGTGACGACGCCAGTGGATTCGCCAAGGGCGATCCGCAAGTCTGCCTGGGCTGCCACGGTCAGGACCCGCACATCAAGGCGTTCCTCAGATACTCGCCGATGGCCAGGAAGGGCGATCAGCGTACGCCCATGGCCGGCGGGGGCTGCGAAAGCTGCCACGGTCCCAGCGCGGCGCATGTCGCGAGCCGCTCGAAAGGAGGGGATGTCGAGCCGGCGGTGGTCTTCAACGGTCCCCACGCCTCGCCGGTCGAGCAGCGCAATGAACAGTGCATGAACTGCCATGAAGGAGGTCAGCGCATCAACTGGGTGGGCAGCAAGATGCAGAACGATGGCGTCGCCTGCGTGAATTGCCATACGGTTCACGTCGCCAAGGATCCGGTGCTGGTGAAGAAGACCCAGCCCGAGGTTTGCTTCGCCTGCCATCAGCAACAGCGGGCCGAGAGCTTGGAGTATTCGCATCATCCGATCCAGGAGGGCCTGGTGGTTTGCTCGGATTGCCATAATCCGCACGGCTCGGCCGGCCCCCACGCGCTCAAGGAATTCTCGGTCAACGAGACCTGCTACAACTGCCACCAGGACAAGCGCGGGCCGATGCTGTGGGAGCACCAGCCGGTGCGTGAGGATTGCACCAACTGCCACACCCCGCACGGTTCGACCGAGGCGCGGCTGATGAAAGAGAATATGGGTTTCATGTGTTCGAGCTGCCACAGCGCGGTTTCGAATAACAGCGGCGGAGCGTTCGGCGGAGCGCATGCGCTGCCCGGCAACCTGCTGGGGAAGGCCCTCTTCAACAGCGCCTTGGGGAACCAGCGGTTGTGCCTGAATTGTCACTCCCAGATCCACGGGTCGAACAGTCCGAACGGCGCTTATTTCTTCCGCTGACACGATCACCCCGCGATAAAACCGGGCTAAGGGGGCCGAGATGACGCAAAAATTCGCTCTCCGCGCAATATTGTTGAGCGGAGTATGCCTGCTGCCGCTCAACGCGGTGGGCGCCGATCTTCTTCCCACCACCAAGGAGGCGGCGGCGCCAGTCCCCGAATCGTTCACGGAAAACGAGGTCGAGTTCGGGGTGCTGGGGTTGTGGGGTGCCAACACCGGCCAGTACGGCCGCTACAACGGCTTCACCGAGCAGGGCGTCGACGGATTATTCAATTTCAGCTCCCTGACTCTCCCCGTGTGGGACTCCCCTGGCACGATGTACTGGGAGTTCACCGGCAACAATATCAATTTCCAGTTCGGCGACGACCTGGGCACGGGCCCCATATCCCTGCCGGACGCCCTTGGGCGGACAATGTCAAACCAACAGTTTCAAAGACAGTAGGTATTCAGGCCAAACCTGGAACGACATCGGGCCGAACGCCGCGCTGAACTTCGCCTGGGGCAATCAGGGACAATGGGGGATCGACGCCTGGTACAACGCGATCTCCTACACCGGCAACATCATCGACTCGATTTATACGGTCAACGGCGGCAACGCAGTGCTTAACGGCCTTCAGCCCTGGGGCGGCGCAACCAACTCCCCGCGGAAGGAAGGCACCCCGACCACGGGGTTCGCATACCCGAATTCTTCGAAGATCGCCGGCGCCGAGCAACCCTACCAAGTCGGCACGCGACGCGACCGCGTCGGGCTGAACGGCAAATACCTCTGGAATGACTGGACTTTCCGTTTCGTCGTGAGCCACGAACACAAAGAGGGGTCGGTGGAGGAATCCATTGATGAGAGCTGGGGGGGCCAAGCCTTCGCGCTGCCCGTCAACTACGACACCGACACCTTGAGGCTGACGGCGGCCTACAGCACCGCCCAGCTCCAGGCTCAATTCGGCTACATGTTCTCCCACTTCACCGACAACAACGTAGCGATCGCCCTTCCCTTCCCGGCGTCCGGAACATCGGCGCCCTTCGCCATGACCGGCCTCTACTCGACGCCGCCGAGCAACGACGCCCAGTACGTGACCGCCATGGTCGGCTACAATTTACCCTGGCAGTCTCGGATCAACGTGAACGGCCGCTATGGCGTCGAGGCGCAGGACAACACGTACCCGGCGAATACCCTCGATCCCTACCTCCCCGTCAGCGGCTTCGGCGGGGTCTCCAATCTCAACAGTTCTTTCCAGGGAACCAGCTCCACCTCGCCCGGCATCATGGCCCAGGTCGTCCAAGGCGGCGTCGCCCTCACCTCCGCCCCGATCCGCAACTTCAGCGCCCGCCTGTACTATAACATCGATGAACGCGACGTCAGCATGAACCAATGCAACGTCAGCGGAGACAAAGCTTGCGCGGTGTGGGGCGGCGGCGCCAGCCCGGATTCAAGCGCCAACACCGCGACCTATGTCGTGCCGCAGGAGTGGCTGAAGCAAAAAGTCGGCGGCACGGTCGACTACCACCTATGGCCGGAACATAACACCAACCTGACGGCGGGTTATAGCTTCTACGACATTAGCCGCAGCAACGCCCAGGTTGGCTCCAGCCAGACCAGTGACGTGACGGTCGGGTTGAGCAGCATGATGAATTCCGTCGTTATGGGTCGGATCACCTACGATTATATCGACCGGAGCGGCGTATTGAACTACTGGGTGCCGTGGGCGGCCCTGGAGGGCGGCACCGGCGCTGGCGCGGCGCCATCCGGCGCCTATTACCAGGCGCCCATGACGTCGAACGGGGTCACCCTGCGGACCGACTATTCCCCCGGAGGCCCTTACTCCGGCGGTTTGTCGTTCAAGGCCGTGAACGAGGATTTTCACTATCCAGGCACGATCGGCGGCCCGTCACTGACGCCCGCAAACCTCCTCAACCAGGTCGCGGGCATCAAGTCAGACTACAATTTCGTGGTCGGAATCGACGGCAATTATCGCCCGGTCGAGGGCGTGAACCTTCACGCCTATTACAACTACGAGCAGATCTTCTACAACAACCTGGGCAACGGCGCGTGCGCCAATTCGATTGGCACCGCCACCTGCCCGACCAGCGCGGGGTATTTCCAAAACAAGCAGACGACCGACGTCAACACGGTCGGCGTGAGCGGCGAATGGCAAGCGACAGACAAACTCAAGCTCGGGCTCAACTACATGTTTTCCTACGGCGCCGTCATGTTCGGACAGTTCAACGGCGTCTTTGTCCCGCTGAACAGCGTGACCCAGACCTATCAAGACGTGGCCAACTACCCGGACAACAAATCGATCATGAACGCCTTCACGCTCAAGGCGAGCTACCAACTGACGCCCAATATGGAGTTGTCGGTGGCCGGCACGTACGCGATGTTCCTCGAGCACAACTGGCAAGACAACGCGTGCACGCCTATCCTCACCAACGGGCTCTGCGCCGGCTCCGCGAGGACGGCGATCAGCATCCTGACGCCGGGTTACGTCTCGCCCAACTATAATGTCGGGGCGGTCATGGCCTCGTTGAAGGTCAAGTGGTAGGGCGAGGTCGGGAGCATCGGTTGGCGCGCGGAGCGGGAAACAGCGACTTTGATCGCGCGGCCTTTTTTGCCCCGGGCCTGCGACAATACGCCACCTTTCTCGGCGCTCGTCCGACGCGCCAGATAACGACAAGGGAGGCTGCGCCCGCGCCGGTCAAGCACAAGCGCAAAGCCGATGAAGGTTGCAAGCCGTCGCTTGTGCGAGGCGAAGCATAATGCAAAAGATTCGGTCATTCCGGCTACGCCGGGCGACGAATTCAGCCGCAGGACAGGCTTCAGCCGGTCAATGCCGGTCCAAACAGGCACGAATCCGGCGAATGGGGATAGCGAGCAACGCGCGGAGCTTGGTCGCATTCTTGGCCGTTGCGGGCTTCGGGTTCGGGCTTTGCCGGCCGGACGCCATCGCCCAGACGGCGATGGCGGGCGCCGATGAATTGCGGCCGCTGTTCGCCACGCCCGAGGACATCGCGCAAGGCAAGGAGCTTGCCCAAGCGTCTTGCGAGAGCTGCCACGGCCCCGATGGGGTCAGCAAAACCGCGGGCGTCCCCAATCTGGCGGGCCAGCGACCCTCCTATATCTACGGCCTGCTGAAGGCCTATCAAATCGGCGGTCATCCGGGCGGCCACAACGTCCCCAACATGAGGCTGTTGAAGTTCTTCAGTAACGACGCCCTCGTCGACGTTGCGGCCTATTACGCTTCCCTCGAGCCTGCGCAGCCAGCCCCCGAGGCGCGGGCGACGCCGTATGTCGATCCGGTCGAGGTCGGCAAGACCGCAGCGGCGGCCTGCGCCGGGTGCCACGGCGAGACGGGCGTCAGCGCGACCCCCGGGACGCCAAATCTGGCGGGAGAGGAGCCCCAGTATCTCGTGGCCGCAATGAAGGACTACAAAAGCGGCCAGCGCAAGAACGACACGATGAAGGCGATGGTCGCGTCGCTTGACGACGCGACCATGAATCACATTGCGCTGTTCTACGCGCTGCAAAAACCCGCGCGCGCGCAGACCTCGGCCGAGGGCGACGCCGCGGCGGGCAAGGCCGCGGCGGCCGGCTGTGCCGGATGCCATGGCGACCAGGGGGTCAGCGCCAACCCGGCTAACCCGAGCCTGGCGGGCCAGGATTCGGCGTACCTCGCCGCGGCCCTGGAAAGCTACAAGATCGGAAAGCGGGGCGACGAGACGATGAAAGGCCTCGCGAGCGGGCTCGACGCCGCCGCCATGAAAAACCTCGGCGCTTATTACGCCGCTCTCGAACCCAAGCCGGCCAAAGTCAGCAGGCCGCTGAGCCCGGACGAGTGGGCCCAGAAATGCAACCGCTGCCACGGCCCCAACGGCAACAGCACCCAGGTCAACATTCCCGCCCTGGCCGGACAGCGAATGGACTACCTCGAAGCGGCCCTGCATGCCTACCAGACAGGCGCGCGCAGGAATTCAGAGATGGCGGCCATGGCCGACGCGCTAAGCAGCGACGACATAAAAGGGCTTGCGGCGTATTATTCTCGCCAGAAGCCGCGGGCGGTCGTGTTCGTCCGCGTGCCCGCCAAGTGATCCCTTGAATAAGGTCCGAGCATGAAAGTCCAGCCGCCGCCGCACCGCCTTTTTCATCACTTTTCCGAGCTACCCTACAGCCTGCGGGCGTTGT
The DNA here is from genome assembly GCA_963835885.1 of uncultured Alphaproteobacteria bacterium. Classification (GTDB taxonomy): domain Bacteria; phylum Pseudomonadota; class Alphaproteobacteria; order Rhizobiales; family Beijerinckiaceae; genus Roseiarcus. The sequence continues at coordinate 62,840 of CAWIHF010000036.1, forward strand.
ACACGGCGACGCTGCTAACTCTCGGACTGGGTTACCTGTTCGCGTTGCTGAACATCTATTTCACCTACGCCGGCCTAGCCCCCGGGTCGAATCCCTATTTGCTCACTTATCAGGATCTCGTGGCCGGCTATGCCGGCAGCGGCACAGGCTCGATTCTCGAGAGCGCCCTTAGCGGGCCCATGGCCACCATGGCGCCTCCTGACGAGAAAGCCATTCTCTTGAACTGGGTCAAGGAAGGCGCAACCCGCTCGGTGTATGAATTGACCATCAAGCCGATCATCGACAAGCGCTGCATGGCCTGTCACGACGGCAGTAACCCGCACATTCCCAATCTGGCCGGCTTCGACAACCTCCATAAGGTCACTGCAATCAACACTGGCGCCTCCATCGCAACCCTGGTCCGCGATTCGCACATTCACTTCTTTGGATTGAGCTTCATCTTCTTCATCGTGGGGCTGATATTCAGCCACGCTTACGTGCGCCCGATTTGGTTCAAATCCGCCGTCATCGCCCTTCCATTCCTGGGGACGCTGGTCGACGTCAGTTCCTGGTATATGATCAAGGTCTTCCATCCGTTCGCCTGGGCCGAGATTGCGGCTGGCGCCTTGATGGCCGCGTGCTTCGCCGTGATGTGGGTGACGACGATGTACCAGATGTGGTTTCATATGCCGCCCGAGGCCATTCTGCACAGATTGGGCGGGGACGTTCCGGATTATTCGACGGTCGATTGAGAATGCCGGCAACTTTGCGAAGACGCGCAAAAAAAGGGAAAGCCATGCATAATCAGGAAAGTTCAAACTCCGCGATCCCTGTGACGATCATCTGGGGCGCCGCCAGCTTGGCGGCCGCGCTGTTGATCGCGAGTCTCGCAGTCATTGCCTCGCCGCGACATGCGCAGGCGACGCCAGCCTATGCGGCGGAAACGAAGCTGCCCTGCGGGAAGTGCCACGTGAATCCAGCGGGGGGAGGAGCGACCACGGCGTTCGGCAAAGAGTTCGCCGCCGAGGGGCACAAATGGCCAATGCCTAAGAAATAGCAACGAGACGAGTCAGCAAGGACGTTTGGAATCTTTGATGATCGATAGACCAGTGTCGGCGACTTCGGGAAGCCGCCCAAGGGAGGGAAGCCATGCATAATCAAGAAACTTCAAACTCCGCGATCCCCGTGACGATCATCTGGGGCGCCGCCAGCTTGGCGGCCGCGCTGCTGATCGCGAGTTTCGCAGTCAGCGTGTCGCCGCGCCATGCGCAGGCGACGCCAGCCTATGCGGCGGAAACGAAGCTGCCTTGCGGGAAGTGCCATGTGAATCCCGCCGGCGGAGGACCGAACACGGCGTTCGGCAAAAAGTTCGCCGCCGAGGGCCACAAATGGCCGATGCCCAAGAAATAGCGATGAGGAACGTCAGGTAGCCCGCGCCGCAATGGTTGCGGGAGCGAAGGCGTCGGCGGCGGAGCTGAAACTGATCTGGATCAGTTCGGACTGCGGGACTGCATCGCGCGCGACGATTTGCCTCGTATGCGGCGCCTGTCGGGTCGTTGCTTTCCATGATAGCGTCTGTATGTTTGGCTCGCACAAGAAGGCCAGCCGGGGAGGAAAAGGTGAACGGTTTCAGCCTCAGGGAGGAACTGGAGCAGCGCGGCATTTCCCGGCGGGATTTTCTGGGATTTTGCGCCTCCATGGCCACGATCATGGGCTTGCCGGGCGCCGCAAGCGCCATTGCCGCGGCGGTGGAAAACGAACCCAGGCCGATCCTGGTCTGGCTCGAATTTCAGGACTGCGCCGGCAACACGGAATCCTTCCTCCGCGCCAGCCATCCGACCGTCGCCGATCTCGTCCTCGACACCATTTCGCTTAATTATCACGAGACCTTGATGGCCGCGGCCGGCAGCCAGGCCGAAAGCGCGCTGGAAGAGACGGTGAAAAACAACAAGGGCAAATACATTGCCCTTGTGGAGGGCTCCATTCCGACCGGGGCCGACGGCGCCTATTGCACGATCGGCGGCCGCTCCGCTCTCGATATCGTGCGCGAGGTTTGCGGCGGCGCTGCGGCGACCATCGCGGTCGGCACCTGCGCGGCCTTTGGCGGCATCCCGGCCGCCGCGCCGAACCCGACCGGCGCTTTATCTGTCGCCGACGCGGCGCCCGGCCTGCAAAACCTGATCAACATGTCGGCCTGCCCGGCCAACGCCGAGAACATCACCGCGCTCATCGTCTATTACATGACCTTGAAGCGCTGGCCGCCGCTCGACCAGTATCGGCGTCCGCTGTTCGCCTATGGGACGAGCATCCATGACGGCTGCGAGCGGCGGGCGCACTTTGACGCCGGACAATATGTCGAGGCCTGGGGCGACGAAGGCCACCGCCACGGCTATTGCCTCTACAAGATGGGCTGCAAAGGCCCGGCGACGTCGCAGAACTGTCCGACAGTGAAGTGGAACGAAGGGACCAACTGGCCGATCGGTTGCGGTCATCCCTGCATCGGCTGCGCCGAGCCGAACTTTTGGGACACGATGACGCCGTTCTACGGACGTCTTCCCAATGTGGCCGGATACGATGTCGGCGGCTGGGTCGACACCGTGGGCCTCAGTCTCACCGGCATCGCCGCAGCGGGCGTGGTCGCCCACGGCGTCATCCAGGCCGTGCGGCACCGGCACGGGCCGGATTCTTCGGTCGAAGACCAAGGGAAGCCTGAAAAATGACGCACGTCGTCGTCGACCCTGTCACGCGGATCGAGGGTCACCTTCGCATCGAAGCGGAAGTCGACGGCGGCGCCGTCAAAGACGCGTGGTCCTCGTCCACGATGTTTCGCGGCATCGAGATCATCTTGCGCGGCCGCGATCCGCGCGACGCTTGGGCTTTCGCCCAGCGCATCTGCGGCGTATGCACCACCGTTCACGCCATCGCCTCTATCCGAGCCGTCGAGAAGGCCATCGGCGCGACGCCGCCGCCCAATGCGAGGCTCTTGCGCAATCTGATCATGGCGGCGCAAAACGTTCAGGACCATGTGGTCCATTTCTATCATCTGCACGCGCTGGACTGGGTCGACATCGTCAACGCGCTGAGCGCCGACCCGGCCAAGACCGCCTCCTTGGCGCAATCGATCTCCGACTGGCCGCTGTCGAGCGCCACGTACTTTGCCGGGATGCAGGATCGCCTCAAGGCTTTCGTTCAGCGCGGCCAGCTCGGGATCTTCGCCAACGCCTATTGGGGCCACCCAGCCTATAAGCTGCCCCCCGAGGCCAATCTCATGGCTTTTACGCATTACCTCGAGGCGCTCGACTGGCAGCGGCGCTTCATTAAGATACACGCCATCCTGGGCGGCAAGAATCCCCACCTGCAGAGCTTCCTCGTCGGCGGCATGGCGACCCCGGTCGATCCCGATTCGCAGTCGGCGCTCAACATGGAGACCATCGCGGCCCTGCAAAAGCTGGTCGCCGACGGCCACGACTTCGTCAGCCGCGTCTACCTCCCGGACGTACTGGCGATTGCGTCTTTCTACAAAGATTGGGCATCTATCGGCGCGGGCGTCGGGAACTACATGGCCTACGGCGATTACCCGATGGACGACAGCGAACATCCGGAATTGTTCCTGCCGACCGGCATCATCCACGGCCGCGATCTGACAAAGATCGGCACGGTTGATCCGGCCAAGGTCACGGAGCAGATCACGCACTCCTGGTACACCTATACGGAGGGCAATGACGCCGCGCTCAATCCGTTCAAGGGCGAGACCAATCCCAATTACACCGGACCGAAGCCGCCGTATCAGGTACTGGATGTCGCCGAGAAATACAGCTGGCTGAAATCGCCGCGCTATGACAGCGCGCCGATGGAGGTCGGGCCGCTGGCGCGCATGCTGATCGCCTACGTCTCAGGGCGCCCGACGCGTGTCAAGCAACTTGTCGACACGACCCTCTCCACTCTCAAAGTCGGGCCCGAGGCGCTGTTCTCCACCCTCGGCCGGGTCGCCGCCCGCGCCATCGAGGCCCAGGTCCTGGTCGAGTCGATGGACACGTGGGTGCAGGGCCTCGCCGATAACATGGGGCGGCACGACTATCGGATCCAGGACAATTCGAAATGGGATCCGAGTTCTTGGCCGGCCGATTGTATGGGCTACGGCCTGCACGAGGCGCCGCGCGGGTCGCTCGGGCACTGGGTCCACATCAGTAAGGGCGCGATCGTCAATTACCAGTGCGTGGTGCCGAGCACGTGGAACGCCGGTCCGCGCGACGCCAAGAATCAGCCCGGGCCCTACGAGGCCTCGCTGGTCGGCACGCCCGTCGCCAAGCCCGACCAGCCGCTGGAAATCCTGCGCACGGTGCATTCGTTCGACCCATGCATGGCCTGCGGCGTCCACGTGGTCGATGCGATGAAACGCGAACTGGCCCGGGTAAGGGTCGTGTGAGGGCGATTATGGCCGCCATTGCCGATGCCCGCCCCACGCCCGTCGCCAGAGAGCCGATTTACGTTTGGGAATTGCCGGTGCGGGTGACGCACTGGCTGATCTTTTTCTCGATTCTCATCTTATCGGCCACCGGATATTATTTGGGTCATCCGTTCATCGGCGTTCCCGGTCCGGCGGCAAACGGTCATTTCGTGATGGGGACGGCGCGCGCCATTCACCTGTATACGGCGATCGTGTTCTCGCTGGCGGTGCTGGTCCGCATCTATTGGATGTTCGTCGGCAATGAGTACGCCCGCCTGTCCCAGTTCATCCCGTTAACGCGCGCGCGCCTCCGCAACGTCGGCGATACATTTTCGTACTTTTGCTTCATCCGGCGCGATCTCGACACGTACCCAGGCCATGACGCGCTCGCAGCCGGGACTTACGCTTTAATCTTTTTGATTTATCTCCTGCTGATTGCGACGGGTCTCGCCCTCTACACGGTCTATGCGCCGGTGAACTCGCCGTTTCAATTCTTCCGACATTTGATTCCGGTGTTCGGTGGTTTCCAGGTGGCTAGGCTCATCCATGTTATCTGCATGTGGGTGGTGTTGATCTTTGCTGTAATCCATATTTATTCTGTGTGGCTTTTTTCGACTTTCCAGCGCTTCGGAATAGCCAACTCGATCTTTTCCGGTTACAAATTTGTCCCCAAGCGGAAAGCAGACGTTTCGTGAGCGGCGAACCCGCGCCGCATGCCGCAACGAAGACCATCGGCGTTCTCGTGCTGGGACTGGGCAATGTCCTGCTCGCCGACGATGGGCTTGGCGCCGCCGCGATCGCCCGCATCGAGCGCGACTATCGCACCCCGCCGGGCGTCCGCTTCGAGGACGGCGGCACGCTCGGGCTGTCGCTTCTGGGTCTAATAGCGGATTCGGACCGTTTGATATTGGTCGATGCCGTGCGCGCCGACGCGCCGCCGGGAACACTGGTCCGGCTGGATGGAGCGGATGTCGCAGATGCGGTATGGAATCGCTTGTCGCCCCATCAGGTCGGTGTTGCGGATCTGCTCGAGGCGGCGCGGCTGATCGACTGCTACCCCTCCGCGGTCATGCTGCTCGGGCTCGTGCCGGATGTCATCGATCTGGCGGTGGTCCGCTCAAATGCCGTCGACAGCGGACTGGACGCGCTCGTCGCGGCCGTTGTCGAGGAGGTGGAAGCCCTTGGCTACAGCATGGTTCGTGAGCCGCAGACTGCGGGCCGGCATCGCCCTATTCACAATCTCACTCGCCATTTCGGGATGTGAAGGCGGGGCGCCGAGCGCGCCTGCCGGAGTCCTGGCGTCGCGCCAGGCGCAACAGGCCGGCGGCGTTCTTTTTGCGGCCGACTGCGCCATCTGCCACGGCCCAGGCGGCGAGGGAAACGGCCCGCGGCAAGAGGGATTGAACCCGCGACCGGCGAACCTGACATTGCCGCCGTGGTCGGAGCCGGCGAATGCGGGCCGGACGTTTCTCGCCATTCGCAACGGCGTGCGTGGAACCGCGATGCCGGCGTGGCCCATGTTCACCGATAGGCAAGTCTGGGAACTGGCGGCTTATATAACATCGCTCTGAGGTGACTAAAATCGCTCGAGTTTTTGCGACAGCATGAGACTTGCAAATCCCATACAATGGTCGGGTCAATTCGGTAGCTCTCGATGTCGGCCTACACCGAGCGACAACATCTGCCATACCCCGCGCCGCATTTGTTCGATCTTGTGGCGAATGTCGAACGATACCCGGAATTCATGCCCTGGGTGATCGAGGCGCGCATCCGCCATCGCAAGGATCGCACCATTGTCGTAGGGATGACGGTTGGCTTTGGACCGCTGCGCAAACGGTTCTTGACGATCGCGGACCTCGATCGACCGCATCGGATCGACATCCGCAGCGGGGATTCGACGTTTGAGCATTTTGCCCAAAGCTGGACCTTCGAGCCTGCCGCTGAGGGCAGCACGAATGTCGAATATCACGTTGTTTTCGAATTCCGATCGCGCATGTTGCAGACGCTCATGGGAGCATCATTCTCCGACCAGGCAATCGCGACGATGTCGGCCTTCAAACGTCGCGCGCATCGGCTTTATGGCGGGCCGTCCTGAGTGGTCTATCGAGATCTACGATAGCCGCCAGCAACCCTTGACAAGGGTCGCAGTCCAGACATAACTCATACAGCGGCGTAGTGCTGAACTTCAGTCAAAGGCGCTTAAACCGGGGCACCGCCGATATGGGGAAGCGGTCGGGCATGAACGTAAAGCCCAATTTATGGTGGGGAGCGCTTACTGGCTTCTACACGCCCGATGTCCAAGACATTTCGAGGCTGGACGGTGTGTCGCTATTTCTCTATGCCGCACGCAGCGTCATCCTTGTCATTTCTGCCCAGGCCGCCATCATCGCCGGTCTCTTGGCCGCCGGCGTCGGCCTTTTCAAATGGGGCAATTTTATCGCAGTGCTTGCCGGATTTGTCGTCGCGCATATGATCAGCAACCTCAGCAACGATTACTTCGGGTTCACGCGCGGGCACGACACTCCAGAACTCGCCTCGGATGCGCTACACCGTCCATCCGTTCTCGAGCGGGATACTCGACAGTCGCACGCTCCTCGGAGGGCTTGCGCTGCTCGGCGCGATCGGTCTCGGCATCACGGCGTACTTCATCCTCGAACGCGGCTGGATGGCGGCCGCATTCGCCGCGGCCGGCATCTCGCTCCTGTTTCTCTATGACGCCGCTCCGACGCCGCTGAAAAGCATCGGCCTCGGCGAATTCGCCGTGCTGGTCGTCTGGGGGCCGCTGATGGTCGGCGGGGGTTACGCCATGATTACCGGCCAGCTGTCGGCCAACGCGATGTTCGCCTCGCTTCCCTACGGACTGGGCGTGATGACCATCCTGAACGGCAAGCACATCGATCAGATGCCGTTCAATTCCAGTCGGGGAATCCGCACCCTGCCCGTGTTGATCGGGGAACCCGCCGCGCGGGCGCTGAACATCGCCGCGATCGTCGCGATCTATGCCATCATCGCCGTCCTGATCATTCTCGGACGGCTTACGCCGTTTGCGGCGGTTGTCGTGCTCGCCGTTCCTCGCGCTGTCCACGCCGTGAAGATCATGAGCCGACCGCGTCCGGCAACGCCGCCGGAAGGCTATGTCGGTTGGCCGCTTTGGTATCACCGCGCCTGTCTTCAGCACAACCGCGCATTCGGCTGGATATATATCGGCGGATTAGTGGCCGGCGCAATCTGGCATGGTCTGGCGTCGCTGCCTCAAAAATGAATCCGTCTCGCCTCTCGAAGACAAAAAACTCGCACGAAGACTGAGGGTAGAACTCGGCCGTTTGCCCTATCGCCTCGGCGACCACAAGCGAGAGTTGCCTGCTTGTCAAATTCGCGGGTGACCAATGGACATCACATAATCCCGCAAGAGCGTCTCCTCACGCTCGACTTCCTCGAGCAGCGCTTCGAGCGCGTCGCGGGCGTTGAGCACGCCGATTGGCCGGGAGTTCTTGATCCAGGATGGGCACATTCTTCAGCCTCTGCTCCTTCATCGTCGTCAACACATCATGCAACAGGTCGCCAGGCCGGCAGGACACGACCTTCCGGGTCATTATGGTCGATGCTGCTGTTCCTGGTTCGCTTTCTCGATAAAGGCTGATTTGGCGAACAATATCCGTTTTGCTGATGACGCCGGCCATGGAGCCGTCGGCATTGCACACGACGACGAGATCGGCGCCGGGCTCCCGCAGAAGCTTCGCCGCGTCCATAAGCCGAGCTTCATCCCGGATCGTGATCAGTCGCTTGGACGCAGCAGGCAGAATGCTTTCTACGCGGATCACATCAACCTCCGACGGTCGGTGAGCGCTGAACTCTGCACCGATTGCAGTCAGCGCGCAACCGATCACAGGGGCCTGCCAGGGCAATCGGGCGAAGGCAATCTCCTCCCCCCTTTGGGGGAGGATTAAGGAGGGGGGTCGCGCCAGACCTCGGAAGCTGTTCATCGACGCCCTCCGCGGAGAGCGCAGCGCGACCCCCCACCCCTGCCCGCCCCCGCAAGGGGGGCGGGAGTGCGCCCAACCGTCAGAATCTTCGCTTCGCCCGATCGCCCTGGGGGCCTGCTCACGGATGCTTGCGGACGCGTGTCCTGCGGGTCGAATGGGGGCGGAGGGCCGTGCGACGGAATGCCGCTGCTGGACGTAGATCGAAAGCCAAACTCCGTGTGAAGCGCCCGCGCCGCTCTATTGATCGGCCAGCAGGTCCGAACGCGATACGCGCCGCAGTGAGACTTCGATCCGTGCCTCGTCGCGCCGAATGTCCTCGATCGTCTGGAAGGTGAAATGGATATGATCCGAAGCCGCCTTTTCTGCCGCCTTCGGATCGCTTTTCAAAATCGCCTCGGCGATGGCGAGGTGCTGCTTCAACAGTTGATCGCGAACGCCGAAGCGCTGGTAGAGCTGGTTTCGATTGTAGAGCACGTCGTTTCTCAGGAGTTCGCTGAACACGCGCATGACATGCATGAGGACGACATTGTGCGCGGCCTCGTAGATCAACTGATGCAAATCTGCGTCGACGGACGCTTCCTCGCCCGGGTCGCCCTTCTCGTTGGCGCTTTTCATCCGTTTGCAGCATTCTTCGATCGCCGCGCGATCGACGTCGGTGGCGCGCGTCGCCGCAAGCGCCGCTGCGTGGGCCTCGATGATTTTCCTGTATTCGAAATAGTCCGCCGTGACGGGCGACTTGTCGGCGAAGAGTTCGGCGAGCGGGCGGCTCAAGGGCGCAAGAAACTGCGCCACGATCCGTCCCGACTTGGTCGTCTCGATCAGCCCCTTGATCTGCAGTTTGTCGAGCGCCTCGCGCAGCGAGGGCCGGGACACGTCGAGCTTGTCGGCGAGTTCGCGTTCCGCGGCAAGCTTTTCACCCGGCCGCAAGACCCCCTCCAGAATCAACTTCTCAAGGTGGTCGGCGATGGCGTCGCCGATCTTGGCGGGTCGAAGCATGCCGGTTCTCTCTTTTTTCGGCACTTTAGCCCCGGGCGGAGACTGATCCAAGCTCCTGCTTTGGGCGACATAATGACGATTGACTTACGGTGGGATGGCATACTATCCGATACGGCACTTTGGTAAGAAAATAAGACCAACAGCTTGCGCGAACCGTGAGGGGCAGCGTCCGGGCGGTCTCAGACCGGAGGAGCGCCAGGCGGAGGAGGCAGACCGCCAACGCTCTCGAAAAGGCGTGAACAAGGATCGGCTCGCAGAGCCACCAGGGAGGTGTTTCATGTTTCCGCAGCTTTTGACGCCCATCGGAGGCAGCCTCGGGCTGTCGTTCATTGTCGCGACACTGCCGATTGTCGCCGTTCTCGTGATGCTCGGCGTATTGCGCCGACCGGCGTGGGAGGCGGCGCTCACCGGCCTGATCATCGGCCTCGTCGTCGCGATCGTCGGCTGGCGGATGCCGGTCGGCCTTGCGCTCAACTCTGTGGCCGCGGGGGCGGTCCTCGCCCTTTGGCCGGTGATGTGGATCGTCGTCAATGCGCTGCTTCTCTACAACATCGCGGTGAGGTCCGGCCGGTTCGACGCCTTCCGCGCCTGGGTGCTCGAACACATCCCAAACGACCGGCGCATCGTGCTGGTCGTCATCGGTTTCTGCTTCGGCGCGTTGCTCGAAGGCATCGCGGGCTTCGGCACCCCGGTCGCGATCACGAGCTCGCTGCTGATACTGGTCGGGTTCCCGGCCCTGGAGGCTTTGGTGTTCGTGCTGATCTTCAACACGGCGCCGGTGGCCTTTGGCGCGCTCGGCGTGCCTGTGACCGTGCTCGCCGCCGTCACCGGCCTGCCTGCAACGGCGCTCGGCTCGATGGTCGGCCGTCAGTTGCCCGTCATCGCGCTCATGTTGCCGTTCTACGTTATGGCGGTCTATGGCGGCATGCGTTCGGTCCGCGCGCTGTGGCCGGCGCTGCTGGTCGCAGGCGGCAGTTTCGCCGCTTCGCAGTTCATCACCTCCAACTTTTTGGACTATGCGCTGACCGACGTGCTGGCCTCGCTCGGCTCGCTGATTGTCACGCTCCTCTTCCTGCAGGTCTGGCGTCCGGCGCCTGATCGGGAATTCCAAATCTCTGCTGCGGCGCTTGCCGAGGAAAGAACATCGACGGTCCCGCCATGGCAAGGCTGGTTGCCCTGGCTTATCGTCTCCGGGCTCGTGATCGTGTGGACGCATTTCGGCTGGGCGTCGATTGGTCAGGCGAGCGTCAAGTGGCCGGGGTTGCACAACGCAATCTCGATCACCCTCTACAACGCCAAGCCTTATGCTGCCGTCTGGGGCTTCCAGCCGCTCGGCACGGGCACCGCCATCCTGGTGGCGGCGATCATCACCGCGGCCATTGTCAGGCTCTCGCCGGGCGCGTTCTTCGGATGCGTCGCCCAGACCTTCAAGCAGGCCTGGCTTGCGATCATCACCGTGATGCTCATCATCGGGCTCGCCTATCTGATGAACTATTCCGGCGTCGCCTACACGCTTGGTCACGCGGTCGCCTCGACCGGATATCTGTTCGTCTTCCTGTCGCCGTTCCTGGGCTGGGTCGCCGTGATGCTGTCGGGCAGCGACACGTCGGGCAACGCGCTGTTCGGCAACCTGCAGGTGGTGGCCGCGCGCCAGCTGAATCTGCACCCCGTCCTGTTCGCCGCGACCAATTCGTCCGGCGGAGTGATGGGCAAGATGATCTCGCCCCAAAACATCGCGACCGGCGTCTCGGTCACGAAGCTCAAGGGTGAGGAAGGCGTGGTGTTCGCCCGCACCTTCTGGCACAGTATCATCCTGACCGCGGCGCTCAGCGTGCTGGTCGCGATCCAGCAATTCGTTATTCCCTGGGTCATTCCGGCGGTGGGCGGCTGACGCGCGGGCCTGCCCCGGTCGCATCGTTCGACCGGCGCAGGTCGCGAAAGAATGAAAAAGAAGGAGTGGCCGGGGCGACTTTGCCGGCCGACCGCCAAAAGTTTCCAGGGACGAAGCTCGAGCGAAGAGACGAGATTATGCCGGAAGTCGACTACGCCGCCTTGGCGAGGACGCTTGAGGGCGCAGCGCCGAAATCCAGGATAGCGACCGATCGTCTGCGCACTTTATCCTACGGTACGGACGCCAGTTTCTATCGATTGATTCCCGGGATTGTCGTCACGGTTGAAAGCGAATCCGAGGTGATCAACGTGTTGGCCGCGTGCGCCAAAGCCGGCGCCCCGGTCACGTTCCGGGCCGGCGGCACGTCGCTCTCGGGCCAGGCCATCACCGACAGCGTGCTTATTGTGCTCGGCGACCGCTGGCAGGGGTCGACGATCTCCGACGACGGGCGCCTTATCTCGCTGCAGCCGGGCGTCATTGGCGCCGAGGCCAACCGTCGTCTGGCGCCGTTTGCGCGCAAGATCGGTCCGGATCCCGCTTCGATCGGCGCGGCGATGATCGGCGGCATAGCGGCGAACAACGCTTCCGGCATGTGCTGCGGAACCGCGCAGAATTCCTACCAGACGCTTGCGTCGCTACGGGTCGTGCTGGCCGATGGAACCGTCCTCGACACCGGCGACGACAAGAGCCGCGCCGCGTTCTCCGCGAGCCATGCCGCCTTGCTCGATGCGCTCGCCGCCCTCGGACTCGAGGCGCGTTCCGACGAAAAGCTCGCCGCACGCATCAGACGCAAATTCGCAATCAAGAATACGACGGGTTATTCGCTCAACGCGCTTGTCGACTTCGAGGATCCGTTCGACATCCTCCAGCATCTGATGATCGGATCGGAAGGGACGCTCGGTTTCATCTCCGAAATCGCCTATCGAACGGTTCCAGAATACGGCCATAAAGCCTGCGCGCTGCTGTTCTTCGATACGCTCGTTTCAGCCTGCCAGGCTGTGACGCGGCTGAAGCACGAGCCGGTAGCGGCTGTGGAACTGATGGACCGCGCCGGATTGGCGTCAGTGACCGGCAAGCCCGGCATGCCGGATTTTCTCGCCAGTCTCGGATCTGACGCAACTGCGCTGCTGGTTGAGATACAGGGCGCCGACGACGCGGATGTGGACGCAAAAGTTGGGACTGTGTCGCGCGCGCTGCGCGACACGCCGCTCGCGCGTCCTGTCGAATTCTCGAAGGATTCCTATCTGATCGAAAAGTTTTGGAAGATTCGCAAGGGGCTTTTTCCGGCGGTCGGGGCCGTGAGGCCCGTGGGCACGACGGTCATTATCGAAGACGTCGCCGTGCCGATCGAGAACCTCGCCCCTGCAACTGCCGATCTTCAAGCTGCCCTCCTCAAACACGGCTATGCCGAGGCCATCATCTTCGGCCATGCGCTCGACGGCAATCTGCACTTCGTGTTCGCCCAGGGTTTTGCCGACGACGAGGCGATCCGCCGCTACGCCGCGCTCATGGATGAGGTCGCGGACATCATCGTCGGGCGCTACGACGGTTCGCTCAAGGCCGAGCACGGCACGGGCCGCAACATGGCGCCCTTTGTCGAAATGGAATGGGGCAAGCAGGCGACCGACCTGATGTGGCGGATCAAGCGGCTTTTCGATCCGCGCGGGCTGCTCAACCCCGGGGTTGTGCTCAACGCTGACCCGTCAGTCCATCTGAAGAATTTCAAGCCGATGGTCGCGACCGATCCGCTGGTCGACAAGTGCACCGAATGCGGTTTCTGCGAGCCGGTATGTCCGACCCGCGGCCTGACCGTGACGCCGCGTCAGCGCATCGTGGGCGCGCGCGAGGTCGCCCAACTCGAGGGCGCGCGCGACCACGCGGGGCTGCCGCGCTTTCGCGCCGAGTTCCTCGACTTCGGAATCAACTCCTGCGCGGCCTGCGGCATGTGCGAGACGGCCTGTCCGGTCGGAATCAACACCGGCCTAATGACGAAGGCGATCCGTGGGCGAAACGCCGGCGCGCTTGCGCACGCCGTGGCGTCCTTCGCGGCGAATAACTTCGCCGCGGCGACGGTGGCGGTGCGCGGCGGGCTGCGTCTGGCTTCGGTCTTCGACGCGACGACCGCCGGCCATGGGCTCGACGTATTGGGCGCGGGCATGCAGGCGCTCGCCAAAAGCGCCCCGCTCGTGTCACGCAAGATGACGCCGCGCGCGGGCGCGCTGACGCCGCCGCCCGCAGCGCAAGGCCGCCCCTGCGTCGTCTATTTCGGCAGTTGCGCCGGGCATCTGTTCGGCCCGGCGCGCGACGACGCGGAGGGCGAACCGCTTGCTGCGACGCTCTACCGACTTCTCGACAAGGCCGGCCTCGACGTGATCATGCCCAAGCGTGCGGCCGATCTTTGCTGTGGGCAGCCGTTCGAACTCGAAAGGCTTCAAGTCTGAGGCCGATCGGAAGGCGGAAGAAACGCTCGTCGCGCTGATCGCGGCGAGCGACGGCGGCCGCTGGCCGATCTTCTCGGATACAAGCCCCTGCTCGCAGCGCCTCAAGACCGCCGCAGCGGGCCGCATCGAAATCCTCGACATCTCGGAGTTCCTGCAACGCCACGTCCTTCCGAACATCGACATTCCCGAACGCGCGAAGGAACCGGTGGCGCTTCACTTGACATGCTCCACGCGCCGCATGGGTCTGGATGGCGTCCTGACGGCGATCGCCAAGGCCTGCGCCGAGGACGTGGTCGTGCCCCCCGATGTCGGCTGCTGCGCCTTCGCGGGCGACAGGGGATTCACGCGTCCGGAGATGAACGCGCATGCGCTGCGGGCGCTCGCGCCCGCAGTCAAGGCTTGCTCCGCCGGCTATTCGACCAGCCGAACCTGCGAGATCGGCCTGACCGTTCACGGCGGGGTCAATTACCGCTCCATCGCCCGCCTCGTCGACAGCGTCGCGCGAAGCCTGCCCGAACGAGCAACGGTTTCTCCTCAGGCGGAAATGGTGTGAGCGATGAGAGTCGGACTGTTCATTCCCTGCTTCATCGACGCGTTTTTTCCCGAAGTCGGGATCGCGACGCTCGAACTGCTGGAGCGGTTCGGCCTCGACGTGGCCTATCCGCCGGACCAGACCTGCTGCGGCCAGCCAATGGCCAACGCCGGCTTCGAAGCCGACGCCGCAGGCGCAGAAGCGCTTTTTGTTCGCAACTTCGCGGGGTTCGACTATATCGTCGGGCCGTCTGGAAGCTGCGTGCATCACATCCGCCGCCACCTCACCGCCGTGCCGCAGACCGAAATCGTCGGCGACGTCAGGGCGCGCACCTACGAGCTCGTCGAGTTTCTGCACGATGTGCTCAAGGTCGAGGCTTTTCCCTGGACGCGCTTTCCGCACAAGGTCGGCCTGCACAACGGCTGCGGCGCCTTGCGTGGGCTGCAGCACGCCCGCGCCACCGAGGTGCGCGAGCCGCCTTTCTCGAAACCGGAGGCGATGCTCGTGAAGGTCGCGGGGCTCGAGCTCGTAACCCCCGCGCGGCCTGACGAATGCTGCGGTTTTGGCGGCACGTTCTCTGTCACCAACGAAGCCGTGTCGGCGAAGATGGGCGCCGACAAGGTCCGCTCGCACCTCGAGGCCGGCGCCGAATACATCGCTTCCGCCGACAACTCCTGCCTCATGCATCAGCGCGGCTGCGCCGAGCGCGCCGGCGTCCCGATCAAGTTCATTCATATCGCGCAGATCCTGAACGGTGCGCAGGCATGACCAAGCCGACACGAGACGACCACGGGGGCGTGGAGCCGCAACCACGCGGAGCGCGCAAGAGAGGCGGCCGGCCAATCGATCAGGCCGAAGCGGCGGAGCGGTTCCTAGCCGCTCCGCTCCATCAGAAACAGCACGACAATCGGCTATGGACGCTGCGTGAGCGCCGCGACGGCGAAATGTGGGCAATCCCCGAATGGGAGGACCTGCGCGCGCTCGCCTCCGCGATCAAGGAGCATACGCTGAGCCGCCTCGACGCCTATCTCGAGATGTTCGAGGCGAACGCGAAGGCCAATGGCGTCGTCGTTCACTGGGCGAAGGACGCCGAAGAACACAATCGCATTGTTCAGGAGATCCTCGAGCGCCGCGGCGCGACTGCGCTCATCAAGAGCAAGTCGATGCTGACCGAGGAATGCGGCTTGCGCGAACATCTGACCGCGGCGGGCGTCGAAGTGGTCGAGACCGACCTCGGCGAACGCATTCAGCAGCTGGACGGCGAAGATCCGAGTCACGTCGTCGTGCCGGCCGTCCACAAATTGCGGACTGACGTGGCGAGGGTGTTCGCCGCGACCATCGGCTCCGATCCGGATGACGATGACCCGCCCCACCTCGCCGAAGCCCAGCGCATGGCGACGCGCCCGCTGATTCTCCGGGCGGCCGCGGGCATGACCGGCGCCAATTTCCTAGTCGCGGAAACGGGAGCCGTCGTCGTTTGCACCAACGAAGGCAACGCCGACCTCTCGGCTAACGTCCCGGGCCTTTTCATCGTCTCGGCCGGAATCGAAAAGCTCATCGCGCGGCAGAGCGATCTCGGCGTTTTCATCCGGCTCCTGTCGCGCAGCGCCCTGGGCTCCCCGATCACGCAATACACCTCCCACTTCCGAGGCCCCCGCAAGGGCGGCGAAATGCATGTCGTGCTCGTCGACAACGGCCGTTCCGAGCGGCTCGGCATGGAGGAATTCTGGACCTCTTTGAAATGCATTCGCTGCGGCGCGTGCATGAACACCTGCCCGGTTTATCGGCGATCCGGCGGACTGAGCTACGGCGCGACCTATTCCGGCCCGATCGGCCTCATCGTCGATCCGACCTTCAATGCGAAAAAATACAGCAATCTACCTTTCGCCTCGACCCTGAACGGCAGTTGCACCAATGTTTGCCCGGTGAAAATCAACATCCACGAACAGATCTACGCCTGGCGGAAGGTCCTTGTTCGCGAGCACGAAACGCCGTTCGTCAAGCGCGCGGCGATGAAGGCGGTCGGCCTCCTGATGGCGCGCCCGGCGGCCTATCGCGCCGCCGTCGAGGGAGCGAACACGGCGCTCGCGCGGTTGCCGCGCTTCATCATTTACAATGGCATCAACGCTTGGGGAAAAAATCGCGAAACGCCCCATCCGCCGGCCGAGACCTTCCATCAATGGTATAAGAAAAACCGCGGAGGCCGGAAATGAGCAGCCGTGACGCGATCCTCGCCTCCGTTCGGGCGAACCTTCCGAAGGCGAAGCCGCCGCTTCCGGCGCTTTCGCTGTTCGACGAAAATTCTCCGCCCTCGCTCATCGAGACGTTCAGGAATTCTCTGACGCGGATGGGCGGGCGCCTCGTCGATCCAGGCCCTGCGGACGATCCGTTGGCGCCGGCCCGGGCTCTGATCGCGCACAGCCGCCTCGTCTGTTCGGCGACGCCGGAGATCGCGGGCGGACTCGATCTCGCGCCGATTGTCGAACCGCGTGAACTGGCGGACGTCGATCATGCCGTCGCGCGCGCCGTGTTCGGAGTGGCGGAGACGGGGTCCGTGCTTCTAACCGACGAGACCCTGAAGGTGAACGCGCTGGCCTATCTCGCCCAGCATCTGGTGGTCCTGCTCGATCCGTCGGATATCGTCGCCAATCTGCACAACGCCTATGCGCGTCCGGAAGTCGGCGAGCGCTCCTACACCGTGTTCCATTCCGGACCGTCCGCGACCGCGGATATCGAGGGCGTGCTCATTCGCGGCGCCCAGGGGGTCCGTTCCCTTTCGATTGTGTTGGCGCCCAGGCCTGCCGAGCCGCCAGAGGTCAATTCGCGCGTGTGAACCGGTGCGCGGTCCAGGCTACCGCAGAACCAAGCGAGGATCGTCTCGCCGGCGTCGTGGCCGAATCGGATCCAGTGCTCGATGCGTACTCCAAGCCAAGGTCAGCTCGACTCGAGTTAGCAACGGTCTGGCATCGGGCCAGCCTCGGGCCGGCGTCGCGGTTGTCGAGCCGTGAGCGTTATTGTATCAGCGGGGTCGAGGCGCCGAATCGGACTTGTCCGGGTCGAAGAATTGGGAAGCCGGTGTGAATCCGGCGCTGCCCCCGCAACGGTTGGGAAAGTTTAAGCGCGACTGAGGCCACTGGGTCATTCGATCTGGGAAGGCGGGGCGCTCGGTCCTTTGCGGACCGCTTTCGAGCCCGGAAACCAGCCTCGAGGAAGCCCAAAGGACCGCGGCGGGCGGTCGAGAGGCGAGTGCGTCGCGGCGCTCAAACCCGCGAAGGCTTCACAACTCGATGTCCGACATGGGTTCATTCGCAGTGATGGTCACGTGGGATGCTGAGATGAATGCGATCGACAGAATGCTGGCCGAATTGCACGCCCGGCGCCCCGGCATGAGCCTCGAGCGAAAATTCTATACCGACCCGGATTTCTATCGCCTCGACCTCGAAACGATCTTCCACCGCGACTGGATCTTTGTCGGGCACGATTGCGAAATCCCCGCTCCGGGCGACTACTTCACCGACCAGATCGGCGACTATCCGATCATCATCGTGCGGGGTCGCGACGAGTCGATCCGCGCCCTGCACAATTCTTGCCGACACCGGGGTTCACGAATTTGCCCGGCGGCCAGGGGCGCGGCAAAGCGGCTGGTGTGTCCGTATCATCAATGGACCTACGATTTGGACGGAAGCCTGATCCGCACGCGGCAAATGGACGGCGCGATCGATAAGACACAGCTCGGGCTCAAGTCCGTCCAATGCGAAAGCGTTTGCGGCTATATCTTTGTGTGCGTCGCGCCCGTTGCGCCAAGTTTCGAGCCCTTCCGAGCCCAGGCGAAAGGATATTTATCGCCGCACAAGATCGCCGAGGCCAAAATCGCCTTCGAGAGCACGATCGTCGAAAACGGCAACTGGAAACTGGTCTGGGAGAACAACCGCGAGTGCTATCACTGCGCGGCGAACCATCCGGAACTGTGCCGGACATTCCCTCAGAAGCCGACCATATCGGGCATCGATGGCGCTCTCGGCGATGAGGAGATGAAGGCTCATTGGGACCGATGCGAGGCGGCGGGGCTGCCCAGCGCTTTCCTGCTGTCGGAGTCGGGACAGTTCCGCACCAGCCGGGTTCCGCTTCTCGACGAGGCCGTCAGCTATACGATGTCCGGGCGCGCCGCCGTAGCGCGCGCGCTGAGCGACAGTGTCACCGAGGCCCGCATCGGATCGCTGTTGCTCTTCCACTATCCCTCGACCTGGAACCATGTGCTGGGCGATCACGCCGTCAGCTTTCAAGTCCTCCCGATCGGTCCGATGCAGACCCAAGTCAGGACCAAATGGCTGGTTCACAATGAGGCTGTCGAAGGAAAAGACTATACGATTGAGGATCTGACCCGCGTCTGGATCGCGACGAACAGCCAGGACCAGCGTGTGGTCGAAGAAAACCAGATCGGCATTCGCTCGCCCGCTTATGAACCCGGACCTTACGCGTCGGATCATGAAGGCGGGGTGATGCAATTCGTCGATTGGTACTGCCGGACGATGCAGCGCGGTCTCGGCGGCAGCCGAGCCAGCATCGGCCTCGTCGCTTGAACGGTGGGCCTGAAATCGTCTCCTTCGCTTTGCTCAGGACAGGCTTTCGAGGCCGCTTCGCGGCGCCTCAGGACGAGGTCAGTCGGGTGGCGGGGCGAGTGGCATACGGCCGTGAAAGCGCATCGACGCCAATACGCTGCGGCGCTGATGTGCTATGCTGTCCGCCGGGTATCGGAACGCTGCATGACGGCCGGGATGTCGAAAACCGCAACACTCGCAGGCGCCGCCGTGCGTGCCGGCGGGCTCACCCGATGAGCGAGTTCGAGAAGCTTCGAGCGCTCCTCGATGTCGCGCCGAAAACCAGGCCGCATGAGCCTGAGGCGCTTCGCTCGCCGGCCGCGCGACGTCGTCTTTCGCACCGGCTGTTCGGCGCTCTCATCGTAATCCTCGCCTTTGATGTGCTCTACCTCGTCGTCAAACACCTCGTTACGGGCCCTCAATAAGGGCCGCGAGCGCGAAGACAGTGAGCATCAGCGGTTGAGCGGGCTTGCCGGGCGCGCCCGCTCGGCTTGCCCTCGCGAGGACAGCTCTCTGCGTCTTCTAGAGGCGAGGCGGCGTCGACCACCGTCGTTTCGTCGAGCGCCGCCAGACCTACGGCGTCACGGCGTCGTCTTGGTCGTCTTGGCCGGCGTGTGCCGCATGTGATGCATGTGGTGCGCCGAGGCCCTGGCCCTTTCCTTGCTCATGTTGGAGCGATGCCGCATCTGACTCTTGTGCGAGCCCGATGGGGCGGCAGCGGCTGGAGCGCCCGCCGCAGGAGCGGTCGACTGCGCAAGGGCAGCGAGAGGCGCAAAGGCTATGGCCGAGGCAAGCGCAATTGAGGCGATCGTCTTAAGCATTGTGTTTTCCCTCCAAAGGCGAGTTCCTTCGACCCGCCATCCGCTCCGTAGGCCATTCACCCTGAATTCACGATGAACGCTCGTCCCAAACAGGGCGACGTCGTCGCCTCGCGAAACCTTATCCCCGACTTCGCGAAAATCAGACTGAGCCAAGTCCGACTTGCAATGACGGTCCACGGGAGCCTCCTACGGAACACGCCTTGGTCGCCGGCCCTCATTGCGGCGTGGGCGCGTCGCGCGAGATAAGGCCTTCACCCTTCAGATCCGACCAGAGGGATGCGGGGATCGCACGGCGGCAATTGTCGACGTTCTGCCGGACCTGATCGGGGGTGAGTGCGCCGGGGATGACCGAAGCGACAATCGGATGGGCGAGTGGGAATTGCAGAGCCGCCGCCGCCAGCGGAACGGAATGAGCCGAGCACACCGCCTGAATTTTCGTCACCCGCTCCATCTCCTCGGGTGTCGCGTCCCGGTAATTATACTTCGCGCCCTGCACCGGACCTGTCGCGGTGATCCCCGAATTGAACACGCCGCCAACCACCACGCCGACGCCGGCGCGCTCGCAGCGGGGAAACTCCTCCCGTCAGAACGTCCTGCTCCATCAGCGTATAGCGGAGCGCCACCAGAAAGAAATCCAGGCCGAGCGCATCGAGGAACCGCGGCATCATCCCGAGTTCGTTGATCCCGGCGCCGACCCCGCGCACGAGCCCCTGCGAGCGCAACTGGTCGAGCGCCCGCCAGCCCGAGGTGAAAAGCTGGCTGAGATAGGCCGAGACTTTTGCTTCCGTCGTGTGGAACCAGAAGTCGAGATCGTGAATCAGCAGAAGGTCGATACGGTTCATGCCGAGCCGCATCTGCGACTGTTCGTAGGAGCGCATGATGCCGTCGTAGCTGTAGTCATGCACATGATCGAAGCGGAGCCCGCCGGCCCAGGGCTCGGACTGGAACGCGTCCGGTTTGGCCGGCGGGAAGAACCAGCGCCCGACCTTGCTCGACAGGACGAATTCGGAGCGCGGCTTGGTGTCGAGAAAGCGGCCGCAGCGAATCTCGCTCAGACCCCGCCCATAATAGGGCGCGGTGTCATAGTAGCGGATCCCGGAATCCCAGGCCGCCTGCAGCGTGGCGGCGGCGGTCGCTTCGTCGACCCGGACGAACAGTTCGCCGAGCGGCGCGCTGCCGAAGCCGAGCTGCGTGAGTTCGACCCCGGACTGTCCAAGCTTTCTTCTGTCGAACGGATTCATGTGACGCCCTCCCAATGGCCGCTATCTCGACGGCGGCCTTATACTGCTCGATGGCGATTCGAACGGAACGGCGAAGATGATGGCTCCGGCCGCCGAGCCTCGCCAGAGGATTTCCACCGCTCTGGACCGCGCGTCCCCGGGCGCAGGCCCTGGCGCAGGCCCCGGGGTCTTCGCGAAGACGATTCGACCCGAACACATCATGCTCTAGCGCCGCGCAACCGTCAGGGACGGACCGTTCACCAGATTGCGCAGATGTCCCTTGGCCAGGTACAGAATCGCGGTTTCGACCGCGAGGCGACGCGCGTCGGACCGGCTATCCGGGCTCGACCAGGCCGCATGCGGCGTCACGATCAGCCGGTCGGCGATCCCCGCCGCCTTCAGATCCCGATACGCCACGGCGATTTCATCATGGCGGTTGGGAGGTTCGGTCGGCAGCACGTCGATGCCGGCGCCCGCGATGGCGCCGTCGCGGAGAGCCGCGATCATAGCCTCGACGTCCACCACCTCGCCGCGCGCGGTATTGATGAGGATCGCCGTCGACTTCATCCGCCGGAAAGCGTCCGCGCCGATCATCCGCCTCGTTTCGGCGGTCAGCGGGCAATGGATGCTGACGATATCGGCGACGTCGAGGAGCGCTTCGAGCGCGCCGACACGCTCGATCCCGATGGCGATCTCGGTTCCGGCCGGCACATAGGGATCGAAGCCGACCACCCTGAAGCCGAAGGCTTTGGCGCGAAGCGCGGTCGCGGTGCCGATCCGCCCGAAGCCGACGACGCCGAAGGCGCTTCCGCGCAGACGGCGAACGAGGGGCGCGAGCGCGCTATCGAAGCCTGCGACCGGATCGCGAACGAGATGCTCGTGAAAGCAGACGATGCCGCGGGTCAGCGCGAGCATCAGGCCAATCGCGTGATCCGCAACTTCGCTGGTGCCATAATCCGGCGTATTGCACACCGGGATGCCGGCGCGGCCGGCCGACTCCAGATCGATTTGATCGAAGCCGACACCGGCGCGCACGATTATCCGGCACTTCGGGATTTTGGCGATGAAGGCGGCGTCGATCGGCATCTCGTGCCACGTCACGACGCCGTCCGCCTCAGCGAGAGCGGCGGCGGGCAGCCGTTCGAGCTTCCGCTCCCGACAGATCGTCCAGTCGACATCCGGGCCGGCGGTCTGCCGCTCGATGGCGGCGTCGTCGGGATATTGCGCGTCGGGCGTGATGAGATGGAGACGCAAGCGGTTTCGCTCCCAGTCGATGACGGCCTTGCGCCGACACGCGCGACCCTTTTTCAGGTCCCCGCGAGATAGTCGTGAATAATGCGCCCGGGGACAAGCGTGAAGTCGGCGCGCCAGTAAAGGCCGTCGAGCATGTCGACGACGGGAAGGCGATGGATGGGGGCCTGGGCGTTCGGCCGCAATTCGACGGTGCAGGGTCCGCCCCAGCATTCGTGCACGCGCACGTCGGACAGCCGACGCGCAGTCAACTGACGAATGGCGGGCCGGCCGTCGATCTGGTCGACCGCCTTCAGATTGATGTTGAGGGCGAAGTCGAAATGCCGTGTCAGGCTGTCGAGACTGTCCGGCCGTTGCCGGGTCGGCATGGTCCCGGTCAACACGTCGATCCCGTTGCGCCTGACGATGCCGACCGTGAGGTCGCCGCGAATTTCGAGGATGGGTTCGCCGAACTTCTTCGGCTGACCGTGCACCTCCCGGCCGTGCGCGACGCCGACGTCGGACGACAGAAAGAGATAGGGCGAATAGGAACCCGAAAGGCCCGAGCCTGGAAGGCTGCAGCCGACCGACAGGTTGCTCTCGCCATAGGCGCCGAGCCAATCGACGTCGTTCATGCGATAGACATGGGCGAGCACGACGTCGGACGCCGGCTCGAGCGGCGGCGGCAACAGCCGCGCGACCGCCGCCGCATGCGTCCGCCAGGCGATCGTCAGCACCTCGACGTTGCGGAACGTGAAGGGGAACGGCGGGATGGTCGGCGCATCCCATGGCGTCGAAAATCCCGGCGTCAGGATGTCTTCGACCGTCAGGCGGTCGAGGCCGCCGCGACGCAGGTCTTTGCCGCTCATCCAAACGTCCCCGCCGAAGGAACATCGTCCGCACAGACGACGCACAAGGCCAGCGCACGAAGGGCCGGCGCCCGCGGCGAGCGGAAGGTCGGATAGCACCGCAACGCTTCACACCTCTTCAAGACGGCCGGAGCGCGCCGAACGATAGAGCGCATCGAGCACCTCCACGGCGCGCATACCGACCACGCCCGGCGACAGGTTCTCGACCGGCCGGCCAAGGCAGATGTCGACGAGGACGTTCAGCGGCTTTTCGCATGAATACGCGCCCGCGCCCGGCTGCATTTCGACGACCGTATCCTGTCCGTCGCGACGCCGCGCCTCCAGGCGCTCCCGTTCGATGTCGAGCACGAGCATGCCTTCCGAGCCGAAAATTCGCAGATCGATCTGATTGCCGCGGTGCTTGGGCGCGGTCGCCGCGCCGGACACGGAAGCCGTCGCGCCATCGGCGAATTGCACGACCGCGGCGTCGTAATAGTCCACGTTGGTCGGCGACTTGCCGGTCATGGCGAAGACCCGCGACGGTTCGAGATCCGCGATGCGGAACAAAAGTCCGAGCGCATGCACGAGCTGACCCCAGCCGTAGCCCCCTGCCCTTTCGGGATCGGACCAGGTCGAGGGCGGCGGGCGAAACATGTGCCCTTCGGTTTCCTTCATCGGCTGGCCGGCAAAGAGGTCGTCCAGCGGCGAGGCCATCTGGAGGACGACGTGCTCGATCCGGCCGATTTGCCCGTCGGCGACCAGCGCCCGGGCCTTGTCGGTCCAATCCTTGAAGTTCCACCCGTAGGGCACGATAATCTGTCGACCGGCGGCCTCGGCCCTGGCGATCAGGTCGCGGGCGTCGGCGGTGGTGGTCGTCAATGGCTTTTCCACCAGCAGATGGCAGCCTTTGGCCAGCGCAGCGACGGCGTGCTCGTGGTGCAGCACGTGCGGCGACGAGATCACCACGCCGTCCATCGCGACCTCATCGAGCATGGCGCGATAATCCTCGAAGCCGAGCGGCACTTCAAATGTTCGCTGCAGCTCGGCCAGTTCGACGCCGCCCAGACGATTGACCGCGACGATCTCGCAATCGCTGTTCGCCTTCAGCACCGGCAAGTGATTGACCGCCGCCCACCAGCCGGCGCCGATCACGCCAATGCGCGCCTTCCGGATCATTCCGCTTCCGCCCCTTCGCTGCGATCGTTCGTATTCGCGTTTCGCATCTCGTGTCGCTTCCCGATCATTTTATTCGCGACAGAACCTTCTCGCTGCGGAAACTGTTCACGACATCCTCGATCACTTCGATGCCGAGACCGGGGCCGGTCGGCGGATAGACCCAGCCGTCCACATGTTCGAACGGCTTGGTCACCAGATCGTGCTGCATTGGGTTGCGCAGCGGCTTGAACTCGAACAGCTTGCAGGCCGGCGAATTGAATGAAATCGCCAGGCTCGCTGCGGTGACGATCGCCGACGACCAGGCATGCGCGTTCGCCTGGCGGCGATAGAATTCACAACGCTCGGCGATCTTCTTGAACCCGGTGATGCCTTCCGCCCTGCCGGGATCGACGCCGACGACGTCGACCGTTCCCGTCGCCAGCACGCGCTCGAATTGCTCGAGCGTCCACTCGCGCTCGCCGTAGGCGATGCGCGTCGTCGTCTTGGCGCGCAGGTTCGCGTAGCCCTCCGGGTCCCAGGCTCCAAGCGGCTCCTCGATCCACGAGAGATTGTACTCCTCCATCGCCCTGGCGCGCCGCACGGCGTCGGTGACGTCCCATTTTATGGCGATGCCGTTGTCGATCATCAGCATCTTGTCGCCGAGCACTTCGCGCATCGCCTTCACATAGGCGACGTCACGATCGTGGTCGTAACCCAGGCGCGCATTGCCGCGCTTGCCGAAGCCGGTCTTCAGCCCCTGCAGCCCGGTCGATACCCATTCGGCAGTCTCCGCGGCCATTTCGGGGATCGAACTCATAATGCGCGTGGCAGGAGGCGATCGCCGGCAGGCGCTCGTGCGCCGGGCCGCCGAGCAGGTCGAGCACGCTCCGGCCGAGCGCCTTGCCCTTCAAGTCCCACAGGGCGATGTCGATGGCGGCCGTGGCGTAGGAAGCGATGCCGCCGTGATAGCCGTACCACCAGGCCTGCTGCTTGTATTGCCGCCACAGAGTCTCGGTTTGAACGGGATCCTTGCCGATCAGGTTCGGCGCCATGCCCTCGATGATCGCCTTCGCTGCGAAATTGGCTTCCGGAAATTGCGTGATCGACTCGCCCCAGCCGACCTGCCCATCGTCCGCGGTGATTTTGGCGAGGCAGAGATGGCGGAGCGCGTTGAAATCGTTCGGCTCCGGATAGCTGACCGGAATGGCCTCGATCTTGGCGATTTTCATGGTTCCGGTCCTCAGCCGATCGCGCCGCGATAAAGCGGCATTCCCTCGACGCCGACTGCAACCCGGATGAGGCGCCAAGTCATCGAGAAGCCCGTGACATCGAACGGACCCATCTCGCCGGCCGGGGCCGCGGTGATCCAGAAATTGTCCATCGAGTCATTTCAGACCGTCGGGAATATGTTGTTCTGCATCTTGTAGTTGACCTGCGGATTGGCGCAAGCCCGTACTGGGCTGCGCTCAAGACCTGTCCGCGAGCGTCGCCGCTCGCTCTCAGATCAGCGGGGCGCGTGCTTGCGCGCCTCAGGGCCTCCGGCTAAGCAGGGAAGTAGGAAGAACAAGGTATTTCGCCGCCGGTCGCGCTGCTCGAGAGGGAGGGTTTCTTCCGCGGCCGCTGGTCCTCGCGGCTTCGGTGAGCCAATGCCGCATGGCCCACATACCTTTGGTCGACACCCATTTTCACCTGCACGATCTCAAGCGGCCGGAGCTCCGCTACTCCTGGCTGGAGCCCGACGCGATCCACGGCTTTCTCGGCAACATCGACGCCCTGAAGGCGCAGCACTATTGGATCGAGGACTATATTGCCGAAATCCGCTTCTCCAACGTGCCGAAGGCGATCCACGTCCAGGCCGCGCTCGGCATCGCGGATCCGGTCAACGAAACCAAGTGGCTGCAGGCTTTCGCCGACAAGACCGGCTATCCGCACGGCATTGTCGCCGAATGCCACCTGGCCGACGCGGACGCGCAGTCGGTGCTCGAACGGCACATGGCGTACCCCAACGTGCGCGGCGTGCGCGACTTCGGCAAGGGGCGCTATCTGGTCGACGCTGCATGGCGTTCCGGCTTCGGCTTTCTGGAGCGCCACAACCTCGTCGCCTGCATCGACACGCGGATCCAGCATTTCGACGATCTTCTCGACCTCGCCCACAAATTCCCGAATATCGCGATCTGCGTCGATCATTGTGCGATTCCGGAAGCGCGCGACGACGCCTATTTCAAGCGCTGGTCGGCCGCGGTCCGAAAGCTGGCGAAGGCCGACAATGTGACGATGAAGATTTCCGGCCTCGGCATGATGGACCGGCTGTGGACCATCAATTCGCTACGTCCGTGGGTGCTCGGCTGCATCGAAGGCTTCGGCGTCGACCGGGTCGTGTTCGGCACCAACTGGCCGGTGGACCGGATGTTCAGCTCCTATCCCGACATCGTCAACGCCTATGCGAAGATCATTGCCGGCTTCAGCCAGGACGAGCAGTTGAAGATGTTCTCGCGCAACGCCGAGCGTATCTTCCGAATCTAGCGCGGTCAGTGAGGAGGGCGCGGTGGACGAGCCAGCAATCCGGTCGGGAGCGGTCGCGGCGTGCGTCGCCATCGACGGCCGGCCGAATGTCGGCGCGCGCGGCGCCGATCTGCGCGTGCACGACGTCATCACGCTGGAATTGTTCCAACCGCCGCCCGGGCGCTGAGGGTTCGCCGCCATGATCCGACGCGTCAGCTTCATTCGCCGCAAGACCGGCCTTACCCGCGAGCAGTTCTTCGCCCACTGGACGGGACGGCACGCCGAAATCGTGCGTCAGCTCCCCGGACTGCGCGGGCTGCGTTTCAGCCGCGTCGACAAATGCGTTCCTTCCGAAGCTGAATGGGACGGTCTGGGCGAGACGTGGTTCGATAGCGTCGCCGACTCCGATCGAGCCTTCGCCGCCGAACCGTTCAAAGCGATGCTGATCGAGGACCGCGCCAAGTTCATCGGCGAGGCCCACTCCTGTTACGTCGAAGAGCCGGCCGGCTTCGAGCCGCCAAACATCGCGAGCGCATAATGGCGTGGAATTTGGGCTCTGGCCTCGAAGGCAAGCGCGTGATTCTTACAGGCGGCGCCGGCGGCATCGGCCGCGAAGTGGCGCTCGCTTTCGGGGCGGCGGGCGCCCGCGTCGCAGTGATCGATCTCGATGACGACAAAGTCCGGGCGGTCGTGGCGGAAATGGCGGGCGGTCCGCATCTGCCGCTGGCGGCGGATCTTCGCCCGGTCGCCGGCCATGCCGAGCTGATCGGCGCCGTCGTGCGCTCTTTCGGCGGACTTGACGTTCTGGTCTGCGCCGCCGCTGTCCTGGTGCGCCGTCACAGCCTCGACGAAGTGACCGAAGCCGACTGGGACATCCAGCACGACGTCAACCTCAAATCGACGTTTTTCCTTAACCAGGCCGCGGCGCGGGTCTTTCATGCCCAGGGGCGCGGCGGCCGCATGATCAACTTCACCTCGCAGGGCTGGCAGAGCGGTGGGTTTGGCGGCTCGGTCGCCTATGCGGCCTCGAAGGGCGGCATCGTCTCGATGACGCGCGGCCTCGCTCGTTCCCTCGCCAAGGACGGCGTCACGGTGAACGCGGTGTCGCCCGGGGCTGCAGACACCGCAATGATGCGGAGCGGCATGACCGATCAGCAGCTCGCTGATGTCGCAGCTTCCATTCCGCTGGGCCGGATGGCCGAACCGGCCGAGCTCGCCGGAACGGTGCTGTTTCTGGCCTCCGACCACGCCGCCTACATCACCGGCGCGACGATCAACGTGAGCGGCGGCTGGCTGATGTACTGAGACGGATGGAGCCGGAGGGCCAGTGACCACCTCATTTTCCTGGGATGTCTCCGCCTCGGGCTAGCGAGCGCGGCCGCCGCCTTCAATGCTTGTCGCGGACGGCAAGGTACTTCCCTTGCAGGCTCTTCACCATCCAAACCATCGCGTCGTTCAAAGGCGTCGGCACCGAGACACGCCTGCCGGCGGTGACAATCGCGCCGTTGACGACGTCGATCTCGGTTTGCCGAGTTGCTTCCACGTCCTGCAGCATCGAGGCGCGCGCCCCAACCGCCTTCTCGAGTAAGCCCGTAATCGCGCGCCACCGTTCGGCATGGTCGATGTCGATCCCCTGCCCCTTGGCCACCGCGACTACCTCGGCAAGCAGCCCTTCCATAAGCGCAATCGTTCCCTCATGCTGGATCAGCTCATGCGCCTGAAAGCGCAGGAGCGCCGCGGTCGGCAAAGTGCAAACATTCAGAGCGAGTTTCTTCCAAATCTCCTCGATGATCCGCGACGAGGGCGCCGTCTCGATGCCCGCCTTGCGAAACGCCGCGACGGTGGCCTCCAGCCGCCGCGATGGGGAGCCGTCGATCTCGCCGACATGGGTCATGCCAATCCCGGAATGCTTGACGCGGCCGGGGGCGACGAGCGTGCCTGAATGATAGGTAAGGCCGACCATGACGCGCGATTTCCCTGCCACCGCCGCGATCCGGTCTGCGTTGCCCCAACCGTTCTGGAGCGTCAGGATCGGTGTATCGTCGCCAAGCATCGGAGTCGCGGCGGCAATTGCCGCCTCCGTGTTGTAGCACTTGACGAAATTTACGATGAGGTCGACGGGGCCGACATCGTCGGGCTTCGCCGACGCCCTGACGCGGATGGTCGAGGTCGAGCCATCTTTTTCCTCGATCATAAGTCCGTCGCGGTTGATGGAGTCGATCGACGCCCGCGAGACATCTATGAGAGTGACCTCTTCGCCGGCGCGCGCCAGGTAGCCGCCGAACAGACCGCCCATCGCGCCGCCCCCGCCAAGAACTGCGATCTTCATGAGTTATCCCTCCCGCGCCAGATTTGCGTCCTGGCGAACGCCTGGTCAATCTCGACCAGCCGAAATCCGCGTTCCCGCCGACTTCGCCAGCGTTGCAAAAATTCAGCGAAGGCGCCAATCTTTCCTTGTGAACCTCGATGCGGCTTCAAGCACTACGCGTAGAGTTGTTCGGAGTCTGTCGAGCGCCATGTCCAAGACCATTCTCGTCACCGGCGGCTCGCGCGGCATCGGCCGAGCCGCGTGCCTGCTCGCTGCACATCGGGGCTGGGCAGTCGGGGTCAATTACCTCAAGGACCGGGCGGCGGCGCAATCTGCCGTTGTCGAGGCGGAGCAGTTGGGCGGCAAGGCCGTCGCATTGCCTGGAGACGTGTCGCGGGAGAGCGACGTCATCGCGATGTTCGACGCTGCGACGAGCGCGCTCGGACCGCTCGACGGCGTCGTCATCAATGCCGGGGTGGCGGCGACATCGTCACGCCTTGTCGACATGAGCGTCGAGCGAATGCGTCTCGTGTTCGAGGTGAACGTGCTCGGCGCCTATCTCTGTGCCCGCGAAGCCGCCCGGCGCATGTGCAAAAGCCGCGGCGGCAACGGCGGCTCGATCGTCTTGATCTCTTCAGTCGCCGCGCGGATCGGCGCGCCCGACGCCTATGTTGATTACGCCGGCTCGAAGGCCGCAGTCGATGCGCTGGCGCTCGGCCTGTCCAAGGAGCTGGGCCGCGAGGGCGTCCGAGTCAACTCGATCCGGCCTGGGGTTATCGAAACTGAAATTCATGCTGCTTACGGCGAGCCTGATCGGCCATACAAGATTGGCGCTTCAACTCCGCTCGGCCGGCCCGGAACCGCGAGCGAAATCGCCGAGGCGATCGTCTGGCTGCTCAGCGACGCCTCTTCCTATGTCACCGGCGCAATCATCGATGTGACCGGCGGGCGCTGACGAGATGTCCGGGCCGCACGTCTCTACCGACGGCGCGGCTCCTGTCGCGCCGATCCTGGAGATTCGCGACGTCGCCAAGCGCTTCGACGCGACCCAGGCGCTCAGTGACGTCTCGCTCACATTACGCGCCGGCGAGATTCACGCCCTGCTCGGCGAGAACGGCGCCGGCAAATCGACGCTCATCAAGATCATAACTGGCGTCCATCAGCCGGATCGCGGCCAGGTCCTGCTCGCCGGTCGACCCGTCACGATCCGCAGCGCAGCCGAAGCGCAGCGGCTGGGCATCGCCGCGATCTATCAAGAGCCTCTGTTGTTTCCCGACCTCAACGTCGCCGAGAACATTTTCATCAGCCACCAGGACCGCGGGGCGGTGATCGGCTGGCGAAAGATGTTTCGCGAGGCGGAAGCGATCCTCGCTGACCTCGGCGTTGCACTGGACGTGCGAAGTCCCGCACGCGGCCTGACGCTGGCGGCGCAGCAGTCGGTGGAGATCGCGAAGGCGATCTCGCTGAGCGTTCGCATCCTCATCATGGACGAGCCGACAGCGTCGCTCTCCGCACATGAGGTCCAGGAATTGTTCAAGCTCGTCGGCGATCTGAAAAGGCAGGGAGTGGCCATCCTTTTCGTCAGCCACCGGATGGAAGAAGTCTTCGAAATCGCAGACATGGTTACGGTCTTTCGCGACGGCCGATTGATATCGACGCGCGCGCGTCTCGAGGCGACGCCGCAGCGTGCGATCGCCGACATGGTCGGCCGCGACATCGATCTAACGAAGACGCGCGCGACGGCGGCGCGAGAGGATCTCGTTCTTTCGGTATCCGATCTGGGTCGACAAGGCGTGTTCGAAGGCGTCACCTTCGATCTCCACCGTGGCGAGGTCCTCGGCTTCGCCGGACTTATTGGCGCGGGCCGCACCGATGTCGGGCTTGCCCTGTTCGGCATCGAACCGGCGACGTCGGGAACCGTGCGCCTCGGCGACAAGCCCGTCACCATCCGATCGCCGCGCGACAGCATGAATCTCGGCCTCGCCTATGTGTCCGAGGATCGTCGGCAGCTTGGACTTGTCCTCCCGATGTCGATCTTCGCAAACATTACCTTGCCTGTCCTACGCCGCTACCTCAATCGCTTCGGTCTCATTCGGACCGGTCTTGAGAGGCGAACCGCGGACGCGTTCGGCGCCCGGCTCGCGATCCGAACGCCTTCGGTCGATCTCGAAGTCGCCAAGCTTTCGGGCGGCAATCAGCAGAAGGTAATGTTGAGCAAGTGGCTCAACACCGGCCCCAAAATCCTGATTCTCGACGAGCCGACGCGCGGGGTCGACGTCGGCTCCAAAGCTGAAGTGCATGCGATCATCGCCCAACTCGCGGTTGAGGGAATCGGCGTCATCGTCATCTCGTCGGACTTGCCCGAAGTGCTGGCCCTCAGCGACCGTGTGCTCGTCATGCGGGAGGGTCGGCAGATGGCGATCCTCGATCGCGCAGAAGCCAGTCAGGAGGCCGTCATGACCGCGGCGATGGGCCAGAGGTCGGCAGACCCTCGCAATAGAATAGCGTCATGAACTGGCTGAAGCGCCGAGTCCGCCCGGAGCAGGTCCGCGAGCTGAGCCTGCTCCTCCTGATTGTGATCGCGATTGCGATGTTCGGCTCGTTCATCGACGGCTACTTTACCTTCCGGACATTCAATCGCATCGCTTCGAGCGTCGCGATTATAACGGTCGTTGGCGTCGGCCAGACGCTGGTGGTGCTCACTCGCAATATCGACCTGTCGGTGGGCTCGATCGTCGGTTTCACCGCCTATTTCGTCGGAACGCTGATCGCCGCACACAACGGCATCAACCCGCTCCTCGCGGTCTCGGTCGCCATTGCGCTCGGCGCGGCGCTCGGCGTCGTCAACGGCCTGATCGTCGCTTGGGGCCGGGTGCCCGCGGTCGTTGTGACACTCGGAACGCTCGCCATCTATCGCGGCGTGCTGGTCGACCTCTCCGGCGCCAAGACCGTGACGACTGACAGCCTGCCCCAATGGCTCATCAATCTTCCCTTGGTCAATGTCGCTCCGATCGGCAACCTCGACATCCGGCCCAGTTTCGTTCTCGCCCTTGTCATTGTCGTCATATTTCAGTTCGGCACGTCCTATCTGAGTTTTGCCCGACGATTCTACGCGATCGGCTCCAACCCTGAGGCCGCCCAGCTGATCGGCCTGCCGATGAAGGGCGTCGTCTTCCTCGCTTTCGTCATCTGCGGAGCGCTTTCGGGGCTTGGCGGCTTCATGCTGCTCGCTCGGTTCGGCAACATCACGGTCGAAGCCGGACGCGGTCTGGAACTCAGCGTGATCGCGGCGGTCGTCGTCGG
Organism: uncultured Alphaproteobacteria bacterium; assembly: GCA_963835885.1. Lineage (GTDB taxonomy): Bacteria > Pseudomonadota > Alphaproteobacteria > Rhizobiales > Beijerinckiaceae > Roseiarcus. The sequence continues at coordinate 95,094 of CAWIHF010000036.1, forward strand.
CGGCGTTAATGTCTTCGGTGGATCCGGAACGGTTTTGGGCGCGATGCTCGGCGCCGTGCTGATCGGGACGCTCGAACAGAGTCTCTTCCGCCTTGGGATCAGCGAGTTCTGGCTGAACGCGGTGCTTGGCCTCCTCATTCTGCTGGCCGTAGCAAGCGACGCCGTGATCCTGCAGCGTCTGCGCGTGCTCTGGGGACGCGCGGAAATGAAGCTCGTCACCGGCGAGGAAGGCGCACCCCGGCCATGAACGCGGTTGGACGGGTCAAGCGCTGGGAAACATTGATGCTCGCGCTGCTGATCGCGATCGTCGCGCTCAACAGTCTCGCTTCTCCCTATTTCCTCAACGTCGGAAACCTCGTCAATCTGTTTCAGCTCTCAATCGAGAAAAGCATTGTCGCGCTGACGATGGCGCTGGTCATCATCGGCGGCGAAATCGACCTCTCGGTCGCTTCGGTCATGGGGCTTGCGGCCTGCGTTATGGCCTGGACATTCCAGCAGGGCGCGCCGTTGCCGATCGCCATCGCGCTTGCGCTGCTCGCCGGCATTCTCGCCGGGCTCAACAATGCCTTCTGGATAGCCAAGGTGGGCCTGCCGTCGCTTGCGGTCACGCTGGCGGGCCTTATCGGCTATCGCGGCGTCGCTCGCATTCTCTTGGAAGACCGAGCGATCGGCGGATTTCCGGCTTGGTTCAACACGCTCGGCCAGCAGGCGTTGATCGGCCCGCTCACGGCGGCGATCGTCATATTTTTCCTGCTTTTCATCTTCTTCGCATTGCTCCTGCACGGCTCCGCTTTCGGCCGCCTCGTCTATGTCGTAGGCAGCAACGTTCAGGCCGCGCGATATTCGGGCGTGCGAGTCGGGCTGGTCAAGGGGGCTTTGTTCGTCGGCTCGGCCTTTGTGGCCGCGCTGGCTGGAGTTCTCTATGCTGCTCGATTGGGATCGGTGCGCGGCGATATGGCGGAGGGGTTCGAACTCGACATCATCACCGCCGTGCTTTTGGGAGGGGTCAGCATCTTCGGCGGCAAGGGCAATCTGGTCGGGGTCGGCCTTTCGCTGCTTGTGATCTTGAGCCTTCGCAACGGAATGGGTCTTGCCGACATCACCGGAAACACTCAGAACTACGTGATCGGGGGGCTTCTGATCCTCTCGGTGTTGATCCCCAATGTGTGGCAGGACCTAAACAACAAATGGAAAGGGCGAGGAACATGAGGAACTTTCTGATGGGCGCTGCGGGGCTGGCGATGATGGCGGCTCTACCGCAGTCCGCGCTGGCGGGCGACGCAGTGGCGGCGGCGACGCCCGGCAAAGCCGAAAGTATGGTGCTGCTGCCCAAATTCCTTGGGATTCTGCCGTTCGATCAGGCGCACAAGGGGGCCGAAGAGGCCGCCAAGGAGCTGAAGAACCCGACGGCGCTGCAGTACCTGGGCCCGACGCCGCAGAATAGCGTCGCCGGACAGATCGAGATCGTCACCAATGCCACGACCCAGGGCGTCAACGCGATCATGATTTCAAACAACGCAGGCGACCAGATCGTGCCCGCCGCCAAGGCGGCGCAAGCCAAGGGCATCAAGGTGGTGACCTGGGACTCGCCGATCCCCTCGGCCGAGGGTGAAGACGTGTTCGTTGCTCAGGTCGACTTCTCCGCCATCGGCAAGGTCATGGCCGACATGACGCTCGACCTCACCGGACCCGGCGGCGGCGAATTCGCGATTCTGTCGGCGTCGCCCGACGCGGCCAACCAGAACGCGTGGATAGCCGCGATGAAGACGGCGCTGAAGGACCCCAAATACGCCAAGCTGAAACTTGTCGATACCGTTTACGGCAACGACGAGTTAGAGAAGAGCTACACGCAGGCGCAGGCCCTGGTCGACAAGTATCCCAACCTGAAGGTGATCATGGCGCCGACCTCGGTCGGCATCGTCGCCGCCGCCAAGGCGCTGCAGGACGAGAAGCTGTGTGACAAGGTGAAGGTCAGCGGTCTCGGCCTGCCGAGCGAAATGCTCGCCTACACCAAGAATGGCTGCGCGCCGGAGTTCGCCTTGTGGAGCTTCGTCGACCTCGGCTACCTCACCTATTACACGGCCTATTTGCTCGCCACAGACGCTATGAAAGCTGAGGAGGGCGTAAAGTTCAAGGCCGGCCGGATGGGGGAATACACCATCACCAAAGACCCGACCCGCGCCAAAGGCCTGCGTGTGCTGATGGGACCGTTCACGGTCTACAACAAGGATAATATCGAAGCCGCCGCGAAGTGATTGGCTTGGCGGCTTAAGGCCGCCGTCCTAGCCGCAATCTGGCGGGAATGAGCATCGGGCTGTCGTGTTTGAAGCGCGACGGCCCGACCGTCTGGAGCGGAACGTGCTTATGGCGAAGCCGAGCCGAGAAATCAGTTGGGTACGCTGATGGACCATTACGACGTTATTGTTGTCGGGGCCGGCTCGAGCGGCGGCGTCGTTGCGGCGCGTTTGTCTGAGAATGCATCACGGAGCGTATTGTTGCTCGAGGCCGGTCCGGACTTCCCGCGAGAGGAAGAGGTCCCGCCGCTGTTCACCTTCAGCGGCGAGCACCATTGGCGCGGCGCCGGGGGGATACCGGAGTTTGACTGGGATTTCAGCAACACCGACGGCGCCGGCACGTTGCGGGGCCGCAGCTTGCGAGTGCCGCGCGGACGCTTGGTCGGCGGGACGTCGATGGTCAACGCGACGATCGCCGCGCGTGGCGCGCCGTTCGATTTCGATCGCTGGGCGGCGATGGGGAACAAAGGCTGGGCGTGGGCGGACGTGCTGCCCTTGTTCATCGCCATCGAGAACGACGTCAATTTCGGAGATCAGCCAATTCATGGCCGGCATGGGCCGATCGTCATCCAGCGCTATCGGCCGCAGAGTTGGGCGCCCGTCAACCGCGCCATGTACGACGCCTGCCTGGAGCTCGGGGTGCGGGAAGCGCCTGACCTCAACGCACTCGACGCGCACGCCGGCGTGATCGGACCCATGCCGCACAATCGCTATAAGGAAGTCCGGCTCGGCACGCTGGTGACCTACGTCCGGGCCGCCCGTGGACGACCCAATGTGTCCATTCGCGCCGGGCGCCACGTCGATCGGATCATTCTTGAAGGCAACCGCGCCAGCGGCGTCACGTATCTCGACGCCGCAAGAGAGCGACAAGCGGCATTCGCCGACGAGATCGTGATCAGCGCCGGCGTCTACAACAGCCCGGCCATCCTGCAACGGTCCGGCATCGGCCCGGCCGAATGGCTGCGACCGCTCGGGATCGACGTCGCCGCCGATCTCCCGGTAGGCCGCAACCTGACCGATCATCCGGGCTTTCCGATGCTGTTCAGGGCGGAAGGGCTGGGTGTGACAACCGGGCGTTTCTTCGCCGCCAACGTTCGCGGGCCGGCAAACGCATCCGGCCAGCCGGAGTGGCAGACCCACCCATTTCCCGTCGACGAGGAGGAACACACGGCGGGCTTTTGGACGTATCTTACGCACCAGGAGACGACGGGCAAAGTGCGCATTCAAAGCAGCGACCCGATGCGCCCGCCGTTCATCGACCACCGCTACAATACCAGCCAGAGAGATCGGGATCGGTTTGACGACGCTCGTTCATTCGTCAAGGCCATGCTGGCGACGGCGGCCTTTCGATCGCACGGGGCAACTTCGATTGATGATCTGGACAAGCCGATCGCCGAGGCGCTGGCGGAAGCGATGGGACCCGCCCACCACCAGGCGGGATCTGTCAGAATGGGCCCGGCCGGCGACCCGACGGCGGTCGTTGGCCCCGACCTTCGCGTCCACGGCTTCGATAACCTGCGGGTCGCCGACACCAGCATCTACCCAGACAACGTCATGCATAATACGAACCTCACCGCCATCGTGGTGGGGGAAAAGGCGGCGCGCTTTATTGACGGCGCGCAAGGCGGCGCTCGAGACTGAGTACGGCCGAGATCTGGCTAGAAAGGCAGCGCTCTGTCGCGCCGGCGCTTCACGATCTGGTCGAGAGCGACGGCAAGCACGATGACGGCGACGGTCACGAAGGTGCTCCAGGTCGCGTCGATAGGTGGAAAACCTCTCGCAATGCGCTCGAGTCGACGATCCCGTCGTCGCGGAATAACATCAGCGGGTTCATCGCCTCCTCGGACCATTTGTCGTGGATCTTAGTGCGCCAGAGTCTGTCCCAGGCGCCCTCGTCCACGATTTCAGAGTAGAGGAAGAGGACCGGGTCGTTCTCGAAGATCGTCATCGACGCAATGCCGCTCTTTTCGATCTCGGCCACCAACTCCGGCCAGACGCTGTCGTGAAAGCGGTTGTATTCGGCGAGTTTGCCGGGCTTCAGGCGCATCGTGAAGGCTCGACGGATCATGGGTTATCCTCCCTCATACTGAGTTCTTCGCAAGTTCTTCGCCCTTGCTTTCTCCACGCGTGGTCTGGACCACGGGCGTCTGGGTTGCCAGAATGCGGCATCGCCATCGATAGGCAAGCCCTAGAAACATCGACTGAGAAGAAGTGAGCGTCTGATGATGAAGCCGGAAGTGCTGATGGTCGGTCCCTATCCCGACTGGGAGATGCCGCTGCTCGAAAGCGACTACGTCGTCCACAAGTTATGGCTCGCCGAGGACCGGGCGCGGTTCCTGAGCGAGATCGGCCCGCGTATTCGCGCCATCGCGACGAACGGCATGCTCGGCGCCGACGCTGAACTCATCAATGCCTGCCCGAAGCTCGAGATCATTGCCTGTTTCGGTGTCGGATTCGACGCCATCGACCTCGATTGTGCGCGGGCGCGCGGGGTGCGGGTCACCAACACGCCGGATGTCCTGACGGAGGACGTCGCCGAGATGGCCTTCGCGCTGATTCTGGCTAGCCGGCGACGCATCGTCGAGGGTGAGGCCTTCGTGCGATCGGGGGCTTGGACGAAGGGCTCGCTGCCGCTCGGGCGCAGCCTCAATGGCAAAACGTTGGGCATACTAGGATATGGTCGCATCGGCCGCGCCATCGCTCGCCGTGCGCCGGCGTTCGGCATGAGCGTCGCCTATTGTGACATCGCAGGCGACCCGGAGGCTCCCTTCGCCTACCACGCCGACCCCGTCTCGCTCGCTCGCGCAAGCGACATCCTCGTCGCAACGACCGCCGGCGGCGAACGGACGCGCAATCTCGTCAATGCCGCGGTCTTCGAGGCGCTCGGACCGGATGGACTGTTCGTCAACGTCTCGCGCGGCACGGTCGTAGACGAGCCGGCGCTGCTCGCCGCCCTCGAGGAAAAGCGGATCGGAGGCGCCGCGCTCGACGTGTTCTGGAACGAACCGAACATCGAATCGCGATTTCTCGGCCTCCCGAATGTCATCCTGCAGCCGCATCACGCGAGCGGGACGGTGGAGACGCGCAAGGCCATGGGCAAGCTGGTGCGCGATAATCTTGCCGCCCATTTCGCCGGCCGACCGCTGCCGACGCCGGTGATCTGAACATTTTCGAGGGAGGGCAGCCCGTATGGATGATCGTGCGATCGCTGAAGAGATCCTCGACGCTCTCGGAACCGGCCGGCAGATCGCACGTCCGACCGCCCGAAACCCGGACTTCACGCTTGCCGACGCCTATCGCGTCGCGCGCTTGATCCGGGACGCACGGGAAAAGAACGGCGAATCGCCGGTCGGCCGCAAGATCGGCTTCACCAATCGCGCGTCCTGGCCGAAGTTCCAGGCGAGCGCTCCGATGTGGGGCTACATATATGCGAGCACGGTCCACGATCTTGCGCCCACCGGCTCGCGGGTTTCGCTCAGCGGGTTGCGCGAGCCGCGCATCGAGCCCGAGATCGTCTTTGGACTCGCCTCGGCGCCGACCCCCGACATGGACGAGCGCTCGCTCGCGGGCTGCATCGGCTGGGTCGCGCATGGCTTCGAGATCGTGCAGTCGCTTTATCGCGACTGGGACTGCCTTGCCGCCGACGCCGTTGCGGCGTGCGGCATGCATGCGTCGTCCTGGATCGGGCCACGGCGACCCTTCGCGCCGCGCGCAAGCCATTGGACCCCCGAACTCGCTTCGTGCGAAGTCGAGCTCTTTCGTAACGGCGAGCACGCGGATAATGGCGTTGCGGCTAATGTGCTCGATCAGCCGCTCAATGCTTTGCGCGCGTTCGTCGCCGTGCTCGCCGCGGACCCGCATAATCCGCCGCTCGGCGCGGGCGAGATCGTCACGACCGGGAGCCTGACGCGCGCCCTGCCGATCGCTGCGGGCGAGACCTGGACAACGACACTCAAAGGCATCGCACTCGACGGGATTCGCCTCGATCTCGCAGCGCGCTGACGCCGAGACCCAGTTGCCTGCCGGTCGCCAACATGCATTCTTCCACCGGGCCCGGGAGCGCCTCATGGATTTGCGCACGGGGAAAAGCGGGCCGCAAAAAACAAAGCCAGGCCGACAATGATCGAGGATCCGCCCCCTCTCATTACCGCAACGAGCGTCGAACGGCCGTCGGCCGAAGAAGTCGCGCAATTCCGCGACGCTCCGACGAGCTTCGTCGTCGACGCGCTGGGCGGCGTCGGGGCGCTCGACTGGCGCATCAAACCCATTGCAGGCGGAGCCCTGCTCGGCGTCGCGCTGACCTGCGACTGCGGTCCCAGCGACAATCTGGCGCTGGGCGCCGCGATCGCCCAAAGCCGGCCGGGCGACGTGATCGTTGCGGCCACGGGCGGCTTCACCGGCGCCGCCGTCGTCGGCGATCTCCTGCTCGGCATCGCCAGGAATCGCGGCGTCGTTGGCTTCGTCACCGACGGGATGGTGCGCGACGTCGCGGATCTCGAGGGGCTGGGGATACCAATCTTCGCAATGGGCGTGACGCCGAATTCCCCGGGCCGGCGAGGCCCAGGAACGGTCGGCTTGCCGATCGTCTGCGGCGGACGCACCATCTCCTCAGGCGATATCATCGTCGCCGACCGTGACGGGGTCGTCAGCGTGCCACGAGCGCTGATTGGCGAGACGCTCACCAATCTGCAACGGGTCAAGACCGCTGAAGCGGCTATGCTGGAGCGCGTGCGCGGCGGCCTGAAGGACGTGCCCTTCCTGACGCCATACCCGGGGGTCGCGGCGCAGAAGGGTAAGCGCAGCAAGGGGCGAGGCATGATCGATTTTCCTGTCATCGATTCCCACATTCAGGCCTGGCTCGAACGCTCGATTGGGCGACTTCGGGCTTCACGCCGCAAGAGAAGCGTAAGCTCTTCCGCGACAATGCGATCAGAGCCTACCGGCTGAACGCGTGATGGACGTCGCGACGCTGCAACGGAAGGGATACAGCGTCGCCGCGCTGCGCGCGCTCGCCCGCCGTCGCCTTCCGCGCATGGTATTCGACATGGTCGACGGCGCCGCGGGCGACGAGATCACCATGCGGCGCAACGAGGCGGCCCTCGCTGCGCTGGAGCTTGCGCCAAAACTTCTCGCCGGCGCTCCGAAGCGCGACCAGACGGTCGAACTTTTCGGCGTCAAACTGCCTTCGCCCGTCATCATCGGGCCGACGGGCCTTGCCGGTCTCCTGTGGCCGCATGCGGAACTCGCCGCGGCGCGCGCGGCTGCGCGCTTTGGCACGATCTACACGACCAGCCACGCCTCGACCTCGACCATCGAAGAGATCGGCGCGGCGACGTCGGGGCCGAAATGGATGCAGGTCTTTCTCTACAAGGACCGCGGCATCACCGCCGACTTTGCCGCTCGCGCCGCCGCGTCGGGCTATAGAGCCCTGGTGCTCACCGTCGACAACCAGGTCACCGCCGGCCGGGATCGCGATGCGCGCAACGGCATGAGCTTTCCACTGCGCTGGGGTCTGAACAGCTTTTTGGCTTTCGCCGTCAGGCCGGGCTGGCTTCTCCGCATGGCGCGGACGCCCAACCCGACCTTCGTCAATTACGGCGCGCGCACCTCGATCGGCGCGTTCGGGCCGCTGATGAACGAGCAGCTGACGCCGGAGATCACCTGGAGCGACGTCGACTGGTTACGCAAGCAGTGGCCCGGGCCGATGCTGGTCAAGGGCCTTCTGCATCCCGACGAGGCGCGCGAAGCTCAGAAGCGTGGGCTCGACGCGGTGATCGTCTCCAACCATGGAGGGCGCCAGCTCGATGGCGCCGTAAGTTCGATCGCTGCGCTGCCGCCGATCGTCGAGGCGCTCGGCGGCTCGATCCCGGTGCTGATCGACGGCGGATTCCGGCGCGGCGTCGACGTTGTCAAAGCGCTGGCGTTCGGCGCCCGCGCCGTGCTGATTGGCCGCCCGCATCTCTGGGGCGTCGCCTGCGCCGGCGAAGAGGGCGTACTGTGGGTGCTCGAACTTTACCGCCGCGAGATCGACCGCGCGCTTGCGCTTGGCAGTTGGGACTGTCTCGCCAAGCTTGACCGCAAGATTTTCTTCGATCCCGTTTCGTAGTCAAAGCGAAAGACCGCGCCGTCGAAACGTGTCAAAACAGATCGCCCTGCCGTAACCGATCCGCTCCAGGACGTAGAGGCGTTCGATCGTCTGGATTGGATGCCCTGCCGCATCGCCGCGCTTGCCGTAGCCATCGTCAGGGCCGGAGATAGGCGTCAGCTCTCCAGACGCACCATCAGATCGCGTGTGCGAGGGTAGAGCTCGTTGAATACCGCATAGCGGTTCCGGTATGTCTGCGCGGTAGCTGGGTCTGGCTCGATGATTGACGCGCGGGGGTTCCAAGCCTCGATCGCCTGCTTCGTCACATCGCCGATTGCAAGCGCGGCGAGGAACGCGTCACCATAAGACGCGCCGATGCCGATTTTGCCGACTTCCTGCTTCCGGCCGGAGACGTCGGAGGTCGTCCGCGTCCACAGCGGGTTGCGCGGACCACCGCCGACCGCACGGATCGAGCGAGGCGCGGCCGCCGAACGGTCGTAGGCTTCAAAAATGTGGTTGGTTGCGAACGCAATGCCCTCGATGATCGCGCGATACACGTCGGCGCGGGTGTGCGCCAGAGTCAGCCCCAATACGGCGCCCTTGGCGTGCGGGTCATGGATCGGGGTGCGTTCACCGGAGAAATAGGGCAGGACGACGAGTTCCATTGGAGCCCGGCGGAGACGCCGCGGCGTCCGCCGCAAGCCGGGCCATCGCCGTCTCCTGATCGAGATCCTGGGCGAATTGCTCGACGAACCAATGAGTAAGCGTGCCGCTGGTGGCGAGTTCGGCCATGCAGGCGTGTTGGCCGGGGAAGAGCCACGGCGCGTGCCACAAGCTCCGGTCCCGGTTCCGTTTGTCCACGACAAGGATCGTGAACACGGTCGAACCGTACATCAGCATCATTTCGCCGACCTCGACGACCCCGACGCTGATCGCCTCGGCCGCGGCGTCGATTGTCCCGACGATCACCGCGGTTCCGACCACAAGACCGGTCTCCTGCGCCGCGCTCTGGGTGACGCCGCCAGCGACGTCCGTCGTCCAGGCCAGTTCGGGAAGCCGATCGACGTCCGTGACGTCTGGCGCCAACGCACTGCTCCAAGTCTGCTCATCGATGAGGTAGAGCGGGCTCGCATTCGCGGCCGTGTAGTGGTCGACAACAAACCGTCCGGTCAGCCGGTGAACGAGGAATGAAGTCGAGTTGAGAAATTTCGACGCCCGGGCGTAAACATCGGGTCGATTTCGCTTCAACCACAGGATTTTCGGCCCGACGGACTGCGAGGTCAGCGCGTTTCCGCAGCGATCGAAGATCGTCTCAGCCCCGATCGACTCTGTCAGTTCCTCGATTTCGAGCGCCGATCGGGTATCAACGCCGTAGAGGATCGCATTCGAAAGCGGCGCCCGTCAACGTCGACCGGCAGTACGCACGGACCGATCGCGCTCGCTCCGACTGCCCGGATCGAAGAGGGCGCGACGCCGCTGTCGGCGATCAGCTTGCGGGTGAGCCAAACGAAGTCGGCCCACCAGTCCTCCTCGGCGCGATGTTCCGCCCACCCCGCGCGTGGCACGATGAGTTCGTGCCGCCGCGCCGCACTCGCCAGCACCCTCCCCTCGCGGTCGACCAGCACACCCTTCAATTCGTAGGTGCCGATGTCGACTCCGAGATAGGCGCTCATCGCTCGGCGTCGTCGCGGTCGAGGCTGAAGTTCTGGTCTATGCGACGGATCGCAGCGACGAGAAGGCGCGCAAGACCCTCGAGGTCCGCGAGATCGCAAACTTCCCGCGAGGAATGCGTGTAGCGGCACGGAAAGCCGAGATCGATAGCTGCGATCCCATGGCGAGCGAGCTGCACATAGGAGGAATCGGTCAGCACCCCGACTTGTGCGCTGCGCTGCAGGGTGAGGCGCTCGTCGCGCGCCGTCTCTTCGAAGAGGGAGACCAGCGCCGGGTGGGGAATGGTGCCGTTCAGCGTGCCGCGGCCATGGAAACTGTAGAGGCTCATCGCCGGCCCGCGGCCAAGCGCGATGTCGCCGCGCGCCTGCATGTCTGGCGTATCTGTCGCGAGCATGAGGTCGATCTGGATAGCAATCGCGGGGGCCAGCGCCTCAGCCGCCATGAGCGCCCCACGTAGGTTGAATTCCTCCTGGGTCGAGAAGACGAAATGAACGGTCGGGCGGTCCGGCAAAGCCGCCAGCAGCCGCGCGGCCTCAACAATCACCGCGCAGCCGGCGCGATCGTCAACTGAAGTTCCGGCGATCCGGTCGCCCGCCAGCGGAATAGCCCTTGGCGCGTAGACGACCGGCGAGCCGATATCGACGCCTGCCGCCACGACATCTGCCGCGCTGGAAAATCCCGTATCGACAGCAATCTCCGGGTAAGGAACGACCCGATATTTCTCCTCAGGGGTCGTCGCATGATGGCTCTTGTTGGCGACGACGCCGGGCACGTCGCGTCCCTCGCCGACACAGATCAGAACCTCCTGCGAGGCGAGCGCTCGCTCGGGCACGCCGCCCAACCGCTCGAGGCGGATGAGGCCGTCCGCCTCGATCTTTCGCACGACGAAGCCGAGCTGATCCATGTGCGCAAACAGCATTGCGCCCGGCCGCGTTGCGTCGCCGGACGCGGTCGCGATCAGATTGCCGAGCATGTCGGTCTTTGTCGCAAGCCCGAGGGCGCGCATTTCGATCGCCAGCCGTCGTCTGACCCGGCCCTCATGACCACTGAGACCTGGGATGGCCATCAGTTCAAGGGTAAGCGTTCTGAGCCGTTCGCGCGACGGGCAGCTTCCTGACATGAGTTCAGTTCTTTGTCGCCGAACGGGCGAGCCGCATGAATTCCTTAGCCCGCTCCGGATCGACCGGCTTCCAGGTGTCGCCGTCGATCTTCAGCGCGGATCCGACGATGCACCCATCGGCGATCGCCAGCACCTCTCGTACAGTCGCATGCCGGACCCCGGTGTTGGCGAGCACAGGCGTCTGCGGCAGCACACGCTTGGTCTGTTCGAGATCCTCCATTCGCGCCGCTTCGCCGGTAATGGCGCCGGAGACGAGGATAGCATCCGGGATCGAGGAAAAGACGGCGCTGCGGGCGCGGTCGGCGACGCTGCGGCTGTCGAGCGAGCAGGCGAACTCGGCCGAGACGTTGTACATCAGCGCAAGATCGCGCCGGCCAAGCCGGTCGCGGTAGCGCATCGCGGCGCCTGCGTCAGGCGACCACATCCCCATGTCCGAGGCGTAGGCGCCAGTGAAGATTTCCCGGACGAAGGACGCGCCGGTCGCCGCAGCGACGGCAATGCTTGCCTGCGGGTCCCACAGAAGATTGACGCCGAAGGGCGGCTTGATCTCGCCGGCCAGGCGTCCGATCACATAGGCCATCGTCGCCGCGGACGCCGCGTCGACCTTGAGTTCGTAGGGACGATCGTTCTCGTTGCCGAACATCACCGCGTCGAAACCCGCCGCCTGCAGCGCCTCGAGGTCGCGGCGCGCCCCCTCGACCAGCCCCTCGAGTCCTGCGCCCGCGCCGTAGAGCGGCGAACCTGGCAGGGCGCCGAGATGGACCATGGCGATCACTGTCTTCCGGTCGCCGAAGAGTCGCCGATAGTTGTCCGACGCCATCAGTCCCCCAAAAGTCGCGATTGCCGCGTTTATTTGCCTGAACCCGCCGTCAGGCCCATCACGATGTATCGTTCCAGAAAGATGCCGATCAGCAGGAGCGGCGTAATAGCAGCGGCGGAAAGCGCGGCCATGGTCCACCAATTGATCCCTTGCGATCCGGTCTGGCTCGCCACCATCACGGGCAGCGTCTGCGCGTCGAAGCCAGTAAGAAGGGAGGCGAAGAAATACTCGTTCCAGCACAGGACCAGCGAAAGAATGAAGGAGGCGACCATGCCGGGCAGCGCCATCGGCAGCACGATCCGCAGGAACGCGCCCCAGATCGAGCAGCCGTCGACGAGCGCGGCCTGCTCCATTTCCGGCGGTATGGTCTCGAACTGGTCGCGCATCACCCAGATCACAATCGGCAGCACCATCAGGGTGTAGATCAGCGAGAGGCCGAGCCTCGTGTCGAGCAGCGCCAGTTCCTTGTAGAGGACGAGGAACGGCAGGGCCAGGACCACCGGCGGCAAGATCAGCTGCGACAGGAAGAAGAAGGACAGGTCGCGATTGCGCCAGGGCCCGAACTTGTAGTCGAAGCGGCTCAGACCGTAGGCGGCCAGCGATCCGATCAAAACCGAAAGCGCCGAGGCGCCAATTGAACAGATGACGCTGTTGATGAACTTGTTCAAGAATTCGTCGCGCACGTCCGAGATCGTGAAGATCGTGTCCGGAGACAGACCGAGCGACTGCCATCCCTTCCACTTCGGCACAAAGTCGACCCAGGGGATCAAGTGGCCCTGGGTGACGTCCTTGCCCAACTTGAACGAGGTCGAAAAGGTCCAGTAGAGGGGAAAGAGCGCGATGAAGGTCCAGATCAGGAGCGCGGCGTAGATCAGAACCCGCCCGCCGGCGCGGGCGATCCACCGCGTTGCCGAGAAGCCGCCCTCGGGCTCTTCGATCCTCTCACTGACGGCGGCTTCGGAAGTCATCGAACTCCCTCCGCGTTTGCGGGCCAGGTCGGTCGCATCCCTCGCTCCTTAGGTCATCCTCTGCATGAATCGACTGACCGCCTTGAGCAGAAGGGTGAGGAAGACGATGATAATGACGAGGTAGACCTCCGCCGCCATCGTCGCGTAGCCGACATTCGAACGGTCGCGGTACTCGCGGTAGACGAAGCTGGAAATCGTATCGGTGGCTCCGCCCGGCCCCCCGGCGGTGACGTTGATGACAATGTCGGCCAGCTTCAATTCAAAAATGATGCGGAGCAGAACGGCGGTCACGCTGACCGGCAGCATCAGCGGGAAAGTGATCTCCCAGAACGTCTGCCAGCTGTTCGCACCGTCGACCTTGGCCGCCTCCTTCACGTCGAGCGGCAGCGCCTGGAGCCCGGCAAGCAACAGGATCACCATGAAGGGGATCCATTCCCAGCTGTCCATCGCGATGATGCTGGTTCGGGCAATCCAGGGATTGGTGAAGAAGGCAGGGTCCTGCCATCCTACAAAGCGTGCGAAGGTCGCGAGTGGCCCGAACCGGTTTTCCATGATCGACTTGCCGATCATCCAGCTGACCGCCACCGGGCTGAGCATAAAGGGCAGCAGGAAAGCGATGCGGAAGAACTTGCGGGCGCGGATGTCGGCGTTCAGCAGCAACGCTAGGCCAAAGGCGATCACGTACTGGACGACCACTGTGGAGACATAGAAGACCATATTCCCAAGGGCGTTCCAGAAATAGGGATCCGCCCACAAAGTGCGCAGGTTTCCGAGTCCGTTGAAGTGATGGCCCGACTCGGCGTTGAGGTTCCAGTCCGTGAAAGCGATGTAGAGGCCGAATAGGGTCGGAAAGATCACCATCGCGCCGGTGAACAGAAGCGCCGGCAGCACGAACAGCCGCTGTCGCCCGACTTCGCCGTATTCGAGAATCTGGCTGAACCCGAGCGCGACGCCCCAGACGAGGAAGGCGTACAGCGTCGGGCGCCAGTTGGCGAAGCCGATCGACACGAGACCGAGGACGTGCGCAATCTGAAAGGCGGCGACGACAATAAGCAGGGCCGAGGCTAGCCGAAACAGCCATCGCCCAAGCGGCGGCTGGCCAGGGAGGACGTCCTCGTGCGCCGCTTCGATCTTTCCACGACTCACGGCGCCTTGTCCGTCTCGGCAATCATATCGCGGGCAATCACGGGCTTATCACTCAGAGTTCTGTCCGCGGCGAATCCCCGCGGACAGACTCGCGCATTGAAGAGCGGTTTCCTCAGGTCAGACCCATCGCGATGCGATAGTATTTGACTTGGTTTTCTCGCCCGAGCTTGTCGGTCAATTTCTCCCAAGCCGCCGCGACGTTATCGGCTCCCTGCTGCGCGGTCTCTTTGCCGGCGAATACTCTTTGCAACTCATCTTCCGCAATGCTGTAATACTGGAAGATGCCGGGGATACGCGGCTCGATCGCGGAATTCGGATGGTTGTAGGAGGTCGACTGCGAGTCCATGTACGACCCGATATACTTTTTGTCGTAGCCGGCGAGCTCCCACAGGTCGAGATTTGTGTGGCTCTTGCGGTACGGCTGGAAGCCCGAGGGGTAAGCCGCGGTCCACATCGACAGGTCCTTGCCGCCGAGATGCGCCGCTGCGCTCCATGCGGCTTTGTGGCGCTTCGGGTCGCTGTCGACGCCCTTCATCACATAGATGCCCCAGCCGAGATAGGCCATGTTGGGCGCCACGTTCGGACCAGTGGATAGCTTCTCCCACTGCTTCGTCCTGATGTTGTAGACGTCGTCCGACGCCGGGAGGATGTCGAAGTCGAGCACGTCGCCGATCGTCGCGGTGTCGCTGGTCTTCGCCACGGTGCCGATGTCGCCCCACCACTCGAGCAGAGAGCCGGTGCCGGTGAGGAACTGCTGGAAGGCGGTTGTGCCGGGATCGGCGTTGATCTGGTCGGCCGGCTCATAGGGCAGCGCATCGACGATGTCCTGGATCGCGCGCACGAAAGCCGGGTTGTTGACCTGCGGCTTCATGTTCTCGTCGAACAACCAGTTCTTCTCGCCCGGATACTTCGCGTAAGCCGTCGCACGGCTCGCAGTGAAATAGAACTGGAACCCACCCCACGGCTTCGGCTGGTCGAGGAAGCCGTAAACCTCCTTGCCCTTGACCTTCTTGCCTTTAAGGAATTTGGTGACCTGCTGCACCTGCTGCCAGGTCTTTGGCGCTTCCCAGTCCTTCAAGCCGGCCTTGTCCTTCCAGTCCGCCCACTGCTTGGCGAGATCGGCGTCGCCGAAGACGTCGGTGCGTCTGTTCATCGTATGGCAATCGCTGTCGATGGTGACGCGATGAATCTTGCCGTTCCACGTCCCGACCGGCGGCTTGAGGTAATTGACGTAATCGTCGAAATCGACCTGCTTCTTCACCCAGTCGGGCATCTCCGAGAGCAGGTCCTTGACGCCCATGTCGCCTTCGAACGGCGCGCCCATTTCGATGATATCAAAATCGACGGTGCCGGTTGCGATCGACTGCTGCAACCGAGCGTTGTAGTCCGCCTGGGCGAGATCGATCCACTTGATCGAAGCCCCGGTGTAGGCCTCCCACGGCTTCAGGAAGCCGCGGAACAGGAAGTTGTGCAGGTTCTGGTTGTTGAGGCCCATGAAGGAGAAATTGACGCCCTTAAATTCCCCGGGCTGGACGTATTGCTTCGTCGGTCCGAGGCAGAGTTCGCCCACCTTCTGCCAGTCGGCGTCCGTCGGCGATCCGTTGCCGGCTCCCGGAATCTTCATGATCTGCGTGACGACGCTATCGGCTGCGTAGGCGGGACCTGTCGCAAACCCGAGTGGGCCGCTCGCTGCCGCCCCGGCCGCGACACTGGCGGCCCCCTTCAACACCTGGCGGCGACTGGCCTGCATCGCCATAAGCTGTTCGTAGATGTGCACACGCATGATGGTCCCTCCCGGTCATGAGGCGGTTTGCTTCGCGTTTCCTCTCGCCCGCCGGCGACGGAGCGGATCGTTCCGTCGACAAGGCCCGTTACGGCCCAGCATCCGCGCGCGGGTCGGGTCGAGACTAGGCAGGCGGTCATTGCAGAGTCAATCCGCCGAATGCGACGGAAACTTGCTAGCGGCTGAAAACCTTGCGGAAATGCGCGAGTATGCGTTCGCGTCCTTTCGCCCCGACGGCGGCTGTCGCGTCTTTCGCCGAACGGGCGTACCACTGGTCGTCGGACGCCTTCGATAGATCGACGCCTTCCGGAAGCAGCGCCATCATGAGGGAAGTCTCCCCCAGGCCGGCGTGATCGAACGGGTATCCGTCCATCGCCTCGGGCGTCATCAGCGGGTGGGCCTTGATCCAGTTGAACGGATCGTCGCCCGTTGCCTGTTGCGCATAGTAGTCCGCCATCGCCTTGTCGCCCCACCATCCCTCACCGCGCTCCTTTTCAAGGAAGGCGAAGATTGCCTGACGCGCAGCGAACTTGAAGGCGAGGTCGGTCGGCATGCCGACGGCGAAATTCTCCGTCTGATGATGAATGACCACGTGGATGTTGCGAAAGCCGATCCGCAAGAGCCCGAGAAACATCGCCTTGGCGAAAGGCAGCAGCGCCTCGGCGTCGACGTGCAAAGTGCCGTTCCTTTCCGGAGGCTCGACCGCGTAGCTGGCTGCGCCGTAATGGAAGGGCGGCAGAACGACGAGGTTCATCTCTTTCTCAAGCAGGTTGAGGACGCCGGTCACCGCGAGCGTATCCATCCCGACCGCCATGTGCTCGCCGTGGTACTCGAGCACCCCCAGGGGCAGAACGACTGGCCAGTGCTGGTCAATCGCCACGCGGATCTGATCGGGCAGCATCATTTCATAACGCATGGGGATCGCTCCATACCGGCGCGGGCCTTGGCGCGGCCGGCCCGCCTATGCGAGCCGCTTGCCGCTTTCCGCGTCGAACAGGTGCACCGCGCCGAGGTTTGGCGAAACGGACAGGATTTCGCCCGGCCGCCCCGAAATCCGCTCGCGGAAGACGCCTACGACATGATGGCCGCCGAGTTTGGCGAAGACCTGAGTTTCCGAGCCGGTCGGCTCGACGACCGAAATCTCGGCCTTCACTTCACCGCCGAGCGTCAGGTGCTCCGGTCGAATACCGTACATGCAGGGGCGCCCGTCGATCCCGCTCGGCGCCGAATTCAGCGGCAATTCGACTCCAGCATCGGTCACAAAGCAGGGCTTGCCGTTGACCCGGACCTTGCCTTTGAACAGATTCATTGCCGGCGAACCGATGAAGCTTGCGACGAATAGGGTTTCCGGCCGGTCGTAGAGGTCCAGCGGCAGTCCCGCCTGCTCGACCACGCCGTCGCGCATGACGACGATGCGGTCGGCCATCGTCATCGCCTCGACCTGGTCGTGCGTCACATAGATCGTCGTGGTCTTCAACCGCTGGTGCAGCTCCTTGATTTCGGCTCGCATCTGCACGCGAAGCTTGGCGTCGAGATTGGACAGCGGCTCGTCGAACAGGAAAACCTGCGGATCGCGAACGATCGCGCGCCCCATCGCAACGCGCTGGCGCTGGCCGCCGGACAGCTGCCGCGGATAGCGGCCAAGATACGGCGCCACATCAAGAATCTCGGCCGCGCGCCGCACCCGGGCCTGAATTTCCGACTTCGGCACATGTCGGAGCTTCAGCCCGAAGCTCATGTTCTCGGCCACGGTCTTGTGCGGATAGAGGGCATAGTTCTGAAACACCATGGCGATGTCCCGGTCTTTCGGAGAGAGGTTGTTCACCACCCGGGGGCCGATCTTGATCCTCCCCTCGGCGATCGACTCGAGCCCCGCGATCATCCGGAGCAGAGTTGATTTGCCACAGCCCGAGGGCCCGACCAGCGTAACGAATTCGCCATCGGCGATCGCGATGGATACGCCGTGGATGACCTCGACGCCGCCGTAGGACTTTCGCACGTTGACAACGTCGACCGAAGCCATTCTTCTCCTCCCGTGCGCGTTTTTGCACACCGCACCCTGCTCTTGCAGCAGCGTAAGACATCGTATTCCCAACGTCGAGGCGTCGTCGGAACCGGGCGATTTCCTCGACAGGCCCGCATGAAGGGGGCCGAGCAGGAATACGCACGAGGGAGGAACGCGATGGATGCAGGCCAGGACCGGGTCCGGTTCGTCTTGCCGAAGGCGAGCTTCGCCAATGAGGACAATCAGCCATGACGGCGCCAAAGACGCCGCGGATTGCCGTCATCGGCAGCAACATGGTCGATCTGGTGACCTACGTGAAGCGCATGCCCGTCCGGGGCGAAACCGTCGAGGCGCCCAGCTTCGAGATGGGACACGGCGGAAAGGGGGCCAATCAGGCGGCCGCGGCAGCGAAGCTCGGCGCTTCCGTCGTGATGATCACCGCGGTCGGCGACGACATGTTCGCCGAGGCGACTATTCGCAATCTCGACCGTCTCGGGGTCGATACGCGCTACATCAAGCGTGTCGTGGGCAAATCGAGCGGCGTCGCCCCGATCATGGTCGAGCCGTCCGGGGAAAACTCGATCCTCATCGTCAAGGGGGCCAATGCCGACCTCTCTCCTGCCGACATCGAGGGGGCTGCCGAAGTCCTGAAGACCTGTGACCTCATCCTCCTGCAGCTCGAGATCCCGCTCGAGACCGTCTATGCGGCGATCGCCTTTGGCGAGCGTCACGGCGTCAGAACCGTGCTCAACCCGGCCCCGGCGACGCCAGAACTCGACCCGGACAGGATTCGCGACGTCAGCTTCTTTGTCCCCAACGAAACCGAGCTTGCGACTCTCACCGGGCTCCCGGTCGAAACCGAGGCGCACATCGGCGCTGCCGCGCGAAGCCTGATCGATAAGGGCGTCGGCACGGTCATCGTCACGCTCGGTTCGCGCGGCGCTCTTCTTGCGACCGCTACCGATCTCCGAAGAATTGAGTCGGTTCCGGTGACGCCGGTCGACACGACCGGCGCCGGCGACGCTTTCGTGGGCAGTTTTGCGCGCTACTTCGCCGCAGGCTTCGGTCTCGAGGCCGCCCTTCGTCAGGCCGTGCGCTACGCGGCCGATTCCGTGACCCGGCGCGGCACCCAGAAGGCCTATGCGTCCGAGGCCGAGTTCAGGACCTTCTGCGAAAGCCTCCAGGCGCCCGACGCGTTCCCGTGACGGTCACGTCCGGACGTGGCAGGCCCGGCGCGTAGACCATGATGTCGAGATGAAGGCTGCCCGGATCGGCCCAGTCGTCAGAGCTGCCGACTTGAGCCGCGGGATTTTAGCCCGACTTTCTCAACTGGCGCAGGCAGACGGCGAATTTCGGGGTTGTGAGGGAGCGAAAAGCGAGTCGTTTCAACGACGAGGTTTCGAAATTCGCGTGTAGTGGAGACCAAGTACCTTTGCAGAAGAATAGTTTGGCGTAGATTTGTTCGTCATGTCTTTGCGCCCGAATCGACGCTTCAAGGACGGCAAGGAGCACCGCTAGTGGAGCATTGTCGAGAGCAAGCGCTGCGCCGGCGGCAAAGTCGTGCAGCGCCAAGTCCTCTATCTCGGCGAAATCAACGACAGCCAGCAGGAAAGCTGGCGCCGGGTGATCGAGGCCTTCGACGAGGGGGCGCAACAAACCACTCAATTGGCCCTGTTCCCCGCCGATCGGCCGCTGCCCGATCACGCCGAGGGCCATGGGGTGCAGATCCGGCTCGGGGCCATGCAGCTGCACCGGCCGCGGCAATGGGGGGCGTGCTGGCTCGCCTGTCAGCTCTATGAGCAACTGGAACTCGACCGTTTCTGGGCGGCTCGTCTGCCCGATTCGCGCCAAGGGACCTGCTGGAGCCACATCCTCGAGACGCTGGTCTGCTACCGGCTCATCGATCCAGGCAGCGAGTGGCGCTTGCACCGGCTGTGGTTCGAGCAAAGCGCCATGGGCGATCTGCTCGGCGGAGATTTTGCGCTGGTCGAGAAGAACGCGCTCTATCGCTGCCTCGACAAGCTGCTTGAGCATAAACCGGCTTTGTTCACCCATCTGCGTCGGCGCTGGCAGGATCTGTTCGGCGCCCGCTTCGACGTCCTTCTTTACGACTTGACTAGCACGTACTTCGAATCCGATCCGCCGAGCGACGAGAGCGACAAGCGCCGCCACGGCTATAGCCGCGACAAGCGCTCAGACTGCGTGCAGGTGGTCATCGCGCTGATCGTGACGCCCGACGGCTTTCCGCTCGCCTACGAAGTTCTCCCCGGCAACACCTCCGACAAGACGACGCTGCGCGCCTTCCTTTCGAAGATCGAGGCCGCAGTACGGCAAGGCCCAGCGCATCTGGGTGATGGATCGCGGCATCCCTACCGAAGAGACGCTCGCCGAAATGCGGCGATCCGATCCGCCCGTCGCCTATCTGGCGGGAACCCCCAAGGGACGCCTCAGCAAGCTGGAAACGTCTCTCGTCGGCCTGCCCTGGCACGAGGTGCGGCCGGGCGTCGAAGTGAAGCTGTTGACCGAGGCCGACGACCTTTACGTGCTCGCCCAGAGCCGGGCGCGCATCGACAAGGAGCGCGCCATGCGAAAGCGGCAGCTGAAGTGGCTGCGGGCGCGACTGGCGAAGCTGGCGCACATGAACCTCTCTCGCGAGAGCCTGCTGATGAAGCTCGGCGCCGCCCGCGCCAAGGCGCCTGCGGCATGGCGCCTCCTCGACATAGCGGTCGACCCGCACACAGCCGCCTTCGCCTTCGCCTACGCGCTCAACCGCAAAAAGCTGCGCCAAGCGCGTCGGCGCGAAGGCCGCTACCTGTTGCGCACCAATATGCGCGGGCGCGATCCCGCCGAGCTGTGGCGGTTCTACATTCAACTCGTCGAAGTCGAGGCGGCCTTCAAGAACCTCAAGGACGATCTGCAGCTACGGCCGATCTACCACCAGCTGGAGCAGCGCGTTGAGGCGCACATCTTCGTGGCCTTCCTCGCCTATTGTCTGCACGTCACGCTGCGCGCCAGGCTCAGGCCGCTGGCCGCCGGCCTCACCCCGCGCGCGGTGCTCGACAAGCTTGCCGCCATCCAGATGCTCGACGTCCACTTCCCAACCATCGACGGCCGAACCCTGATCCTGAGCCGTTACACCGAGCCCAACGCCGACCATAAACTCCTCCTGCGGCAACTCGGGCTCACCCTGCCGCCGCAGTCGCCGCCGCTAATCACCGCTCCTGCTCCGGCGGCTCAGCACCCGCAACCCGCCATGTAGTGGAGACCTTCGACCGCCCAGCCTTGATTCCACGGCCCTTTCCACCCGTCCGCATCCCCAGTTGAGAAAGTCGGGCTAGGTAGGCTCTCCACCCGCCGAAACTGGATATGTCCTCGCCGCCTTTGACCGCCTCCGCCTCGACCAGAAAGCCCTTCGCGCTCGATCCGTCGGAAAGCCGGATCGTTCCGATGCCGAGCGGAGCAGGAATCGTCGCAACGAATGCGCCGAAGCTCGCGGGATCGAGCGTCCAGAGTTCAAGCCCGATTGCGGCGCCTGCGCCGTCCGCGACCCTCAGGAGGCCCGGCTTCGGCGGTTGCGAGCCCGGCAACGCGAACAGGCGATAGTCGCTCGTCGTCTCCGCTTCGCTGCAAGAACGCGCCACCGAGCTCGACGAGTTCGTGATTGAGCGGCAGTCCGGCGAGATGCGCGCCGACCACCGCGATGGCGATCACGGCCGGACGGCGCGCACGCCGGCGCAGGCGCTAACGGACGGAACGGCGAGGCCCGGTCGCCCCCATCGACGCGCCGGAGCGGGCCTGGATCGCGGCGGCCAAGCCGGCGAGGACTCCGTCAGCGCCTGACGGGCCGATCAGCGTCACGCTCGACGGCAACCCGTCGCCTCGCATCCCCGACGGCGTCGCGAGGGCGCTGAGGTCCAGCAGGTTGACGAAATTGGTGTAGGTTCCGAGCCGCGAATTGAGGCGAACCGGATCGGCCTCGACTTCGGCGACCGTGTAGGGGCGCGGGATGGTTGGAACCACCATCACGTCGAAATCGGCCCAGGCGCGCTTGCGTCCGCCGCCTGAGGTCGGCAAGCTTGTAGAGCGCCTCGAACGCCGCGACCGCGTCGAATTTCCGCGCCCCCTCGATGATCGCTCGCGTCACCGGATGCAGCGCGCCCGGATCCTTCTCGATCAGCGGCTTCGTTGCGGCGTATCGCTCGGCGACCCATGGGCCCTCGTAGAGAAGCCGCGCGACCTCGGCGTAAGGGGCTCGAAATCGAATTCGACCAGACGCGCCCCCCGAGACGCCTCCGCCGCGGCGACGTCGCGGGCGAAGGCAGCTTCCGCTTCCGCGTCGTCGAAGAATTCGAGCTGATCGCCACGCGGGACGCCGAACCGGAGCCCCTTGGGCAGGCCCGACAGCGCGGGCGGCGGAAAGGGCCGCGACCAGGCGTCGTTCGGATCGAAGGCGCAGGCTGACTCGAAAACGGCAAAGGCGTCGGCGACGTCGAGAGCGAAAATGGAGATCGTGTCGAGCGTCCGGCAGGCAGGAACGACCCCCGACGCGGACAGGGCGCCGAGCGAGGGCTTCAGCCCGACGATCCCGTTCAGCGCAGCCGGCACGCGGCCGGACCCTGCAGTGTCGGTGCCGAGCGAAAAGGGGACGAGCCCCGCCCCGACCGCGGCCGCGGAGCCCGAACTCGATCCGCCGGGGATGAGGTCCGCGCGCAGCGCATTGCGCGGAACGCCATAGGGCGAGCGGACGCCGACGAGACCGGTCGCAAACTGGTCGAGGTTGGTCTTGCCGATGGCGATCGGCCCCGGCGCGCTCGAGGCGCTCGACCACGAACGCCGACGCTTGCGGCCGATAGGCGAAGGCCGGACAAGCGGCAGTCGTCGGCAGGCCGGCGACGTCGATATTGTCCTTGACGACGAATGGGACGCCGAACAGCTGTCTTGCCGCTCGGCACCTTCCGCCTGCAGCCGATCGGCTTGCGGCCAGCGACTTCCGCCTTCGGCCGTAGCGTAATGAAGAGCGCCGGATCGTCGTGGCGCGCGATCCGGTCGTAGGTTTCCTCGATCGTCAGCCGCGAGGGCTTGCCCCTTGGCATGCGCGGCGAGAAGCGTCGCGATCGTATCGGTCATCAGAGCGTGAACTCCGCGCGGCGGCGAAGGCCATTCAACGCTGCCGATTTCCCCCGCCGATGCAAGAGGCAGGCTCATCCGACGCCGCGCGCCGCAGAGCACGCCTGCGAACGAGCCGGCCGTACGGTCGCCCAACAATCGGGCGCCGCGCCAAAAGTTGAGGCGAGCGCGCCGCACGCGAGCTGCGGAACTCCGCGACGCTGGGTCGCAGCGGCACGCGGCACGAAGCTTGCGAAACAGCGGACTGGAGGGGCCGCGGGTTTCCCGCGCCATTGTCAAGGCAAGAGGTCGTCAACGATGACAGCAACGGAAATATCCCGCCGTACGCTCCTGAAGACCACCGCTTTCGGCGTCGCGGGCGCGACGCTCAATCTCGGCGCGGCCGAGCCGCGCATTCGCCGCCAAGGACCTCACGGTCGGCGTCGTCTATGTCGGCGCGCGCGACGACTTCGGCTGGAACCAGGCGCATGCCGTCGCCATCAAGGCCCTCAAGGAGGTGCCGGGGGTCAAGGTCGTCGAGGAAGAGAACGTGCCCGAGACGGACGCGGTCTCGAAGTCGATGGAATCGATGATCAATCTCGACGGCGCCGGCCTCATCCTGGCGACGTCGTTCGGCTATTACAAACCCTTCGTGCTCGACCTCGCCAAGAAATATCCCGACGTCGAGTTCCGCCATGCGGCGCCGCTGTGGAACAAGGACACCGATCCGAAGAACGCCGGCTCCTATTTCGGCTATCTCAACCAGGCGCACTATGTCGACGGCGTCGCGGCGGGCCTGTCGACCAAGACGAACAAGCTCGGCTTCGTCGCGGCCAAGCCGATCGCCAGCGTCCTGAGCAACATCAATTCGTTCATGCTCGGGCGCGCGATCGGTCAACCCGAAGGCGATGGTGCAGGTGATTTTCACCGGCGACTGGTCGATGCCGGTGCGCGAAGCGGAGTCCGCCAACGCGCTGGTCGACGCCGGCTGCGACGTCATCACTTGCCACGTCGACGGGCCGAAGGTGGTGATCGAGACGGCGGAGAAGCGCGGCGTCAAGAGCTGCGGCCACAACGCGAGCCAGGCGCCGCTCGCGCCCAAAGGCTTCATCACCGGCGCCGAGTACAAGTGGATCACGATCTACAAGGGTTACGCCACCGACCTCGCCGCCGGCAAGACGCTGCCGAACTTCACGGCCGGCGGTTACGAAGCCGACTTCGTCCAGAACTACCCCGTTCGGCGCCGGCGCGACACCGGAAGCGCAGAAAGCCGCGCTCGCGGCGATCGAAGGGTTGAAGGCGAAGAAGCCGATCTACGTCGGGCCGCTCAAGGACAACAAGACCGGCAAGGTCGTGATCGACAAGACCTACGACAATCTCGATCCCTATCCTCGACAAGATGGACTATCTGCTCGAGGGCGTCGTCGGCTCGACGACCTGAAACGGGAAGACGGAGCGAGCGCCGTGTCGGACGCGCCTCTGGCGACCGAGGCCCCGCGCGACATGATCGACCCGGCCGCCTCGCGCGCGGTCGGTTCGGATCTCGCCGTCCGGCTTGCGGGCAAACTCGGAATATGTCGTCATTCCCCTGCTGGCGCTCGCCATCGCGGCAGCTCTGTTTGCCATCTTTCTGATCGCGATCGGCAAGTCGCCGGTCGACTTCGTTTCCTATGTCTGGCGCGGCGGCTTCGGCACGTCGTTCTCGCTGCAGAATACGCTGCAGCGATCGGCGCCGCTGATCCTGACCGCGCTCGCGGTGGCGATCCCCGCCAGGATCGGCCTGATCATGATCGGCGGCGAGGGCGCGCTCGTGCTCGGCGGATTCGCCTCGGCGGCGCTTGCCATTCCGATGATCGGCCACGTGCCGCCCATCCCGACGCTCATCCTCATGGCGCTTTTCGCGATGATCGTCGGCGGCTTCTGGGTCGGCATCGCCGGCTATCTGCGCTACGCGCGCGGCGTCAACGAGACGATCTCGTCGCTGCTGCTGACCTATATCGGCATCGCGATCATGAATTTTTTCGTCGAGGGCGCGCTGCGCGACCTCACCGACCCCAACAAGCCTTCTACCAAGCCGCTCGGGACGGCCTATATGATCGGCCCGATTCCCGGCACCAGAGTTCATTGGGGCCTCGCGTTCGGCCTCGCGCTCTGCGTCGCGCTCTATTTCCTGATGGCCCGCACGACATTCGGCTTCGCGGCGCGGGTGACGGGCGGAAATTTCCGCGCCGCGCTCGCACAGGGGTTGCCGGTCGGCCGGCTGATCGTCGCCTGCTCGGCGATCGCCGGCGCCTGCGCGGGGCTGGCCGGCTTCTTCGAAGTCGCCGCGATCCAGGGCCGCGCCAACGCTTCGCTCGCAGCCGGCTACGGCTTCACCGGCATCCTGGTGTCGTTCCTCGCGCGTCACAATCCGCTCGTCATTCCACCGGTGGCGATCCTGTTCGGCGGGCTGGTCGCCTCGGGCGGCCTCATCCAGCGGCGCATGGGCCTGCCGGACGCGACTGTTCTCGTGCTCGAGGGCCTGATCTTCGTCGTGCTGCTGACGTCGGAGACGCTGTACGGACGCTTCTCGATCTTCAAGCCGCCCGGCGGAAAGGACCGCACATGAACGACGCCGTCCTGACCGTCCTCATCGCCATGCTCGGCGGCGCGATCCGCGTTTCGACGCCGTTCATGTTCGTCGCGCTCGGCGAGTGCCTGACCGAGAAATCAGGACGGGTGAACCTCGGGCTCGAGGGGACGCTGGTGCTCGGCGCGATGGTCGCCTACGCCGCCTCGTACCATACCGGATCGCCATGGGTCGGCGTGCTTGCCGCCGGCGTCGCGGGTTCGTTTCTCGGCGCGATGCATGGGACGATCTGCGGCCTGCCGCGGGTCAACGACGTCGCGGTCGGCATCGCCATGATGCTGTTCGGCATCGGGCGTCGCCTTCTTCTTCGGCAAGCCCTACATCCAGCCCGAGGCGCCGAGGCTCAGCTCGATCCCGCTCGGCTTCTGGAGCGACAGCGCGAGCCTGAAGAGCGCGCTGCAGGTCAATCCGCTGTTCTTCGTCGGCATCGCTGATCGCAATCGCGCTCGCCTGGTCGCTGCGCAACACCCGCTGGGGCCTGGTCGTGCGCACCGTCGGCGACAGCGCGGCGGCCGCGCGCGCCATGGGCATTTCGGTCAACTGGGTCCGCTTCCTGACGACGACAGTCGGCGGGTTTCTCGCCGGCGTCGGCGGAGCCTTCCTGTCGCTCTCCTATCCCGGCTCCTGGAACCAGGGCCTGTCCTCGGGCCAGGGCCTGATGGCGGTCGCGCTCGTGATCTTCGCGCGCTGGAACCCGTTGCGCTGCGTCGCCGCGGCGCTTCTTTTCGGCGGCGCCGGCGCGATCGGCCCGTCGCTTGCAGTCGATCGGCGTCACGCAGGGCTATTACTTCTTCAACGCCGCCCCCTACATCCTCACCCTCGCCATCATGATCGCGACCTCGAGCGCCAAGCATTCGGCGCGCGACATGCCCGGCGAACTGTCGATGGCCAAATAGGGAGCGCGGATTTTGCCAACATTCGCCGCCACCCCCTATCCGTGGCCATTCAACGGCGACTGGCGGCCGGAAAACACCGCCGTCATCGTCATCGACATGCAGACCGACTTCTGCGGCAAGGGCGGCTACGTCGACGCGATGGGCTACGACCTTTCGTTGACCCGGGCGCCGATCGAGCCGATCCGCGCGCTGCTCGAGGCGGCGCGCGCCAAGGGCTATACCGTGATCCACACCCGGGAAGGCCACCGGCCAGACCTCGCCGACCTGCCGGACAACAAGCGCTGGCGCTCGCAGCGAATCGGCGCCGGCATCGGTGACAAAGGCCCTTGCGGCAGGATCCTCGTGCGCGGTGAGCCGGGCTGGGAGATCATCGAGGAGCTGAGGCCGCTGCCGGGCGAACCGGTCATCGACAAGCCCGGCAAGGGCTCGTTCTGCGCCACCGACCTCGAGCTCATCCTGCGCTCCCGCGGCATCGACAATCTCGTGCTGACCGGCATCACCACCGACGTGTGCGTGCACACGACGATGCGCGAAGCCAACGACCGCGGCTTCGAATGCCTGCTGCTCGAGGACTGTTGCGGCGCAACCGACTACGGCAACCATCTCGCGGCGATCAAGATGGTCACGATGCAGGGCGGGGTGTTCGGCGCGGTCGGCTCATCGAAGGCGTTCATCGAGGCGCTGCCATGACCGCCGCCCGCGCGCCTTCGCTCGAGACGATCGGCATGAGCAAGTCCTTCGGCGCGCTGAAGGCCTTGCAGGACGTGTCGATCGACGTGCCGGCTGGATCGTTCCACGCGCTCCTCGGCGAGAACGGCGCCGGAAAGTCGACGCTCGTCAAATGCATCATGGGCTTCTACAAACCGGACCGGGGCCAGCTCCTGATCGACGGGACGGAGAGTCACCGTGCGCAACCCGCGCGACGCTCAGGCGCTCGGGGTCGGCATGGTCTATCAGCACTTC
>CAWIHF010000037.1:0-51562 GCA_963835885.1 uncultured Alphaproteobacteria bacterium
TGGAATGTCGGCGCCTGGACCTTCCTCGTGCTCATTGCACGTGATGGTCGGGGACCCAAGGCAACGCCCATAAACAGGCCTGTCGAGGACGAACCATGGGTGCTGCTCATCCTTGGCATCGTCGCCTCCGGCGCCGCGTTCGCGGCGATCGTCTGGGAGCTCGGGCCGATCAAGGCGATGGAGGGCCTCAAGGCCGCCCATGTCCTGCTCGTCCTCGCCTCCGTGCTCAGCGCCTGGACCTTCCTGCAGGCGATGTTCGCGCTGCACTACGCCGGCGTCTATTTCGGCCGAACCCACGGCAAGATGCGCGGCGGCCTCCAGTTTCCGGACACGAAGAGCCGGGCTGGATGGAATTCGTCTACCAGGCCTTTGTGATCGGCTGCACTTTCGCCACGTCCGACGTCAACGTCACGTCCCGCCGCATGCGGCGCATCGTCGTGATCCAGGGCGTCGTGTTCGTTCTTCTTCAACACCATCGTCCTTGCGCTCGCGATCAACATCGCCGCGGGCTTCTTCTGAAGAGGGATCAATGCCGATGACCGACGACCGAACCGAAGCCCCGCGTGTCGCGCCGCGCTGCCGCGCGGCCTCGTCGACCGCGACGCCGCCGACATCGCCGCCGCCGAGGCGATGATGGCGAAGATCCGCGAGCGTCTACGAGCTCTACGGCTTCGAGGCGGTCGAGACGCCGTTCATCGAATACACCGAGGCGCTCGGCAAGTTCCTGCCCGATCAGGACCGGCCGAACGAGGGCGTGTTCTCGTTCCAGGACGACGACGAGCAGTGGCTGTCGCTGCGCTACGACCTGACCGCGCCGCTCGCCCGCTATGTCGCGGAGAACTACGACCGGCTGCCGAAGCCCTACCGCAGCTATCGCGCCGGCTGGGTGTTCCGCAACGAGAAGCCGGGGCCGGGCCGCTTCCGCCAGTTCATGCAGTTCGACGCCGACACGGTCGGCGCGGCCACCGTCGCCGCGGACGCCGAGATCTGCATGATGGCGGCCGACTGCCTCGAGGCGCTCGGGATCCCGCGCGGCGAGTACGTCATCAAGGTCAACAACCGCAAGGTGCTCGACGGCGTGATGGAGGCGATCGGCCTCGGCGGCGGCGGAGAACGCGGGCGGCGGCTGACGGTGCTGCGCGCCATCGACAAGCTCGACCGGCTCGGGCCGGAGGGCGTGCGGGCTGCTGCTGGGCGCGGGGCGGAGGGACGAGAGCGGCGATTTCACCAAGGGCGCGGGGCTACGAGCGCCAGATCGCGCGATCGAGCACGTGCTCGTCTACGCGGTCGCGCGACGTCGCAAGTCGAGCGACAGTCTCGACAGGTCGCTGAACGCCGCACGGCGTCGCGGGCCGGATGGCGGGTTGGACAGCGCGCCTCGGCGATGAGCTCGCGAGATCGAGACGACTTGGCCAGATCGCCGCGCTCGTCGCGGCGCCGGCTACGGTCCACGACCGCATCCGCATCGACCCCTCCGTCGTCCGCGGGCTGGAATATTACACCGGCCCGGTCTTCGAGGCGGAGCTGACCTTCGAGACGCCCGGCGAGGACGGCAAGCCGGTCCGCTTCGGCTCGGTCGGCGGCGGCGGGCGCTATGACGGCCTGGTCGCGCGCTTCCGCGCCGAGCCGGTTCCGGCGACCGGCTTCTCGATCGGCGTGTCGCGCCTGCTCGCGGCGCTGCGCGCGATCAAGGGCCCGATCGTCGCCGCGGCCGAGGCGCCCGGCCCGGTCGTCGTGCTGGCCCTCGACCGCGACGCGAAATCGATGGCGAACTATCAGCGCCTCGTCGCCGCGCTGCGCGGCGCCGGCATCGCCGCCGAGCTC
This sequence comes from uncultured Alphaproteobacteria bacterium, assembly GCA_963835885.1. Lineage (GTDB taxonomy): Bacteria > Pseudomonadota > Alphaproteobacteria > Rhizobiales > Beijerinckiaceae > Roseiarcus. The sequence goes on from CAWIHF010000037.1 coordinate 1,825, forward strand.
TATCTCGGCGCGGGCGGCATGAACGCGCAGCTCAAATACGCCGACCGGCGCCGAGCCGCGTGCGCCGTCATCCAGGGCTCGAACGAGCGCGACGCGCCGGGCGGCCCGCAGGTGACGATCCGCGATCTCAAGCTCGGCGCCGAACTCGCCAAGTCGACCAAGGACCGCGCCGATTACCTGGAACTTCGCCAGCGGGCCCAATTCGCCGCGCCCGAGGCGGAACTGGTCGAGCGGGTGCGCGAGGTGCTGGATAGGGCGTAACGCGATTTCGCGCGCAGCCAGCCGCCAGTTTTTCACCGGGCCAGGTGATTGCCTTACTTGTGAGCTGCAAAAATCATGTGGATATTTTGGGGAAAGCGCCCCGATTTCCGCTGGTAAGGATCGTTTGAAGAACGTAAGGTGAACTCGAGCCTCTTGGGGATCAAAATGGATGGATGCCGCTGTCACCGCCGCTTTTGTCAGCGAAACTCGTTGGGAAAGCGTGGAGCATGTCGGCTATGCCGCGGCTCCGCAATTCATCCGGATTTACCCGAAAATGACAATGAACCGGGCGCTCCCGAACGTCTGCTGGCTGCAAACCGGTATTCGCGCAATCGCTTCTGGCCCAAATCCCTTTAATAGTGTAAGCCACGTGGTGAAATGCGGCGACGCTCGCACGCTTTCCTTCCTAAAGGATAATTCAGTACACCTAGTTCATCAATTCCTTGAAACCAATCATGTTCGCGGGATTCATTTTTCCCGACATGGCTTGTAGCCTTGCTGGTTTGATTCGGAAGCGGGGTTTGAAGTCATGGCGGGACGGCGGAAGGCGATCGAATTGGCGATGAGCGAGGAGGATCTTGCGGCGTTGGGCGCGATTGCCCGCTCGCGAAGCGAACCGGCGAGCCGGGTCGAGCGGGCGCGGATGCTGCTGGCCTATCGGGAAGAGCCATCCTTTTTTCAGGTGGGACGGGCCGTGGGCGCGCACCATCAGACCGTTCAGCGCTGTGTCGAGCGGGCGCTGGTCTACGGTGCGATGGCGGCGCTCGACGATCGGCCGCGGCCCGGCAAGGAGCCGACGATCACCGCCGAGGCCAAGGCATGGGTTGTCGACCTCGCCTGCCGCAAGGCCAAGGATCTCGGCTATCCGCACGAATTGTGGACGACGCGACTGCTTGCCCGCCATGCGCGCGAGCATGGGCCCGCCGAAGGACACGCCTGCCTCGGCAAGCTGGCTCAAGGCACGTTGTGCAAAATCCTCAATGAGCAGGAGATCAAGCCGCACAAGGTCCGCTACTACCTGGAACGCCGCGATCCGGAGTTCAAGCAGAAGATGGCGGAGGTTCTGTGCGTCTATCGCGAAGTAAGGCTCATCAAGGAGACGGCGGCGGCCGCAAAACAAGAGCTTAGCGATGCGGTGGCGATCATCTCCTACGATGAGAAGCCCGGCATTCAGGCGATCGCCACGACCGCCCCGGACCTGCCGCCCGCACCGAGCAGACATGCGGCCTTGGCGCGCGATCACGAGTACAAGCGCCACGGCACGGTCAGCCTGCTGGCCGGCATCGATCTGCTCACCGGCCAGGTCCACGCCCTCGTCAAGGATCGCCACCGCAGCCGCGAATTCATCGAATTCCTCAAGCTCCTCGACGCCGCCTATCCGTGCCATACGGCGATCAAGCTGATCCTCGACAATCATTCGGCGCACATCTCCAAGGAGACCAAGGCCTGGCTCGCCAAGCAGCCTGCCGGCCGCTTCGAATTCATCTTCACGCCCAAGCACGGCTCGTGGCTTAATCTCGTCGAAGGCTTCTTCTCCAAGCTCGCCCGCTCGGTGCTGCGCCATATCCGCGTCGCATCCAAACAGGAACTCAAGGACCGCATCATCGCCGCCATGGACCACTTCAATCGACGACCCCGTCATCCACACTTGGTCCTATAAGCTCGACCAAGCCGCCTGAAATGATTCGAATTTCGAAATCGATGAACTAGTTGTTACTTCACCGCCTTACTTCAATCTGAAACCGTACTATAGCGCCTGCTCAGGCAAACAACTGGGGCGTATCGAAGACTATGAGTTTTTCCTGACAGAGCTTGATCTTGCATGGTCCGAGTGCTTCCGCGTGCTCGTGCCCGGGGGGCGGGTGTGCTGCGTAATCGGCGACATTTTGGTTCCCCGCAAAGTCGATGGAAGGCATCGTATTCTTCCGCTCCCCGCCGGGCGCAATCATTAAGAATGACTTTGAACATATTCTAATGCTGCGAAAGCCGGGGGCCTATCGCAGACGACGATGCTGCAAAAAATCGCTCTCAATGTTGCAACACGAAAGAACAGATTTAGAACAGATGCTTGCCCCTGGCAATAAGATTCTCGCCGCAAATGCGCCGACAGACGGGGAACACGTTTGCTGACAATGGGTTGAGCATCCTGACGGATAAATAGGATGAGGTCAAAAGGCTGGTCTGTGCGCTCCCGAGGGCGGCGGGCCCCATGGCCGACGACAATCCGGAACGCGAGGAGCCGACGATCGAAGGAAATTGGATCGCGCCTCAGGTGCGCCAGGCGCCCATTCGAGAGAGCGATCTATCGACACAAAGGGCGCGAAGGTCGGACGAAGATCACAAGATCGCACGATTCCAACAGCCCCGGCCCGGGGTCCGATGCTCGACGATCGCGGCGCCGAAAACGCTGCGCCCGACCCGCTTCGCGCCGAGCGCTCGTGTCCTTGGTGCATCCCTGGAGTTCCTTTGTGTTTCCTTTTGACTCAAGGATATCGGCGATAAAGCGCGCAAGGGTTGGCCTTAGGAATCGGCCAAGCGTAGTCTGCCGCCTAACAAGAGGACCCATGGGCGAAACTCTCGGGCGTCCCCTGGCGCCGGCCCGCCATCGGCTCACCGTCGACGCCTATTACACGATGGCCGAGGCCGGCAGTCTGGCCGAACCGCATCGCGTTGAACTGATCGACGGGGAGATCGTCGACAGCCCCACGATCGGCAGCCCGCACGCCGCGACCACGAACGGACTAATTGCCCAGGCGACCTGACGCCAGCGGAGCAGTCGATAGGCACGCGCTCCGCTTTTTATTCGTCCCCGTTGTCGCCCTCGACCTCAGCCGGAAGGCGAGAAGCTCGTTGTGATACTTTTGCACCGGTCGAATAGCGCCTGGATGGCGCCGGCAATCTCCTTCGAATTCTTGACGCCAGGAAATCCCCGACAATTTGGCTGTAATGCTCGGCTTGGCGCGGGAGACGAAGGGCAGGATCCAGTCCCGAGTTCGAAATTATTAAACTCGAGTTCAACTAATCGCGTTGATCAGCGCAAAAAACGCCATGCTCAATTTCCTTAGTTGACAAAAGCTGAACCTCGGATTAAGAAGGATGAGCCCGACATCCTGCTGGAGATGTCGTGCCCAGTTCGGCGGAATTCACCGGGAGCCTGGCAACGTTGTCCAGCCTGAGCTGGCCTCTGGAGGGCCTCGTCCATATGGCTTTGAATCCCACTAATGGTCACATTATTGCCGGTGTGAAGATCGACGACCATCGCTTCGTTGGCCGTGTCAAAGCGGCTCAGCTATTCCAGATCGCACCCGATCCACGGGACTCGGAGAACAAGAAGAAAATCGACGCGTCCAAAGAGATGCAGGACCTTCTCGCAATCCGCGAGGAAGTGCAGCGCCTTTTTGAGGGTGCGAAGAAGAAGAACGTTCCAAGCTATGCTGAGTACATCGTTGACGTGCACAAGGGCGAGGATGGCATCACTCCGCCGGTCACGCTCTTCAGTGAGGCGCAGCTCGACGTGGACGACCTCGAAAACGGTACGGCGATGGCCCAGATTCCTTGGGGCCAAGACCTAGTTGCGATCGACGGAGAGACCCAACTCGCCGCGCGCCACGAGGCCGTCAACATTGAGCCCGAGACGAAAAACGACTTTGTCCCAGTGTATATCTGCCACGGCAGAGATAAGCTCTGGGCGAGGCAGGCCTTCCATGACCTCAACACGCTTGGCGTGAGGCCGAATGCGGCGCTGAGCATAGGAATGGACGCTCGTGATCCGGTCACGCGCGTTTGTCGGGAGGTGGAACGGCGCATTCCGTTCTTCAGCGGTCGCGTCAACAAAGTTCGGCGACAGCTTCGTGGCACGGACGCCGAAGTCGTGACCATCACAGCTTTGCGCGGAGCGTGCGTCACCCTCGCGAAAGGGATCAACGGCGTCCAGTACGGCGCGCGGCCGGTGCCTCTGGATAACAAGGACGTTGCGAACATCGAGGCCGCCGCGGTTGACTGGTTCAAGGCCCTCGCTGACGCTATCGGACCTGCGCTCGAAGACCGCGTCAACAAGCTCGCGTCTTCGCCTTCTGTGATCGCGGCTCTTGGTGCGATCGGTCAACAGGCGGTAGCAATTAGCGACCCGGTGATGCGCCAAGCGAAGTGCCGGCAGATGGCGGAGGAGCTGAAGTCAGTGAATTGGGAACGCGGCAAAGCTTGGGAGGGCATCGCGGGGAAGTTCACTCCCAAAGGCAACTTTGCAGTGGGAGGTGCGAAAGAGACGGCCTACGCTGTCTACTCGGCTCTTGGCGATCCAAGTTCGTCCGGATATTCACGTATTCGAGTTAATTCGGCGATCGCCGCCTGATTGTGTGAGACAGAAACAAATTGCTAGGGGCCCGGCTCCGGCTTTTGGCTCCGCCGGACGGGCCGGCTACGCGAGGCGGGCGCGCAAGGGCGAACCGGCGCGCCGCCCGCGGCGCAAAATATGGAGGCGCGGAGAGCTTTTCGGGGAGAGCGACTCGAAGGGGCAATCATGAGCAAAGCGCAAGAAATAACGCTGGTGGCCTGCGTGCCTGTCTACATCGTGGTTGGATCCGATGGCGTCGTCTCCACCGTCGTTGTCGATGATGAGGCGCTCAATCTAAGCAGGGCGACTCTCGCCGATGAATGCTGGGCCAAAAGCAAGTCCGCGACCAAGCGGCGCTTGCGGCGAGCTATCAGGCGCGCGGAGGCCTGCGAAGACTGGCCAGCGTGGCAATTCGGCTGGTGACATCACGGGGGAGCCATGTCCCGGATGCCTAGGCCGTCCACTCACTGCGAATCGCGAGATAATCTCAACGCTCGAACGTGTGTGAATGCCGGACGACGCGATGTGCCGGGGATCAGCGCACGGATTGGTACAAACACCGAGCCTATGGGCTTGAACCTTCAGGACCTCCGAGTGCTTTTCGAAAACTTCACACAACGCTTGGTTTTACGCGCAAGAGGCGGTCAATGCAGTCGAGCGGTTTCTATCTCCGTTGAATTTGAACGTGCGTGACAGAGAGGTCATTACTCAGCACCGGCAAAGAGCTAAGTTGACAGCGCAAATTGTGAAGGAGACGATTGATATATTTCGCTCGATTTATTTGCGTGACTCAGAGAACGACGCTCCTGGCCTCGAAGCAATAGGTGTGGTAGTCGTTGAGCACGACAATTTAAATTATCTCGACGGGAGACCCCGGTACGCACAAATCGCTGAACAATATGGCCATCTCCACAAACTAAGCCGAGTTGCCCCTATTCCTCCAGGGCTTAGAGTCGGAGCTCCTCTACACTACCGCACAATGATTCAGCGCATGTGCAATGCTTATAAAGAGCGCTTTGCTTAGTGTCGGTTCCGAAAGTTCTTGAGTTCCGTGAATTCGGTTGTGATTCAAGGAAGGCGGACCGAATTGGGGGGGCCGCCGATGTGGACGAACGAGAACCGAGCGAAATACAAGCGGGATCATTTGCGATACCCAAGCGACCTGACGGACGAGGAGTGGGCGCATGTCGAACCGCTCATTCCTCCGGCGAGGCGCGGAGGCCGCAGACGCGAAACCAACATGCGCGCGGCGCTCAACGCGGTGATGTACGTGCTGAGCACCGGATGCCAATGGCGTTATCTTCCCAAGGATTTGCCGCCGCGCAGCACGGTCTATCGGTACTTTCGCGACTGGGAAATTGATGGCGTATTGGATCGCATCCATGACGCGCTCTACGAAAAGTGTCGGGCGCAGGCCGAACGCGAAGCCAGCCCAACCGCCGCCATCATCGATAGCCAGAGCGTGAAAAGCGCGGAAAAAGGGGGGGCCTCGATCGATCCGCACGGGTTCGATGCCGGAAAAAAGATCAAGGGCAAGAAGCGCCATCTTCTCGTCGACACCCAAGGGCTGCTGATGCAGGCCATCGTTCATTCCGCCGATGTCCAGGATCGCGACGGCGGCGCTTTGCTGCTTTCGACGCTGCTTGGCCGGTTCCCCTATCTCGAAAAACTGTTCGCCGACAGCGCCTATCAAGGGCCGATCTTCGCCGCTGCGGTCAGCAAAACCCTGTCTCGGGTCCAGGTCGAGATCGTCAAGCGATCCGATCAGGCGAAGGGCTTCGTCGCATTGCCCAAGCGCTGGATCGTCGAGCGAACCATCGCCTGGCTCAACCGTTGCCGAAGACTCGCCAAGGACTGGGAGAACCTCAACTTCACAGCCCTCATGTTCCTTCGCTTCGCCTCCATCCGCCTCATGTTGCGAAGGCTCTGCAATCCCGCGTGAACTTTCGAGTCAGACTCTTAGATAGGAGTTGGGCGAAGAACTAACTTGCCATTACAGGGCTACGGCGCCCGGTCATCTGATGTCTCCGTTTTGTCTGCGATGCGCATGACCGCATAGCCTGCTTTGTCCAGCCCACGCCTGCCCACACGAACGTGGCAATCGCGTCACGAACGAGGATGGCTTGTACAAGGACTGGCTGGCGGAGTAGCGCAGCCCGCGGATAGGTCCTGGAGTTGGCGCAGGATCTTGTATCTGGCGGAAAGATGCTCGGCTGTTGCTGCTGGAAAACTGGATTCTAGGTTCCTCCCAGTGGCGCTCACCATCAAAGACCCCGAGACCGAAAGGCTTGCTCGCGCATTGGCGGAGCGGACGGGCTAAGCCGTGGCGGTCGCCATCGGGCGCGCGCTCGAGAAGCGGCTGCGCGGGATCAGCCGGCCAACGCAGCGGGCGGCGCTGCTCAAGGATCTTGCGGCGATCCGCCGTCGCTGGAGCGCTCTGCCGATACGCGACCCGCGCAGCTCGGATGAGAACATCGGCTATGACGAGAACGGGTTGCCCCGCTGATGGCGATCGACACGTCGGCGCGTCGCCAGAGCCGACTCGCCGACTCGCCTGATTTCGGTTGCGACCGTGCTGGAAGCCGCGATGGCCATTGAGGCCCGGCTCGGCGGAGTTTCAGAAGGGACGCCGCCTCACTTCACCGGGTCTCCCCGTGGCTGCGCGTCCACTCCGCTCGCTCGTAATCTTCGAAGGCGGCGATCATGGCGCGCCAGGTCTTTTCCGCCACGGTCGGGTCGAGTCCCTGGGCCGCCGCGTCCGCCCGCACTTTCGCAATGATCGCCTCGACCCGGGCAGGGGCGCTGACGGCGGCGGGGTCCTCTTTGAACCGGCCGGCTTCCGCGACATACTTTTCCCGCTCGGCCATCAGCGCGACGATCGCATGGTCGATCCGGTCGATGTTCCGCCGCACCTCGGCGAGCGAGGCGCAGCATTTGCCGCCGTCGACCGACGGGATTCCCCAATAGGCGCGCGGGCTCGCCGCATCCTCGGCGCGGGCGCCGCAGGTGACGAAAAGGGCGAGGACGAACAGGATTTTTCGCATCGAGGGCCGTTCCCAAGGTCGGACCGGGGATAGCGCGGGCGAGAGCGGCCGGCAAATGGGCAACAAAGACTTTACATGCGGCGGGAGCCCGTGCTATTGTTCCCGTTATGTTCATATCCGAACTCAGACGCCGGAGAAAGGCCGAGGTTCTGTGCTTTGGATCTTTCAGCTGCGGCGCCCGCCTCAGGCGGGTGCTGTCGCAGCGGCCGAGATCGCGGTTGTCGCCGAGGCGTCGCCGCGGGCCACGGGCGCGAGTCGGCGCGAAAATTTTTTCCGCTTCGGACTGCGGCAACCCATTGAAAAGCCACGAATCGGACGAAGGAATCCAAGAAAATCCAAGAAAATCCAAGCTCCATTTTCTTGGATTTTCTTGGATTGGCTTGGAGGAACTTGGAACGCGAGGCTTCACAGGTGCGGTTTGTGGAGACGATGGCGCAAGCCGAGTTTGCTTCCCCAGGGAGCGCGGCTTAAAGCGAATGGAGGAAGAATAACAACGGGGGCCCGATGAACGGCGCCAAACCTATTGCTGCGCCGACCCACGCGCGCCGCTTCGGCCGGGTGCGCGAGGCGCGCGCCGCCTCGATGCTCGAGGACATGACCGAGCTTATCGCCGACCTCCACGCCGCCACCGGCGAAGCGCGGATGACCGATATTGCGAGCCATCTCGGGGTGGCCCATCCGACCGCCAGCAAGACGATCGCGCGCTTGAGGCGCGAGGGCCTTGTCGTGTCCAAGCCCTATCGCGGCGTGCTCCTCACTCCGGCCGGCCAGGCGATGGCCGAGCGCTCCCGCCAGCGGCACCGTCTCGTGGTGGATCTCCTCATCGCCGTCGGCGCGCCCCCCGAGGCGGCCGAAGCCGACGCCGAGGGCATCGAGCACTACGTGTCGCAGGCGACGCTCGAGGCCTTCGACGCCTACCTGAAGACGCGCGCCTGACCCCGGCTCAGCCGCGCGCCTCCTCTTTCACCATGGCGACGAATCGGCGGACGCGCTCGGCGTTGGCGCCGAAGTCGTGCTTGCCGAGGCGCGAGACGCTGCGCACGTCGATCGCCGTCCGCGTCCCGCCGGGCCGGATGCGGATGGCGATGTCGGCGACGAGGCCGAAGAACAGCGACCGGTCGGTCGCCTCGATCAGGGCGGAGCCGTCGCCGGCGAGGTTCGGCGGCTCCGCGTCGACGAGACGCCAGCCGAGGTCGCTCGCCGCGCCGAGCGCCAGCCGGTAGGCCTCGGTCGGGTCCATTTCGACTTTCACCGTCTCGATGTCCGGATAGGCCGCGCGCTGCGCGGCGCGGGTCTCGTCGTTCAACGCCCGTGGCTCCGTTCCGGCGCGCGCCGCCCGCGCCTTGGTCGACAACATGAAGGGCGGGGGCGAGGCGAGGTCGGTCGAGACCTGGTTGATCGGCGGCAGGGCGAAGCCGACGACGGCGAGCCAGGCGGGGTAGGCGAGCAGCGCCGCGGCGAGGGCGAAGCCGAACGCGGCCTGCCCGGCGCCTCGCAGCCCGTCGCGCCAGATCGTGGCGGCGGCGGATCCCGCGAGCACGAGAGCGATCGCGGCGATGACGAGGGCGGCGGCGAATACGGTCAGCGCCGCCGACGGATCGACCGCGCGGAACCGCGCCAAGGCGATCGCAACACCCACGATCGCCGCGGCGAAGACGGCAAGCCGTCTCGACCACCGCGCCGCGGCCGCGACCGGCTCCTCAACGATCAGCGGGCGCAAGGCGCCTCCGGCCGCGTCAGGCTATTTGACGCCTCCCGTGGCGTAGCCGTTGCAAGTCGTGATCTCGCTGCCAGCGTCGTTGAATATCTTCGGATCGTCGCCAAGCTGCACCGTCGGCATGCAATCGGGATTGCAGGAGTAGGATACCCGCGAAGCGCCGTTCTGCAAGACCAAGACCGACTTGTTGGGGAGAACCCGAAGCTGCTTCTCGAAGATGATCGCGCCGTGCGAGTCGAGCCCGATGAGATTGGTCTCCCCATAACCCTTGCCGGTCAGGATGATCGCGTCGCCGGTCTTGAGCGTCGTCACGTCGGCGATCATCGGATTGCCGATGACGAGGGTGGACGTTCCCTGAGGGATCTTGGCGATCCTGGCCTCGTCGAGCTTGATCGTCACCAATTCGGGGGACGCCGCCGCGCGGGCCGGCTGCGGGCCGAAAGCGGCGACAAACGCGAGCGCGAGCCAAAGGCGGGATGACATCGGCGGGACCTCGTTACGCGGTTACAATCTTACCGGGACGCGAGGTCCATATCGCGCTTAAGTCGTGAACGAAGCCTCAACACGAACGAGGCGACGCCGCGTCATGCACGGGGAAAAATTGCCGCGCCCTCGTCCGCGGGGCCGACCTGTCCCCGGAATGCGGCGCCGCCGCCAGAGGCCCGCCCGGCCCATTGAAACTCAGTACCCGATCTGGTTGCGAACGATCCTGGTGAAGCGGCTGCGCTCGGCCGGGGTCAGGTTGGCGGTCGCGACGTCGAGCCCCTGGTCGGTCAGGCCGCCTGCCTTGGCGAAGGCGTTCCAGGCGGCGGCCTTGGCGAGATCGCGCTCGACTACGCGGCCAATGACATAGAGATGGGCAAGCCGGTTCTGCGCGATCGGGTTGCCCTTCGCCGCGGCGATCTTGAGGAGCTTGACCGCGGCCGCCTCGTCCTTCGGAATGCCGTCGCCGTTGAACAGCATGATCGCATATTCGACCTGGCCGGCGACGATGCCGGCGTCGGCCGCGCGCTTAAGCCAGTGCGCTCCCTCGGCCACGTTCTGGGTTACGCCTTTGCCTTCCCGCAGCATAACCCCGTAGGAATAGGCGCCATTGTCGTCGCCCGCCTTGGCGGCGCTGAGGAAATAACGGGCGGCCGCGGCGAAATCGGGCTTCCGCCCGTTGCTTGAATCGAGCGCCATGACGCCGAGGTTGTAGAAGGCGCCGGGATGGTTTTTGGCTGCGGCGCGCTCGAATTGCTCCTTGGCGGCGGCTCGGTCTTTTGTCACGCCCCCGGCGCCCTCGAGCAGCAATACGCCGAGTTCGTAGGCCGCCTGCGGATCGCCGAGATTGCTGGCAAGGCGGTACCAGCGCGACGCCTCGAGATCGCTTTTCGGTATCGCCGCGCCGTCGTGGTAGATCTCGCCGATCAGCGTCATCGCTGCGGCGTCCTTCGGATTCGCGTCGATGCGCCGCTCGGCCTCCCTGAGGGCGAAAAGGAAATTGCCTCGCTGGTAGGCTCCAAAGGCGTAATCCGGTGGCTTGCCGTCGGCGCGCGGCGGCAGCGCCGTCGGCGCTTGCGTCTGCGCTCCGACCCCGCCAAGACCGCCGAGCGCGGGAGAGAGGTTTGCGTCCGGCGCCTGCCCCCAGGCGTTCGCGCAGAAAGCAAGCGCGATGGCCGCGGCAAAAGAAAACCTCCTCATGATGCCCCCGCCACGGCGGCGGACACGATCGCATAGGCCGCACGGAGGGCTTCGATTGGCGATTCCGCCTCCCAGACCGCATCCTCGAGCGCGACGAAGTCGGCGCCCGCGCGGGCCAGCCGTCCGGCCGCCTCGATCGTTTCGGCATAGGCGACGCAAGGGGTCTCAAAAATTTCGGCCCACCATCCGACACGTTCGAGAAGAAGCTCGAGCGGCATTGCCGGCGATCCGCCGCGCGGCTCCCCGAACATCACGTAGTCGGCGCCCTTTTCTCCGGCCGTCATCGCCTCGTCGCGCATCCGCAGTCCGCCAGCGCCGACGATGCGTTCGGGTTTCAGACTGTCGAGCGCTTCATCCAGGGCTTCCCCGGCGCCGGCCACATGAACGCCGTCCGCCCCGAGCCGAGCTGCGAGCCGCGGATCATTCTCGAGAAGGAGCGCGCAATCGGCCGCGACGACCGTATTGACAAGCGGGCCGACGATCGCCTTCGCATCGCCCAAAGCCTCCGGCGCGATCCTGACGAGCGCGCTCGCGACGGGCGCCGCCGCGAGAACCCGGGAAAAGGTCTCGGCAAACGCAGCCGCACTTACCGTCGTGAGACGCGGCGTGACGAGATAGAGCGAGCAGGAGGGCGGATCAGACAGCGTCGGCGGCATGAACAGTGACTTGGCGAAAGACCCGTTTGGCCGCCAAATGAGGCATAAGAGAGTCTAAGGCAAGTCTGGAAGAGTCGCCGAGGCCGCTCCGTCGCCGCTATTCGAGATTCGTATGCCGGGCCCGCATCGTAACCGCCGTTTCGCCGAAGAGCGGTCTGAGCTTGAGGACCGCGACCTCGAAGATGATCATCTGCGCCGTTTCGAAGAGTGAGCCCATCGGCAGGACTGAAAGCTTGGCGCCCCTATCGTCGGCCATTGTCTGCCCCGGTATGACGGTGACGGTGTCGACATGCCCAGCGAGTTCTCCCTTGGGTTGGGCGGTGATCAGCGCCGTGCGCGCGCCAGCCTCGCGCGCGATCTCGACCAAAGCGCGTGCGGTCGCCAAATCTCCAGGGCCGGCGGAGACGAACAAAAGATCGCCCGGGCCGACCTCCGGCGCCGTCATGTCGCCCCACACCGCGACATTGCGGCCCATGTGAAAAAGGCGCATCGCGAACCCGCGCATCTGCAATCCCTCGCGGCCGAGGCCGAACACGACGATGCGTTTCGCCTTGACAATCTCCTGAATCAGTCCGTCGAGCGCGTTCTCGGGCATCGCAGCAAACACGCCTTCCAGGTCTTCGAGCGCGCCGCTCGCCAACGACTTCAGGCTTTCATTCATCATTTCCTCCCTAGTGCGGGTCCGGCCTCTTTCACACCGACTTCCGCATGACGATCGGGCACTCGACCTTGATCTGCCGGGGTCGAACCGCTGACCCTGCGGCCGCGTCGATGAGAAGCTCGGCTGCGATTGAGCCCATCTCGAAATGCGGCAGCAGCACGGTCGTGAGCGGCGGATGCAGATGCTGGGCGATCTCGCGGTCATCGTATCCCATGACCGCGATATCATCCGGGATTGTCAATCCCAATTCGCGCAGCGCCTCGTAGCAGCCGACAGCCATCATGTCGTTGGCGCAGAAAATGGCGGTCGGCGGAGCATGCAGGCTCATTAGCTCACGCGTCTTTTCGTAGCCCGAAAGCGGTTGCCAATTGCCCTCGCGCACGAGTTCGGCGTCGAACGGCAGGTCGGCGGTGGCGAGGGCCTGACGGTAGCCTCTGAGCCGGCAGCGCGCCGCCTCCATGCTTGGTTCGCCGTTGACGTAGCCGATGCGCCTATGGCCGGCGCGAATGAGGACGTCGGTCGCGGCGTGACCGCCCGCTGTCTCGCCAGGCGCGACGGAAATCAGCGCATTGTCGGCCGCGTGACAATTGAGCAGAACCGTCGGCAAGCGCAGCGGCGTGGCCGGGGCGTCGACTAGGCGCGTGTTGATCGTCGCGTAGATTAGGCCGAGCAGCGGCTGCGCCGACATTTGGGCGAGCGCAACGGCCTCCATGTCGGCGTCTCCGCGCGTCACCATGACCGTGACTATGAGCCCGTGCTCCCACGCTTTTTCCCGCACGCCGTCGAACCCGATCGCAGTCCAGGGATCAGTCGAAATCTCGTCGCAAACGAATCCGATGGTCGTCGGCGACGAGGGCGCAGGCTCGCCACCGCGCCGCACCGGCTGATAGCCGAGACGCGCCGCGGCCTTCATCACGCGTTGCCGCGTCTCGGCCGACAAACGGGCCCCGTCGGCATGATTGAGGACCAGCGAGACCGTGGTCTGGGAAACGCGCGCCTCATTAGCCACGTCGATCATCGTCGGCCGACGAGCGGGCGCCGCGCGCCGATGATGAGCGCGCTTCTTATCTCCTCTCGTGATCCTCGCCTCGGCCCGTGGGCCGTTTCCGTCAAGCATCGCTCGTTCGACCCATTTGCAAATAATATTAGCGGCATAACAGCATGAAACGCAACAGAAAAGTCAATCTTTGTAGGTTTGCCATTGACAAGTTTTAGCGCTCTATTATCCTCGCATCGGGTCGGGTTCAAGCGGGCAAATCAATCGCGCGGCCTGAGGTCGCGAGAAGCGCGTTTGCGTCCCGAAATCGAACGGCGAGGGAGCCGTCGCAACACGCCCGCCGATGGCGGTCGCGAAGAGGAGGAAAGCCAAATGCTCATCAATCGCAGACAAGCGCTCATCGGATCCGTCGGCGCGGCCGCCGGGTTGGTCATCGCGCCCGCCTTCGGCCAAGTGCCGCCCTTGAAGAAGAAGGACCATTACAAGGTCGGCTTCGCGCAGACCGAGAGCAACAACCCGTGGCGCCTCGCCCAGACCGCGAGCATGAAGGACGAGGCCGCCAAGCGAGGCGATCAGCTCGTCTACACCGATGCTGCGAGCTCCGCCGCCAAGCAAGTGGCCGACGTCAACAGCATGATCGCGCAGGGCGTCGACTTCATCTTCCTGCCGCCTCGCGAAGAGAAGCCGCTGATTCCCGCGGTCATGGCCGCCAAGAAGGCCGGCATTCCGGTGCTCCTGGTCGACCGCAGCGTCGATCCGTCCCTCGCCAAGCCCGGCGTCGACTATCTCGCCTTCATCGGCTCGAACTTCGTGCTCGAAGGCCAGCGCGTTGCGGATTGGACGATCAAGAAGACGGGCGGCAAGGGCAAGATCATCGAGCTCGAAGGCTCGGTCGGGGCCTCTCCCGCGAATGACCGCAAGAAGGGCTTCGACGAGACGATCAAGGCCAAGGCGCCCAGCATGCAGGTCGTCGCGAGCCAGTCCGGCGATTTTGCTCGCGCCAAGGGTCGCGAGGTCGCAGAGACGCTGCTCCAGGCGCATCCCGACGCGACCATCGTCTACGCGCATAACGACGAAATGGCGCTCGGCGCGATCGCGGCGATCGAAGCCGCGGGCAAGGTTCCGGGCAAGGACATTCTGGTCGTCTCGATCGACGGCGAGAAGGATGCGCTTCAGGCGATCGTCGACGGCAAGCTCGGCTGCTCCTGCGAATGCAACCCGCGCTTCGGGCCGGCCTCCTTCGACATCATGTACAAGTACGCTGCGGGAGAGAAGATTCCGCCGATCATCATCAATCCGGATCAGTTCTACGACGAGACCAACGCCAAGCAGGCGCTACCCAGCGCGTACTGAGGTTCTCGCGGTTATAGCTTGACGGAACGCTGATCCTCCCGCTTGGCTGGCCGCCGGCGGGAGGGCGCGTTTCGGGATGCCGCCGCCTCGCCGCGGCCGGAGTCACGACGTCCATGACCGAACCAATTCTCGACATGCGCGACATCCACAAGCGTTTCCAGGGCGTGCAGGCTCTAGCGTCGGCCTCGCTCCAGGTCCTGCCGGGCGAGATCCACGCGGTCGTGGGCCAGAACGGCGCGGGCAAGTCGACTCTCATCAAGGTTCTGACCGGAGCCTATCGCCGCGACGAGGGCTCGATCGTTTTTGCCGGGAAGCCGATCGACTTCAGTTCTCCGCAGACGGCGCAGCACGGCGGAATCAGCACCATCTATCAGGAGATCAACCTCGTCCCGTTCCGCTCGGTCGCCGAGAACATTTTTCTTGGCCGCGAGCACAGGCGATACGGTCTGCTCGACTGGAGGCGGATGAATTCCGAGGCGGCGGAGCTGCTTAGGCGCTTCGCGGTCGAGATCGACGTGCGGCGTCGGCTGATGGAATTCTCAACCGCCATCCAGCAGATGGTCGCGATCGCCCGCGCGGTCTCGTTCAAGGCGCAACTCGTGATCATGGACGAGCCGACCTCGTCGCTCGACGAGCGCGAGGTCGAGGTGCTGTTCGAGGTCATGCGGCAGTTGCGCCGAGAGAGGGTGGCGGTCATCTTCATCACCCATCGACTCGACGAGCTCTATCAGGTCTGCGATCGCGTCACCATCATGCGCGACGGGCGCACGATCGCCACACATCCGATGGGCGACATCGACAGGCTCGGCCTCGTCGCCGCCATGCTCGGGAGGGAGCTTAACGCGGTGCGCGGGCATTCGACCGGCTTCACCTCGACTGCCGCCGCGACGGGGGGCGAGGTGCTGTCTGCGGAAGGACTGCAGATCGGCCGGAAGGTTCGGAACGCGCAGGTGGAGGTGAAAGCCGGGCAGATCGTCGGGCTCGCCGGCCTGCTGGGTTCCGGCCGCACGGAAGTCGCGCGCGCGATCTTCGGCGCCGATCCGCCCAACTCGGGAAGCATTCGCATTATGGGCAGGGAGGCGAGTCCTAAGCAGCCTGCCGAAGCCATTGCGCTCGGCGTCGGCTATTGCAGCGAGGACCGCAAGGCGGACGGCATTGTGCCGGACATGTCGGTGCGCGAGAACATGACGCTTGGCATCCTGCCGCGCCTCGCGCAGATGGGCGTCGTGGACGAAGCGAAGCAGCGCGCCATCGTGGAGAAGTTCATGGCGAGGCTCGCGATCAAGGCCGCGGGTCCGGAGCAGAAGATCCGCGAGCTGTCCGGCGGCAACCAGCAGAAGGTTTTGCTGGCGCGGTGGCTCTGCACCGACCCGAAGCTCCTGATCCTCGACGAGCCGACGCGCGGCATCGACGTCGGCGCCAAGGCCGAGATCCAGGCGTTGATCCGCGAGCTCGCCGACCAGGGTCTCGGCGTGCTGATGATATCGTCCGAGTTGGAGGAAATCGTCGAGGGCGCGGACCGCGTCTTCGTGCTCAGCGATGGCCGGACGGTCGCCGACCTGCCCCACGCACAGGCGACCGTTCCGGCGATCATGGCGGCAATGGCGCATCAGGACCCCGCCGCAACGGGAGCTGCAGATGGCTGACGCCCGGATGGTCGCGGGCAGGGACGCCGTCCTCAACGTCTCGGCTTTCTTCCGCCGCTATGCGGCGGTTACCGCGCTCGTCGTTCTGCTCGCGTTCAACTTCCTGATGACGCCGAATTTCGCGAGCTGGCAGACGCTCAATGTCAACCTGACCCAGGTCGCGACCATTGTCATCGTCTCGGTCGGTATGACGCTCGTCATCGCCACCGGTGGCATCGATCTTTCCGTCGGCTCATTGATGGCGATCGCAGGGGCGCTGGCGCCGATCATCTTTCTCAGCCCTTTCGGGACCTCGCACCCAATTTTAGGCGACGCCGTCGCTTTTCTGGTTCCCGTGGCCGTGGCCGGCTTCTTCGGCGCGTTCAACGGCTGGTTCATCACCCAATTCCAGGTCCAGCCGATCGTCGGCACGCTCGTCATGTTCATCGCTGGGCGCGGCGTCGGGCAGGTGTTGACCAACGGCAATCTTCAGGTCTTTCACAACCCGATTTTCCAGTTCATTGGCCTTGGCCGTATTGTCGGCGTGCCTTTCCAGGTCATTATCATGCTCATCGTGGTCGCGCTCGCAGCGTGGACCTTGCGACGCACCCTTTTCGGCCGGCAGATTCTCTCGGTCGGGGGTAACGAGCGGGCGGCGCGGCTCTCCGGCGTGCCGGTCGATCGAGTCAAGCTGTGGGTCTACGCGATCAGCGGCCTGCTGGCGGGCGTCGCCGGGCTCGTCGTCATCTCGATCAACTCATCGAGCGACGCCAATCTCGTCGGGCTCGGAATGGAGCTCGACGCGATCGCGGCGGTCGCCGTCGGCGGCACCCCGTTCACTGGGGGACAGGCGAGCGTGGTCGGTTCGCTGTTCGGCGCGCTCCTGATTCAGCTCGTGCGCTACACGCTGCTCGCAAACGGCGTGCCCGATGCGGCGGCGCTCGTGGTGAAAGGTCTCATCATCGCCGGCGCGGTCTGGTCTCAGCAGCGGAGCAGGTCGGCATGAGCGCCTCCGCCCCGACAGCCGCCCTCTCCGTTTCGCGCCCGAAAAGCCTCGCGTGGGCGGCGCAGCAGCGGGTCCTCATTGCGCTCGTCCTGCTCATCCTGTTCGGCGCGCTGCGCTACGACCATTTCCTCGGCGCCTACAATGTGCTGAGCGTCCTGCGCTACAATTCGATGTTCGCGCTGACGAGTCTAGGCATGTGCTTCGTCATCATGACGGCTGGGATCGATCTTTCGGTCGGCACGACAGCAGCCTGCGCGAGCGTCGTTTCGGCGCTGCTTTCGCCTTACGGCCTCCTGCCCGGCCTGCTTGGCGGAGTCGTGGTCGGCGTGGCGGTCGGAATCATCAATGGCTTCATGGTGACGCGAATGAAGATCCTGCCCTTCATCGCGACGCTCTCGAGCATGCTGATGGCGAGCGGAACGGGTCTGCTTCTCGCGCACAACCAGTCCGTCTCCGTCTCCTACGACACCGATTTCACCTGGCTCGGGCAGGGCGACCTGGTCGGCTTCCCTGTTCCGGCCTGGATCGCCGGAGCGGCCTACGTCTATGGTTCAATTGCGCTCAACTATATGAGCTTTGGCCGCTATGTGCTCGCGGTCGGCGGCAACGAGGAAGCCGCGCGCCTCATGGGCCTGCCGGTCGATCGGGTACTGTTCTGGGCTTACGTGCAGTCGGGAGTTTTCGCAGGCCTCGCCGGCGTCATCCTGGCGGCGCAATTCGGCGCCGGCCAGCCGGCGGAGGGCGTCGGCTGGGAGTTGTTCTCGATCGCCGCAGTCGTCGTCGGCGGAACGCTGCTTACAGGAGGCGTCGGCTCGGTCGCGACGACGCTCGCCGGCGTCCTCCTGCTCGGGCTGATCTTCAACGTGCTCAACTTCGAGAACGGCCTCGGCTGGATCAGCCTCAGCGCCTACTGGCAGTCGGTGGTCCGCGGCGTGTTCCTGATGATCGTCGTCATGGCGGGCTCTGGAGCCGCACGCCGGGCGGCGCGAGCGGCCTGACAAGATCGAGGGAACCGCTTTATCCGGTGTGTTCATTCGCCGCCGGGGGCCGTGCCGGCCCGCCGGTCGTCAGATGGCGCGGATATCGCGAGAGGGGGACCTCCGTTCCAAGCGGGGCCTTTTCGCGGCGCTTTCAGGCCCGGTTCGCGATCGAACTCCGCGCCTCGCGGAACCGTTGCGGCTCCGGCGGCATTGGCGGGCGTGGGCCGGACCCGCTATCTTCAGAAAGCCGGGGCCGGACGGGAGCGAACATGCGAATCAGCGAAGGCAAGCCCTATCCGCTCGGCGCGACGGCCGACGCCAACGGCGCCAATTTCGCGGTCTTCTCCGCGCATGCGACGCGGATCGACGTCTGCATCTTCGACGCGCCGGACGGACGCGAGGTCGACCGGTTCGAGCTGCCCGAATACACCGACGAAGTCTTTCACGGCCACGTCGCCGGCATCGGGCCCGGCACGTTTTACGGCTTCCGCGTCCACGGGCCATTCGAGCCCGAGGCGGGCCATCGCTTCAATCCGAACAAGCTTCTGCTCGACCCCTACGCCCGCGCTCACGCCGGCAAGCTCGCCTGGGACCCGGCCGTCTTCGGCTACACGATCGGCGCCGAAGGAGACGACCTGACCTTCGACGAGCGCGACAGCGCGCCCTTCGTGCCGAAATGCGCCGTCGTCGATCCCAACTTCGACTGGCACGGCGAATACCGCAGCCGCAGCGTCCCCTGGGACCACACGATCATCTACGAAACCCACGTCAAGGGCTTCACCAAGCTGCATCCCCAGGTGGACGAAGGCCTGCGCGGCTTCTATGCCGGGCTCGGGTCGAAGCCTGTCGTCGACTATATCCGGTCGCTCGGCGTGACGACCGTCGAACTGCTGCCGGTCCATACGTTCATCGACGATTCATTCCTGCTCGAGCGCGGGCCTCAGAAACTACTGGGGCTACAATTCGATCGGCTTCTTCGCGCCCGATCCGCGCTACGCCGCCGACGTCCCGAATTCGCTGCGCGAGTTCAAGGAGATGATCGCCCGCCTGCACGACGGCGGGCTCGAGGTGATCCTCGACGTCGTCTACAACCACACCGCCGAGGGCAACGAGCGCGGGCCGACCCTTTCCTTCAAGGGCATCGACAACCGCTCCTATTACCGGCTCATTCCGGACCAGCAGCGCTATTACATCAACGACACCGGGACCGGGAACACGCTCAATCTCAGCCATCCGCGCGTCATCCAGATGGTCGCCGATTCCCTGCGCTACTGGGTGAGCGAGATGCGGGTCGACGGGTTCCGCTTCGATCTCGGCACGATACTCGCGCGCGAGCCCGACGGCTTCAAGACCGAGAGCGGCTTTCTCAAGGCGGTCGGCCAGGATCCGCTGCTCGCGGAGGTGAAGCTCATCGCCGAGCCGTGGGATTGCGGTCCGGGCGGCTATCAGGTCGGCGGATTCCCGCCGGGCTGGGCGGAATGGAACGACACGTTCCGCGACACGCGTGCGCGATTTCTGGCGCGGCGTGGCGAGCGCAAAGGCGCTGGCTCCGCGTCTCTGCGCTTCGCCCGACAAGTTCAACTTCCGCGGGCGAAAGCCCTGGGCGAGCGTGAATTTCATCTCCGCGCACGACGGATTCACTCTGCGCGATCTCGTCTCCTACAACGACAAGCACAACGAGGCGAACGGCGAGGACAACCGCGACGGCCACTCGGACAACCGCTCCTGGAACTGCGGCGTCGAGGGGCCGACTGACGATCCCGAGATCAACGCGCTTCGCTGGCGCCAGATGCGCAATTTTCTCGCGACGCTCATGCTGTCGCAGGGCACGCCGATGGTCGCGGCGGGCGACGAATTCGGCCGCACCCAGAACGGCAACAACAACGCTTATTGCCAGGACAACGAGATCAACTGGATCAACTGGATCGACTGGCGTCTGGACGAGGAGCAGCAGGCGCTCCTCCAGTTCTTCCGCCGGCTGACGGCGCTGTTCCATCGCTATCCGGTGCTGCGCCGCTCGCGCTTCTTCACCGGCGAGACGAACCCTTACATCGACGTCAAGGACGTGACGTGGATCGACGCCAACGGCTCGGAAATGACGCCCGGAGACCTGGGACAACGAGCTTACGCGCTGCTTCGGCATGCTTCTCGACGGGCGGGCGCAGACGACCGGGATCAAGCGGCGCGGCAGCGACGTCACGCTGCTGATCGTCTTCAACGCGCATCACGACGTGGTCGAGTTCCGCCTGCCTCTCTATTACGAGGAGTCCGGCTGGAACCGGCTGATCGACACCAACGACCCGGATCTGCCGCCGCGAGAGTTCGAGATCGGCGCCGTCATACAAGGTGACTGGGCGGTCGCTCCTGATGTTCGAGCGCATGGCTGTCAAAACAGGGGAGAGCGTCGCTCGGGAGGCGTCGCCCGAGCCCAAGGCCGGTCCTTGACGTCAGGGTTGCGCCTGCGGCGAAGGCGGCGCGAGGATCGCGACAGGCAAGGCCCCGAACCATTCCCGCAAGGGCGCCCCGGCGTCGAACGTGCGCAGGCGCAAGAGGTCGAACCAGTCGCCCTTTGGCATTTGCGCCTGCGCCCGCCAGTCCGGTTTGGCGTCCCGCAGCGCGGGGAAGCGCGCCGCGAAAACGGCAAGCCGGCTATCGCCGTTGGACCGAACGAAGCCGACGGCCCAGTCGGCGTCCTTGCCCGTCATCTCGATCGGCGCGTAGTCCGCCCTCGGCGAAAAGCTCCGGCATGCTCGCGCCGAAGCGCGAGCATGAGCGCCGTCACGGCGATCTTGATCCGCCCGTCCCGCCAGGTCGTCAGCAGGGAATCGAGCAGTTCGGCGCGCTCCTTTTCGGCCTCGAGACGCGGCGCAAGCGCGGCCAAGGCTGCTTCGCGCTCGCGGTAGTCGACCGCGCGGCGGTTGTCCGGATCGACAAGGCTCAGGTCCCACAATTCGCAGCCCTGATAAGTGTCGGGGACGCCCGGCGCCGTGAGCTTCAACGCCGTCTGGACAAGGCTGTTCTGGACGCCGAGCCGGGCGATACGCCCGACAAAAGGCAGGAAGCTCGTCAGGAAGCCTCCCTCCGGCCTCAGCGCTTCCTGCGCGAAAGCGTGCACCGCCGCCTCGTAATCGACGTTCGGCGCCGCCCAGTTCGAGCGGCGCTTGCCCTCCCGCAGGGCTTTCTCGAGCGCGGAATGAATACGGGCCCGATAGTCTTCCAGCCCTTCGTCGGTCGGGCGCCTCGAGCAGCTCGAACGGCCATGAGCCGACCAGCATCTGGTAGAACATGTATTCGTCGTCGCGGTCGGGCGGCGCGCGCCCCTCGACGTCGCCGAGCCTCGCCCGCAGGAGCCGGCTCCAGCTCGCGACCTGGCGCGCCATTCCTCAGGGACTTCGGAGAGCACGGCGAGCCGGGCGCGCGCGTCCTCGCCGCGCTTCGTGTCGTGGGTGGCAGTCGCGAGCATCGCATGTGGCCACCGTCCCGCGCGCTGCGCGTTCGCCTTATGGAAAAGCGAGGGCGAAACCCCAAACCTTTCCGGCGCGCCGCCGACGTCGTTCAGGGCGACGAAGCGGTTATAGCGATAGAAGGCGGTATCCTCGACGCCCTTGGCCATAACCGGCCCCGAAAACTGCTGCAGCCTCATGGCGAAGCGCCTTGCCGCGGTTCGGCCGATCCCGTCTGGGCGCGCCGCCTGAGGCCCGCCGGTGAGCAGGCTTTCGATGAAGTCGAACGCCGACGAATGGACTTCGGGATCGAGACGCCGAGCGCGAGCGACCGCCCATGCGATATCCCGGCGGTCGGGCTCGCTCACCTCGCCGGAGAAGTCGAGATAGGTCCGGTAGACGGGGAAGCAGGCGACGATCGTCTTGACCGCGCGCGTCAGAATCGCGCGGGTGAGGTCCGCCGTCATCGGACTGCGCTGCGCGAGCCGCGAGGCGGCACGGCCGAGGGCGCCGAGTTCGCTCGCCATCTCGTTGTCCATGATCCTGATCTTGGAGGCGACGGCGACTTCCTCGAAGGAGTCTGTGGCGCCAGCGAACGCGCGATAGGTCTCGGAGAATGCCTGCTCAGCCGATGGGTCGATCAGAAGCCCGAGCGAAAGGTTCAGGTAGTCGTAGCCGGTAGTGCCCTCGACCGGCCACTCGTCGCGCAGGCGCTCGTGCGGGCGCCAGGATCTTTTCGACCACAAGATAGAACGGCCGCTCGACCCGCTCCCGAACCGCCGTCAGGTAGGATCTCGGGTCGAACAGGCCGTCGATGTGATCGATTCTGAGGCCGTCGATTTCCCGCGCCTCGAGCATGCGCAGCGTCCGCGCGTGAGCATGCGCGAATACGGGCGCGAGCTCAATCCGGAGTCCCGCGAGGTCGTTGATGTTGAAGAAGCGCCGGTAGTTGATCTCGTCCTCGGCGACGCGGAAGAACGCGACCCGCCAGAACTGCATGGAAATCAGCCGTTCCAGCTCGCGCCAGTCGCCATTCAGGGTGGCGACGCGCTCCTCGATCTCGCGGCGCGCTCCCGCGTCGCTGCGTTCGAGTTCGGCCAGTTCGGTCTTGAGACCCACCGCTCGTTCGGCAATCTGCGGCCGCCAGTTAGGCAGATCGAGAAATCGATCGGACATCTTGTCGAGCGCGTCGCTCTCGTGACCGAGGATCGCCGGATAGGTCAGCGGGCAGATCGGCAGCTTGTGCGCGCCGTAGGCCCAAATGGCGAAAGCTCCGTCGCCGTCGAAGACCAGGCGAAGCTCGCCTCGCCGCAATTCTTCTCCGTACTGAGCCCCCAGCACGGGCATAAGGAGCTTGCCGGCGCCGGCTTCCCAGTCGATGTCGAACCAGCCCGCATATCGTGATTCCGGCCCCCACTCGAGCACGTCGAGCCAGAGCTGGTTGTCGGCGCCTCCGACGCCCATGTGGTTCGGGACGAAATCGAGGATGGCGTTCAGGCCGGCGCGTCGGAAAGCGTCGATCATCTCTGCGTACTCGGCCTCCGACCCCAGATCCGGATTGAGATTCGCATGGTCGGTGATGTCGTAGCCGTGCGGGCTCAATGGCCGCGCCCGGAAAAACGGCGAGAGATAAACATGGCTGACGCCGAGCTGCGCGAGATAGTCGGCGATCGCCGCGGCCTCGCGGAAACCGAATCCCGCCCTGAGTTGCAGCCGGTAGGTGGCGCGCGGAGGATTCATTCGGGTCCGACGCTCCAGCGCACGCTCCAAGGTCCGAATTCGCCATCCGTCTCGCCGCAGCGCCAGAAGATTTCGTCCGCTACGGGAAAGGCGGCACGACCGTCGGACAGGTTGGCGTCGAGCGTCAGTCGTTTGTCGCCCGCTCGCCAGATGACACGCACCGCCTGCTCGCCGAAGACCGAGAATTCGCCGCCCCGCTCGATCCGGGGCAGAAGCGGCCGGACATGCTGTCGCCGGAGGGCGATGGCGGAGCGATAGAAGGCAAGCCGGCTCGAGTCCATCCGGCTCCAGTCGAGCTTGGCTGACAGGAATGTCGACTTGGCGACCGGATCGGGAATGACCGGTCCCTTATCATTTTGAGCAAACTCCGGAAAGCGCGAGAACTCCTCGCGGCGTCCACGTCGGACGGCTTTGGCCAAATCGCCCTCGAAATCGCAGAAGAACGGGAACGGCTGCTCTGCCGCCCACTCCTCGCCCATGAAGAGCATCGGCGTCTGCGGAAGGAGAAGATAGACGCTCGCCAGCGCCCGCACGACCGGCGGCGGGGAAAGCGCGTCCAGCCGCTCGCCGAAGGCCCGGTTGCCGATCTGGTCGTGATTTTGGATGAAGGCTACGAACGCTCCGGGCGGAAGCTCGGCGCTTGGACCGCCCCGCGGCCCTCCACGATAGGACGACACCTCGCCCTGAAATGCAAAGCCCTCGGCCAGCGCTTTACCGAGGAGCTCCGTCCGCCCATAGTCGGCGTAATAGCCGCTCTTTTCCCGCGTCGCGGCGACATGGAGCACATGATGGACGTCGTCGTTCCACTGCGCGGTGCACAGGATGGGTTCACGCCCGCGGCGAACGAGCCGCTGGGGCTCGTTGTTCTCGTTTTCAATCAGGAGATGGATCGGACGGGCAAAGCGCGACCGAAGCTGTGCGGCGAGCTCGTCAATGACGTCTGGACGGCTGTCGTCCTTGATCGAGTGCACCGCATCCAGGCGCAGCCCGTCCAAATGGAACGAGTCGATCCAATATTCCGCGTTCTCGACGACGAAATTCCGGACGGGTTGCGCCTTGGGCCCGTCGAAATTGACGGCGTCGCCCCAGGGGGTCCGATGGCGACGGGTGAAGAAGTCCGGCGCGTAAGACGAGAGATAATTCCCGTCAGGTCCGAAATGATTGTAAACGACGTCGAGCAGGACGGCGACGCCGCCGCGGTGAGCCGCGTCGACGAAGGACTTCAGGTCCTCCGGACGGCCGTATGAGGCGTCTGGAGCGTAAGGAAAGACGCCATCGTAACCCCAGCCCCAGCGGCCGCGAAAGGCGGCGATCGGCATGAGCCCGACCGCTGTCACGCCGAGTTCGACGAGATGGTCGAGTTTGCGCGCTGCGGCCGCGAAGGAGCCTTCGAGCGTGAAGGCGCCGACGAGGAGTTCATAAAGCACGATTTCGTCCCAGGCTCTGCCCTGCCACAACTCGCGCCAGCGGTACGCCTGGTGGTCAATCGCTTCGCTCGGACCGTGAACATCGTCAGGCTGGAATCGGGATGCGGGATCGGGAACGCGCCTCCCGTTCGTCAGTTCGAAGCGGTAAAGCGCGCCGGCGCCGATTCCTTGGACAAAAACCTCATGAAACCCGTCGTCGCGCCGCTCCATCGGAATTAGGGAGCTTCGGCTTTCGAGCGCCAGGCTTATGCGCTCCTGCTTCGGGGCCCAGAGACGAAAGCGGATACCGCCTTCCTCGAATGAAGGGCCGTGCGTCCAGCGCCTGTCCCCGCCACCCATCCGCGCCCCTTCGCCAAGGAGGAGTTTCCGATGGCCGGCAAACAGCCGAACGCCGGCCTGTGTTCCACTTCCAATGCGGCGGAAGTCTCAGCGCGGACTTGAAGAAAGCCTGTCGCGTCGGCGCGCGTTCGCCGACACGACGTTCCGTGGTCGGACGCCTCAGTTGGAGAATGCGGCTCTCAGCCGTTCGTGCTGCGATACGACCTCGCTTTGGCTTCCGAGAGCTTCCGGCGAACGGGCCAACGTCAGACATTGATCGAGATGAAGGACACGCTCCTGAATGCGCAGTGACCGCCGGCTGAGGATTCGCAGCGTCGGCGGCAAAAGCTCGAAAATCTCGGGCGAGCACGCGAGATCCTGACGCGCGAGCTTCACGCGGTGCCGCTCGGTTAGCGCCTGCCCCGGGGTCAGTTCGCCTTCGTTGACGGCGCGGCGCAGCAGCAGCCACGAGGCGACCTGCATGAGTCGCGTGGTCAGTCGCATGGTCTCCGTCGCATAGGCAAGCGCGACCGAACGAGGAAGCGCTTTCGACTCCGACCGCCCCGGGCCGTCAAGATAGGCCGCCGCTTCTTCGACGAGCGCCATGCCCTCGCGAAAGAGGTCGTTGAACGCAGGAGAGGCCGTCAGTCGGTTGATCAGAGGCACGGCGGCCGGCGGCGCACTCGCTGCGCCGGAAAGTCGCTTCCATCCATCAAACTGGCGGCTCATACGCTTCACTCCCATCCATGCGCATGCGGGCCGATAACCGGGACACAAATGCGCATGCAGGATGAACCGAGCAAGTATAGCGCCCCTTCGGGCTCGGTCGTGCGTTTAGATGAGCTTAACGTTAACGCAGACAATTTGAGCTTTGCAACTGACAAAAAAGCCGCCCGGAGGCGGCTTGAGGGGAGGGAGGATCGGAGACGTCGAACAGAGCGGGCGTTAAACCCGTTCTGGACCCACCAATTCGGGTCGAGAAAATTCAATAACCGATAAATCTTAATAAGGACTTGCGGCACCGAACCTGTCGCGTTTTAGCTTGCGACGGATCAGAATGGAACAGTCCTCGGCTAGATTTTGAACGCCGCGTGCGCCGCCGCCTGGGTCGCCCGGCGCGCACCAATCGCCCGCTCGAGCCGCTCGATTTCCGCTTTCAGAAGCGCGATGCGCTCGGCAAGTTCAGGAGCGGACAAATCGTCGAGGTTCTGTCCGATTTCGTGCGCCGCAGGCGCCTTTCGCTTCGTCCCGAAGACGGATTCCTCTTCGAAGTTAGCCATCGCTCGCCTCGCAACCATTTTCAGGACGTGGCGATGAAGCCGCCGCCCAGCACCCTCGCCTGCGGGTCGAGGGACTCATAGAAGACGCAGGCTTGCCCCGGAGAGACGCCGCTCTCGGGTTCGATGAAATCGACCTCGCCTGACGGCGACAAAAGCGCAGGCGCAGGGGGGCGGGTCGAACGCACCCGCGCTGCGATGAGGAGTCCGTCCGACGGCAACTCAGCCAAGGCGCCGTCGCCGATCCAGTTGACGTCGCGCAGTCTGAGCCTGGTTCTCGCCAGAGCGCTCCGGGGGCCGACGACCACCCGCCGGCTCGGAGCGTTGAGCGCTACGACATACAGCGGTTCGCTCGCCGCAACTCCGAGGCCGCGGCGCTGACCGATGGTGTAATGGAGGATTCCGGCGTGGCGCCCGACCACGCGACCGTCGACATGGACGATCTCGCCGGGGTGGGACGCGCCCGGCATGAGCCGTTCGATCATATCGCTGTAATGACCGGCGGGGACGAAGCAGATGTCCTGGCTGTCGGCCTTTTCGGCGTTGATGAGCCCGAACCGGCGCGCAAGCTCACGGACTTCGGGCTTCGGCAGGGCGCCGAGGGGAAAGCGCAGACGTCTCAGCTGGTCGCGGGTGGTGGCGAACAGGAAATAGCTCTGGTCTCGATCGGGGTCGGCGGCGCGATAGAGCGCCTGGCCGCCATGCCCGTCGTCGCGCGCGACCACGTAGTGGCCGGTCGCTAGAAGGTCGGCGCCGAGATCGCGCGCGGCGGCGAACAGGTCGGCGAATTTCATGTGCTGATTGCAGGCGACGCAGGGAATCGGCGTTTCGCCGGCGACGTAGGCCCGAGCGAAGGGTTCGATCACCTTCTCGCGGAAGCGCTGCTCATAGTCGAGCACGTAATGAGGAATTCCCAGCCGCGCGGCGACGTCGCGGGCATCGTGGATGTCTTGCCCGGCGCAGCAGGAGCCCTTGCGGTGGGTCGCCTCGCCATGGTCGTAGAGCTGCATGGTTAGGCCGACGACGTCATAGCCCTGGTCGGCCAGCAACGCCGCGACGACAGAGGAATCAACTCCGCCCGACATCGCCACCACGACGCGCGTTTCCGCGGGCGACTTGTCGATTCCGAGGGTGTTGGCCACGCCGCACGAGACGTGCGCGAGGGATGTCGCGAGCATTCCGTTCTCATCCCGGCAATTGGCGCCGGACCCGGCTTAGATTGGGCCTTTGGCCCGCAAAGGCAAGCCCAAAGAGGAATAGCCGAGAGGAAGCCAGCTCGTGGGGCGAGACTCAGAGCAGGAAAAAGTCCCTGGGGCAGCGAAGCTTGCCCCATATCCGGATCTTCGATAAATTTGCGTCAAGAAACTAGGTAAATTCAATAGGTTGGCCCAAATCTCCTCAGGACGGGGAGGAGGGGAATTCTCTCGCCCAGAGGGTGCCGCGAGCGGGAGCAGCGATTGCAGACCCGTGCGGACAGCGCCGTCGCTTCTCCAAACCGGTCGTGGTTGTTAATGAAATTGTCGTCAGAGACGCATGCGATCGTCGGCCTGAAGGCATAGACCGAACGCGTCGTACTATCCACACGATGACCAAGTATTAAGTACTATATACACGTGACAAATTTTGCGGCGAGCGATCAACTAGTCGCCCGAGTCATTCGAACTGAGGGTATAGCCTTCTGAGTTTGACGCGGGCGTTTTCGGTTGTGAACTGCCAATCGGCTTTGGCGTGATGGTTGTTTCGACGGCCCTCCCAGGCCGCGACTTCTTTCTCGAGGGTCTCTTTGTCGGGGATGCGGCGGCTCAGGCATTGGGTGGTGAGAACGGCGAGTTCGGACTCGGCCATGTCGAGCCAGCGTCCGTGCTTTGGCGTGTAACGCCATTCGAACCGGTTGACGAGGCGGCGCGCTTCGGGGGCTGGGAAGGCGGCGTAGAGCGAGGCCGGCGTATGGGTGTTCAGGTTGTCCTGGACGAGCACGATCTTTTCGGCGGCGGGGAAATGCACGTCGGATAAGTCTTTGAGGATTTTCGCGTAGTCGACGGCGGCATGGTGGTCTGTCACTTCGACATGGCGCCAGCCCTCCAGCGGCGCGAAGATCATGAAGAGATTGGCGACGCCGTTGCGCTGGTCTTCGTAGTCGTGTCGCTCGGGCTGTCCGGGCTTGGCCGGGATCGGCTTGCGGGTCTCGATGATCAGTTGCTTGGAGGTCTCGTCCAGACACACGAGCGGTCGATCGGGATCGCGCGGCCTCTGGTCGGTTTCCAGCACGTCTTCCATGGCGGCCACGAAGCCGGCGTTGGCGTCGGGCGGGATCACCCATTGCCGATTGCGGTGCGGCTTGAGCGCGTTTTTTTAACGTCCGTCCGATCGTATTGTCGCTGGCCTTGTCGACGATGGCCAATTCGACGAGTTTCTCTTCGAGCAGACGCAAGGTCCAACGGGGGCTCTGTTGCAAATCCGTCGGCGCCGGGGCTTGATGGGTCCGAACGTGGGGGGAGCCAAGCCATGTCGGACTTCAAGGGCCGCCATTTTGAAGGTGAGATCGTGCTCTGGGCGGTGCGCTGGTACTGTCGCTACGGCGTCAGCTACCGCGATCTGGAACAGATGATGGGCGAGCGCGGCGTCTCGGTCGACCACTCGACCATCTACCGCTGGGTTCAGAAATACGCCCCTGAGATCGAGAAGCGGCTACGCTGGCAGTGGCGCCGTCCACAGTCGACGAGCTGGCGGGTGGACGAAACCTACGTGAAAGTCGGCGGAAAATGGGCGTATCTTTACCGGGCCGTCGACAAGCACGGCGACACCATCGACTTCTATCTCTCCCCGACACGGAGCACGCAGGCCGCCAAGCGCTTCCTGGCCAAGTCGCTGACCGGGCTAAAGGCTTGGGAGAAGCCCGTGGTCATCAACACTGACAAGGCGCAGACCTATGCCGCTGCGATTGCCGAGCTCAAGAAGGAAGGCAAATGCCCAAAGGAAACGGAGCATCGCCAGGTCAAGTACTTGAACAATGTCGTCGAGGCTGACCACGGCAAGCTGAAGCAGCTGATCCGCCCGGTGCGGGGCTTCAAGACGCTGAAGACGGCCTATGCGACAATCAAGGGTTTTGAGGTGATGCGGGCGCTGCGCAAAGGGCAGGCGGCGATCTTCAACCTACACGCGCGACATACGGGGCGAGGCCCGCATTGTCGAGCGCGCTTTTGGAATCGGCCCCTGCGTTCTCGCCGAGACTATGCAATTCGTCACTGAGCGGATGGAGCTCGAGGCGGCGTAACCCCGGCGCCAGCTGCGACAGCCACGCTCCTGAACCTCGCTGCAGGGTTTGCAACAGAGCCATTCGCGCCGCGTAACCCCTGTGTTTGCTGAGGCTTCCACGTACGCTTGCGGTATGGCCGAAAACTATAGTTTATGGTCGTATTCGTAAAGCCGAAAACGCCATGTCCCCTCGCTCTGTCCTCTCGCCGCAATCGCGCGCGGCGCTGTTCGATCCGCCAACGGACCCGGCGGCGATCGTGCGCACTACACGTTCGCTCCCAAAGACCTGGCGCTGATTCGCCAGCGGCGACGCGCCGCCAACCGGCTCGAATTTGCCGTGAACCTCGCCTATCTGCGGTTTCCCGGTCGTGTGCCCGGCGTCGAAGAAACGCCGCCCGCCGATATGCTCCCCTTCATCGCCGCACAGGTCGGATGCGAGGCAGCAGAGTTCGCGGGGTACGCGAGGCGTGAAGCAACCCGCTGGGAGCACCTTGGCGAACTTCAGGCCTATCTCGCTGCGCGTCCCTTTCGGCACGATGACAAGCGCGCCGTTGCTCGTGTCGCGATCGAGCAAGCGACGGGCTCGGATCGCGGCGACGCAATCGTGTCCGCTATGATTGAGCATCTGCGCGAGAAGCGCATTCTGCTTCCTGCTGCCGTAACCGTGGAAAAAATCGCATTGGCGGCCCGCGACGCTCTTGCCCGGAAGCGCGCTTACAAGAACCTCGTCGAAGGCTTGTTGCCGGAAACGATCACGAATCTGGAAGCGTTGCTTGTCGTGAGTGACGAACAAGACCGCACCCGGCTCGCTTGGATGCGGGAATGGCCGGAAGCGCCGCGCCAGAGAAATCTCGTCGCCCTCGTCGAACGGCTGCAAGCCGTGCGCCAACTCGGCGTCGGGTCCGATCGCGAGAAGCGTATTCACCGCGCGCGGTACGCGGCGATCGCTCGCAAGATTTCCATCCTCGTTCCTCGCGACATCTCGCGCTTCGACGCGCCGCGGCGCTTGGCGACCCTGGTCGTGTTCGCGCGCGAGATGGAGGCTATTCTCACCGACACTGCCGGCGCGATCGATCAGGTATTCGGGCTCTGCCACTTGCTGGGATTCCGCTTCGCGCCGCGCATTCGCGATCTCGCCGACCGCAGGCTCTATGTCGTCGGCGCACGCGGCGCTCACAAAGCGCTCGATCCCGTAATCGGGGGCACGATCAACTTGCGCGTCATCGCTGACAATTGGGATGAAATCCTGCGCCTGGCGGCTTCGATCAAGGCCGGGACCGTAACTCCTTCGGCGATCCTGCGCCGCCTCGCCGCCTATCCCCGACAGAACGCGCTCGCCAAGGCGCTACGCGAAATCGGTCGCGTGGAGCGCTCTCTGTTCACGCTCGACTGGATCAGCGATCCCGCGTTGCGCCGGCGAACCAACGCCGGGCTCAACAAGGGCGAGGCGCGCAATGCGCTCGCGCGAGCCGTGTTCTTTCATCGCCTCGGCGAAATCCGTGATCGCATGTTCGAAAACCAGCGCTATCGCGCCTCCGGCCTCAATCTCACCGTCGCCGCCATTATTCTCTGGAACACCCCCTATCTCGGCCGCGCCGTCGACGAACTGCGTTCGCACGGCGAAATCATTCCGGATGAGCTTCTTGCCCATATCGCGCCGCTCGGATGGGAGCATATCGCCTTCAACGGCAATTACGTCTGGCCGGCTGAGCCGCTCGGAAATGCCTTTCGGCCCCTACGAAATCCGCGCGCCGAATTCCTCGAACCCGCTTAGCGTAGGATTTGGAACAGACTCCACGATGACCCCCTCAGCGCGCGCCGGCATCGGCGAGCTCGTCGCCATGCAGAAAGCGGCGATCTCATAGCGATCGAAAGCTGACGGGAGGCCCTCGCAATAGCGCCTTCAACGAGGAGCGCGATCGGCCGGAAGCAGTCCCTGACGAAGGCTCGGTCGAACGGTCATTGTCGGGCGCAACCGGCTTGCTTTAGGCGACGCTGCCGAAGCTTGCGTCGCTCGCCATGAAGGGCGCCTTCAACCCCGCCAGCCTGCACCCCTGGGCGATCGGCCCGCCGGGGAGGATTTGATAGAGATGCTTGAGGCCGCCGCGAATGTGGAACTTCTCACACAGCGCGTCGTGCAGCGCACGCAAGTTGATGGCCCCCTCATCATGGCGCGCATAGTAATTCTGCAATGCGCGTATCACTTCCCAATGTTCGTCGGTCAGCGTCAGCCCTTCCTGCTTGGCGGTTTCTTGCGCCGCCTCCCGTGCCCACTCGATCGGCGCCTCGGGAAAGTCCGGGTCCCCGGAAACGTCTCGAATGAGCATGCTTGTGTCGAATGGCTTTCCCACCATGAACCGCTCCTCCGTTATGATTTCAACCCAGCGCTGGAAGCAGGGGATTCAAAGAATGGCCCCTGCTTCGCGGAATGGCAAGTTCGCTCTCCCGCGATCGCGCGCTACGGCGCGATCTGAACTCGTCCCGGCAACCGCCCGACTTCGCTTCCCGCCCGACCACTCGGCAAGGAAGCGCGGCGCGGCCGGCGCCCAATTTGCCCAGCGAAGGAAGTTCTCGGGCGTCGCCGCAACCGGTATGCTTCGTGGCTCAGATCATCGGTGGGCGAAGACCCGCCGTTGGCGCGCTCCCCGCCAAAGGGACGCGCGGCGGAGACTTCCGCCATTCCCCCGCCATTGACGCGCCGCGGCGGGAGGTGCCGCGCGCTGCGAGACGACGGGCTCCGACCGGCCCATGCGGACCCTGTTGGCCGAACCCGCCGGACACGCGGGCCCGCTGAAGCTCGACTTCGCTCAAGTGTCAGGCTGCGGCCGGCCCGACGATGGAGCCACATTTGAAAAACCTCGTCAGGGCAAGTTGCTGACTGTTGCTGATAGGTAAGACGTTGGTATTTCGGCGGTTGATGACCGGGGTATGCGTAGGGGTCGCAATTAGGGGTTCAGACCCTGTCGGGCCGCTTCGACCAGCTGTCCTCGATGTCCATGAACTGATCCATGGTCAGGTCTGGTAGCGCGACGCCCGGAGGCAGATCAGCCTTCGGCAGCGCTTTGGGCGCGATGTGCCTCGCGACGATTGTTATGTAGCGGGCGGCGTCGGCGATGTCTTGACCAGCTCGGCCACGATGCGGTCGACGGTGACGCCGGCCTTGGCGGGCGACGCTTGGCAGATCTCTGCAATTGCGGTCCTTGATGTGGTGATTTGCGGTGAGCTTGGACGCTTTGCTGCGGTTGGGTTTGTAGCCCGCCTGGGCGTAACCCTCGTCGGCCATAACCCCTTGGCCCTCCCTTGGGCGAATAGCTTAGCTACTTTCCGGCGGACGGCTGCCGGTTGACAGATGGCCGCGAATCAGTCTCATTTATAAGAATGAGACGAGAACGAGCCTTGGCGGCGCGGACGAGGTTGCTGGATCGCCTGCCGGTCACCGGCGACATCCTGCGCGGCTCGCTTTTGACGCGGACCATCCGCAACCATGCCAAGGGCTGCGCCAAGTGCGCCAGCGGCGAAGGCCATCCGCTCGCGGTCCTCACCGTGAGCTATCCGGGCGCCCGCACGCGCCAGTTCAGTCCGCGCCCCGAGCGTGTCGCCGAGGTGCGGCGCTGGCTCGGCAATTATCAGAAGCTCAAGGCGGCGCTCGAAGCGATTTGCGAGCTCAATCATGATCTGCTGCGTCCGGACGACGAGCCGTCGCCGCGCCGAAGGCGGCGGAGGCCCGCGCCATGATTGAGATGCGGCGCGCACAGCTGAGCTTCGGCGACGGCCTGATCGCGGCGGAAGTCGATGATCTGCGCGAACCGTGGATGGCGCATGCCGATGCGGTGTTGGCGGACGAACAGCTGATGACGACGGTCTATGAGGCCTTGGCGAAGCGCCATCCGCGGAGCCGCAACCGTGGCCGCGGCGCCCCGGCCGAGGTGGTTCTCCGCCTGTTGATCCTCAAGCACGTCCGCAACTGGAGCTACGAGACGCTGGAGCGCGAAGGGCGGGCCAATCTGGTGTATCGCGACTTCACCCGATTGGGCGCCGCCAAGATGCCGGACGCCAAGACGATGGGCCGTTGGGGCACGGCGCTTGGGCCGCAGGCGATCGCGCAGATTCACGAGCGAATAGTGGCCATCGCCAAGGACAAAGGGGTGGTCGAGGGGCGCAAAATACGGGTCGACACCACGGTAGTGGAGACCAACATCCATTTTCCGACCGACTCCAGCCTGCTGGGGCGACGGCGTGCGGGTGCTGACCCGGATGATGAAGAAGATCACCGCCATTGCCGGCGCGGCCGGCGCCGAACTGCGCGACCGCAGCCGCAGCGTGAAGCGGCGAGTGTTGGATATTGCGCGGGCGGCGCGCGCTCCAAGGCCAAGCCGAGCCGGGTGTCGGCGGCCATTTAGCCGTGAGAATTTGGAATGCGCGATTTCAATGATTTAGCCAAGAACTCGTTATTTGAGAAAGGACATCAAAATTGCGAAAGTCGCCCAGCTTGAGACGCTTTATTTGAGAATCGCTGGTTGAGCGTTGAAATTCAACTTTTGGCGAAAGGTGTAAGAAACCGTCCGGGCAATCGTCGCCGAACTGCCAGCGCCAGGCTCAATCCGGGTCGGTGCGGTGGCGCTGTTTTCTCCAGGAATCCATGTGGTTGCAGAGCTAGGGGGGAAGAGGGCAGGGGGCGCCACCATTTTTACCGAGGCCTCAATCATCAGCCCGACCTCTGTTCAAAAAAGCCATCTTATTTGAGAATCTCAACGTGGATTCGCAAATAGCATGTCTTTCCAAGACACGAGACGCGGGTTTCCCAGCTCAAAATGTATGCCGACAGATTGGGAGCACTCAGAATGGCGATACGTCGCCCGTTGGCTTCAATACACGCGCCAGGACCGCGCCCGGCGCCGGCTGCGACAGCCGCCGCATCTCGCGCGGGCTGGCGCGCGGTTTGGCCCGTTCGGTTGCTCACGATCCTGCCGACGGTCGAATTCGCGTCTGTTTCCTGGCGCGACTACGGCGAAGTGATCGTCTGCGCCGACGATGCCGAAATGGTCGCGGAAGCGGACCGCATCGCCAACGAACACGTGCAGGTCATGACGCGCAATCCCGATTACTTCCTCGCCAACATGCGCAACTATGGCGCCTTGTTTCTCGGCGCGCGCACCAATGTCGCATTCGGCGATAAAGTGATCGGCACCAACCATACTCTGCCGACCGGCAAAGCCGCGCGCTACACGGGCGGGCTTTGGGTCGGCAAGTTCATCAAGACCTGCACGTACCAGAAAGTCCTGACCGACGGGGCGTCTGCGCTGGTCGGCGCCTACTGCTCGCGCCTGTGCGTGCTCGAAGGCTTCTACGGGCACGCCGAGCAGGCGAACATTCGCGTGCGCCGCTTCGGCGGCGGCAACGTGCCGTACGCGCAGGCGGTCAGCTGACGCCTTTGCTAGCCGTCAGCGTTGGATGGCCTGAGGCGAGTCGTCCTTGGGTCATCCCTGATTTCAGAGTTGGTTGGAACGTTCTAGAGCAGCATCCGAACGCACTGAAATTGGGGGTTACCGAGGCAGCCTTTAGCCTGCGCCGACAGCCGGAGACGCCACTCGAGGGCATGATCCAGTTTGATCGGAGTTTGCTCTAAGGGAGGTGAAGTCAAGTGAAGCTCATCGGAATCGCTTGCTATCGGGCTGCTGTGCAGCGCTTTCGTATGCTCGGCCCTGGTCGACGCCGCGTCCGACAAGGAGCGGCTAGCGGCGATGACGGCTCAAGAAAACGCGTTGATCTTCGATAGTTTCGACTATGCGACCGCGCGTCAGCTCGGCTTGGCGACAGTGAAATACGCGCAGGAGACAAAGGCGCCGCAGACCGTTTTCGACATTCAACGGAACGGTCAGATCCCGTTCCGCGCTGCGCTCGCCGGCTCGTCGGCGGACAATGAATATTTGGTCAACGCCCCAAGTTCGCGACGATGAGCCGTTTTCTCGCCATTACCGAGAGCAAGAAGCTGGAATACCGGGCGATGATGGGTGCGGACTGGCTCAAGAGTTATCCCAATGGCGGCGGCGATCCCTTGAAGTTCTGGAACTTGACGAACAATGTGGCGGCGGGCCTCGTCGGCGGCGGATTCCCGATCACGGTCAGGGGCGTTGGTTTGTCGGCACGATCGTCGCCTCGGGCGGCCCGGATTCGACCGATCACGATTTCATCGTCGCGGTTCTGAAGAAAGGGCTGCCTTCGAGCTTGATCCCGGGGGCGAGGCGGTCCCGTCGCGACTTGTGTTGGAATTAGCCGGCGCGTCTTCGGGCGACATGAGGTTATCCGATCATGCGGCGAGGTCAATGGTCTGATCGGTCGGCTTTTCGAATCGCTCTTATTGCGTACTCTGTTGAAAGATGAGAGAGTTGTGCCAGGCTTTGGGGGGTGCGTGAGATGGATACGGCGGCGTTTGCGACTTGGCTTGGCGGAATTGGGCTTTTGGATCGGGCGCAACGCGCCGAGGCGTTGCGGGAATTGGCGCTGGCCGAAGCGGACGATCCGATTGACCCTACGGCTCACCCTGTCGGCGCCGCTGCGCTGCCTTGTGAGGCTGCAGTTGCGCCCTCGCTCCCGGTCGCGGAGACGGACAATGCCGCGCCCGGGGAAGACCTGTTGTCGAAGGTCGGGCGGGGTCGGATTGCGCGCTTTGGCTGTCCGCACTGCGGTGGGGATGACGTTCGCCCCTGGGGCAAGGCTGGCGGCAAGCCTCGGTACCGCTGCGCGAGCTGCCGGAAGACCTTCAACCCGCTGACCGGGACGCCGTTGGCCGGCTTGCATCACCAGGATCGCTGGCCGGACCAGGCGCGGGCGCTGATCGCCGGCGAGACGGTCGCGAAGGCCGCGGAACGCTGCAAGGTGGCCTACACCACCGCGTTCCGGTGGAGACATCGGTTCCTGTCCGCGCTCAATCTCGACATGCCGCCGCGCCTGTCCGGGATCGTCGAGGCGGACGAGACCTTCATCCTCGAATCCTTCAAGGGCAAACGCCGCGATCTGCCGAGAGCATCGCGCAAGCGGGGCGGCAAGGCCGCCAAGCGGGGGCTGTCAGCGGAGCAGATCCCTGTCATCGTCGCCCGCGACCGCACTGGCGCGACCATCGACGCCGTCCTGCCGCGGCTCGACGCCGCCAGCATCACGGCCGCGCTCGGGCAGGTCATTACCCCGCCAGCCGAACTTTGCTGCGATGGAGGTGCGGCGGTCACCGCATTCGCTCGGCGCGCCCGGGTCAAGTTCCATGTCTTGCCCGCACCCGGCGCCCCCAAGCCGGAGGCGCCAGACCTCCACATCAACAATGTGAACGCCTATCACGGCCGGCTGAAGGAGTGGATGCGGCGCTTCCATGGCGTCGCCACCAAGAACCTCCCGAGCTATCTGAGCTGGCGGCGAACGATCGAGGCCCTCTCAACAAACTCGGTCCCGGGCGCCTGGATCATGGGCGCCGCCGGATTGGGCCCATATCAACAGAGTTCGATATAAGAGCGTTTCGAATAAGGTTTGCCATCCATCGACCTTGCGCATCGTGATCTGCCCTGAGGCGAGCAGCGCCCAGAACAGCATGGCGGCGGTCTCGGCGCAGGGAAGCACGGTCTGGGTCTTGATCCGGCGCTTGAATTCCTCGTGCAATCGCTCGATCGCGTTTGAGGTTCGGATCGACTTCCATTGGCTGGGCGGAAAGCGCGTGAAGGTGAAGAGCTTGTCGCCCGCTTCCTCCAGGCTGTCGGCGACGGCGCGGCATTTGAGCCGCCACTTGCGAATGAAGGCCTTGCGCCGCGCTTCGACCTCCGGCTTCGTCTGGGCGTAGATCATATCTTTGTAGTCGTTCGAGATTTCCTCGTGCAGCCGCTCGGGCGCATGGGCGAGGAGATTGCGATGCTTGTGCACCGTGCAACGCTGGATCGCCATGTCGGGCCACAGCGCCGCCAGCGCCTTTTCGAGCCCCGGCGCGCCGTCGACGACGACCAACTCCGGACTCGGCAATCCGCGCCGGACGAGATCGTCGAGCAGCGCGCGCCATGCCGCCTCGCTTTCCCCGCCCATGGACTTGATCGCCAGCAGCACCTTCTGGCCGTCCGCCCGCACGCCGAGCGCGACGAGCAGCGAGACCGAAGTCGCCTTCCTGTCGAGCCGAACGCGCGCGACAGTGCCGTCGAGGATCAACCGGACGATCGACTCCTCGGCGAGCGAGCGCCCATTCCAGGCATCCCAATCGCCCTTCACCTTGCGCCAGGTCCGGCTGACCACGTCCTTGCCGATCGGCCCGGCGAAGACCGACGCCAGCGCGCGACGCACCCGGCGGGTGTTGGTTCCCGAAAGATAGGCCCGGCGATCAAGGCGTCGGCGGCCCGGTGCGGCGCTGATAGGCGCGAAGCGAACCGCTCCGCCATTCGCGCGTCTTGTCGTCGTCACCCATCAGCCGAGCGCGCGGCACGGCGATCCGCGTCTTGCCGAACGTGCCCGTCAGCGTCCGTTGGCGATGGCCGTGGCGGACGCCGACGACCGACAGCCCCGCCTCCGCCGCGTCCGGCTTGCGCCGGCCGTAGCGCGGACGCGACAGCGCCTCGCACAGTTCCTCCTCCAGCATCGTCTCGATAAAGCCCCGCACGCGAGCGCGGACCCCGTCCTCAATCGCGTCGAACCAATCATCGAAAAGCAAACCCTCGGCAGCCGCAGCCGCCTCCTTCGTGGTATCCTTCGTCATGGCGTGGTCTCCGTTCCAGCGCTCCAACGCGGGAATCATTCGGGTTGAGCAACCCGGAGACTACGCCAACCCAATTCCAACCACCTCCGCGACGGGACCGGCGAGGCCGCGCACGACCCTCTCGCCGACACTCGTCGAGCGCGACGGCGAGCCTTATCTAATTAGAGGAATCGTCGATGCTTCCTCGGCTTCCGGCCCCGGTGGTGATTCATGGTGGTGCGAGTAGAACGCGTGTGCGACGATCGATTAAATCGACGGACCGCAAAGCCCATCCGACAAAGCGACAGAGCCCAGAGGAAGCCGCTGGCTTGTAACTCGGAACTTGACTGTAATGCCGGTCAATGTTTCGAAGCTGAGACATTCTGAATGATCACCCACACACGATGCGAGTTCCCGTCTCGCCAGCAAGCGCTCGCCCGATATTCTCGGGGTTCGTGATCAGCCCTTCCTTTCCACCGGCCTCCATGTAATCGATAAGCGCGTGGATCTTCGGACCCATGCTGCCCTTGTCGAAGTGATCCTCTGCATAATACCGTCTTGCATCGCTAACCGTGATCTTGTCGAGCCACTGCTGGTTCGGCTTGTTAAAATGAATCGCCACGCGCTCGACGCCAGTGGAAACCATGAAGAGGTCGGCGCCGATCGTGCGAGCGAGGAGGCTCGACGCGAGGTCCTTGTCGATCACCGCCTCGACGCCACGCAGATTGCCGTCGCCATCTTCGAAAACCGGGATGCCGCCGCCGCCGCAACCTATAACGACATAGCCGGCGTCGACGAGGACCCTAATCACGTCGAGATCGATGACTTTCCTTGGAACTGGAGACGGCACCACGCGCCGCCAGCCTCTGCCGGCGTCCTCCTTGACGATCCATCCCTGCTTCGCAGCGAGTTCTTTGGCCTGACGTTCCTCCATATGAGAGCCGATTGGCTTGGTCGGATCCTTGAAGGCGGGGTCGTTGAGATCGACAAGCGTTTCGGTCACCACAGCGACCGGCTGGCGTTGAAGTCCGCGTCGCCTGAACTCATTGCGGAACGCCTTCACGAACATGTAGCCAATGGCGCCTTGAAGGTCCGCGCCCGCGTAATCCATCGGCACCGGCGCTACTTCGTGGATCGACAATTCGGATCGTCTGAGGATGAAGCCCATCTGCGGGCCATTGCCGTGGGTGATGATAACGTTCCAGCCGGCCGCGATCATATCGGCGATGTGTCGTGCGGTGACGGAGGCCTGCACGTACTGATCGGCGATGGAGAGATGGTCCTTGTCGCTGATGAGGGCGTTGCCGCCAACCGCAACTACAGCGAGCTTGGGTCGGTCCGTCATCATAACGCTCCTCACTCCGCCGGCAACTCCGTAGCCAGCGCGGATACGGCCTTCGCGAAGCAGTCGAGCGGGGCGCGGGTGATGCCGGCGCCGATCTGCCCGACGCCCGCCTCCTTGTGTGCGATGCCGGTGTTGATGACGGGGCAGATGCCAGTATCGACGACGCGCCGGGCGTCGACACCAGACGGCGTTCCGGCAAAACTCATCGCCGGCAGCGTGAATGCCCTGTTACGTCCGAGCGTAATGTGGCCCATCTGCGTGGTGTTCGCGATTGCATCGTCTGCAGTGCCCCCGACGAAGTTGACGATCGCCGGCGCGGCGGCCATTGCGAAGCCGCCAAGGCCGGCGGTCTCGGTAATCGCACTGTCACCAAGATCGGGCGCAGCGTCGGCGATCGCGTAGCCGGGGAAGTAAAGCCCGTCGACGAGAGGAGCGGGAGCGGTGAACCACCGGGAAGCAGCGCCGCTCACTCGCACTCCAAACTCGACGCCATTGCGGGCCATCGCGGTCACCATGCTGGACAGCGGGACGTCGCGCGCTGCATCGGTCATCCCCTTGCAGGCGGCCATCGAAATATTGAGAAAGAAATGGTCGTTGCCGGCGATGAAGGCCACCGTCTCGGCGACGTCCGAACGGCTGGCCTTCGATTTGAGCAGCGCGGGCGCCAGCTTCTTGAGGAATAGCGACGTTGCGGCAGCGTTTCGGTTGTGCACCTCGTCGCCCATATGGAGCGCCTGAGCCATCAGCGGCTTCAGTTCGATCGGTCCGGAGATTTCAAAAGCAGCAGCAAGAACCTTGCCCAGCTTGGTCGTCATCCACTCCAGTCGCGTCAGCACCGCCGGCCCATTTGCGCCAAACCGGAGCGCCTTTCCGAGCCCCTCATTTAGATTTGAGAACGTTTGATGACCGTGCTCGCCGTCGCGTACGATCCATACTGGCATGGATGGACTGATGATGCCGGCCATCGGCCCGACAGCACCATGGTCGTGACATGGCTCGCACCGAACCGCGCCGCTCTCCACGAGCTTTCGCGCGCCCGCATCGTCCTGCGCCCACCCCTCCCAGACGATCGCGCCCACGATCGCGCCCTGCATCGGCCCGCACATTCTCGTCCAGGGAATCGGCGGTCCGGCGTGAAGGAGCATGCGTCGCCTCATGCCCGGGATCGCGGACTTGGCCCGCCCAATGCCTTCGAGGATCGGCTGCGAGGAGAGATAGGCGGCATAAGCTTTGCGGTTGGCGGCCTCGACAACCTTGTGGTTGACGAGCCTAGCGAGCGCGCGACCGACCACGGCGTCTCCACTCGCAGGCGGCGTCCATTCGATTTGACTGGCCTTGCCGCCAGCCTCGACAATTGCGTCGGCAAAGGACGAGAGCCCGACGTTGAGGACCCGCAGGTCTTCATTGAAAATCTTCATGTCTTTCTCCGCTGTTTTGCCGGCGGCCTGTTCGCGGGTTCGACAAGTCCCGCGGACAGGCGGACGGCCTCAGCATTGCTGCGCGTGAGGACCATGCCGGCGTCGCGAAGCGCCGCCTCCTGCGTGGAGAGATTTTGTGGGTCTGCGTCCGTGCCGCAAACGAAGCCGACGAAGGCGAGATCGCGGTCCCCCTTGGCCGCGCGTTTCCGGGCGGCGCCGATGGCGGGAACTATCTCGCTCGCAGGATTCATATGGGCGCCGTACCCCAACACGACGTCGATGAGGATTACGGCCGTCTCCGCGTCAGCCGCCTCCTTCGCGATGCGCTCATTTCGCAAGCGATGATCAATCATCGGATGCGGGCGTCCGCGCGTGAACACATCGTCGCCGAGATCGACCAGCGTATGCGCCTGGCTATTCCAAACGTCCTCGAGCTGCTGAGCCCCGCCCACAGGCGTGTTGGAATAAACGGGCGAAAGGGCTTCGCTAAGAAGAAGCGAAGCTTCGAAGCAAAATGTGCCCCCGCTATAAAGTCCGCGGACATATTTCTGACCTGGCTTGAACTTTGGCCCCATCGCAAACGGTTTCGCCGGTTCACGCTTCGGCGTTTGCGCCTTGGCGAGGGCCCCGGCGAAATGTGCGGCGTCCTCAAGCGTTCTCGCCGCGGTCAAGTTGCCGCCCTCCGCAGTATTCGGATCGGCGCCGAGAAAACAGACCACCACAGGCTTACGCGCGGCGTGCGCGCGTTCGAGCACACGCTTTGCGACATCCGCCGCTGGAGGTTTCGAAATCAGGACGATGATCTCTGTGGCCTCGTCTGCGGCAAGCGCCTCGATGCCTTGCAGCATCGTGATGCCCCCGACTTCGCGGCTAAGATCATGGCCGCCGGTGCCGATAGCCTGGCTGACGCCCGCCCCTAGCCGATCGACGAGACAAGTGACCTGCTGAAGACCTGTGCCGGAAGCCGCGACGACGCCGACGACGCCGCGCTTGATTACATTGGCGAAGCCGAGCGGAATCCCGTTGAGTATGGCGGTGCCGCAGTCCGGCCCCATGACCAGGAGCCCGTTGTCCCTGGCGTAACGCTTGAGCGCGACTTCATCCTCGCCCGAGACGTTGTCGCTGAAGATCATCACGTTGAGACCGAGGTGAAGCGCCTTGAGCGCTTCCGAGGCGGCGTAGTCGCCGGGCGTCGAGATCAAGGCGAAATTTGACTTGGGCTCGAGTTCGAGACCCATTTCCAGGCTGCGCGGCGCCTCGCGCTTCACGCCGTCGCCTTGTGTCGCCGCCTTTTGTTCGAAGGCTGCCTCAGCTTCGTCCAAGGCGCAGGCAATCGCGGTTTCGTTCCGCCCCTCCAGGGTAATGAGCAGATCGTTGGGCCCGGCGTCAGTGACTCCCTCGAGCAGTTTGGCTTCCCGCAACAAGGCTAGATTGGCCTCGGAGGCCATGACTGCCGAAGCTTGAAATCATGCCAGGGAGCTTCGCCAGCCGCGACGACAGCTGCATGAGCGAAATGGAGTCCCGATAGAAGTTCC
Source organism: uncultured Alphaproteobacteria bacterium (assembly GCA_963835885.1). GTDB lineage: Bacteria > Pseudomonadota > Alphaproteobacteria > Rhizobiales > Beijerinckiaceae > Roseiarcus. Next base: position 44,597 of record CAWIHF010000037.1, read on the forward strand.
GAATGACTTTTGACGCCGTCGCCATCGATCAGGCCTTCCCGACCCCTTCAATTGCGGGGTGCACGTTCGCCCGCACTTCTTCGCCGTCCGCACTGCCGGTCTCAGCAACCGGCCGCGGCAAATTGTATACGAAATTGAGTGCAAGACAGACCGCAATTTGGTATGCACGTCAAGCCGGCGATTTCCGGGAGGAGAAGACGCGGTGCTTGGAGCAAGCGATAGCCTTGATCTAGCCGCCCTTGCGGGCGCGTACCGGGACCGCACCCTCTCTCCGACGGAACTGGTGTCCGGCGTGCTTCAACGCATCTCCCGACGCGGCGACGACAAGGTCTGGATTCATCTTCTCCCGGGCGACGAACTCCTGTCGATGGCCAAGGCCCTCGAACGAGTCGATCCGGCGACAAAGCCGCTCTATGGAGTTCCCTTCGCGATTAAGGACAATATCGACCTTGCCGGTCATCCCACTACTGCGGCCTGCCCTGACTACGCCTATACGCCGGACAAGTCGGCGACAATGGTGCAGCGCCTGATTGAGGCCGGCTCAATTCCGATCGGCAAGACCAACCTCGACCAGTTTGCGACCGGCCTCAACGGCACGCGCTCGCCCCATGGGGCGCCGGGCAGCGCGCTCAACGCAAATTACATATCCGGGGGGTCGAGTTCAGGCTCGGCAGTTGCGGTTGCAGCGGGTCTGGTGAGCTTCTCTCTCGGAACCGATACGGCCGGCTCTGGCCGCGTGCCCGCGCAATTCAATAATCTCATCGGCATGAAACCAACCAGAGGGCTACTGAGCACAAGCGGGGTCGTCCCCGCTTGCCGTTCGCTGGATTGCGTGTCCATTCTCGCGCTCTCTTCAGACGATGCGCGTGACCTCATGGCCGTCGCCAAGGGCTTTGATGCAGCCGATCCTTTCTCTCGCGAAGACTCGCTTTCTCCTTTGCCGTCGCATGTGGCGGGAACGCGCTTCGGCGTTCCGCGACGTGAGGATCTCACATTCTTCGGCAACAGCGCGGGCGAGAAGCTTTTCGCTTCGACGCTTGAGCGCATTGCCGGCTTGGGCGGCGTTGTCGTCGAAGTGAACCTGCATCCGTTCCTTGAAACCGCGCGGCTTCTCTACGAGGGCCCTTGGGTCGCAGAACGCTATGTTCCGATCCGCGACTTTTACGAGAAGAATGCAGAAGCGCTTCATCCTGTTACGCGTCAGATTATCGGCGGCGGCGCGAGGCCGACCGCAGCCGACGCATTCGCTGCCTACTACCGGCTGAAGGAATTGCGCCGCATCGCGGAGGCGACGTGGCGCAAAATCGATGTGCTGGTTACCCCGACTGCAGCCCGCCACTACACGATCGCTGAACTGCTCGCCGATCCGATCCGCCTCAACAGCAAACTTGGCGCCTACACAAATTTCATGAATCTTCTTGATCTCGCGGGCATCGCGATTCCAACCGGATTCCAGCCGGACGGGTTGCCCTTTGGCGTCACTCTCGCCGCGCCGGCCTTCACCGACGCGGCGTTGCTGAGCCTGGGCGATGAGATTCACCGCTCCACAAGCCTCCCCCTTGGCGCGACCGGCGCGAGAATGCCGCCGAAGCGCCACGCGGCTTCCCCTCACGCTACAGTGAAGGTGGCGGTGTGTGGGGCCCATATGCGGGGCCTCCCGCTCAATGGCCAGCTCGTCGATCGCGGCGCCGAGCTCGTCCAAGCGACCCGAACCGCGCCGCGGTATCGTCTCTATGCCTTGCCGGGGGGGCCGCCGGCGAGGCCGGGCATGGTCCGAGACGAGAGGGGCAACGCCATCGAAGTCGAAGTCTGGAAAATGCCGACGTCCGCATTCGGCAGCTTCGTCGCCGGCGTCCCGCCGCCGCTCGCCATCGGCACAGTCGAACTCGCCGACGGCGAGAGCGTCAAGGGTTTCGTCTGCGAGAGTTATGGCGTTGCCAACGCCGCGGACATCACCGAACTTGGGGGATGGCGGCGATACCTCGAGGAAAGCATCCGCCAAAACGCCGCATCATAGGAGTGGACCATGGCCGTTGTTCCGGCCGAACCGTATGAATTCGCGTTCGAGCCCGCCAACGTCGCGCTCGTCATCATCGATATGCAACGTGACTTCGTTTACCCTGGCGGTTTCGGCGCCGCGCTCGGCAACGATACGTCGCTGCTACTCAAGGCAGTTCAGCCGACCAAGAAGGTCCTCGAAGCGGCACGCAAAGCCGGACTTCAGGTCATCCATACGCGTGAAGGTCATCGCCCTGACCTCACCGATCTCTGGCCGGCCAAAAAAGCGCGCGGCAAACTCAAGACGACGATTGGCGATGTCGGTCCGATGGGGCGGATCCTGGTGCGTGGCGAGCATGGCCACGACATCATCGACGAACTGAAGCCGATCGCCGGCGAGCCGGTTGTCGATAAGCCTGGCAAGGGCGCCTTCTACGCAACGGATCTCGGCGAGATCCTCGGAAGCGGCGACATACGCCAGCTCATAGTCTGCGGGGTCACTACCGAAGTGTGCGTGACGACCACTGTCCGCGAGGCCAATGATCGCGGTTACGATTGCCTGGTGCTCGAGGACTGCGTCGCGTCCTATTTCCCCGAATTCCAGGATTACGCGCTGCGCATGATCAAAGCGCAGGGCGGGATATTCGGGTGGGTGTCGTCTTCGGCCAAGGCCCTGCCGGTCCTCGATAGGATCCGCTTGAAGGCGAGCCGAGGTTGAAACGCGTCTCGCGTCGGGCCGCGCGCAGAGGGTTGAACGGTTCCAAATGGGTGCGGTCGGAGCGAAGCAACACATTCGCGGATCGCCTGGAGGAAGTAGGGAGTACGCCATGAGCACGCAGCGAGATCAAGACGCCGCAATCAAGTGGTGGGTGCCGGGCGATTGGAATGGCTTCTTCGGATTATTCACGAACGTTCTTCTGAACGTGATCGTTCTGACCACGCTTTGCCTTTTCGTTGTGCATTTGCCCGCGGATTCGATCGTCTACGGGCGGGTGCTGCCGGCGCTCGGGATCGCGCTGCCGATCGGCAACCTCTACTACGCGTATCTCGCCTATCGGCTCGCCAGGCAGGATGGGCGCAGCGACGTGGCGGCGATGCCCTACGGCCCCAGCGTGCCACATATGTTCATCGTCGTCTTTGTCATCATGCTGCCGACCTATCTCAAAAATTCGGCAGCCATGGGTGAGGGACCGGCGGCAATCCTGGCTTGGCAGGCGGGCCTGGCCTGGGCCTTTATCATCGGCGTGATCGTGCTGATCGGCGCCTTTGTGGGCCCGACCATCCGCCAATATACGCCGCGCGCGGCGATGCTGGGCACGCTCGCCGGCATCTCGATCACTTTCATCGCGATGCGTCCAGCCTTCCAGATGTGGGAAGTTCCGTGGATCGCGTTCGTCTCGCTCGCGATCGTGCTGATCAGTTGGACGGCGAACGTCAAGCTGCCCTATGGCTTGCCGGGTGGGCTTGCCGCGGTGATCATCGGCACCGCCATCGCCTGGGTCGCCCATGTGTTCAACTGGACCGACATCGTGCAGGGGGCGAAGGTCGGCGAGGCGCTCGGGCATTTCGGCCTGCATCTGCCGATTCCGGGCGGCGAAGTCTTCACCGGGCTGGGCAACATCGGGCCGCTGCTCGTCACCGCCATTCCGCTCGGCGTTTACAATTTCACCGAGGGCATGAACAACGTCGAGAGCGCTTCGGCGGCGGGCGACAATTACAATCTGCGCAACATCCTGCTCGCCGACGGCATCGGCGCCATCGTCGGATCGCTGCTCGGTAGCCCGTTTCCGCCGGCGGTCTATATCGGCCATCCCGGCTGGAAGGCGGTCGGCGGACGCATCGGCTATTCGCTGGCGACCGGAATCGTCATTGCGCTGGTGTGTTTCCTCGGGCTGACGGCGCTGCTGTTGGAGGTGGTGCCGTTGGTGGCGATCCTGCCGATCCTCCTCTACATCGGCCTCGTCATCGGCGCCCAGGCGTTCACCGCTTCGCCGGCCAAGCATGCCCCCGCGGTCGCGCTGGCGCTTATCCCCAATATCGCGCTCTGGGGGCAGACTCAGGTCGACGGAGCTCTGGGGGCGGCAGCCACCAGCGCGGACAAGATCGCCGCGGCGCTGACGAACAACGGCTTGGTCTACAGCGGCATGAAGCTCTTGGGCGGGGGAGCGGTGCTGGCCGGCCTCATTCTCGGAGCGATGGCGGCCTTCATCATCGACCGCGAATTCAACAAGGCGACGATCTATGCGCTGGCTGGCGCCGTGTTGGCGTTCTTCGGCTTCATCCACGGCGAACACCTCCAGTGGATGGCGTCGCCGCAGGTCGCCCTCGGCTACGTGCTGTTCGCCGTCATCTGCTATGTCGTGGGCGTGCGCGAAGCGGGCATGAGGTCGATAGCCCCCGGCGGCGCGAGCAAGGTCGAGGCGAACAAGCCGAAATAGCCGATTGGTCGCCGCGATGGCCGCGGGAAGCGGACATCGCGGCACAACGGCGCGGCGCATTCGGCCGCGGACTCTCGCCTTTCTCGGCGGGGCCACTCAAGGCGTTTCGTCGATGAGACGCCGGCTTTCCTCGAAGATCGGCGCCGGTCCCCAGGCGGCGAGACCAAGGAGGAGGCCGAGAGTCGCGTCCGCCCCCGACGAATGACCGACCGCGATCGCGGCCGCGGCGGCCCGGGCCACGCTCGGCGCCGGCCCGCCGGCGGCGATTGGGGTCACGACGGCGGCGAGGCGCTCCGAGACCTCGCCGTCCGCGGCCGCCTCGAGATAGACGCGGCTGACGTCGTTCGTCCTCTTGCCCAAACCGCGCACGATGTCCGCCAGGCCGGCGACAAAATCGGCGCGAGGTCGATCGCCTGCGATCGAGGTCCATAGCCCCGCGAGGTAGCCGACAAGAACATCGTCGCGCGCGGGCGTCCCGCCGGCGCCGAGGCCCACCAGCCGCGCGGCGGCTTGCTCGGCGAACTGAAGGTCGAGGCGGCGTGTCGCGTAGCTCAGCAAGTCGATGGCGCCCTGGCCGAGGCGGACGATCGCGTCGCTGCGGCCGTCGGTCCGCAGAACGGCGGCGGCGACCCGCCAGGCGCTTTCCGTCGCCGGCCGGTCGAAGTCGAGCGCTCGTTCGCTGAGGCGGCTCCTCCACTGGCGAGCCCCCCGCAGATCGACCGACGCCGCGCCGCCGGCGAAGCGCAGGACACCCGCGCGCGGTGGTTGCGCCGCCGACAGCCAGGAAACGGGTAAAATCGAACCCTCTCGGACCGTCGACGGCGATCGCGCCCGGCAGGCTGCCGGTCGCGGCCGGCGTCAGCGTCACCAGCGCCTCGGCGATCGTCAAGACCGCCGCGTTGACGAAGACGGAGCGAACCACGCCGGCGAAGGGTTCGGTCGGCACGCCGGCTCCGATCTTTACCGCGAACAGACGCACATCCAGCCTCAATCAAAGAGTGGCGTAGGCGCGAGCGAGGGCGTCCTTGAACGTCGCGTGGACGATATTCCGCCCGTCTTCAATGTTCACGCGAATCGCCGCACGCGCGCCGTTGACGTCCTTGGCAGCGATACGTTCGAGAACGTTGAGATGCTGGACGCAAGTGCTTTCGACGCGGTTAGCTCTGCCAAAATCTATCATGCGGAAGACGAACAGGCGCTCGTTGATCGCCCTGAGCTCCGTGATCAACGTCTCGTTGCCGATGAGCGCGATGAGGGTCTCGTGGAAGTTCGTATCGAGTTCGGCCAACTCTTCCCCCTTGAGGCTCTCTGGCGCGCGGCATAAAGATTCCCAGGCTTGGTGGAGGGCGACCAAGGTTGTTGGCGGGGCGCCGCGATGAACAAGCGTCTCGACCGCGTAAAGCTCGAGGGCGAGACGCACTTCGTAAATCTCTTCGATTTCGCGCAGATTGACTTGGCGCACTGCATAACCGCGATTGGCCATGCGCTTCACAAGTCCATTGGCGGCGAGAACTCTCAGCGCCTCGCGCACTGGGCTGCGGCTGACATTGAATTCACGGCAAAGGGCCTCTTCAGTCAACCTATATTCAGGGGGATATTGCCAAGAAATAACCCGCTCCTTGAGCGTTGCGACAATAGAGCCACTAAGTGACGCACTGGTGGATGCCATGGCTTTCAATTCACTGGTCGTGCTCTGTCGCCCCGCCGACGATCCTTGCACGCCGATGGTCCCTTTACACGATCGGGTTTTAGCGGTTCTTCGGCGCGATAGCCGTCTTACACGACAACGAACAAGCGCGACTAGGCGCCGAGATACGCGGTCTCGCCGTGGAGCGCGGCATCGAGCCCAGTCTCTTCGGCGGTAGGAGAGACCTTAACGGGCGTGACCTTGTCGATCAGCCAAAGCATGGCGTAGGTGAAAGCAAACGCCCAAACCGAGGAGCCGATGATCGTCGCCGTCTCTTTCAAGAAGAAGGCGCCGTTGCCGCCGATCAAGCCGTCGGTTCCGGCGGGATTGAAAGCGGTCGAGGCGAAAACGCCGAGCAGCACGATCCCGAGAGCGCCGCCGACGCCGTGGACTCCCCAGACGTCGAGGGCGTCGTCCCACTGCAACTGGGTTTTCAACGCGACGGCGAAATAGCAGACCACGCCGGAGGCGATGCCGATGATCGCGGCCGCCAGCGGCGAAACATATCCCGCCGCCGGCGTGATGGTGGCGAGGCCCGCGACCGCGCCGGTGAGCAAGCCGACAAAGGTCGGCCGCTTTTCGATGAGCCAGCCCACCCCCATCCAGGTCACCGCGGCGAAGGACGCGGCGACGTCGGTGTTGAGGAAGGCGACGGCGGTCACCGAATCGACCCGGAACTCGCTGCCGGCGTTGAATCCATACCAGCCGAACCACAGAAGGCCGGTGCCGAGGGCGACCAGAGGGACGCTGTGAGGCCCGCCGTCGAGCACCTGCCTGCGGCCGACATAGAGAACCGACGCCAACGCCGCCATCCCGGCGATGTTGTGCACGACAACCCCGCCG
>CAWIHF010000038.1:0-165941 GCA_963835885.1 uncultured Alphaproteobacteria bacterium
GCACAGCGGGGGCTCGGCGCCAGTCATTTGCTTGGTCAAGCCGCCGATAAATACCCAACCTTTTCTCGAATGACCAATCTGGCGCTATTGGCGGTTGCGATCCGGCGGCCTCTCCCAGCGGTTGTGGTCACAGCGGCAAAATTATGATTTTGCGCCATGAGTTGAGGGATTCGGGATGTAGCAGTGATATTGCGAAACCGCACAATCATTTGATTGACAAAAACCAAAATAGTCGAATTATTTCAATTGGTCAATAGAAATTTGTTGCTGGCCGGCGTGTCGGGTAGGCCCCCAAAAATGCCCGCCCAATGCCGAGTTTGATCCAATCCCATCCCCAGCGAGCTCTAGGCGGGTCGCGCGCCGCCAGGGGCAATGCTAAGGGGCTCGCCTGCGTCAAAGGTGCGCTGAGCGAACCGGTCGTCGTCGACCTTCGCAATATCTATTCGCCCTATCTATTCGCCCTTGGACATCTGCTTCTTGCTCGGGTTCCGGGCGGCGGACAGGCGCGCGGAATGCAAAGGTTCCAGCGATTCCTTCCTGGGGCCGAGCAAATGTTGCCTGACGACGGGCGGAGATTGAGCGCAAGCAAACGTGGCCGCGCAAGCCCTCGAAGGCGCGAGATCGGCGACGAGGGGGATCGTCTTGTCGTGGCCGTGCGGGACCGCCCTTCGGCGTCCTTCCGGCCCGCCGCCCGCAATTCAAACCCGGACACGACCGCGAAGAACAATATCTTGACCAGAGCTCCGAGCTGTGTTCTTGATAGGTTCACTTGGATTCCTCGTAACGCAATTGAAAAGTCTGGAATCAGACGAAGGAATCCAAGATAATCCAAGCCCGATTTCTTGGTGTGGCTTGGTCTGGCTTGGGTCCGGCTTGGAGAAATTTGGTCGAAGGCGGCAGCGCGATTGGGGCGGGCGCCGGCAAGGCGCAGCCTGGGACTTGCCCCGGTTGCCAAATTCGGTCGTAAAGCTTGCTCTTTAAGGCCCTCCTTGCCAAGCGCGCCTCCTTCGGTTCCAGTCCTGAGGGGATTTTTCCTGGGACCGAGCAAATGTTGCCTGACGACGGGCCGGAGATTGAGCGCAGGCAAACGCGGCGCCAGTTCCGCAACTTTCTCATCCTTATTGCCGCTGTCCTCGGCTTGACGCTCGGGGCGATCGCGGCGATCCGTTACTGGTCGGGTCCCTAAATCTGTCGATTGTCGGGGGCATCGCCCCGGCCGGCGGCGCGGGAGGGCCTGCGCCTCCGCCGACAGGTCGGCGGCCTTTCGGCTTGGCGTGAAGGCGGCGGCCCGGCTTGGCTTCCAGCCCGGCGAGGAAGGCGTCGGAGCCGGCCGGTCGGGCGACGCCTTCGCCTTACGCTGCTCAGCGCGACAGCAAATCGGCCAGTTCGTCGACGCCGTTGACCATCAGGTCGAACGTTCCTGGCGTCGGCTTTGGCTCCACGATCCGGCCCCCGCCGTATTCAAGCGTCCGAGACACGTAACAAGTCCGCAGGCCATAGCGCCTGGCCCCGGCGAGATCGGACGGGTGGGAGGCGACCATCATAACTTCGCCGGGCGCACAGCCGAACAGGGCGGCCGCGCCGAGATAGGTCTCCGGATCGGGCTTGTAGTGCTGGAAAAGATCAGCGCCGAAGATCATGTCCCACGGCAGACCCAGCGACTTGGACATCGCCACCAGAAGCGCGACATGACCGTTCGACAAGGGGGCGATCATGTAGCGGGGCTTCAGCCGGTGGAGCCCGCCGACCACATCCGGCCATGCCGGCAACCTGTGCCAGAATTGGCAGAGCTGGTTCAATGCGTCGTCGTCCAACACGGGAACGCCGAATTTCGGCGCCAGACGTTCGAAAAACTCGCGATGCAACACGTCGAGATTAGCCCACGCCCTCTTTCCGGCCCGGACCCGATCGAGGGATGGCGGATAGTCCATGCGCCAGGCATCGACAATCGCCGGCCAATCGGCCTGAAGACCGCAAGCGTCTCCCCACGACGACAAATGCGCGATCATGCCGCCGCGCCAATCGACGAGCGTACCGAAAACATCAAAGACGAGGGCCCTTATTCCGGTCATTGGCATCCATCCTTGTCCTCACACGGGTCATCCGACCGCGCCGCTCTCCTTACGGCCTTCTTACTTAGGGGTCTCTCATAGGTGAAATGACCTCGCTTCCGGCGGATCCTTTCTGCGCAGAAAGCGGCCCCTCGAATCCGACCCGCTGCGCCCCAGCGCTACGCAGATCGGAGAGCGTTGGGAAGCCGTTTGATCGGCGCCGGCCGCCCCGGAGAGGGCCAGCCCGTAGAGATACGGCCGGTCGATCCCCATCGCCCTCGCGCCAAGCGCCAAAGCCTCGACAATCGGTTCCCGGGGTCGAACAGCGCCGGAGCATCCGCACAGACCGGGATTCCACTTCCAGGCCCGTCAACCCCTTAATTTAATTTGCAATGAAGGCGCGGGGAACTCATGTGATCGCGCCAACTTCATCACGCCGCCCAATCGGCTCCAAGAGCCCGACACACATTTTCATCCGCGCTCATCACTCGCGCCGCGGCGCGAACTGCCGAGACAGGACTGACGCTTTCACCGGATGACTTGACACGTTGTCCCTTATAAGAGACGGTCGACAATGATCGAGGTGCGGCAGACCGAGGTTTTCGCCGCCTGGTTCGCCGGGCTGCGGGATCGCCAGGCGCGCGCCCGCCTCACGGTTCGCATCCGGCTGTCGTTAGGCAATCCCGGCGACGTGAAGGCCGTCGGCGGCGGCGTGTCGGAGATGCGCATCGATCATGGCCCCGGCTACCGGGTGTATTTCGTCCGGCGGGGAGAGGCGCTCGTCGTCCTGCTCTGCGGCGGCGACAAACGAAGCCAGGACCGCGACATCGCGCGCGCCCTCGAACTGGCGCAAGAGGTTTGAAGAGGACGACATGGCTCGCACGACAAGCCGCTGGGATGCGGCCGACACGCTGGAGACCAAAGAGGACATCGCCGCCTATCTCGACGCCGTTCTCGAGGACGGCGATCCCGATCTGTTGAAGGCGGCTCTCGGCGACGTCGCCCGCGCCAAGGGGATGACTGAGATCGCGCAGGCCGCCGGTCTCGGACGCGCAAATCTATACAAGGCCCTGTCGCCCGACGGTAACCCGGAGTTCGCGACGGTCGCCAGGGTCCTGAAGGCTCTCGGGCTTCGCCTGTCTGTCGCCGCCTGATTGTAGCGGCCAAGCGCCGTAGCCGGGGAGCGCCTCCCGCCGGGACAAGCGAGGAGGCGAGCAGGCCGAGCCGAACAGAAGGTCGAAAAAGCGCACTGTCGGGAATTGCCCGATCTCCGGGGTTCGACCCTCGGGATCGATCCAGAGGGACGGCTTTCCGTCTCCGGCGCGCATGGTTCAACCACTCGCCCGCAGCACCGTCGAGGAAAGCTCGGAGCGCGGCCCGTGCAGAAACAGAAACGCGGGCGGCGCGAGATCGGCGAAGTGCGCCGCCTCGGCTTCCGGGACGCGCCAGCGCCCAAGCGCAACGGCCGCTCGGCTCGACATCGCCCGTAACGTCCAGCCCGGCCGATCGATGACGACGATCGGCGCCAGCTCCGCGATCGCCCGCCAATGGCGCCAGAGATGGAACTGGCTGAGGTTGTCCGCCCCCATGATCCAGACGAACCGGACTCCTGCGGCGCGCCGCATCAGCCACGCCAGCGTGTCGTAGGTGTATCGGGCGCCGATATGGGCCTCGATGTCCGTCACGGTCACGCGCGGGCCGTCGACGAGGCGGCGGGCGGCCTCGACGCGCGCCTTCAACGCCGCGAGGTCCGCCTGGGATTTCAGGGGGTTTCCCGGCGTGACCAGCCACCAGACACGGTCGAGGCCAAGCCGCGTGAGCGCAATGCGGGTGACGAGCGCGTGCCCCTGATGGGGCGGATTGAACGAGCCGCCGAGCAGACCGATCCGCATCCCGGCGCAGAACGGAGGCAGCCTCGGGACTTCGGTCACGAACCCGACTGCTGGGCCAGCAGCTCCGCCTGCCGCTCGGCGGTAAGAGCGTCGATGATCTCGTCGAGTCCCTCGCCCTCGATGATCCGGTCGAGCGAATAGAGGGTCAGATTGATGCGATGGTCGGTCACCCGCCCCTGCGGGAAATTGTAGGTGCGGATGCGCTGCGAGCGGTCGCCCGAGCCGACCTGCGAGCGCCGCTCCTGCGCCCGCTCGGCGTCGAGCTTCTGGTTGCGGGCGTCGAGGATGCGCGACCGCAGGAGCGCCATCGCCTTGGCGCGGTTGCGGTGCTGCGACCGCTCCTCCTGCATCGCGACCACCACCCCCGTGGGGATATGGGTGATGCGGATGGCCAATTCGGTCTTGTTGACGTGCTGGCCGCCGGCGCCGCTCGAGCGCATCGTGTCGATCTTGAGGTCGGCTTCGTTGATGTCGAAATCCGCTTCTTCCGCGAGCGGCAGGACCGCGACGGTCGCGGCGGAGGTGTGGATGCGCCCTTGCGTCTCGGTCGCCGGCACGCGCTGGACCCGGTGCACGCCGCTCTCGAACTTGAGCCGGGCGAACACGCCGCGACCGGAAAACTCGGCTACGATTTCCTTGTATCCCCCGGCGGTCCCCTCGCTCATCGACAGCACCTCGACCTTCCAGCGCTTCGACTCTGCATATTTTACATACATTCGGAAGAGATCGCCGGCGAAAAGGGCCGCCTCATCGCCCCCGGTCCCGGCGCGCACCTCGATGATCGCATCGCCCTCGTCGGCCGCGTTTTTCGGCAGGAGCGCAATGCGGATCGCCTTCGCCATTTGCTCGGCCTCGGTCTCGGCGGCGCTGAATTCGGCGCTGGCCATCGCCCGCATCTCGGCGTCCAGGTCGGGATCCTCGAGCATGGCCTCGAGATCCGCCCGCTCCTTCTCCTTGGCTCGATAGGCGGCGATCGCGGAAACGATCGGCGCGAGATCGCTGAATTCGCGCGACAGCGCCGAATATTCCGCGCCGGAGACGCCCTCGGAGAGGCGGGCGCCGATCTCGCGGTGGCGGCGCACGATGAGATCAAGATTGTCGTTGGCGGCCATGGCTTTGGCGTTCGTCCGGGATGGAGCGCGAGACGGATTTTCGCGCCTCTAGAGGCGGACGTTGAAGCGCTCGGCCAGCGCTTGCAACGGCGCCCGCAGCGAGGCCTCGTCGTGGCCCTCTGTCAGCATCGCCTCGACCTCTCCGGCAAGGTCGCGGACCTTCAGCGAAAGGGTCATCGCCTTGACCGGTCCGATCGACGTCGCCGACATCGAAAGATCCCGATAGCCGATCGCCATCAGGGCCATCGCTTCCAGCGGCCGGCCGCCAATTTCGCCGCAAAGCGTGACCGGGGTTCCAGCGCGGGCTCCGGCGTCGGCGATCGATCTCAGGGCGCGCAAGAATCCGACGCTCACGGGGTCGAAGCGGTTGGCCACCCGGCGGTTGTCGCGATCGACGGCGTAAAGATACTGCATGAGATCGTTCGAGCCGACCGACAGAAAATCGGCGCAGGCAGCGATTTCGTCGATCTGCCAAAGCAGCGACGGCACTTCGACCATGACGCCGAGCCGGACTGAGCGCGGCGGCTCGTGCCCATGGCTCGCGCTCCATGCCAGCTCCCGATCGAACAGAGCGCGTGCGGTCTTGAACTCTTCGACCGTCGACACCATCGGCGTCATCACGCGCAGATCCCGACCCGCCGCAGCGCGAATCAAGGCCCGAAACTGCATGCGCAAAAGCGCCGGTCGGTCGAGCCCGATGCGAAGCGCGCGCCAGCCAAGGGCCGGGTTCTCCTCTTCGAGCCCTTCATGTACGGCAGGAGCTTGTCGCCGCCGATATCGAGGGTGCGGAAGGTTACCGGGCGATCGCCCGCCGCCTCGAGAATGGCGCGATAGAGCTGTTCCTGCGCGCCCGGCCTCGGGAAGCGGGCGGCGAGCATGAACTGCAGCTCGGTGCGGAAAAGGCCGATCGACTTCGCGCCCGTTTCGGCCAGATGCGGCATGTCGACGAGCAGTCCCGCATTCATGTGCAGGCCGATCGGCACTCCGTCCAACGAAATGGTCGGCACGTCGCGCAGCGCGCGATACTGCGCCTGTTTCCGCGCGCGCATTCGCGCCTTTTCGCCGTAGGCCGCCTCGACGTCCGGCGGCGGGCGCAAATGGATTTCGCCGGCGTCGCCGTCGACGATGATCGCGTCGCCCTGCTCGACGACCTCGGAAATATTCGGGATGTCGCTGACCGCCGGCAGCGCGAGCGCCCGCGCGACGATGGCGATATGGCTCGAAGCGCCCGCTTCCTCCAGCACGACGCCGCGAAGGCGAGCTCGGTCGTAATCGAGAAGCGCCGCCGGAACTCATTGAGCGGGCGACCAGAATTGCGCTCTCCGGCAGTTCGTCGGGCAGGAGGACGAGGCTCAGGCCGGCGAGCTGATGCAGGAGGCGGTTGGCGATGTCGGTCAGATCATGCAGCCGGTCGCGCAGGTAAGGATCGGTCTGCCGTTGCAGTTTCGCCCGCGCGTCGTTCTGCACTCGCTCGACTGCCGCTTCGGCGGTCAGACCCGAACTCACCGCCTCGCGCAGCCGCCGCAGCCAGCCGCGGTCATGCGCGATCATGCGGAAAGCCTCGAGCACGTCGCGGTGCTCGCCGGACTGGCCGTCGTCGCTTCGGTCGATGAGGTCGTCGACAGAGGCGCGCATCGCGCTGATCGCCGTCTCGAGCCGTTGCAGTTCCGAATCGACGTCGTCGGCGACGATTTTCGACACCGCCACGCGCGGCTGATGCATGACCACATGGCCGAGACCGAGGCCGTCGGCGATGCCCTGACCCTTCAGGGACATGGGCCGCCGAACGGCAATCGGCGCGCCCTGCGCGGCGATGCCCTGGAGCTCGCCCGAGGCGATCATCTCGGCAAGAAGCATCGCGGTGGTCTGGAGAGCCTCGACCTCTTCCTCCGAATAGGTGCGCCGCGCGCGGTTCTGCACCACGAGCACGCCAATCGTCGCGCCGCTGCGCAGAACCGGCACGCCAAGGAACGACTGATAGATCTCTTCGCCCGTCTCGGGTTTGTAGGAGAACGCCGGATGGTGCTGGGCGTCGGACAGCGCGAGCGGCTCGGCGCTCGAGGCGATGAGACCGACCAGGCCCTCCCCGGGTTTCATCGTCGTCAGGTGGACCGCTTCACGATTGAGGCCTTCGGTCGCAAACAGCTCCATAGCGCCGTCGGCTCGGACGACGTAGAGGGAGCAGACCTCGGCGACCATATTGGAGGCGATCAGGACGACGATGCGGTCGAGGCGCGCCTGTGCGGTGACCGGCTCCGCCATGACCTCGCGGAGCCGCCGCAGCAAGAGACGCGGACCGCCCGGCGCGCGCATTCTAAATCGTCCTTTGTCGTCGCCTAACGGTATGTCGGCGCTTCCAACCATGCAATGAACCGGCCGAGTGCGCGCCGTAGCCCGGACGCGCACGTAGGCCGTCCTTCCGGCGTCATTCGCGGTATAGAAACGATCGGCCGGCCCGGCAAGGGCGTCGCCGTTTTTAACGCATTATATTTGGTGTTTCGTCGTTGCTCACGGCGCGCGCATCAGCGCCGCGGTGGCCGCGGCCCCTGTCGCGCGTCTGGCGAGAACCTCGTCGAGCCAGTCCGGTCGCATCTCCGGGACCGAGGAAAGGAGCAGCTCCGTATAGGGGTGGTGGGGTGGCGAGAAGACGGTCGCCGTGTCTCCGCCTGCGACGACCTTGCCCTTGAGCATGACCGCGACCTTGTTCGCGATCCGTTTTACGGTGCCCAGATCGTGCGTGATGAAGAGATAGGCGACCCCCAGTTCGTTCTGCAGCTTTTTCAAAAGCCGAAGGATTTCCTCGCCGACAAGCTGATCGAGGGCGGACGTCACTTCGTCGCAGATGATCAGATCGGGCTCGGCGGCGAGCGCCCGCGCGATCGAAACGCGCTGCTTCTGGCCGCCTGACAGCTCGCTGGTCTTCCGCGAGATGAAAGTTTCCGGCAAGTCCATCTGCCGCAGGAGTTCGGCCACCCGATGGCGCACCTCGTCGCGCGACCGGTTGAAATAGAAGGCGACCGGCCGGCCGATCGTCTGCAGGAGGGTGTGCTGCGGGTTCAGGGCGACGTCCGGCATCTGGTAGATCATCTGCACCCGTCGCAACTGGTCCTTGGTCCGATCCTTGAGCCGTGGCGGCAGGCTGACGCCGTTGAAGCGCACGTCGCCGGCGACCCGCGGCAGGAGCCCGGTGACGACGCGGGCGAGGGTCGATTTGCCCGATCCCGAATTCGCCAACGACGGCGACAGTGTCGCCCCGGCGCACGTCCAGACTGACGTCGTCGATGACTTTCGGCTTCCCGGGATAGTTGGCGCTGACATGCTCGATGGCGAGAATCGGGACCTGGTTCGCCACGTTCGCTTCGACGAAGGCATGCCCGGCCACCCGTTCGCTCACCAGGCGGCGGGTATATTCCTCTTTCGGTTGCTGCAGGATCTGTCGTGACTCGCCAAATTCGACCATCTTGCCGCGCCGCAGCACCATGATCCGGTCAGCGATCTGCGCCACGACGGCGAGGTCGTGAGTGATGTAGAGCGCGGCGGTGCCGTGCTCGCGAATGAGCTTGCGAAAGGCGGCCAGGCATTCGACCTGGGTTGTGACGTCGAGGGCGGTGGTCGGCTCGTCGAATATGAGGATGTCGGGCTTGGCGACCATCGCCATCGCCGCCATCACCCTCTGCAACTGTCCACCGGAAACCTGGTGCGGATAGCGTGAGCCGATGGTGTCCGGACTGGGCAGATCGAGCTCGCGGAACAACTGCACCGCCGCGGCGCGCGCTTCCGCGCCGCTCAACACGCCATGGCGGACCGAGGCCTCGCAGACCTGCTCCATCAGCGTATGCGCAGGGTTGAACGAAGCCGCGGCGCTCTGGGCGATATAGGCGATTTTCGGCCCGCGCAGAGCGCGCCGCTCGTCCGGGCCGATCGCCCGGATGTCCAAATCGCCGTAGATGATGTTGCCGCCGACGATATGGCAGTCGCGGCGCGTATAGCCCATCGAGGCGAGCCCAATGGTCGATTTGCCCGCCCCGGACTCGCCGATCAGGCCGATCACCTCGCCGCGCCTGAGCTGCAGCGAAACGTCGTCGACCAGCACCGGCCCCTCGCCAAGGTCGGTGCGCACGGCGACCCGCATGCCGCGAACGTCGAGGATAATGGAATTGCCCTTTAGCTCGGCAGACCGCGTTTCGGACTCGAGGGTCATGCGCCTTCTCCCTGACCTCTGGAATGAATGGAGAGCATCCAGTCGACGACGAAGTTGACGCCGATGGTCAGAATCGCGATCGCAGCGGCGGGATAGAGCGGCGCGGCGAAGCCGAAGTTGATCATGTCGCGATAGTCCTTGACCATGCTGCCCCAGTCAGCGGCCGGCGGCTGCACGCCGAGCCCGAGGAAGCTCAGCGCGGCAATGAAGAGGAAGGTGAAGCAGAAGCGCAAGCCGAACTCGGCCGTGAGCGGGGGAACCGCGTTGGGCAGCATCTCCCGCGTCACGATCCACCACCATCCCTCGCCGCGCAGGCGCGCCGCTTCCACGAATTCGAGACTGACAATGTTCACGCCGACCGATCGCGCCAGGCGGAAGACCTTGGTCGAATCGAGGATGGCGATCGTGACGATGAGGACCGGCAAGGCTGAGCCGAGCACCGACAAAATGACAAAGGCGAAAATCAGGGTGGGCATCGACAGCAGCAGATCGACGAGCCGCGACAGAGCCAGATCGACCCATCCTCCGGCGACGGCGGCCGCGAAGCCGGTGAGGATGCCGAGCAGGAAGGAGAGCGCAGTGATGATCAACGACAGGCCGATCGACATTCGCGCGCCATAGATGAGGCGGCTCAGGATGTCGCGTCCGAGATTGTCCAGTCCGAGCCAATGCTGCGCACTCGGATCCGCCCACGCATCGCCGACTGGCGTCGCCTGATCGAACGGGGCGATAAGCGGCGCGAACAGGGCCACCAGCACGTTGAGGAGAACGATGACGATGCCGATCTGCGCGGTGATGGAGAGTTTATGGCCAAATATCCGCATGGCGTTCCTGATCGATCTCCGTCAGCGCGGCTGGCGCAGCCGCGGATTGGACAGAATGGCGAGAATGTCGGCGATCATGTTCAAGAGAATGAACGTGGCGGCGAAGATCAGGCCGCAAGCCTGAACGACCGGCACATCGTGCTTGGAGACCTCGTCCACCATGAGCTGGCCGAGGCCTGGATAGACGAACACGGTCTCGACGACGACAACGCCGACGATCAGATACGCGAGGTTCAGCGCAACGACCGCGATGATCGGCGCGAGCGCGTTCGGCAGCGCATGACGGACGACGATGCGGGTCTTGGTCAGGCCCTTGAGGATTGCCATTTCGATATAGGGGCTGGCCATGACCGAGAGCACGGAGGCACGGGTCATCCGCATCATATGCGCAATGATGACGAGGACCAGAGTCAGCATCGGCAGGAACGCGTAATAGAGGCGGTCGAGAAAGCTCATGTCCGGCGTAACGTTGGCAAGCGAGGGAAACCAACCGAGATCGACCGCGACATATTTGATCAAGAGATACGCCAGGAAGTACTCGGGCACCGAAATCGTCATCAAGGTGAAGACATTGACCAGCCGGTCGAAGACGCCGCCCTGCCAGATCGCCGCCAGAAGTCCGAGACCGATGGCGAGCGGAACGGCCACCACCGCTGCATAGGCGGCGAGGAACATCGTGTTGGCGAAGCGCGGCGCGATCTCCGTCAGGACGTCGCGGCCGTTGGCCAGCGAATGGCCGAAATCGCCGCGCAGCGCGTGGAAAAGCCAGTCGAAGAATCGCAGGATCGCTGGACGGTCGAGCCCGAGATCGAGACGCAGCTTGGCCAAACTTTCGGGCGTGGCGTTGTTTTGCAGGATCGCCGAAGCGAGATCGCCCGGCAGAATCTCCGTGCCGATGAAAATGAGCACGGAGGCGGCGAAGAGCGTCAGTAAGCCAAGGCCAAAACGCTGGAGTATGAGTTTAAGCACGACGCCCGCCCTTCAACCCGACTTGCTTGGGACGCTCTTTGCCGACCTTCGGTGCGGCTGGCGCCTGCGCCGAAGGTCGGAGATTTCGCGGAAGCCTCACGACCGTCCGCGCTTTGCCGCTCGACCGGGCAGCCGCGCCCGCGTTTCAGGCGGGCGCGGCCGGTTGGCTAGGTCTTGATCCAGGCCTTCTCCATAATCATGCCGTTGTCCATGTCGAAACCGCCATGCGGGGTATGGCCGCCGACCTTCACGTTATGGGCGTCGAGCCAGTCCTTGAACACCGGAATGATGGCGCCGCCCTGATCGTGCAGCATCGCCTGCATCTCCCAGATGTAGGGCCTGCGCTTGTCTTCGTCGGTTTCGCCGCGCGCGTCGGCGAGCAGCTTCTCGAACTTCTCGTTCTTCCAGTGGGTTTCGTTCCAGGGCGCATTGGCTGCGTAAGCGACGGAAAGCATCTGCGTCGCCGCGGCGCGGCCGCCCCAGTAGCTCGAGACGAAGGCGCCTTTCAGCCACACGTTGTCCCAGAAGCCGTCGGCCGGCTCCTTCTTCAGGTCGACCTTGATGCCGGCCTTGGCGGCGCTCGCTTGCAAGAGCGCGCCTTCGTCGACGGCGCCGTTGAAGGCCGCGTCGGATGCCTGCAAAAGGATCTTCGGATCAGCGATCCCCGCCTTCTTGAAAGTGGCGGCCGCCTTCTCCGGATCGTATCTCCGCTGCGGCAGCTCCTTGTTGAAATAGGGATCGGTCGGCGGGATCGGGTGGTCGTTGCCGAGGGTGCCGTAGCCGCTGAACAGCGCCTTCAGGATCTGCTCGCGATCGGTCGCCTGCTTGAGCGCCAGGCGGATATCCGGATTGTTGTACGGCGCCCTGTCGCATTGCATCGCCATCACCGAGTGCCAGCCTCCGGCCGCGCGCACGACCTGGATTTTCGGCGCCTTCGACAGAAGCGCCACCGCATTGTGGTCGACGCGATTGATTGCATCCATCTGGCCGGAGATGAGAGCGTTCAGGCGCGCCGAGCCGTCGTTGATGACGGTGACTTCGACCGCGTCGAGATGGCCTCGCCCCGGCTTCCAGTAGTCGCGGGTCTTCTTGAGTGAGATCCGTACGCCCGGATCGAACTTGTCGAGGCTGAAGGCGCCGGTCCCGACGGGTTTCGCCCAATCCTTGAATCCGTCCGGCACCATCAGGATATGATAGTCCGTCAGCGAGTATGGCAGGTCGGCGTCCGGCGCGTCGAGCGTGATCTGGATCTGATATTTGTCCAGCTTCTTGATGTCGGTGACCGATTTGAGCGAAGGGGCGCCGCCGGACTTCGTGTTGCCCCGGTGCAGGTTCAGCGAGTAAATGGCGTCGTCGGCGGTGAATTCCTGGCCGTTCGAGAACTTGACGCCTTTGCGAAGATTGAAGATCCACTCCTTGGCGCCGCTCTTCGGCTCGAAGTTCTCGGCAAGCGACGGATGCGGCTTGCCGTCCTGGCCCCATTCGACGACGCCGTTGAACAGGCCGTGGCCGACATCGATCATGACGGAGTCGTTGTACGAGGTGACGTCGATGCTGTCCGTCGTGCTGCCGCCGCCGAGGCCGAGCCGCAGAAGGCCGCCGTTCTTGGGCGTCTCGGCGGCGAACGCATCGGCGCTCGCCAGCATGGTGGAGATCGCGACGCCCGAGGCGCCGAGCGCCGCCGCGCGACCCATGAACTCGCGCCGCGAAATGCCGCCCTTGAGCAGGCGTCCGTTCCAGTAATCCAGTTCACTCATGTTTCGGATTTCCTCTCTGGCGTCCGCCCTTCTCCGGACAACGATCGGCCGGCTCTTTTTGGACGGGCGGTCATGGATCGACTAGTCGACAGTTTTGCGGTTCTGTCAATTGCGCGGCGCGCGGCGTAAGAGGAGGATTCGTGGAGGGGCTGCCGGCCGGTTTGGCTCTGCGGATCCGGGAAAAGTTCAATTCGGGAGCCCGCAAATCGAGCGTTGGCATGGCCGCCGCGCTATTTCGGGCGGAAACCCGCCGAAAGCCGGTTCCAAGCCGGTTCCGCGGTCGCGTTGACTTGCTCGATAGCCGATATTAGGGGTTCCGGCCCGAATTGCCGAGCGGAGCGCTCGGGCCGGGTGGAGTGGTCGTGCTCATGAAGATTCTCGTGCCCGTAAAGCGGGTGGTCGACTACAACATCAAGATCCGGATCAAAGCCGACGGGTCGGGCGTCGAGCTCGCCAACGTCAAGATGTCGATGAATCCCTTCGACGAGATCGCGGTCGAGGAGGCGCTGCGCCAGAAAGAGGCGGGCAAGGCGACCGAGGTCGTCGTCGTGTCGATCGGCCCCGCACAAGCGAGCGAGACCATCCGCACCGCGCTCGCCATGGGCGCCGACCGCGGCGTCCTCGTCAAGACGGACGCGATCGTCGAGCCGCTCGCGGTGGCGAAAATCCTCAAGGGC
Source organism: uncultured Alphaproteobacteria bacterium (assembly GCA_963835885.1). GTDB lineage: Bacteria > Pseudomonadota > Alphaproteobacteria > Rhizobiales > Beijerinckiaceae > Roseiarcus. The sequence goes on from CAWIHF010000038.1 coordinate 13,484, forward strand.
GTCGCCGCCGCCGAAGGCCCAGGGCTCGTCATCATGGGCAAGCAGGCGATCGACGACGACTGCAACCAGACTGGGCAGATGCTGGCGGCCTTGACCGGCTGGGGTCAGGGGGCCTTCGCCTCCAAAGTCGTCATCGAGGACGGAAGCGTGGAAGTCACCCGCGAGGTCGACGGCGGCATGCAGACGGTGGCGCTCAAGCTGCCGGCGATCGTCACCACCGACCTGCGCCTCAACGAGCCGCGCTACGCCTCGCTGCCCAATATCATGAAGGCGAAGAAGAAGCCGATCGACGAGAAGACGCCGGCCGACTACGGGGTCGACGTCGCTCGCCGGCTCAAGGTTCTCAAAACCGCTGAGCCGGGCGGACGCAAGGCTGGCGTGAAAGTGAAGTCGGTGGCGGAGCTGGTCGCCAAGCTGCATGACGAAGCGGGAGTGATCTGAACATGGCGACCCTTCTTCTCGCCGAACTCGCCGGCGGACAGTTGAGCGACATGACCGCGCGGGCGCTGACCGCGGCGCTCGAGATCGGGCAGCCGGTCGACGTTCTCGTCGCCGGCCACAACGTCGGCGCGGCGGCCGAGGCGGCCGCCAAGCTCGCGGGGATCGCCAAGGTGCGGGTCGCCGACGACCCGATCTACGCCCATGCGCTCGCCGAGCCGCTCGCCGCCCTCATCGTCTCGCTCAGCGACGGCTACGACGCGATCGTCGCGCCCTCGACAGCAAGCGCCAAGAACGTGATGCCGCGCGCTGCGGCGCTGCTCGACGTGATGCAGGTCAGCGACATCACCAAGGTCCTCGGCCCCAAGACCTTCGAGCGGCCGATCTACGCGGGCAACGCCATCCAGACGGTCGAGTCGACCGATCCGAAGATCGTCGTGACGGTGCGCACCGCCTCGTTCGGCGCGACCGGTCAGGGGGGCGAGGCTCCGATCGAGCCCGTCGCCGCCGCCGCCGACCCTGGCGTCTCGTCCTTCGTCGGCGAGGCGCTCGCCAAGTCCGACCGGCCGGAGCTCACCTCCGCCAGGATCATCATTTCGGGCGGCCGGGCGATGCAGAAGGCGGAGAATTTCAAGACCTACATCGAGCCGGTGGCCGACAAGCTCGGCGCCGCGATGGGCGCCTCGCGCGCCGCGGTCGACGCCGGCTACGCACCGAACGACTGGCAGGTCGGCCAGACCGGCAAAGTCGTGGCGCCGGAACTCTATATCGCGGTCGGCATCTCGGGCGCGATCCAGCATCTGGCCGGCATGAAGGACTCGAAGGTCATCGTCGCCATCAACAAGGACGAGGAAGCGCCGATCTTCCAGGTCGCCGACTACGGCCTCGTGGCGGACCTCTACCAGGCGCTGCCCGAGCTCACCGCCGAGCTCGCCAAGCTCGGGCGCTGACGGCCTCCGACAAATAGACGAGGCGTCCCGACTGGACGCGCGGCGCCGCTCGTCTATGATCCCGGCCCCGCAACGGGCCGGCAGCTGGATCAGAGTTATGGGACTGAATATCGAGACGGTCGGGGTCATCGGCGCGGGACAGATGGGCGCCGGGATCGCGCAGGTCTGCGCCCAGGCCGGTATGGGCGTTCTGCTCAACGACGTCGTCGAGGAGCGGGTCAACGCGGCGCTGGCGACCATCAACGGCCATCTGTCACGCCAGATCGCGAGGGGGCAAATGGACGAGGAAGGCCGCAAGGCGGTCCTTGACCGCATCCAGTACGCCCAGACGCTCGACAGGCTCGCCGACTGCGATCTCGTGGTCGAGGCCGCCTCGGAGAACGAGGAGGTCAAGCGCAGGATCTTCACCTCCCTCCGCCCTTTCATGAAGCCCGACGCGATCCTGGCCTCCAACACCTCATCGATCTCGATCACACGGCTCGCTTCGGTCACCGCGAAACCCGAGCGCTTCATCGGCATGCATTTCATGAATCCGGTCCCGCGCATGCAGCTCGTCGAGCTGATCCGCGGCATCGCGACCAAGGACGACACTTTCGAGGCGGCGAAAGACTTTGTCACGCGGCTCGGCAAGACGGCGACGATGTCGGAGGACTTTCCCGCCTTCATCGTCAACCGGATCCTCCTGCCGATGATCAACGAGGCGGTCTATACGCTCTATGAGGGCGTCGGCTCGGTCGAAGCGATCGACACCGCTATGCGCCTTGGCGCCAACCACCCGATGGGGCCGCTGCAGCTCGCCGATTTCATCGGGCTCGACACCTGCCTATCGGTGATGCAGGTGCTGCACGAGGGCCTGGCGGATTCGAAATACCGCCCGTGCCCACTGCTCGTGAAATACGTCGAGGCCGGCTGGCTCGGCCGCAAGACCCAGCGCGGCTTCTACGATTACCGAGGCGAGCACCCGGTGCCGACGCGGTAGAAAAAGCCGAATATTTCCGCCCTCGTGAGGTAAAGGCCGGATTAACCGTTCGAGCTCCCTTCCCCCAACCAATTCTTTCTAATCCCGGACAGCGAAATCGCTCAGATTTTGCGGCAATCCGGGCCCGGCTACGCCGCTTCCGCAGCGTCGGACCGGATGCGGTCGATCATGGCGCGAACCCCATTCGATCGCTGGGGGGTAAGATGTTGCTCGAGACCGAGAGCGCGAAACGCACCGATCGCGTCAATGCCGAGAATTTGCTTCGGCGCCCGGTCTGAAAAGAGAGCAATTGCGATGGCGATCAACCCGCGAACCAGCTGGGAGTCGCTGTCGCCGCGGTAGTGGAGGACCGTTCCGCCAGCGGCATCGATTTTCGGCTCCTTTTCCAGCCAGACTTGGCTCACGCACCCGCGAACCTTGTTCGCCTCGTTGTGAGCCGGCTCGCTCAAGGGCTCGAGACTGGCGCCGAGTTCGATCAGATAGCGGTACCGGTCCTCCCAATCTTCAAGAGAGGCGAAATCCTCGCGAATCGTCTCAAGGGCCGTCACGGCAACACCCGGTTTCGCGGTTTCGCTTCATATAGGGACGGTGAGGGGGCGGTGGCTAGAGTCTGTTGTTGGCGTTCCATGAACTTGGACAGGTCAGTTCGCGGGTTCACCCGCCATGCGCGGCGCCGTGGAGGCGCCTCGACGAGGCGCTCGTTTCATTCGTAAGTTGCGGGCGAGACGCAAGACTTTGTCAACTTCAGCTGCAGCCATAATCGGCGCACAAGAAATACCCCATCCAGAAATCCAGTCCCATCGTGGCGGTCCACGCCCTTCGAATCGATCCTGTTTGATCCACCGACACCGATTTAGGATTCGGCCCTCATTCGCTCCCGTGGACCACCTCCGTCTTGGTCGACATCCTTCTGCCCCGCGTACAGGCGGTGGATCTCTCGACCGAGGCATTCGATCGACTTCCGCAGCGCAGCGTCGTCCGATTCACCGCGCGCGCCGGGGAGCAGTGAGATTTTGGAACGGAGAATTTCGTTCTCCCGTAGGAGCGCCTCAAGGCTTGAGGGGACCGCTCGAAGCGATCCTTCCGACACCGCCGGTGGGGCGGTCACTCTACGGGCGCGCAGGGACGCGGAGCTTTCGCTCGTTCGGGCATCTTCGCTCTCGGCGGCGAAGACCTCGGGTTCGACCATCTTGGCCTGCGCGGTCCTCGGCGCTGTGTCGCGATCAGACAACATTTCCTCACGCTTGCCGGGCTGATTACGCGATTCCAGCTTTGCAAGGGTTGAGTCCTGTTGCTCGCTCATTGTCCTGCGCAGCCGTTGTTCAAGCTCTGCGTTCCGGCTTTTCTCGACGGCAAGCAACTTCGTGAGCGCCGCGGCGGACTCTGTCGCCTTCTCTTCGGCCGCCTCCGCATGTTGCAGAAGCTCCCGCAAGTTCTCCGCGTGGGCAACCACAATCGCAACTCTTGCGCGGCCCCGACTGGCCTCAGCCTCGAGTTCGCCAAGGCGAAGCTCGGCGGCTAGCCTCGTTCGTTTTCGCTCGGTCTCGCTGGGCGAACGCGTCCTGAAGCGCGATCTGACTTGCCGCCACCGCAATTTCGAGATTGCGACGTTCGGCCGCGCGCTTTATCCATCTCTAAGCGCATCTCGACGATGACGCTTTCGCGCTCAGCGGCATCGGATTTCAGCATGGATAATTGTACCGATTGGCGGCCGATTTCCGCGCGCAGCGCCCTTGAGTCCTCCTCCGCAACGGCCAATCGGTCCTCGAGCCGGACCCGTTCGACCGCGTGCACGGCGAGCAGGGAGTCTCTCTCTGCCGCCCAGAGCTTCTCGGTCCTTGGCGTTTGCATCCTGGCCCGCGCGGCTGCGAGCCGCATAGCGCGGCGAGAAAAGATCGGCGTTGCGACGACGGCTGCAAAGAGCGCCACGAGAAACCCGATTCCGAAGAAGAAAGCGGACTCGATCAACCTCGCCTATCCAAAGTCAACGGCATGCGACATCTTTGCACAAGGCCATGCCGCTGCAAAGCGAGAGGGTCGCTGGTCCGGTTTTCGGAGCAGCGGCCAAACATTGCTTGTCAGAACAGCGACCGGGTCGGGACCCCGGCGAGAGCGAATGTCGGCCGTGGCGACGCTCGGGCCGGACCGGCGGCGCCTTGCGGTGTCTGGAATACGAGCCCCTAATCGTCAAAGCAGTCGAATTTTCGCGCCGTCTCGGCGCTGCCCCAAGCAACGAACGCTCCGTTGCGGAGATGGTTTGCCGCCTTTCCGTAGGCGAGCGGTGTTCCAGAACGATCGAGAACAACGCCGCCGGCAGCGCGTAACACCGCATCACCCGCCGCTGTGTCCCATTCCATCGTCGGACCAAATCGGGGATAGACGTCAGCTAAACCTTCAGCAATTAGGCAGAATTTCAGCGAGGAGCCTTTGGTTTGCCGCTCTGCGACGGGCAGCCGCGCTAAAAACGCTTCGGTTTGAGGATCGCCATGCGAGCGGCTGGCCAGAACAACCAATGCCTCCGGAGCCGGGCGTACTCTAATCGGTCGCCAAGCACGCCTTTCCGGCAACCCTCCACCGACGGTCGCTTCACAAACAAAAGCGTCTTTTCCGCCAAACCATAGGCGGCCAAGGGCAGGCGCGTATACGGCGCCCGCGACCGGCATGCTCTTCTCTATGAGAGCAACGTTAATCGTGAACTCTCCATTGCGGGCAAGGAATTCCTTCGTTCCATCGAGTGGATCAACCAGCAGAAAGCGGTCGGCGACCGCGGCTGGCTTCCCAAGAGCAGTCAATTCCTCGGCGATGACAGGAATAGGCGGAAAAGAGGAAGCCAGCTTCGCGCAGATGATTGCTTCCGCTCGATGGTCGGCGAGGGTGACCGGGCTGCCGTCGCCTTTTGACCAAGCGTATCCGTCCTTTTCATAAACCTCCATGACTGCAGGTCCGGCCGCGACAGCCGTCTCGGCAAGGAAGAGCGCAATCTCATCGGCGCTAGCCGAATCGAAGCGAAACTGATGCCCTTCTAGCAATGGGGACTCCCTGTCTCTTGGCCAGCGATCGCAGGGAGGCTGACCGACGCCACCTATCGTCCTGAGAATGTCGCCGCCGACCGACGAATCGGATACACAAGCGAACGTCTTCGGATCAGAACCGCTAAAACTCCCGCCGCCGCAGTTTGGGCATTGACCACAGGAACGGCCGTTTGACAATCGTTACAGTCGCCCCGCTCGATCTTGCCGCGCTCTTGTGCTCGCGCGTTTGTCACGACGTGATCAGCCCGGTCGGGGCGATCATGAACGGGCTTGAGATGCTCGACAGCGAGAAGGACGAGGAGATGCGCGCTGTCGCCATGGAACTCATTAAGAAGAGCGCGACCTCGGCCTCGGCGCGACTCCAGTTTTGCCGCCTCGCCTTCGGGGCGGCAGGATCTCTCACTGCCTCAATTGACACAGGTGACGCAGAAAACGTGGCGCGGGGTCTGATTGCGAACGACCGGACAACGTTGCAGTGGACTGCGCAGCGCAGACTGGTCCCGAAAAATTTGGTAAAATTGTTGCTCAATTTGTGTCTCATTTCGGCCAGCGCAATCCCACGCGGTGGGGTGATTCATGTCGAGCTTGAAGGTGAAGGCGAGGCGCTGACCATGAAAATAAAAGCGACGGGAACGAATGCTCGTCTTCCCCATGCCGCTTCCGTCTTCTTATCGGGTGGTTCAGTCGAGACCATCGACGGTCATTCCATCCAGCCGTATTACACGACTTTGCTTGCCAGGGAATGTGGCACGACCATCACGACGTCGACTACGCCTGAATCAATCACTTTAGCGGCAGTGCCCGCAGGGCCGGTCGGCGGATGAAAATGCGACGGTTGAATCTGGCTTAGGACTTCCGGCCAGTTGGCGTCGCGAAAGCGGACGAGTCTTGGCATAAGTGGACGCTTTCGGATCGGCTCCCCACGTATTCGGTCGAACGAACCTGCACTCGGCAATTCATCTCCGCCTGGATTCCGAGATAGGCGTCATGAGCGACAACGAAAGAGACCAGGCTGGCGGCCGTCGCCATCGGCGGCGCCTCAAAAGCCTCATCGACCGCTTGCCTGGCCGGGTCAGGACCGCAACCGTTTGGCTCCTCAAGCCCGAATCGCGCTGGGCGCGCGTGCCCGCCGCCCTTCTGTTGATACTTGGCGGCTTCCTCGCTGTCCTCCCCGTGTTCGGCCTGTGGATGATACCGCTCGGTCTGATCCTGATCGCCGAGGACGTTCCTGTAGTTCGGCGCGGCGTTGCCAGGATCCTCGACTGGCTGGAAAAACGCTGGCCCGCCGCATTTGGGAACCTCCGGCGCCGATTGACTAAATCCGGATTCTGACCCATCTCTATCGACCCGCCGAGCAAGACGCTCTGAGCGGGGTTTTGTCGCGGGCCCTTGTGGGGCGGCAACGTCAACGCAGGAGAGTGGCCATTCGTCGTCCTATGAAAGCAGTCGCGGCGCCCGAGAAAGGCGGGCCGCGAGTCAACCGAGACATACGCGCAGTGCAGGTACAACTGATCGACGCCGAAGGCCAGAATCTGGGCGTCGTTAATCTTGCCGATGCGCAGAAGCTCGCCGACGAAGCCTCGCTCGATCTGGTCGAAATCGTTCCCAACGCGACGCCGCCGGTCTGCAAAATCCTCGACTTCGGAAAATACCGCTTCCTCGAACAAAAGAAGTCGTCCGAGGCGCGCAAGCGTCAGAAGGTGGTCGAGATCAAGGAAATCAAGCTGCGCCCAGGCATCGACGACCACGACTACGAGGTGAAGATGCGCTCCGTGCGCCGTTTCTTCGACGAAGGCGACAAGGTGAAGGTGACGCTGCGGTTCCGCGGACGCGAAATGGCGCACCAGGACATCGGCTTCAGGCTGCTGCAGCGGGTCAAGGCGGAGACCGCGCCGATCGCCAAGGTCGAGGCCGAGCCGTCGATGGAGGGTCGGCAGATGACCATGGTTCTGGCGCCCAGGTAGGACCTTTGAATTTTTCGGGCCGCTTTTCGCGGTCGAGGGCCAAACGGCCGTGACCTTTTCGGCCCGAGGGGGGGCTCGTGACCACAGCGCCGACCTATGCCGGACGGATCGACAGCGAACGAAAAGCGGCGGTTGAAACGACGGCGCTCGGGGTGCTGTTGGCAGTCAGCGCCTCGCACCTGCTGAATGACACCATGCAGTCGTTGGCGCCGCCGCTCTCTACCCAGTGTTCCGCGACAAGATGGCGCTGACTTTCTTCCAGACCGGCGTCATCACTTTCGTGTTCCAGGGCGCCGCCTCGCTGCTGCAGCCGCTGATCGGCCTTGCCGCCGACCGGCGGCCGATGACGTTCCTGCTGCCGGCCGGAATGGCGTTCACCCTGACCGGCCTTGTCGGGCTCGCCTTCGCCGTCAATTATCCGCTTCTGCTCGCTTCCGTCGCGGTGATCGGAATCGGCAGCGCCGTCTTCCATCCGGAGGCTTCGCGCGTCGCCCGCGCGGCGTCGGGGGGACGGCACGGCTTCGCCCAGAGCGTCTTCCAGGTCGGGGGCAATTTCGGGCAGTCGACCGGGCCGCTGCTGGCTGCCTTCATCGTCGTGCCGTTCGGACAGATTTCGGTGCTCGCCTTCACCGCGCTCGCGGGAATCGCCGTCGCCGCTTCTGACCTGGGTCAGCCGCTGGCACGCCGGTCAACGCACCGTGCGCAAGGGAACCGGGGCCGGAGCCACAGCGGGCGCGCGCCATTCGCGCGCGACGTTCGTCTGGACGATCACGGCGCTGATCGTGCTCCTGTTCTCGAAAGTGCTCTATATGTCGAGCCTCAGCAGCTACTATACCTTCTACCTGATGAGCGAGTTCGCCGTGTCCTTGCAGACGGCGCAGGTGATGCTGTTCGTTTTCCTCGCCGCGGTCGCGGTCGGGACGTTCCTCGGCGGCTCGCTGACCGATCGGCTGGGGGCGAAGACCATCATCTGGGGCTCGATCTTCGGGGTCCTGCAATTCACCCTGCTCCTGCCGCATCTCGGACTTGTCGGCACGGCAATCAATTCGATCGCCATCGGTCTCGTGCTCTCCTCGGCATTCTCCGCCATCGTGGTCTATGCGCAGGAGCTGACGCCCGGCAATGTCGGGGCGGTGGCCGGGCTGTTTTTTGGACTGTCGTTCGGCCTGGGCGGCATCGGGGCGGCGCTGCTCGGCATCGTGGCCGACTATACGAGCCTCAGGTTCGTATACCAAATCTGCGCTTTCCTGCCGGCGATCGGCATTATCGCCGCCTTCCTGCCGAGCCCTCGCCCGAGGTCAGCGTAAGGGCGGGGGGTCCCCATCCAGACAGATCCAAACGGCCCTCCACGCGTCCATGCTGCGCCAATTGCGCCGGTCGCGCTTTCGTCGTAATTTCGGGCGATATGGGAATGAACGTTCATTCCCAAGGTCAAATATGTCATTGACTTCATTCTCCACGGCCCGCCGGGCTGCCAAGTCCGAGCGGCGCGAACGGATCCTTGAAGCCGCCGAGCGCGCGTTCGCCGCGCATGGTTTCCACGTCGCCACGATGCAGCACGTCGCGGAAGCCGCCGGCATGAGCGCCGGCAACCTCTACCGCACATTTCCGTCGAAGGAGGCGATCGTCGAAGGTCTGTGCGCGCGCGATCAGCAGGAGCGGATCGCCAATTTCGCTCACCTCGCTGATTCGGACAGCATTTTTGCCGCCTTCGGTGCGGCGCTGCGCGAACACATCGCCTCGCGATCGCGCCACAAGGCTTCGCTCATCGTCGAAATCTGGGCCGAGGCTCAGCGCAACCCCGCGGTCGCAAAGATGTCGCGAGAGGTCGACGCCGACGTTCTCGGCCAGATCGAACGAATGATCGAGATCGCCAAAGAGAAGGGCGAGGCCGTGGCGTCGGTCGACGCCGCGTCGGTCGCCCGCTTCGTCTTCACCTATGTCGGCGGTCTTCTCAAGCGCCTCGCCCTCGAGCCGGATTTCGACGCCGAAACCGAAGCGGAGCGGGCGCTCGCTCTCTTCAAAGCCTTGTGTAATGGGACTGTCGCGCCCGCCGGAACGGAGGCTTCGCGGTGAGGCGTATCCTGAACGCGCTCGGCGCCGTCGCCGTCTCCTGGCGAGCGGCGCCTTTGGATATGCGATGCTCAACCCCTGTTCGGCTCCGACCGGGCAGGCGCGCGCGCTTGGCCTGCCGATCGGAGCATCGGATTGCGCCGCGCGCGCGGTTCAAGCCGCTGAGCCGCCGGCCCCATTGCCGCCTGCGGTCACCGTCGCGCCGGCCGAACGGCGCGAATTTGTCGAGCGGCTGTTCGTCTCGGGTACGCTCGTTCCGCGCGAGGAGGCGCAGGTCGCCCCCCGCATCGATGGGTTGTCAATCGTCGAAGTCGACGCCGAGGACGGTGACCGCGTTGCCGCGGGCCAGGTCTTGGCCCGCCTCGACCGGACCCAGCTCGACGCGCTGCTGGCCGAGAATGATGCGGCGATCAAGCGCGCCGACGCGTCGATCGAGCAGTCGCGCAGCCTGATCGACCAGGCGCAGGCGCAAGTCGAATGGACGAGCAGCGATTTCGCACGCGCGCAAAAGCTCGGCGGCGGCGTGATGTCCGCCTCGACCATCGAACAGCGCGAAACGGCGCTGAAGACGGCGCAGGCCCAGTTCGCCGCCGCCAATAATGCGCTCAGTGTCGCCGAGGCCGACCGCAAGAGCCGGGATGCGGAGCGGCAGGAACTGCTCGTGCGCATCTCGCGGACGGAAGTGAGGGCGCCCGTATCCGGGGTCGTCAGCCGGCGCTCGGCTCATCTCGGCGCGATCGCCTCGAGCGCCGGCGAGCCGCTCTTCCGCATCATCGCCGACGGCGCGATCGACCTCGAGGCCGACGCGCCGGAGCAATCGCTCGCCCGTTTCAAGATCGGAATGCCTGCGATTCTGCGCCTGCCTGGCGTCGCCGATCCCGTCCACGGCCGCGTGCGGCTGATTTCCGAGGAGGTCGACAAGGCGAGCCGCACCGGCAAGGTCAGCATCGCGCTCTCCGATGTTTCGCATGCCCGCATCGGCGCCTTCGCCTCGGGCGAGGTCGAACTCGTGCGGCGAGACGGCGTCGGCGCCCCGGCGGCCTCGCTTCGGCGCGAAGGCGACGCTGCCCGCCTCGATGTCGTGCGCGACGGCCGAGTCGAGGAGCGGGTCGTGACCCCCGGCATCGTCGAAGGCGAGCAGGTCGAGATCAAGGACGGCCTTGTCGAAGGGGAAGCCGTCGTCGCGCGCGCCGCCGCCTTCCTGCGTCCCGGCGATCGAGTCCGGGCAATGCCCGAAACGACCGCCGCCGGAGGCTAGAAGACGTCGATGCGCTTCAACGTCTCGGCCTGGTCGATCCGCCGACCCATCCCGGCGGTGCTGGCCTTCATCGTGCTGACCATTCTCGGTCTCGTCAGCTTCCGGTCGATGTCGATCACCCGCTTTCCGAATATCGACATTCCGATCGTCAAGGTGCTCATAAACCAGTCGGGCGCGGCGCCGGCCGAACTCGAATCGCAGGTGACCAAGAAGGTCGAGGATTCGGTCGCGAGCCTCAACGGGGTCTGGCACATCGCCTCGACGGTCACCGACGGCTCCTCCTCCACCATCATCCAGTTCAACGTCGGCTCGGTCGATATCGACCGGGCGCTCAATGACGTCAAAGACCAGATCGCCAAGATCCGCGGCGATCTACCGCGCACAATCGACGAGCCGATCGTCAGTCGGGTCGACGTTGAAGGGCTGCCGATCGTCACCTACGCCGCCTCCGCCCCGGGGATGTCGGTCGAGAAGTTGTCGTGGTTCATCGACGATACGGTCGCGCGCGACCTGCAGAGCATCCGCGGCGTCGGGGAAGTGACGCGCTTCGGCGGGGTCGATCGCGAGATCCGCGTCTCGCTCGATCCGCTGAAGTTGCTGGCGCTCGGGGTCACCGCGGCGGCGGTCAATGAACAGGTGCGGGCCGACAACGTCGACCTCGGGGGCGGTCGCGGCGAGGTCGCCGGCCAGGAGCAGGCGATCCGCACCCTCGCCGGGGCGCGCAGCGTCGCCGATCTCGCCGCGCTGCCGATTGCGCTGCCGGGCGGGCGCAAGGTGAGGCTCGATGAGCTCGGAACCGTGGTCGATGGCGCGGCCGAGCCGCGCACCTTCACCCGGCTGTTCGACCAGCCGATCGTCGCCTTCGGCGTAACCCGCGCCAAGGGCGCAAGCGACGTCACCGTCGATGAGCGAGTGGCGAAGCGGCTCGCCAAAATCGGCGCCGAGCATCCGGAGGTGACCTTCACCAAGGTCGACACCCAGGTCGACAACGAGCTCGGCAACTATCGCTCGACGATGGAGACGCTGATCGAGGGGGCGCTCCTCGCGGTCGTCGTCGTCTTTATCTTCTGGCGACCTGCGCGACCTGCGCGCCACCCTCGTCACGGCTGTCGCGCTGCCGTTGTCGATCATCCCAACCTTCTGGGCGATGGACGCGATCGGCTTCTCGCTCAACCTCGTCAGCCTGCTCGCCATCACCCTCGTCACCGGCATCCTGGTCGACGACGCGATTGTCGAGATCGAGAACATCGTGCGCCACATGCGCATGGGCAAGTCGGCATGGCGCGCCTCGCTCGAGGCGGCCGACGAGATCGGTCTTGCGGTCATCGCCATTTCGCTGTCGATTGCGGCGATCTTCTCGCCGGTAAGCTTCATGGGCGGCATAGCCGGCCAGTATTTTCGCCAGTTCGGCCTGACGGTGGCGATCGCGGTCCTGTTCTCGCTTCTGGTCGCGCGCTTCGTGACCCCGGTGATCGCCGCCTATTTCCTGCACGCGCCGCGCGATGCCGAGCCTGTCGACGGGCGGGTCATGCAGGGCTACACGCGCCTGGTGCGCGCCTCCGTGCGCCACCGCTGGATCACGCTCCTCATCGGCGCGCTCATCTTCGCCGGCTCGTTGTGGTCGATCCGGCTTTTGCCGTCAGGGTTCATTCCGGCTGAGGACGTCGGGCGCGTCCTGCTCGCCATCGAGCTGCCGCCGGGCTCGAAGCTCGACGACACCGACCGCGTCACCCGCGCGGTGTCGGAGAAACTGCGCGGAATGCCGGAAGTGCGCTCGGCGCTGGTGTTCGGCGGGCAGATCCTCGGCGGCGGCGCTGAGCCGCGCAAGGCGACCGTCGTCATCAATCTCGTGCGCAGGTCCGAGCGCGCGGCGACGCAAAAGGAGCTGCAGACGAGAATCGCCGCGATGCTCGCCGATCAGCCGGACATCCGGTCCTGGTTCCTCAAGGACAACGGGCAGCGCGATCTCTCGCTGATCATCGCCGGTCCCGACATCAACGTCATCAACGATACGGCGAACCAGATCGCCAGCGAGATGCGGTCGATCCCGATGATCGAGAATCCGATGTCGACGGCCGAACTCGAGCGGCCGGAACTCCGCGTCGCGCCAAAGCGGCAGGTGGCGGCCGATCTCGGCGTCTCGACCGAGGCGTTGTCCGAGACGATCCGCGTCGCGACCCTCGGCGATATTGACGCCAATCTCGCCAAGTTCAACGCCGGCGACCGCCTCATTCCGATCCGGGTCGAGCTGGACGAGGCGGCGCGCTCGCATATCGGCCTGCTGCAGCAACTCCGCGTCCCGACGAACGCGGGCGGAACGACGCCGCTTTCGGTGGTGGCCGACTTCTCGATCAGCCACGGGCCGACCGCCATCAACCGCTACGACCGCTCGCGGCGGGTGACGATCGAGGGCGACCTGCGCGGCGACGCGGCGCTCGGCGACGCGGTCGACGCGATCCGCGCCTTGCCGGCCGCCAAGCGCCTGCCGCCAGGAGTTGAAATCCGTGAGACGGGCGACGTCGAGGTCATGAGCCAGGTGTTCGCCTCCTTCGCCGCCGCGATGGGCGCCGGCGTGATGATCGTCTACGCGCTGCTCGTCCTCCTGTTCGGCAGCTTCCTGCAGCCGGTCACCATCCTCGTTTCGCTGCCGCTGTCGATCGGCGGAACGATCATCGCGCTCCTCGTCACCCACAAGGCGATGTCGATGCCGGTGGTGATCGGCGTCCTGATGCTGATGGGCATCGTCACCAAGAACGCGATCATGCTGGTCGACTTCGCCGTCGAGGAGATCGGCCGCGGAACGAAACGCCTCAACGCGCTGGTCGAGGCCGGCCGCAAGCGCGCAAGGCCGATCGTCATGACCACCATCGCCATGGCCGCAGGCATGTTCCCCTCGGGGCTCGGCCTCGGCGACGGCGGCGGCTTCCGCTCGCCGATGGCGATAGCGGTGATCGGCGGCCTCATCATGTCGACGCTGCTGTCGCTCGTTTTCGTGCCGGCCGTCTTCACCGTGCTCGACGACGCGGGGCGTGTTTCCTGGCGCCTGTTCAGCCGCTTGTTCGGCCCGTCGGATGAGGAGCCCGCGCCCTTGCCGATTGCGCAGCCGGCAAAGGACGCAGCCGTCCCGGCGGAATAAGGGCTCCGGTCGCACCAAACCTCCCAGGCTGGGCGGCTTACGCGCCGGCACGCCCAACATTGCGCGTCCGCAGACGACCCCTTCTCCCGCTTGCGGGAGAAGGTGGCCGGCGCCAGCCGGCCGGATGAGGGTTCGTGAGTCGCGCCCCGTCGCCCTCATCCGGCCCTTCGGGCCGCCTTCTCCCGCAAGCGGGAGAAGGGCGCCCGGGCGGCAGACGGCGCCGCTATTCTGGCGAGCGCAGCGAAGAACTTCGCCGCCGGTTCGACGACGAGGCCCATCGCACCGTGCGGGTCGTGATCGAAGCCAGACGCCCCGTATTTGAGCCGCGGCGATCGCGGGGAGGGCAGGCGCAGGCTGCCGACGAGCCAATCCCATATCGCAAGGCTCGCGCCCATGTTGCAGTTGAAGTGGGCCGGATCGGCGGAATGGTGCAGCTGATGGTGGGCGGGGCTCATGAAGACGCGCCCCAAAACGCCGGTGAACGGGATCCAGATCTGCGTGTGCTGCAGCTGCGCCGTCAGATAGATGTAGAGGACCATCAGCACATTGTCGTCGAAGAGAAGGAACGACGTCGTCCGTCGGCCGAGTATGTAGGTCGCCGCGCCGCCGATGACCCCGATGAACAGCGACAGCGTGTTGGCGAGGATCAGCGAATTGAGCGGATGCACCCGGAAGTTGACCAGCGGCGTCAGGACTTCCGCCGAATGGTGGGTCTTGTGCAATTCCCACAGCGCCGGAATTTTGTGCTTGAGCGTGTGGTCGACAAAAAAGCCGAGGTCGTAGGCGAGGAAGAGCACAAGGGTCCGCGCCGCATCGAGCGCGAAGGCCGGCGCCTGAGGCGTTCGCTCGCCGAAACGGTTCGCGAGAAAGCTCGCCACGCCCTCGCCGACCCACGTCGTCGACACGACGGCCCAGCCGAGGATCGCGCCGAACATCGCGAGACTTGCGAGGCAATAGACGAGATCGGCGCGCGCCGAGCGGTGCAGCAGCACCCGTCGCGAGAAGACGGCGCGCATCAGGAGCCTCGCTCGGACCCGCCTGTTGCGCCGTTTGCGCCGATAGGCCATCCACGCGACGGCAATCAGGACGGCGGCCCCCAGCGACCAAATCGAGCAGTTCGACGACGGCGTGAGGAAGGTTGCCGCCGCGGGTCGAAGCGGAGAGATGAACGTTTCGATGAGCCTCATCGGCGACAACTCGACTTGACCCCTGGAGCCTGTCAGCGCGACGAGCGCAGATCGCACAAAGCTTAAGGCACAACGTTTAAGGACCGATGATTCGGAGGGCCAGGCCGCCGTTGGCCCGAACAAAAGGCGCGAATCCCTTGGCCGGGGGGGGGGTGACACTATTCAAGAAGCGCCCCTCATTTCCTCTCGCAACGGCCGGCTCGGTAACCTGCGCCGAGTCGTCGCGCCTGATCGTTTCAGCTGCCACGCGAATTCAGGGGATCTGAGCCTGGGGTGTGATGGAGATCACAGCGCAGTTGGCGGTTCGGCGCCATTTTGCAACTCACTGGGTTGCAAAAGCGGTCGTGTGGTTGTATGAGTCGGCCAGTCGAGAACGCCCCCGGCCGCCACGCGACCGTCGTTTTGCTCTCGGGCGGCGCCCGCCGGTCTAATCGGGCTGTGTTGGTAAGACGCGTAGAAGCTCTGGTCCAGGGGGGCCGCAATGTCTGGCTACTCTATTATCGTCCTAATCTGCTCAATTGCGCTTTCGCATGCCGAATGCCAGCCGAAGACCGCGAATGACGTCGTGCGCGGACCTCAGGTCGACAATCCGGTCATGTGCTCATTGAATGCGCAAATGATGATGGCGCGCACGGATTTGGCGCAGGGCGGCAATGTGTACATGAAGGTGATGTGCGCGCCAACCAAGAACGCTGAGGAATGGCGGGCCGAGCTCGACCTGCGCAAGGCGGCGTTGCAATAAACTTGGTGTCGTCCGCCTCAGCCTCGCTCGACCTTTCGGACTGCAAACGCTGTATTGATGATTTTTGCCTGGGCCGGGTCGATCGCAATTTTTGCAACGAACCCCGCCCGTCTGGCGGCGAGCGCCTCGGCCTTTGTGGCGCTCTCGTCAGATGCATCAGCGAAGGCCGTATCGATCGCGGCGACGCCGGCGGCGGCCGCAGCGAACAGGGTCATCGCGCGCGCAACCCCAAGCGGGGCGGCAAAGACGCCGCCCGCTGCGCGCACGGTCTCCGCGCCGACGTCGACCCGCAGGGCTTCCGCGTCCCAGGTGAGGCCGATCAGCCGCGCGCTCGCGCCGCGGAAACTCGCAAGGCCGAGCAGTCCCTCGGAGGTGTCCACGGCCGCGATGATTCCGATCACGCCGTCGTCGAGGCCCGAAAGGGCCTCGCGCAAGGCGAGCTTGACCGAAAGACGCTGCACGCAGGCTCTGCCCCGCGCCCTCGGCAGCAGGATGGCGCAAGGCGCTGCGGCCATGACCGCCTCGAGGTCAAGATCGGTCTCGCCTCCGGAGAAGGGACCCACCCGCGCCATTAGGGCCGGGCCGTGGGGATTGGATGCCGCTTCCCTCAAGAATCTCGCAGCGTTCGCCCGCGCCGTCTTCCGTGCCGCGACGTCGACGTCGAGGTCGATGATGATCGCGTCGGCCTCGCTCGCCAACGCCGCGGCGAGCTTGGCTTCGTCGTCCCCCGGCGCAATGAGCAGGGAGCGCATCAGGCCGAGACGATCTCCGGCCCGCGCCGGCGCATGAAGGCGGTTCGGCGGCATTCGGCGACCAGCGTGCCGTCCTGCTTGAACGCCCGATGGCGGAACTCGACAAGACCGGCGTCCGGCCGCGACTTCGACGCGCGCGTCGACAGCACCTCTGTCTCCGCGCGGACAGTGTCGCCCTCGAACAGCGGCGCAGGGAAGGCGACGTCGGTCATTCCGAGATTGGCGATGGTCGTGCCGACGGTGGTGTCGTTGACCGAGATGCCGACCATCAGCCCGAGGGTGAACAGCGAGTTCATCAGCGGACGACCCCATTCGGTCTCGGTCGCGCAGAAATGCGCGTCGATATGCAACGGCTGCGGATTGAGGGTCATGTTGGAGAACAGCATGTTGTCCATCTGGGTGACCGTCCGCGTCAGCCGATGGCGGAACACGTGTCCCACGGAGAAATCCTCGAAGTAGAGGCCGCCGCGGGCATGCGGAACGGGCGTGGTCATCTGTCGCTCCAGCATGTCCGCTGGGTTAAACGCTCGTTAACCATGACGGCGCAATCTCCGATTTCATGTCTTCAACTCGAAACGCCCTCGTCGTCGCGGGAGCGCGGCCGTCGTCCGCCATCGCTGAACGCCGTATCGTGCGCCGATTCTTCGTCTGGGCGCAACAGGCGGGCGCGGAGGCGCGGGCCGAGGCGGCGAGCGCTCTCGGACGCGCTTTTCTTCATTCTGGCCTCGATAATGGATCCAGAGCCGCGGCGGCGGAGGCGATGAACGCCCTGATCGACGATCCCTCTCCCGAGGTGCGCCGCGCCCTGGCGGAGGCGGTTTCGGGCGCGCGGGACGCGCCCCGTCATCTCATCGTCGCCCTGGCGAACGACGAGGCGCAGGTCGCCGCGCCCGTGCTCGCCCGCTCTCCGCTGTTGACCGACGCCGAGCTGGTCGACTGTATCGCGACAGGGGATGTCGTGTCGCAATGCGCGATCGCCCGCCGGCCCAGCCTCGGCGTAGCCCCGGCGGCCGCGCTGGCCGAAGTCGGCCAGCGCAAGGCGGCGCTGACGCTCATCGGCAATCTGAGCGCAGGCATTACGCCCGGGGCTCTGCGCCGGCTTTTCGCCCGTTTCGGCGACGACGGGGAACTGCGGGAAGCCTTGCTCGCGCGCCCCGGCCTGCCGGCGAGCCTCAGGGCGGACATCGCGCTTGCGACGGCGAAGTGTCTGGCCCACTTTGTCGCGTCAGCGGGATGGATGGACCGGAAGCGCGCCGACAAGGTCGCGCGCGAGTCGCGCGACGCCGCGCTCGCTTCGATCGCGGCGGATTGCGAGCCCCGGGAGCGGGCCGAACTGGTGCGGACGCTGCGCGAGCGCGGCGCGCTCACCATGGCGCTCATTTTGCGGTCGCTGCTCGAGGGCGAGCGAGAGCTCGCCTCCGCGGCGCTCGCCGAGCTCTCCGGGCAGACTTATGCGCGCGCCCTCGCCTTCACGCGCGATCCATTCGGACAGGGTTTCGCCGCGCTCGCATTGAAATCGGGTCTCCCCCGCCACGCGCTGCCTGCGTTCCGCGCGGCGCTCGGCGCGATCGAAGCTCACGGCGCAGGTCGCCGCGGCGGATTGAAGCCGCGGCTCGTCGCGGCGGCCATCGCAGCCTGCGAGGCCGAGCGCGAACCCAGGCTTGCCCCGATCCTGTCGCTCCTCTGGCGGTTCGCCGCCGAGGCGGCGCGGGCGGAGGCGCGGGCGATGGCCCATGCGGCGACGACCCACCCCCGCCTGCCGACGAGCCTCGAATTTGCCTCCGCCAACGACGACCACCGCGACGCTCCGGATGCGGCTCCGCCGGAACCCATCAGAACGCTCGCCGCCCCGGCGGTTCCAGTCGGGCCGCCGAAGGATGCGTCGCCGCCCCTCGCAATCTCTGAAAATCTGATTCGGGCCCTCGACGCGGCATAGGGTCAGGCCGCGGGTTTCTCGTTCATCGCGGCGCGCGCCTGCGTTATCGCGCGGCGCAACAGCGGGATGTCCTGCGCGCCGGGCACGCCGAGGCGGCCGGCAAAAATGAAGAACGGCACGCCGGTGACGCCGATCGCCTGCGCCTCAGCGATCTCGCGCCTCACCGCATCCACGTCCGCGCCCTCGGTCAACAGCGTGTCGACGATATCCGCGTCCATGCCGCCCGCCGCCGCGACGTCGAGAAGCACAGCGGGGTCGCCAATGTCGCGGCCCTCGACGAAATAGGCGCGAAACAGTCGCTCGACGACCTCTCCCTGCTTTCCCGCCGAACCGGCCCAGCGGATGAGCCGATGCGCGTCGAGGGTATTGGGCGCGCGTTCGATCCTGTCGAAGGCGAAGGGGATGCCGACCTCGGCGCCGAGCCGCACGAGATGGTCATGGATCGATTTCAGCCGGCCGTCCCGACCGAATTTCCTTTCCATGTACTCCGCCCTGTCGAGGCCTCCCTGGGGAATGGCCGGGTCGAGCTGGTAGGGTCGCCAGCGCAGGACGACCGGCCGCGCTTCTTCGGCGAGCGCGGCCTCGATGCGCTTCTCGCCGAGGTAACACCAGGGGCAGACGACATCGCTCACGACGTCGATGGTCAGCACTTCGGTCGCCTTCGGTCATGCCGTACTCCTGTCGGACGCGACCATCGCCGTCGGCCGAATTCGAGATATACACCGGACCGAGCAACGACCCGAAAAAATGCGATGACGGCCATAAGGTCCGTGGGGCGTGGCGCGATCCGAGAGCGCGTTCGCCTCGCTCGACGTGAAGGCGATCCGGGCCGAGATGGGCCCGGAATGGTGCGCCAAGCGGGAAAAGCCGCAGACGCGCGTCTTCACCAATTTCGCCCCCGTGGAGGCGCGGTGATGGCCGCATACTGGTCGACGCTCGCTTACCAGAGCCTGTTCGAGCCTTCCCGCTTCTTCGGCCGGCAAGAGGAGGCGCGCGCCTTCGATCGCGGCTACTCCGCCGAGTTTTTGGGCGCGCTGCGGACCGAGGACTTCGCCCGCGCGCTCGCCGAGGGGGCGAGCGCGAAACTGCTCAAGGTCTTGGCCTTCGTCGCCGACGAAATGCGGCCGCTGCCGGGACGCAGGCGTGGCCTGATGCCGCGCAAGGCCAAGCCGACGCCGGACGAGGCCTGCGCTCTTCACCTGCGCGATTTGCGGCGCGAGCACGGGCGCCCGCCGGCGGACGTTCGCCCGGCCGAATCCGAGCGGTTCGCCGGCATGATGCTGTTGGCGGTGATGCGCCGGGCTTATGAGCGCGCGAGCTACTGCTCCACCGCGGTCGCTTGGCTCGAGCCGGGCCGGGACCAGTTTCGCTAGCGGTAACCGTCCTTCCCGCTATTAGAGCGGTATCCGAACGGATTGAATTGGTTGGGGGATTCCCGAATCGGCGAATTTCTGCTTCCTCATTCGCGCCGCGAGAGGGAGGCGGCGGGGATGGCTGTTTCCGACGATCTTCGCGAGCGCGTGGTCGAGGCGGTGGTGTTGGGCGGGTTGTCGCGCAATCAGGCGGCCGCGCGTTTCAAAGTGAGCGTCGCGAGCGCCGTGCGCTGGGTGAAGCGGTTCAATACCACGGGCGAGATTTCGCCGACGCCTTCCGGGGGCGATCGGCGCTCCGGCCGGATCGAGGCGCATCGCGACTATCTCTTGGGCCTGATCCGGCGCAGGCCGGACATCACGCTGCTCGAGATAAAGGAACAGCTCATCGGCAATTGCGGCGAGCGCTTTGCGGTCTCCGTGCTGTGGCGTTTCTTCGACCGTCACGAGATCACCTTTAAAAAAAACGGCGCACGCCGAGGAACAACAACGCGCGGACGTGCAAAATCGACGCCGGGAATGGTTCGCGGGGCAGCTCGATCTCGATCCGACGAAACTGGTTTTCATTGATGAGACGGGAGCCTCCACCAATCTCGCGCGCAAAAGCGGACGTTGCTGGCGCGGGCGCCGCTTGCGGGCCGCTATCCCGCACAGTCACTACAAAACGGTAACGTTGGTCGCCGGCCTTCGCCTTCGCGGCCTGACGGCGACAAAGACTTTCGACGGACCGATGAACGCCGCCCGGTTCGAGGATTGGCTGGAGACATGCCTCGTGCCCACCCTCTCGCCCGGCGAGACCGTCGTCATGGACAATCTCCCCGCTCACAAGGGGCCGCGGGTCGAGCAACTGATCAAGGCGGCGGGCGCGGAGTTGCGAAATCTCCCGGCCTACAGTCCTGATATGAACCCCATCGAAAAAGCCTTCTCCAAGCTCAAAGCCTTCCTGCGCAAAATCGCCGAACGGACCGTCTCGGGCCTGATGCGCGCACTCGAAACCTGCGCCGAAATCTTCCACCCCTCCGAATGTACAAATTACTTCAAATCCTGTGGTTATCAGGACGATACAGGATGATCGGATTCCGCTCTAATCCTGGCCACGACTAGACGGACAAAATCGACCCTTTGGCGACATTGGCGGTCAGCCGGGAACGTGCGGAGACCTTCAGAAAGCGGTCGTAGGCGCAAGGCGACAAGGCGCCAGGAGCGAGAGTCGAGCCGCAGGAAGATGAGCCGGCGGACCATGTCTCAAGAGGGCGTACTAGTTCATCGATTTCGAAATTCGAAATCGTATCATGCGGCTTGGTCGAGCTTATAGGACCAAGTGTGGACGATGGGGTCTCGATTGAAGTGATCCATGGCGGCCATGATGCGGTCCTTGAGTTCCTGTTTGGATGCGACACGGATGTGACGCAGCACCGAACGGGCGAGCTTGGAGAAGAAACCTTCTACGAGATTGAGCCAGGAGCCGTGCTTGGGGGTGAAGGTGAATTCGAAGCGACCGACAGGCTGGTCCGCGAGCCAAGCCTTGGTCTCCTTTGAGATGTGCGCGGAATGATTGTCGAGGATTAGCTTGATCGCCGTATGGGTCGGATAGGCGGCGTCGAGAAGCTTGAGGAATTCGATGAATTCGCGGCTTCGGTGGCGATCCTTGACGAGGGCGTGGACCTGGCCGGTGAGCAGATCGATGCCCGCCAGCAAGCTGACCGTGCCGTGGCGCTTGTACTCGTGATCGCGCGCCAAGGTCGCATGTCTGCCGGGCTCGGGCGGCAGGTCCGGGGCCGTCGTGGCGATTGCCTGAATGCCAGGCTTCTCATCGTAGGAGACGATCGCCACCGCATCGCTCGGCTTTTGTTTCGCGGCGGCCGCGGTCTCCTTGATAAGCTTCACCTCGCGATAGACGCACAGAACCTCCGCCATCCTCTGCTTGAACTCCGGGTCGCGGCGTTCCAGGTAATAGCGGACCTTGTGCGGCTTGATCTCCTGCTCATTGAGGATGTTGCACAGCGTGCCCTGAGCCAGCTTGGCAAGGCAAGCGTGCCCTTCTGCCGGCCCATGCTCGCGCACATGGCGGGCGAGCAGCCGCGTCGTCCACAATTCGTGGGGATAGCCGAGGTCCTTGGCCTTGCGGCAGGCGAGGTCGACAATCCATGCCTTGGCCTCGGCGGTGATCGTCGCCTCCCGGCCGGGCCGCGGGCGATCGTCGAGCGCCGACATCGGACAATAGGCCAACGCCCGCTCGACACAGCGCTGGACCGTCTGATGGTGTGCGCCCATGGCTCGCCCCACCGCGAAAAACGATGGGTCCTCCCGGTAGGCCAGCAAAATCCGCGCTCGCTCGACCCGGCCCGCCGGTTCCGTTCGCGAGCGGGCGATCGCGCGCAACGCCGCCAAATCCGCCTTGCCAATTGCCAATTCGATCGCCTTCCGCCGTCCCGCCATGTCCTCAAACCCTGCTTCCAAATCAAACCAGCAAGGCTACAAGCCATGTCGGGAAAGATGAATCCCGCGCATAGGATCGGTTTCAACGAATTGATGAACTAGTCCCCGACGCGCCTCCGATGCCGTGGTGCGCTGCCATGTCGCCGCCCTCAAGGTGTCTCTAGAGCGAGATACTGCGGGTGCCGAATCCAATGGTAGAGCCCGCCGAGCGCCGGGTCGCCGAGTGGCCGGCCACGCGCTGGCTCACCGCATTCTTTCTGCCGCACATGGTCTCGCCGCCCGGGTTGTTTCCTCCAGACTGTCCGGGTCACCGGTTCGGTCCTCTTCGTGGTTGGGGTGGTTGTCTTCCTGGTCTGCATGGCGCAGCTCTACTTCCACAAGTTCTTCCGCCGCGGAAGAGGAGGACCGGATTCAAGGCGGCATCGAAGAACACAGCAAAGGGGCTGATCATGATCAGCACTTCAAGCGCTATAATAAAGTACAGAATTATCGCACCGGCGAAGAAGAAACCAGGTAACCTACTTCACGGACGATCTCTCGGTGCTTGGCATAGTAGTTCATCGACTGCTCAACCTGTTAACAGTTATCAGACGGTCTCGGAGGGCGGCGGGGTGGCGGCCGCGGGCGCGGTCTCCAGTTTGCCGTCGCGTAGCCGGAAGATGTGATCGAAGCGATCGAGAATCATCTCGTCATGGGTTACGACGATGATTGCCGCTCCCTGTTCGACGGCGATCCGGCGCAACAGGTCCATCACGATCCGGGCGCGCGCCGAGTTCGAGCGGCGCTGTCGGCTCGTCTGCGAGGATGATCCGCGGCCGGTTGGCGAGCGCGCGGGCGATCGCGACCCGTTGCGCCTCGCCGCCAGAGAGCTGGCCCGGCAAGGCGTGCTTGCGGTGGCCGACCTCAAGGTAGTCGAGCAGCTCGACGGCCCGCGCGCGGGCGGCGGCGGAGCGATAGCCGGCAAGATCGAGCACGATCGCGACATTGTCGCTGCCGTCGAGAAACGGCAGCAAGTTCGGGTATTGAAAAATGAAGCCGATCTTGTCGAGCCGCAACCGGCGCAGATCGGACTTGAGCCAGCGCTTGTCGTAGACGGTCTCTCCGTCCAGCGCGATGCGCCCGCCGCTCGGTTCGAGAATGCAGGCGATGCAGTGCAGCAGCGTCGTCTTGCCGGACCCGCTTGGCCCCATCAATCCGACAACGTGACCGGCATGGACTTCCAGGCTCACGTTGACCAGGGCGTCGACCCGTGTCGACCCCTGCCCGAAATGCTTGGAGAGGCGCTCGATACGTACGACCGGCCGCGTGCTGGCCTCCGTCATGGCGCTATCCCGAACTCGCCAGCGCCTCGGCCGGGTCGACCCGCAGCGCAACCCGAATACCGAGGGTGCTGGCGGCCAAGCAGATCGCCACCGTGACGACGAACACGACGGCTATGCTCTCGAAATCCAGAACGAGCCGGCGCGGAAAGTAGGACTGGAAGGCGAGTACGAGCGCAAGCCCGATCAAGTAGCTGAAAATCCCCATCGACAGCGCCTGCTGCACGATCATGCCGACAATAGTCCGATCCGGCGCGCCGACGAATTTAAGCGTGGCGATCGAGCGCACCTTGTCCATGGTCAGCGTGTAGACGATCAGGGCAATGATGACAGCCGAAACGATGATCAGCAGCACCATGATCATCAGTTGCTGTTTGCGCGACTTGGCGATGACGTCGTTGAGCAACAGACTTTCCTGTTGCGCCTGCGTCAACGTCGTGAGGTGTTTCCATCGCGCCAGCGCGGCGGAGACCTCTTCGACTGGAACATAGGGGGACACTTTGGTGATGACGGCGTTGATCTGGTCGCTGGTTTCCAAACCTTCTCCCCGCGCTGCCTCACGCCGCTCAGCCGGAGGCGCCAGCTCGAATTGCAGCGCCTGCGCGTCGAGCAGGGTGATGTAGCCTACGGGATCGCCGGAGGAGGTCACTTCGTCACGCATCAGCCCGACCACGGTGAACACATGGCCGTGGGTGCCCAACGGCACTTCCTGGCCCAGCGCCAGGCCGGCCGAGCGGTCGACGACCATTTCGTAATGACTTCGAATGATGTCGCGCCCGGCGATCAGCTTTTGCGGCCCGCCGGGGCGGCCCAGCTCATAGCCGATGAGGAAAAGGCGCAGCGGCTTGCCGTCAAGCTCAGTTTGCACCGACTGGTAGGTGACAGAGCCGGCGCGCTCGACGCCATACACCCGGCTGACCAATTCCCTGGTGTCGCCGGGGATGCGCGACGCCTCGGCGAAGGGACCATGGGTTCCCGCCTCGACCACCCACAGATCGGCGTTCGGCGCGCGCGCCTGCCTCAACGCGTCGTCGACCATGCCGCCGTAGACGCCGGTGATCACGATGACGATGCCGAGCAACAGGCTCAGGCCGAAGTTGGTCAGAACGAAACGCAGCAGATTGTGCCGGATGTCACGATAAGCCAGATTCATCGTCTTGGCTCTGGGGCGATCGTGGCGGCGCGGCCGACGCGCAGCCTGCTGGGCAGCTGCGCGAGCACCGCGGCCCCGGTCGGCACTCCGCCGGTGATTTCATAGCGCCCGTCGAGCAGCCGCCGCCCAACCGTCACTTCCCTCTGCTGGAGGCGCCCGTTCTCGACCGTCCAAACCGTCCCGCCTGTCTTGGTGAGGCCTATGATCGCGGCTTCGGGAACGAGCAAGGCTCGCGGCAAGCGAGTCGTGGTGATATAGACCTCCGCCTGCTCGCCGAGGTTGACGTCGGCGGGGATTTGATCGAAAGCGACCTCTATCCGCCGCTCTTCGTTGATCCGGTCGCTTTCCGGCTCGATGCGCGCGACCTGACCGGCGATTCTGAGGCCCGGCCGCGATCGCAGCACAATCTCGGCCGGCTGGCCGACGCTAATGTCGCCAGCCTTGCTCTCGTCAATATAAGCGAGCGCCCAGACCGTTTTCGGATCGATGAGCGTGAACACCGGCTGTCCCGCGTTGAGGGCTGAGCCGAGCTCCTGCAAACGCGCGATCACCATCGCGTCATAGGGTGCCGTGAGCGTGTGAAAATCCAACGTGGCGGACTGCAACTGCTGTTGCGCTTTGGCGTCGCTGATGTTCGCCTGGGCGACAAGAACGTCGCTGTTCGCCAGGTTCAAATCCGCCGAGGCGGCATCTTCGGCCGCTTGAGCCGTCTCCGCTGTCTCGACCGAGGCGATATTGGTCTGAAGAAGCTTTTGTCGCCGTTCATTGATGCTCTTGGTACTGGCAAAGTTCGCTTTGGCCTTGTCGACGCTTGCCCTCGCCCGTTGAAGATTGGCCTCGCTTTGTGCGACGGCCGCCTTGGCCCTGGCGACCTGCGCCGCCTGCTCGCGATCGTCGAGGCGAGCCAGCACATCGCCCTTGGGGACGCGATCGCCGACATCGGCGCGCAGATCGACGAGCACGCCGGACACCTTGAAGCCGACCTTGGATTCGACGCGCGCCTCGACCGTTCCGAGACCGAAGACTTGAACCGCCACATCGCTCTGGATCGTTGCGGCCGGCGCTCTGATCGGACTCAGGAACAGCGCCCAGGCGGCGAAACCTGCGCCGGCCGCGATCACCAAGATCGCTATGACCCAAGCCGCGCGCGTCAGTTTGGTCGCGGCCGCCAACCAATTCCAAACGACGCCGAATACCAACCCGACAAGGAAAGCGACAATGGCCGTGGCGCCGATGACGATCGACGCCGTCAACGGAAAACCGAGCGATCCGATGCTGTGCGGCTCTGCCAGGCCAAGCACAACGCGGACCACGCGGACCGCGTGATAGGCGGTGCCAAGGACAGCGAATGCGATCCCGAATATGATCGGATTCATTCGGCGCATATGCAAAAAATCCCACGTCCGCAGGACAATGACTGAGCGACACCCCTAATGGTTTCTATTGGGAACCTCGCAAGAGCCGAACATTGATACGCCTCATCGTCGCCGGCATGAAGCGTCGGCGCGGGCGCGAAGACGCCGCTATTGATGCGGGTTCTCGCCCCGCGCGATCATCAGGTGGTGAATTTGATGATGCATGCCGAGCGTCAGGACGCCGAGGAAGCCGAGCCCACGCAACTTGTCCGCGTCCTTGGCGGGCGCATGGACGGTCAAGGAAGCCCCGCCCTCGATTTCGGCCGCTTCAAACTTCCATCCGTCAACGCCATTCATCGTCGCCGCATGGGCCGTCGTCATGCGCCGAATGGAGTCGCGAACTGGGCCTTCGCCGGTGATGTCGAAGCGCATGCCGCCGTCGATCGGCTCGTTCTTCACATTCGCGGCGAGCGTCACGTTGTTCATGTCGATAAGATGTTGCCGAAGCGCGTCGATATTGACCTTGGACCAGTCGGTCTTGGGGTCGGCCATGAGAATTTCGACGATCTCCTGAATCGCGGCGAACGCGCCTTGTCCGGGCTGGGTCGCGAGCGCGCTGCCTGGCGGTTGTCCGCCCATCATGTGCTGGCCCTGCATATGTTGCCCGTGCATCTTCTGATGGGCGGCCCCTATGTCGGCAGGAGGCTCGACATTCGACTGTGCGAACGCGGCGGCAGGGACGAGGCAAGCGATCAAAGCAAGGGCGCGGATCATGGAAGTCTCCTTCGTTAGATAAACTTGCCATACGTTGACCGTCTGAGACATGATAGCGATCATGTCCGAGGACTTGGGCTCATTCCTTCAGGGATTGCGGGGCCGCGAATGCGAGTTCGCCGCTGGCGCATCGATCTTTCATCTGGGCGACCCGATCCGCCTTGTTCACTTCGTGCGGCGCGGAACGATACATCTGGTGCGTCACCAAGACGAGGGCGCGGCTCTGATCCTGCAACGCGCTCAGGCGGGCTCGATCCTCGCGGAGGCCTCGGTGTATTCGGAAAGCTACCATTGCGATGCCCGCGCCGAGACCGTAGCCGCAACATGGGCCGTAGCGCGAAAGGATTTCCGCCGCTGCCTGGAAACGAAACCGGAAGCGTATCAGGCTTGGGCTCAACACCTGGCGCGTGAGGTCCAACGCGCTCGACTTCATGCCGAAATCCTCTCGATGAAGACGGTCGCGGCGCGGCTCAGCGCTTGGATGTTCTGGAACGGCGCTCTAGCCACTAAGGGACAATGGCGTCGGATCGCCGATGAGATTGGCGTTAGTCCTGAGGCTCTCTATCGAGAGATCGCCAAGCGCGCGTCGGACGCGTAGCACTATTCGTCAAATCGCGGGCATGCCGCTACCAGTGCGCCCCAGGCGCGAGGGCGAAAAAGCAATTCATCCTTATTTTATTGGCGTCTACGCGATGTAACCATCGCAACTATCCGCTCGGGGTCAATTTGAATGCATATGCCGCGCGGTCGGCGAATGACCGCAATTTCAGCACTGCAACCACTTCCCGCCCGTTCCTGCCGTTCCGCAAGCCCCATTTTCTCGACGTTTCGGCTTCGCGCCAAATCTGCAGAGAGCTCGACCACAAGTACCCTCACCGTAGGTAGGGCTGAAAACAAGGGAGGCCGGAAGCCCATGGGCGTATTGATCCGTGCGCGCTTCGGCCAGCCCTGTTTCGACTGCGGCGAGCCCGTGTCGACGCAGCGAATTCAGGCCCTCCAGCGCAACGCCGAAATCGAGCGGCGGCGCTGGCTGAAATCGGATCTGGTGTGCGCCTGCTGCGCAAACAAGCGCGAGATCGCCGAGAGGGCCGGCGTGCCGCGCAGATAGCAATGACTTCCGATCTGACGCTGCGCCAGGTCGGAAGCGCGCCGGCGGCGGGGCTCACGGATGCACTGACTTCCGCCGCCGGCTACGCGCTCAGCGAAATGGCCGACGCCACACGCCGAGCCACCCTTGCCAACATCCGGCGTTTCACGACCTGGCGCCAGGCGGTCGGCGCGATCGCGCTTCCCGCGACGCCGGCGACCGTTGCGGCTTATCTGGCGGCCCTCGCCAATTCCGGCCTCAAGGTCTCGACCATATCGCGCCGCGCGGCGGCGATCGCCTACGCGCACAAGCTCGCCAGCTTCGAGCCGCCGATTAACGAGAGCGTTAAAGCAGTCATGCGCGGAGTCCGGCGCAAGCTGGGGACCGCGCAGAAGGGCAAGGCGCCGGCGACCGCTGCGATCGTGGCGAAGCTCGTCAAGCGCGTTCCCGACACGCTCGCGAGCGAGCGCGACAAGGCGCTGATCCTGATCGGCCAACATACCCGCGCGTGGGCGTCGGCTCGCTGCGCGGGTTTCAAGCATCGGATCTGTCATCGTTCAGTTCTGCCAGTCGGCATCCGCCGAATGCGGTCTTGGGCACGGCGGCCGAGGCCGCTCCGAAAATTGTCTTGCTTTTCGAACAAATCAGGAACATAATTATGGACAAACTCAGGATTTGGGCATCCTTCCGTCCGTCGAACCGGCGAAAGAGCGTGTGGCGAGTATGGACGAGATAGGGGACGCCGGCCGTCAAGCGAAGGCTCAATTCCTATGGCGCCCGCCTTGGGCGCGCATCTCGCCTCCGACCTCGGAGGGCGAGGCGCGAGAAGAGGGAAAAAATAAAAGCTCAATTCGCGTTAGATTGATATCATCATTTGGGCTCCTCCGCCGATGGCGGCATTGAGGCATGCTCGGGGCGTGGGATTGTGCTTGAGGCCGGCGAGGTGGAACCACCTGAGGTAGCTGTCGAGGTATTTTGTGGCAATGCCGCGACGGGGGCGCAGGAAGGTTTTGAGGCTCTCATGGCGACTGTTGACGGTCTGGATGTGTAATTCGCCGCGGACGCGTTCACCTTTCGACTGGTTGAGCGCTTCATGGCTGACGCCGAGGGCGGCGGCGCAAGGCGGGTAGACGTTATTGCCGTCGGTGACGAGCAAGGTGTCCTTACCCAGAATGGGCGCGAGCACCGGCTTGATGGTCTGGGCGGTCACGGCCGAGAGGACGGCGCTGATGGTGGCGCCGCTCCGGTCGGCGGCCACCAGGATCGGCGTCTGTTCGTCCGAAAGGCCGCGCTTGGCTGCTTTTCCGCCCCGCCTGCGAGCCTTGCGACCGAGGCGACGCTCGCCCTTACAGCTTGATAATATATAGGTTTCGTCGACTTCGACGATGCCGCTCAACAGGCGCGTGGGGTTCTTGGCGGCGCGCAGGAAGCGATGTCGCCAGCGGAACGCCGTGCTCACCGCCACCCCGCACCGCTCGGCCGAGGCGGCCACCGTCTCGCCCTCGCTCACCGACTGACCAAAATCAAGCCAGCGTTCCTTCTTGCGCAATCGGGCCAGCGGCGTTCCGGTCAGCGCATTGAAGCTTCTGCGGCAATCCTTGCAGCGGAAACGGCGCAGGCCGTCGGTTCGGCCCCCGCCCACCGACGCCCCGCCGCAGTGCGGACAGCGCCGCGCCTCGCCCAAGCGCTCCTCGATCGCCGCCGCCACCGCCGCTCTGGGCTGCCGGCCGGCCAGCACCGCCTCGAGCTCCTGGCGCTGCTTTGCCGTCAGACCGTCGATCTCCGCCAGCCACGCTCGAAACATCCCCTGATCCATCGCTATCCCCTGTCAATCCATAATAAATCGTAGCACAAACAGGCCACCTCAATCTAACGCTAATTGAGCCAAAATAAATTTGGATTTCGGCCTAAGTGTTTGGAAAGCAGCAATACTCGGAAGACTTTTCCTTTGATTCGGCTTCCCCCGCCTTTGCTCCGGTTTCCGCCGGCTTTGCCGCATTTTCTCCTGGCTTGGACCGCCTTCGCAGGTGTCGCCACTGCGCCCAGCCGCGCTCGATGAGCAGGTGGATGGCGCAGGTCTCCCCAGCGGGTCCCATGTCGCGAATGGAGCTTTCGTGCGCAGCGGGGCGAGGCCGGCCGGCGGCCAAACCGGCGCGAGGCCAAGATGAGGCCGGCGGAAAGCGCAACCTTGCGGTCGCCTGTGCGGGCTCACTTCTCCCGCCTCCACCAGGTGGCGAGATCGACGCCGAACAGCGGCGTGACGTAGGGGCGCCCGAGCTTGCTCGAATAGGCGATCCACGTCTCCGGCGCATAATAGAGCGGCACGATATAGAAGCCGGAGATCAGGACGCGGTCGAGGGCCCGCACCGCCGCGACGAAGTCCTCGCTGGTTTCCGCGGCCAGCATCGCCGCAATCATCGCATCGACTGCCGGCGAGGCGACGCCGGCGATGTTGTAGGCGCCCTCGGCGCTGGCCGACGCGGAGCCCCAACGACCGCGCTGCTCATTGCCCGGCGAGGGCGAAGCGGTCCAGGTTCCGGGCATCATGTCGAAGTCGAATCGCGTCCGGCGCCGCTCGAACTGCACGTCGTCGACGATGCGCACGCTCGCGGTAACGCCCACGCGCGCGAGATTGCGGGCGTAGGCGAGCGCGAGGCGCTCCTCCTCCCGATCCTTGACCGTGATCTCGAAGGCGAGCGGCGTTCCCCGCCGGTCCGCCAGCCGCCCGTCCTTGAGAACGTAGCCGGTGCTCTGAAGCTCGTCGATGACGCGCCGCGCGACCGCTCGGTCGCGCCCGGTGCCGTCGGACGTCGGCGCCCGCCAACGTCCTTCTATCACGTCCGCGCGCACCGCACCGGGAAACGGCTTCAGCAGCGCGCGCTCGCGCTCCGACGCCGGGCGGCCGATCGAGGAGAGTTCGCTGTCGTCGAAGAACCCTTGCGAGCGCCTGTAGGCGCCCGCGTAAAGATTGGCGTTGATCCACTCGAAGTCGAACATGGCGGCGAGCGCCTCGCGCACGCGCGGGTCAGCGAACATCCGGCGCCTCGTATTGAAGGCGAAGCCGGAAACGCCCTTGGGCAGGCCGTTCGGTATCGCCGCCCTGACAATGCGGCCATCCTTTGCGGCGGGGAAATTATATTGGGACCGCCAGCGCGTCACGTTGTCCTCGACCCGGAAATCGATCAGGCCCGCCTTGAACGCTTCGAACATCGAGTTCGCGTCGCGGAAATAGTCGATGCGGATCGTCTCGAAGTTGTCGAGGCCCTTGGCGATCGGCAGATCGCGTGCCCAATAGTTGGGATCGCGCTCCAGCACGAGCCGTTGGCCCGGCTCCACTTCGGCGACCCGATAGGGGCCCGAGGCGATCGGGATCTGCAAGGTCTGATCTTCGAAATGCTCGGCGTCGGGGTGGGCGCGGGAGAGGACCGGCATCATCGCCAGGGTCAGCGGAAGCTCACGGTCGTTCGCGCCGGTAAGGTCGAAGCGCACGGTCCGATCGTCCGGCGTTTCGACGCTTCTCACGAGGTTGTAGGCGGCGCGCTGCTGCGGACGGCCTTTTGTCTTCAGGAGATTGAAAGTGAAGATGACGTCGGCCGAGGTGATGGGGGAGCCGTCGGAAAAATGCGCCCTCGGGTCGAGGTGAAAGACGACCATATCGCGCGCTTTGTCCGTCTCGAGGCTCTCGGCAATGAGGCCGTAAAGCGTGAAGGGCTCGTCGTCGGAGCGCGCCATCAGCGACTGATAGACATTGCCGATGAGGCCCTGCGCGGTCGACAACGCTTTGACATTGTAAGGATTCAGGCTGTCGAATGCGCCGAGATAGGCGAGGTCGAGGCGGCCGCCCTTCGGCGCGTCGGGGTTGACATAGGGCAGATGTTTGAAGTCGGCTCCGAGCGCGGGCTCGCCATGCATGGCGACCGCCCCGACGGGCTGGCCGATGTCGGCGCCGGCCGAATGCGGCGCAGCGAGGATCAGCGCGGCGCCGAGCGCGAGGCGAATCAAGAACCCAACCATCGGCTGGAGCTTAGCACTCGCAAATGCGCCGATTCTCGGTCAACGGCGACTTTCCGAGCGCTTGTCCGCTTTCCTCAGCGAATGAGCCGCGGCAGCCCCGCGACGGGGTCGAAATTGTTATTGGATTGTCGCGTCGAATATGGAAAGAGAGCGCGCCAGAGAACCGTCCGACAGCGGCGCCGTCGGGTCATAATGTCGCCCGACGGCTCGCCGAAGGGCTTGCGCGCCCGGCGACGCTGGAAGGGCGGAATGCACCGCGATCGTTTGCATACGGCTTGAAAGGATCATGAATGACACTCCCTGTCACGCGCTTGGGCGCCGCGGCGCTCGCAATGAGCTTCGCGCTCGCGTCGGGCGCAGCCCTTGCGCAGAACCCGTCGGCGAAGCCCGCCGCTCCTGCGCCGGGAGCGCCCGCCGCTCAGCCCGCGCCGCAGCCGCCGTCAAAGATCGAACTCGTCTCGCCGGAGCCCCAGTGGGTCAAGCTTTGCGGCAAGGAGCAGGCCACCGGGCGCGATGCGTGCCAGACCATGCGCGACTTCGGCCAGTCGGCCGATCAGCCGCCGATGATCAGCATGCAGGTGTTCGAGCTGCAGGGCGAGGAGAAGCGCAAGCTGCGCTTCATGATCCTGCCGATCGGCATGCTGCTGAAGCCGGGCTTCCGTGTCATCATCGACAAGTCCGAGCCGATCGACGGCAAGTACGACATGTGCTTCCAGAACGCCTGCACCGCCGAAGTCGACATCACCCCGAGAGAGCTGGCCGGCCTCAAGAAGGGGCAGAACCTCGCCGTCATCATGCGGCTTCCGGGCAGCGACCCGTCAGGCCGCGAACTGACGCTCAACATTCCGCTCAAGGATTTCGGCGCGACCTTCGAGGGCAAGCCGACCGATCCGAAGCTCCTCGAACAGCAGCGCCAGGCGTTGCAGCAGCAGTTGCAGAAGAAGGCCGAAGAGCAGCGCAAGATGCTCGAACAGCAGCAGCAGCAGAACGGAGCCGCCGCCCCCGCGGCGCCGGCCGCTCCGGCGGCTCCGGCCGCGCCGGCGCCGAAGAAGTGATTCGGTCCCCAACGGATCGACCCGTTGGGGAGCCGGTTCTCGCTCGTTTTCGGCGCTGATCGATCGGACGCCGACGAGCGGGAGCTGGAGCATGGCTTAATGTGTCCGAAGACCTGGGCGGGGCTGAGCGAGAGGACAGGCTGGCTTTTCGGGAGGGGCGCGCCTTGACGAACCTGTTTGATCTCACCGGCCGCGTCGCGGTCGTCACCGGCTCCTCGCGCGGGATCGGCCGCGCCATCGCCCAACGATTGGCGGAGCACGGGGCCAACGTTGTCATCTCGTCGCGCAAGGCGGATGCCTGTGCGGAAGCGGCTGCGGCAATCAATGGCGCATGCGGACGCGAGGCGGCTATCCCGCTTGCGGCCAACATTTCGTCCAAGGAGGCGCTTCGGCGTCTGATCGACGAAACGAAACAAATCCTCTCCCAAATCGACACTCTCGTCTGTAACGCGGCGTCCAATCCGTATTATGGGCCTCTGGCGGGAATTTCCGACGAACAGTTCCGCAAGATCCTCGACAACAACGTGCTTGCCAACAACTGGCTGATCCAGATGGCCGCGCCGGGCATGATCGAACGCCAAGACGGTTCGATCGTGATCGTGTCGTCAATCGGAGGGCTGAAGGGATCGTCGGTCATCGGAGCGTATAACGTCTCGAAGGCGGCCGACTTCCAGCTCGCGCGCAACCTCGCGGTCGAGTGGGGCAGGCACAATGTGCGCGTCAACTGCATCGCGCCCGGCCTCGTCAGAACCGATTTCGCTCGCGCCCTGTGGGAGGATCCGCAAAAGCTGAAAGCGGTCACGGCGATGACGCCGCTCGCGCGCATAGGCGAGCCCGACGAGATCGCCGGCGCGGCCGTCTTCCTCGCTTCGAAGGCCAGCTCCTTCGTGACCGGCCAGATGATTGTGGTCGACGGCGGCGCGACCATCGCCGGCTAACGGTTCAACGGGGTCGGGCGACGAAGATCCCGGCAAGGATGGCCAGTCCGCCGAGGGCCTGAATCCAGGTGACCGGCTCGCCGAGCACGAGGTAGGCGAAACCTGCCGCGGCGATCGCCTCGAGAAAGATGACGAGCGAAGAGAAAGCGGCCGGCAGGCGACCGAGCGCGATCGACAACAGGCCCTGGCCGCCGCTATGGCTGATCCAGGCCATCGCCACAAGCGCCGCCACGCCCCGGATCGTGTGGGGCAGCATCGACCGCTCGGCGATAAGCGCAACGACGAACAGAATCGCTGCGGTGATCAAGGTCGCTTCGAAGGTCAGACGCGCCGCGGATTCCGTCTTCCGCGCCGCCTGGACGGCCAGAAAGTAGAGGCCGAAGAAGACGCCGGTCGCGATGCCGAACACGTCGCCGAGCGCGCCGGCGGGCTTGACCTCGAAGCTTTGCGCGAGCAGAGCCGTCCCGCCGATCAGGCAGAGGCCGAGGCCGGCGAGGATCCCAGCGGTGACCCTCTGACGAAAGAAAAGCCAGCCGAACACCACGACCCAGATTGGCGCGGTCGTGGCGAAGAAGGTCGCGTTGGCGACGCTCGTATGGACGATGGCGAGATGCCAGAAGAACAGGTCGCCGGAGAAAGCGAGCCCGGCCAGGATCGCGGCGTTCGAGAACCGCTCGTCCGCGGCCTCCTCCCCGTCGGCCAGACGCATCCAGGCATAGAGCAGCGGCAGCGCGAGGGCGACCCGCCAGAAGGCGCTGGTAAACGGCCCGACGTCGGCGAGCCGGACGAAGATGGGCGAAACGCCCATCGCCACCGCCCCGACGACCAGGGCGGCGAATGGCGCGAGCGCGCCGCGCGCCGCCGCGGCCGGTCTGACGGTTGCGTCCAACAGGATATTCGTCCGCGGGCGGTGGACTTGGGCCCCGAATTGAGCTTCACGTCCATAGTCTCGCCCAACCCCTCGAGCAAGAGCCGGCGATGGACCGAACAGCGCGCATCAATCTCGAGTCCGTCGAGGAGGCTTTCTCCCCGGTCGAGACCATCTCAGGGCCGCTCGACGCGAGCGTCCTCCTCGTCTGCGACCACGCGTCGAACGCCATACCGCCCGGCTATGGCGCGCTCGGCCTCAAGCGAGAGGCGCTCGAGCGCCACATCGCCTACGACGTCGGAGCGGCGGATCTGACCCGGGCGCTTGCAGCGCGGCTCAATGCGCCCGCGGTGCTTTCGACCTTTTCGCGTCTCCTTATCGATCCGAACCGCGGGGCCGACGACCCGACCCTGGTCATGCGCTATTCCGACGGCGCGATCGTGCCGGGCAATGCGCGGATCGATGCGGCCGAGATCGCCGTCCGTCGCGAGCGCTTCTGGGCGCCCTACCGCCAGACAATCGAAGCGACGGTCGAATCGATGCTCGCGACCGGCGAGCCGCCGGCGCTGGTCTCGATCCATTCCTTCACCCCGGTCTGGCGGGGCGCGGCGCGCCGTTGGAAGGTCGGGGTCCTATGGGACTTGGACGACCGCATTGCAAGACCGCTCCTCGAAGCACTGCACGCCGAGCCTGACCTGCACGCCCAAGGGATCGGCGACAATGAGCCCTACGACGGGGCGCTCGCCGGCGACACGATCGACGCGGTCGCGACCGCGCGCGGCCTCGCCAATGCGCTGATCGAGATCCGGCAGGATCTCGTCGACGAACCGATCGGCGCGATCGCCTGGGCCGAGAGGTTTGCCCGCCTGCTCAAGCCCATTCTCGCCGGGCAGGCCGCTCGCGCGCCGCGTGATTTCGGCAGCCGCGCCCGGCGCGGCCGGAGCGGCTGACGACGCTCCAGTTCGGGCGCCCCGCGATCCGAGCCCCCGCGACGCTCATCCACAGGCGGCTTCCTGAATTCCGCATCAGGAAAATTTCAAGTTCCCCGTTGGCCCTGAGGAATCAGGGAGATAGTCTTGGTTTGCAACTCGAAAATCATCACCAACGGGGTGCGCGATGCAGGGACAGGGGCTGCTCGATTTCCAGTATGAGGCCGATTCGTCCAGCCATGGATTGACGTCGTTGGCCGGGCTTCCGTTGTATCTCGACCTGATCAAGGCCTGCGGCCTCGGCGGGGCGATCCAGCGGCATGTTCGGGCGGCCGGCGGCCAGGGCTGGCTCGACATCCAGATGGTTCTGGCGGTGATTTTCCTGAATCTGTCCGGCGGCGACTGCGTGGAAGACATCGAACGGTTGGAGCGCGACAGCGGCTTTTCGGCGATCCTGCGGGCGATCGAGAAGGATTTGCTGTCGCGCGCCGAACGGCGGTCGCTGAAAAGCCGCTGGCGGCGCGAGCGCGAGCGGGCGACGCCCTCGCCGTCGGCGCTGTCGGGCTGGCTGGAACGGTTCGATGATCCAGCTTCGCCCAAGGCGGTCGCGGGGATGGCGTTCATTCCGGCGGTGACGCAGGCACTGCGCGGTCTCTGGCGGGTGAACCAGGCGCTGCTGGACTTTCTGCAGAAGCGTCAGCCCGCGGCGACGGCGACGCTGGACATGGACGCGACGCTGATTGAGACGCACAAGCGCGAGGCGCTGTTTTGCTACAAGAAGTTCAAGGCGTATCAGCCGCTGAACTGCTGGTGGGCGGAGCAGGGCGCGATGCTCTATTCGGAGTTCCGCGACGGCAACGTGCCCGCCGGACACGAGCAGTTGCGCGTCCTGAAAGAGAGCCTGCGCCATCTGCCGGACAGCGTGAGGAGGGTCTCGTTGCGTTCGGACACGGCGGCCTATCAGGAAGAGCTGCTGCTCTATTGCGGCGAGGGAAAAGACCCGCGCTTTGGCGTGATCGAGTTCGCGATCGGCGCCGACGTGACCGAGGCTTTCCGCGCCGCTGTGCGGACGACGCCCGAGAGCGCGTGGAAGCCGCTGATCCGCAAAACGGACGGCCAGCCGCAACAGACCGATCAAGAATGGGCCGAGGTCGTTTACGTGCCCAATTGGGCCGGGCACAGCCGCAACCGCGCCGATTACCGCTTTCTCGCGATCCGCGAGCCGCTGCGCCAGCTGGCGCTGGGCGACGAGGCGAAGCTGCCGTTTCCCACCCAGGCGTTCGGCCCGAAGGGGGTCTATAAACTGTTCGCCGTCGTGACCAACCGCACGGGCGCCGGCGAGGGCGTGATCTGGTGGCTGCGCGAGCGCTGCGGCAAGAGCGAGGAAGTCCATTCGGCGACGAAATCCGACCTGGCGGGCGGACAGATGCCCTCTGGGCTGTTCGGCGCCAACGCCGCCTGGTGGGCGCTGACGATCCTGGCGTTCAATCTAAACGCCGCGATGAAGCGTCTCGCGCTGGGCGAGAGATGGGCGGCCAAACGCATGAAGGCGCTGCGCTTCCATCTGATCGGCCTGCCCGGACGGGTGGTCAGCCACGCCCGCCAGCTGATCATTCGTCTGGGCGGCGGGGCCGAAGCGCTGGCCACCCTCCTCGACGCCCGCCAAAGGATCCGGGCGCTGGCGCAAGAACCGGCCGGATGAGCCCAAACCGCGCGCTGCCGAGCGTCGACCTGATATCGCGTGGCGTTCCCTGGCGCGGCGACGACGCCCCGCGCCCGCGTCCGGCGAGCCCGAACTCGCCCCGGTTGCACGCAGTCATCGCCGGACCCGCCATGCGTGTCGACGAACGTCAGGAGGTGATCGACCCCTCGGGATTGTGACACTCGGACCCGTCAACGACCGCAAAATCGGTCACGCACCGGCGCGCGCGGGATTTGTCGGGAATTGTGGGCTTGGGTCGCCCTTGACGCGCCCGCTCGTTTGAGGCCACGTCCCCGCCTTTCTTGGCGTGAGGGAATCAGGATGGCCAAGGCGGCGAAAAAGGACGAGGTCGCGACCGGGACGGAAGAGGTGAACGCCGGCCATCTGCGCGCTTTCATCGAGCGGATCGAGCGGCTCGAGGAGGAGAAGAAGGCGCTTTCCGACGACATCAAGGACGTCTACGGCGAGGCCAAGGCCAACGGCTTCGACGTGAGAATCATGCGCAAGATCGTGTCGATCCGCAAACAGGACCGCGAAAAGCGGATGGAGGAGGAGACGATCCTCGACCTTTATCTCGCGGCGCTTGGGATGAATTGAGGGGGACGGACCGCCGGCGCGTCAGCCAAGCCCCGCTGACAGCGTCTCGATCCCGCCAAAGGCATTCCCTCAAGGGGTTTCGCTGCTCGCCCCAGGATCGACAAGGCCTTCGGCCGCCGGCGATGCAATGGTCGAAGTCCAACGGCGCCTCGCGGTGTTTCCCGGAATCGCCAATAGGCTGGCCATTTTGGAAAAGCCCCAGCCAGTAAAGCTCATGTCGACCCCTCCGCCAGCCGCTCCGTCGCCTTGGCGATTCGCTGCACCGCGCCGACGTCGATGAGGGCGGCGAGCTCCGCGTGCGCTTTTCGCCAGTCGACGAGCGCGGCCTCGAGCCGCCGGGCGCCTTCCTCGGTCAGCCAGACGGAACGGCGGCGGGAATCGGCCTCGTCGACCGCCATTTCGACCAGCCCCTCACGCTCCAGCACCTGCAGGTTGCGCGACAGGGTCGACGGATCGAGGCCTGAGCGCTCAGCCAGCGCGCCGAGCAAATCATCGCTCGCGGCGGCGATTTGCGCCATGAGCCCGAACTGGGCCACGCTGAGCGCCGAGGCCTTCATGTGATCGGTCAGGAATTGGGTCAGCCGGCGCGCGGCGAGCCGCGCGTTGGCGACGGCGCAGGTCTCGATCGCCACTCGGGCGTCGGTGACCAGTCTTTTCGGCGAGGACCTTGCGTTTCGGGTCATTCCATTGCATATACAACACTTGTATCTGCAATGGAAAGGACGCTCATGCTCGACGCGCCAAAATCTCGCCACGGCCTCGCCGATCGCAAAGCTGTCGCGGCCCTGTCGGGCAGGGAGGTCCTGCAAGCGATGATGCGCGGTGAATTGCCGGCGCCGCCGATGGCGAAGACGCTCGATTTTTCCCTGGTCGAAGTCGGCGATGGAACCGCGGTCTTTGAAGGCGAGCCGGGAGAAGCCTTCCTCAACCCGATGGGGGCGGTGCACGGTGGTTGGGCGCTGACTCTTGTCGACAGCGCGACCGGATGCGCCGGGATGACCCTTTTGCCCCCGGGCGAGCGCTATACGACGATCGAAACCAAGGTGAATTTTTCCCGGCCAATCAGACCGGACACCGGGCGGGTTCGCGCCGAGGGGCGGGTCGTCGCGCGCGGCCGGCGAATCCTCTCGGCGGAAGCGCGCGTGACCGACGCCAAAGGTCGCCTTCTCGCCCACGGAACCTCGACGCTGATGGTCTTGAACGAAGACGCCGGCTCGTAGACGTCGCGGCGTCTTATATTACGCGAACAAGCGCATGGAGGAGGAGGCGATCCTCTGCGCCTTCTGGCCGTCAGACGGCGCCGATGCGCATGAGATCGTGGAAATGCACGATCCCGACCACCGCCCCGCGCTCGACCACGAGAAGCGCGGAAATCTTGCGGCTGATTCTGTTCCAGCGCCTCGGCGACGAGCGCGTCGGGGCCGATCGTGCGGGGCTTGCGGGTCATCACCTCGGCGACCGGCGTTTCCAGCGAGAAATCCGCCTCGAGATGGCGGCGCAGGTCGCCGTCGGTGACGATTCCGACGAGTCTGGTCGCCCTCGAAGGCCGCCACGCAGCCGAAACCCTTCGACGACATCTCGACGATCGCCTCGGCCATTGCGCGCGCTTGCGGCGATGCGCGGGATGCGTTCGCCGGTGTGCATCACGTCGCGCACGTGTTGCAGCATGGCGCCGAGCTTGCCTCCCGGATGGAGGGCGCGGAAGTCGCGCGCGGTAAAGCCCCGCCCTTCCAGCAGCGCGATCGCCAGCGCGTCGCCGAGCACCAGCTGCATGGTCGTCGAGGTCGTCGGCGCAAGCCCGTTGGGGCAAGCCTCGTCGGCGTCGGGCATCGTGAGACACACGTCGGCTTCCCGGCCAAGCGCGCTATTGGCGTTGGCGGTCATCGCGATCAGCGGGATGGCGTAGCGCTTGGCGAAGGTGATGATCGCCGCGAGCTCGACTGTTTCGCCGGACCAAGAGATGCCGAGCACGACGTCGCCGTTCTGCACCATGCCGAGATCGCCGTGGCTCGCTTCCGCCGAATGGACGAAAGAGGCCGGTTGACCGGTCGAGGCGAGCGTCGCCGCAATCTTGCGGCCGATGAGCCCCGATTTGCCCATCCCGGTGACGATCACTCGGCCGCTCGCCGCGGCAATCGTGTCGATCGCCTTGGAAAAGGCGGCGCCGAGTCCGCCCTCCCCCGCGCTCCGCATCGCTGTCTCGAGCGCCTCGAGTCCGCGGCGCTCGTTCTCAATCGTACGGAAGGCCGAAAGAACGGCGCTCGCCTGTTCGCGAATCATGGCGCTGTCTAGCATCCGAGCGTCCGGCGCAAAACTTCGTTCATCTCAATCAGAAATGCGGGCCGCGGCCGGCCCGAGCCGAACCGGTCACGCCTGCACGGGCGCGAAG
Source organism: uncultured Alphaproteobacteria bacterium (assembly GCA_963835885.1). Classification (GTDB taxonomy): domain Bacteria; phylum Pseudomonadota; class Alphaproteobacteria; order Rhizobiales; family Beijerinckiaceae; genus Roseiarcus. Next base: position 53,920 of record CAWIHF010000038.1, read on the forward strand.
CCCAGCTTGCGCAATTCCTCTTTCAGGCCCGGAGCTATGTCGCGCCGGCGCAGGGCGAAGGCGATATTGGCGGCAAGGAAGCCGAGCCGCGAGCCGCAGTCATAGGTGCTCCCGTCGAAGCGCACCCCGTGGAAGGCCTGCGTGCCGGCAAGCTGGATCATGCCGTCGGTCAGCTGGATCTCGCCACCCGCGCCTTTCTCGAGCCTGTTCGAGGATCTGGAAGATTTCGCGGCTGCAGGATGTAGCGCCCGGAGATGATCAGATTGGACGGCGCTTTTCCCGGCTTCGGCTTCTCCACCATGCCGGTGATCTCGAATGTGTGCCCGTCGTCGGCGCCGATCGCGACGACGCCGTACTGATGGGTCTCCTGAGGCGAGACTTCCTCCACGGCGAGGACGTTGCCGCCGAATCGGTCGTAGGCCTCGACGCACTGGGCGAGACAGCGCCCGCCACGACTGACTTCCGTCGTCACCATGTCCGGCAGCAACACGGCGAACGGCTCGTCGCCGACGATCTCGCGAGCGCACCAGACCGCGTGGCCGAGCCCGAGCGGCGCCTGCTGGCGGGTGAAGCTCGTCGCGCCGGCAGGCGGCAAATCGGCCATCAGGGCCGAATATTCGGCTTCCTTGCCGCGTCGCTTGAGCGTGTCTTCGAGCTCGTAGGACGAATCGAAATGGTCCTCGATGACGCCCTTGTTGCGCCCGGTGACGAAGATGAAATGTTCGATCCCCGCCTCGCGCGCCTCATCGACGACGTATTGCAGGATCGGCCGGTCGACGACCGTCAGCATCTCCTTGGGGATCGCCTTGGTCGCCGGCAGGAAGCGGGTGCCGAGTCCCGCAACAGGAAGCACGGCCTTGCGAATGGGTTTTTTCATCGTATTCACGGTCGTGGGTGGGAGAAGATGATCGGGGAGAATCTGCTATTGCATAGCAGGTCCGCCGGCCGCAATCCATGCGTCGATCGGGTAGTGGGCCAGTTTGATTAAGGCAGGCGAATTTTCCGCGAACGGTGTCTTTTATCCCCGCCCCATATTCGTATCATGCCAGAAAAGCATCCTAAGCGCCCGCGCGATTTGAATGAGTGGGCGAAGCGCATAGTCGATATCGCCACGGGCGAAGCGAGCGATCGTGAGCCGACGCCTGAGGAACAGGGGAAAGACCCCGCCGCCGTCAGCCTTGGCCGTCGCGGCGGATTGAAAGGTGGCAAGGCGCGGGCAAATAGCCTCAGTGCAGAGGCGCGTCGGGAGATTGCGAGAAAAGCGGCAGAGTTCTGGTGGTCTTCGGCTGATAAGAAGCGTCCATCATAAGCGGAAGCAGCATCGTATCCCCGCGTCTTGGATGCGCCTGATCCAGAAACAACTTGAATTGATCCCAACTTGTAGAAGGCCGCATCAGCGGTATTACCGCATGGAGATGCTGCGCAAGCGCGGGATGGCCGACATCTTCAGTTAGCCATTGATGGTGTTTTGCGCGACGCCTGCCACTGTCTGTAGGATTCTTTTGTCTAGCTACTCGATAACGAACGCCCTTTCAAAGAAGATGGAAAACCACGCGCACGCAATGGCGCTTCACTTCCTTTGTTACAATTTCGTTCGCATCCATAAGACGCTTAGGATGACACCTGCGATGGCCGCTGGCGTAACCGATCGGCTTTGGGAAGTCGCCGATATGGTCAACGTGCTTGAGGCATGGGAGACAAACAATGGCCGCATGGATTTTTCAAAGCAACCCTAGTCGCTTCGACATTAGCGGCTATGGCTGCAACTAAGCGTATATCATGGACAGTTAAACGTTTTAAACATGACATACGTCTTAATGACCAAGTGTTTCTTTGGCGATCCAAAGGTGATGGCAGCCACGGTACGCCAGGAATCATAGCAGAATGCTTTGTGGATTCGGACGTTTCCGTGTGTCCTGCGGATCCTATCGCCACTCGTTTTTCGCACACTCCCCGCACACCTAACGTACAGACTGATCGGGTTTGGCTCAGGGATATTTTTATTGTTGCAGAGAGCGAAGTGCTCGGCGAAGAGGAAATCGCCCGCCACGAGCTGTTGCAAAAGGTCGGGCCTCTCGGTTTTAGGAGCGCAGCTAATTACAAGGTCAGCGACGCACAACGGATCGCGCTGAACTCCTTGTGGAGTGAGCGAGTACGGCGTTCAGCACCATGACACAATCAAACTGGGCCACTACCGTCGATCGACCAGCGGGCGCGCCCGAATAACGGGGAAAGGGGCTGAAATGAGCGTTCTGGTGACCGGCGGGGCCGGCTACATCGGGGGCCACATGACTCTTGGGACTGCTCGATGCGGGCGAATCCGTGGTCGTCCTCGACAATCTTTCGACCGGCTTCGACTGGGCGGTGCCCGACGAGGCGAGGCTCGTCGTCGGCGACGTCGGCGACGCGGACCTCGTCGCCCGGCTGATCAGGGAGCATGAGGTTGATTCGATCGTCCATTTCGCCGCCAGGATCGTGGTGCCGGAATCGGTCGCCGATCCGCTCGGCTACTACCTCAACAACACGTCGAAGGCGCGCACGCTGATCGAGTCGGCCGTCAATGGCGGAGTGAAAACCTTCATCTTCTCCTCGACCGCCGCCGTCTATGGGGAGACCTCATCCGAGCCGGTGTCGGAGGAGACGCCGCTCGCGCCGATCTCGCCCTATGGCCGGTCGAAGCTGATGGTCGAATGGATGCTCGAGGACGCCGCCCGCGCCTACGATTTCCGCTATGTCTCGCTGCGCTATTTCAACGTCGCCGGGGCCGACCCGCAAGGGCGCCTCGGCCAGTCGACGCCGAACGCGACCCATCTCATCAAGCGCGGCGTACAGACCGCGCTCGGCCTCTATCCTCAATTGGAAATCTTCGGCCAGGACTATCCGACCCGCGACGGCACCTGCGTGCGCGACTACATCCAGGTGACCGACCTGATCGACGCGCATATGGACGCGCTCGCGTATCTGCGCAGCGGTGGGGCGAGCCTCGTGTGCAACTGCGGCTACGGTCACGGGCAGACGGTCAGGGAGGTGATCGACGTGGTGAAGCGGGTGTCGGGCGTCGATTTCAAGGTGGTCCTGGCGCCCAGGCGACCCGGCGACCCGGCGACCATCGTCGCCCGCGCCGATCGGGCGAAGAAAGCTCTCGGCTGGACACCAAAGCGCGACAACCTCGACGACATGGTGCGCCAGGCGCTCGACTGGGAGCGCCGCCTGCACAATCGGCGGCCCGGGGAGAGACCATGAGGGAGTTTGTGCCCCATCGTCATGTTCGTGGCAAAGAAAGAGTTAACCACCAAGCTCACAAAGGGGCACGAAGGCCGTGCATGCGCCAATACCTGCCCTCGCGGAAGCTGCTGCTCGAATGAGCATAGACGCTGCTTTGCAGGTTCATAGGCTGCTTGGCCCGGGTTTGGGGATGTCCCGGCGTCTGTTGAAATTCTCGAAGCGGTCGTTGCGCATTGAAATTTAGGCAGCCTCGGTGATTTGAGCAAGCGCCTCGTCGGAAGGCGGCTGCTGGCCTTGCGTTGCAAGAGCAGCGCGAAGAGCCGGCAGATGCTTGTATGCCTTCAATCGACGGAAGCCCTTGGTTGCTTCCTGCATGGCGGCGGCGGCCCATCGCAGGGCCATCGAGGGCGAGCGCCAGTATTTGACGTTGCGGCAGACCCGGCGCACCGTGCCCATGACATTCTCGATGATGTTGGTGCAGGCGAGCGAGCGGCGCAGTTCGCGAGGGAGGCCGAGCCTCGTGACGGTGAGCATCTCGTCGACCCCTTCCAGGATCGAAGCGGAAACGCCGTTCCAGTCCGGTTCGAGACGGCGCGCGAGATTGCGAATGAGCGTTTCGGCCTTTTCGGCGTCGTCCATTTCCCAGGCTTGCCGCAAGACGCGCCGCACCGAAGCATGCATCGATTTGGGCAACCGCTCCAGAATGTTGCGCGCCTTGTGAATCTGGCAACGCTGGATCGCCGCATCGCGTCCAAAGGTGCGGCGGATCGCCTTGGACAGCGCCTTCGAGCCATCGATGATGAACAGACGTCGCGCGGTTGGATCGAGTCCACGCTCGACGAGATCGTCGATGAGCGCCTGCACCGTCGTCGCGTTTTCGGTCGCGCCCTCGATGAGGCCGAGCGGATGTTTGTCGCCGTTCGCGTCGACGCCAATCGCCGCGACGAGCAGCATATCCTCGTCCATGTGAATGCCGTCGATCTGGATCACCAGCAGATCGAGGTCGTCGAGCCTGGTTTCCATCCACGCCTTCATGCGCGCCGCCGACAACGCCACGAAGCGACGGGAGGTCGCCGACTTCGACAGCCCCGCTCCGTCGGGCGACGGAACGTCTCCCTCGGGCAACCGGACCGAACGCTTGAAACGCCGTGTCGAGACGTTGATCAGCATCTGGTTCATCGCCCATTTGCCGAGCAAGTCTTCGCTGACGGCGTTCTCCCAACTCGGCAGGACGCGCTCGGCCCCGTCGAGCCCGCGAACCCGTGGGCGCTCCATCTCGACCTTGCCACCGTGAAAGCCGATCTTGCCTTTGGTCCGCCCCCAGCGGTGCGCCTGGCGTCGCTCACCCCGCTCGTGGCGCTCGCCACAGACCGCTGTCGCATCCTGCTCCAGCATCTCGCTCAGCGTCTCAAGCCCGGCGGCAAGGCAAAAGCGTTCAAAGCTGGCCGACATGCTCGCCAGCGCCTCAGCCTTCAACGCGTGCGTGGGAATTGCGGTCGACGTGATATGCTTCTTCATGGCGTTGCTTTCCTTTCGTGGAATCAGCACCCCGAGCCTAAAGGCTCAAGGCGAGCAACGCCGCTCCTCCCTTTTCAACATTCCTCGGGACAACCCCCCGGGTTTGCTGGAGTCCGCGTACGAGCATTGTCTTGCACATGAGATTTCCCGCAGAGGGCTGCGCGTCCAACGACAACTCGCCCTGCCGATCATCTACGAGGGCGAGAAACTCGATGCGGGCTATCGACTCGATCTGGTCGTCGAGGGCGCCGTCATTGTCGAGATCAAGTCGATCGATGCGCTCGCGCCGATCCACGACGCTCAGGTTTTGACATACCTGAAACTATCGGGTCTGCGCATCGGGTTGTTGATGAACTTCAATGTGGTCCTGCTCAAACAAGGTCTCAAGCGCTTCGTGTTATGACTTCGTGCCGCTTCGTGTCCTTGGTGGTGAATTCTAGCGGTCGGAAAGGCCATTCATGAACATCAGGACGCAGATTACAGAAGCAGAGCTCAAATGCCGTGACGGGAAGCGAGATCTCACGTGTTCTCCAGCCACGCTTCGTAACGAAGCGCCTGCAGCATGTCGTCGCGTTCGAGATAAGGATAATCAGCAAGGACCTCCTCGATGGTATGGCCCGCGCCGATCTGGCGGACGATCATCCCCACCGTGACCCGCATGCCACGGATGCACGCCTTGCCTGCCATCACTTCAGGGTTTTGAATATCCTATGAAGGTGTCCCATTGCACGTCTCGCTGCTGGAACCTCTTGAGTCTACCCGTGCTGTGTATAGCGTTTGCGATGCGACCAACGCGGAAAATTGATCACATCACGACAAGCCCTTAATCGGCCGGCGCGCGGAGCCTTCCAAATGCAAAACATTGACTTCAGATACAGTGTTCATGGGTCGCACATCTTGGGCAACCGACTTCGGGTCTACCATCAAGGTGGGCTCGACACCTATTGTGGATTCTACGCAATTCTCAACCTGATCAACTTCATAAAATACAGAGAGAATCTCTCGAATGACGACTATATCGGCGCTTGCAAGTTTCGTGAATTCATACGATTTATAGACACTTTCGATTTTGACGGTCCGTTTCCCAAGAGGCCCTTCGGAGACTATGGACTTACCCAAACGCTGCTGAAATACGCGCTTTCCCGTGCGCTAAAGTATTTCAAGATTGATGCCAGAGTCGACGTTGGGGACATTCTCCCGGCAACTGCCGCCGGGACACTCGGAATAGCCGCAGTCGAAGAGGGCGGCAATGATGACCTCGGACATTGGGTAACCTTCGTCGGCAAGGACTTTCTCAATGATCTTAACGATAGCAGCATCACCTGCGAATCTGATTGGAACGAAATCGTCCTGACTCCGACCGGGGATACGAACGCTGGTCTGTCGGCAAAAACGGCGACGCTAAGGTCAGACGTGGAGCCGTAGGAAAAGAAATCGCGGTCAAGTGGCGATGTAAGTTCGTCTCCGTACACTTGTGACGAAGTTTCAGTATCTGTGCCGAGCCGCAGGTCTTCAGGCTCCAGACTGATTCACATTCGCTAATTCGCGGCCCTCTGCCCCGTTTTCGGGCTTTACAACCGCCTCGCCATTCGGTTGATTGGCGTCAATACGGGGCGGAGGAAGCGCATGCGCTCGGGCGACCGGCGGGAATGAGCACGGACGACATTCTCGTCACGGAGGGCCTCTCCAAGAACTTCGGCGATTTCAGCGCGGTCAGCGACGTCTCGCTGCGCGTCGCTCGCGGGACGATCCACGCCCTGATCGGTCCCAACGGCGCCGGCAAGACGACCTGCTTCAACATGCTGACCAAGTTCATCGCTCCGACAGCGGGGCGAATCACGTTCAACGGGCGCGACATCACCGCCCAGCGCCCGGCCGACGTCGCGCGCCTCGGGCTCGTGCGCTCATTCCAGATCTCCGCCGTGTTCCCCAATCTGACCGCATTCGAAAACGTCCGGATCGCGCTGCAGCGATCGCGCGGCGATTCGTTCGACTTCTGGCGGTCGAAGTCCTCCCTCGACCCACTCAACGCCCGGGCGCTCGAGCTTCTCGACAGCGTGGGCCTCGCCTCCTTCGCCTATTCCAGGGCCGGCGAGATATCCTACGGTCGCAAACGGGCGCTTGAACTCGCGACCACCCTTGCGGTCGAGCCCGAAATGATGCTGCTCGACGAGCCTATGGCGGGCATGGGCCACGAGGACATCGACCGCATCGCGGCGCTGATCCGCCGGGTGTCGGAGAACCGCACGATCCTCATGGTCGAGCACAACCTGCAGGTGGTCGCCAACCTGTCGCACACTATCACGGTGCTGACGCGCGGGCGGGTGCTGGCCGAAGGGGACTATCGCACGGTGTCGGAGAATCCGGAGGTCCGGGAGGCCTATATGGGGGCAGGGGATGGCTGAGGCGGCGCTCGCGTCGAAACCGCCGGCAGGCGCCGCCGCCGTTCTTCGGGTCAAGGGGCTGCAGGCCTGGTACAACGAATCGCACATTCTGCACGGGGTCGACCTCGACGTGCGCGAGGGCGAGGTCGTGACGCTGCTCGGCCGAAACGGCGCGGGCAAGACCACCACGCTCAAGGCGATCATGGGCATTGTCGGCAAACGCAGCGGTTCAATCGTGTTCCGCGACCGCGAGCTCGCCGGTCTGCCGATCGAGCGCATCGCCCGGCTCGGCGTCGCGCTCTGTCCGGAGGAGCGCGCCGTCTTCGCCAGCCTCACGGTGAAGGAAAACCTCTTCCTGCCGCCGCAGATCGCCAAATCCGGGGGGATGAGCGTCGAGCGGATCTACGACCTCTTCCCCAACCTGCGCGAGCGACTGGCGAGCGGCGGCGGCAAGCTGTCGGGCGGCGAGCAGCAGATGCTGGCGATCGCCCGGATCCTGCGGACTGGCGCGCGGTTTCTCATGCTCGACGAGCCGACCGAGGGCCTCGCCCCGGTCATCATCCAGCAGATCGGCCGCACGATCGCCGAACTCAAGCGCGAGGGCTTCACCATCCTGCTGGTCGAGCAGAACTTCCGCTTCGCCTCGACGCTCGCCGACCGGTTCTTCGTCATGGAGCACGGCAGGATCATCGACACCTTCGCCAGCGCCGAGCTCGAGGGAAAGATGGACATTCTGCACGAGGCGCTGGGGGTCTGATGATCATCGGTGACGCATCGCTCTCCCTCACCCCGGCCCTCTCCCGCAAAGCGGGAGAGGGGGCGATCCCTTCTCCCGCTTGCGGGAGAAGGTGGCGCGAAGCGCCGGATGAGGGTGCGGGAGCGCGCTCATGAACGTCTTCGGCCACCTCATCAGCTGGCCCGAGCTTTACGGCCAGCTTCTCATCGGGCTGATCAACGGCTCGTTCTACGCGCTGCTCAGCCTCGGGCTCGCCGTCATTTTCGGCATGCTGACGATTGTCAATTTCGCCCATGGCGCCTTCTACATGATGGGCGCTTTCGCGGCCTATTTCCTGCTCAAGGGCGCCGGGCTCAACTATTGGTGGGCGCTCATCCTTTCGCCTGTCCTCATCGGCGCGGTCGGCGCTGTCGTCGAGCGGCTGTTCCTCAAGCGACTGGTGGGGTTCGATCCGCTCTACAGCCTGCTCCTCACCTTCGGCCTCGCGCTCATCATTCAGGGCCTGTTCCAGAACTATTTCGGCGCCTCGGGCATGCCCTACGCGATCCCCAAACAGCTCGGCGGCGCCTATAATCTCGGCTTCATGTTCCTGCCCGTCTACCGCGGCTGGGTCATCGTCGCCTCGATGGTCGTCTGCTTCGGCACGTGGCTCGTCATCGAGAAGACGAAGCTCGGCGCCTATCTCCGGGCGGGGACGGAGAACCCCACCATGGTGCGCGCCTTCGGCATCAACGTGCCGCGCATGGTGACGCTGACTTACGCGTTCGGCGTCGCGCTCGCCGCTTTCGCCGGCGTTCTTGCCGCCCCGATCACTCAGGTCCGCCCTGGCATGGGCGCAGACATCATCGCGGTGGTGTTCGCGGTGGTGGTGATCGGGGGCATGGGCTCGATCCTCGGCTCGATCCTGACCGGCTTCGTGCTCGGCGTCGTCGAAGGTCTGACCAAGGTCTTCTACCCGGAAGCGTCGAACACGGTCGTCTTCGTCATCATGGCGATCGTCCTGTTGATCCGGCCGGCGGGCCTGTTCGGAAGGGCTGCCTGAATGAGCGCCGAAACCATCGTCACGGCCGACCTCACCGAGCGCAACCGTCGGGCGAACGCCATCGCCTTCGGCGCGATGGTCGCGCTGATCGTGATCGCCCCCTTCGTCGCCTATCCGTTCTTCGTCATGCAGGCGCTTCTCTTCGCCCTGTTCGCCTGCGCCTTCAATCTGCTGATCGGCTACGTCAACCTGCTCTCGCTCGGCCATGCGATGTTCCTCGGCCTGGCGAGCTACGTTTGCGCGCACGCCGCAAAAGTGTGGGGCCTCGAGCCGGTCTCGGCGATTCTGCTCGGCGTGCTGGCTTCCGGCGCCCTCGGCCTCGTCACCGGCGCGCTCGCCATCCGCTCGATCGGCATCTATTTCGCCATGATCACCGTCGCCTTCTCGCAGATGGTCTATTTCTTCTGCGTCGAGGCGCCGTTCACCCACGGCGAGGACGGCATCCAGGCGGTGCCGCAGGGTCGGGCGCTCGGCCTCTTCGATCTCTCCAATCCCTGGATCCTCTACGTTTTCGTCGTCGTCGTGTTTCTGTTCGGGTTTCTCGCGATCCAGCGCATCGTCAACTCGCCGTTCGGCGAGATTTTGAAGGCGATCCGCGAGAACGAGCCGCGCGTCGTTTCGCTCGGCTACCGCTCGATGCAGTACAAGCTCGCCGCCTTCACGCTGTCGGCGGCGCTCGCCGGCCTCGCCGGCGCGACCAAGGCGATTGTCGCCCAGAACGCTTCGCTGACCGACGTCACCTTCGCCATGTCGGGCGAGGTGGTGCTGATGACGCTGGTCGGCGGCATGGGCACCTTCTACGGACCGGTCATCGGCGCGGTGATCGTCGTCGCCATGCAGAACTATCTCGCCCAGTTCGGCCAATGGGTGACCGTCATTCAGGGCGTGGTGTTCGTCGCCTGCGTGCTCGCCTTCCGGCGGGGGATCGTGGGGGAGCTGGCGGCGCGAGCGAAAATTTCGCTGTGACAGGCTGATTTTCAATGTGCGGGTTCAAGCCGCGCCGCCGTCGAGGGGGCTCGGATCATCGTAACCATCGCCCAGGCGCCCGGCGTGGCCGAAAGATATTCGAAATTCGCATGGCTCGCCATGCGGCTGACGCAGTCGCCGCGCCGTTTTCGGAGATGCGCGAACGCGCCGACGATTCCCTGTTCGGTTGGAGCAAAAGGTCGATTTATTCCTCTGATAACCCGAGAAAATTTCCCTGTTCCGGGGGTTAGGAATTTTCGCCGAAGATCTTGAAATCTGCCGGCTTTTCGGGGCCTATTTCCGCCGAACCGGCCAAAAAGCGAACAGTTCCCTGTTCTTTTCCCTGTTACCAGCGAATTCACCCCGGCGCCGGGGCGCGGCGGCGATCCGCTTCGTTGGAGATTTTGGCCTGTCGCCAGCGCATGGATGGCGACGGCGCCGACAGGGTCATTGGGAGCCGGCTCGGTAGAAAAGGGCCGCCGGCGGCGCGTTTGACTCAGCCCTTCGCCAGCGCCCTGAGGTCGAAGGCTGGGTTCGCCGCCTCATCAGGGGTCAGCGTCTTCGGCGTGCCGATGATGCGCTTCGCCGCCGCGTGGTCGCCGGCGCGGTTGACCAATTCGACCACCGCAAGCCTGCCCTTGCGAAAGCCGAAGGTCGAAAAGGCGCGCGTTTCGGGATCGCCGCGAACGACCCACGCGTCGACTTCGTGCGGGAGGCCGGCGATCATCAGCTTCAGATCGCCCTGGTCGCTCCAGAACCACGCGAGCGCGTCGTAGGGCTTCGGCTTGCCGACGAGACGCGCCGCCACGCATTTCCCCTGGTCAACCGCGTTTTGGATCGAACTCGAGCCGGGTGCGGAAGCCGAGCGCCGCGTTGGGAAAGTCGGCGCAGTCGCCGATCGCCGAAATCGCCGGGTCGGAGGTCGCAAGATGCGCGTCGACGACGACGCCGTTGGCGCAGTCAAGTCCGCAGTCTCGCGCCAGTTGATCCTCCGCCACGACGCCGACCGCGACGATCGCCAGATCGGCCGGCAAAACCTCGCCGTCGGTCAGCACGACGGCCTCAGCCTTCCCGGCGCCGATGATCGCCGTCACGCCGCGACCGATCCGGAACCTCGCGCCGAAGGCGTTGTGCGCCTTGAGGAAGAAGTCCGACATGACAGTCGAGACGGCGCGGCCCATCGGACGGGCGATCTCGACGACCGTGACGTCGGCCCCGAGGCTCGCAGCGGTCGCGGCGATCTCGAGCCCGATGAAGCCGGCGCCGATGACGACCACTTTGCGCCCCGGAGCGAGCCGCTGGCGTATTGCGGTCGCGTCGGCGATGGTCCGCAGGGTGAAGACGCCCGGCAGGTCGACGCCCGGGGCGTCGAGTCTGCGCCGCCGAGCCCCCGTCGCCAGGACGAGATGCCGGTAGCCGATCGTCTTTCCGTCACTCGTCTCCACGCGCTGCGCCGCCCGGTCGATCCGCTCCGCGCGAACGCCGAGCCTCAGATCGATGCGCTGGTCGCGGAAGAAGCCCTCGCCCCTCAACGGCAGGCCGTGGATGTCCATCTCGCCCTTGAGAAAGGCCTTCGACAGCGGCGGACGCTGATAGGGCAGGTCCTTTTCGTCGGAGAGCAGGACGATCTCGCCATCGAACCCGTCCTCCCTCAGGCTCGCGGCGACTTGGACGCCGGCGTGGCCGGCGCCGGCGATGACGACCGGCGAGGACGACATCATCGGCTCCATCGCTTGAGGGATCGGCCGGCGGTCATTCGCCGGCGTAGAGGCGGAAGTCGCGGGGGTCTTTCTCCGCTTCTCCTGGTCCGGGATCGTCCGGCGACATCGTTGAAGGATCGATGATGATTCCCGCTCGGGGGGCAGGCGCCGGCGCAGGGGCGACGGGCGGCGCGCTGCGCGGCGGCTCCATGGCGGGCGCCGCCTCGGCCTCGGCGGGAGGAGGAGGAGCCGCAGGAGCGGCAGCCGGAAGAGACGGCGGGATGACCGCCGGCGGCGCCGGCTCCGCCTCGATCGGCGCAGGTTCGGCAGGCGCTGCGATGCGCTCGTCGGGGGTGCGCCAGACGAAGGCGTCGAGCGTCCCCGATGGCGAAACGGGCGCCCAGCGGTCGCTGATGAATCCGTCCGCCACCCAGGCCTTGTCGCGCGGCGCGCGGGCGGCGCGGCCGAGCCACTCGCGCACCGCCCCCTGATGGCCTTCCGCCTCCTCGATGTCGGCAATCAGCAGGCAAACCCGGCGGGTTGGCCGACCGTGGGGCGAATCGGACGCAAGCAGCGGCGCGATGGCAGCGCGCGCGGCCTCATGGTCGTGCGCCTCGAGCGCCGCGCGCCCGACCGTTAGCATCGACTCGGAGTCGTTCGGAGCAACTCGGGCGAGCGTCCGGGCGCGGGCGAGCCGGTCCTCGGCCGAATCGCCGTGCCGTACTCTCAGATACGCCGCGGCGAGGTCGGGATGGGGTGTCTGGGCATAGGCGCTCTCGAGCGCTCTTGTCGCCCGGCGGTAGTCGCCGGAAGCCGCCGCCAAGCGCCCATAGATCGCGGCGGCCGGGACGAGGGTCGGAGCGAGACGGCAGGCCTCATGCGCAAGCGCCATCGCGCCTTTCGGATCGCGCTCCATCAGCTCTTCCGCCATCGCGGTCTTGATGACCGCCCGCCAGCGGTTGGCGGTCGGCTTGTCGATCAGTCGGGCGGCGGCGTTCGAATCGACGGTCGCGAGCGCCCCGGTCCAGTCGCCGCGCCGCGCCCGGTCGTCGAGGACCGCTTGTCCCGCCCAGGCGGCGGGAGCGTGGGCGTTGGCGCGCATGGCGTATTGCAGGGCGGCCTCGTGATCGCCGCCGCGCCGCGCCTCGACATGCAGGCCGCGCAGCGCGAGAGCCTGCGTTTCGTCATGCTCGAGCATCTCGTTGTAGGCGGCGATGGCCGCCCGCCGGTCGCCGGCGAGTTGCGCCGCCTGCGCGCGCAGGAGCTTGGTCATCGGATGGCGCTCGAGCAGACGGCTGGCTTCGGCAGCGTGTTTGGTCGCCGCCCGCGTGTCGCCGGCTCCGACCGCAATCAATCCGCGCGAAACCGCGGCGAGGCCCTTTTCGCGCCGCCGCGCCCGCGCCGCGATCGACATGAGCGAAGGAACGCGGAAAACGAAGCGCAGGAGCCCCCACACGATCGACCACAGGACCGCAACCGCGGCGACGGCGCCGAGCGCCAGCATCAGCGAAAATTTGTATTCGACGCCGCCCCAGGTCACCGTCGCCACGCCCGGATGGTCGGCGAGCCACATGAGGCCCCAGGCCGCAAGGGCGACAGCCGCGAGGAGGATCAACAGGCGAAACATAATCTCTCCGCTTTCACGAGCGTCCGGCCGGCAGGCCGGGCGCGGCGTGGCGACCGTTTTAGGGCTTCCCGCCCTCCGCCAGCTGCGCGACCGCCGTCTCGCGGATCGACTGAATGGCCTTATCGGCAGCCTGCCTGGATTCGGCGGCGGCCGCCCAGGCGGAGGCGGCCTGGCGCGACGCCTCGGGTAGCTTGGCGAAAGCGGCGAGCGCGCCGCTCACGTCCCCACGCCGGCAATCGGCCTCGATGCGGGACGTGACGGCCTGCGGATCGTCGCCCGCCGTCTCGTTCAGGTCGCGCACCTGGATGAGGCCGTGCAAACGAGCGACAAAGCGGTCGACAATCCCGCCGCCTTTTTCTGTCTTCACTGCCGCTGCCAGGATCTTGGGCCGGACAGCTTCGAATGCGGCGGCGAGCGCGCCGTCGGTCGGCGCTCCATCGGCCACAACTTTCAGCGGCGCCAGCTTTGCCGGTTCGACGCCGAGGCGCTCGAGGCCCTCGATCTCGGTCGAGAACGGTGCGCCGCGAACGAGCTTGTCGCGCAGCGACGCGGCGACGATCGCGACCGCGGCGGAATTTTCGCTGGCGGCGGGCTTTGGCGCGGCGAGCTGCGTCTCAATCTTGTCGAGTCGGGCCGTGACGGCGGAGAGGTCGGCGGCGACCGCCTGCGGCGGGCCGGATTCCAGTTTCGCCACCCGTGCGCTCAAGGCCGGAATTTCTCCCCGCGCGGCGTCGACGTCCGCACGCAGATTTTTTACCTCGCCCGCAAGGGTCTGAAGATCCTTCACCTGACCTGTCAGGGTCTGAACGGCCTGCGTCGCCGCGGTGATCCTGGGAGTCTCGTCGGCGTTCGCCGCCTGCAACGCGCCAAGGCGTTTGTCGATCTCGGCGAGCGCTGCCGAGGAACTGCTCCCCTCGAGCGCGGCCACGCGCTTGTCGATGCCGGCGACCGCCGCGTCTTCGTGTTGAACCTGCAACTCGATCGCCGCAAGGCGGCCCGCTTCGGCCTCGGCGAGATCGGCCTTCGGCGCAAAAAAATAATAGCCGGCGCCGCCGGCGATCGCCGCCACGATGAGACCGCCGAGCGCTCCGGACAAAAAGGCGCCGAAGGCGCCGGGCCTGCTTCTGCCGGACGAGGCCGCCTGCGAGACTTGAGCCGGAGCCGCGGCATCGGCGGCTTTCCCAGCAGGAGACGTCGACTCGCCGTCGTCGCGCGCCGCGACTTCCCCCTGGCTCACGTCAGGGACGCTAGGCTTGTCCCGATTGACCGGCGCTGCGCTGGTCGGTTGCTGCGCGCCGCCGGCGCCTTCGGCCACAACGTCCTGACTCTCTTGGTCAACCATTCGCTCGTGCGCCCTCGGGGAATTGGCGCACTATATACGGGAGGCCCCATCGGAAGGAAATACAGACGCAGTTTCCTTCAGCGCGGCGAATAACGCCGCCTCGTCGGGCCGTTCGGCGACGGCGACGCAGGCAGCCGCGACCGACCGCAACGGTTCGGCGACGTCGTCCGACAGGCAAATGTGGCGCAAGGCGAGAAAGTGTTTCGCCAGACCGGAGGTCTCAGCCAGCCGCGTCGCGAGGGCGGCCGAGCGCCGGGAATAGTGCAGGGCCGCGGCGCAGGAGGCGAGGGCGCGGATCTCGGCGGGACTCCATGAGGCGCGAGCCTCCGCCACATAGGCTTCGGCGACCTCGAGCGTGCAAAATCCGCCGAGCGCGGCTTCCAGGGTCGGCTTGCGGTCGCGGCCGGCGAGATAGAGGACGCGGGCGCTCGAGGGCAGTTCCCGCCTCAACGTCTCGACCAGCCGCGCGGCGTCCGGCGCCGGCGGGGCCGCAAGCCGCCAGCCGCGGGCTTCGGCGGCGCGCGCCGTCTGTCCGCCGACGACGTAGAGCGGCGGCCCCGGCTCGAGAGCCGCTCCACCGACAAACGCCCTGGCGCTGCTGGCGACGACCGCAACATAGCGACCGCCCGCCATTTCCACCCGGCGGGGCGCGATCTCGACGACCGGCAGCGAGACCACACTGAATCCGAGCCTTCGCAGCCGTGAACCGCTGCGCGCGCCATCGTCTCGCGCGCGGAAGAGCGCAACACGGACTTCTGGCCGCCCCGCTTGCATGGTCCGCATTATGGGGGCGAAGGACCGCCGGGCAAGCGGTTCTTGCCGATTGGCGCGCGGGGCTATACCCCGTCGCCCTTAATCCGCGACAGGATCCGCGTTGGACAAGGCCCTCGATATTCCCGACCGCGCCGCGGCGCGCGATTGGAGCAAACTCGAATTCCGCAGGGACATCAACGGACTGCGTGCGCTCGCGGTGCTCGGGGTGGTCGCCTTCCATGCCGATCGGGGGCTCGTTCCGGGCGGATTCGCCGGCGTCGACGTCTTTTTCGTCATTTCGGGCTTTCTCATTACGCGCATCATTCTCTCCGAATGCGCGGTCGAGCATTTCTCGCTCTGGACCTTCTACGCCAAGCGGGCAAAGCGCATCCTGCCCGCCCTGCTGGTCGTCGTGAGCGCGGTCTGGATCGTCGGCTGGTTCCGCACGGCGCCGGTCCAGTTCCGCGACATCGGCGGCGGCCTGCTGGGCAATTCCTATTTCACCATAAACTTCTGGCTCATGCGGCTTGCCGGAGTGGGGGGATATTTCGGCGCGGATTCGTCAACCAAGCCGCTGCTCCATCTCTGGTCGCTCAGCATCGAGGAGCAGTTTTATCTCGTCTGGTCAGTTCTGCTGCTGGCGGTCTTCCGGCTGAACAAGCGGCTGCTGCCGTTCGTTATTGTCGGGATATTTTTAGCCTCCTTTGCCTATTGCGTCGTCTTGACCCCGATCAATTCGATCGGCGCCTTCTATCTACCGTGGACGCGAGCGTGGGAACTCGCGCTCGGCGCGCTTCTTGCTTATCGTGAAGTCTTCTTTCTGCGCCAATGGCCCTATCCCGCGCGCTGGATCGCTGACATCGGCGCGGGGCTGGGCGTCGCGCTCATCATCGGCGGCTATTTCTTCCTGAGCGAAGCCGAGCCTTTTCCCGGCTGGCGAGCGGCGATCCCGACGGCAGGCTGCGCGCTTGTCATCGCCCATCCCCGCTCGTTCGCAGGCGAGGTCGGGCTCGGCAACCGGGTTGCGGCCTTCTTCGGCCTGATTTCCTATCCGCTCTATCTCTGGCACTGGCCCCTTTTCGCCTTCGCCCACATCTGGCCGGGCGTCATTCCAACGAGCGGGGCGTTGTTTGCGCTCGCCGGCGCGGCCGTCGCACTCGCGGCCCTGACATACCGTTTGATCGAAACGCCGGTCGCCGCCCGATTTCGCCGTCACCCTTTCGCGGTCGCCCTCGCCCTGGTCGCCGGCCTTGCGCTGACCGGCGTCGTCGGCCGCGTCACATATGACGAAAGGGGTTTTCCGCGCCGGTTTCCGGCGCTGGTCACGCGCGTTTTCGACTATGACGTCAACGGCGCGCAGGGTGCGCGCCTCATGAAATGTTTCTATCAGCGGGACGAGCGAGCTTATCCGCTTGCCGAGGAGCGCCAGAGGGCGGCGCACTTCTTCGAGACCGGCCGCTGCGGCGTTGCCGAGGATCCGTCGAAACCGACCATCCTCGTCGTCGGCGATTCGCACGCGGCGCACCTGTTTGCCGGACTCACAGCCGCCTTCGGCAGTCGGGTTAACCTTCTGACCCTCTCCTCGGTGTTCTGCGTCCCTCTGGTCGAGCATGTCGAGACAGACGAGGGCGTCGCCGGAACGCCACGCTGCCGCGCCATCAACGATTACGTATTCAAACGGATCCGCGAGATCAGGCCGGACGTCCTTTTGGTCGGAGGCTATTTCGCCCAGTACGACCATGAGGCGAACTGGCGCTATCCGGGCTTTCTCGATGCGCTCGTTGAGGGCGCGAAGACGCTCCATCGGGACGGCGTGCGCTCGATCGTCGTCGCCGGAGAGGTGCCGACCTGGGCGCCGGTGCTGCCGATCCTGGTCGGACGCGACCTGCTCGAGAAGGGCGAGGCGCCGGTCTTTTCCCGCGTCGGGGTCCGGGCCGACTCCCTCGAAACGGACAGGGCTTTAGCGGGCAAGGACTGGGGCGAGGGCGTGGTTTATGTGTCGCAGGCAGCGAAGCTTTGCGGACCGGACGGCTGCCGGCGGCTCGTCGGCCCGCATCTTCCAGAAGACATGCTGGCCGTCGACTACGGGCATTATAGCGTCAACGGTTCGATCTTCGCGGTGAAGACGATCCTTCAGCCGGTCATCGACAGGGCGCTGGCGAAGGCCCGCTAGGGCCGATGGGTCTGGCCGACGTCATTCGGCGGGAACGGACTGCGGGGGCGCATGCGCGAGCGCCGGTTCGGCGCGGGCGAGCCGAACCGCGGCCATGACGTCCGAATCGATCAGGTCATCCGTAAAATCCTGAAGGCGGAGCAGCGACAAACGCGCGCCTGATTCCGGATCGTCGAAGGCGAGGAATTCCAAGTTGGCGACATTGGCCGCCTCCTTCACCCATAGGGCGGCGGCAAGTTCGATGGCGTCGACCATCGACAGGGAGCGGGGCATTTCGCCCGGACGACGCAGAGCCGCGGGGCGTTGCCATTTCACGTCGCGAAGCCGCGCGGCGCGCAGCATCGTGTTGGGATCAGGCGTCACGAAAGTCGCGATCGAGCGGAGATAGCGCACGAACTCGCTCAGGCTCGGGAAGCGGCCGGGGACGAAGGCCGACGGCCTCAGTTCCGCAAAGAGGAGGCTCGAGGCCCATAGGTGGCGCCTGCCGACCGCGGCCTCGGTCAGGATCGTTTCGAGATCGCGTTCCGCATCGCCCGATTCGGCGCGCGCGTGCCGCAAGAGCACGTTCATGTGCAGAAAGTGATTATCGCTCCTGGAGGTAATCAAGACCGCCATCCCAGTCCCTGGCCGAGGCCGGCTTCAGTGAGCCCTGAATGCCGATCGCCGCGGCGCCCTGAGCCAATTCCTCGACTGTCAGAACCTCCAACCGTTCGGGGAGTTGGCTATCGCCAGTGTAAATCCCCCGGCCGGCGACGGATACGATCTTGTTGCCGAACGGGTTCAGGGCGTCCTCGCCCATGGATCTGTCGAACACGCACTCGAGCTGAATCTCGCCGCCGGAAAGAGTCAGGCGCCCCTTCCAGAGCGGGCCCCGATAGTCGATCGCCTCGAGCCGCCCCTCGAACGAGGAGATCGCGACACCGGAGAACCAGACGTCCGTTCGTGAGGGCGTGCCGCCCAGGCGGCCGACACGATCGACCTGCCGGCAAAAGAATGCGTCCAGCTCCAACTCCGTGTCCTGGTGTTGAAAGAGGATCACGAAGGCTGGGTCGATGGCTTTGACGATGCGATCGAAGGCCCACATGAGTCTGGGGCGTCCGAGCAGGATTTGGTAGTCGCTTCGATAGATGCGACCCGCGCAGAGGCGGAGGAACTCAATGGCCGAGCCGCCGCTCGCAGCGGTCGACTTCTGCTTCTCGATGATGCCGAATTCGCAGGATCCGAAGGCAAGGTGCGAAATGAAGAATTGGCTTGACACGCGCTTCGCGTGAAGTTCGCGGTCGGCCGCAATGAGTGCAGCGAGAAAGGCGTCGAATATTCGCTTGAACAGCTGAGCCGGAACCGGTTCGGGGCCAAATCCGGGGGCCTCGAGCGGCCGGATCACGACACGAATTTCACACTCAATGACTGGGCGCCGCATGGCTCGCCTCTCGCGTGGACCGGAATAGCACGGCTGCAATATCAGCGACAGGCGGCGTATCGCCGCGCCGCCTGTTGTTTCCTTGCTGCTCGGTTCACGCTAAGGGCGTCGCCGGCCCTGTCGATTGCGCCTGCTCCGGGAGAAAGCAAACCTATGCGGGTTTTAGGCATTGAGACGACCTGCGACGAGACGGCGGCGGCGGTCGTGAGGCTGAGGCCGGACGGATCGGGCGAGATCCTCGCCGACGAAGTGATGAGCCAGATCGCGGCTCACGCGGCGTTCGGCGGCGTCGTGCCGGAGATCGCAGCGCGCGCCCATGTCGAGATCGTCGATTCCTTGATCGCGCGCGCGCTCGCCGCGGCGCGAATGTCCGCCAAGGACCTCGACGGCGTGGCCGGAGCGGCGGGCCCGGGCTTGATCGGCGGGATTTTGGTCGGGCTGATGGCGGCCAAGGGGATCGCACTTGCAACCGGCAAGCCGCTCATCGCCGTCAACCATCTCGAGGCGCATGCGCTGACGGCGCGCCTGACCGCGCACCTCGCTTTTCCCTACCTCATCCTGCTCGCCTCGGGCGGCCATACCCAGATTCTCGCGGTCAGGGGTGTCGGGGATTACGATCGGCTCGGAGCGACCATGGATGACGCGATCGGCGAGGCCTTCGACAAGACGGCCAAGCTCCTCGGCCTTCCTTATCCCGGCGGACCGGCGGTCGAAGCGGCAGCGAGGGACGGCGATCCCGAGCGCTTCGATCTGCCCCGGCCGATGGTCGGCCGGCCGAACGCCGATTTTTCCCTCTCGGGTCTCAAGACCGCCCTGCGGCGCGCTGCCGAATCGGCGGCGCCGCTGCGGCCGCGGGATGTCGCGGACGTCTGCGCCTCCTTTCAGGCGGCGGTGGTCGATGTGGTCGAGGACCGAATGAGGATGGGCGTCAAGCTTTTCCGCCAGCGCCTTGGCCGCGCGCCGGAGGCGGTCGTGATCGCCGGAGGGGTCGCGGCCAATGCCGCGCTGCGGCAGGCGCTCGAGCGATTCTGCGCAGAAGCGGGGCTGCCGATGGTCGCGCCGCCGCAGAAACTCTGCACCGACAACGGCGCGATGATCGCATGGGCCGGCATCGAACGTCTCAGACTCGGTCTGACCGATCGGCTCGACGTCGCCGCGCGCCCGCGCTGGCCGCTCGACGCCAAATCGCCGCGCGTGCTGAACAACAAGGCGTGAGCGACGCTCTCAATCTCCGGTCGTCTCATGACCGGGATGCTGGGATTGGGAAGTCGTCGCATGGTCCTTGTTTCTGTTGGCGTAATGGTGGCCGACGATGCAGCCGCCGATTGCGCCGAGGACGGCGTGATGGCCGGCATAATGGCCGGCGACGCCCCCGGCCAGCGCCCCTTTCAGACAGCCTTTCGCTTGGGCTGAGGACGGTGCGACGGTCGGCGCAACGGCAAGCACAAGTGCGGCGGCGAAAATTGCGGTCTTCATGCCAGGAGTCCCTCTCTTGTCGCGTCCCCTTCAATCCCTCCGGAGGAGAAGAGTTCCGATTCGCCTTCGCTGGTCCTCCCAGGAGCCTGGAGACAGGTCTGGGGCGAAATCCTGCCTTTGACGCTCCACCGCGGCGATTGCAATTCGGCCTCAGCGCGCCTATAAATGGGCATCCCCTAGAGTTCTGTTTTTTGAGGCTGCGCCTCCTCCGGGCCCGAGACCGGAGCCGCGCGCCCGAACGATTGCAAGGAGCAAGTGAAGATGAGCGACGCCCCGTTGATGCCGAAGGCGACGGCGGTATGGCTGGTCGAGAACACCTCGCTGACCTTCGACCAGATCGCGGAGTTTTGCAAACTGCATCCGCTCGAGGTCAAGGGGATCGCCGACGGCGAGGTGGCGACCGGCATCAAAGGCTACGACCCGATTTCGACCGGACAGCTGACGCGCGAAGAAATCGCCGAGGCCGAGCAGGATCCGAACCACCGCCTGCATCTTTCCGTCTCCAAGGTGCGTACGCCGGAGTTCAAGAAGGCGCGCGGCGCGCGCTACACCCCGCTTTCGCGCCGGCAGGACCGGCCGAACGCCGTGCTGTGGCTGCTGCGCAACCATCCAGAGCTCAAGGACGCGCAGATCATGCGGCTCGTCGGCACGACGAAGCACACCTTGCAGGCGATCCGCGAGCGCACCCATTGGAACTCGGCCAACCTCCAGCCGATGGATCCGGTGACGCTCGGCCTCTGTTCGCAGATCGATCTCGATTTCGAGGTCAACCGGGCCGCCAAGGAGCGGCCGAAGACCGAGGAGGACCGCAGCCAGACCCTGGTCCCGGCCGAGATCACCACCGCAAAGCCCGCGCCGTCGAGCCAGCTCGAAGTGTTCGGCGTGCCAAAGCCGAAGGCGGCGCCGGCCGAGGAGAAGATCGACGTCGAATCGGTGTTCGGCAAGCTGAAAGAGCGCGGTCAGGAATAGGGGCCGCTGCCCGCCGCCGGCTACTCGGCGGCGTTCGCGACGCTCGGATTGTTGGGATGCGTCGTCCAGTTTGCCGGTGGAAGGTCATAGGGCAGTCCGGTGCGCGGATCGACGCCCTTCGTTCTGTGGACGAGCGTAATGCACCCCTCGACCGGGCAGACGAGCACGCAGAGATTGCAACCGACGCATTCGGCTTCGTTGACGGTGAACTGCCGCTTGCCGTCGAGGCTCGCGAAGATCGCCTGGTGCGAGGTGTCCTCGCAAACGATATGGCACCGGCCGCACTTGATGCAGAGGTCCTGATTGATCTCGGCCTTCGCGACGAAATTGAGATTGAGATGCTGCCAGTCGGTGATCGAGGGGACCGCGCGGCCGCGGAAATCTTCGATTGAGCGATAGCCCTTCCGGTCCATGTAGTCGGAGAGGCCTGTCGCCATTTCCTCCACGATCTTAAATCCGTAGGTCATCGCCGCGGTGCAGACTTGCACCGTGCCGGCGCCGAGCGCGACGAATTCGGCCGCGTCGCGCCATGTCGTGATCCCGCCGATCGCCGAAATCGGCAGGCCGGCGCAGGCCGGATCGCGTGCGATCTCGGAGACCATGGAGAGCGCGATCGGCTTCACGGCCGGACCGCACATGCCGCCATGCGTTCCCTTGCCGTCGATGGCGACGTCCGGCGTCATCCGGTCGAGATCGATCGCCATGATCGAATTGATCGTGTTGATGAGCGAAACGGCGTCGGCGCCGCCGTTCTTCGCCGCGCGCGCCGGATTGCGGATGTCGGTGATGTTGGGAGTCAGCTTGACGATGACCGGCATGCGCGTATGCGCCTTGCACCAGCGCGCGACCATCTCGACATATTCGGGGACCTGGCCGACGGCGGAGCCCATGCCGCGCTCCGACATGCCGTGCGGGCAGCCGAAATTGAGCTCGACGCCGTCGCACTCCGTTTCCTCGACCCGGGCGAGGATCGACTTCCAAGAGTCCTCGTCGCAAGGCACCATCAGCGACACGACCAGCGCGCGGTCGGGCCAGGCGCGCTTGACCTGCTTGATCTCCTGCAGGTTGATTTCGAGATCGCGGTCGGTGATGAGCTCGATGTTGTTCATCGCGATGACGCGACGGTCGGGCCCGTGGATCGCGCCATAGCGCGCGCCGGACACGTTGACAATCGGCGGCCCGGCTTCGCCCAGCGTCTTCCACACGACGCCGCCCCAGCCTGCGCGAAAGGCGCGCTCGACGTTCACCTTGCGGTCGGTCGGCGGGGCGGAGGCGAGCCAGAACGGGTTGGGCGATTTGATCCCGAGGAAATTGCTGCGCAGATCGGCCATGAGAGCCTCGTTTGAGTTCAGGCGCTGGCGACGCCGAGCGCGGAGATGATCGAGCGCGCCGCCTGCTTGCCGTCCTCGACCGCCTGGACGGTGAGGTCCTCGCCGCCGACCACGCAGTCGCCGCCGGCCCACACGCCCTGGAGGCTGGTGCGCCGTTCGCCGTCGACGACAATGCGTCCGTCCTTGATCTCGATCGCCGCTCCGTCCAACGCCTCGGGGGTCCCGCGCTGTCCGATGGCGGTGAACAGCATGTCGGCCTCGATCCGAAAGACGGAACCGGGCGAAGCAAGCACACCCTCGTGTTCGTGGGTATCCTCGAACACCGCGCCGCTCAACACGCCGCCATGTCCCTCGAGCGACACCGGCCGCGCCCAGGTGCGGATGACGACGCCGCTCGTCTGCGCGAGCTCGCGCTCGAACTGGCTCGCCTTCATCCTGTCGGCGCCCCGGCGATAGACGATCGTGACGTTCTGGGCCCCGAGCCGCTTCGACTGCACGGCGACGTCGATCGCGGTCATGCCGCCGCCGACGACCACGACGCGCCGGCCGACGGGCAGCCTCGTCAGGTCGTCAGCCTGCCTGAGCGCCGCGATGTAGGAAACCGCATCGACCACATTTTCGAGCGCCGCCTTCGTTCGGCAGGCCGAGCTTGTTGGTGGCCCCGAGGCCGGTCGCCAGGAAGACGGCGTCATAGTCGCGGCGCAGATCGGAAAGCTTCACGTCCTTGCCGAGCGTGACGCCGTATTGGACCTCGATGCCGCCGATCGACAGGATGAAGGCGGCCTCCTTCGCGGCGAAGCCGTCGATCGTCTTGTAGGCGGCGATGCCGTATTCGTTGAGACCGCCGGGCTTGCCGCGCGCCTCGAAGATGGTCGCCTCGACGCCGGCGACGGCAAGCGCATGCGCGCAAGCCAGGCCCGCCGGACCCGCCCCGACGATCGCCACGCGCTTGCCGGTCGGCGCGCCGCGCTGGTAGGGCGACCGGCCGCCTTCGATCGCCGCGTCCGTCGCGTAGCGCTGCAGGAGCCCGATGGCGACCGGCTTGCCTTCCGCCGCCTCGCGCACGCAGGCCTCCTCGCACAGCGTCTCGGTCGGGCATACGCGCGCGCACATGCCGCCCATGATGTTGGCGTCGAAAATGGTCTTCGCCGCTCCCTCGCGGTTTCCGGCGGCGATCTGCCGGATGAACAGGGGAATGTCGATCGAGGTCGGGCAGGCCTTCTGGCATGGCGCATCGAAGCAGAAATAGCAGCGCTCCGACTCGACCCTGGCCTCGTGGGCGGTCAGCGGCGGATGGAGATCGGCGAAATTCGCCTTGATGGTCGCCTCGTCGAGCCTGCCCGGCGCGACATCGGAAAGTCCTGGCGGATGGGCGGCGATCGTCATGGCTTCTCCCCAAGGCCCTGGGCGAACCGGATATTCTTGACCGATCGGTCAAATCTTTCGCGGCGCGCGGCGCGTGTCAAGCCCGGCCTCGCCCGAACGCCCCGCCCGGGGATTGCCGGATGATCACGTTGATCCCATCGATGCCAGGCAATACCCGGTAAACCGACGTTTGTCGGCCCGGTCTCGCCGAGCATGCCGAAGGGCCATGGACTTGCGGCAACTACGCCATAAGCGTAGTTTCGACGCCGTGGAGTATGACTTCGATCCGTCGAAGGATATGGCCAATCGCGCCAAGCATGGCGTTTCGCTGGCGCTGGCAGAAGTTCTTTTTGCCGGTCCGCACCTGACGCTCGAAGATGATCGCTTCGACTATGGAGAAATACGGCGGGTCGCCTTCGGACAATTCGCGGCCGATTGTTCGTCTGCGTCTTTGTCGATCGAGGCTCAGTGCGAAGAATCATCTCGTTGCGCAAGCCAATTCCCGAGAGGTGAAGCGTTATGGCGAAAAAACTCAGCAAGGCGGCAGCCAAGGCGTTGGCGGCGACGGATTGGAGCAAGCTTGATCGGATGACGGACGCCGAAATCGCGCGCCAAATCGCCGCCAACCCGGATGCCGCGCCAGACATGGCGCCGGAGGTCGACGTGCGCGCCATTCGTCGCGTGACCGGCATGACGCCGGCCGAATTCGCCGCCGCGTATCAATTCAGCGTCAGGACCGTGCAGGAGTGGGAACGCGGGGCCAAACGCCCCAGCGGTCCGGCTCGAACGCTTCTCAGCGCGATAAAGGCTGACCCAGAAGGGCTCCGAAGGGCGCTGGCGGCAGCCTGAATGCGCCGGGGCGATACTCTGGCAAGCTGAAGTGTCGTTGGGGCGCGCGGTCATTTCCCATGGACGAAAGCGCATGAGTTGGAACAAAAATTCTACGGCCCCCGCCTGGTCCGACCCTGACGACGCCCCGGATCTGTCGACGCCGGAGTGGGCCGCCAAGCTCGCGGTTACGCCCGTCCGTCGAGGCCGTCCACAGGCGGCGAAACGCAAAGTGTCGACGACAATCCGCCTGGACGCCGATATCGTCGCGGCCTTTCGCGAACAAGGCGAGGGGTGGCAAACCCGCCTCAACGCCGCGTTACGCGATTGGCTCGACCATCATTGAGCCGGGCGATCCACTCCCGTCGGGAGAGGGGGCGCCGTTTAGCGCTTGCGGTTACCCCCGGCGATTACCGTGGTGCTCAGGGCGGGAAGGTCGGGATTCCCTGCATTTTGCTTTCGTGGGCCTGGCGCGCCAGCGCCGCGATCGCCGCCTCGAGCGCGCGAATGGCGTCGCCGGTCGCGAGCCGGCGCCGGTTGGCGCGCCGCGGCGTCTGTTCCGGCGCAGCCGGAATGTGGATGAAGACCGCCGGCGTCCCGGGCGCCTTCTCGAGGAGGTAACGCAGCGCCCCGTAGAAGAGATGATTGCAGACGTAGTCGCCGGCATTGGAGGAAACCCGCGCCGGCAGGCCGGCCGCCCGGATCGCTCGCGCGACGTCAAGGGGGCGCGCGGTCGCTTCGAGCCGCGCCGGACCCTCCCACGCGATTTCGCTGCGAACGACGCCGCTGTTGTCGGGCGATGACGCCCCGGCTCCATTGCGGGCGACGCGCTCGACCGAAATGACCGCGCGCCTCGCCGCCTGCCCGGTCATCAGCACGGCCTCGGGCTTCAGGCGCTCGAAGGCTTCGACGAATTTGGCGATACAGGCGTCGTAGACGCAGGGCAGGCGGCTTGCGACGGCGACCGTATCGCCGCAGTGAAAACCGTCGAGCGCCCGCGCCGCCTCCCACGAGGCGTTGACCGCCTCGCCGCCGAACGGCTCGAAGGCGGTGACGAGGACCGTCTTGCCGCTTTCATGTCCTGCAACCCATTGATCAGCCGATGAGCCGCGTCTCGGCGATGAGGCGCCGTCCGTTTGTTCTTTCCCGATTTGCGAGAAAAATCCAGGGGCTCGAACTCGACGCCTGGCGCCCGACAGGCGATGTCGCAAATGGCCACCAGTGGAACGCCCGCAAACGACGTCAAGCGGTCATCGGAGATTGCGACGCACCCGGGGGGAATCAAGGCCGTTCGCCCACACTTTTCGCAGACTTCGTTATCCGACTTGCCGGGAGCAAGGGCTTGCGCCATGATTGACGCGCCGCGTGACTGGCGAGCTTGAGATGGGGCACCATCGGGAAGCGCGGCCGCGAATGCCGTTCGCCTGGGCAGCCGACTGTAAGAGGTTGGCCAATCTTCCTGAGGGGAGACGCCCATGGACGCCTATCGCGCAAGACTCGAGTCCTTCGATCCCGACGTAGCGCATGTAATCGCCGGCGAGGAGCGTCGCCAGCTCGATGGCGTCGAGATGATCCCTTCTGAGAATTACACCTATCCCGAGGTGCTGGCGGCGCTCGGGTCGGTGCTGACCAATAAGTACTCGGAAGGCTATCCCGGCCGGCGCTATTACGGCGGGCAACAATATACCGACGCGGTCGAAAATATCGCGCGCGACCGCGCCTGCGCGCTGTTTCGCGCCGAGCACGCCAACGTCCAGCCGCTTTCCGGCTCGCCGATGAACCAGGCGTGCTATTTCGCCTTCCTCAATCCCGGCGACACGGTGCTGGCGATGGACCTTTCGCATGGCGGCCACCTGACGCATGGAGCGCCGGTTTCCCACATGGGCAAGGTCTTCAACTTCGTGCGCTACAAGAGCGCGCCGCAGCAGGGGGGCGCAATCGACTTCGACGAACTGATGGATATCGCGAAAGCGACCCGGCCCAAGATCGTGCTGTGCGGCTATTCCTCGTATCCGCGTGACTATGATTACGCCGCTTTCAAGAAAGTCGCCGACGAGGTCGGCGCGCTGACGATGGCCGACATTTCCCATATCGGCGGGCTGGTGGCGGCGAACGTCATGCGCAACCCGTTCGATTCCGGTTTCGATCTCGTTACCACCACGACCCACAAGACGCTGCGCGGACCGCGCGGCGGGCTGATTCTGAGCAAGGCGGCCTACGCGAAGAAGATCGACAGCTCGGTTTTCCCGGGTCTCCAGGGCGGCCCCCATATGAACGTCATCACCGGCGCGGCAATCACCTTCAAGAAGGCGGCGGAGCCTCAATTCGTCGAATACGCGCGCGCGACTCTGCGTAATTCAAAGGCATTGGCCGCGGCGCTTCTCGCAGAAGGCGTGACACTGATCACCGGCGGCACCGACAACCATCTGCTTGTGATCGATACGATGGCGAGTTTTGGTCTCGATGGGCGCGCTGCCGAAGAGGCCCTCGACGCCATCGGCGTCACGGCGAACAAGCAGATCATCCCCGACGATCCGCGCCCGCCCCTGCGCCCCAGCGGGCTGCGCCTCGGCACTCCAGCCTGCACCACGCGCGGAATGAGCAAGGAGGACATGATGACGATCGCGCAGTGGATCGTCAGGACGTTGCGTCATCCTGATGACGCGCCAACAATCGAGGCGCTACGGGCGGAAGTGAAGACCATGTGTCGACGTTATCCAGTGCCGGGAATTTCGCAAACCTCCGCCAGTCGCAGAACGACGCGATTCAGTAGGGGGTCTTCGGTGGCGGTCATGACTTCGACCACCGGATAATCGTTGGTCCTGCTCGTATAGGCCAACTTTTCGCTCAGGGTTGATTTCACCCGTTCGCAAAGCCGTCGCGCAAGGGCCGCTTCTTGCGCACAGCCGACGGCCGGTGCCGACGTATTGCGGTCACCCCGGATCGCTGCCTTGGACGCATCAGTCGGGCTGAAACCGGACGCTCATGACCGATTGCGATATCTAGCTCCTCAATGCAAAAAATGCCTAGTCAAATGAAACGCTGACCGTTCTATGGGAGTTCCTGTAGAGCGATTTCCTCAAAGCGTCCCAGTATCTTCGATATAAGTCTGTGCTGATTAATAATCCAGCTGGGTGCATCGAAGCGTTGCTGTGTCGCAACATTATGTATAACATCTGCATGAGCAAAATTACATCGTTTATTCCACAAATCTGAAGTATAGCTCAAGTCGCTCGATGTCTCCCGGATATTTATCCTCCATTGTTGCTTCTATCTTTCTGAGGAAATACTCTCCCACAACATTTGCGACCATCGGCCGAAAATGGTGCGTATATTTAAATCCGAAGGTCTTGTCTATAAGTTCTCGACGTGTCCACAGTTCATCGTTGAGGCAACGCGATTGAATCGAGATCAGGACTCGATCCAGTTCAACTTCCAACCATCCGCAAAGCTCTAGTAGCGCGAGCTTCGATAGCAGTTTTGGTCTCTCCGCCCCCGCGGTCGGCTCTTGGTACCACGCCTCGATTTGCAGTAGTGTATCCTTTATCAAGATTCGCCTTCGACGGAAAACGCAGTAATGGCATCACCAAGCCTCTTTTTTACGTTCTCTGAACTCGATACTGCGTAGCGAACATTCTTACTGAATGACGGCATATCTAACATAATTCTAAAATTATCGCACAGTTGATTCTCTTCCATTGCGCCTAACGTTGGTAGGTTACGACAGATTCCTACAAGTGCGCCTTCAACAACTGCAAGCGACAATTTGCCGTAGCCGCTCTCTTTGAGCGCGGCCCGAGCGAGGCGGACCACTTCGGCTAGTTTTTTTCGCACAAGTTCCGCCGCATCTAAGCTAATAAGCGCTCTCCCGTGCATATACGTATTCAAAAAATCCGCAAGATTTCCGTCGTATATACTCAATTTGTCGTCAAAAGCAAGGACTCGAAGTAGGATTTCAACTGATCTAAACCGATCAACATTTCCCCATACCCGCTTCTTTATTACCTGCCAATCCGCGTTTTCTCCATCGAACTTTTTGAGAACGTCGTTAAAGTGACCAGAATATACGCAATTTCGTATTTCTTGATTATTGAGCCGAACTCCGCCCGAATTTAACCTATGAAATATCGTAAAGAGATACCTCATGTGATTCTGTTTGGCTCAATTAGCGTTAGATTGAGGTGGCCTGTTTGTGCTACGATTTATTATGGATTGACAGGGGATAGCGATGGATCAGGGGATGTTTCGAGCGTGGCTGGCGGAGATCGACGGTCTGACGGCAAAGCAGCGCCAGGAGCTCGAGGCGGTGCTGGCCGGCCGGCAGCCCAGAGCGGCGGTGGCGGCGGCGATCGAGGAGCGCTTGGGCGAGGCGCGGCGCTGTCCGCACTGCGGCGGGGCGTCGGTGGGCGGGGGCCGAACCGACGGCCTGCGCCGTTTCCGCTGCAAGGATTGCCGCAGAAGCTTCAATGCGCTGACCGGAACGCCGCTGGCCCGATTGCGCAAGAAGGAACGCTGGCTTGATTTTGGTCAGTCGTTGAGCGAGGGCGAGACGGTGGCCGCCTCGGCCGAGCGGTGCGGGGTGGCGGTGAGCACGGCGTTCCGCTGGCGACATCGCTTCCTGCGCGCCGCCAAGAACCCCACGCGCCTGTTGAGCGGCATCGTCGAAGTCGACGAAACCTATATATTATCAAGCTGTAAGGGCGAGCGTCGCCTCGGTCGCAAGGCTCGCAGGCGGGGCGGAAAAGCAGCCAAGCGCGGCCTTTCGGACGAACAGACGCCGATCCTGGTGGCCGCCGACCGGAGCGGCGCCACCATCAGCGCCGTCCTCTCGGCCGTGACCGCCCAGACCATCAAGCCGGTGCTCGCGCCCATTCTGGGTAAGGACACCTTGCTCGTCACCGACGGCAATAACGTCTACCCGCCTTGCGCCGCCGCCCTCGGCGTCAGCCATGAAGCGCTCAACCAGTCGAAAGGTGAACGCGTCCGCGGCGAATTACACATCCAGACCGTCAACAGTCGCCATGAGAGCCTCAAAACCTTCCTGCGCCCCCGTCGCGGCATTGCCACAAAATACCTCGACAGCTACCTCAGGTGGTTCCACCTCGCCGGCCTCAAGCACAATCCCACGCCCCGAGCATGCCTCAATGCCGCCATCGGCGGAGGAGCCCAAATGATGATATCAATCTAACGCGAATTGAGCTTTCTGTTTTCTGTAATCGCATCGGATAACTGTTACCGGCACGGTCACGTTTTCAACTGACGCATACACAATCCTCGACGGATCGTCGCCCGTTCGTAGTGCTACGTTTGTATTTCCCTGTAGTAATGGATGAATGTCATCAAGCGCATCAAGCCGAAATTCTTTTTCACCTAAGAACTCAGTGATAGAAGTCATCCGCTGAAGACCGTCTATTACCTTCCATGTCTGCGTCTTTGGGTCAAGACTGAAACACATACTAGGAATAGGTAGTTGCTTTACGAGCAAGTCGATGAACCTCGCGCGTTCTTGTTTCTTCCAAACTACCTCTCGTTGAAAATCGGGTTGCAATTCCATTTTTCCGCTTGTATATAGCCGAAACAAGTCTGCGCAAGATCGAACTTCATTGTATGCAATGATATCATCTGGTGGCACTGGTTCTTGCTTGTCTGCCGCCTCGAATGACTCAAGTTCGTCAACAGGGAGAGGTACTTCCCTGTCTTCGGCGACTTCGGATTCTTCTAAAGAACCTACGCCCAATTTTGACTCTCCGAGCGTTGCTGCGCTGCGATTTCAGCTAATTGCCAAAACATAGCAGCGCGGCGGAGGAGCGCGCTAGCCCCTTTTCACGGCCCACCAGCGAAGACCGCTTCGGGTCCATTTGGCCCTTTGGCCAAGCCGTCGCGGACCGCCCGCTTCTTGCGCACTCCGGCCGTCCATCGGTACGAATTTGAACGGCGGCAACAGGTCTTTTGCGGCTGTCTAACGGGCCGATCGGCGCGGTCGCCAATCGTAAAGGTTGGCGCCGACAGATTGGCAGAGACGCTCTCATTGCTGTCGGCGGCCGCCGAAAAGCGCCGCCCCTACCGCCCCGCCCAGAAGTCGATCATCCCCGTGGTCGACGGACGCTTCGGCCAGGCCAGCGCCTGGGCGGTCGAGTCGACCTGGTCGTCGTGGCGGCCCATCGGGAAGGCGGCGAGCTCGCTCAGGTAATCGGCGAGCCAGTGCGCCTCCTCCGGCAGCCAGACGAAACCGTTCTCGATCGTCGCGGTCTGCGCGTGGAGGCGCATGATCTTGTCGCCGTCCGGCTGGAAACGCGTGACTTTCGACAGGCCCGAGGCGAGCAGGTCCTGGATGAGCTGGGTTCCCGAGGCTTTGTCCTCGATCAGGATCGCCTGCGGGCGGAAGGCCTCGTCCTGCTCGACGACGGCGCGCCTGAGCTCGGGGAACGAAAGCTTCTTGCGGAAAACGTTGAGGAGGTAAAAGCTCCGCTCCTTCATGCCCCAGGTGGTGCAGACGGAATAGTCGGCGAGCTCGCGAGGGTGTGTTGGCGGTGTCCCAGCTCTGCACGATGCGGTCGAACGCCGGCAGCTCGTGCGGCTTGTAGCGGCGGAACCAGGCGGTTTTGACCATGCCGCCGCCGGCGGGCGCGGGCGTCTGCTGGTACTGGGCGGCGAAATGATATTCGCCGATCGTCGAGCGGATGGCGTTCAGCGTCTCGAGCGATTCGCGCTCGCCGTTCAAAACTTCGCCGGCCGCGCGGCGAATGGCGGTCGATCCGGCCGGCGTCCGGATTTCGTGCAGCTCGTCCTCTTCGGCGATCGCCGGGAACGAGACGACCTCGAAGCCGCCCTGCTTCACCACGTGGCCGACGAGGTCGTCCTCGTGCAGGCGCTGCATGACGATGACGATCGATCCCTTGGCTTTCTGATTGAGCCGCGAGAACAGCGTCGAATCGAACCATTCGTTGACCGTGGCGCGGCGGCGCTGGCTCATGGCGTCGGCGGGCTTCAGCGGGTCGTCGATCAGAATCACGTCCGCCCCCCGCCCGGTCAGCACGCCGCCGACCGAGGTCGCCAGGCGAAATCCGCCGCGGGTCGTCGCGAGCTCCCGGAACGGCGGCCGGGGCGAGGCGAGCCTCGCCGGAAACAGCGCCCGGTACCAGCGCGAGGTCATCAGCGCCCGGCAGTCGCGGGCGAACTTGTCGGACAGCTCCCGCCCGTAGGTGACATTGATGATTCCGAGCGCCGGGTCGTTGCCGATCAGCCAGGCCGGCAGGGCGACCGAAATCGCCAGCGACTTCAGGTGCCGCGGCGGGACATTGACGACGAGCCGCAGCGCCTCGCCGCGCTGGGCCGCGGCGAGCTTCGCCGCCAGCGCCTCGACATGCCAGGCGGGCGACCAGGGCTGACCGCCGCAAAGCTCATAGAACGAGCGCAACAGGAACGAGTGAAAATCGCCCCTGAGCAGGGCGCGATAGTCGGCGGGAGCGAGGACGGTCATTGGCCGGAGGACTCTGTCAGAGCGCCCCCTCTCCCGCTTGCGGGAGAGGGTCGGGGTGAGGGGCTGCGCAGGCCTATCCGCAACGAGGCGCCGCAGCCCGTCGAAAGACGGGCGTCTTTCGACGCCCTTTCGCGCCACCTTCTCCCGCGAGCGGGAGAAGGGATTCGGTCACGGCGAGGACGCCCTGATCCGGCGGACGAGGTCCGCTACCACTGCCGCATCGGCTTCTCCCAGGGGTTCGGCCTCGGGAGGCGCGGGGCGGCTCTCGTGGTCGTCGAGAAGGTCGAGGAAAAATCGCGTCGCGCGCTCCTCGCCTTTGGCGGCGCGATTGACGAGTTGCTTCACCGCAGCCTCGAGCTTGGTGATGCGCCGCGGGCGGTCGTTTTCCTTGATTTCCACAATCTCGCGAGCCGCCGCCGCCACCACCGTGCCCAAATTGCGCGCGCCCTTCGGCCGTCCGCGTGGATTTCCGGACTGTCCTGGGCGGAAGCGGGTGGCCAGCGGCGGGCGGCAGTAGCCGACTTCATAGTGTGTCGCCCCGGTCGGAGCGGGTGCGGAATCGTCTGCAGTTCCTGTCATCGCAATAGGATCTCCTGTTCTAACGCCGCTGCGGCCCGCTGAATGGCGCAGGGGCCAGTTCCTGACGTGGCGCCTGCGAGCTCGTCACGATGCGGAGTTTCTTTTTGAAGGTCGAGTTGGCGCGCGCTGTGACCGGCGCGTCGGAGCCCGAAGGATCGGGGGCGGAGAGGGGAGACCTTTGCGCCCTTGGTGAAATCCTTCGTGTCCTTGGTGTGTCATTCTTTCAACACGAAGGACTCGAAGGCTGCACGAAGACCACAAGATCGTTCTCGGCGGCGAGCGCTTGCCGGTCGTCGCATCGTCGTTCGCCCGCCGGGGCCTCCCGGGCGGCGAAGGCGCGGCGCCGGGCGCGCGCGATCGTGTCGAACCGCTCTCCCGCCGGCTGAAGGCGCGCGGTCTCGCCGGTCTCCGCCTGCCATCTCCGGATCGCGGCGTCGAGCGCACGGAAGGCCGCTTCGTCCTCAGCGTCTCCGCAGACGAGCCGATGGGGCCCGAGCGTCCACGTTTCGCCCGCGCGCGCGACCGGGGGGCCGCTCCGCCGACGCGGCCCCCGGCCGCTGCCCTGTAGGGCGCGGTCCATAGGGCGTCCGGAAGGATGCGCGTCTCCCGACGGGCTATGGACCGCGGCTACAGCCTCGACCTTGAGGTCGATTTCGCCGATCTCGAAGCCGGTCGCCGAGAGGTCAAAATCGAGTTCGAGGCCCTTGAGCTCCTCGAACTCCTCGCCGAGCCGCTTCCTGTCCCAGGAGGCGAGCTCCGCCAGCCGGTTGTCGGCGATCATGAAGGCGCGGCGCTCGGCTTCGCTCAAATGGTCGAGAGCGATCGTGGGGATTTCGCTCAAACGCAGGCGCCTGGCGGCGAGCACCCGCCCGTGGCCGGCGACGACGCGGTTCTCGCCGTCGATCAGGACCGGGACATTGAAGCCGAACGCCTCGATGCTGTCGGCGATGCGGCGCACCTGGCCCTCCGGATGGAGGCGGGCGTTGCGCGGGTCGGGCTCGAGCGCCTCGAGCGGCAGCCAGCGCACCGCGATCCGGGGGGCGTGTCTTGGTTTCGTCTTGGGCTCGAGGTCTGCGGGCATGAGAACTCCGACTTGCCTCGTAGGATGGGGGACGCTGGGGAAACTGGCAATATTTTGTTCTTGATATGTTCTTCATGGTAAATGGTAGTGGGTCAGTTTGAACTTCAGGTTTGGGCGGATAGCGCCCCTACGGTCGTCGCCTATGGGACGCACGCAATCGACGTAAAGCGACCGTCGCGGACCGCGACCATGAATGGCGCAAGAGGGCAGGTAAGCGCGCGTTGCCTCCACGCGCGGAGTCCGCCCTGAGCAGACGTTCCTATTCCCGGCAGTCATCATCGTTCGGTCCCCTTGCGTGCCTCCAACTTCAAGCGCGCCGTTGACCGCCGCATGTCACACGGACTTGTGCATGCCCCCGTCGACGAAATAGGTCGAGCCGATTGAATAGCTCGCCCGTTCGGAGCACAGGAAGACGAAGAAGTTCGCCAGTTCCTGCGGGCTGGCGAAGCGCTTGATCGGCGCATGCTCGCGCGCGACGCTGTCGAGGTGCCCCAGCCAGTCGCCGCCCTTGTCCGCCGTCAGCTGCTTGGCGGTCTTGATCCAGTCGGGCGTGAGGATGAGGCCCGAATTCACGCAATTGACGCGGATGTTGGCGGGGATGAGCTCAGTCGCCAGGCACTTCGAGAACATCATCAGCGCCGCCTTGGTCGTATTGTAAATCGGCTCGTACCACAGCGGCTGGGCCGCGCAGATCGAGGCGTTGTGCAGGATGACGCCGCCGCCGCGCGCCTTCATCAGCGGCGCGAAACCGCGCGCGAGACGCACCGCCGCCATCACGTGCAGGTCCCAGTAGGACTGCCACTTCTCGTCCGGCGCCTCCATCACCGTCTCGTTGCTGCCGGTGCCCGCATTGTTTATGAGAATGTCCGCCCCGCCGAAAGCGTGCTTCACCGCGGCGATCAGCGCGTCCGTCCCCTCTCGGGTCGCGACGTCGCAGCCGACTCCTCCACACGAACGCCGTATTGCCGGGCGATGCGCTTCGCCTCGTCGCGCACGCGCTCGACACCGCGTGCGGCCAGCACAAGATTGACGCCCTCCGCGGCGAGCCCCTCGGCGATCGCCAAGCCTATGCCGACGCTGCCGCCAGTCACCACGGCCGCCTTGTTCTTGAGCCCCAGGTCAACGAATTCCTCCTCACCAGCAAGTGTAACCGCCGTCCGCCAGCACGATCGAGCCGGTCATCAGGCTCGCGGCGTCGGAGGCCAGGAACAGCACGACCGCCGCGATCTCGTCAGGCTCGCCCATCCGGGCCATCGGCGTGCTCTCCATCCAGACGTCGAACATCGCCTTGTTGGCCTTGGCGAGGGCGGTGAGCGGGGTGTTGACATAGGTCGGCGCGACGGCGTTGACGCGCACGCCGCGCGCACCCCATTCCGCCGCGAGCGATTTCGTCAGGTGATGCACGCCGGCCTTCGAGGCGTTGTAGTTGGCCTGCGCCTGCGGCTTGTTGGCGATGACTCCCGACATCGAGCCGATGTTGACGATCGAGCCGCGTCCCGCTGCGAGCATGGGCCGACCGAACGCGCGGCAGCACCAGTAGACGCCGTTGAGGTTGACATTGACGACGTCGAGCCAGTCCTCGTCGCGCATTTCCTCCGCGGCGGTGTCGGAGCGCGCGATCCCCGCATTGCAGACGAGAATATCAACCCGGCCTTTTTCCGCGACCAGCCGAGCGGAGGCGGCGTCGACCTGGGCCGAATCCGTCACGTCCATATGGAGGACGTCGCACGCGTAACCGAGCGCCTTCATCGCCGCCTGCCCTTCGGCAGCCGCCTTCGGACTGCGATCGGCGATATAGACGTGGGCGCCCGCTTCGGACAGCGCCTCGACGCAGGCCAGCCCGATCCCCTGGCCCCCGCCAGTGACGACGGCGACCCGGCCCTTGAGATTGAACCGCTCGAGATACATCGGCCCGCTCCCGACGCCGTCAGCTCATCCAGTTCCCGCCGTCGACGTTCAGCGTCTGCGAAACGACGTAGTCGCTGTCCGACGAAGCGAGAAACACTGCGGCGCCGGCGTAGTCTTCCGGCAATCCCATGCGCCCGAAAGGCACCGCGACGCCGACGAGCCGCTTCTTCTCGCCGAGGGGCAGGTGCTCGTATTTGGCGAACAGCGAATCGACGTGGTCCCACATCGGCGTATCGACCACGCCCGGCGCGATGCCGTTGACGTTGATGCGATGCTTGATGAGGTCGAGGCCGGCCGATTGTGTGAGGCTGATGACGGCCGCCTTCGAGGCGCAGTAGATCGCCACCAGCCCTTCGCCGCGCCGCCCCGCCTGGGAGGCCATGTTGATGATCTTGCCGCCCTGGCCCCGCGCGATCATCCGCCTGGCGACCGCCTGCAGGGTGAAGAAGAGGCCCTTCACGTTGACCGCGAACACCTTTTCGTAGCTCTGTTCCGTCACCTCGACGATCGGTCCCATGTCGAAGATTCCGGCATTGTTGACGAGAATGTCGATCCCGCCCCAGCGGGCGACGACGCTCTCGACCGCCGCTTCGATCGACGCCGTTTTGGTTACATCGAGCGCGACCGCCAGGGCCTTCTCGCCGTGGCGGGCGGCGGTCTCCTTCGCCTCGCCGATATTGAGATCGGCGACGGCCACCCGCGCGCCTTCAGCGACATAGCGATCGACGATCG
This sequence comes from uncultured Alphaproteobacteria bacterium, assembly GCA_963835885.1. Taxonomy (GTDB): domain Bacteria; phylum Pseudomonadota; class Alphaproteobacteria; order Rhizobiales; family Beijerinckiaceae; genus Roseiarcus. The sequence continues at coordinate 90,555 of CAWIHF010000038.1, forward strand.
CCGCCCCGATGCCGCGCGCCCCTCCCGTGACGAAGGCGACCTTGTCCTGAAGCTTCATGATCGTGTCCTTCTTTGCGTCTCGTTCTCGGCTTGCGTCTAACCGGCGAGATAGTCGGCGATCGTCGCACGCACGCCGTTCGACCAAAGCGAGGCAAGCGCGCCCGAGAATGCTTCTACGTAAATCCGATTGTCGGCGAGCTCGCCGAAGATGTCGCGCATGGCGAGGAACGCTTGCGGATCGTTGCGCGCTGGTTTGGCGGCCGCCTGCAGGCGGTCCCAGCTCGGATCGTTCGGCGGAATCGTCTTGCCGCTCTCCGACTCGCCGGTGCAGTACCGGCACCACAGCGCGGAAACAAGCGCGAGACCCCTGACGCTTGCACCGGCCGCCAGGCGATCCCTGACCGTCGGCAGAATGAACTTCGGCTGGCGGTTCGAGCCATCGAGGCAGAGGCGCGCAATCGTGTCGCCGATCTTGGGATTGGCGAAGCGCTGCGCAACCTTTTTGCGATAGGCCTCGAGATCGACCTCAGGCGGTGGGGGAACCACGGGGATGATCTCGCGCCGGGTCAGCGTCTCGAGGAAGGTCGCGATTTGCCGATCCTCCATAGCCTCGTGCACGAAATGGATGTCGAGGATGCCTGCAGGATAGGCGATCGTTGCGTGACCGCCATTGAGGATGCGGATCTTCATCAGCTCGTAGGGCGCGACGTCGGAGGTGAAGGTGGCCCCGGCCTTCTCCAGCGCGGGCCGCCCGGCGGGGAACTTGTCCTCGACCACCCACTGGCGGAACTCCTCGCAGAACACCGGCCAGTTGTCCTCGATCCCGTAGGTGTCGCGAAGGATGGCGCGCTCGCGGTCGCTCGTTGCAGGGGTGATGCGGTCGACCATGGAGTTGGGGAAGGCGACGTTCGTCCGAATCCACGCGGCAAGTTCCGGATCGGAAAGCCCCGCAATTCCGACAACGGCATTCTCGGTCACGTGGCCGTTGCCGGGAATATTGTCGCACGACATGACCGTGAAAGGCGCGACGCCTGCGGATCGGCGGCGCTTGAGACCCGCCGCGATCAGGCCGAACGCCGTCTTCGGCGCGTCGGCGTCCTTCGCGTCATGAACGATGTCGGGATGAGTCGGATCGAAGCGCTGCGTCGCCGGCGAGATGTAATAGCCGCCCTCGGTCACGGTCAGCGAGACGATGCGGATCTCCGGCCGCGCCAGCGCCTCGAGCATGGCGCCGACGTCGAAGGGCTTGAGGAAATCGATCATTGCGCCCGTGACGCGAACGTTCGTTGCGCCGGCCTCCTGCTCGACGACCGTCGTCAGCCAGTCCTGCGCCTCGAGCTTCTCGCGCATGTCGACGTCGGGCTCGCGCACGCCGGCGCCGACGATCGCCCAATCGCGGTCGACCCCCGCGTTGAAAAGATCGTCGAGATAGACCGCCTGATGGGCGCGATGAAAGTTGCCGACGCCGATATGGACAATGCCCGCCTTAAGGTCCGAGCGACCGTAGTGGGGCTTGCCGACGCCCGGCGGCAACTGCGCGAGGGCGGCCGAGGAAAGTTTGACGCTCATGGTTTCATGTCCACCGGTATGACGTTCCGCAGAGTGGCGTCGCTCAGTTGATGCGCCTGCCATCCTTGTCGAACTTGTGCAAGTTCGCCTCGCGCGGGGTGACGAAAATCCGCTGGTCCGGCTTCAACGCCGCCTCGGCCGCAAGTCGCAGCGTCATCGGTCCGATGCCGTCGGCCTCGGCATGGACAAAAGTGTCGGAACCCAGATGCTCGGCAAGCCGGACTGTCGCCGGCCACTCCCCGGCGGTGGTCGAAACATCGGCGTGTTCGGGCCGGATGCCGATCGTCGCCGCGCCGCGCTTCTCCGCGGGCGCGCCCCTGATCATATTCATCGTCGGCGAGCCGATGAAGCCCGCGACGAACAGGCCGTTCGGCCGGTTGTAGAGGTCGAGCGGTGTGCCGCAGAATCGGCGCGATGGCCAGAGTGGAGGCCGCCGACAGCTTCGCCCAGAAGAAGCCCTCGGGGGCCGAGTTTGAGGCGATGAAGGCGGTCAGCGTCGCGGCGTTGGACGTCGCCAGATTGAGCGTCCAGAACGCTTCGTTCCACGACAGGATGATCGCGAGCAGCATGGTTGAGGCGATGCCCGGCACCGCCATCGGCGTCAGCACGTAGAGGATCTCGTTGAGCAGTGAGGCTCCGTCCATGCGCGCCGCCTCGAGGATGTCGAGGGAAATCTCTTTGAAATAGGCGTTTAGCATCCAGATGAGGATCGGCATAGCACGAGGCCGATGCCGGTGAGGCTGTCGAGCAGATGCAGGTCATAGGAGGTAGATCGGCACCAGCGCGCCGACTGCGGGCATCATCTTGGTCGACAGGATCCACATTAGAAGGTCCTTGGTGCGCTTGCCAGGGGCGAACGCCATCGACCATCCCGCCGGAACCGCGATCAGGAGCCGGGGCGTCCAGAGCCTCGGTCGATCGCGCTACAGGGGACGGAGAGCGGCCCCGTCGCCGCGGAAAAGATAGGCCAGCCTCGGCTCCAATGTGACGGCGACGACGTCCTGGACTTTGACGGGAACGTCTCCGTCCTCATGGACGATGACCAAATTGGCAGGAGTCAACTGGACATAGAGGTAGGTGAGCCCGCCGAGCCGCTCGACCACCATCACCGGGCCAGCCAAGGCGCTGGACGTCGCAACCTTCAGATGTTCCGCGCGCGCGCCGAGGGTCAGCGTGTCGCCGGGCGACACGTTTGCGGCCGCGACGGGTATGGTCATGGATAAGCCGCCCGGCAGTTGGACGGCGACCCCTTGGTCCGAGACCTGCGTCGCCTTCACGTCCATAAAATTCATGGTCGGTGACCCGATGAAGCCGGCGACGAACCTGTTGCTGGGTTGATGGTAGAGTTCGAGCGGCGAGCCGACCTGCTCGACGCGACCCTGGTTCAACACGACGATGCGGTCGGCCATGGTCATAGCCTCGACCTGGTCGTGCGTCACATAAATCATCGTCGCCTTGAGATCCCGGTGCAGCTTGGCGAGTTCGACGCGCATCTGAACGCGCAGCGCAGCGTCGAGATTCGACAAGGGCTCGTCGAACAGGAAGACTTTCGGGTTGCGCACGATCGCCCGGCCGATGGCGACGCGTTGGCGCTGGCCGCCGGAAAGCTGACCTGGTTTGCGCTCAAGGAGGGGCTCGAGCTGCAGAATTTTTGCGGCGGCGAGCACCTTGGCGTGGCGCTCCTCTTTCGCCACGCCCGCGAGCCGGAGCGCAAAGCCCATGTTGTCGGCGACGCTCATATGCGGATAGAGCGCGTAGGACTGGAAGACCATGGCGAGACCGCGCGAGTCGGGCGGCACGTCGTTGACGCGCACGCCGTCGATCAGAACGTCGCCGTCCGTGATCTCCTCGAGCCCGGCGATCATACGCAAGAGCGTCGACTTGCCGCAGCCCGACGGGCCGACGAACACGACGAATTCGCGGTCCTTCACCGTCAGGTCGACGCCCTTGATGACTTCCAGAGCGTCGAAGGACTTCCTGACGCCTTTGACTTCGACGTTGGCCATGGAAAGTCTCTGTTCCCCTATTTGACGGCGCCGAAGGTGAGGCCGCGGACCAGCTGCCGCTGGGTGAAGAAGCCGAAGATCACGATCGGCGCGATGGCCAGAAGCGACGCCGCGGAAAGCTTCGCCCAGAACAGGCCTTCGGGGCTCGAGAAGGAGGCGATGAAGGCGGTCAGTGGGCGGGCCTGGGTCGCGGTGAGGTTGATGCTCCAGAACGCTTCGTTCCAGCACAGGATGATCGAGAGAAGCGCGGTCGAGGCGATGCCCGGCAAGGCCAAAGGCACAAGGAGCATCGTAATCTGCTGTCGCGGCCTCGCGCCGTCCATGCGCGCCGCCTCCAGGATCTCCTTCGGCACGTCCTTGAAGAAGGAATAGATCATCCAGGCGACGATCGGCAGGTTCATCAGGATGTATATGATGATCAGGCCGTAGATCGTATCGAGCAGGTGAAAGTCCCTGTAAATCAGATAGATCGGGATCAGGACGCCGACCGCCGGCATCATTTTGGTCGACAGCATCCAGAGCAGAAGGTCCTTGGTCCTCTTCGACGGGTGGAACGCCATCGCATAAGACGCCGGCAGGGCGATGAGAATCGCGATCAACGTTGCGGCGACCGAGATGACGATGCTGTTGACCGCGAAGACGAGATAGTCCCCGCGGCTCTGGACCTCGGCGAAATTCTCCAAGGTCGGCGAGAAGAAGAGCTGCGGAGGAGTCGCGATGGCGGCGATCTCCGTCTTGAAGGCGGCGAGCGCCATCCAGAAGATCGGGAAGGCCATCAGCAGCGCCGCCGCCCATCCGAGGACGGTCATGCGGATCTTGCGTCTGGTCTTGGGGCGCATGGCGATGGTCCGGATGCTAGTCGAGGCTGCGCGCGACGGTGCGCACGAGGAAAAGCGCGACGACATTGGCGAGGACGACCGTGACGATGCCGCCGGCCGAACCGCCGCCGATGTCGAAGTCGAGCAGCGCGGTCTTGTAGACGAGATAGGTCAGATTGGTTGAGGCGTCGCCCGGGCCCCCATTGGTCGTAACGAGGATTTCCGCAAAAACCGAAAGGAGGAAGATCGTCTCGATCATGATCACGACGGTGATCGGGCGGGCGAGATGGGGCAGGATGATGAAGTAGAACATCGTGGCGCGCTTGGCGCCGTCCATGCGCGCCGCCTCCACCTGCTCGCGGTCGAGAGACTGGATTGCGGTCAGGAGAATGAGTGTGGCGAACGGCACCCATTGCCACGCCACGATGATGCCGATCGACGTCAGCGGCCATCTGCCGAACCAGTCGACGACGCCGAGATGCAGCGAACGCGTGATGAAGGCGAAGAGCCCGTTGACCGGGTGCATGAGAAGGTTCTTCCAGATCAGCGCGCTGACCGTCGGCATCACAAAGAACGGCGCAATGATCAGGAGCCGCGCGACCGACCGTCCGAAGAACTCCTGATCGAACAGAACCGCGAACAGGCAGCCAAGGACAATCGAAGCGGCGAGAACGCCGACGACCAACGCGAGCGTGTTCCAAAGAGCGTCAAGAAGCGAGGGATCCGTCAACAGGTAGGAATAATTCCCGAACCCGACGAAGCGGGTGACTGGATCGAGCAGGTTGTAATGGAGAAGTGAGAACCACAGTGTAATGGCGAGCGGCACGAAGGCCCAGAGAATCAACGGCACAACGGCCGGCGCAATCAGGGGACCCGTTCTGACTTCCCGGCCGCTGCGTTTCCTGAGGGTGCCGGACTGCGCGACACTGGCCATGGCCGTCAGGTTTCCTCCTCGTCTCCGCAAGAGAATCCCGTGCGAAGCTGGGACCGCCCCCTTGTCCCAGCCACACCTTCTCGCGATCTTGGGCGACAAACTAGGCCCGGACCAGCCCCGACCTCAACCCTGCGCATTCGATGTTCTGCTCAAACGACGCCCTGAACACGATGCGTATCGGACTTGCTTGAAGGAAGGCGAGGCGGCGAGGGCCGCCTCGCCATTGGCCTCACTTCGGATAGCCGGCCGCCTTCATGGCGCGCTCGGTCGCCGCCTGCGCCTTTTCGAGCGCTTGTTCGGCGGTCTGCGTGCCGGCGAGAGCCGCCGCGATCTCCTGCCCGACCTGCGTCCCGATCGCCTGGAATTCCGGGATCGCAACGAATTGCACGCCGGTGTAAGGCACCGGATTGACGGTCGGATGGGCGGTGTCGGTGACCTCGATCGCCTTCAGCACCGTTTCCGCAAACGGCGCCGCCTTGATGTAATCAGGGTTGGCGTAGGTCGAAAGCCGCGTTCCGGGAGGCGCCGAAACCCAGCCTTGGGTCTCGCCGACCAGATTCACGTAGTCCTTCGAGGTCGCCCAGGCGAGGAACTTCTTCGCCGCATCCGCCTTCTGCGTCGAAGATGGGATCGCCAACGCCCACGACCATGACCAGCCCGACGCCTTGGGGTTCTTGTCGGTGATGGGCGATGCGGTGAAGGCGGTCTTGTCGGCGACCTGCGAGTCCTTCGGATTGTAGATGTAGCCGGCCGCCGAAGTCGCGTCGATCCAGATGGCGCAATGCCCCGTCGCGAACAGCGCACGGTTCTCGTTGTGGCCGTTGGCCGTCGCCCCGGGAGGCCCGGCCTTCTTCATCACGTCGAGATACCAGTTGAGCGCGGACTTCCACGCGTCGGAGGTCAACTGCGGCTGCCATTGCATGTTGAACCACTCGCCGCCGTAGGCGTTCACCATCGTGTCGAAGAACGCCATATTCTCGCCCCAGCCCGGCTTGCCGCGCAGGCAGATGCCATACTGCTCTTTGCTCTTGTCGGTCAGCTTCTCCGCATATTCGGCGATCTGCTGGTAGGTCGGTTTGTCCGGCATCTTGATGCCGGCCTTGTCGAACAGATCCTTGCGATAGAAGGTGAAGGAGCTTTCCGCGTAGAACGGCACGGCGTACATCTTGCCGTTGGCGCTGAGCGCCTCCTTCACCTGCGGAATGAGGTCCTTGTAGTCGTACGCCTCGCCCAAATCGTCGACCGAATCGAGCCAGCCGAGCTTGCCCCAGATGGGGGCCTCGTACGAGCCGACGGTCATGATGTCGAACTGACCGCCCTTGGTAGCGATGTCGGTCGTGACGCGCTGGCGCAGGACGTTCTCTTCCAGTACGACCCAGTTGAGCTTGATGCCCGTTGCCGCCTCAAACTTCGGCGACAGCTTCTGCATGATGATCATGTCCGAGTTATTGACCGTGGCGATGTTCAGTGTGGTTTCGGCCAGGGCCGGGCCAGCGGACAACGCGCCAAAGGCGGCCAGAGCCGCACTGGCTCCCGCCAGCAAATTCGCTTTTTTCATCTTAGTGCCTCCTCCGGAGGGCGCTGATGTTCTGATGCGTTGGCGCCCGCGCCAGCATGAAACTGGCCGCTTCGACTATCGCCTCTCGGCCGGCCACCGTCAATAGCCGACGCGACGGCCCAGTGGATGCTGCAAACCGTTAATTTCTGAGGGAGTCCGGGAACTGGCCGCCGATGCCGCGCCATGGCTGCGACCAAGAGCCGCGCTCGCGGCCACCTTCAAAAACGACGTTCCGGCCGACGCGACGACGAGAACGGACGCAGCGCGTTTCCGGAACGGTCGCTCCTGGCGCCCTCCTGCCGTACCGGGGCAAGCGGGAAAGGCAGCGAAGGGTCGGATATGAGACGTTCGTTGAGGCTTCCGACAAATACCGCTTTTTGCGCATTCCGCCCGTTCATGGGACCGGTCTGGAAGGTCAGCAAAGGGGTCGGGAAGCCGAAATTCAAACAGACCCACGACCTGGTAAATGAGGGGAGGCCGGTGAGGTTGAATATGCGGCGCTCGACTTCGGAAAATCGCTGTCGTTGCGGGCGCCTCTTTAGGGCGCGGTCGTCGACCCCGCCCGACATGACGCGTCGAACAGGCGGCGCATCAGGCGCGCGATATCCCTGTTTCCAGCCGAGCAGGGAACTTTAATTCCCTGTTCGGCGGAAAAATCTCCCTGTTCGACCGCGTAGGGAATTTTCCTGGAACCGCATAGAATCATTTGGCTTTTCAGGACGGTCTGTCCCCGAATCGGCGGGAGTGAGCGAAATTCCGTGCATTTTTCCCTGATGCCAGGGAACCGCCGTCAGCGGCGCGGCCGTGCCCATCGCACGCGCTTGCTCCGGGGTCACGCGAACAGCGAGCCCCGATCCGCGAGCTTGCGCACATGGAAGTCCGCATCGCCGTAGGCCGCGTCGATCATCGTCAGGCGCTTGAACAGATGGCCGACCTTGTATTCGTAAGTCATCGCAATGCCGCCGTGCAGCTGCACCGCCTGCTGGCCGATGAACTTGGCCGAACGGCCAATCTGGACCTTCGCCGCCGACATCGCCTTGGCCCGCTCGCCGGCGTTCTTTTCGCCGACGCTCATGGTCGCCAGGTACATCATGCTGCGCGCCTGCTCGAGCGCAACCACCATGTCGGACGCGCGGTGCTGAAGCGCCTGGAACGAGCCGATCGTCACGCCGAACTGCTTACGCGTTTTCATGTATTCGACCGTCATGGCGAGCGCTTCGCTCATCGCTCCGACCGCCTCGGCCGAAAGCGCGGCGATCGTCTCGTCGACCGCCCGCTCGATGATCGGCAAGGCGTCGCCCGGCTCGCCGAGCGCGTCCTTAGCCTCGACACGCACGTCCGCGAGGCCGATCTCCGCCGCGCGCAGGCCGTCCTGGGTCGGATAGCCGCGCCGCGTCAGCCCTGGGGCGTCCGCATCGACGAGGAAGAGCGCGACGCCGTCGCGGTCGCGCCGATCGCCAGCCACCCGCGCCGACACGATGAGCTTGTCGGCGCTGTCGCCCTGTCCGACGAGGCTCTTTTCGCCGTTCAGGACGAAGGCGCCGCCGTCTTTGCGGGCGTTCGTCGCGACATCGTTGAGATCGAAGCCGGACTGTTTTTCCGCATGGGCGAAACTCAGGCGAAGATCGCCCGAGGCGATCGGCCCGATCAGCTCGGCGCGCTTCTCCGCTTCCGCGCCATGCCTGATCAGCGCGCCGCACAGCACGACCGTCTGCAGAAAGGGTTCAAGCGCCAGCGCCTTGCCGAACTGCTCCATCACGATCATCGTTTCGACGGCGCCGCCGCCGAAGCCGCCGTCTTCCTCGGAAAAGGGCGCCCCGAGCAGGCCCATGTCCGCGTATTCGCGCCACAGCGCCTCGCTGAAGCCGCGCGGGCTCGCCTGATGCGTCTTGCGGGCCTCGAAGCGGTAGCGATCCTTCATCAGCCGCGCGATATTGTCGCTGACGAGCTGCTGTTCCGCGCTCAGTTCGAAATCCATGGTTCAGAGCCCCAGAATGGCTTTGGCGATGATGCCGCGCTGAATTTCGTTCGACCCGCCGTAGATCGAGACCTTGCGATAATTGAAATAGGCCGGTGCGATGGGACCCGCCCAGTCGAATCCGACCGGCGGCTCGTTGCCTCGGTCGTCCGGATTTTCGTAGGGCAGCGCGTAGGGGCCGACCACCTCCATCAGGAGCTCCGTCGTCGCCTGCTGGATCTCCGACCCCTTGATCTTGAGCACGGAGGACGCCGGATCCGGCCTGCCGTCGTTGCGGCGGTTGGAAATGACCCGCATCTGAGTCATCTCGAGCGCCTTGAGTTCGACCTCGACCGCGGCCAGCTTGGCGCGGAAGAACGGATCGTCGATTTTCGGCCCCGATCCGTAGACGGGGATCGCGGCGAGAGCGCGCACCCGGTCGAGCCGCGCTTTCGAGATGCCGACGCGGGCGATGCCGTTGCGCTCGTTGGCGAGCAGGAACTTTGCATAGTCCCAGCCCTTGTTCTCCTGGCCGACCAGGGAGTTGAGCGGCGCGCGCACGTCGTCGAAGAAGACCTCGTTGACCTCGTGGCCGCCGTCGATCGTCTGGATCGGCCGGACCGTGATTCCCGGCGTCTTCATGTCGACCAGGAAGAAGGAAATGCCTTGCTGCTTCTTGGCCTCGGCGCTGGTGCGGGCAAGGACGAAGATCCAGTCGGCGTACTGGGCCAGGGTGGTCCAGGTCTTCTGGCCGGAGATCACCCACGAGTTGTCGTCGCGACGGGCGCTCGTTCGCAGGCTCGCGAGATCGGATCCCGCGCCCGGCTCGGAAAAGCCCTGGCACCACCAGTCGCGCAGATCGACGATGCGGGGAAGGAACCGCTCCTTCTGCGCCTGCGATCCGAAGGTGTAGATCACCGGACCGACCATATTGACGCCGAAGGCGATCGCCTCGGGCGCGTTGCCGCGCTGGGTCTCATCGAGAAAGATCGCCTGCTTGACCGGGCTCCAGCCCGTGCCGCCCCACTCCTTCGGCCAGTGCGGCACGGCCCAGCCCTTCTCCGCGAGGATTTTTGTCCAGCGGAGGTAATCGTCCTTGGAGAGATGCCGGCTCGCGACGATTTTTTCGCGGATCGAGGCCGGCAGGCTGTCGCGCACGAAGGCGCGCACCTCGGCGCGGAACGCGAGTTCGTCCTCGGTCAGCTGCAAATCCATGGGTCGCCTCCCCGGATGGTTCAAGCGCGAAGGCGACGCCTTCGCGGATTAGCGTCCAAATACGGGCTTTGCAGAGGGAGCGTCAACCGGGAGAAAACGCCTCGGCTTCGATCAAACATTTGCCGGCGCTGGCGGGGTTTTTCCAAGGATCATGTCTGAGGCTTTTTCGGCGACCATGATCGTCGGAGCGTTGGTGTTGCAAGAGGGGATAAAGGGCATCACGGAGGCGTCGACGACCCTGAGCCCGTCGATCCCGCGCAGCTTCAGGTCCGGCGTCAGGACGGCCTCCGGTCCGCGTCCCATTGCGCAGGTTCCGGCCGGATGATGGTCCGTCTTGCAAGATCGATAGGCGTACTCCGCCAGTTCCTCGTCGGTGCTCAGAGTGTCGCCCGGCATCCGCTCGGCCAGCACGAACGGCTTTAGCGCCGGCTGGCGGAGGATTTGGCGCGCTAACCGCAAGCCTTTCAGGGCGCATTCGCGGTCGTAAGGGTCCGCCCAGTAGTTCGGGTCGATCAGCGGCGCGGCTTTCGGGTCCGAGCTGGCGAGCCGCACTGTGCCCCGCGAACGCGGGCGAAGGAAAGCGGAATTGAGCGTTACGCCCGGATTTTTCATCTGCTCGACGCCCGCCTCGATTCCGGACCCCAAACCCAAATGAAACTGGATGTCCGGCGAGCGCGCCTGCTTGTCCGCGTACCAGAAGCCTCCGGTCTCGAACAGGGTCGACGTGACCGGTCCGGTTTTGAATAGGAGGTATTCGATCCCTGCCCAGACCGTGCGATGCGGCTTGGCCACTCGGTCGTAAGTGTGATCCCCCGTGCATTCGCAGATTGCATAGAGGTCGAGGTGGTCTTGCAGGTTGCTACCAACGCCCGGAAGATCGTGAACCACCGCCACCCCCGCGGCCTCGAGTGGATCGGCAGGGCCGACGCCGGAAAGCTGCAGCAGCCGCGGCGATCCGATCGCGCCGCAACTGACGATCACTTCCCGATCGGCGCGAAGGATCTCGGTCCCCGTCCCCTCTGCAACGGTCACTCCGACCGCGCGCCCATTTTCGATTTCGATCCGAAGCGTCTGCGCTTGCAGACGGACGGTCAGGTTCTTGCGGCTTTGGACCGGCTTGAGGAAGGCGCTCGATGTCGAAGATCGTTCGGCGTTGCGGGTCGTGAGCTGATAATGGCCAATGCCGTCCTGCTTCGCGCCGTTGAAGTCGAAATTGAACGGAATGCCGGCTTCCTGCGCGGCGCGCAGGAAGGCGAAGCTGATTGGCGGCGGATTGACCGGATAAGAGACGCCGAGCGGCCCGCCGTAGCCGTGGTAGAGATTGACCAGGCGCTGGTTATCCTCGCTGCGCACGAAGTAGGGCAGGACCTCGCGATAGCTCCAGCCTTCACAGCCGGCCTCGCTCACCCAGGCGTCGTAATCCTTGGCGTTGCCTCGCGTGTAGAGCTGAGCGTTGATCGACGAGCCGCCCCCGATGACCTTTGCCTGGGTGTACCAAATGACGCGCCCTTTGAGCTGCTTTTGGGGAACCGTGCTCCATCCCCAGCTTGCAACGCCTTTCGTCATCTTCGCGAAGCCGGCGGGCATCCTGAAAAGCGGATTCCCGTCTCCGCCGCCTGCCTCGAGAAGCAGGACTTTGAGGGTAGGATCAGCGCTCAGGCGATTCGCGAGCACGCATCCTGCGGCGCCCCCGCCGACGATGATGTAGTCGTGTGCCATCGTCACTCTTCTCGATTGATCAAAGGTCGTTGTTTGCGATGTGGTCCGCGACGCGGAGCGCCTGCGCGGCGATCGTGAGAGCCGGGTTGACCGCCGCCGACGTCGGCAAGAACGAGGCGTCCACGACGAACAGATTCGGATGGTCCCAGGCGCGACAGAAGGGATCCAGCGGCGAGGTCGAAGGATCGAGCCCGATGCGAACGGTGCCGCACTGGTGCGAGGGCGTTCGGCGGTCGAACGCTCGCGAGAGCACAATCGGGTAGCCTGCCGCCCGCAGGCGTTCCTTGAACGCCTTCACCAAACCCACGTGTGCCTGCCAGTTACTGCGTTTCCAATCGAGGCGAATGCGTTCACCCTCCACCGTCACGCGGCTCGAGGGATTCGGGAGGTCCTCGCTCATTGCGTACCAGTCAACCGTGCGACTGCTCATGAGACCAAGCGTCCATTCCGGCGCCAGCCGAAGGTTCGCCTTGAGGATCGGCGCAGTGACGCGTCCGAGCAGCTGGATATTTCCAAGCGGGGGCCCTCCGCGCCCGTCGCCGAGATAAAAATCATTGATCCCAAGAGTCTTCTGATAGATCGAATTGTTGATCGTGCTCGGGTCGACAGCCAATACGGCCGAGGCGTTGTGGTTCATGAAATGTCGACCGACTGCATCCGATCGATTGGCGACGCCCCCCTCCCGAGAGTTCAGGAGCAACGCCGCGGAGTTGACTGCGCCCGCCGACAGAACGACGATTTTCGCCACGAGCTTTTGGCGCTCTCCATTTCGCGAAACTTCGACGCCGACGATCCGCTTGCCATCCGGCTCGACCAGCAGTCTTTCGACGCGAGCGTTGGTGCGAAGCTCGACGTTGGGGTGCGCCAGAGCTTCGTTGACGCCGCAATTCTCGGCGTCCATCTTGCCGCTACCCGTATTCGGAAATGCGTCCCAAGGGGTCTTCGCTCTTTGCAACCAGCTTTCGATGTCGATGCCGAGCGGCAACGGAAACGGGTGGAGGCCAACTCGCTTCAATCGCTCTCGCACTTTGGCGATCGCCGGTTCATCCGGTACGGGCGCAAAAGGATAGGGCAGCGAATGACGCGGCTCCGTGCGGTCGAGGTTGTGAGCCCCATGAACCCGGTAGAGCCTCTCTGCGCGCGTATACCAGGGCTCCAATTCGTCGTAAGCGAACGGCCAGCCGGCCGTCGTTCCCTCCCGATAGTTGATCGGCTCAAAATCCTGCGCCCGATATCGGATCAGCACGGCGCCATAGAGCTTCGTGTTGCCGCCGACGTAGTAGTAGTTGCCCGGATTGAACGATCGCCCAGCGCCGTCGAGCCACAACTCTTGCGGTCTGAAGACCCCACGCTGGAAGATGGCTCGCGCATCGCGCGCCTCTTTGCTGTCACGCAGCCGATCGCCGCGTTCGAGGATGAGAATTTTGGCCCCGGTCGGCGCAAGTCCGGCAGAAAATGTGGCCCCTCCCATCCCTGTCCCGATGACGAGGACGTCAACCTTTTCCTGGTTCGACATTCCATCCTCTTTGGCGTCAACGCGCCGGCGCGACGAGCATTACGGCAGCTCGCCGGCGCCGACAAATCGCGGTCTTGCGTTCAAATCCGACGGGTCGTCGCCGGATCGAACAGCACGGCCTTGTCGAGGTTGAAGGCAAAGGCGTGGTTCTCCCCGACGCGCACGTCGGCGTCGGCGCGCATGCGCGCCGTGACCTCCTTGCCGGCGATGTGGGTGACGACGAAGGTGTCCGCGCCCGCCGGTTCAACGATCTCGACATTGGCGTCGAATGTCGCGACCACCTTGGCGTTGCGGTCCATGCTTTCTTTGTCGTTTACCGCTTCAGGCCGGATGCCAAAGATCACCTTGGCGCCATCGGCGAGATTGCGCGCCTCGGCGCTCGGCGGGGCCGGCACGACGATCGGCGGGTGGTCCTTACGCTGGAGCACAATCTTCGCGGCGCCGTCCGCGCGCGTCACCTTCCCTTCGAGCAGGTTCATCGCCGGCGAACCCATGAAGTCGGCCACGAAGAGATTGCTGGGTACGTTGTAGACTTCGTTCGGCGTACCGACCTGCTGCAACTCGCCGTCCTTCAGAACGGCGATCTTCGTGGCCAGCGTCATCGCCTCGATCTGGTCGTGTGTGACGTAAACGATTGTCGTGCCGGTCACCTGATGGAGACGCTTGATCTCGACGCGCATGTCGACGCGCAGCTTCGCGTCGAGATTCGACAGCGGTTCGTCGAACAGGAAGACCCGCGGCTGCCGAACGAGGGCTCTGCCCATTGCAACGCGCTGGCGCTGGCCGCCGGAGAGCTGACTTGGTCGCCGATCGAGCAGGTGCCCGATCTGCAGCGTCTTGGCGACCTCCGCCACCGCCTTGTCGCGCTGCGGCTTCGGCACGCCGCGCATCTCCATCCCGAAGGCCATGTTTTGCGCCACCGACATGTTGGGATAGAGCGCGTAGGACTGGAACACCATCGCGATGTCGCGCTTGGAGGGATGCAGATCGTTGATCGCGTGGCCGTCGATACGAATCTCGCCCGCGCTGATCGATTCGAGCCCAGCGATGGTGTTGAGCAGCGTCGACTTGCCGCAGCCGGACGGACCGACCAGGACGAGAAAGCCACCCTTGTCGAGCGTCAGGTCGATGCCCTTGAGAATCTCGCGGGCGCCGAACCGCTTGCGCAGGGTGCTGATTTCAAGGAAGGCCATGGTCTATCCCTTCACCGCGCCGGCCATCAGGCCGCGCACGAAATAGCGTCCGGCGACGATATAAACGAACAGCGTGGGCGCGGCGGCGATGATCGCCGCGGCCATGTTGACGTTGTATTCGGTGACGCCCGTCGACGTGTTGACGATGTTATAGAGCGCGATCGTCATTGGGCTTGCATCGCCCGCCGCGAAGGTCGCGCCGAACAGGAAGTCGTTCCAGATGTTGGTGAACTGGTAGATGACGGTGACGATGAAGATCGGCCCGGAATTGGGCAGCAGGATGCGCCGGAAAATCTGGAAGAAGCCCGCCCCGTCGATCATCGCCGCCTTGACGAGCTCGTCGGGAAACGCCTCGTAGTAATTGCGGAAGAACAGGGTCGTGAACCCGAGACCGTAGACCGTGTGCACCAGCACCAGATTGACGGTCGGATTGCCGAAGCCGAGCGAGACGCCGAGCGAGTCGTCGAGCGCCATGCCGACCTCGCCGAGCTTGCCGAGGATCGTCGCCATCGGAATGAGCACCGACTGGAACGGGATGAAGCAGGCGAACAGCATCATGCCGAACACCAGCTTGTCGCCGGGGAAGCGCCACTTGGTCAGCACGTAGCCGTTGAGCGCGCCGAGCAGCGTCGAGATGAGCACCGCTGGGACGACCATCTTGATCGAATTCCAGAAATAACCCTTGATACCCGCGCAGGTCAGGCCTACGCAGGCGGTGCCCCAGGCCTTCGTCCAGGGCTCGAAGGTCAGGTCGTGCGGCAGCCAGAACATGTTGCCGCCGGTCACCTCGTCGAGCGGTTTCAGCGACGTCAGCACCATCACGACGAGCGGCAGGAGATAGACGAGCGCGAACAGGGCGAGCAGCCCGTAGATCACGATCCGCGCGCCGAGCGGCGAACGGGTCGGCTCGCGACTCGGGCGGACGCTGAGGGCGTCAACAGCGCTCATCAGTTCTTCTCCCGCAGTTCGGAATAGAGATAGGGAACCATGATCGCGGCGATGGTCATCAGCATGATGATCGCGCTCGCCGAGCCGACCGCCATCTGGTCGCGCGTGAACGTGTAGGAATACATGAAGGTCGAGGGCAGCTCCGCGGCGCCGCCGGGGTTCTTGCCGGTGACGGAAAGCACGAGATCGTAAGACTTGAGCGCCATGCCCGTCAGAACGATTATGGCGGAGAGGAACACGGGGCGCATGATTGGGATGACGATGCGCCGGTAGGTGGCGAAGGCCGTGGCGCCGTCGATCTGCGCCGCCTTGAGGATTTCGCCGTCGATACCGCGCAGGCCCGCCAGGAACATCGCCATGACGAAACCCGACGTCTGCCAGACGCCGGCTATGGCGACGCAGTAAATCATCATTTTGGGAGTGACGACCCAGTCGAAATCGAAAGCTCGACCAGCCGAGATCGTGCATCGCCTTGTCCAGCCCGATGCGCGGATCGAGAAACAGCTTCCACGCCGTGCCGGTGACGATGAACGACAGCGCCAACGGATAGAGATAGATCGGCCTCAGGATCCCCTCGCCGCGAATCTTCTGGTCGAGCAGGATCGCCAGGGTCAGGCCGAGGACGAGGCAGAAGAAGACATAGAGCCCGCCGAACAGGCCCATGTTAACGATCGCCGTATGCCAGTTCGAGGTCGGGTCGAAGGTCCAGGTCCACAACTTCTGGTAATTGACCCAGCCGATCAGGTGCGTGCTCGTGAAGGCCTTGGAGTTGGTGAACGAGAGAAACAGCGTCCACAGATTGAAGCCGTAGACGAAGATCAGCACGAGGACGAAGGACGGTGCGAGGACGAGTTTCGGCAGGGCGTTCCGCGCGCGCCTGCGCAGAGGCCCGTGCGACCGCGGCATTGTGACGTCGACAATGGGAGCGACAGTGAGTTCGTCGGTCATGGCGCATTCGTTCCAACGAAGTGGGGAGCCGCCCCCGCCTGAGCGCACGGACGCTCGAGCGGGGGCGGATTGGGGACGCTACTTCGCCGCCTGAATCGCCTTGTAGAGTTCCGCGACGGCGCTGTCGGAGGTCTTGATCTCGCCGTGGAAAAACTTGGTCACGACATCATGATAGACTTCGGCGATCGCCGGCGGCTGAGCGTAGTTCTGCGCCATCGAGCCGACGAAGGTTCCCTTCGCATTGGCGGCTTTCACGTCGGCGATGCCCTTCTTGCCGCACATGTCGAAAGCGGTGTCCGGAACGTCCATGCGCGCGGGGACCGAGCCCTTGATCACATTGAATGCCACCTGGACCTCAGGGTTCATCGTCGCGTCCGCGAGTGCAAGCTGCCCGGCGCGCTCGCTCTCCGGAACCTTGAACATCGCGAACATGTCGGTGTTATAGATCACCGTCCCGTCGGTGCCGGGGAATCGATAGCAGAGGAAGTCCTTGCCCGCCTTCTGGTTGGCGTTGACGAATTCGCCCTTGGCCCAGTCGCCCATCACCTGCAAAAGGGCGTCGCCCTTGATCACCATCGCGGTGGCGAGGTTCCAGTCGCGCCCGGCGTAGTTCGGGTCGACATAGGCGCGCAGCTTGGCGAGATTGTCGAAGGACTTCTTCATCGTGTCCGATTTCAGCGCTGCGTCGTCGAGATCGACGAACGCCTTCTTGTAGAAGTCGGGGCCGCCGGTCGACATCACGACAGAGTCGAACATCGTCGCCTCTTGCCAGGGTTGGCCGCCGAGCGCGAGCGGAATGACGCCCGCCTTCTTCGCCTTGTCGAGCAGCGCGAGCAATTCGTCGAAATTCTTTGGCTCGGTTCCGCCGATCTTGTCCATGAGCGCCTTGTTGACCCAGATCCAGTTGACGGAATGGATGTTGATCGGAACGGCGTCCCAATTGCCGTTGGTGGTCGTGAACTTCTGCAAAGCCTTGGGCACGACATTGGCCCAGCCTTCTTTCTGGGCGAGCGAGTCAACATTGGCGAGTTTGCCCGCCTCCGCGTAATCGAGCGCGAAATAGCCGAGGATCTGCGACGCCATCGGCGGTTTGCCGGCCGCCAACATCGCTTTCAGCGTGGTCATCGCGGCTTCGCCGCCGCCCCCGGCGACCGGCACGTCTTTCCAGGCGTAGCCTTCCTTGGCGAGATATTGCTTGAGGACGTTCAATGCGGCCGCTTCGCCGCCCGACGTCCACCAGTTCAGCAGCTGCACCTCCTTGACGTCGGCCGCGTGCGCGGGAACGCCGAACCCGATCGAAGATACGGCGAGCGCAGTCGCCATCATAATCGAATGTACTTTCATCTCGTACCCTTCCAGAACGTCTCTCTCCCACCGGATGCGGTCCGGCGCCGTTTCCAGAAGCCGCGCTGCGGCTTCCGATTTCCGCTGTTCCGTTCTAGCGGCGCGGCAGCCACCAACTGGTGCGCGGGCCGGTATGAACGTGAAGCGTCTTTTCTTCGGTGTAGTCGCTTACCGCGTTGCGGCCAAGCTCCCGCCCGATTCCCGACTGGCGGTAGCCTCCAAACGGCAGTTCGGGCGTTCCGTCCATGAAGGTATTGACCCAGACCGTGCCGGCGCGGACGCCGCGTCCGACGGCAATCGCCGTATCGAGGTCGCGGCTCCAGACGCTCGCCGAAAGCCCATAATCGGTCGCGTTGGCGAGTTCGATCGCCTCCTCAGACGTCTTGAAGGTCAACGCGACGACAACCGGTCCGAAGACCTCCGCTTTCGAGATCGCCATCGCGGTGGTGACGCCTGCGACCACGGTCGGGGCCATGAAGAGGCCGTTGGATTCGAGCCGTCCGCCGCCCGCACGCACCTCGGCGCCGGCAGCGCGCGCGTTACGCAAATGGGTTTCGATCTTGCCGAAATGGTCGTCGCTGATCAACGCTCCGACCCGCGTTTCCTCGTCGAGGGGATCGCCGACTTTCACCTGCGCCGCACGCTTCGCGAGTTCGCTCAGGAACGACTCGGCGATATCGGCATGCAACAGCAGCCGCGACCCCGCATTGCAGCACTCTCCAGCGTTGAAGTAGGCGCCAAAGGTCGCTGCGTCGATCGCCGCGTCCATGTCGGCGTCCGGGAAGATCACTTGGGGATTCTTGCCGCCAAGCTCCATCGACACTTTCTTGAGCGTCGCGGCTCCCGCGGCCATTGCGGCGCGGCCGACGGCGGTCGATCCCGTGAAGGAGATCATGTCCACATCCGGATCGGTCGTCATCGGCGCACCGACCTCCGACCCGTAGCCGGTCACGATATTGCAGACGCCCTCGGGAAGGCCGGCGTCGGCCATGAGCGCGCCGAGGTGGAGGGTCGAGGCGGAGGTCATCTCGCTCGGCTTGACGACGCATGTGCAGCCTGCGGCAAGCGCGAACGGCAGCTTCTGTGAAACGATCAGGAGCGGAAAGTTCCAGGGCGTGATAATCGACACGACCCCGATCGGTTCGCGCAGCACGAAGCCCAACCGGTCGCCACCGAGATTGGCGTAGCTTTCGCCTGCGAGCGCGCGCGCCAGAGACGCGGCGTACCGCCAGATGTTGGCGGCGCCCTCGATCTCGCCGCGCGCCTGCGCGATCGGTTTGCCGGATTCGAGCGTGTCCATCAGCGCGAGCGCCTCACGGTCCCGGTCGATGAGGTCGGCGACCTTTAAAAGCGCACGCGCGCGGTTGGAGGCGGTTTCGTTCGGCCATGGGCCTTTGTCGAAGGCGGCGCGCGCGGCGGCGACGGCGGCGCGCGCGTCCTCTGCTCGACCCCGCGGAACTCGAGTGACGACCACGCCATGCGCCGGGCTTCGGCGTTCGATCGTCTCGCCGCGACCGTAGGCCTCACTGCCGGCGATCTGCATCGCACGATCACGCGGAAAGCGCGCCAGCGCGTCGTTCAGCTTCTTCGTGTCGAGGGTGATCGGAGTTTGGACGGTCATCGGGAGAACTCTTAGCGGCCGGTGAATGCGGGTGAGCGCTTGTCGCGGAACGCGGCGACGCCCTCGGCGAGATCTTCAGTGAATGCGGTGAGCGCCCCGGCAAGGCCCTCGATCGGCGCGTCGCGATCCTCGCCCTCGGCGGCGTTGATCATCGCCTTGACCATCTGGACCGCGACCGGGCCGCGTTTGGCAATTTCCTGCGCGACCACCTTGGCTCGCGCGGCGCCAACGCCTGGCTCGGTGACTTCATCGACAAGACCAAGCGCGAGCGCTTCCTTGGCGGAAAACACTGCGCCCGCCGAGGGCCATGCGCCGGACCACCGAAGACCCGAATCGACGCACAAGCCGCTGGGTCCCGGACCATCCCGGCGCCATGCCGAGCCCCGTTTCCGGAAGGCCGAGCTTGATCCCGCTCTCGGCGATGCGGATGTCCGCGACAGCCGCGAGCTCCAGACCGCCGCCGAAGGCGTGTCCAGTCATCGCCGCAATCAGAGGGACGCGCAGACGCGCCAGCCCCTCGAATACGCGATGGCCGGCGCGCGTCCAATCCCGCCACATTTCCAGCGGCGGCAACCCGCCCCAGGCCGCTATGTCGCCGCCCGCGCAGAACGCCTTGCCTTCGCCAGAGAGGATCGCAACTCGCACCTCGCTCGAGGACTCGATCACGCGTGTGGCGTCGCCAAGCGCGTCAATCATCGCCCGGTCGAGAGCGTTGAGTTTCTCGGCGCGCTTGAGCGTCAAATGGGCAACAGGCCCCTCGACCACGAGTTCGACAAAGGCGCTCACCTTGCCGCCTCCCGAGTCGGTCGAAGCTTCAGTCCAAAAGGCTCGGGATGGAACAACGCTTGATCCATCGTGCGCAGGTTGGCCTCGATCCGCAGCGGAAACTCCGCCTGGGCGAGAACGTCACGCTTCAGATCGACCCCGGGCGCAAGCTCGACCACGCTAACGCCTTCCGGCTCCAACCGGAGCACGCATCGCTCCGTGACATAAAGGATTTCCTGGCCCTGGGCGATTGCGCGCGGACCGGAGAACGAGACCTGCTCGACGGATTCGACGAGCTTTCTGACTTTGCCTTCTTTCAGGATTGAGAGCGCGGCATCGCGAATTTCGAGGCCGGCCCCCGCGGTGAAGTAGCCGGAGAAGACGATCTTCCTGGCGCGCGCCGTAATGTCGACAAAGCCGCCGGCCCCCGCCGTTACATGCGGACGCACGCCGAGCTTGGAGACGTTGACGGACCCGAGCCGGTCGATCTGCAGGAACGAGAGCAGCGACATGTCGAACCCGCCCCCCTGGAAATAGGTGAACTGATGGGGGGATTGGACGATCGCTTCGGCGTTGGATGCGCAGCCGAACTGAAAGTCGAGCAGCGGCACCCCACCGACCGCGCCCTGTTCGATGACCCAGGTCACGGCGCCGTGTCTGCGCTCCTCGATCAGAATGCGCGGGACGTTGGCGGATATGCCGAAGCCAATGTTCACAGCGTCGCCCTCGCGCAGCTCCTGCGCGACGCGCCGAGCGATCACCTTCGCGACGTCGAACTTCGGCGTCTCGAACGAGGACAGCGGCCGGAAAATTTCGCCAGAGATCGCGGGCTCGTAGGACGTGTGCGTCGTCTGCAACTGGTCAGGCGCGACAACGATATGATCGACAAATATGCCGGGCACCACGACGTCGTGCGGACGCAGCGTTCCCGTCATGGTCAGCCGCTTGACCTGGGCAATGACGACGCCGCCGTTGTTGCGCGCGGCGAGAGCCTGGTCGATCGGACCGAGGATCCCTCCTTCGTGTTCGTAGGAGAGATTGCCACGCTCGTCAGCCGTGGTCGCCCGGATAATGGCGACGTGCGGCGTAATGGTCGGGAAGAAAAGCCAGTCTTCGCCGGCAAAGTTGACCCGGCTTACGATCGGCTCGGCCGACGCCTTCGGATTCATTGCGCAACCTTCGCGCGCCGGATCGACGAACGTGTCCATCCCCACCTTGGTGAGCACGCCTGGCCGCTTGGCCGCCGCCTCGCGATGGATGTCGAAGAGGATGCCTGACGGCACGTTGTAAGCGGGGATCGCGTCGCCGCTGATCATCTTCCAGATCGCCGGCGGTTCGGCAGAGGACGGGCCGGAAGGGTAGGAGCCCGCCAACACGCGCGCGAGACACCCCGGCTTGGCGAGATGGTCGATACCTTTGACACCCCACATGTCGCCGGCCGCGATCGGATGGAGGGTCGTAATGTTGCGTGGATGGCCCTCAGCGTCGAATCGCTTCCCGATCGCCGCGAGCACAGCGTCGGGGCACCCGAGCGCCGAAGAGGACGAGACCGTGACGATCGTTCCGTCCGGAATGAGCCGCGCGGCTTCCGAGGCTGAGATGACTTTCCCGTCGGCCATGCTCTGCCTCAAACGCTCAAGTCGATTGCGGTCTCGACGCCTGTTCGCGCCGCTTCGAGGGTAGCGACAGCGACACTCAATGATTTGACCCCGTCCTCTCCAGTCGCGGCGGGAGCGCCGTGTCCGGCGACCGCGTCCTGGAAGAAACGGACTGAGCGGGCATAAAGACTTTCGTGGTCGATCTGCAGGCTCTCTTCGCCGGTCGCCGTGCGCAACAGGATCTCGCCCTTGGGTTCCGGCGTCATGCAGTCACGGCCGATCAGCGAGCCCGAATCTCCGTGCACTTCGAAGCCGGTCGTCGCGTACCTGGTCGTAAACGCATCGTGGAATTGCGCGAGCAATCCGCTTGAGAAGCGCAACACGCCCATGACGCCGTCCTCAAGTCCCGCCCGGCTCATTCCGCCACGCGAGGTCATCGCGCTCACGGCTAGCGGCTCGTCATCAAGGACGAATCGCAGCGTGTCTGCGTCATGCACCGTGATGTCCAGCACGACGCCCCCTCCGGCGGCAGGCTTCTCGATTCGCCACCCCTGCAAATGCGCCGGTAGATAGACCGAGTGAAACACCCGTGCGAAGAGCGGCTTCCCGATGCGTCCCTGCTGGATCGCCTCCCGCATTGCGCGGTGTGTGGCGGCGTTCCGAAGGTGGTGATTGGTGCCCAAGATCACGCCACGCTCACGACATTCGGAAACCATCGCGCGCGCGTCGGCAACGGTCAGAGCCAGCGGCTTCTCGCACAAAACGTGCTTTCCGGCGCCGGCTGCCGCGAAAACCTGGTCTCGGTGAAGCTCATTGGTCGTCGAAATATAGACCGCATCGACCTCACTTGATTGGACCAAGTCCCCGATGCTCGCTGTCGAGTGCTCGATTCGATGCTCGCGCGCAAATTTCGCGGCGCGATCAGCGCTCGCGCTCATGACCGTGACGACGTCCCCGTTGTTTGACCGAAAGGCGTCGATCATGTGCTGTGCAGCAATTGTGCTCGCTCCCACGAGCCCCCATCGGAGTTTGGTCACGAATCCCCTCCTGGTTTATGGATGGTCGAGGTGCCGCAGGATCCGCGGACGATCAAGGTTGTCGGGCACAGCACCGTTTCCGGTTCGGAGTCTCCGCTGGCCAGCTGACGCATGAGCAGTTGCGCCGCGCGAGAACCGAGACTTCGACCGTTGACCGCAACGGTCGTGAGAGCCGGGAGTGTGTGCTTCGCCTCGTCGATATCGTCGAAACCGATCACGGCGAAGTCTTTTCCGACGACGATCCCGATCTCGGTAAGTGCCCGGATCAGCCCGATCGCGACGACGTCGTTGTAACAAAGGGCGGTCGTCGCAGGCTTGCGGAGGTTAAGCAACAGCGGAGCCGCCGCTCCGCCGCCCGAGTAGGTAATCATCGATTCGATAACCAGCGAGACATCGAGCGGAATCCCGGCCTCTTCCAGAGCGAGGCGGTAACCCGCAAGACGCTCGTCGCGGACGACCATCGACGTCAATCCACCGACGAACGCAATTCTGTCGTGGCCGGCAGCGATGAGATGCGCAGTGGCCTTTCGCGCTCCCTCCCTGTTTTCCGGCGCGACCAGTGACGCCTTGAGGCCGGGAAGGCGCCGCATAACCTGAACCACGGGCATGCCCGTGACGAGCGCTTTCAACTCATCGAGCGACGTGCCGATCGCCGGCGAAACCACGAGGCCGGCGGCGCCGTGCTCGCGCATCGAGCGGATGACCTGCAATTGACGAACAGGGTTCTCGGCGACATTCGCCAGAAACGGAATATACGCGCCGCCCTGACAGGCCTCCTCGATGCCGATCGCCAGCTCGACGAAGAAAGGGTTCGAGAGATCGTTGATGACCATGCCAAGAACGCCTGACTTGGCCCCGCGAAGCGTCGCTGCGCCTCGATGGTAAATGTAGCCGAGCTCCGCCATTGCGCCCGAAACGCGCTCTCTCGTCAATTCGGCGACCAATGAACTGCCGCCAATCACCAGGGACACGGTGGATTTCGACACGCCGGCCAGACGAGCCACGTCGACGATCGTTGCGCGACCGTTGCGACCGTCCCCCGCTCCCTGTGCGCCGTCAACCATTAGTCGCCTCATTGGCACGTTCCAGTTAATTGTCAGCGAAAAAATCCAGCTTCTAGCAGATAATTCGTGACAAGTTGCGGTAAAAATTGGAACGTGCTAATAAGGCCTACCCCGTCTTGGGCGTTCCGTCAATTGCCAACATGCGGAAAAAATCTTGATCGCGCCGATCCCCCAAGAGATCCTGGACGGACTGACCGATATCGCGATGCCGAGGCTCGCAAATGAAAAGGCACCCCAAGAGTTCATCTCGGCGTTCGGCTTTCGACTGCCTGTTCGACGGTGCGGAGCCTTGGTCCTAGGCAGTGGAGCGGCGGGGCTGCGAGGTGCGGTCGAATTGAAGCGGCGGGGCGTCGACGTTGCAATCGCGACGCAAAGCGCCTTCGGCGGAACCTCTGCCTGCTCGGGATCCGACAAGCAGACCCTGCATACGGCCAATGGAGCAGACAGGGGCGACGATTTCTCGGCCATGGCGGCGGCCCTCGGCGCTGGCGGCGCGATGGACGAGGATACAGCCTACGTTGAGGCGGTCGGTTCGCCGCGCGCGCTCGCGTCGCTGCAATACATGGGGCTTCCGATACCGCAGGACCGGCTGGGCGGCGTTCTACGCTACCAGACGGATCACGACGAAGTCGGTCGAGCGACAAGTTGCGGCCCGAGGACGTCGCGCCTGATGGTGCAGGCCCTGGCGAAGGAGGCTATCCGGCTTGAGGTTCCAATATTCAACCGCACGACCGGTGTTCGCATTCTCATCGCTCCCGGCTCGGTGCGCCGATCGGCCGGCCTGCTGGCCATGCGGCCAAAGCACCGGACCGAGGACAATCATTTGGGCTTGGCCGTATTTCTTTGCGACGCGCTCGTCCTGGCCTCAGGCGGCCCCGGCGAGCTTTATCGCGACAGCGTTTACCCCAGGCACTGCTTTGGCTCGCTCGGCCTCGCCCTGGAGGCCGGACTGGAGGCCGTCAACCTGACCGAAAGCCAATTCGGGATCGGAACATCCCGAGAAGAGTTTCCATGGAATCTCTCGGGCACTTACGTGCAGTCGATGCCCTACGTGTTCTCGCTCGACCATCGCGGGCGGGAGCGCAACTTTTTGACCGACTATTACAGAACAACGCATGAGCTGGCGTCTAACACTTTCAGGAAAGGCTATCAGTGGCCTTTCCACGCCTCCCGCATGCTCGAATTCAAATCGAGCCTTTTCGATCTCGCCGTATTCCGGGAGACGCAGGCGGGACGGAAGGTGTTCATGGATTTCAATCGGAATCCGCTCGCGTTCCCCGGGGACGCCGATTTCGACCTCGACCGCGTCCACGCGGACGTTCTGGCCTATCTCAAGAATTCCGCCGCCCTGCTTGAAAAGCCCATCGATCGGCTTCGCAAGATGAACCCGCTGTCGATCGAACTCTACAAACGCTACAAATACGACATCACCAAAAGTCCTCTAGAATTCGCGATCAACAATCAGCACATGAATGGTGGCCTCGCTGTCAACACCTGGGGCGAGACGAGCCTGGCCGGCTGCTATGCAATCGGCGAGGCAGCAGGAACCCACGGTGTGACCCGCCCCGGCGGCGCGGCTCTGAACGCTGGCCAGGTCTTTGGGACCCGCTGCGCCGAGCACATCGCCTTCAAGCGGAATTGCGCGCTCGCGAACGCGGCGGAGCAGGACGTCATCGAAGGCAGCCTGCGTTCCATCCTAGCCGTTCTTCGACCCGAAAGCCCGCTCACCGCCGAGTTGATCCGGACGGAAGTGCAGTCTCGCATGAGCAACCATGCGGGGATTGTCTGCACCGCAGAAGATGTGAAGACATCTGTCACGGGGGCACGCGCGCTCAACGGTTCGATCCGCCAAAGAGGCATCGCGTTCGGTGGGGCGTATGAAGCTGTCCAGGCGCTGCAATGGCGGCAGATGGCGATTGCTTCCGAAGCCGTGCTCGCTGCGCTTGCGTTCTACATTGAGCGTGGCGGGGGAAGCCGCGGCGCGCGGACCGTATGCAGCCCGAACGGAGACCAGATACCGCTTGCTCGGATCAGACCGTTAGAGGAATTTCGATTCCGTTCCGAGCGCGTCGCGGATCGTTCTGAACAGATCTTTGTTCGGCTCGAAGCAGAACAATTCATTTGCGATACGCGGCCCATCCGCCGGCTCGACGGCTCGCACAAACCGTTCTTCGAGCGCGATTGGCCGAATTTCCTCACCGGCGCGATCTTCGATCCCGGCGGCTGAACTGACGTGAACCGCCTCAGCTTCTATTTTCGGCGCGATCTGCCCCAAGGACGGCAAGGAAGACGCCCTGGCCATGCCCAGATCCGACACCGAAGCCATGAACCTGTGCGCCCGGCTGAAATCGCCACCCAGGTCGCGCCGGGCGCGCACGCCGCGTTGCTCGTCGCGCCGCCCAACATCCCCCTGATCCGTTGCCTGCAAAATGCCCGGAACTCAACCCGCGGGAAAACGTCTGGCAGTCGATGCACCACAACTGGCTCTAAGAGTTCGACTCTGAAAGTTCATGCGGGATTGCAGAGCCTTCGCAACATGAGGCGGATGGAGGCGAAACGAAGGAATGTGAGGGCTGTGACGTTGAGGTTCTCCCAGTCCTTGGCCAGTCTTCGGCAGCGGTTGAGCCAGGCGATCGTTCGCTCGACGATCCAGCGCTTGGGCAGCGTGACGAAGCCCTTCGCCTGATCGGATCGTTTGACGATCTCGATTTTGACCCGAGACAGGATTTTGGCGACCGCTTGGGCGAAGATCGGCCCTTGATAGGCGCCGTCGGCGAACAGTTTTTCGAGATAAGGGAACCGGCCAAGCAGCGTCGTCAGCAACAAAACGCCGCCGTCGCGGTCCTGGACGTCGGCGGAATGAACGATGGCCTGCATCAGCAGCCCTTGGGTGTCGACGAGAAAATGACGCTTCTTGCCCTTGATCTTCTTTCCTGCATCGAACCCGTGCGGATCGATCGAGGCCCCCCTTTTTCCGCGCTTCTCACGCTCTGGCTGTCGATGATTGCGGCGGTTGGGCTGGCCTCACGTTCGGCCTGCTCACGACACTTTTCGTAGAGCGTGTCATGGATCCGATCCAGCACGCCATCAATGCCCCAATCGCAGAAGTATCGATAGACGGTGCTGCGGGGCGGAAAATCTTTGGGAAGGTAACGCCATTGGCATCCCGTGCTCAGCACGTACATGAAGGCGTTGAGCGCCTCTCGCATGTTCGTCTCCCGTTTGCGGCCTCCCCTCCTTGCCGGAGGAATGAGCGGTTCGACATGCGCCCACTCCTCATCCGTCAGGTCGCTCGGGTATCGCAAATGATCCCGCTTGTATTTCGCTCGGTTCTCGTTCGTCCACATCGGCGGCCCCCCAATTCGGTCCGCCTTCCTTGAAATCACAACCAATTCATGCAACTCAACAACTTTCGGACCAGACACTCAAACAGGATCTCAAATCCTTCGACAATATCGTCGACCACCGCTGCAACGCCTGGAACAAGCTCTCATCGATCAACCCTGGCGCATCATGTCCATCGGTCTGCGAGATTGGGTCTATACGTCATGATCACCGAGTTCTTGGAATTATTCGTCGCAAGAACTTTTTCGACGGCCAGTGAAACCCTCAATCGCCTTGCTGAACGCCACGGGCGGAACGTAGGCCACTCAGGGACTGTCTCTCAGCGCCGTGGCCGGAATCACACCCGTCGCGACTGCAACGCCGACGGCATGGGTTAGGTTTATGCAGTGCAGTTTGTGGCGCGCCGTATCGAGATGCGTCTTCACGCTGCCGGGGCTCAAGCCCAAAGATTCCTGCTATCTCTTGATGCGTTTTTCCCCTCGCCGCCCAGATCAGGCATTGCTCCTCTCGCCGGGACAAGTGGACGGCGGGCGACGGCAGCTTTGAGTTTGTGCTCGCAGCGGAGTCTATAAGGGCCGACAAATGCTGGAGGATCGTCATGTTATTTCGTTTGAATAGCTCCCATTCCAGCCTCGGTACGTCGCTGGTGAACGAGACCAGCGCGTAGGCGTTCTTTCGATTTCGCACAGGGATCGACAGACCGTTGCGTCCAACATTGTGACGCTCGGCATCGGCAAGGAAATCAAGACCTACTGGATCATCACCCGCGAGAGACTCCCAGTCAAAGGGCAGTAAGGCCGTGCGTCCATGCTTGATGACCGGATCGATCGCGAGATATTGCTTCAGGAAATACCGAGCCTGCCACTCTCTTGAATACGTAACGACAGCAGTAAGCAGACTGGTATCCGAACTCTTATCGGTCGCAAAGCGTAGGTGGGCGATATGCAGCAGGCCAACTTCCGACGCGATCGCCTTCAGAATGTCGGCCAAATCGTCAGAGTTGTAGCCAAGTATTTTATCTGTGAGCTTGATCGCTGCAGAACCAATGCTTATGCTGTCCATTACGGCACCATAGGGCGGTATCAAAGTTCACGCAACTCGACGCTGCCTCTCTGAGGTACCGCGACTGGAGCGTTTACGCTTGACTCAGGCTGTTCTTGACATCAGGCCGCCAAGGCTCAGGCCGGTGGAGGGTCTTGCTTTGTTCTTGTTATGACCTCCCCACATCTGGCTATTGGCATGCGCGCCCGCATTGTTTACCCCTCATATGGCGGAGCAACGGCTTAGGTTGCACAAAACGCAGGATCGGTGTTCAGGTTAGAGATGCTTGATTTGATTGAAATTGAGTTGACCCGGGTTCGCAGGATGGCGGAACATGCCGATGACGGCTTCCTCCTCTACCTGATCGATATGGCTATACTGGAAGCAAATCGCAGAGCTCGTTCCGCTGTCGACAATCACGCCGACGCCAGCGAGAAGGCCCAATTTCTGAAGAGCGGCAATAGAGAGTTGGCGCACAACTTCCCGACGGAGCTCAAAGTCGTCCGCTGACGATTACCGCTCGTCTGTTGAAAGCCCCGCCGCAAGAGTTATTATCGGACACGCAAAGCAGTCTCCCTGATCGGTATTGAGAAACGCACGCGTCAGGCGACGTCCTTTCTCGGGGTTTGGGCCGAGAATGGATTTGGTCCGGGCCGCGCTAGAGCGGACTCCGATCAACCGGTATCATATCGGCAGGCCTCGAAGTAATTCACGCATTCCGCAGGTTGGAAATATCGGCAACAGGTGTCGAAGGCGAGCAGGCCCGCGTCGGTTCGTTCGGCGATTTTTGGAGAGTTGCGGCATACATCTTTCAAGTGGTTGAGCGATTGACCTGCCTTCAGTCCCCAAATCCCAGCCCGAGCGTGGAGCCGCAAAAGGTCGGAGCCTGTTTCGGCCCCGCGTTAGCGGCGCGAGCGTAGGACAGGCACCGAACTGGTATCGTCGATCATCCCGAGACCGCCGAACAAGACCTACAGCCCGGCGTTCTCCGCCAGCTTGCGGCAGGCGTTCACCTGCGCGCCCGCTTAGTTTCCGGTCATGTGCTGACCAAAGGCCAATCGGCCCTTCGCACTCTTTTCCGCGCCAAGCATGTCCGACGCGGGCGCCGACGGAGAGTGCGTGATCGTCACAGAACACAGGCTCAGCCGTTCAGCAGGTCCTTGATCGGCTTGCCGGCCTCGAAGATAAGTTTTTTTGACGCCGCAATGGTGATTTTCTCGGCGCTCGTCGGATCTCGGCCTTCGCGCTCCGGCCTCGCCTTGACTTTGAATTTCCCGAACCCGGGCAGCAACACCTCCCCGCCGCCTACTGTCGCGTCCACGATGTTCTTCAAGAATTCGTCGATGATCAACTTGGCCTGCGCTTTGCGCACGCTATGCGCTTCGGCGAGCTTTTCAACGATTTCTCGTTTGTTCATCGCGAGGTTTCCTTGCCATTAGATTCGCAGCGTTTTTAGCATGGCCCCGGCGCCAAGTCACTATCCGGGGCGCCGCGCCTCAGGGTAATCGGGTGAAGAAGTAGGTGACAAACGGCGAAAGTGCTGAATCCATGACGGCCCTCGATTCGCATCAGAGGGGCGAGCCATGGCCGAGGCGACAGGCGACTGCGCGGCGTTCGACGAAACCGTAGTTTTTCTGAGTCATTTCAATGATCTGAAGGATCCCCGCCAGCAGGGGAAGGTGGACTACCCGCTGGAAGAGATCCTTCTCCTCTGCCTGATCGCCGTCCTGGCCGGCGCGGAGACCATCACCGACATCGCACTGTTCGGCCGCAAGAAGCTGGACCTTCTGCGCCGCTTCCGCCCCTTCGCCAACGGCACGCCGGCGCACGACCATCTTGGCGATATCCTCGCCGTGCTGGACCCCGAGCAGTTCCAGCGCTGCTTCGTCGCCTGGGTAGCCGCACTGACCGGAACCTCCGAGGGGGTCATCGCCATCGAGGGCAAGACCGCCCGGCGGTCCGGCCAGAAGCGGAAGGGCCACGCGCCAATCCACATGGTTTCCGCCTTTGCGGCACGCCAGCGCCTGGTGCTCGGCCAGGTCAAGGTGGCAGAGAAGTCCAACGAGATCGTCGCCATCCCCAAACTGCTGGACCTGCTGGTCATCGAGGGGGCGATCATCACCATCGACGCCATGGGGTGTCAGCGCGACATCGCGCAGAAAGTGGTGGAGAAGAAAGCCGACTACGTGCTGGCGCTGAAAGGCAACCAGGGATCGCTGCGCGAGGACGTGGAACTGTTCGTGGCCG
The DNA here is from genome assembly GCA_963835885.1 of uncultured Alphaproteobacteria bacterium. Classification (GTDB taxonomy): domain Bacteria; phylum Pseudomonadota; class Alphaproteobacteria; order Rhizobiales; family Beijerinckiaceae; genus Roseiarcus. Next base: position 120,998 of record CAWIHF010000038.1, read on the forward strand.
AGCAGAAAGCCGCCGGTTTCAGGGACACAACGATCAGTCGCGACCAAACGGTGGATGGCGATCATGGCCGCATCGAGACCAGGACCACGACCGTAATTCACGACATCGCCTGGCTGCAGGAGCGCCACAACTGGCCCGGATTGAAGGCCGTGGTGGTGGTCGAAAGCGAGCGGGACACCGGCGACAAGATCGAGCGGGAGACCCGCTTCTACCTGACGTCGCTGGCGCTGATGGCGTGCATGCTAGGACCGATCGTACGCAGCCACTGGGCGATCGAGAATAGCCTGCACTGGATCTTGGACATGGTGTTCCGCGACGACGAGTGTCGGCTGCGAACCGATCACGCACCCGCCAACTTCTGTACGATCAAGCACATGGCGCAGAACCTGATCCGATTGGCTCCCGGAAAGGCTTCCCTGCGGCTCAAGCGAAAGACCGCCGGATGGGACGACGACTTCCTCGCCAGCCTGATCACGCAGTAAAAAAGCTTCACCCGATTCCCCTGCGCCGCGCCTGACCGGACCGCTGTCCCCGCATCCACCTCCATTTCGATCAAGGCCTCCATGAAAGCCGCGTGTCTCCTTTTCCTTGCTCTCTCCTGCGGCGCCGCCAAATCGCGGTCTCGCTTCCCCGCCGGGCGAGAAACCGAATTCGGCCGGCTCGTGCAGAATCCCTAGATCGACGGCTATAGCGGCGCCTTCGGCTACAATCTGGCGAGGGGGGTGACCATCATCGTTGAAGCGGCCAGGGGCCAGAAATCGGCAAGCGAGGCGGCGACTTTCGACATCTTTCGCGAGGAGTGAAAGTAATTCCGGCCTCGCCGATCAATTTCTGATCGGGATCGTCCCGGATCAAGTCCAGGACGGCTTCGGCGGGCGCGTGAGGAAACCCTTGGCGTCCTGCCCGCCCTCTGGCGATCGCAATCTTAAAAATTAACCTCGATGCAGGTGTCGTTGGACGCAAATCGGTCGAATTTTCTGCTCAGCCGGGATCGCGTGTCGCGATCGCACGGCGAAGACGACGCCGTCTGTCACTGAGGGTGGGAGGCGGCGTATGTGGGGTGCGGCGGCGACTGAACCGCCGCCGGGTCCGATTGTGGGCCGACTGCGCTCACCAGATAGATGAGCAGCCACAGCGCGACCAAGGTCGCCAGGACGAAGGCGACCGGAAAAAGGCTGCGATCGTCTGGCTGATATGCGCGGTAGAACGCCGCGTGCTTCTCAATTCCCATGACGGTCACCATTTCGATCCAATCCCCTGTTCGTCGTAAACCCGAATCCCGTTCCCCGGGCATCGTCTCCAAGCCGCACCCGCTTAACCACGTCGCTCGCTTCGCTGCTGTGACGTGCGTCACAGTACAAGCATGCGTCTGGACGAATTCCCTCGGGGTGGCGCCGAGTTTGCGTCAGCCGACTCCGATGATCTCGACCGTTCTCTTTGACATGAACGACGTGCTTTTCCGGTACGACAGGGGCGCACGCGTCGCGCATCTCGCGAGGGTTTGCGGCAAGCCGGCGGCAGCCGTGGAAGCGGCGACCTGGGGGTCGGGGTTCGAAGATTCCGGCGATGCAGGCGGCATGGATGCGGACGCGTATCTCGCGGGCTTCGGAGAGCGTCTCGGCTGGGCGCTCGGCAGGGCCGAATGGGTCGAGGCTCTGCGCGCCGCGGTGACGCCGATGCCGGAAACGCTCGCGCTTGCCGGTTTGGTTAGCCGCTCGGCCCGCGTCGCGGTGTTGACCAACAATAATCTCCTGGTGAAGCGCGAGGTCGACGCGATCTTTCCAGAGCTTCGTCCCATTTTCGGCGAAGATTTTTTTGTTTCGGCTGAATTTCACGCCCGGAAGCCCGACCCGGCGGCCTATCTCGGCTGCCTCGCACGTCTGGGGGCCGTCCCGTTCAAAACCCTGTTCATCGATGACAGCGCCAAGAACGTCGCTGGCGCAGAGCGCGCCGGCCTGCGCGGGCTCCTGTTTCGGAGCCCCGCAGAGCTTGCGGACGCTCTCAAACGGGAAGGGATTGTATGATACGGATGAAGGATGATACGGATCCGTTAGTTGACAAAAACAGTAGACTAATATAAAGAGCACCAGAAACGCGGGCCTCTCCGACCGCCAGCAAAGAGAACCGATTTTCAATGAGTTATTCCACGCGCCTGCGGCAGGACTGGAATCCGGCCCTCTACATGAAATTCGAGAAGGAGCGGATGCGCGCGGCGCGTGACCTTCTGGCGCGCGTGCCGCTTCCGTCGGCAGACGTCATTTACGATCTCGGCTGCGGGCCGGGCAACAGCGCCGAATTGTTGTCGAAGCGTTTTCCCGACGCCGCCATCACCGGGCTCGACACGTCGGAAGCGATGCTCGACCATGCCCGCAAGCGCGCCGCAAACGTCCGCTTCGTCCAGCAGGACATCGCTGACTGGACGCCGGATGACGCGCCGGATCTCATCTACGCCAACGGGTCGCTGCATTTTCTTCCCGACCACCGTGAGCTGATTCCGCGACTGGCCTCAATGCTGAAGTGCGGCGGCGTGTTCGCTGCGCAGATGCCGTCGGCCGCGCGCGAATCGTCGCATGCGCTGATGCGGATGGTCGCCGCCGAGGGTCCGTGGTGGTCGCGGCTGGCGCCGGTCGCCAAGTCGCAGCCGCTGATCGCCGCCTTCGAGGACTATTACGAATGGCTGCTGCCCGTCTGCTCTCGCATCGAGTTGTGGAGCACGACCTATGTCTACGCCTTCGACGGCGCGGACGGCATCGTCGACTGGATCGCGGGGTCGCCGCTGCAGCCGTTCTTGGAGAGGCTCTCGGACGACGAACGGTGCGCGTTTCTCGACCTCTATCGCAAGGAGCTGCTGAGCGCCTATCCCGTGCGGTCGGACGGAAAGGTGCTGTTCGCTTATCCACGCCTGTTCGTCGTGGCCACGAGAGGGTGAGGTACGTCGCCTAGAAGACGAGCCTGCCGCCGATTAGGGCCAGAGTGCCGGCAAGCAGCGGACGCAGCACCTGGTCCGGCACGCGCGAGGCGAAATGGCTGCCGATCGCGATACCCGGAATCGACCCGGCGAGCAAGGAGACGAGCAAGCGCCAGTCGACCGAGCCCAGCCACCAATGGCCCGTCCCCGCGATCAGCGTCAACGGAACGGCATGCGCAATGTCCGAGCCGACGATGCGCACCGTCGGCATCTTCGGATAGAGCATCAAGAGGAAGGTCACGCCAAGCGCGCCGGCGCCGACCGACGAGATCGAGACGAGGATGCCGAGAATCGCGCCCAGGGCGGTGGTCAGGAGGCTGATCTCGTGTGCGGTCCGCCTTTCCATGAAGGACGCGACCGATCTCAAGAGCCGGCGGCGGAACACCAGCGTGACCGCGGTCAGGATCAGGGCGATGCCGAGGGTGGTGGTGATGGCAGCGCTCGTGCCTTTGGAATCCACGCCGAAATGCGACAGCACCCACAGGGCGAACGCCGCGGCCGGTATGCTGCCCAAGGCCAATCTGCGCGTGACGCGCCAGTCGATTGCGCCGTTGAACCCGTGAACCGCCGATCCGCAGATCTTGGTCAAACCGGCATAGAGGAGATCGGTGCCGACCGCGGTCGCGGGATGAATGCCGAACAGCAGCACCAGGAGCGGGGTCATCAAGGACCCCCCGCCAACGCCGGTGAAGCCGACCAGCGCGCCGACGACGAAGCCCGAGGCCGAGTAAAGCGGGTTGATAAAGTGGAGGATGTTCGCCATCGCCGCTCTCTCGCCGCTCTCCTCTCGCCCGTCCGCAGACGCTTCTGCCCGCCTCGCCCGTCCGTCTCGCCCGTCCGCAGACGCTCGGATCGTATTTATGTCCATAGATTTTGTCAAGTTTTGCCCGACGTCAATAAGATCCATCAATCCACTGGACTTTCGCCGTCTGCAGTTCTCTTGTTGGCGGGGCCGAATCTGGACTTTTTGCCCCCGCTGAGACTGAGATGCTGACGAACAAGGGAAAATACGGCCTCAAGGCCATGGTCCATCTGGCGGGACTCGAGACCGGCTCGCTCGCCCAGGTCTCCGACATCGCCAAGACCAACTCGATTTCGAAAAAGTTCCTCGACCACATCCTGACCGAGCTGCGCCGCGCCGGCCTCGTCTACTCCAAGAAGGGCAAGGGCGGCGGCTACGCACTGGCGCGGCCGGCCGCGGACATCCGGGTCGGAGCGATCGTGCGGGCTCTCGACGGGCCGCTCGCGCCGATTTCCTGCGCCTCCGTCACCGCCTTTCGGCCTTGCGCCGATTGCAGCGACCTGAAAACCTGCCCCGTCCGGCTGATCATGATCGAGGCGCGCAACGCAATTTCCGAGGTGCTCGACAATCGGACCCTCGCGGAACTTCGGATGCGGGCCAGTCCGGCGGATCTGGAGGCGACCCATCATAATCACGTCTAGCATCCGATCGCTCCGGCGTCGCGCGCGAGTCCCAGCCGACGCAACCCGAGTTCGCGATCGGGAGTTCATATCCGGCTTCACGCGGAGCCGCGGTCGACATAACCTGAACAGCGAAGGACCGGCGTCACACGGCTTCGCTCGTTTCGGGCGTAAGCTGCGGCAAGGAGGATGGGGCGCTTCAGGCCTTGCCAGAGGAGCCGCTGTCCTCCGGGCGTCGCAGGAACAAGGGAGACGGACGATGCAGCTTGGCATGATCGGACTGGGGCGGATGGGCTCAAACATGGCGGAGCGGCTAATCAAGGCCGAGCACGACCTTGTCGTCTACAACTCCCATCCCACCGCGGTGAAGGCGCTCGCGTCGCTCGGAGCGACCGGAGCAGGAAACCTGCGGGACTTCGTCGCCGGGCTCGCGACGCCTCGCGCTGTCTGGCTCATGGTTCCCGCTGCGGTCGTCGATCCGATCCTGGCTAACGTCGTTCCGTTGCTGAGCTCGGGAGATATCGTGATCGACGGCGGCAACTCCTATTATCACGACGACATCCGGCGAGCCGAGGAGCTGAAGGGAAAGGGGCTGCACTATGTCGACGTCGGCGTGAGCGGCGGCGTCTGGGGCAAGGAGCGCGGCTACTGCCTAATGATCGGCGGAGAGGACGCGGTCGTTCAACGCCTCGATCCGATCTTTCGGGCGCTCGCGCCCGGCGTCGGCGCCGCGCCGCGCACGCCCGGCGCCACCGGCGAGCCGGACCAGGCGGAGGATGGCTATCTGCACTGCGGCCCGAACGGCGCGGGTCATTTCGTCAAGATGGTCCACAACGGCATCGAATATGGCTTGATGGCGGCCTACGCCGAAGGCTTGAACATCCTGCGCCACGCCAACGTCGGGCTCAAGGCGCACGCGGCGGACGCCGAGACGACGCCCCTGCGGAGCCCCGAGCTTTATCGTTACGACCTGGACGTCGCCCGGGTCAGCGAAGTCTGGCGGCGCGGCAGCGTCATCGGCTCGTGGCTCCTCGACCTCACCGCCGCGGCGCTCCGCGGCGACGCCAGCCTCAGCCTATTCGCCGGACGCGTATCCGATTCCGGCGAGGGCCGCTGGACGCTCAAAGCCGCGATCGACGAAGGCGTCCCTGCGCCGGTGCTGAGCGCCGCCCTGTTCGGCCGGTTCGAATCGCGCGGAGCGGCCGAGTACGCCGACAAGCTGATGTCGGCGATGCGTCTCGAGTTCGGCGGCCACCACGAAAAGCCGGCGGAGCTCTGAATGTCCGCCGCGCCCTCCGACGCCCTGGTCTTCTTCGGCGCGACTGGCGATCTCGCCTACAAGCAGATCTTTCCGGCCCTCCAGGCGCTCGTGCGCGACGAGGGGATCGACATCCCAATCGTCGGCGTCGCCAAGTCAGGCTGGGGCCTCGACCAGTTTCGCGACCGGGCCAAGGATAGCTTGCAGCATCACGGAAGCTTCGACGAAGCCGCCTTCGCCCGACTGCTCGAGCTATTGAAATACGTCGACGGCGACTACAACGACCCGAGGACGTTCCAGCAGGTGAAGCAGGCGCTCGGATCGGCTGAACGGCCTCTGCATTATCTGGCGATCCCGCCCTCTCTGTTCGGCGTTGTCGTGTCGGCGCTCGCCGTGGCGGGCTTGAGCCAGAACGCCCGTCTCGTGATCGAGAAGCCGTTCGGTCACGACCGCGCCTCGGCGCAGGCGCTCAACCGGGTTCTGCACGAGCATTTCCCTGAGGAGGCGATCTTTCGCATCGACCACTACCTCGGCAAGGAGCCGGTCCAGAACATCGTCTATACGCGCTTCGCCAACGCAACCTTCGAACCGCTGTGGAACCGCCACTACGTCCGCGGGATTCAGATCACCATGGCGGAATCCTTCGGCGTGGACGACCGGGGTAGTTTCTACGACGCCACGGGCGCATTGCGCGACGTCGTTCAGAACCACATGCTGCAGGTCGTCGCGAATTTGATGATGGATCCGCCGACCGGCGAGGAGTGCGAGGCCTCGCGCGATCAGAAGGCGGCGCTGTTGAAGGCGGTCCGCCCGCTCGACAAAGCCAGCCTCGTGCGCGGGCAATATCGCGGGTACCGAGGCGTGCATGGCGTCAAGCCTGCGTCGACGGTCGAGACCTACGTCGCGCTCAGGCTCTTTGTCGATAGTTGGCGATGGGCCGGAGTGCCGGTTTATATCCGCGCCGGCAAGCGCCTGCCTCTGACGGCCGCCGAGGTCCTTGTCGAATTCCATCGTCCACCGCGCGAAGTGTTCGGAGACCAGGGCGGGCACAGCCATGTCCGCATGCGGCTTGGTCCGGACGTCTGCATAGGGATGGGATTGCGGGTCAAGCGGCCCGGCGAACAGATGATCGGCGAGGTCGTCGAGCTGACCCTGGCCGAGCAGGCTGCTTCGCTCACGCCGCCCTATCAGCGCCTGCTCGGCGACGCGATGCGCGGCGACAGCGAGTTGTTCGGCCGCGAGGATGTTGTCGACGCGCAATGGCGCATCGTCCAGCCGATCCTCGACGATCCGCCGCCCTGTCACGATTATGAGCCCGGAACCTGGGGTCCCGAAGCGGCCGACGCGTTGATCGGCGCCGACGGACCTTGGCGCGACCCGAAACCGTCGGCAGGGTGAGGTCATGGACGATATCGTTTTTCTGTTCGACGTCGACAACACCCTGCTCGATAACGACAGGATCCAGGACGACCTGCGCGACCACCTCGCCGAGTGTTACGGAGCGGCGGCGCGAGATCGGTACTGGGCGATCTTCGAGGAGTTGCGCGGCGAACTCGGCTACGCCGACTATCTTGGCGCGCTCGAGCGATATCGGGTCGAGGACTTGCACAATCCGCGTCTTCTGAGGATGTCGAACTGGCTTGTCGACTATCCGTTCGCCGATCGGCTTTATTCAGGCGCTTTGGACGCCGTTCGGCACGTCCGGCAATGGGGCAGGCCGGTCGTGCTGTCGGACGGAGACGCCGTTTTCCAGCCACGCAAAGTCGAACGGTCGGGCCTTTGGAAGGCCTTCAACGACGAGATCCTCATCTTCATTCACAAGGAGGAGGAACTCGACGACGTCGAGCGCCTCTACCCCGCCGGGCGATACGTGCTGATCGACGACAAGCTGCGCATCCTCGCGGCGGTGAAGAAAGTCTGGGGCGATCGCGTGGTCACGGTCTTTCCCAGACAGGGACATTACGCGAATGATCCAAGTGCGCTCGCGGACAATCCTCCAGCTGACGTGACACTCGAGCGGATCGGGGATCTCGTCGCGCTCGACCGCGCGGCGATCGCGCCCTAGGGTGTCGCACGTTCTCGAACATCGGAGACAGGGCCATGACTGGAACCACGGCACTGACGGATCTGCCGGAGTGGAAGGCGCTACAGAGGCATTATGAGAGCATCAAGGATCTGCATCTGCGCGGCATGTTTGCGAGCGACGCCGGTCGGGCCGAGCGTTTCGCGGTCGAAGCCGCCGGACTCTTCCTCGACTATTCGAAAAACCGCATCACCGACGAGACCGTTCGCCTGCTGGTGAGCCTCGCGCGGGCGCGCGGAGTCGAGGCGCGGCGGGACGCGATGTTCTCCGGGGCGAAGATCAACGTGAGCGAGGACCGCGCGGTATTGCATGTGGCGCTTCGGGCGCCGCGCGGCCAGAACATTTTCGTCGACGGCAAGGATGTCGTGCCCGAGGTGCATTCCGTCCTCGACCGGATGACGGCTTTTTCCGACCGGGTGAGGTCGGGCGCCTGGACCGGGCACAGCGGCAAGCGTATTCGCAACATCGTCAATATCGGGATCGGCGGCTCGTATCTCGGTCCGGAGATGGCCTATCGCGCCCTGCGGCAGTTCAGGGATCCGGCGCTCAATGTTCGCTTCGTCGCCAATGTCGACGGCGCGGACTTCACCAAGGCTACCGACGGCCTCGACCCGCACGAGACCGTCTTCATCATCGCGTCCAAGACCTTCACGACGCTCGAGACGATGACGAATGCGGCGCTTGCGCGTCGCTGGGTGCTGGACGCGATCGGCGATGAGGTCGGCGTGAAGCACCATTTCGTCGCGCTTTCGACCAATGCCGAGGGGGTGGCGAAATTCGGCATCGACACCGCCAACATGTTCGGGTTCTGGGACTGGGTCGGCGGGCGCTACTCGATGGACTCCGCCATCGGACTTTCCACCATGATCGCCATCGGGCCGGAGAACTTCCGCTCGATGCTCGCCGGCTTCCACGCGATCGACGAGCACTTCCGCAACGCGCCGCCCGAGCGCAATATGCCGATGCTGATGGGGCTCTTGACGGTCTGGTACAACAATTTCTTCGGCGCGGAGACGATCGGAATCATGCCCTACGCCGCCGACCTCTCGCGCTTCCCCGCCTACCTGCAGCAGCTCGAGATGGAGAGCAACGGCAAGCACGTCGACCTCGACGGGCGTCATTTGGATGTCCAGAGCGGTCCGATCATCTGGGGCGAGCCGGGCACCGACGGCCAGCACTCGTTCTACCAGCTCATTCATCAGGGCACGAAGCTGATCCCGTGCGACATGATCGGCTTCTGCCATCCGCTGAGCCCGGTCGCCGAACAGCATGACCTCCTTATGGCGAATCTGTTCGCCCAGGCCGAGGCGCTCGCCTTCGGCAAGACCGCCGAGGAGCTTTCGGCGGAGGGGTCGGACCCCGCGCAGACGCCCTTCCGCGTCTGCGAGGGCAACCGGCCAACCAACATGATCCTGGCCGATCGGCTGACGCCGCATGCGCTGGGCGCCCTGGTGGCGCTCTACGAGCATAATGTCTTCACGCAGGGCGCGATCTGGGGCATCGACTCGTTCGATCAGTGGGGCGTCGAGCTCGGCAAGGTGCTCGCCAAGCGCATCGCGCCTGAGCTTGCGCCGGGACCGGAGCCTGCGCTCGCGCACGATGGTTCGACCAACGCGCTCATCCGGCGATACCGGCGCCTGCGCGGCGCCGGCTGATCGATGGGTGGACTTCGCCAATGCCTGTCACGATCTCCCTCGCCGCCCCAGACGGCCCGCTCGCCGACGTTATTGCCTATGCCGACCTCTCGACGCTGATCGACGGCGCCGCCGAGTTCGTCGCCGAGTCGGCGGCGGAAGCGATCGCCGCGCGCGGCTCCTTCAACGTCGCTCTGTCCGGAGGCAACACGCCGAGGCCGGTTTATCAGCGTCTGGTCTCAGCCGCGCTCGACTGGACGCGGGTTCATGCGTTTTTCGGCGACGAACGCTGCGTGCCGCCCGACGACGCGCGCAGCAACTACCACATGGCGCGCGCCGCGCTGCTCGACCATGTCGCGATCCCGGCCGAGAATGTGCACCGCATGCGCGGGGAGGATCCTCCGGAAACGGCGGCAGAGGCTTACGCGGTCGAGCTTCGCAACGCGCTCGGCGAGGGCGGACGGCTCGATCTCGTCCTCCTCGGCCTCGGCGATGACGGGCATACGGCGTCGCTCTTTCCCGGCCTCGCGGCGGTGACCGAGACGCGGCGCGCGGTGATGGCCGCCTATGTCGAGTTCGTTGGAATGTGGCGCCTGACGCTGACCCCGCCGATAATCAACGCCGCGCGCCGCGTGGCCTTCCTGGTGTCGGGCGACGACAAGGCGGAGATCCTGCATCGGGTGTTGCAGGGACCGCGCCAGCCGATTGTTCTGCCGTCCCAGGCCATTCGCCCGTCCGAAAGGCCGGCGTTGTGGCTGATCGACGCCGCGGCCGCGGCGAAGCTGGACCGGCGATCCGCCGGCCATGACCCCGCCGGCGCCGCCCGGCAGGGAACGCAGCCGTGACGGAGGCGCCGGGCCGGCCAGGGATTCCTCCGCGCTGGACGTCGAGCGCAAAGAGCGGCGTCGGCACGGCATTGTCCGACACGAGCCGCGTCTGGTTCACCATCAGCCACGGCATCCTCAACGAGATCTATTACCCGAGGGTCGATCAGGCCTGCATTCGCGACCTCGGCCTGATCGTCACCGACGGCGCGAGCTTTTTCGCCGAGGAGAAGCGGGATTGCGATGTGTCGGTGGAGTTGCTGGAGGACGGCGTTCCCGCCTTCCTGCTGACGAGCGCCCATCGGGGCGGCCGTTTTCGCATCGTCAAGCAAGTGATCGCCGATCCGCGCAGTTGCTCGGTGCTGATGCAGATCCGGCTCGAGGAACTCGCTGGCTCCGGACTGCGCCTCTTCGCCCTTGCAGCGCCCCACCTCGTCAACGGCGGCGCCCATAACAACGGCTGGCGCGGCGACTACAAGGGCCACGGCATGCTGTTCGCCTCTGGCAATGACACCTACTTGGCCATGGCCGCCGACCAGTCTTTCATCGCCAGCTCGGTCGGCTTCGTCGGTTATTCTGACGGCTGGCACCAGCTGTCGCAGGATCGAAAGCTGACCGAACAGTACGACGCCGCGACCGACGGCAACGTCGCCTTGACGGCCGAGCTGGCGAAAGGCGCGGACGGCGCCTCGGTTCTGGCCCTCGGCTTCGGACAAACGCCGGCCGAGGCGGGCTACCACAGCCTGGCGTCTCTTCAGACGCCGTTCGAAACGATCCTGGACGATTACGCGGCAGGATGGCGTTCCTGGCAGGCCGGGCTGCGCTCGCTCGAGCGGCGCGCCCACGGCCACAACCTCTATCGAGTCAGCGCGGCCATCCTGCGCAGCCACGAGGCTCCGACGTTTCCGGGCGGCGTCATCGCCAGTCTTTCGATTCCCTGGGGATTCAGCAAGGGCGACGACGACCTCGGCGGCTACCATCTGGTTTGGCCGCGCGACCTCTGCGAGACGGGCGGAGCGCTTCTGGCGTGCGGCGGGAATGCGAATGTGAGACGCATCCTGCGCTACCTGCGGGCGACGCAAGAGTTCGACGGGTCATGGCCACAGAACTGCTGGCTCGACGGCACGCCGTTCTGGCGCGGCGTGCAACTCGACGAATGCGCCTTCCCGGTGCTGTTTCTGGACATGGCCTGGCGCTCCGGCGCGCTGCGGCTTCCGGAACTGCCGACGTATTGGCCGATGGTCCTCAAAGCCGCCGCCTTCGTTGTGCGAAACGGGCCGAGAACCAAGCAGGATCGATGGGAGGAGAATGCCGGATACACGCCTTTCACGCTCGCCGTCGCCATCGCCTCCCTGCTTGCTGCGGCGGAGATCGCCGAGGCGCTGGAGGTCGATGGGGCGCCGGCGTTTTTTCGGGACACGGCCGACGCCTGGAACGAGCAAATCGAAGACTGGATCTATGTTCGCGATACGCCGCTCGCGCGGCAGGCAGGCGTGGCGGGCTACTACATCCGCATTGCGCCGGAATCGCCTGAGACGGACGGCCCCGATCCTCACGGGCAGGTCCAGGTGCGCAACCACGAGGCGGGGACCGGCGCGGTGTCGGCCGATGCACTCGTCAGCACGGATGCGCTCGCCCTCGTAAGGTTCGGCCTGCGCGCCCCGAATGATCCGCGCATTCTCGACACGGTCGCGGTCATCGACAAGGTGTTGAAAGTCGACCTGCCGCAAGGGCCTGGCTGGCGGCGCTACAATTTCGACGGCTATGGCGAAAAGGCGGACGGGCGGCCATTCGACGGCGTCGGCATTGGTCGCGTCTGGCCGTTGCTGGCCGGCGAGCGCGCGCATTACGAACTTGCCGCAGGAAAGAGGGCCGACGCGGAAGCGCTGCTGGCGACGATTGAGGCGCAGACCAGTCCCGGCGGGCTCATCCCCGAGCAGGTGTGGGACGGGCCTCCGATCCATTCCAGGGAGCTGGCGCCCGGCCAGCCAAGCGGTTCGGCGATGCCCCTCGTGTGGGCGCATGCGGAATACGTCAAGCTGCTCCGCTCGCTGGCGGACGGCGCGGTGTTCGACATGCCGCCTCAAACGGTCCGTCGCTATCAGCGCGGCGAGCATCGAGCCCGCTGCCGTTCGTGGCGCGAGGATTGCCCCATCGCCGCGATTCCGCCAGGCCGCGTGCTGCGTTTGGATTTCGCCGAGCCGGCGGTCGTGCTCTACACCCGCGACGACTGGGTCACCCAGGTCAAGGCTGAGACGAACGATACCGGGCTCGGGCTGTTCGTGGTGGAAATCGACACGGAGGGCATGGCGGTCGGCCATCGTGTCGTCTTCACCTGGCGCAATCCCGCGACCGGCGCGTGGCGAGGCGCCAACTTCGAGGTCGCGGTGACGGCTTGAGTCTCGGCGCGGCAATCAGACCTCGCCGCGCCTCCGCTCGCCGATCCACCAGTAGAGGAACAGAAGCCCGATCAGCGCGGCTCCGATGAGCAGCAGCAGCAGGGCGGACTCCTCGACCCACGCGGCGATTGGCACCGTGATCGCCAGGAAGCCGCCGGTCACGCAGAGTTTCCAGGCCCGCACATTGAGGCCGGAAACGAACACGCCGAGCGCCAGCAGCGTCAGCAGCATGAGTCCGGTCGCATTGGCCTCGATCGAGCTTTCCGCGTTTGTTTCGTTGATCAGATACATCGCGATCAGCACCGCCGCCCATTGCAGGACCTGGACGACGACCATGGCGATCCGCTCGCCGCTCGGGGTGTGACGCCATCCCGCGACGATGCAGATGACGCCAATGACCGGGGTCACGTACGCCCAATAAATCGTTTTTGGAGTCGCGGAGATGCTTTCCCAGCTGACGCCGATGAGGGTGAGCACAATGATCACGACATAGGGAAGGTCGTTGATCAGTCCCCACCAGGATTGCTCCGGCTCTCGCTGCACAGGCGGAACGTCAGCGGGAATCCCGGAGTGGCGAATGTCAGGCGGAATGTCGGAAGCCATGCTGAAGCTCTTTCATCGTCGGCGTCGCTGGGTGAACCGCGGCGGCTACGTTAGCAAGAAAGGCTGCTGCGCGGGCGGCTCCATTGCGAGGAAAGCGACGCGCGGCGGACCCTCCGCGCTCCTGCAGCGGCGCCTCCGGCGCCTCGACATCTCCGGCAAAATCGAAACCATTGTCCTTCCAAAAGACCGCAAACGATGGGCAACCAAGCGCTGTTGAACCTCGAACACATGCAAGGGAGACCCGAAAAGCCCTTCCATTTCCTTCCTTTTCCTTCCTTTTAGGGCCTCGATTCGAGAGTTATCAATTGCTTACGGACGATGGGCGGCAAAAAAATCATTGTTTCCTCGGCCCCCGAGAGACGGCCAGGTTTTTTCGAATAATCGGAAGATTAGCCGGCCACAGGCAATTGCTTCGCCGCGAGCGGAGTGTCATGCTCGATGCTGTTTCCAATTCCCCTCACCGGGCCACGTCCTCGCCCGAGTAACCTTGTGAACATACCACGAACACAGAGGCAGGGGCAAGACAAAACGCCTTCCCGACTCTCTGCGCAAGTAAACGGCCGCGTAGAACCGGCTCCTCGCGAAGCGGGCTGGGCGCGGTGCGTCGGAATAGAGATTCGCTAGCGCCTCGTAGCCTGCCCGGTCGCCGGAAAGGCGACTCGGGCCGTCGCCGAAGTTTTAGTCCTTTACGCTCTCACGGCGTGATGTCGTGGCCAAGATAGCAGTGCGGATGCCCGAGGTCGTGGGGCAATTCGCCCGCATTGAGGTACACGATGTTGTCCGAACCCGGCTCCCCCGGCGTGCCGTCCAGGCCGGCGAGGTGGCGCATTCGGAACGAGATGGCGTGGTCGGCGCAGGCCGTGTCGCCGCTGACCCCGAGCCCGCCGATCACTTGCCCGTTTGAGTAGAGCGCGACTCCGCCGCCGAATGTGATGATGCCTCCGGGAACCTGCCCGACCCCCGTCCCCTGAGCGTTGAACGCTGGGTTGAAGGGGTTGGAATTGTTCAGCCCGAAGAGGGAGCCGGCGGGAAAGTTTGCCGCCGCTTGCGTGTTGGCCGGCTGCGCGAACGAATAGAGGTTGGCCGTGGAAAGGGCGAGCTGGCTGCTGCTGAAGTCGTTCGCGGTACTGGCCTTGGCGATGGCGATCTCGCGGCTGCCGGGCCAGGCGTCGGGATCGCTGCGGATGACCGAGCAGAGAACACCCTGCCGGTCCACCACAGCCGACCACATCTTGTTCGGCGAGAACAAGCCTCCGTTCCCGTCAGAGGAGTGCACCACCGACGCGAGCGTGGCCTGCAATTTATTTACGGTGACACTTGGGATATTGCACCGTTCCCCCCTTGGCTATTCCCGCCCTGGTTATTCTGAGCAAGAACCGGGGTTGAAACGAGGAGTCCTGCCGAAGCGGCGATCAAGAACTGTCGCATTCTAATTCCTCCCTGGAGGTCAAGTGCCTCAACGATTTAAGGCATGGCCCAAATCGACGGGTCCCGCTGTGACGGGCGTCACATCATCGTGGAGGAGATCGTCGAAGCGCACACCGCTTTGATGCCCGATCGGATGATGAGACGCTCGCCGTGACGCGAGATACGGTTTGCCCCGTTCCGCCGACGTGCGACGTAGTTTCTGAGGGAGCGGAGAGAGCCGACACAGCCGCGCAGCCACAAGACCGAAGACTTCTTGCCGATCACAGCGACTTGCCGGACCTGATCACGCGATGAGGCGCGAAACGCGCGGCGGCGCATCGCGCGAAGGGTAAACCTTGATTGGGAGAGGTGAGAAGATGGGCCTCGCACTCAATCTTATTGTCCAGACGATCGTCTGGTTTGGCCTCATGGGCGCAATCATTTTCGGCGCAGCGGGGACGATCGACTATGCCGGCGGATGGCTTTATCTCGGTGAGATGTTCGCCTTCTCCGTCGTTTTTGGGCTCTATTTCGCGCGCGTCGATCCGGGCTTGTTGCGGGAGCGGCTGAAGCCGCCAGTCCAGAAGGATCAGCCGCTCGCGGACAAGCTCATCGTCATCCCCCTCCTCATCCTCCTGTTCGGCGGCATGGGGTTCATGGCTGCGGACGCCGCGCGCTGGCGCTGGTCGACGACGCCGCCCTCCGTGCAATGGGCGGGATGCGTGCTCCTCCTCGCGGTCATTGTGTTCATGTCCTGGACGATGCGCACGAACAGCTTCGCGGCGCCGGTGGTAAAAATTCAGAAAGAACGTGGGCAGACCGTCATCACGACCGGGCCTTACGCGATCGTGCGCCATCCGCTCTATTTCGGCGGTCTCTTCTATGTGGCCGCCACGTCGCTCGTTCTCGGCTCGTGGTGGGGCTTGGCGACGGTCCCGCTCGTTGCGTTCGGCTTTGCCCTTCGCATCGGCGTCGAGGAGAAGGCGTTGCGTGAAGGCTTGCAAGGCTACGCTGATTATGCGCGCCGCGTTCGCTGGCGCCTCATTCCCTTCGTCTGGTAGTCCTTTCGGACCGCGTAACCGCGGCGATTCGCCAAACGCGATCAGACCGCCTCCAGCGGCGGGCGGCGTCGGCTGAGCTGTTTGAGGAAGGTCCCTCGATCAGCCCACTGTCTCGTCGACCTTCACCGCCTTCAGCTTCTCGATGCCGAGCATGTTGAGGGCCATCGATTCGTAGAATGGCTCGCTCTCGCCCTTGCGCATTTTGCGGATGAAGTATTTCTCGAAGCCGACCTTCGCCGTGTGAACCCACTTGCCCGACGAGGACCAGTTGACGTTGCGCGGCGGGATCTGCGGTTGCGCGACGAAGGCGACGCCGCCGTCGCCGAAGTCGGCGAGGCAGACCGCGTTCCAAGTCGCCTGGAAGGTCGGCTTCTGTCCGCGCAGCAATTGCCCGATGTTGCGCGACGTCGCGGTCACCATCGACTCGATCATGAAACCGGTCTTCGGCACGCCACAGGGGACCGGCGTCGGGCCGGTCGGCGGGATCGCCACGCAGACGCCGATCGAAAAGACGTTCGGGTAGGCCGGATTCCGCTGGTGCTTGTCGACGATGACGAAGCCGCGCGGATTGACCAGGCCCTCGATACCGCGCAGCGGCGCGATGCCGCGGAACGCCGGAAGCATCATCGAGAAGCCGAAAGGCAGCTCCTTGGTCGCCTTGACCGAGCCGTCGTCGCCGACCTCCTCCACCGTCATCTTGCCCTGCTCGACCTGCTTGATGCGGGCGCTGGTGATCCACTTGATGTGGCGGTTGCGCATCTCGCTTTCGAGCAGGCCCTTGGTGTCGCCGACGCCGTCGAGACCGAGGTGGCCGACATAGGGTTCGGCGGTGACGAAGGTGATTGGAACCTGGTCGCGGATCTTGCGGCGGCGCAGCTCCGTCTCGAGGATGAAGGTGAATTCGTAGGCCGGGCCGAAGCACGAGGCGCCTTGCGCTGCGCCGATCACGATCGGGCCCGGATTCTTGCAGAAGGCCTCGAACTTGTCCGCCGCCTTCTCGGCGTGATCGATGTGGCAGATCGAGGTGGTGAAGCCGTCGGGCCCGAGACCCTCGATCTCGTCGAAAGCGAGCTCCGGCCCCGTCGCGATGACCAGATAATCGTAGCGCAGCTTCGTGCCGTCGGCCGTCTCGAGCGTGTTCTCCTTCGGCGACAACTTGGTCACCGGGCTCGCCTTGAAGCCGATGCCGCGCTTGGCGAAGGTGGGCGCGAGGTCGACCTGAAGCGCCTCGCGGGTGCGCCAGCCGACCGGAACCCACGGGTTCGAAGGAACGAAATGATAAAGCGGATCCTTGGTGACGACGGTGAGCTTATCCTCCCGCCGCATCTGCTCCTTCATCTCGTAGGCCATGATCGCGCCGCCCAAACCGGCTCCCATGATCACGATGTCTGCCACGCCTTCGCCTCCCGGGTTGGCTGACGGATCGCTCTTCCGCGGGCCGCCTCGCAGACACATGAGGTAAACATTCGAATGTGTCAATGTAACCAATTGTCGCATTCGGGCGCCGCACCCGAACCCCCGCGCCGGAGCGTCGCCCCCGGCGCATGTCGGCCGGGCTAAAAAAGTCGCTTGATCAGGAAACTATAGGCGCCGCCTTCCCGCTTCGATTCGACCAGCTGGTTGCCGGTCGTACGGCAGAAGTCCTCGAAGTCGGCGGGCGAGCCCGGGTCGGTCGCGAGAATGCGCAACGTTTCTCCGGTCGGCACGCCCTTCAGCATTTTATGCGCCTTGAGGATCGGTAGCGGACAATTGAGGCCCTTTGCATCGAGAAGATGCTCAGCCATGACTCTCTTTCCTGACGCTTTCCCCGGCGAATGCGAGCCGCTTGGGCCGCGGCGGCGCAGATGTCAAATGCAGGGATGAATGTCGGACTTCAGCGCATTCTCGATAAAGGTCGCGGCGCGCCTCCGGCGGGATCCAACAGGCCATGTCCCGCGGCCGCGGCGGAAGACGCCGGCGCGTACCAGTCGAGCTTGTCGCGCAGCGACACCACTGACCCGACGATGACGATCGACGGGCCGTTGAGCTCGGCGGCGCGCGCCTTCGCCGCCAGATTGCCGAGCGCGCCGACGATGACCCGCTGGTCGGTCCGCGTGGCGTTGTCGACAATCGCCGCAGGCAGATCGGGGCTCGCTCCGCGGGCGATGAATTCGGCTGTCAGCGCTTCGAGGTTGCGCAAGCCCATGTAGATCGCGACCGTCTGCCGCGGCTGCAGCAGCGCCGGCCAGTCGAGGTCGATCTTGCCGTCCCGGCCGTGTCCGGTGACGAACACGCAGGCTTGCGCGTGGTCGCGGTGGGTCAAGGGGATGCCGGCATAGGCCGAGGCGCCGATCGCCGCCGTCACGCCGGGGCACACCTGAAACGGAACGCCGTGCTCCGCCAGCGCCTCGATCTCCTCGCCGCCGCGGCCGAACATGAACGGATCGCCGCCCTTCAATCGAAGCACGCGTCTGCCCTGCTTGGCGAGGCTGACCAGAAGCGCGCTGATTTCCTCCTGCGGCAATTCATGGTTTTCCGGCCGCTTGCCGACATAGATGCGCTCCGCCTCGCGCCGGACCAGATTCATCACCTGCGGGTCGGTCAGCCGATCGTAAAGCACGACATCGGCCTTTTGCATGAGCCTCAGCGCACGGAAGGTCAGGAGATCCGGGTCGCCCGGCCCCGCCCCGACGAGATAGACCTCGCCCCGCGGAGCGGCGCGCTCCGCCCCCCAACGCTCGATCTCGCGCGCCAGCTGCGCCGCGGCCGCGGCTTCGTCGCTGGCGAGCGCGGCCTCCGCGATCGGGCCCTCGAGAACGGACTCCCAGAACCGGCGGCGCATGGTCGGATCGGAGATCGCCGCCGCGACGCGTCCGCGAAAGCCGCTCATCAGTTCGGCGAGCCGGCCATAGGCGGCAGGGATCATCGTCTCGAGCCGCGCCTTCAGCATGCGCCCGAGGATCGGCGAGGCGCCGCCGGTCGAGATCGCAATCACCAGCGGGCTGCGGTCGACGATCGAGGGCATGATGAAATCGGAGATTTGCGGCCGGTCGGCGACGTTGACCAGCGCGCCGGCGCTTTTCGCCATCGACCGCGCCGCCTCGGTCAGGCACTCGTCGTCGGTGGCAAGGAAGCAGAGCGCAGAGCCGGCGAAGTCCCCCGGCGCCAAATCGCGCGGCTCATGCCGAAAATTCACTCGCCCGCGCAGTTCGAAAAATTCGTCGCTGAGTTCGCGGGCAAAGACCGCAACGCGGGCGCCCGAACGCAACAGAAGCTCGGCGCGGCGCGCCGCCACGACTCCGCCGCCGACCACCAGCGCCGGCCGGTCGCGCATATCGACGAAAATCGGCAGGTTGCGCATCACGGCCACCCGCCTTGATTCGCTGCGCGCAAACGGGAGCGTATGAAATCAACCATCAAAAAACCGATCGCAACGCCGTCGCGGCGGCCGTCGACGCCTTGTCCGCCCGCGTACGCGATAGGCGAAATGGACCTTCGGCGCGAGATCTTCAAGCGTCACGCCGCCGCCGCAAGGCGGTTCCGGTCGCGCCCGCTCCAAAGCGCCTGCGCCCGCTGTTCGGCGTCGGCGACCTCGGTCGCACCGCCGAGCGCTCGCAGGCCGATCGCGAGCGTGCCGACCACGGCCGCCTCGCCGTATGCGTCGTCGATCTCGCCGCGCCACAGTGCGCCGAGCCGGGCGAGATCCATCGATTTGTCGGGCGCCTGGCGAGGCTCGGATATGATCGGCGGCCAGCGCTCCTCTTCCAGGCGCCCGTCGATCGCCATCATGACTTCGCAGGGCTTGCTCGGCCGGCGCTCGATCTCGCCGCCCTCGCCGCGGAACACCGCAAGCCGCGGCTGCCCGAGCAAAACTCCGGCGCCCCGGTGGATCGCCATATAGCCCGGATGGAAAACGCCCTGCAGCATGCACGGCGCGCCGAACGGATTGAGCATGCGGACGAAGGTGTGCACCGGCGAGCGCAGGCCGAGGATCGGCCGAAGTTCGAGCATGTCGGCGATCTTCGGACTGAGGGCGTCGATCGGCAGATAGGCGAAATTGCGCACTGCGAGGGCGTCGGCCGCCTCCTCGGGGCTCGCCGCCACAGAAATGTCCAGCGCGCGCAAGGCGGCGCCGGTGTAGACGCGCCCCTCCGTGTGGGCTTCCGCCCCGTGCATGAACACCCGCCAGCCGTTGCGCGCCAGGATCAGCGCCGAGAGGATGAACCACGGCAGCTGGCGGCGCTTGCCGGCGTAAGACGACCAGTCGACGTCGACCCGCGGCGCGTTCGCCGGCAGCCGCGTCGCCGCGCGGGCGGCGCGGACGAATCCGGCGATCTCCGCCGGGCTTTCCTCCTTCACGCGCAACAGCATGAGGAAGGCGCCGAGCTGCTCGGGCAGCGTTTCGCCGTTGAGGATCATCGCCATCGCCTCCTCGGCTTCCTCGATCGTCAGCGAGCGCGTCAGCGTCTTGCCGCGCCCGAGGATGTTGATGAATTGGGCGAAGGGATGAGGTTGGCGCTTCATGGCGATTGAGGTCCTTGTCGCGATCTCGCGCTTGGCGCCGGCTGGAACGGCGTCAGCCGGAGCGCCTGCGTGACCCATATCATAGAGAGGAAGCACTCGGCATGCGCTTCACGGCGCGGAAACTAACTAAACGGGGCAACCTCCGGGTCGCCTCCCCCGCCTCATGGCCGGGCTCGTCCCGGCCATCCCGCAGTCATGCCGCAAGTGTCGGCTGCAGCTCAGGCGCTCACTTCGGCAGGGGATTGAAGGCACACAACTTTGGCAATATGTCTCGCGAACTTGCAACCACTCATCGCGCCGAGCCGCGTGGATGGCCGGGACGAGCCCGGCCATGACAGACTGACTGCCCCGTAATTTGCCCAAAGATTACCTTTCGCCAGGGCCCTCGCGGTCGCCGACCGTCACCCGCTCATCGCCGCCTGCCCGAATACCCGGCTCTGGCGGATGTCTTCCGCCTCGATCGCGGTCAGCCGGTCGAGGTCCAGGTCCTGATCGCCTGCTGCAAGCAGGCGGTTGGCCTGCCGGAGACGGGCGCGGTCGAGCGCGTTGCGGATCGACCGGGCGTTGGCGAACAGCGGCTGCGCGCGTCTGAGGGCGATATATTCGGCAAGCGCCTGCTTCGCCTCCGGGCTCAGCCGGTAGTTGAGCGGGGACAGCATTTTTTCGCCGATCGCCAGGAGGTCCGCGTCGTCATAATCGGGAAAGTCGATGTGATGGGCGACGCGTGAGCGGAAGCCGGGGTTGGAGTGGAAGAAGCGATCCATCTTGTCGGCGTAGCCAGCGAGAATCACCACCAGGTCGTCGCGATTGTTCTCCATCACCTGCAGCAGGATCTCGATCAACTCCTGCCCATAGTCGCGTTCGTTCTCCTGCCGATAGAGGTAATAGGCCTCGTCGATGAACAGCACGCCGCCCATCGCCTTCTTCAGCACCTCCTTCGTCTTCGGCGCCGTGTGGCCGATGTACTGGCCGACGAGATCGTCGCGCGTGACGGCGACGAGATGGCCGCGCCGCACGTAGCCGAGCCGATGGAGGATTTCCGCCATGCGCATCGCGACGGTCGTCTTGCCGGTGCCGGGGTTGCCGGTGAAGCTCATGTGCAGGGTCGGCGCCTGCGACGAGAGGCCGAATTTCGCTCGTACGCGGTCGACGAGAAGCAGCGCCGCGATCTCGCGGATGCGCTGCTTGACGGGCGCGAGGCCGATCAGCTCGTCGTCGAGCTGCTGCAGGACCGCGCCGACGCCCGACTGCGCAAAGGCGTCGGCGAGATTGACTCTCGCCGGCGCCTCCGGCCCGGCCTCGCGCTCTTCGCTCATGCGTATCGTTTCCCTTCCGGCCTGTCGGTCGCATAGGCGCGCGTGGCATACCGCTGCGTCCGGCCCGGCCCTGCGCCGCGCTCCAGGCGGAAGCCGTCTTCGTTCTTCGGCCGATTGACGATGAACGAGATCCGCACCGACTCCCAGCCGTGCGAGGAATCGAAAGCCGACAGGCGGATATAGCGATCGCCGTAGATCTTGCGGCAGTTGTCGAGCTCCATCAGGACGCCCTTGGCGTCGTGCAGGTCGAACATCGGCAAGCCCCACATCTCCCAATAGGTGTTGCGGGGATGCGGATCGTCGGTGAACTCGATGTTCACCGCCCAGCCGTTGTCAAGACAATATTGAACCTGGGTCAGGATCTGATCGTCGGTCAGATCCGGCAGGAACGAGAAGCAACCTTGTGTGATGCGCATGGATCCAACTCCTGAATTCGTTTGCCGGACGGCGCTTGGCCGCCATGGATAGGAGCGTCACGACGAAGCCGTCGGACGCGTCGTCGATTCGCGAGAACGCTTGCGCTGATCGCCGGCGCTCGCGCTGAGACATCAGGTCGCTACCTGCGGCGTCGGCACGTAGTCGAGCTGGTCGGTCGAGGCGTAGTTGAAGGTCACGTCGCCCCAGACGTCGAGCGCCTGGCGGAGCGGCGTGCAGGTCTTGGCGGCCTCGGCGAGGATCGTCGGCCCTTCGTGGAAGTAGTCGCGTCCGATGTTGCGGGCGAAGATCATCGCTTCCAGCGCGACGCGGTTGGCGGTCGCGCCGGCCGCGATGCCCATCGGGTGGCCGATCGTGCCGCCGCCGAACTGCAGGACGACATCCTCTCCGAGCAGGTGGAGCAGCTGGTGCATCTGCCCGGCGTGGATGCCGCCGGAAGCAACCGGCATCACCTTGTTCAGCGAGGCCCAAGGCTGGTCGAAGAAGAGGCCGTGCTCGAGCCGCATCGGACTGAACTCCTCGCGGCAGACGTCGTAGTAGCCCTTGGTGGTCGCCGGATCGCCTTCGAGCTTGCCGACGACGGTGCCGGCGTGGATGTGGTCGACGCCGGCGAGCCGCATCCACTTCGCGATCACCCGGAACGACACGCCGTGCGACTTCTGGCGGGTGTAGGTGCCGTGGCCGGCGCGGTGCAGGTGCAGGATCATGTCGTTCTTGCGCGCCCATTTGGCCATCGACTGGATCGCGGTGTAGCCGATGACGAGATCGATCATCACGATGACCGAGCCCAGCTCCTTGGCGAATTCGGCCCGCTCGTACATGTCCTCCATCGTCGCGGCGGTGACGTTGAGATAGGTGCCCTTGATCTCGCCGGTCGCCGCCTCCGCCCGGTTAACCGCCTCCATGCAGTAGAGAAACCGGTCGCGCCAGTGCATGAACGGCTGCGAGTTGATGTTCTCGTCGTCCTTGGTGAAGTCGAGTCCGCCCTTCAGCGCCTCGTAGACGACCCGCCCGTAATTGCGCCCGGAGAGGCCGAGCTTCGGCTTGACGGTCGCGCCGAGCAGCGGGCGGCCGAACTTGTCGAGCCGCTCGCGCTCGACCACGATGCCGGTCGCCGGGCCCTGGAACGTCTTCACATAGGCGACCGGCAGGCGCATGTCCTCGAGCCGCAGCGCCTTCAACGGCTTGAAGCCGAACACGTTGCCGATGATCGAAGCGGAGAGATTGGCGATCGAGCCCGGCTCGAACAGGTCGAGGTCGTAGGCGATATAGGCGAAATATTGCCCCTCGGCGCCCGGAACGGGGTCGACCCGAAAACACTTGCCCCGGTATTTTTCGCAGGCCGTGAGCCGGTCGGTCCAGACCACCGTCCAGGTCGCGGTCGACGATTCGCCCGCCACCGCGGCGGAGGCCTCGACCGGGTCGACGCCGTCCTGCGGCGTGACGCGGAAGCAGGCGATGATGTCGGTGTCTTTCGGCGTGTAGTCGGGCTCCCAATAGCCCATCTTGCGGTATTCCATCACGCCGGACTTGTAGCGATCCTTGCCCTTCACGGT
The DNA here is from genome assembly GCA_963835885.1 of uncultured Alphaproteobacteria bacterium. Lineage (GTDB taxonomy): Bacteria > Pseudomonadota > Alphaproteobacteria > Rhizobiales > Beijerinckiaceae > Roseiarcus. The sequence continues at coordinate 144,467 of CAWIHF010000038.1, forward strand.
TTGCGACTGAACGTTCATGGGACCTCATCCTCCCTGGCCGGCTTCGATGCGGTCCCGTTTACCTTGGAGAATGTTTTAAGTTAAGTTCATTGATTTGAAGATTATGTTTTAGGATCCTATAATGTCGCTCCGGCAGGTCACGCTCCACCAACTACGCCTCTTCGCCTCGCTCGCGCGGCACATGAACATGACGCGGGCGGCGGAGGAGATGCATGTCACGCCTTCGGCCTTCTCCATCCAGGTCAAGCAGCTGTCGCAGGGTTTTGGGCTGCCGCTGCACGAGCAGGTCGGAAAGAAGCTGTTTCTCACCGAGGCCGGTCGGGCGGTCGCCGCGGCGAGCCGCGACATGCTCGAACGGCTCGATCTGCTCGGCATGGAGCTTTCGGAGATGCAGGGTCTCGAACGCGGCCGCCTGCAGCTCGCGATGATCACCACGGCGCGCTATTTCGCCACAAGACTGATCGGTGATTTCTGCCGCGCCCATCCTGAAATCGAGTTCGCGCTCGAAGTGGTCAACCGCGAACAGATTGTTGAGCGGATGCGGCAGAACCTCGACGATCTCTACATCATGGGCCAGGCGCCGGACGACCTTAACGTCGTGGCGGCGCCCTTCGCCGATAATCCGCTGGTGGTTCTCGCCCCCGCCGGACATCCCCTGTGCGGCGAGAGGAGGATCGCGCCCGGGAGGCTCGAGCGCGAACCGTTCATCCTGCGCGAGCCGGGGTCGGGGACCCGCCAGGCGACCGAGCGATATTTCGCCGAACACAAGATCCGCCCGGCGACCCGCATGACGCTCGGCAGCGACGAGACGATCAAACAGGCGGTCGCGGCCGGCCTCGGCCTCGCCGTGCTCTCGCGCCACGTCCTGACGCTCGATCCGGCCCCGGGCGCATTGCGTGAGATCGACGTCGACGGTTTTCCGCTCCAGCGGCAATGGTATGTCGTCCACCTGAGGGACAAGCGGCTCTCGCCGCTGGCGCGGGCGTTCCTTGCGCTGCTGAAGGAGGGGCGGGGATCGCAGGGGTCCGCCTGAAGCGCTCGCAGCGGACGGCGATGGAGCGGGCAATCGCGTTGTGTGGATCGTCAACGCAAGGGGCGTCGTGCGGCTCTCTGTCCGAAATGGAACGACCCCTTTCCTGCATAATGCCTATGGCGGCGAGGGCATAGGCTCAGGCGGGGCGGCGGGTTCGAGTGCGACGCCATCGACCGGCCAGTCGCCAAGCTCAGCGACCAGCCTGCGGCCTCGGCGGGCGGTTGCGGTTACGGACGCAGGCCCTCTTGCGCCGCGATGATCCTGTCGATCAGCCGGTCCTCGTCGGATTCGGGCGGCGCCGGCGCCTTCAGCCGTTCTTTCGCGTGTATGACCAAGTCGCGAAGAATCTCGTCGATGTCCTGCGAGGCTTCGAATGGGCCGGCGACGCGCTTCACCTTCGAGTTGTCGAAAAGCGCCGACCAGGTCTTGTCGCCGAGCAGCGGGCCTTCCCACTCCTTGCTGAACCGAACGAGCGTCTCGGTTGGAACAGGCGCATGGACGGCTTCGACCCCGAAGCCGCGGGCGATCGCCTCGTGGATCTGCCTCCAGGTGAAGCCGCCGCGATCAGTGGTGATGTGGAAGTCGCCATTGAGCGCCGCCGAATTGCCGAGGAGGCGCACGAACGGCGTCGCGACGTCGACGGAGCGGGTGAGCGTCCACAATGACGACCCGTCGCCAGTGACGATCACTGGCTTTCCGGCGATCATCCTGCGAAGGGCCGCATCGGGATTGCCAACCTCGATCGGCATGGCGGTTCGCACCGTGTGGGCCGGGCGCACGATCGTGTAGGCGAGCTTGTCCTGGTCGCGCAGCAACCGCTCGCAGGCGATCTTGTCGCGGCTGTACTGCCAGTACTTGTTCTCGAGCTTGGTCCGCTCGGTCATCATGTAATGACGGACCGGCTTCTCATAGACGGAGGCCGAGGAAATAAACACATATTGCCCGGTCTTCGCCGTGAAGGTCGCGATGTCGCGCTTCATCTGGTCGGGCGCGTAGAGGCGGAACTGGGCGACGACGTCGAAATGCTTGTCGCCGAGTTCGCCATAGGCGACCCCGTTCATGTCGCCGATCAGCGTTTTGACCCCCTTGGGCAAGGGAACGCCAGTCTTGTTCCGGTTCAGGATCGTCACATCGTGGCCGGCGGCCAGTGAGGCCTCGACGCAGGGCAACGAAATCTGCCCGGTGCCGCCGATGTAGAGCACGCTGAGCGCCATGGACGAATTCCTCTCTGGGGTTCTGGGTCGATAATATAGAATCTTCTAATAATCATATACAATCATCAGGCGATGGCAAAGGAGTTGAGCGCGGAACACCGCCGTCCGCCTGCCTGCGAAGCTCTTGACGTCAGGGCGCGGAGTTCGGCCGTCGCCTTTCGCGCGCCGCGCGCGGAGGGCTCCGCGAGCCTTGCCTCGCGGAGCCCGTTCGTCCGCGCCTGCCGCATCAGAGTCAGCAGGTCCTCTCCTGCGCCCCGGACATGCTCGATCGCGACCCGCGCGGCCGTCCCGGCGTCGCCCGCCGCAATCGCTTCAATGAGGTCGCGATGCTGGGCGATCCGCTGGCGCAGGCGCGACAGCGTGACCGGCAGCTTGGCGCGCGTGGCGTTGATGATGCCGGCATAGCGGTCCATCGCCTCGATCGCCGGGATGTTGAATTCGCCCTCGAGGATGATGGCGTGGTAATCCCGGTTGGCGGCTTCCAGCGCCTCGAAATCGCTCGGCCGGTCAGCCGCAACCTGGGTGAAGGCGGCGGCCGCCGCGCGCAGACGGTCGAGATCGGCAGGCGTCGCCCGCTGACAGAAGCGGCGCACGAAGATCGGCTCGATCGCCTCGCGAATCTCGAAGATATTGCGGATGAAATCGTCGTCGACCGTGCGCACCCGGGCGCCCTGGTTGGGATTCGCGACGACGAAGCCTTCGCCCTGCAGACGCCACAGGGCCTCCCTCACCGGGTTGGCGCTCACCGCATACCGCGCCGCAAGCTCTTCCGTCTTGAGCCAGGCGCCCGGCGCAAGGATCCCTGCGATGATGTCCCGGCGGAGGTCCCGGGTGACGCGGTGAGAAAGGCTTGAATTTTTGGACATCGATGTCGCCCGCCAAGCGTCCTTCACAGGCTGCACGCGTCAGTCTATGTCAAGGGCAAAAAATTCTATAGATTTTTATCCAAGTTCTATGCATTGTAGTAAAGGCCGCAAGGCGGAGGAACCCCAAGGAAGGACCCGTGAAGGTCGCCCGCGTCGAAGTGTTCCTGGTTGGCCATGGGTGGAACAATCTCGTGCTCACCCGCGTGCACACTGATACCGGGCTCTCCGGGCTCGGCGAGGGCACGATGCAGTGGCAGGCGCGCACCGTCGCCGCAGCCATCGACCATATGACCACCCGCTATGTGCTCGGCGCTTCGCCTTTTGAGGTCGAGCGCCTCGTTCAGGCGATGTATCGCAACGAGTATGCGCGCGGCGGTCCGGTCCTCAATAGCGCCATAGCGGCGATCGAGTTCGCTCTGTGGGACATCTGTGGCAAAGCCCTGGGGCAGCCGGTTTTTAACCTGCTCGGCGGGCGCGTGCATTCCGAAATTCCGGCCTACGCCAACGGCTGGTATGACCCGGAGGCCGGTGCGCGCGACGTCGCCGCTGCCGCCGGCACCGTGGTTGCTGCGGGCTATCACGGCCTGAAGTTCGATCCGTTCTGGGGCTTGGGGCGCGATCCCGATCACACCGAGATTCGGCGCGGCATAGAGGATGTCGCAGCGGTCCGCGCGGCGGTTGGCCCCGACGTTCAGGTGTTCGTCGACGGCCATGGACGCTTCAGCGTTGGGACGGCGAGCCGGCTTGCCTATCAGCTCGCCGAAGCCGGCGTCGACTGGTTCGAGGAGCCGGTCGATCCGGAAAACTATATCGCACTTGGCCAGGTGGCCCGCCCACCGGGACTCCAGATCGCCGTCGGCGAGCGCTGCTATTCGCGCTACCAGATTCCGCAGCTTCTCGCCGAGGGGCGCCCGCACATCGTCCAGCCCGATCCGATCCAGGTCGGCGGCCTGCTCGAAGCGAAGAAAATCTCGGTGCTCGCCGACTCGGCTTACCTGCCGGTGTCGTTCCATTGCCCGTTTGGCCCGATCGCGACCGCCGCGATCCTTCAACTCTATGCGGCGACGACCAACGTCGTTCGTCAGGAATCCTTTTCAGAATTCGATGCCGCTTGGCGCCGCGAGCTCATCACAAACTGCCCCATGCCTGTCGGTGGCAGCTACCCGGTGAGCACCCTCCCTGGCCTGGGCGGCATCGAACTCAATGAGACCGTTGTACGCGACCACCCGTACCAGGACCGGGCGGTGCAATCGATGTGGGCGGTCAACGGTTCCCTGCGTGCCAGCGAGGAGATGTCGTCGCCGGGTGACGGCGCCGATTCTGGCAGGTCGGGAAAATCAACCTTAGGGACGGAAGGAACGGAACGAACCGCCCCTTTGGGGTGCTGATGCGAAGAGCGTTCCGTAGTTCGTGGCTCTCCAGGCCGGGGGAACTGACCTGGGAGCGAGATTTAGGGAGAAAATGTCATGAAAAGACTCGTCGTCGCTACGGCCGCCGCGTTATTCGCCGCAGCCGTTCACCCTGCGCTGGCTGAGACCACGCTTCACGTGATGAGCTGGCAGCCTGCCTACGTCGCCGGAACTCCCTATTGGGATAAGACCATCGCCGGGTTCGAGGCCGAGAATCCTGGAGTCAAGGTTGAGAGCAATTTCGTCGCGTTCAGCCAGTACCTTCCGACCCTGACGGCAATGATTGCCGGGGGTTCGTTGCCCGACGTGTTCAACGGCGGCACCAAGACGGGAGAACTCGGCCGCGCGGGTCTCCTGGTCAACTTCAAGGACGTGTTCGACGCCGCGTTCTTCGACCAATTCTTCAAGGGACCGCTTCGCCAGTACACCTTCGACGGCAAGCCGTACGGCCTCCCCGACATGGCCCAGGACTTCGGTGTCTTCGCGAACGATCGGATCATGAAGGAAGTCGGCCTCAGCGTGCCCAATACCTGGGACGAGCTGATCGCCGACGCGCCCAAGTTCAAGGCGGCGGGACTTATCCCACTTGCCTGGGGCAACCTGACACGTAACACCTGCCCGGATTTCTTTCTGCCGCTCATCGCTCAGTACGGCGGCGACGTCTACGCGCTTGACGATCATACCGCCCCGGGCCTCAGCTGGGATTCGAAGCCGGTCATCGATGCGCTCGGACTGCTGGAGCGCCTTTCCAAGTCGGGCGTATTCCCTCCCGGAATCAATGGCATAAATGACCCTCAAAGCTATCAGCTGGCCTATCAGGGGCGCGCCGCGATGCTTTTTGGCGGGTCGTGGACCCCGGGCATCTTCGCGCACGATGGCAGCAAGGATTGGCTCGACAACTACTCCGTCCACAAGGTGCCGGCGCTGACGCCCGACGGCGTTCACTACACGGGTGATGGCGCAGGCGAGGCTTGGTCGGTCAACGCCAAGAGCCCGAACAAGGACCTCGCGCTCAAGTTCATCGCGTACATCTTCCGCCCCGATGTCTACGACTGGCGCGCAAAGGGTCTGCAGTCGTTCCCGGCTCTCAAGAGCGCCGTCGACCAGATCGACAATCCGAAGGTTCGTAAGATGATCCCGTGGATTAAGACCGACGCTGCGGATCACATCCTCTTCGGGCCCGGGAGCTGGGATTCGGTCTCCAACGTTTGCCAGAGCGCCCTTGACGGCTCGATTTCGCCGGCCGACGGGGCCAAGAAGATCGAGGCGGATGTGATGGCAGCGCGGAAAAAGTGACCGACAGGCGCACACTTACGTCGCCTTCCGGCTGCGTCGCCGCCTGGGTCCGGCGGCGCAGCAAAGCTGGAACAACCACAAAATGGCTACAGCCACCCGTCCGATGAATTTATCGTTGCGCCTGCGACCCTTGATTGCGCCGGCATTGTTCATCGCCCCCGCCGCCTTGGCATTGATCCTGACGATGGCGGCGCCGATGGCGGATGCCGTCTTACTCAGTCTCCAACACTGGAATGGTATGACGCCGCCCAGTTGGGCCGGGTTCAGCAACTACCTGAACCTGATTCACGACGAGACGTTCTTCAGGGCGCTCTGGCACACCGTATACTTCACGGTGTGCACCGTAATATTGCAGACCATTCTTCCCTTGCTGATCGCCAGCCTTCTCAACTCCGGTATCCGCGGCAGCACGGTGTTCCGGACGCTCTACTTCATGCCGGTGATCATTTCGCTGGCCATCAGCGGCCTGCTCTGGGCCATGCTGTTCGAGCCCAATTTTGGAGCTGTGAACAGCTTCATAAGAGCGATCGGACTGGGCAGGTTCACCCCGCTATGGCTCGCCGGCGCCGACACCGTCATGCCGAGCGTGATCATCGTGTCGGTGTGGCAGTCGCTTGGCTTCTATCTCGTCATCTTCTTCGCGGCGCTGCAAAGCGTGCCCAAGGAACTCTACGAGGCGGCGGAGCTGGACGGCGCCAATGCATGGAGCCGCTTCCTGCACGTCACCGTTCCGACGATCTGGCCGGTGATCCTGATTGTGATCGTCCTCAATACCATCAATGGTATCAAGGTCTTCGACCAGATCTGGGTGATGACTGCGGGTGGTCCCGACTACGCCAGTGCGACGCTCGCCACCTACCTCTACTCCATCGCCTTCGGAGCCATGGGCGCCTCCAATTCGAGGCTCGGTTATGCGACGGCGATCGCGATCGTCATCCTGCTGCTCAGCGTTGTGGTTTCGATCATCCAGATCCGTGTTGGACGGCGCCGGGACCTCGATTCTCAGATTGAAGTGTGAGGCGGCAAGGCAATGACCGGCAGCCCGACAAGGTCATCGATGCGCAGCTCTTGCGGCGTAATCGCCTGGGCGACCTCGCCGGTGACCCTCACGCGCACGCTCATCTACGCCATCCTCGTGATGATCGCGATCGCGGAGGTCTTCCCGCTGGTGTGGATGATCATCACGTCGGTGAAGAACTCGCACGAAGTCTTCAACACGCTCCTGCCCACACAGATCGAATGGCGGAACTACCCGCGCGTATGGTTCGCGATGAACTTTCCGGTCCATCTCGGCAACTCTCTTTATGTCACCAGCCTGACCGTTGCGCTGGTCGTCGTATTGGCGACCCCGGCGGCATACGCCTTCGCGCGCTACAGGTTTCCCGGACGCGAGTTGGTCTTCTACGCCTTCATCGGAGCGATGATGATCCCGCCGCAGGCGATCCTCATCCCCATGTTTCAATTCCTGAAGTCGCTGCATCTGCTTAATTCGCTCACCGGACTGGCGCTGTCTTATGTCGGCGGCGGCACGGCTTTCGCCGTTTTCCTGATGCGGACGTTCTTCCTCAGCCTGCCTGGCGAACTCGGAGACGCGGCGCGGATCGATGGCTGCAACGACTTTCAGGTATTCTGGCATATCTACTTGCCGCTGGCCCGACCAGGCATGGCTACGGTGGTGATCATTCAATCGTTGTACACGTGGAATGAGTTTATGTTCGCCAACACGCTCATCACGTCTCCTGGCAAGAAGACGGTGCAGTCAGCGGTATTTCAAGCGGTCGGGCAATATGGGACCGATTATACCGCGCTCTGTTCCGGGCTGATCATCGCGCTTGTTCCGGTCATCCTCGTCTACCTCGTCTTGCAGCGGCAATTCATCAGCGGCCTGACCGCCGGCGCACTGAAAGGCTGAGGCCATGGCTTGTGTATCCCCTCCGGGGACCACCGATCGGTCAATCACGCCGATTGCCCTCGCGGTGGCGGCTCGAAACGACATTCGCCGCCTGCGCTGGGCGGCGAACGGTTCGTCGGACACGATGCTGACGTCGACAGAACTCTATTGGCGCCCCTCAAAGAGATCTAGCCCGTGAAGTCCATAGGCGTCCTTGGCGCGGGGTCGATCGCGGATGTTTATGTCCGCAACGCGGCGCGCATGCGCAACTATCGCGTGGCTGCGGTGGCCGATCTCGATGCCGAGCGCACGCGAGCGCGGGCGGCGGCCTGGGGTATCGCGGGCGAGACGCCGGATCGGCTGATCGCCCGCGACGACATCGACATCATTCTCAACCTGACGCCGCCGGCGGCGCACTATGCGACCACCATGGCGGCGCTCAAGGCGGGCAAGCACGTCTTTTGCTAGAAGACGCTAGGGACCAAGCTCGAGGAGACCGCCGCCCTCGCCGATATGGCCGAAAAACGCGGCCTCAGGCTCGGCGTTGCTCCCGACACGATTCTGGGCGCCGGTCTCCAGAAGGCGCGCGCCATGATCGATGCCGGCGCGATCGGCCGCCCGCTGATGGCGACCGCTTCGATCATGTATCACGGCGCCGACGACTGGCATCCAAACCCGGCCTTTTTCTATCGCGCGCCCAGCGGCGGCCCGGTTCACGACGTCGGCCCCTACTTTCTGGCGGCCATGATGGCGCTCCTCGGGCCGGTCGAGCAGGTCTATGCAACCGGGTTTCGCGGCTTCGACACCCGGACCTTCACCGCGGAGGGACCGCAGAAAGGGCTGACCATTCCCGTCGAGGTCACGACGAGCGTGCTGGCGCTGGCCACGTTCCGCTCGGGCGTTCAGGCGACGCTGATGACGAGTTGGGACGTCTGGCAGAATTCACAGCCGGACCTCGAGATCCACGGCACGCTTGGCTCGCTCAGCCTGCCACATCCCAACTGGCACGGCGGCCCGCTAAAATTCGCACGGCCCCGAAGCGGATGGGAGACGGTTCCGCTCGATGACGAGCCGTTGGCTCGTCTCAACTGGCCGCCCGAGAAGCCGCTCCACTCCAATTATCGCGGCATCGGCGTTGCCGAGATGATCGACGCGATGGAGCGCGGGCAGCCACATCGCACACCGGCAGACCTTGCCGCGCATGTCGTCGAAGCCGCCGATGCGATCGTCGCTTCGGCGCGCAGCGGCGCCCCTGTTTCCCTCAACCTCACGCCGAGGCGCCCGGCGCCCTTCGGTCCCGCCGACGTTGCCCGTCTCCTGAAGGATTTGAGACTGACCATGCCCCGCGAGCTCTTACCTAGGGAATGCTTGCAACGGGCTCTACAGGCGTCGGCCGGGAAAGCTGCTACCGGTCCCTTCAGGACCTTCCGAGATTTTGACCACGATCACGGAACGTCGGTGGGCAGTTCGGATGACTGCGGGTTCTATTTCGTCAGCGAGCAGTCGCGACCCTTCACACGCGAGCACAGCGCCGCAGCTTCGGCCTTGGAAAGGCCGCCGACCTGCAGGGCGTAGACGGTTTCGCCACTGACCTGCGTTTTATGAACGCCGATCGTCGCGCCGTTGAGCGCCGGGCCATATTTGGCGTTGAGCCGCGAGAGGTCGCTTTTGGCTTCCGCCTCCGATTTTGGCGCGGCGAACTGAATGGCCCAACTGCCCGATCTGGCGGCGGCGCTCTGATCACGGGGTTGTAGCACGGCTGCGGCCGGCGCCTCTAACGCGCCAACAATGTAGCCGAGCGCGTGCCCCAGAGGATTGGCGGGTTGCTGGGCCGCTTCAGGCGGAGCCGCCGGCGGGGCGGCGGCCGCCGGCTGCTCGGTCGCTGCCTCCGGGGTCGTGGTGGACGATTGGGGGCGAAGCGGCTCGGTCTGCGTCTCCGCTGCGGCGCTGGGCGCGGTCGCGTCAGCCTTGGCGACCATCAGCCGGGCGGGAGATTTCTTCGGCTTGGCGGGCAAATCGAGTTTCGGCGTCGATGGCTCCGCAACCGCAGCCGTCTCTTTGCCGGTCTTCGTCGCCGGTTTGGTCTGCGTCGCCGGTTTGGCGGGCGGTTGCGGCGCGTCGCTCAGGTGCGCCGCCTCGCTCGAGTCCGACCTTGAGGGGGGCGCCTTCGCATCCGGCGTCGGGTCCGGCGGCATCGAGGCCGTGCGCACCAGTTTGGAATCAGGAAGATGCGACGCAGCAAGGGGAGGGCCCCCGACCGGCGCGACCAACGGCGACTTTATCGGCGGAACGGCTGGCGGCGCATCAGATGCTCCCGTCGCCGGCTGCGCCGCTCCGGTCGGCGTCGGCGCGACGATTGGCGATTGGGGCGCATTTCCGAGCGAGATCTGCGCGTTCGCCTCGCTCGGCGCCTCAGGATTGACGGCATTGACCGGCGTGATGTCTTTAAAGGGGGTCGCGTCGGCGTTGCTCGAACTCGCGACCTCCTTGACGCTCGGCGGCGGCTCCTTGGTCGGGCCCTGCGCCGCGGCGACGAAAGGCGGCGCCTTGGTCGATCCGGGCACGCCCCCTCTCAGCCCGAAAACCACGGCGACCAGCGCCACGCCGGCCGCGGCGAGCGCCGGAGCCTTGATTGCCCAGCTTCCGGAGCGTCTCTCCTTCGCAAATCCGGGGCCGCTCGGAGGTTGCGCATACCCGTCGTCGAAAGCTTGCGGCGCCTCCTCTTCGACGAATCCCGTTTCGCTCGTCTCGTCAAGGGCGATCGGCGGCGGCGCCGGCGGGAATTCCGACGACTGCACCGGATCCGTCGATACGGTCTCGGCGGGCGCTGGCGACCATCCTCCGGCGAGCCCCGAAGACTCGATCAGCTGCGCCAATTCGGTCAGCGAGACCGTCGCGTCCACTTTCTGGGCGTTCGGAGCGCGCAACCGGCGCTCGAACTCGTCAATATTGATTTCTGCGCCCGCTGGTGTCCCTGAAACGCTCATTTCGCACTCTTCAAACGCGGTAATGACATTCTAGCGCCTCAGCGGCTAACGCCTAAGATTGTCATCGCGGAGGCGAAACCAAGGCGACCGCCGTCTCATGCGGCGTGCGGCGACATCTCCGTCCCACGAATCGCCCCAGCCTCGCCGTACATTCGAGCCAAGCCAGACCTTTGAGCCCTGCCCAGCCGCGCCGCGGCCCGGCCAGCCGGTTTTGATAAGACGCCACCTGAGCGAATTGCGCTGAAACCATCGCCCAGGTCGTTTAGATTTTAGGTGAACCGTCACAATGCAGTCTACATATCAATATAATAGTTAATATTTTTATAACGGATAATAGCACAACGATTGGTCTTAAGTTTATTTGATTGTTTTAATTCATGACATCCAGGCAATAAACTTGCTATAGTCAATTGCATAGTTAATTGCCTGAATAATATATAATAAAATGACGAGAACGATCGGCGTATCCGGCTGTCAGCGTCACAATCTTTATCGCCGACTGTGGCGTCCAGAGCCGTCGACAAGCCCCCTTGCGCGACCTCCCCAGCAAGGCGGCGGTGGACGTCGCAGACGAGACGACGAGACAGGTTTTGGTGCCTAACGCGTTGGAATCCTTCGATCGGCGCCAAAACTGCGCCGCTTGCTTTCGCCGACCATCTCGATCGTAAGAGAAGGCTATTCGCGGTCAGAGTTTCCTGTCAGGGCAGCCTCGTCGGCCAGCCCCTGATCGCGAGCAGTCGGTGCTCAGTTCCGCTCGATCGGCTTCGATCGCGAGCGCGTGACGGTCTCGCGCTGGGCGCGGCGGCACGACAGCGGCGGCAGGCCTTCGAGGATCAGGCCGGCGTCGGCGACCGTCTGCCGTCCGATCTCGAGGAGCGAATCCGTCATTGCGCCGGCGCGGTGCGGCGACAGGACGAGTCCCTCGACCTTGCGAGCCGGATCGTCGACGGGCGCGGGCTCGACCGGAAACACGTCGGTCGCGGCGCGAAACCGGCCGCTTTCGATCTGGCGCAGGAATTCGGGAAAGTCGACGACGCCGGCCCGGCTCATGAGCAGCACGACCGAGCCGGGCGCGATCATCTCCAACGCGTGTTTTCCGAGGAACCCCTGGTTGTCGCTGGTCACGGCGGCGAAGACGACGATGACCTGGCTCGTCCTGAGGACGTCCTCGAGGGAGGCCGGAGCGACGCCGAAGCCCGCCATGAAGTGATCGGAAATCCAGGGATCATAGGCCTTGATCGCGCAACCGAACGGATGAAGCAGCGGCGTGAAGGCGCGCGCCAGGTCGCCAAAGCCGATGAGGCCGACCCGTGCGCCGTAAAGCGAGAAGCAGCCCTCGGCGCCGTCGAGCAGCCACTTCTCGCGCCCCGCCCGCATCGCGCGATCCGCGGCCGTTATCCCGCGGCAAAGGTCGATCGCGAGCCCGAGCGCCATTTCCGCGACCGGCTTGGCGAAAGCCGAACCCGGCGCCAGAACATGAACGCCGCGCTGAAAGCACGTCTCGTAATCGACGTTCTGCAGGAAATTGGTTTCAACGTTGATGATTCCTCGGAGGTTCGGCGCCCGATCCAGGCGCGCCTTCGGCATGTCGCTCTGGCCGATCAGGAGCGTCATTTCGGGAAGAAGCTTTTCAAACTGCTCGGCGGGCATGCGGCCCGCTCCGTCGTGGACGGCGAGCTCGCCGAGGCCTTGCAGCCGCGCCCAAAGATCCGGGTCGAAGATTTCGTTCAGGCCCCGCGGTTGCGGATCAACGACGATCAAGGGTCGGGCCATGGCTTTTCCTCCCGGGGACTCGGATTTGTGGCCTAGTTTTTGGCGATGATACCGCACGACAATCGCGATCGTCTTCCTTATATGATCGCGGCATGCCTCAACCCTATCGCGCCCGCTTTTCCGTGGCGCCCATGATGGACTGGACCGACCGCTTCTGTCGGGCGTTCCATCGGTTGCTGACCCGTCGCGCCCGTCTCTACACCGAGATGGTCACGGCGGACGCTGTCGTCTTCGGGCCTCGCGAGCGGTTGATTGGCTTCGACCCGGCGGAGAATCCAGTAGCGCTCCAACTCGGCGGCGCGGACCCGGCTCGGCTGGCGGAAGCCGGGCGCATCGGCGCCGACTTCGGCTACGACGAAATCAACCTCAACTGCGGGTGCCCGTCCGACCGGGTGCAGAGCGCTCGCTTCGGCGCCTGTCTCATGCGCCAACCGGCTTTGGTCGCCGATTGCGTGGCCGCGATGGCCGGCGCGGTCGATGTCCCGGTCACGGTCAAATGCCGCATCGGGGTGGACGAGCAGGAGCCCCGCGACGCCCTGTTCGCCTTCGCCGCCGCCGTCAGGCAGGCTGGGTCGGCGGCTCTCATCGTCCACGCTCGCAAAGCCTGGCTCGAGGGATTGAGCCCCAAGGACAACCGCACCGTGCCGCCCCTCGACCATCGCCTCGTCTACGACCTGAAACGTGCCCATCCCGACTGGCCAATCGTCATCAATGGCGGCGTAGCCGGAATCGACGAGGCCGCGGCTCATCTTGCCCATGTCGACGGCGTGATGCTGGGCCGCGCCGCCTACCAGAATCCGGAACTGCTGCTCGGCGTCGATCCGGCGCTCTTCGGCGAAGCGGCGCCGTTCGAGGACGCCTTCGAGGCTCTCGAAGCGTTCCTGCCTGTTATCGCCGAGGGCCTCGAGCGCGGCGAGCGGCTGCACGACTATACCCGCCATCTCCTCGGCTTGTTCGCAGGCCTGCCGGGGGCGCGCTTCTACCGGCGAGCGTTGGCGACCGAAGCCGTGCGTTCCGGCGCGGGGCTCGATGTTCTCCGCGCCGCGGTCGCGCGGGTCGCAAGGCGCAAACCCGGCGAACGGGCCGTCGCGTAGGCCCATTCACTTCGCGGTCAGGATGAGCCGCCCGCGCTCGACCGTGTAGCTCTTCAGCCGCTCGAGAAAGCTCATGCCGAGCAGGCTTTCTTCGAGCGCGCCGGGCCGCGCGACCAGCGCGGGGACATTGCGCATGACGATTGGTCCGACGGCGAGTTGGTCGAGCCGGATCTCGGCCGCGAGCGCTGACCCGTTTGCGGTCGATACCGGGACGTCGAAGGCGAGGCCGCGCATATCGATCCCCGCCTTGCGAGCGTCGGCCGCCGTCAGCACAACCATGGAGGCTCCCGTGTCGAACAAAAACGTCACCCGGGCCCTGTTGACCCGCGTCGCGACGGAGAATTCGCCGCTCAATCGCCTGTTGACGATCACTTCGCCGCCCTGTCCGACCGAGGGTTCGGATGGAAGCAGTTCGGTCGCGACCCGGCCAAAGAAGTCGGCTGCTTCAAAACGATAGGCGTAGACGCCGGTCATCGCGACGAGCAACCCGGCCCATACGGCGACCGAACTCACCACCCGCGCGACGTCGGAAGGCCGCGCGCCGCTCAAGAGATAAATCATCATCGCCAGGAGCGTCCCGGCGGCGCCGAAAGCCCGGTGATCGAGCCCGACGATTCGCTCCTCGCCGGGCGTCAGCATCAGGACGGCCGCCGTCGCGGCGAGTATCCCGAGCGGGGCAAACAGGCGCATCATCGCTGCCCGCCAACCTGGCCGCCGCGCCGGGCGCGAGAGCGGGCGTTGCGCAGCCGGGCTTCCAGACCGGCCATGACGGCGATGCGGCTCGCCTCGTCCATTGTCGGCCACGCGGCGATTTCGCCGACCGTGCGGCCGCATCCGACGCACAGCGCCGAGACCGGATCGACGACGCAGATTTTGACGCAAGGCGTCGATTGGACCGCAGCGGACATTGCCCACATTTAGGCGGCGAATCGCCCCATGAGAAGGCCGCACCAGCCAGCGATCTCCGCCCATTGCTGCGCCGCGCCGGCGACATCCCCGGTTTGGCCGCCGATCTGCCGCGACGCCATTGAGGTCATCGCAGCGGCGCCGAGCCCGCTTGCGATGGAGGCGTCGATCGCACGCCATGCGCCGATCGTAAGAAGACCGAGGAGGACGGCGACAATGACAGCCGCCCCGCAAGCGGCGGCGAAAGACGCGGGCTCGAGCCGCCCGGCCGCCGCGCCGGCGCCGTCGACACGCGCCGGGTCGAGCCGCGCGAGCGGCATCAGCGCGCCAGCGCGCGACAGGGCGGCGACAATAATCAGCGCTCCGGCGGCGCTCCAGAAACCGTGGGACAGCGCGCTCGCCAGCGCGCCGATGCGAACGACAAGCGCCAGCGTAAGCGCGATCGCGCCATATGCGCCGATCCGGCTGTCGCGCATGATTTCGAGCTTGCGCTCCCGCGTCCTGCCCCCGCCAAAGCCGTCCGCAACGTCGGCGAGGCCGTCCTCATGCAGGGCGCCCGTGGACGCTATGAGCGCCGCCGTAGCCAGCGCCGCGCTGACGAGCCCCGGCAGCCCAAGGAACTGCGTCAGCGCCAGAACGCCGGCGCCAACCGCTCCGACGACCGCGCCCGCCACTGGCGCGGCCCACGCGATGCGGTTGAAGTCGAGCCGCATGGGCGGCGGCGCGGGCAGGGGCAGGCGGGTGAAGAAACGCAGCGCGCCCGCGACGTCGCTGAACGCTTCGGCTGCGCTCCAGGGGAAGGCTCGACCGGTCAAAGCGCCCACAAGAACATGGCGACCGCGAGGACGCCGATCGCCGCGAAACCCAATTCGACCATCCCCCATTGCCGCACCAGCGCCCGCGCCGCCGCGACATCATGACCACGCAGGGACAGGATTTGGTTGTTGAGCGGCGCCATGACGAAGAACGCGTAGGGCCAGCTCGATATGATGATCAGGGCGCCGAACACCCAACGGACATCCTCGGACTCGAAATAGGCGAGGAACCCCGCGACTGCGGCCGCCAGCGCGAAACCTGCGAGCAGCGCCACCCCGCGCCGGTCGCTCGGCGTCCATTCGCTGAGCAGCGCCTCCCCGTCGAGCGCGAGCCGCGCCGGCTGCTCGACCCAGTTCACATAGACCGCGGCCCCGGCGAAGGCGGCGGCGAAAACAAGGGCGATCGATCCCGAAAACATGGCGGCTCCTCAAACGGCGCCTCTCTAGCATGAACCGCGACCGGAGGCTCGGATGAGCAGAAGAGTTCGCTGCTTTTACCCGTTGGCCGGGAATTCGGCTCGGTGACCACCCGCGGACTGATCCCATCCAGGCGCTGACTGCTCTAACGGGGCTGCCCGGCGAGTGGCGCGAAGGCCGCGGCAACGGTCTCGTACACCTTCCGCTTGAACGGCACGACCAGGTCGGGCAGCCGTTCAAACCGCTCCCATCGCCAGGCGTCGAATTCGGCCGCGTGCTTGCCGTCAGCGGGAAAGAGCACGTCGATTTCGCTGTCCTGCCCGAGGAAGCGGAACAGGAACCATTTTTGTGACTGGCCGCGATAGCGCCCAGCCCAGCGGCCGCGCGCCTCCTCGGGCAGATCGTAATTCAGCCACTCCGCCAGTTCGGCGATCCGTTCGACCGAGCGGACGTTGGTTTCTTCCCACAACTCGCGCTTGGCGGCTTCGAGCGGCTGTTCGCCCTCGTCGATGCCGCCTTGCGGCATCTGCCAGGATCGTTCGCCCAGGGCTTCACCGTTCCGCTTGCGCTTGCGATGGCCGATGAAGGCTTCGCCCTGACGGTTCACCAAGGCGACGCCGACGCACGGACGGTAGGGCAGATCGTGATCCATAGGTCCGCTTCGCGGTTCAAGGCGCCGGGCGATCCGGCGGCGGCAACCTTAGCGCGGAAACGGGCGCCGGCGCGAGTTTGACGCGCTGCTAGCGCTGAACGACTGGGGCAGCCTTCGCCTTCTGGTCGGCGAGCGCCTGCTGAACGTCGATGATGAGCGGGATCGGCGCGGCGGCGGCGCCGGTTCGGCTGACTTTCACGCCGCTCGCGGCCTCGACCCGATCGGCCGTGGCGATCGAAGGCGGGGCCGGTTTGTCGGCGACGACTGAGCCGGTGGGCTGGGGCGACTCCACCTGCACAGGGGCTGGCGGCGGCGCCTCCGTCCTCGCCGCTATCGCTTCGCCGCGCTGCAGCGCTTTATGGTGACCGAAAGTAAAGGCGGCCATGGCGACGGCGACGATCGCCGGCGCCGCGACGGGAAGGATTGCCCACCTCGTCCTCGCGATGGCGCGCGCATCCGGGCCCGGCAGAAGCCCGAGCGGTTCGTTCACTTCGTCGCGCCACAGCGCCAGATCGTTCAAGTTCCCGCTCCGTTCGGTTCGCCTCGCCTCTCCGTTCTGCCTGCCCGAGCTTGCGCGACGCAGACCGTCGCATTCAATTGACGCCGCTTAGGCGATTCCGATACTCGGCCCTGGTCGCCTCCATCCGCCGCCACGCACCCGCGGCGCGGCCGGACCAAGGATTTCCTCATGTCGGCCAATTTGATCACCGATGTCGCCGGCGTGCGGGTCGGGTCGGCGCAGGACGAGCATATCGCTTCCGGCGTCACCGCCGTCGTCTTCGACGACCCGGCCGTTGCCTCGATCGCGATCCACGGCGGTGCACCCGCGGTGCGCGACACCGCGTTGCTCGAGCCGGAGATGACGGTCGAAAAGGTGGACGCCTTCGTCCTCTCGGGCGGCTCGGCCTTCGGCCTCGACGCCCCCGGCGGCGTCATGGCTTACCTCGCGGGGATCGGACGCGGCTTTCTCTCTCGCGGCGTGCGGGTTCCCATTGTTCCGGGGGCGAGCTTGTTCGATCTGGTCAATGGGGGTGACAAGGCTTGGGGCGTCCGGCCGCCCTATTCGGAGTGGGCTATAGCGCGGCCGAGGCGGCCGGCGCCGTTTTCGACCTCGGAACCGCGGGCGCCGGCTACGGGGCGAATTCGTTCGGGCTGAAGGGAGGCCTCGGCTCGGCGAGCGCCTTGACGGCGCGGGGATTTTGCGTCGGCGCGCTGGTCGCCGCCAATCCGGCCGGCCGGGTCACTGGCGGCGCGACCCGGCATTTCCTCGCCGGCGCCTTTCGAACGCGACGGCGAATTCGGCGGTCACGGCTTTGGAGCGAAAGACCCGGAGGACGCTCGAAACATGCGCTTGCGGGCGACGACCCGGCAAACACGACGCTGGCCGTGGTCGCGACCGACGCGAGGCTGGCGAAGTCCCAGGCCAAGCGGCTTGGGTCATGGCGCAGGCGGGTTTCGCGCTCGCCTTTCGTCCGGCCCTCTCTCCCGTTGACGGCGACATCGTTTTCGCCGCGGCGACCGGCAGTCGACGCAGGCGCCCGATGTTCGGGACCTGGCTGAAATCGGCATGCTGGCCGCCGAATGCATCGCCCGGGCGATCGCCCGCGCCATTTACGAGGCGAGCCCACTTCCGTTCCCTGGCGCGCTACCGAGCTGGCGGCAGCGTTTTGGCGGTTGACTTCCGCGGGGGTCGGTTGTCGGGGGAGGGGTCACGGCGTGCGAAGCGGAAGCCCAATCGTCAGGCGCGCGGTCCGCGATGCAATTCGAAGTGGTCGACACCGCAACATGGCGATCCTGAGGAATTGGAAGTCGAGCGCAAATCCGCGGCGGCCGCGATCATGACGATAGCGACGATGACAGCCGCGGCGACCGCATGCTCCGCGCCGGACATGTCGCGAAGCAGGCCTTTGAACGCTTCCATTTTCGGCGCTCCGAGCAGCTCCTGATTGATGACATAAGCAGCCTGATAAATCGTTACTGGCCTCCGACCGAAGGGACTTTCTCCAGTATTCCGCTGAACTTGCCCCGGCCCCAACTGGCCCGCTTGACCGGCGGAGCCGCTTCGGCTTGCCTGCCGGCGATGAGAATCGCCATCGATCGGCGTCAATTCCTGGCCGGCGTGGCCGCAGCGGCGACCCCCGCTGGTGCCGAAGTTCGCGCCCTATGACTGGGACTCCTCGCCGCCGCGGCAGAGTCGCGAGACCTTTATTGAATGGATGGTTCGAACCGGGGAGAGGATCCACATTTCCTTTCGCAGCGTTGGGATCGTCTTCAGCAGATGATCGCGCATCACGATATATGGGACGAAGCCGATATCCGGGCCTATCTGTTGACCCCACGCGAAGAGTTCGTCACCCCGGAGAACCTCGATCGCGCTTACGAATGGCATCACCTCAACATCGGCTTCGGCGTGACGATCACTGGCCCGCACACCGTGGCGCGCATGACGAATACGCTCAAGGTCAAGCGCAGCGACAAGGTTCTCGAAATCGGCACCGGCTCCGGATACCAGTCGGCCTATCTCTCCAATCTCACGCCACATGTTTACTCGATCGAGATCATCCCGGCCTTGGCGAGGCGGACGCGCGAACTCTATGATCGGCTGATTGCGCGTGGCTACCGCGAATATCTCGTGATTCGCACGCGCAATGTCGACGGCTATTTTGGCTGGGAGGACTTCGCCCCGTTCGACAAGATCATCGTAACCTGCGGCATCGACCATATTCCGCCGCCGCTCCTGCAGCAACTGACCCCGAACGGGATCATGGTCATTCCGGTAGGGCCTCCGGGCGCGCAGCACGTCATCAAGGCGACGAAGTCGGTCGGCTGAGGGCCAGGTTTCAGTCGTGCGTTCCGACATCTACGCCGGCGCGATCATTCCCTTTGTGCCATTCACCGGCTTGCATGCCATGTGAACGCTTCCAGTGGCGGGCGCACAGGTTCGCCGTTCGCGAGGGATGAGTCAGCGACGGATGGATGAAGTCTTTAGCTACGCAATTCGATCGCCTGTCTGCTATGGACCGTAGCAGCCGAGGGGGAGAGCTGAGCCGTGACTACACGGCTTCGTCTATGGAGCTTGAGAGCGGCGCCGGGGACTTTCAATCGTGCAAACGCTGGCGAAATCGCGAAGTCGAAATCGTCTTCAGCTCACCCCGATCAGGATGCCGGCCGCCAGCACCAGCGCGCCGCCGACCATGACCTTCGCGGCCGCCGACAAGGGCGGGACGTCCATATAGCGCCACTGCACCCAGGAGATCGTCAGCAGTTCGACCACGACGACGCATACGGCCACGGCGGTCGCGATATAGAAAGTCGGGATCAGGAAGGGCAGCGTGTGGCCGATGCCGCCCGCGACCGTCATCAGGCCGCAGACAAGACCGCGAAACAGCGGCGCGCCGCGGCCGGAGAGCTTGCCATCGTCGGACAGCGCCTCGGCGAAACCCATCGAGATGCCGGCGCCGATCGACGCCGCAAGGCCGACCACGAAGGCGTTCCACGAATTGTGGGTCGCGAAGGCGGCCGCGAACACCGGCGCGAGCGTCGAAACCGAGCCATCCATCAGGCCGACGAGGCCGGGCTGGATGATCTGCAGGATGAAGCGTCGCCGCTCGGCTTCCTCCTCCGAGTGGCGGGCGCTGGGGGTCAGGACTCTTTCTCCAAGACCGCCGCCCTGTGGTCATGCTTGTCCTCGACCTCGGCGAGGTCGCCCAGCAGCTTGCGGATCGAAGCGTCGGTCGTTCGCGCCATCGCCTGCCGGTAGAAGCGCGCGGCTGCGCGCTCCATGTCGTGGGCGTGCGCGCGCACCGGTTCGATGTTCAGCGGGCGGATCTGCCAGATCGGCTTCTGCGGGATGTAGCCGCGGATGTCCTGGCGGCGGATCAGCGGGATGTGCTCGCCGAACTTCGAGCGAACAGGTCGATCAGGCGGCGGCGGTGCTCGTTCTCCTCGCCCGCCATTTCCGTGAACACTTTCGGCGCTCGCCGGATAGTCCTCGCGGAGGCCGTCGGCGAAGTCGGCGTAGATGCGGCTGTCCTCCTCCTCGTTGCTGATCGGCGAGGGCGAGCATCTCGCGCTCGGACAGCTCGTCGAAATTGCGCATGGCGGCGTCCTTGGAAGGTCAGCGACGTGGAGTCCTGTCGATGCGCTGCGGAGGCGTCTTGCGCGCCGTTCGGCCGCTCGAGCCGATAGAAGCGGCGTTTGTAGAGGGCCGCCGTCGCCAGGGTCAAGGCGTTCCGGCCGCGGTCGAGGCGTCAGCGGTTCGAAATCGGGTGCCCCGTTCCGTGACCAGGGCGCCAACACAGACGCCGGCCGACCAGCTGCCGGCTCTTGTCTTCGCCTTCCGCCTGCTCTAGACGGAAAAAAGCTTTGCGATTCCGCGATTTCGCGGACCCGAGCCCAACTCTGCTTTCAAGTCGGCGCGCGTGGTCCAGGTTCCCTCACTCGATCGATTCAACCGTATCGTCGTCAAGGTCGGCTCGTCGCTGGTCGTCGATTTCGGCCCGGGGAGCGATAAAGCAAGCCTGGCTCGAGGCGCTTGTCGAAGATTTGGCGGCGCTACACAAGCGGGGCGCGAACGTGCTCGTGGTGTCGTCGGGGGCCATCGCCCTCGGCCGGACCGTCGCAGGTCTGCCAAAGGGCGCGCTCAAGCTCGAGGACAGCCAGGCGTCCGCCGCGATCGGGCAGATCGCGCTCGCGAGCGCCTGGTCGCGGGCACTGCACAATCATTAGATCGTCGCCGGTCAGGTTCTGGTGACCTTCCAGGATACGGAGGAGCGGCGCCGCTACCTCAATGCGCGCGCGACGCTCGGCCGCCTTATTGAAATGCGCGCCGTTCCTGTCATCAACGAGAACGACACCGTCGCGACGAGTGAAATTCGCTACGGCGACAATGACCGGCTCGCCGCGCGCGTCGCGACCATGGCGACCGCCGACCTGCTCATCCTCCTCTCCGACGTCGCCGGCCTCTCTGATGCTCCGGCCTCCTGCAACGCGCATGCCCGGCTCCTGCCGGTCGTCGATAAGGTGACGACGGAAATCGAGACGATGGCGGGCAGGGCAGGGTCGGAATTGTCGCGCGGCGGCATGCGCACCAAGATCGAAGCCGCCCGCATCGCGACCGCGG
>CAWIHF010000039.1:0-349833 GCA_963835885.1 uncultured Alphaproteobacteria bacterium
GCCGTGATGTATGACGGTCGAAGGTCGCCTGACGAACGCGGCCGATGTCTCGCTGGTTGCGGTGATGGCGTCCATTCGCGCGATCAGGAAGTTGGTGTAGCGGGACTTTCGCCGCTGTCCCGCCGAGTTAAAGAGCAGCTTGAGCCGCCAACCGAGCGACTTCAGAACCAGTCCGAGCAGCATCTCGGTATTGCGGCGGGCGTGCCAGATGCGGTCCCGGCGCCGCGCAGGAGGGACAAGCCGCAGTTTGAGCAGACCTTGGAGATTCAGGCCTCCGATGCCCGCCGGGCGGTCGGGGCCGAACCAGACTGCGCCGCAACGGCTGGCTATAAGGGGCGCAATCGTCCGGTTGGCCGCGGTGCCGCCGGAATAGCGCTTCTTTAAGTTCGGGATGACGACCTCGATTTCCTCGATCGCGATTCGCTCGCCGCCCGTCATCGGCGCTTCCGGGCGTAATAGAACTGACGATGCATGGCTTCCGTCATGAACGAATAGGTGGCGCCGGTCGCGGCGTGGATTACGCCTTCCCAGCCGCACAGGAAAAACCGGTTCCAGAAGAAGATGCGCAGGAAATAGATCGACGGATTCAGAAGGAGCTTGAGCCACGAAGGCCTGAGGCCGCGCTCGAGCCTCTGCTCCGCCTTCAGTCGGGCGTAGACGATCTCCTTCTTCATTTGCTCGTCGAGCGGCAGGCCGCGTTCGTGGCGCAGGAGGCCTTTGCGGGCGATCTCCGTCCGGCCCTCGACGATCAGACCCTCGTGGACGAGCAGGGAGGCGTCGAAACGACCGCGGCCCCGCCGCACGAGACGAAGGATGTGCTCGGGCCGAGTCCACAGGCTCGCTGGCTTGAGGCTGCCGTAAAGCGTCAGCGTTCGGCGCAACTCCCAGCCGGCAATCGCCTCGTCCGCGGCGATCAGCCGCGGCAGTGCGGCTCTCAATCCGACGTCGAGCCATTCGTCGGCGTCGATGCTGAGAATCCAGGGTTCGCGCGCCTGATCGAGAGCGAACTGCTTCTGGCCGGCGTAGCCGAGCCAAGGTTGATGAATAAGTCGGATGGGGAGCCCGCGGCGCTGAAGGTCCTCGACAATGACGAGGGTGCCGTCGGTCGATCCCGAAATCGACGACAACGATCTCGCTCAGGCCTTCGAGGCTCGAGAGACACTTGCCGACGCAGGCTTCCTCGTTCTTGCAGATGACGGTGGCGGAGATCGGCAAGGCGGGCGCGGGAGGGTTGGTTTCTCGGATACGCGCTCATGCGTCCAGATAGATCGTCGGGTCTCCCCGGCACGGGATGACTCGGGCAGGGCTGCGCGGTAGAAGGCGCCTGCGCCCCTTGCGGGCGCAATATCAGGTCTTTGGAGGAACGGCCAGTCTTGAGGGCGCCCAAGGCATTTATCATCCATCTCGAGCGGGCCGCCGGCCGAAAAGAGACCGTCGAGGCACTGCGCGCCAAGCTGCCCGTCAAGACCGAGATCCTGCCCGCGGTCGATGGGCGGCTGCTTTCCCCGGGAGCTGTCAAGGCGGCCTATGCCAGGGCGCGATTTTTCCCGCGCTATCCGTTCGCGCTCGCCACGACGGAAATCGGGGCGTTCCTCAGTCACCGCGCCGCGTGGAGCCGAATTGTGGCCGAGGACCTCGACTTCGCCTTCGTGTTCGAGGACGACGCCGCGGTCGATTCCGCGCTTTTTGCCGGTCTGCTCGAATTCACGGCCGCTGAGCGAGCCCGTTGGGACTATATTCTCATGCCGGCAAAAGGCCTCGAGCCTTCGGGCGCAGTGGTTGCGCGACAGGGCGCGTTCTCTCTGTTGCAGCCTCACGCGCCGCCGCTCAGGGCAATCGGGCAGATTATCTCGCGCCAGGCGGCCGAACGGTTGCTTCAGGTTACCGCGCCTTTCGATCGGCCGGTCGACACTTTTTTGCAGATGGCCTGGGTGACAAGGGTAACGCTTCTCGTCGCGACGCCGACACCGGTCCGCGACGTCTCTCGCGACACCGGGGGAACGACAGTGCAGCGCCCCGCGATGGGTATTCTTCCAGCGTCTGTATCATGAAGCGATGCGGCCGATCTATCGCGCACAGGTTCTGGCGCGGTATCGGCGGCATATCGCGGCTGCGCGTGACACAAGGTCGTGACGGCGCACGCGCTATGAAAGTCGGACCCGGCCCCCGCCGGAGCATCCGCATTCCTCGGCGCAGACGTCGTCGCCGGTCGAGACGCCGCAGGCCGGAAGGCGAGCCGCGCAGTCGGCGGCCGTCAAAGTGGCGATGCGAGAGCGGGGGATCGACGGCGTCCGGAACGTCGTTCGCCGCGCCCGTCGCGCGAATGGTCGGCTTCGACCAGGGTCCCTTGATGTCGAGACCAAGCAGCGCCGCGGCTCCATTCGCTCCTGTCTGTGTGGCGTTGAGGCGCAGCTTCCAGCTTTGGTCATGAGGTCGATCGCGCCCTGCAGGTTGGCCTCGACCCCCTGGGCGACAAGATCGCCGTTGACGACATGCGCGACGCCTTTTCCGAGCGCCAACTCGAGCGACAGCCTATCGAAAGTCGTCTCGCCGACCCGCAGGTCGCGGTCGATGTCGATAGGCCGGTGCTGGCTGCGGCGCAGGGCCTGCTCGAGGCTTAAGCTCGTGAGGCTGCCCTGCTCCAGTTTCAGGGTCGCCGACCAGCCGAGCTCGACGCCGCAGCCGGAGGCGAGGCTCCGTCGGTCCGGACGGCGAACCCGCCGCTTCCCTTTCCCGCCACCGCGGGCCAGCCGAAATTCTTGAAAACCGCACCGAAATCCGCGTCCGTGAGCTCGCCGCGAGCCGTCAACTCGCAGGCTCTCGTCCACGCAAGCAAGCCGGATCTCGCCTTTGAGCCTGCCGCCAAAAGCTTCGCTGTCGACAAGGTTCGCGTTGAGAACGCCGTCCTTCAAAATCGCCGAGGCCGCCGCGTCGGCGAGCTCATGTCGGTAGATATCGAGACTGCCTTGCCGACAGTCGCAAATCGAGATCGAAGGAGTTCGGCGGGTGCGCTCACAAATCGAGTTTCGCTCCAGTCGCCATTTGGGCTGAACAAGGGCGCGGGCAGCCCAAAGAGGGCGGCGACGTCGATTCTCTCGGAATCCAAAGTCGCGGAGACGCCGGCCCGCCCGAGGCCGGTCGATTTGCGCCGCGCCTCGGACCGTTTGTCCTGCGGCGGTCGCTGTCACTTCATCGAGTGTGACGCCTGTCGGCGTCGTATGCATTTTTCCGGCTATCTGAACGGTGTCGGCGGCAAGGAAAGACGGTGGGCTGACCGCTAGAAGGCGCGCGAGCGCCGCGATTGAAGTCGATGAGGCGGAGAAGTCGCCGGAGAGGCTAAACCGCACGCCGCCGGCCATCGCGCCGTTCAGCACGAAATCGGCGTAAGGCGACGAGAACGCCGCGTTGAAGGCGCTCGGCGCGCCGCCGCCCGTCAGGACCGGATCAGCGAGAGATAGGAATAACTTGATTGGCGCGTTGCGCCACGTTGCCGAAAGGTTCACCGTGAACGGCTGGCCGGGAACAAATCCGTCGAGCCCCCCTGAACGTTTTCGATCATGGTGTCGAACCCTCGGGCTCTACTCGAGACCCGGACGACCCCGTCCACAAGGTTGAGGCTCGCAAGCGGCTCCAGCGCGGCCGCCAAGGATCGACGCCGGTCAGGTTTCCGCTCACGGCGAACGGCGGCTGATCAAGGTCGAGCGTCACCGTCGGAGCAGAAAGGACTGCCCGTTCGGGCGCGAAGCGGCCGGACAGCAAGTCGAGAAGCGAAAGATCGATCCGCGCCGCCGGCGCCGAAATCAGGTTGACCCCGAGCGAATCGTCGAGCCGGGCATCGACGATCCTCAAGTTCGGCCACGGGAACGCGCTGAACGTCGCCGACTGCGGCGCTCTCCAGATCAGCCGCTGCGACGCGACCTTGCTGCCTCTGATGCGTCGGCAACCCGGGCAGGCGACAGGGGCCAGGGCATGAATCCAGCCGAGACCGCCGCCAGCGCCGCCACGCCCGCCCACGCTGCCGCACGACGCTTGCTCATTCGACTCCGTCGGCGCGAATCCCGACTGCGCCCCTGCGGGACTTATACCGCCAATGAATCGAACGGTAAGCCACGCCGGATCAGCTGAGGCAGAACAATCCCGACCCGAGGGCCGGCAGGGCGATGCTCGCAGCCGCGAGCGCAATGATGCCGAGGCCGACGGCGATGCGGGCATTGGGGGTGCGCGCCAGCCGCCGGAAGCTCGACACTCCGAGCGCCGCGGCAGTCACCGACGGCAATGTGCCGAGGCCGAACCCGGCCATTACCGCGCCGCCCCGCAAAGCGCTTCCGGACAGCATGGCGTAGAACAGGGCGCCGTAGACCATGCCGCAGGGCAGGAAGCCCCACATCAGGCCGGAGGCGAACGCCCCGGCTTCGCCCGCCAGGCGGCGGGCCGGCGAAAATCGCAGTGTCTCGGCGATCGGCGCCGCGAGCCGATCGAAAACCGCGAGCGAAGGGGCGAAGCCCGCCACCGAGAGCCCGATCCAGCCGAGCGCTACAGCGGCCGCCCAGCGCACGAACAGGTTGGCGCCGGCGTGATCGAAAGAGCCGTAGACGGTCGATCCGAGCGCGCCGACGGCGGTCCCCGCTGCGACGTAGATGACAACCCGCCCCGCTTGCGCGGCCATCAGGGCGCGGCCGCGGTCCGCGGTCTCGCCGCCGGACGAGAAGGCGAACATCAGGCTCGAGGCGATGCCGCTGCACATGCCGATGCAATGAAGGCTGCTCGCAACGCCGAGCAGGAGGCCGCCAAGAAAGGTCAGGCTATCGGGCGCCATACGCGACCTCGTACCTCTTCCTGCGAGCGAGTTGTGTGAACCCCTAGCGCCGATCGGGGCCCGGGGCAATCGAGGATGGCGCCCACAATTCCCGAACAAATCACCGCGCGCGCCGGTGCGTGACCGATTTTGCGGTCGTTGACGGGTTCGAATGTCACAATCCCGAGGGGTCGATCACCTCCTGACGTTCATCGACACGCATGGCGAGTCCGGCGATGACTGCGTGCAACCGGGGCGAGTTGGGCTCGCCTGACGCGGGCGCGGGGCGTCGTCGCCGCGCCAGGGAACGCCACGCGATATCAGGTCGACGCTCGGCAGCCCGCGGTTTGGGCTCATCCGGCCGGTTCCTGCGCCAGCGCCCGGATCCTTTGGCGGGCGTCGAGGAGGGTGGCCAGCGCTTCGGCCCCGCCGCCCAGACGAATGATCAGCTGGCGGGCGTGGCTGACCACCCGTCCGGGCAGGCCGATCAGATGGAAGCGCAGCGCCTTCATGCGTTTGGCCGCCCATCTCTCGCCCAGCGCGAGACGCTTCATCGCGGCGTTTAGATTGAACGCCAGGATCGTCAGCGCCCACCAGGCGGCGTTGGCGCCGAACAGCCCAGAGGGCATCTGTCCGCCCGCCAGGTCGGATTTCGTCGCCGAATGGACTTCCTCGCTCTTGCCGCAGCGCTCGCGCAGCCACCAGATCACGCCCTCGCCGGCGCCCGTGCGGTTGGTCACGACGGCGAACAGTTTATAGACCCCCTTCGGGCCGAACGCCTGGGTGGGAAACGGCAGCTTCGCCTCGTCGCCCAGCGCCAGCTGGCGCAGCGGCTCGCGGATCGCGAGAAAGCGGTAGTCCGCCCGGTTGCGACTGTGTCCGGCCCAATTGGGCACGTAGACGACCTCGGCCCATTCTTGATCGGTCTGTTGCGGCTGGCCGTCCGTTTTGCGGATCAGCGGCTTCCACGCGCTCTCGGGCGTCGTCCGCACAGCGGCGCGGAAAGCCTCGGTCACGTCGGCGCCGATCGCGAACTCGATCACGCCAAAGCGCGGGTCTTTTCCCTCGCCGCAATAGAGCAGCAGCTCTTCCTGATAGGCCGCCGTGTCCGAACGCAACGAGACCCTCCTCACGCTGTCCGGCAGATGGCGCAGGCTCTCTTTCAGGACGCGCAACTGCTCGTGTCCGGCGGGCACGTTGCCGTCGCGGAACTCCGAATAGAGCATCGCGCCCTGCTCCGCCCACCAGCAGTTCAGCGGCTGATACGCCTTGAACTTCTTGTAGCAAAACAGCGCCTCGCGCTTGTGCGTCTCAATCAGCGTCGCGTCCATGTCCAGCGTCGCCGTCGCCGCGGGCTGACGCTTCTGCAGAAAGTCCAGCAGCGCCTGGTTCACCCGCCAGAGACCGCGCAGTGCCTGCGTCACCGCCGGAATGAACGCCATCCCCGCGACCGCCTTGGGCGAAGCTGGATCATCGAACCGTTCCAGCCAGCCCGACAGCGCCGACGGCGAGGGCGTCGCCCGCTCGCGCTCGCGCCGCCAGCGGCTTTTCAGCGACCGCCGTTCGGCGCGCGACAGCAAATCCTTCTCGATCGCCCGCAGGATCGCCGAAAAGCCGCTGTCGCGCTCCAACCGTTCGATGTCTTCCACGCAGTCGCCGCCGGACAAATTCAGGAAAATCACCGCCAGAACCATCTGGATGTCGAGCCAGCCCTGGCCGCCGGCCGCCCGAACATGCCGCTGGATCGCCCCGCCGAGGCCGCAGGCCTTGATCAGGTCGAGATACAACGGAAGCCCGGCCAACGACGTCAATCCATGGCTGGACGAATCGGCCTCATACTGGAAATCGAGCAGCCCCTGTCCCTGCATCGCGCACCCCGTTGGTGATGATTCTTAAGTCGCAAACCAAGACTATCTCCCTGATTCCTCAGGGCCAACGGGGAACTTGAATTTTCCTGATGCGGAATTCAGGTCGCGGCCGAATGAGACGTTACGCCGCATCATGCCGGCCAATGACGACCCTCTAGCCATCGAGGATCTTGCGCACCATGGCGGAGAGTTCATCGCCGGTCAGGGGCTTCTGAATGAGGTCGACGCCCGGGATCGAGTCGGCCCTGATGGACAATGGCGTTGCGGGAATAACCGGTCATGAACAGGACCTTGAGGTCCGGCTGAAGCTGCTTGGCGTCCGCGGCGAGCTTGCGGCCGCTGGCGCCCGGCATGACGACATCGGTGAGGAGAAGATCGACCCTGTCGGTGAATTCATCACCCGCAAGGCCTCGTTGGCGTCGGAAGCGCCAAGGACCTGATAGCCGAGTTCCTTCCAGAAGTTTCGACCACGTAGGCGCGAACCTCGGCGTCATCCTCTGCGACGAGAACGGTTTCGCCGCGCCGGCCGCGACCCGTGGCTGGCGCTGTTTCCGGAGCGGTGGCGGGCCGCGCGCCGAGACGGCGTAAATAGATCTTGATCGTCGTCCCCTCGCCGCGCTCGCTGTAGATCTTGACGTGTCCCCCAGATTGCTTGACGAAGCCGTAGACTTGGCTGAGCCCGAGACCGGTGCCTTGACCCGCCTCCTTTGTCGTGAAGAAGGGCTCGAAGGCGCGCTCGAGGACCTCCTTCGGCATGCCCGTGCCGGTGTCGGTCACCGAGATCAGCAGATACTGGCCGGGCCGCACCTCTGAATTCTTGCGGCAATAAGCATCATCCAGATGGACGTTGGCGGCTTCGATCGTCAGC
The DNA here is from genome assembly GCA_963835885.1 of uncultured Alphaproteobacteria bacterium. GTDB lineage: Bacteria > Pseudomonadota > Alphaproteobacteria > Rhizobiales > Beijerinckiaceae > Roseiarcus. The sequence continues at coordinate 7,532 of CAWIHF010000039.1, forward strand.
TTTCCCCCCTTCCGGCATGGCGTCCCGCGCATTGATCGCAAGATTAAGAATGGCCGCCTCGAGTTCAGTCTGGTGGCCTCGACCTGCCACAGTCCGCGCCGCCGGCGACCTCGAGCGATACGTCCTCGCCGATCGCCCGTTGCAGAAAATCGGCGAGGCCGCCGAGCAGGCGGTTGATGTCGATGACGGTCGGCTTGAGGCTCTGTTGTCTCGAAAACGCAAGCAGACGCTTGACCAGAGTCCGGCGCGCGTCGCCCCTTGCATAGCGGTTTCAACGCGGCGGGCGAGTTTGGTCCGCTCGCCCTCCTTGCCCTCGGCTATTTGACGTTCGCCATCTCGAGGTTGCCAATTATGACGGTGAGGATATTGTTGAAGTCGTGGGCCACACCGCCGGTCAGCTGGCCGATCGCCTCCATCTTCTGCGCCTGCCGTAGCGATTGTTCGGCGACCGTCCGCTGATCCATCTCCACGTACAGGCGCTCCGTCCTGCGCAGGACCGCAAACAGCGTGAGGAAGAGCAGAAGCGTGGCGGGAATTCCAAAGATCAAGTGCGGGGCCATCTGCCCGACCCATTCATTGCGAATGGCGGAGTCGCGATCCCGGCCTGAACGTAAAGCGGCGTGCCGTTGACAGGGCGGACGGCATAGCGCCGCGTGACGCCATCAATGCCCGACGTGGCGGTGTACAGGCCACCCTCGGGATGCTCGGCGATCATCCGTCGAAACCCGGTGTTCTCGTCCAGCCTGTCGGAAGCGTCCGGCGGCGCGACCAGATATCGAGCCAGGATGTAGCCATCGTTGCGGACAAGCCCGTATTGCGACCTGCCGCGTAGGCCATCGTCGCGTAGAAGTGAAAGAAGCTGCTCGGCGACGCCGCGACCGCAACAACATATTCGAGTGACCCATTGCGACGAACGCCGCGGCTGACACTGAAGTAAGGCAAGGAATCGGCGGGCACCGATAAACCCGCCCGAAGTAAAGGCGGGGATCGCCCGCCTGATGGGCCCGGATGAAGTCCCGGTCGGAAAAGTTCTGCGGAGGAGGAGGCTGGACGGCCGAGGAAACGAGCGCGTCTCCTCGGGCGTCGTATATCCAGATCGACTGGGCCGCTCCAAGGTCCGTCACGATCTTCTTGAGATGCTCGTGGAGCGCCTCCTGGTCGCTCTGGATTTCGATGGCCGAGCGCTGGGCGACGAGTGCGCTCGCGTCGTCGAGCGCGTGTTTGATGAGCAGGAGGTCCTTCTGCGCCTCTTCCTCCTCGAGATCGAGCGATCGCTGCAGACGTTCGGTGGTAATGTCCTCTATGTGTCTGTAGGAGATCCACGACGCCAGCGAAAACAGCAGCAAAGGGACGAGCAGCGACGCGCCCATGGCGAGCCAGATCAGCCAAATCGTGAGCGTGCGCGCCTGCATGCCGAGGGTCCCCGATGGGAACGGTCCTAAGAACCGCGCTGTTTCCCAGACACTAAGCGTTTAAACGGAGGAGAACGCGGCATTCTGACGACAAATTGGGCGATCGTTTGGTCGGGGAACTCGAGGATTGGCGATCGCCTGCCTCGATGACGAAGCCGGAATCAGGTTCGGGATCGCCTATTCCGGAAAGTCCAAAAGCTTGGGTGACACCAAATTTGGCTCCCTGCCGGCGGCTCAAGGCGAAACACCGCCTTTACCGTCATTAATTCGCTTTTAACCCAATTCACTCAGCCTCTGCGACAGTCAGGCGCCGAAAGCGCGCCCAGACGTAGGCCGGTAACGGTCATGCAAGACGATTTCCCGCAATTCCCGATCCAGGCGGTCAACGACGCGGCCCCGGAACAATGTTGATCGCATCTACCACGACATCGGCCTCGCAGCGGTTGCCGACGCCTTGAACCTGCTGACGGTCGAATTCGACCCCGAACTGAAAGATTCCCTTGAGCGGGGCGAGCTCTATCTCATCCCAGCGGATCCGGCGATCGCTTCGCTCGAGATGGCGGTCTAGACGTTCCGCCTCGAAGACGGCTGGCTCGATGGACTTGAGTATTACCTGAGCGATCTGAATGACCGGCGCCGCGGCAGGCTTCGGGCGAAACCAAACTTCAGGCCCCCGAGGTCATCGGGTTGTTGGGCCGAGTGCCGTAGAGAAGATCTGCGGATGGATGGTTTGGGCCTGGTTCCTGTCTTGCGGGCGAGGGCGCGGTTCCACACGGTTGCCGGACAGCCGCTCTGTTCTCAACGGTCGAATGTCGGTCCGTCGGACAGGCTAATCGGATCGGAATGTGCCGCCGCCGCCGCGGCGACGATCGGCCGCCCCGCTCTGCGGCTCCTCCGCGGCGCGGCCGACCTGCAACGGCGCCGTCGCCTCGCCGTCGGCCGGCCGGCACTCGCCGCACGAGGTCGACGCCATCGATATTCACCTGGTGATCGGCCGACGCCGTCCGCCCGAGGAAGGCAGGCAAGCCGAGAAAGCCGACCCATTCGCGCCACTGAGCTTCGACCGCAGCCTCATCTTCCCCCTCGGCGAGCGGCACGACAGATCGGGATTCCGGTGAAGAAGCGTCACCTCATAACGAAATCGCCCTTCCGTAAGTCCGGCGATCCGCAACGCGACGCCCCGATATGCGTTCAGCGCGACGCGGATCGCCATGGGAACGCCGGCGCGCGGTCGCCGGCGTTCCCATGAGGCGATCCGCGTTGCGCTGAACGCAAAGCACGGGCGTCGCGTCGCGGATCGCCGGATTTACGGAGCGGCCATTTCGTTATGAGGTGACGCTTCTTCACCGGGATCCCGGAGTACCCCGTCCGTGCCGCTCGCCGAGGGCGAAGATGAGGCTGCGGTCGAGGCTCAGTGGCGCGAATGGGTCGGCTTTCTCGGTCTGCCTGCCTTCCTCGGGCGGACGGCGTCGGCCGATCTCCAGGTGAATATCGATGGCGTCGACCACGCGCCGGCGAGTGCCGGCCGGCCGACGGCGAGGCGTCGTCGCCGTTGCAGGTCGGCCGCGCTTTCTGAGGCGCCGCAGAGCGGGGCGGCCGATCGTCGCCGCGGCGGCGGCGGCATATTCCGATCCGATTAGCCTGTCCGACGGACCGACATTCGACCGTTGAGAACAGAGCGGCTGTCCGGCAAGCGTGTGGAACCGCGCCCTCGCCCGCAAGCCAAGGAACGCAGGCCCAAACCATCCATCCGCATATCTTCTCTACGGCACTCGGCCCAACAACCCGATGACCTCGGGGGCCTGAAGTTTGGTTTCGCCCGAAGCCTGCCGCGGCCCGGTCATTCAGATCGCTCAGGTAATACTCAAGTCCATCGAGCCAGCCGTCTTCGAGGCGGAACGTCTAGACCGCCATCTCGAGCGAAGCGATCGCCGGATCCGCTGGGATGAGATAGAGTTCGCCCCGCTCAAGGGAATTTTTCAGTTCGGGGTCGAATTCGACCGTCAGCAGGTTCAAGGCGTCGGCAACCGCTGCGAGGCCGATGTCGTGGTAGATGCGAATCGGCATCTCCGGGGCCGCGGCGTCGTTGACCGCCTGGATCGGGAATCGCGTGGAAATCGTCTTGCATGACCGTTACCCGCCTACGTCTGGGCGCGCTTTCGGCGCCTGACTGTCGCAGAGGCTGAGTGAATCGGGTTAAAAGCGAATTAATGACGGTAAAGGCGGATACGCCTTGAGCCGCCGGCAGGGAGCCAAATTTGGTGTCACCCAAGCTTTTGGACTTTCCGGAATAGGCGATCCCGAACCTCGATTCCGGCTTCGTCATCGAGGCAGGCGATCGCCAATCCTCGAGTTCCTCCGACCAAACGATCGCCCAATTTGTCGTCAGAATGCCGCGTTCTCCTCCGTTTAAACGCTTAATGTCTGGGAAACAGCGCGGTTCTTAGGACCGTTCCCATCGGGGACCCTCGGCATGCAGGCGCGCACGCTCACGATTTGGCTGATCTGGCTCGCCATGGGCGCGTCGCTGCTCGTCCCTTTGCTGCTGTTTTCGCTGGCGTCGTGGATCTCCTACAGACACATAGAGGACATTACCACCGAACGTCTGCAGCGATCGCTCGATCTCGAGGAGGAAGAGGCGCAGAAGGACCTCCTGCTCATCAAACACGCGCTCGACGACGCGAGCGCACTCGTCGCCCAGCGCTCGGCCATCGAAATCCAGAGCGACCAGGAGGCGCTCCACGAGCATCTCAAGAAGATCGTGACGGACCTTGGAGCGGCCCAGTCGATCTGGATATACGACGCCCGAGGAGACGCGCTCGTTTCCTCGGCCGTCCAGCCTCCTCCTCCGCAGAACTTTTCCGACCGGGACTTCATCCGGGCCCATCAGGCGGGCGAACCCCGCCTTTACTTCGGGCGGGTTTATCGGTCGCCCGCCGATTCCTTGCCTTACTTCAGTGTCAGCCGCGGCGTTCGTCGCAATGGGTCACTCGAATATGTTGTTGCGGTCGCGGCGTCGCCGAGCAGCTTCTTTCACTTCTACACGACGATGGCCTACGCGGCAGGTCTGCAATACGGGCTTGTCCGCAACGATGGCTACATCCTGGCTCGATATCTGGTCGCGCCGCCGGACGCTTCCGACAGGCTGGACGAGAACACCGGGTTTCGACGGATGATCGCCGAGCATCCCGAGGGTGGCCTGTACACCGCCACGTCGGGCATTGATGGCGTCACGCGGCGCTATGCCGTCCGCCCTGTCAACGGCACGCCGCTTTACGTTCAGGCCGGGATCGCGACCTCCGCCATTCGCAACGAATGGGTCGGGCAGATGGCCCCGCACTTGATCTTTGGAATTCCCGCCACGCTTCTGCTCTTCCTCACGCTGTTTGCGGTCCTGCGCAGGACGGAGCGCCTGTACGTGGAGATGGATCAGCGGACGGTCGCCGAACAATCGCTACGGCAGGCGCAGAAGATGGAGGCGATCGGCCAGCTGACCGGCGGTGTGGCCCACGACTTCAACAATATCCTCACCGTCATAATTGGCAACCTCGAGATGGCGAAACGTCAAATAGCCGAGGGCAAGGAGGGCGAGCGGACCAAACTCACCCGCCGCGTTGAAACCGCTATGCAAGGGGCGACGCGCGCCGCGACTCTGGTCAAGCGTTTGCTTGCGTTTTCGAGACAACAGAGCCTCAAGCCGACCGTCATCGACATCAACCGCCTGCTCGGCGGCCTCGCCGATTTTCTGCAACGGGCGATCGGCGAGGACGTATCGCTCGAGGTCGCCGGCGGCGCCGGACTGTGGCAGGTCGAGGCCGACCAGACTGAACTCGAGGCGGCCATTCTTAATCTTGCGATCAATGCGCGGGACGCCATGCCGGAAGGGGGAAAGCTGACGATCGAAGCCGCCAACGTCCATCTGGATGATGCTTATTGCCGCAAGAATTCAGAGGTGCGGCCCGGCCAGTATCTGCTGATCTCGGTGACCGACACCGGCACGGGCATGCCGAAGGAGGTCCTCGAGCGCGCCTTCGAGCCCTTCTTCACGACAAAGGAGGCGGGTCAAGGCACCGGTCTCGGGCTCAGCCAAGTCTACGGCTTCGTCAAGCAATCTGGGGGACACGTCAAGATCTACAGCGAGCGCGGCGAGGGGACGACGATCAAGATCTATTTACGCCGTCTCGGCGCGCGGCCCGCCACCGCTCCGGAAACAGCGCCAGCCACGGGTCGCGGCCGGCGCGGCGAAACCGTTCTCGTCGCAGAGGATGACGCCGAGGTTCGCGCCTACGTGGTCGAGACTCTGGAAGGACTCGGCTATCAGGTCCTTGGCGCTTCCGACGCCAACGAGGCCTTGCGGGTGATGAATTACTCCGACAGGGTCGATCTTCTCCTCACCGATGTCGTCATGCCGGGCGCCAGCGGCCGCAAGCTCGCCGCGGACGCCAAGCAGCTTCAGCCGGACCTCAAGGTCCTGTTCATGACCGGTTATTCCCGCAACGCCATTGTCCATCAGGGCCGAACTCGATCCGGGCGTCGACCTCATTCAGAAGCCCCTGACCGGCGATGAACTCTCCGCCATGGTGCGCAAGATCCTCGATGGCTAGAGGGTCGTCATTGGCCGGCATGATGCGGCGTAACGTCTCATTCGGCCGCGCCCTGAATTCCGCATCAGGAAAATTCAAGTTCCCCGTTGGCCCTGAGGAATCAGGGAGATAGTCTTGGTTTGCGACTCAAAAATCATCACCAACGGGGTGCGCGATGCAGGGACAGGGGCTGCTCGATTTCCAGTATGAGGCCGATTTGTCCAGCCATGGATTGACGTCGTTGGCCGGGCTTCCGTTGTATCTCGACCTGATCAAGGCCTGCGGCCTCGGCGGGGCGATCCAGCGGCATGTTCGGGCGGCCGGCGGCCAGGGCTGGCTCGACATCCAGATGGTTCTGGCGGTGATTTTCCTGAATCTGTCCGGCGGCGACTGCGTGGAAGACATCGAACGGTTGGAGCGCGACAGCGGCTTTTCGGCGATCCTGCGGGCGATCGAGAAGGATTTGCTGTCGCGCGCCGAACGGCGGTCGCTGAAAAGCCGCTGGCGGCGCGAGCGCGAGCGGGCGACGCCCTCGCCGTCGGCGCTGTCGGGCTGGCTGGAACGGTTCGATGATCCAGCTTCGCCCAAGGCGGTCGCGGGGATGGCGTTCATTCCGGCGGTGACGCAGGCACTGCGCGGTCTCTGGCGGGTGAACCAGGCGCTGCTGGACTTTCTGCAGAAGCGTCAGCCCGCGGCGACGGCGACGCTGGACATGGACGCGACGCTGATTGAGACGCACAAGCGCGAGGCGCTGTTTTGCTACAAGAAGTTCAAGGCGTATCAGCCGCTGAACTGCTGGTGGGCGGAGCAGGGCGCGATGCTCTATTCGGAGTTCCGCGACGGCAACGTGCCCGCCGGACACGAGCAGTTGCGCGTCCTGAAAGAGAGCCTGCGCCATCTGCCGGACAGCGTGAGGAGGGTCTCGTTGCGTTCGGACACGGCGGCCTATCAGGAAGAGCTGCTGCTCTATTGCGGCGAGGGAAAAGACCCGCGCTTTGGCGTGATCGAGTTCGCGATCGGCGCCGACGTGACCGAGGCTTTCCGCGCCGCTGTGCGGACGACGCCCGAGAGCGCGTGGAAGCCGCTGATCCGCAAAACGGACGGCCAGCCGCAACAGACCGATCAAGAATGGGCCGAGGTCGTCTACGTGCCCAATTGGGCCGGACACAGTCGCAACCGGGCGGACTACCGCTTTCTCGCGATCCGCGAGCCGCTGCGCCAGCTGGCGCTGGGCGACGAGGCGAAGCTGCCGTTTCCCACCCAGGCGTTCGGCCCGAAGGGGGTCTATAAACTGTTCGCCGTCGTGACCAACCGCACGGGCGCCGGCGAGGGCGTGATCTGGTGGCTGCGCGAGCGCTGCGGCAAGAGCGAGGAAGTCCATTCGGCGACGAAATCCGACCTGGCGGGCGGACAGATGCCCTCTGGGCTGTTCGGCGCCAACGCCGCCTGGTGGGCGCTGACGATCCTGGCGTTCAATCTAAACGCCGCGATGAAGCGTCTCGCGCTGGGCGAGAGATGGGCGGCCAAACGCATGAAGGCGCTGCGCTTTCATCTGATCGGCCTGCCCGGACGGGTGGTCAGCCACGCCCGCCAGCTGATCATTCGTCTGGGCGGCGGGGCCGAAGCGCTGGCCACCCTCCTCGACGCCCGCCAAAGGATCCGGGCGCTGGCGCAAGAACCGGCCGGATGAGCCCAAACCGCGCGCTGCCGAGCGTAGACCTGATATCGCGTGGCGTTCCCTGGCGCGGCGACGACGCCCCGCGCCCGCGTCAGGCGAGCCCGACTCGCTCCGGTTGCACGCAGTCATCGCCGGACCCGCCATGCGTGTCGATGAACGTCAGGAGGTGATCGACCCCTCGGGATTGTGACATTCGAACCCGTCAACGACCGCAAAATCGGTCACGCACCGGCGCGCGCGGTGATTTGTTCGGGAATTGTGGGCGCCATCCTCGATTGCCTCGCGCCCCGATCGGGGGTAGCGGTTGAGCGAACTCGCTCGCCGAAAGAGGTTTGAGCCGCGAATGGCGCCCGATGGTCTGACATTCCTTGGCGGCCTGATGCTCGGAATTGCGAGCAGCCTGCATTGCGTCGGCATGTGCGGAGCGATCGCCTCGAGCCTGATGTTCGCCTTTTCGCCCCGCGACAATGCGGCGGATCGGGCGCGCGCCCTGATCGCGGCGCAGGCGGGGCGGGTACTCGTCTATGTCGCGGCCGGAGCGGCGGTGGGCGCCGTCGGCTCGGTGGTCTACGGCGGGTTCGATCACGCGTCGGCCAATCTATTCATGCGATGGGCGGCCGCGGTGGCGCTCGGCTGGATCGGGCTGTCGGTTGCGGGCTTCGCCCCTTCTCTCGCAGTGTTTGATCGGCTCGCGTCGCCGATCGCCGCCGGCCTCCGATTCTCGCCTGCGGATCGCTTTGCGGGCGAAGCGGGGGCATTCGCCTCCGGCCTGATGTGGGGCTTCCTGCCTTGCGGCATGGTGTTCGGCGCCTTGTTCTACGCGATGCTTTCGGGAAGCGCCCTGCACGGCGGCGCGGTGATGGCCGGCTTCGGCTTGGGCACCTTGCCCTCAGTGACGGCGGCTGCGTTCGGAGTGGCGAGCTTTCGTCGGCTCGCGCGGACCCCGAATGCACGGGTCGCCGTCGGTCTCGGCATCATTGCGCTCGCCGCGGCGAGCGTCGCGGTCCCGGCGCTGGTCTCGGGGACGTTCTGTCTCCGCTGACTTTGCCCGGCTTACCGTTACGATCTATAGGCGCTATAAGCCCCGCGAGGGGCGTGGCCACGATTCGCGCCGACGGAGTCGAATGAACAGGCGTCTGGCGGCAGCATCATGGGCAGGCGTCGTGGCGGTCGCGTTGGTCGCCGCCGGTTTCATGCCCTGGCCGGTGTCGTCGGCGCAGATCGCCGAAAGCCTCAACGGCGGCAAAGGCGCGTCGCGAGGGCTCATCTGGGAAGCGCCGCAGGTGGCGACGTTCAGGGCGCTCCCTTGGCCAAACTTGCGGATCGTCGCCGCGCGGCTCGATGACCGCAGCGGCGTCAATGTGATTTCGGCCCCCGCAGCGCGGATCAGTCTGTCGCTCCTCGGCCTGCTGTCCGGCCGGTTATCACCCGAGAGTGCGAGCCTCGCCGCCCCGACCATGACGTTTGACCTTGATCGGCCGCCGTTTGCCGTAAAAGAAGGCATGACCGAAGCGGCGACCCTGGCGTCCGCCCTGGCGCCGCTTACGAGCCTCGATCTGTCGGACGCGGTGTTGCGGGTCACGAGCAAGGCCCGAGGGTTCGACACGGTCATCGAAAATATCCAGGGTGGGCTCGATGGGCTTGTGCCCGGCGACTCCTTCCGCGTCAATCTGTCAGCGATTTGGCGTGGCGCCCCGGTTAGGCTTTTCCTGACTCTTGCGGATCCGGTCCTGACCGCGGGCGGTGCGCCGAGCGCGTTCAGCGCGGCCCTCTCGTCTCCGCTCGCTAACCTCGCGCTGGATGGCTCTCTGACGGGCGGCGCGCGGTTTGGCTTCGCTGGCGGCTTCTCCGCCTCGTCGCCCTCCCTCGCTGCGCTCGCTCGTCTTCTCGGCTCGCGCCCGCCATCCTTCCTCGCCGCCGACGACCTTCAGATCTCAGGAAAAGTCAAAGCGACGGCGAGAGAGATCACGCTCGACGAAGCGACCGCGACCAGCGCCGGACAAACGGTCCGGGGGGCGCTGCAAGTTGAGGGGATCGGGCGAAGGCTGAACGTCTCGGCCACGGTCGATTCCGACAGGATCGCCGTCTCGGCGCTCTTTGGGCCGCTCGCGCCGCTGTTCGGTCCGAACGGCGAATGGAGCGATAGGCCGTTTTCGTCCGCGCCGCCCGCCAATTTCGATGTCGATCTTCGGCTGTCGGCGAGACATCTCGACCTCTATGGCCACGAACTCGCCGACGCGGCGGCTTCGGCGATCCTGAAGGACGGCGTTCTTACGGCGAGCCTTGTCGATGGCGTCGCCTATGGCGGCAAGCTTACGGGCGAAATTCAGACTCGCGTGTGTGGAGCAGAGCCTGCGGCTCGACGCGCGCGGCGAACTTGCCGGCGCTGATTTTGGCGCGGCGTTCTCCCATTTCGGCTGGCCGGCGCTGACAGGGAAGGGAAAAGCCGCGTTTGCAATCCGAACTGCCGGACTCTCTCCAATCTCGGCCGTGGCGGAACTTGCTGGCTCGGCGACGCTGGATTTGGAGCAGGGCGGCGTCACGGGGGTCAATTTGGAACAAGCCCTCCGCCGCAGTCAGCGCCGACCGATCGAGGTCGCGCGCGATTTGCTGGTCGGAGAGACTGATTTCGACCGGCTGTCGCTCGAGCTCGAACTCGGCAAAGGCGTCGCCCATGTCGTCAACGGCGACCTCGTCGCCCCGGAAGTCGGCGCCGACCTCCAAGGCGCGATCGACCTTGCGGGACAAAATTTGAAGCTCCGCCTCAACGCGGCCCAGACGGACGCGGCGGGAGCGGAATCACGGGAGGCGGCCCGTCTGAGCCTCGATATCGGGGGCCCGTGGTTGCAGCCCACCATTCGCGTTAGTGGCGCGGCGGACGGTTCCCGAGCGGCCCTCGATTCGAGTCCCGCGCCTGCTCCGTGACGCGGCGCGGGCAAACGGCACGGGCGCCTTCACCCTTTTGCGACGCCAGCGCGTTCAAGATGGCGACGATACAACGCGAGCACCTGGGCCCGATAGATCGGCCGCATCGCCTCGTGGCGCAGACGTTGGAAGAACCCCATGCTCCGGCGCTGCACCGTCGTTCCTCCAGTGTCGCCCGACACGTCGCGGATCGGCGTCGGCGTCGCGACCAGGAGCGTGATCCCGCTTATCCACGCCATCTGAAGAAAGGTGTCGACCGGCCGATCAAAGGGCGCGGTCAGCGCGAGCAGCCGCTCGGCCGCGTCACGCGAGACGATCTGTCCGATCGCTCTCAGTGGCGGTGCGTGAGGCTTCAGCAGAGAAAACGCGCCCCCACGGGCCACGATTGCGCCAGATGGCTCGAGCCCCGCCGCCGGCATTAGCACATAGTCCCATTGCGCGCGCTCCACCGTTGCGAATTCAAGAAGTGAGGCGAACAAAGCCGAATCGATTGCGGCGTCGTCCTCGAACACCAGAGCATGGTCGAGGTCGTCGGTCACGATCCGGCGCCAGGCGGCGCGGTGGCTCAGAAAAGCGCCGATTTCCGCCAGGCCCAGCGAGAATGGGTAGCGCGGCGAAAACCGCACCCGAACATAGGCCTCTTTGACGGCTTCCGGGGAGAGCGCCCAGCCGTCGACCGCGGGCAGAATCTCGCTCTCGATCGGCAGCCGAGCGCGCAAGGCTTCGACGCTCGCCCTGCGACCGGCCGCGCGTTCGAGATGGATGATGAATGCCTTGGGCGCGCTCAAGACTGGCCGTCCCCGAAAAGACCTGATATTGCGCCCACGACGCGGCGCAAGCGGCTTCTATCCGCGGTCCCGCTTTGAAGTCATCCCGCACCGGGAGGACTGACCCGCCGATCGACCTGGACGCATGAGCGCGTATCCGCCGAAATCCAAGCCGCCCTCTCCCGCTCTCCCGCCCGCCTTGCCGATTTCTGCGACTATCATCTGCAAGAACGAGGAAGCTTGCATCGGCAAGTGTCTCTCGAGCCTCGAGGGCCTTCGGGAGATCATTGTGGTCGATTCCGGCTCGACCGACGAGACGCTCGGAATCGTCGAGCACCATCGGCGGCGCGGGCTTCCGATCCGGCTTATTCATCAGCCCTGGCTCGGTTACGCCGCGCAGAAGCAGTTCGCCCTCGATGAGGCGACCGAGCCATGGGTGCTCAGCATCGACGCTGACGAGTGGCTCGACGGCGTTCTCAGGGCGGAGTTGCCGAGGCTCGTCTCTACAGACGCGTCGGTGGCAGGCTGGAAGTTACGCCGGACGCTGACGCTATTCGGACGTCTCGAACCCGTGAGCCTGTGGACGCGCCCGGAACTCATCCTGCGTCTCTTTCGGCGCGGGCGCGCGCGGTTCGACGAATCGCTCCTCGTTCACGAGGGCCTCGTCGCTGACGGGGAGACGCGGACCGCCCGCAAGGGCCTCTTGCGCCACGAGCGCGCACTGCCGCTCGACGAGCAGATAAAGAAGGAGATCGTCTACGCCCGACTGAAGGCGGAGCAGAGGCTTGACCGTGGCCGCAAGCCGTCACGGCTCAAGCTTCTCCTGAATCCACCGATCTATTTCCTGCGCATCTTCTTCTGGAACCGCTTTTTCCTCTGCGGCTGGGCGGGCGTGATCCACGCTGCGACCGGCGCGACGTATTCGTTCATGACGGAAGCCATGCACCGACAGTTCTACTACGCCCGGAAGCGCCGATGACGGCCGAACGGCGCATCGCCGCCGACGAGATCGAGGTCGTCATTCCGAATTTGAAAAAGCGCTATTCCGGCGGCACCGCGGTCAACCGGACGATCGCGCCGCTGATCAGCAAGCGGTGCCGCGCGGTCTGGTTCGGACCCGATCGGCCCGATGGCATCCAGAGCTTGAGTCTTGTCGCCCTCCTGCAGCTACGATTCGTTCCTCCGAAGGGACGCTCGGCGCGCATCTGGCACGCCCGCCGCAATACGGAGATGCTGCTGGGCCTCATTCTGAAGGCGCTCGGCTGGCGTCTCAGGCTGATCTTCAACTCGGCCGGCCAGCGGCGGAAGTCGATTTACACCGAGTTTCTCATTGCGCGAATGGACGCGGTCGTTGCGACCAGCGAAATGTCGGCCTCGTTCGTGCGCCGTGACGCGACCGTTATTCATCACGGCATCGATCTCGAGACCTATCGACCGCCCGAAAATCGGCTGGCCGCTTTCGCGGCGACCGGCCTGCCGGGCAAATACGGCATTGGGACGTTTGGCCGGGTCCGCCGCCAGAAGGGCAGTGACCTCTTTGTCGAGGCGATGTGCCGGCTTTTGCCGAAATATCCCGATTTCACCGCCGTCCTCATCGGCCATGTATCGGTCGACAATTTGCCGTTTTTGGAAAAGCTCAAGCAGCGGATTGCGGCGGCTGGACTGAGCGAGCGGATCCGCTTCCTCGGAGAGCTGCCGATCGAAGAGGTGCCGCTCTGGTATCAGCGGATCTCGATCTACGTCTTCGCGTCCCGGGTCGAAGGCTTCGGCCTAACGATGCTCGAGGCGATGGCGGCAGGCGACGCCGTTGTCGCAACGCGGGCGGGAGCCGCCGAAACCGTCATCGCCGACGGGGACACCGGCATTCTGGCCCCAATCGACGACGTCACCGGGCTCGCCGCGGCGATCGAGCCCCTGATGCGCAATCCAGCGCAAATACAGCCGATTGGCGCGCGCGCGCGGGCGAGAGTTGAAGAAGCCTTCAGTCGAGAGCTGGAAGTCGACGAGATTATCGACCTCTATCGTCAGCTTTGGCAGAGTCCAGCGGCGTGACAATCGGCTTACGCGGCGGGCCGGTCGGACCCGCCGAACAGGCGTTTGAACGATGCCGAGACATGATGGCGAAGCATGGCGATGCGGCGGTCGCTTTCGGAAGTGACCCAGTTGAACTGGAGAACCCGGCGCTCGCCGGCGAACGGCTTATGGCCATGCCAGGAATTGTCGGAGCGCCTGAAGGCCAGCATCGTGCCGGCGTCCGGTGGAACCTCCATGATCGGATCGTCGAGGCTGGAGGACGACTTCAGGAGTTTGAGGCGGCCGCCCGAATGCTCCCATTCGGGGTTCATGTAAATCAGAATCGTGATGATTTTGCTCTTAGTGTCTGTGTGGATCCGGCCGTCCTTGGGGCTGCAGCGTCCGCGAACCGTGATCGTGTGCGGCCGGCCCTCGAGTTCGAGGCCGAACTTGTCCTCGAAGGCTTTTCGGAATTCGTCGCTTTCCAGTTCGTCGAGGAATCCGCGGAACCCAGGCCCGTAGGTCAGCTTGGCGACAGGGAAGCTGCCGGGCTCGGAAATCTTCGGATAGTCCCGGTTGATATTGGCGCACGCATGAGGACGGACGAATCCGGGAACGACGAGGTGCTGGAACGGCTCCTTCGTTAGCGGCGCCGCTCTCAGCGCATCCATGTCGAGATCATGCAAAGCCATTGAATGCGTCCTCGCCACTTTTCAGCGGAGAGAACTAATCTTTGCCTAGCGAGGTGTCAAAAAAGAGGGCGCAACGCCTTTCGCGTCCGACGACGCCACGGGACGCCGAAATTCAGGCGGGTGGCCCAGCGTCTGTCGGAGCAGAGCCGCGACCCGGCGGAATGTCTCCTTGCGCCCGGCGCTGCGCCGCCAGACCATGGCGATTCGCCGCAGCGAACTGTCGCCTTCGAGCGGCGCCGCGTGCAGGTCGAGGCCGGAAAGGAGGCCTGCGGCGACCGCCATCTCTGGGACAAGGGTCACGCCGAGGCCGTTCGCCGCCATCATCACCAGAGTATGCAGGCTTGTGCCTTGGAATGCGGCGTTGCGCCGCGCGCCCTCGAGCTCGCAGGCGGCAAGCGCATGTTCGCGCATGCAGTGGCCATCCTCGAGAAGCAGCAGATCCTCCGTCGCCATGTCGCGCGAACGGATCGCCGGCAGCGCGGCCAAGCGGTGCGCGGGCGAGCAGACGACGACGAACCGGTCCAGCCCGAGTTCCTCGGTTTCAACGTTAAGGAGCGGAACCGGCAGGGCGAGAATTGCGGCGTCGATCCGGCCCGCTTCGAGCCGCTCGATGAGCCGCGCCGTCTGTTCTTCTCGCAAGTACATTCTTAGTCGTGGCGCGATCTCGCGCAGGCGTGAGAGGACCCGCGGCAGAAGGAAGGGGCCGACGGTTGGAATGACTCCGAGCCGAAATGGTCCCGACAAAGGGTCCTGCGACGCGAGCGCCGCGTCGACCAGATCCTCGGCGTCTTTCAAAATCGCTCTCGCTCGCTCAGCGATCTCGATTGCGATTGCGGTCGGGGCGACCGATCGGCGGGTCCGCTCGAACAATGTGACGCCGAGCGCCTCCTCGAGCTCCTGGATCGTTGCGCTCAACGTCGACTGGCTGACGAGACAGGCCTCCGCCGCCCGGCCAAAATGGTTGCGGTCAGCGAGCGCGACCAGGAATTTCAACTGGCGAAGGGTCGGCAGGGTTCTCATCCAGTAGCTTGTGATCGACCTCCTCTCGATTGATTCAATCATTGTTTTTCGCTTGGACGATCAACGTACGAAACGAATCAAATCAGCGGGATCGTCAGGCATTCGATGACCGTGGTCGTGTCGGGGCGGATCCCGCGCCACCATTCGAAGGCTTCGGCCGCCTGTTCGACAAGCATGCCGACGCCGTCGGCGAGCCGTCTTGCGCCGGCGGATCGGGCGACCCTGAGGAAGGGGGTCAGCCCCTTCCCATAAGCCAATTCATAGCCGAGACATCCCCGCGAAAAGCTGGCCTCGGGAACGGGCGGCAGTTCGCCGGCGAAACTCGCCGAGGTCGCGTTGACGACGAGATCGAACGGCGGGAGACCGGCCAGATCGCCGTAGCCCAAGCCCACGATCTCGCCATAGGGGGAAAACTGCACGGCCAGCGCGCGAGCCTTGTCGACCGTTCGGTTGGCGATTATGAGAATTGCAGGTTTCTCGCCGAGGAACGGAAGGACCACCCCGCGCGCGGCTCCTCCGGCTCCCAGGATCAGGATGCGTTTGCCCGCGAGCGGATAGCCGAGATTGCGTTGGATGTCGTTTGTGAGCCCGACGCCATCGAAGTTCTCGGCATGGGCGCGTTCGCCCTCGAACTTCATGGCATTGACCGCCCCGGCCATCCGCGCGCGCTCGGAGAGATCCGTCGCATAGGCGCAAGCGTCGAGCTTGAACGGGGCCGTGACATTGAGGCCGCGTCCGCCGTCAAGCCGAAATTGATCCACGCGGTCCGCAAATTTGTCCTTCCGACCCTCGATCGCGACATAGACAAGGTCCTGGCCCGTCACCTCCGCGAACTTCGTATGGATCAAGGGCGACTTCGTGTGGCCGATCGGGTTACCGATGACGGCGTAAAGATCAGTCATTTCAGCCGCTCCAATCGTCCATGTTGATGGCGCCGCTCTACAAGCCCCAGGCGCACTGGGCAACAAGGCAAGCAAGGCAAGCTTTGCAGACGCAATGGCGCAAAAGCCGTGCTATCAGCCGTCGACTTGCGGCGACGCAAACCCCCAGGGTGAGTCCGGACCAGCGAACGGCGTCACGCGGCCAAGAAGCCGAGGCGCCGGCGCCAAGCCTGGATGGCGCCAATAGCGCATTGACGCCAACTCGCGACAAGGCCTGCTCATTGCTGTATTGAGCCTTTTCAAGACGTTGGAGCGAAAGCGCGCGACTTTTTGCGCTTCCTGCGAAGTCACGGAGGACGTCATGGGCGCCCTTCCGGAGGAGAACAAATATAGCACGAAAGCCGACTTTCGCCAATAATGTTCATGCCGCCCGAGAGCGTAACAGCCACGGGCGCCGATCGGGCGCGCCGACGTCGCGCCGGCGCACTCGCGGACATCGGCTGAACGTGGTGGCGGAACGCTGCTCCGATCCGCACAGCAGGGAATTTGGATTCGAAGAACAGGGGGTTTTTTTTCGAAGAACAAGGAGTTTTTTTTGCGCAAGAGCAGGCGAAAATTTCCGCCATTGATGCACCCTCGTTCGACCCGCCCGGCGCTGACTTCGCGGGCTCCTCGGTTGAGGCCGCCGGGCGCAAGCGAGAGCCAGGTTGGGAGTTACGGGGGCGACGGCTTTTGCCGAAAAACGACGACAATTCCTTCTCGAAACCACACACTCCATCCGGTTGTTCGCCTGGAGGCATCGCATTTTTATCCAGGTCGACTCGCCGGCGGCCAGCCAGGGTGTCTCGACAGCGGCGAAGCGGGATTCTAAGAGCGCCTCGGGCAACCGGCCTGAATCGGATTGGGCGCGCGGATGATCATCGCCATCGACGGCCCGGCGGCGTCTGGCAAGGGCACGATCGCCCGGCGCATCGCCGCCCGTTACGGGCTGCCGCACCTTGACACCGGCCTCCTCTATCGTGCGACCGCCGCCGCCCTCATCGCCGCGGATCGCGACCTCTACGACGAGCAGGCGGCAGTCGCCGCCGCCCGCGGCCTTGCCCTGATGGATTTCGACGAGACGGTGTTGCGCAGCCGGCAAATGGGCGAGGTGGCCTCGGTGGTCGCCGCGATGCCCGGCGTGCGTGAGGCGCTGCTTGGCGCCCAGCGCACTTTCGCGGCGCGGCCGGAAGGGGCGGTTCTCGACGGACGCGACATCGGCACGGTGGTCTGCCCGAAGGCGACGGTGAAGATTTTCGTAACCGCCAGCGCCGCAGCGCGCGCTCAACGGCGCGCCCTCGAACTGGTTCAACGTGGCGAGAAGGCCGATTACGGCGCCATTCTCGCCGACATTCAGAAGCGCGACGCCCGCGACTCCGAGCGGGCGGCCGCCCCGCTGCGGCCGGCGAGCGACGCCGTTCGGCTCGACACCACCCATCTCGGAATCGAAGCCGCGGTCTCCGAGGCCTTGCGCATCGTCGAGGCGGCGCGCATCGGGACATAAGCCTTCCGTCCCGGCGATCCGCCCGACAACAGCTCAGGCGGCGGCGCCCTGCAGCAGGCGGCTATGGGTTGCGCGTAGCCGCTCGATGGCGCCGTCGATCTCGCTGCGCTGCCGCTCCAGATGGCTGATCTGGCTGACAATCTGCTGCGGCTGCAGTTGCTCTTCGAGGTCCGGGGTCTCACTGGCGCCCTTGCCGCCGATAAGGTCATTGATCTCGGTGAGCGTGAATCCGAGCTTCTTGCCGCGGAGGATCATCTCCATCCGAACGCGATCGACGCCGCGGTAGAAGCGCGCGTTGCCTTCGCGCCGCGGCTTGATCAGCCCGCGATCCTCATAGAAGCGCAGCGTGCGGAGGCTCACTCCGTACAGCCGCGACATCTGACTGATCGTCAATTCCGCCTGTTCCGGTCCGAGCGGGGCTTTGGCGTCGCCATCGACGGCGCTCGAGTCTGCGCTGGTTGCATGATTGAGGGACGACATTCGGTTCATGACATCTCCTTAAGTCGGCGCCGTTGCGTTCGCGCCTTGCGGATTCGCACGCCGTTGCGCGAATCGAGTCCAATATGCCCTACAGGAATCAGATTGCAACTAAAAGTTGTATCAAGCCATTTTACAACCTGGCGGGCGGCCGAAGCGGGGCCCGCCGCTACCCCGAGCGCTTAACCATTTCTTCACCATGCGGATTGAAAGTTCGGCCGCGGCGCCGTGGCTGGCGCGGTGAATCGCAAGCGCCAACGACGGTTGAAGGCATGAACAAGAGCACGGCGTGGAAGGCTTCGAGCATCCGTCCCCAAGCCCGTCGCTTGGCCGAGGAGGCGGCCCGTCGGGCGGGCTTAAGTCTCGAGGAATGGCTCGACGAGGCGATCGTCGGACTGGGCTCCGGAGATCTCTCGGACGACGGCGACGACGAGGTTCGGGCTCGGTCTTCCACCCTGCCCGGCCGCGCCTGGATTGACGAAACCGAGGACTATCTCGAGTCGGCAATCGCACGGATCGAGCGGCGGTTGAGGCGCGGCGAAGAGCGTATGGAGCGCGCCTTTGAAACAATAACCGGCGTGCTCGAACGAACCCGTGAAAGCGGCGATCGAGGCCCGCCGTCCCCGTCATATCGACAATCGGCCGCCGCCCACGAACGGCAGCGCGCCGAGCTGCAGGCCGCGGCAGCCCGCCCCGAGAAGATCACGCCGACCTCGGTTGAGCGAACGGCGCCCCACCGTCGTCTGGATGAGCGGTTCGAGGAGATCGCGCAGCGGATAGAGGCGGCGCGTCTAACGGCGCACGCGCCGAACGGCTCTTCGGAGCCAAACTCAGAGAGGCGGCGCGACGATCTGAGGGCCGCAGTATCCCAGTTTGCGGTTCGTCGACAGGCGCCGCATGCCGGCGAAGCGCACCGATCATCCCCCGGGCCCCAATCAGCTTCGGACGCCCTGGGCGCCTTTGCGGATCACGACGTCTCCCAGTCATCGACTGCAGCGGGGCGAAGCTTGGCAGGCCAAACCGGCCCCGCAGCTGACGGCGACGCGCCCGATCTGGGCCCGCCAGGCAACGACCCGAGTGGTCAGCTCGCGAACTCTTCCTCGCCGCAGGCGGCGCCAGAAGACCTTGGCGGAGTCGCACGAAGGCCGGAGCATTTTTTGTCGGAGCGGGATCAACGGCTTTGCGCCATCGACCTGACGGCGATGCGGGAGGGCATCGCTGCAATGAACCGCAGTCTCGCCGAGCTCGCCCCGCGCAACGCGCTCGTCGCCCTCGAAGGCGCTATTCGAGATCTGACCGAGCGCGTCGCCTTGCTCCGTCACGATGGCGAGCGCGAATCGCTGCTGGCTCCGCTGGACGCGATGGCGGCCGAGCTGCGCGCGAGCCTGAGGTCGCACGATCCGCAGGCTGTGGTCGCTGGCCTGGAGCGTGAAATATCCGCGTTGGCCGGCAAGGTCGACGCCTTGGCCGAAGCCGCGATCAGTGCGGAAAGCTTCGACCGGATCCAACGGCACACCGAAGAGGTGCGCGACCTCCTCGCCGCGGCGGCCACGCGCAGCGCGCCTCTTGAACGCCTGGAGCGCCAGATCAGTGAACTCGCCGACCGCGTCGAACGACTCGGCGCCAGCCCCGCCCCGCAGCTTGAATCAGCGCAGATGGTCGCCTCGCTCGCAGACCTGCGCAGTGAAATCGAGGGCTCGACGCCCCTTTCGGCTCTGATGCTGATCGAACGCCGCCTCGAGCACATCGCAGCGCGGCTCGACGAGGAGATTTCCCTGCCTGCGCAGAAGGGAGAGGACTCGCATGCCTTGGAGGACCTGGCGTACCGCATCGACTGCGTTCATAAGTCGCTGGACGCCCGTCTGGAGCCGCAATTCGACACCAGTGCGCTCGAGGCGTCGCTGAAAGAGCTCAGCGCGAAACTCGAGAGCCCGGTTTCTGAACCGCTTGCCGCGCTCATGCGCGACATCAGCGACAAGCTCGACGCGGCCGATCACAAGGACGCGGAAGCAGCTTCTGACGCGATCGAGCCGATGTTGGCGGAAATTCTCGACAAGCTCGACCGTCTTCCGCAGCCAAACTGGACGGCCGACCTGAGTTCGATCGAGCGCCGCCTTCAATCTCTCGATGCGAAACTCGACTTCGGCGCAGGGCTTCGAGCAGATGGCGAGATCGCGGGCCAGATCGCGGAGGAGGTCGCCCGGCGCCTGGGGAAAACCTTCGCCCGCATCGATGAGCATGGGTTGGCGGAGCAGATCGCTCATATCCACGACCGCCTCGAAACGCTTTCCGGTCTTGACGGAATGCAGGGCTTGATGCGCAAGCTTTGTGTACAGCTGGCCGACCGAGCGGGCGAACCTTCGAGCAACGATGAGGATGAGACGCTGTCCGTCGTGGTTCGGGCGGGCGCAACCGGATCGTCCGCATCCGTCGTCCGCGGGATTGAGGCGCTCGAGGCGACGGAATCCTCTGCGTCCGCAGCGCTGCGACGTCCTCTCAAACCCGTCCCGTCGGCGAACGAAGACGATTCTGCGCTCTCGCAATCCGAGGCCGATGATGTTCTGCTCGAGCCGGGCTCCGGCACGCCCCAGCGCGTCAGGGAGACTCGAGAGCCGGCGCGGGACATCACCTCCAAGACGAGCCCCTCGATTTCGGCCCACATCGCCGCGGCGCGCCGCGCGGCGCATTCGGCGCTTTCGGAAGGAAGCGGGCAAAACTCCCCAGTCGCCGTCCCCGCCGTCTCACGCGGAATTGAACGGGCAAGATCGCTTTACACAAACCACAAGCGCTCCGTTCTGCTCGCCGCAGCCCTCGCTATTGTGGCTACCGCCGCCATCCGGCTCGGCGTGCACGTCCCGCTCGTGCAGAAGTCCGAACTGAGCGGACGGCCTGCCAAGACCGCGGCCGCCTCGCCCGGTAAGCCAACTGACCCGGCGCTCGCGACCCCCTCGATCGCGCAGCGAGTCGATACGACGCCGACCGCGTCGATCGCCCCTGAGGCCGCCAAAGCCAAAGCCGATTCGCCGAACGGAACTGATGGGTCACAGCTTTCGGCGACACTCGCGGCCGCATTGCCGACTTCCCTGCGCGACGCCGTCGTCGTGGGGTCGCCGACAGCGGAGTACGAACTGGCGCAGCGGCTTTTCGAAGGGCGCGGAGTGCCCCAGGACCAGCAGGCCGCCGCGCTCTGGTTCGAACGTGCAGCCGCCTCGGGCTCGGCCCCGGCACAGTTCAGGCTCGGAATGCTGTATAACAAGGGCGTCGGGGTCCAGCGCGACGCCACAGCCGCCAAGCGTTGGTATGCGAAAGCCGCAGAAGCCGGGAACGCCCGCGCTGCGCACAACCTGGCTGTGATGTATGCCGAACCGGTCGGCGGATCGCCGGACTATGCAGCGGCGGCGAAGTGGTTTCGCAAGGCAGCGGAAATGGGCGTTCGGGACAGCGAGTTCAATCTCGCGATCCTTTACGCACGCGGCCTTGGCGTCGATCAGGATCTGCGGCAGTCGTGGCTGTGGTTCTCGCTCGCCGCGGCTCAAGGCGACGCGGACGCGGCCAAGAAGCGCGACGAGGTTGCCGCCAAAATGGACCCGGCTGCGCTCGCCGCCGCGGCCGACGAACTGGCGAAATTCAAAGTCGCCAAGCCCGATCCGGCCGCCAACGACGTGGCTTCGCCGCCCAACGGATAGGACGGCGCGCTCAAGCCGCATCCTTCCGGCGCTTTGTTTTCTTTGTCAGCGGCCCAACCAGTCAATGTCGCGCCATGGCGCTTGCCGCTCGCCTCATCTCGTCATAGCGGTCTCGCGTTGCCGCGCCAGGATCCGATGAACGTTGGCTCAGCAATCGTCTCGCCTCGTCTCGCCTTGCGCCTCATGTGCGTGACGGACCTCCACGCCAACCTCTATCCTTACGATTATTTCCGAGACCGGCCGGATGAATCTGTAGGACTGGCTCAAACAGCCAGCCTGATTGGCCAGGCGCGGCGCGAGTCGACGAATTCGCTACTGTTCGATAATGGCGATATTCTCCAGGGAACGCCGCTCGGGGATCTCGCGGCAGCCGAATTGGCGAGCGACGCAACGGCTCGACACCCTGTCATCGTCGCCATGAATACGCTGGACTATGCGGCGGCGACGCTCGGCAATCACGAATTCAACTACGGTCTTGACGTCCTTGAGAGAGCCTATGCGGCCGCCAACTTTCCCGTCGCCTGTTGCAACGTTCGTCGGGCGGACGGAAAGCCCTGGTTTCCCACTTCGATTGTCGTTGAGCGTTCGTGCGCCGATGACGGCGGGAACACCCGGCCGCTGAAGGTCGGCGTTATTGGCCTCGCGCCGCCGCAAATCGCGCGCTGGGACGACGCGCATGTCGCCGGAAAACTTGAAATAGCCAACATCGTCGAGGCCGCGCGGGCGGAAGTCGCGGCACTGCGACAGCGCGCGGATGTCATCGTGGCGCTGTGTCATTCTGGCGTTTCCCGGCTCGCTTCGACGCCCGGCGAAGAGAACGCAGCCCTGGACCTGGCAAGAGTTGAGGGGATCGACGCGCTGTTTCTCGGCCACCAACATTTGCTCTTCCCCGGCAAGGATTTCGCCGACGTCGCCGGGCTCGACGCGACGCGCGGAACGATCCGGGACAAGCCGGCGGTCATGGCCGGATTCTGGGGGAGCCACCTCGGAGTCATCGATCTTACCCTGGAGCGCACGGAAGGCGGCTGGCGCGTCGTGGGGGCCCACGCCGAGGCCCGACCGATCGCGCGCCGCGATGAAACCGGCGCCGCCGTCGCGCTGGCGCCGTCCGACCCCGCCGTGCTTGAAGCCGCGAGACAAGCGCATTTGCGCACCCTGGACTATGTGCGCGCACCGGTCGGCGCCCTCGCAAAACCACTCCATAGCTATCTCGCGATGATCTCCGACGATCCGACGGTGCAACTGGTCAACGACGCTCAGCGCGCCTACGTCGCGCCGTTGGCCGCGGCCCGCGCCGACCTCGCCGGACTGCCCATCCTCTCCGCGTCCGCTCCATTCAAATGCGGCGGGAGCAGTGGCCCGGACTATTACACCGACATCGCGCCGGGACCGATCGCGATCAAGGACATCGCGGATCTCTATCCTTATCCGAACAGCCTTCGCGTGCTGAAAGTCGACGGAGCGACTGTCAGGGAATGGCTCGAACGCTCGGTTTCAGTCTTCTGCCGCGTCGATTCCGACAAGCTCGACGAGCAGCCCCTGCTCAGCCCGAA
Organism: uncultured Alphaproteobacteria bacterium; assembly: GCA_963835885.1. Classification (GTDB taxonomy): domain Bacteria; phylum Pseudomonadota; class Alphaproteobacteria; order Rhizobiales; family Beijerinckiaceae; genus Roseiarcus. Next base: position 30,762 of record CAWIHF010000039.1, read on the forward strand.
CTTCGCCTGCTATAATTTCGACGTTATCGATGGCGTGGACTATGTCATCGACCTCACACAGCCGGCGCGATACGACAATTCCGGCGCCTTGATCGCACCTGGTGCGCGGCGCATCCGCGATTTGTCGTTTGCCGGCGCTCCGCTCGATCCGAACCGGATGTTCCTGGTCGTGACCAACAGCTATCGCGCGAGCGGCGGCGGATATTTTCCCGGCTGCGACGGACGGAGCGTCGCAATCGAGGCCCCTGACGCCAACCGGGACATTCTGTTGCGCTATGTCGCCGCAGCCAAGGAGCCGGAGGCCAAGTCCGACGGCAACTGGCGGCTCGCCCCCTTCCCAGGGTCTGTTATCGCGACCTTTCTGACGTCGCCGAAGGCGGCTGCGCTCCCCGCGCCGCCGAATTTGAGGCTCACCCCGATAGGCATGGCGTCAGGCGGATTCTTGAAAATTCGGGTCGAGCCGACCTGAGGGATCGCCCGATTCGGGACTGGTCTTCGGTAAGAACGATCGAGTCAACACAATAACAAAGTGATAACGGTGCGTTGGAGACTGAAAAGCGGAAGCCTCTAATGAGACGGCGACGCCGTTCGTCGATTCGACTTCAGGTCGACCCGCTGCAGGAGGAAGGCCGCCGGGACGAGAATGAGGGCGAACAGCGCCAAGGCGGCGAACACATCGATATAGGCGAGCAAGGCCGACTGGCTCATCAGCGTCTGGCCAATCCACGCCTGCGCCTGTCGCTGAGCCTCGACTGTGCTCGACCCGTGCTGGACAAAATACGCCAAAGCGCGCTTCAGCGTATGGACGTAGGGAATCGATGAGGGGAAGAGGTTCGCGTCGAGGCGCGACTGATGGAACTGCTCCCGTCGCGCCAGCAAGGTTTGCACCGCCGATATTCCCATGCTGCCGCCGAGATTGCGAGCGACGTTGATCAACGCCGACGCCTGTCCCGATTTTCCCCACGGCAGGCCGACGTAGGAGTAGCTGGTAATCGTCAGGAACAGGAATGGAATTCCCGCCATCTGAAAGACGCGCGCCCAGACGAACCACCAGAAGTCTGCGTCCGGCGACAGCGCGGTGAAGTGATAGAGCGCGATCGAAATCGCCAGCAGCGCCCCCGCCATCATGTATCGCGGCTGAACGAAGCGGCTGATCTGCCCCGCCGCCAACATGCTCGTCATCGACGCGAAGCCGCCCGGCATGAGCGAGAGGCCGGCCATGGTGGCGGTGTAGCCGAAATTCTCCTGCAGCAACTGGGGCATGAGCTGCGTGGTGCCGAACAGGACCGCGCCGACCGCCATCATGATGAAGAACGACGTGCCGAACTGACGATGTCCGATCAGGCTGATGTCCACGATCGGATCGTCGCGCGACAGCTCCCACGGCACGAAAGCGAGAAACGCCACGCCCGAAACGATCGCGCAGACGACGATGAAGGTCGATTTGAACCAGTCGTCCTCCTGTCCCTTGTCGAGCACAATCTCGAGGAAGCCGAGCGCCAGCGCCACGAGCACGAAGCCGACCCAGTCGATGCGGAGGCCCCTCCGCCACAACGCCAGCCGCTCCCGGATCAAAGCCGTAGGTTCGTCGACGAACGCCGCGACGAGCGCGAGCGATAACGCGCCGACCGGCACGTTGATGAAGAAAATCCAATGCCAGGAGACATTGTCGGTGATGTAGCCGCCGATCGTCGGTCCGACGGCCGGGGCGACGATAACCGCCACTCCGTAGATCGCAAAGGCCTGCGCCCGCTTCGACGGCGGGAAGGAATCGGCCAGCATCGCCTGTTCGCTCGGCGCCATGCCGCCGCCTCCGATGCCCTGGAGGACGCGGGCCACGATCAGAAACATGAGGTTCGGCGCGAGCCCGCACAGCAGCGAGGCGACGGTGAACAGGCCAACCGACAGCATGTAGAACCGCTTCCGGCCGATGACGTCGGACAGCCAGCCGCTGATCGGCAGGATGATGGCGTTGGCGACCAGGTAACTGGTCAGGATCCAGGTGCTCTCGTCAACGCTGGTCCCCAGCGCTCCGGCGATATTCAGCAGCGAGACATTGGCGATCGAGGTGTCGAGCACCGTCATGAACGTCGCCATCGACAGGATGACGGTGATCAGCCACGGGTTATGCGATCCCGCCGCCGAACGGCTCGAGTCCCAACTGTGGCCAGCTGAAATGGCCGTCATCGCACCTTGACCGACGGCGTCACCGACATGCCCGGCCCCAGCTCGAGGTCGGGCTGTTTGTTGAACACGAGCTTCACCGGCACGCGCTGCACGACCTTGACGTAATTGCCGGTCGCGTTCTCCGCCGGAAGAAGGCTGAAAGCGGTGCCGCTGCCGGCCTGAATACTCTGGACATGACCGGGGAAGCACTTGCCGTAGGCGTCGATGCACAGGGTGGCGGGCTGACCCGGATGCATGTCGGCGAGCTGGGTTTCACGGTAATTGGCGGTGACCCAGACGTGCAGCGGCACGATTTGCATGAGTGTTTGCCCGGGCGTCGCGTAAATGCCCTTCGCTGCGGTCAATTGCGTCACGTGACCCTCGAACGGCGCGACGATGACGGTTCGCGACAGATTGGCGTCGGCAAGGCCGAGTTGCGCCTGCGCCTGCTGGCGCTGCGCTTCGCCGGTCTGACGCTGGGCCGCAAACACTGCGAGTTGACGTTTCGCCTGAGTGAGCCCCGCCTCGGCCGCGTCCAGCGCAGCCTGCTTCTGGATAAGGTCGGAATTCGCCTGCTGGGACTGCTGCAATGTCCCAGCGCCCTGTTTCAGCAGGGTTTCGGCCCGTTGATACTGGTCCTTGGAATAAGCGAGGGCCGCCCGCGCCTGCGTCACCTGCTCGGACATCTGATTGACGGTCGCCTGCTGCGCGGTCGTCTGAGCCTCGGCGGAGGAAATCGACGCCTCGGCCTGCGCAATAAGCGCCTTCGCCTGGGCCTGGGCCGCGACGTAGTCGCGATCATCGAGTCGCACAAGGACTTGGCCGGGCTTGACGATCTGGTTGTCGTTGACGGGAACGTCGGTGATTACGGCGGCGACTTGCGCGCTGATCGCACTCGGGCGCGCGTCGATGAAGGCGTCGTCCGTGTCCGCATAGCGACTCGCATTCAGCCACCACGCGATCCCACCCGCGACCGCCGCCAGCACAAGGATTGCGATCGCAATCGTTGCGAGCCGATGGGAGGCGATCCAAGAGCGGATGCCGCGGTTCGACGTCGAGTCGCGCTTGACCGGCGGCTGATCGACCTCTGGCGCCGGTTCCTTTTGGCGCTCCGCAACGTCGCCCGTGACAGGCGAAGGTTTGGATCGGGTTTCGCCTGGCGCAGACGGTCTATCGCCTTGCGTCGCTGCCACGTCGACCTCCTCGGTCTCGCCAAACAGCCCCGCCTCCGTGTTGTTCCGTCCGCAACTCCATCGCCCGGTCGGGGAATAGATCCGCGGCCGCAACGCTCCCCGACAGCTCCATGTTCCCATCGGAGCCTGGCCGTAAACGAAGGCTCAATTGGCGGCGGTCATTTCAGCGTCATCGAGTCGGCTGCGGTATCGACCGACTTCTCGCTCAAGGTTGGGTCGACGAGGCGCGTCGGCGCCGTGACGGCCCCGCCGGCGACATCGGCGGCCACGTTGATCGCGCCATGTGTGAACGTGCCGAGCAATTCCACCAGCCCGGGCTTCGCGTCGCCCATCGCCTGCCCCTGGGCCAGACGATCGCCGATCGCCGAGACCACCTCGCCGGTCGCGAATTTGCTGTGGTTGGCGGCGTCGTTAGAGGCCATGCCGGTCAGGTCGACGACGTTCACGCCGGCCTTTTCGAGTATCGAGAAATAAGGCTCTTTGCTGGGATCAAGCGCGCCGAGCCGGGTCGAGTCGCGAGCGAGGAAGCTCGACAGGCCGAGCGCCCTGTCGTCTCGCGAAACGAACAGCGTGAAATGGGTCGCCCTGGGCTCCGCGTCGATTTCCGCAATCTGGCGGCGAAACACGTCGACGTCGATGTCGGGCGAAGCCAGCATCACATCCCGGATCTTGGAGGGCAAGCCATGATCCCGGATCGACATCTGTCGCAGCGTCTCGACCGTGAGGTAGTTGCCCATCGAATGTGCGAGGATGGAAATCGAGCCGACGTTCCGGTCGTTGGTAAGCGCCTGTAAGACCGCCTCGAGCGCGTCGCGCGAATAGACGGCGCTGTCGCGATCGTAGATGTAGTCGACGACGCTCCCTCCCGAGGGCCAGGTGAACAGAACCGGCGCGACGTCGACCCGCGCGTCGTGGACGATCTGGGCGAAGCGATAGACCGCTTCCTCGAAGCGCGTGTTGTAGCCGTGCACGAAAATGAGGACCTTATGCCCCGGCGTGCGGGCGACCCGCGTGTTGAAATTGGCCTTGGCCTGCGCCAGGTCCATACGGTCAGCGCGAAGAGTGACGAAGTCGTGTTCGGGATCGCCCGGGGGCCGCGACGGCCACTGCACCTCGCCCGGCCGCCGCGCGCCGTCCGGCGGGATCGAGACGGCGATATCCGCGAATTCCAGGCCTCTGCCGCGCGCGCCGCCGAACATGACGCCCGGCGGCTGGACGACCGGCGCCCGCGTGGTCGCCACCAGGAGGTCGACCACGCTGGCGCCCGGGGCGCTCGTCCCGACGATCAGGTCGCCGTACGGGCGGCTCGAGCAGCCGGCGACGAGCGCCGCAAGACCGAGGATGAAGAACGCCGCGGCGCGGGGCCGGCGCGGCGCCGCCCGATCGCCGGTCGCGCCGGCGGGAGACGGCCCGAACACACCCGCGCTCACACGCATGCCTCAGGCTCCGTTCAGGCCCGAGGTTCGGGGAGCCCCGTCACCGCGAATTCGATCGGCGCTTCAAGCAGGCCGGTCTTCGCCGGCTCGGCCTTGTGGTTCTGGCTCATGAACCACCAGATTGCGGCCAGGACGATGACGATCAAGAGAATGATCGCCCACATCGGAAACCTGCTCGAGCTCGGAGCGGGCGGTGGCGGCGGTTGGCTGGCGGCGGGCGCGCGGCGCGCTGCCGGCTTGCGGCGCTGGCCGCTGTTGGCCTCGCCGTCTGGGCGGCGGCGCCGAGACCGCTGAGCCCGGCCAGCAGACCGGTTGCGCCGAGGGCCCGCGAAAGTTCGGCGGGAAGCGCTGCGGCGATCGCATTCTTTTGCGCGCCAAACATCGCGGCGATCGACGAGGGATCGGACCAGTTGGACGGGTCCTGCTGGCCGATCGCGCCGATCGCCGCCTGCGCGGCGGCGCCCACGGCCGCCTGCGCCGCCGGATGGGTTGCGCCGGAATATTGGCTCAACGCGCCCACCATGCTCGATAAGCCGGAGCCTCCGAGGAGGCCGCCGAGCAGATTGGCGCCGTCGTTGAGGGCGCGCACGTTCCCGCTGCTGATGGCGCCGGTGAGCTTGGAGAGCAGATCAGGGTCCGAGTTCGAGACGGCGTCGACCACCTTCTGAGCGCCGCCGGGGGCCGCGGCCGTCGTGGCGAACGCGCCAAGAATCAAGGGAATTGCAGCGCTGACCAGCTTCTGCGCCACCGCTTCGTTAACACCGGTCGCCCGCGCCAGGCTGCCGACCAGCTGCGGCGTCAGGACCTGAGAAACCAAACCGACGAGATCGATTGCCATTGGACATCCCCCAACAAGATTGGGAGGCGGCGTCTTTTCCGAGATTCCGAAACCGCGCGCCCCGCCGTTTCGGTTGAACTCGACCCGGCCTGTCAACCTAACCACTCACGGAGAAAAATCCTAGCCGGAGCGGCGACAGAAGTTATCTTGGCTGCGGCTTGCGGGCGGCAAGAACGACGCTTGTAAAACTGAGCACTTCCTCGCTTCGCTGATTGACGCCCCTAAAGCTGTTGCCGACGAGCCCCCATTTCAGCTTTGAGGTCTCACGTTTGAAAATGGTCTTCATCGAAAACGAGACGACATCGCCTTCGCGAACCGGATTTGGCCAGCGCATCTCTCGAAACCCCGGCGACACACCGAGTTCGGCCAGGGATTCGCCGCGCGCGGCCATGGCGTCTCGCAGAGCCGCGCGGGTCTCCACGAGGCGGCGCATCATTGCGCTCGCAACGTGCAGGCCCGAGGCGACGAGAACCCCGTCTTCGCGGAACGCGACGAGGACGCGCGGATCGAATCGCCGCGCATACGCCACGATCGCTTCGCGCGCGAACGTGGTTGCGCCAAGCTCCGTCACCGCGCCGATCGGCATGTCCTCGTAGAACATCGCTTAGTCCGAGCCCCCGAAGCGCCGCAACAGGCGTAGCCGACTGCGCTGCGTCATGTTGACCGCATTGTCCTGATTGACGACCTCGTAGAGAAACTCGACTTCGCCGGCGCGATCGGCGTCATCGCCCGGACGCGCTTGAAGCGTGTGTCGACGCACCCGCAGTCGATCTCCGGGACGGACCGGCAGCGTCCACCGGACCTCGTCCACACCCGCCTCCTCCACGACCAGCGCGCGCGCCAAAAACGCGTCGCAATTCATCCGAAGAAGAAGCGCGCATGTGTGCCAGCCCGAGGCGATAAGGCCGCCAGTCGCCGATTTCGCCGCCTTTTCGTCGACATGGAAGGCTGCGGATCGAACTCGCGCGCAAAATCGACGATTTCACGCGCGGAGACTTCGACGAATCCGTATTCAACGACTTCGCCAACTGGAAAGTCCTCGAAGGCGAGCTGGTCCGACCCGGCGATCAATTTGCAAATCGGAAATGGAGCACGTCGCCGTCGGCCACGACGTAGTCCTTGCCCTCGAGGCGGAACTTGCCCGCTTCGCGAGCCCCGGCCTCGCCGCGATTCGCCACGTAGTCCTCGTAGGCGACGGTCTCGGCGCGGATGAAGCCTTTCTCGAAATCGGTGTGGATGACGCCGGCTGCCCGCGGCGCCTTGGTCCCTTTCTCCACCGTCCAGGCTCGCGCCTCCTTCGGGCCGACAGTGAAAAAGGTGACCAGATGAAGGAGGTCATAGCCCCCCCGGACGACGCGATTGAGGCCGGGCTCGTGGAGACCCACGGCCTCGAGGTAGTCTCTCTGCTCGGCCTCCGGCAGCACGGCGATTTCGCTCTCGATCTGGGCTGACACGACGACGGCGACCGCTCCTTCCTTCGCGGCCTGCTCCTTGACCTTCGCCGAATAGGCGTTTCCCGCGTGGGCCGAGGCCTCTTCGACGTTGCAGACATAGAGCACCGGCTTCGACGACAGAAGGCCGAGCGACTGGAAGAGATCGTGCTCCTCGCGGCTCACTCCGGCGGCGCGCGCCGGCCGCCCTTCGCTCAGCTCGGCGAGGCTGCGTTCGGCGAGCGTGAAGATCTCCTTCGCTCCCTTGTCGCCTCCCTTGGCTTTCTTTTCAAGTGCGGCGATGCGCCGTTCGAGACTTCTCGAGGTCGGCGAGCATCAGCTCGGTCTCAATCGTCGCGATGTCCGATAGCGGATCGATGCGATCCTCGACATGGGTCACGTCGCTGTCTTCGAAGCAACGCACGACATGGGCGATGGCGTCGCATTCGCGAATGTTGGCGAGGAACTGATTGCCGAGCCCCTCGCCCTTGGAGGCGCCGCGCACGAGGCCCGCGATATCGACGAAGGTGAGGCGCGTCGGGATGATTTCCTTCGATCCCGCGATCTCGGCAAGAATAGCCAGCCGAGGATCCGGCACGGCCACTTCTCCGACATTGGGCTCGATCGTGCAGAACGGATAGTTCGCCGCCTGGGCGGCGGCGGTCTGCGTCAGCGCGTTGAAGAGCGTCGATTTGCCGACATTCGGCAGGCCGACGATGCCGCATTTGAAGCCCATGGAAGCGAAGCCTGTTCTCATCGGAAGACGGTCGGCCCTATGCAAGGGCCGGGAACAAAAGGCAAGCGCCGATCCCGGAGGTCGTGTTCGCTGCGCTCGATCATACTCGCCCCCTTTTGGGACGAGTTCCGCCCGACTGGCGCCTTGAAATGCCGACAACGTTTGAGGCCGACGGGGGCGAACTCGAGATACGCGGTCGGTGTTGACGTTTGAGTCGAGCATGAACGATCGGCGGAAGGGCGAGGCCGCAGATCGAGCGCAAGGCGCGCGGATGGGTGAGGAAGGGGCTGTGCCCGACCTGCAAGATTCGTATGCGATAACCGCCGCCGCATCGCTTCAGGACGTGCGGAGGCTCATTCTGAAGCACGGCGACTCCTTTGGCGTGTTCGACAATTATGGTGACGCCATCTCCAGCCCCGGGAGCGCCGAGGGTCTCTATCACCGGGACACACGTCATCTTTCCAATTACGCGGTGACGATCGAGGGGGCGCGGCCCATGTTGCTGAGCTCGACCTTGCGCGACGACAACGCCACGCTCACCTGCGACTTGACCAATCCGGACCTGTTCGAAGGTCCAGACCACCTAATCATCGAACACGATCTCATTCATCTGCGAAGGTCTCGGTTTCTTTGGCAGGCAGGCTGTTTTGAAAGGCTCAGCATTCGCAATTTTGACGATCGGCGACGTCGCATTCGGGTTGGAATATCCTTCGCCGCCGACTTCGCCGACCTGTTCGAGGTTCGAGGCGCGCACCGGAAGCGGCGAGGCGAGTTTACGGAGCCCAAAATCGACGACACGCACGTGACGCTGAGCTACGTCGGGCTCGACGAGCGTCGGCGGTCGACCACGCTGCGCTTCGATCCCAGGCCGGCAAAGCTGTCAGCCCATCAGGCTGCCTACGCGCTCGATCTCGATCCTCGGGAATCGCAGTCGATCTTCATCGAAATCGATTGCCGGGAGGAGGAGTCGCCGCGACCGCCGCTGCGCGCGTTCTTCATCGGTCTGCGCGACGCGCGGCGAGAGTTGCGCGCCGCCTCGTCGCGGGCAGCGTCAATCGCAACCTCGAATGACATCTTCAACGAGGCCGCTCGCCGCAGCATCGCCGATCTCTATATGCTGATGACCCAGCTGCGCGAGGGTCCCTATCCCTATGCCGGCATTCCGTGGTTCAGTGCGGTCTTTGGGCGTGACGCCATTATCACGGCGCTCGAAATGCTCTGGCTTGACCCGAGCATTGCGCGGGGCGTGCTCAGGCATCTCGCCGCAACTCAGGCCGTTCAGACCGATGACCAGGCCGATGCGGAGCCAGGAAAGATTCTGCACGAAGCGCGTCATGGGGAAATGGCCAATCTGGGCGAGGTTCCCTTCCGTCGCTATTACGGCAGCGTCGATTCGACCCCGCTCTTCATCATGCTGGCCGGCGAATATCTCGATCGGACGGGCGACCTCGAAACGGTAAGGCAGCTCTGGCCGCACATCGAGGCGGCTCTGAACTGGATCGAGCGCTACGGCGACCGGGACGGCGACGGTTTCGTCGAATACGAGAGGCGAACCGGCCAGGGGCTGGCCAATCAGGGGTGGAAGGACAGCCACGACGCGATCTTCCATGCCGACGGCCGGTTAGCCGAGGGTCCGATCGCCCTGGTCGAGGTGCAGGCCTATGTGTACGCAGCTTGGTCGGCGGCCGAGCGGATCGCATCGCGGCTCGGGGATCCAAAGCGTGCGCTCGCGCTCAGGGAGAAACGGGAAGCGATACGCTCTCGATTCGACGACCGGTTCTTCGACCGGGACCTGGGCACCTACATCCTGGCGCTCGATGGCGACAAAAAGCCATGCCGTGTCCGAGCCTCAAACGCGGGTCATGCCCTGTTCTCCGGGATCGCCTATCCGGAGCGAGCGGAATCCGTCGTTCGAATTTTGATGGGGAGCTCCTGTTTTTGTGGGTGGGGAATCCGCACCGTTGCGTCGACCGAAGCGCGCTACAATCCCATGAGCTATCACAACGGCTCGGTCTGGCCGCACGACAACGCCCTGATTGCCGCGGGATTCGCCCGTTACGGCTTCCGCCGCGAGGCGGCAAAAGTCTTCGGGAGCCTGTTCAGCGCGTCGACGTATGTCGACCTGCGCCGCCTGCCGGAGCTTTTTTGCGGTTTTCCGCGCCAACAGACGCGGGGGCCAACGTTCTACCCGGTGGCGTGCATGCCCCAGGCCTGGGCGGCGGCTGCGCCCCTCTACCTCATCCAGTCCTGCACCGGCCTGGCTTTCGACACCGCCACAGAGCGGGTCACCTTTCGAGAGCCAGTGCTTCCCGGCTTTCTGGACGAGATCGTTCTGAAAGGCCTGCGAATGGCTGGCGGCAGCGTTGACGTTGCGCTTCGTCGCTCGAACCGTCACGTCATCGTCGACGTCCTCGAGCGCCGGGGATCCGTCGGCGTTCTCACGATCAACTGATAGCGGGGGGTTCAGTCCTTCAGTGCGGCCGCGCGCGGACGCTCCGGCAAGCGAGCCAACGCCGGCGCCGAGATCGGCAGCCGGCGCGGGACTTCGCCGAAGATGCTGACCGTGGGAGCGACCGGCGCTCGCCAGCCCCTCGTCAGGCGGCCGCGCGTGGCGGCCGCGAGCCACACGCCCGGCAGGCAGCGATAGATGCTGACGTAATCACGGGCGACGCGGCCGATGGTGAAGCGGCGCTCGAAGCATGCCCGCGCTTTCGCCCGATCGAAGGTTGCGACGCGCTGCACAGCGGGGACGGCCTCGGCGACGTCGCGAACCAGATAACCCGAGACTCCGTCGTCGATAACTTCGGGCGCGGATCCAGCGGGGAAGGCGACGACCGGCGTGCCGCAGGCCATGGCTTCGATCATGACGATGCCGAACGGCTCCGGCCAGTCGATCGGGAACAGCAGCGCCGTTGCGTCTCCAAGGAACTTAGCCTTTTCGTGCTCGTTGATTTCGCCGACGAATTCCACATTTGGATGGGCGTCGACCAATGGCTTGATCGCGTCCTCCCAGTAGGCCTGATCGACCCGATCGATCTTGGCCGCGATCTTCAGCCTCGCTCCCGCTCGCGTGGCGATTTCGATGGCTCGGTCCGGACCCTTTTCAGGCGAAATGCGGCCGAGGAAGGCGAGATAGTCGCCCTTCGGCGAAGGATTGAACGGAAGCAAATCCGCGGGCAATCCGTGATAAACCTTGCCGACCCAATTCACCGGCGGCATCGGCTCGCGCTGATGGTCGGAGATCGAGACGAGCGGCACGTGTGAGAAGGCGGAGTAGACATCTTTGAGTTCCGGAAGGTCCAGTCGGCCGTGCAGGGTGGTGACGGTCTTGTCGGCGAAGTCGCGGATCAAGGGATAGTGCAAGACGTCGACATGGAAGTGGAGAACGTCGAAGTCATCGGCCAGGGCGCGGACGCGATCGAGCATGACGACATGGGGCGCGATCGGATCTCTGATGTGCGGGTCCAGCCGCAATGCGGTCTCGCAGCATGGAACGAGGCGGGCGGAGGTGCGGGAGTTGCCGCTCGCAAACAGCGTGACGTCGTGACCCTGCCGTACCAGTTCCTCGGTCAGATAGGAGACGATGCGCTCCGTTCCGCCGTATAAGCGGGGCGGGCAACTCTCGAACAGGGGACCGATCTGCGCGATTTTCACTGAAGCGTCTCCGGCTGTTGCAGGCTCGCTCCGGAAACTCGGCAGCCCGCAAGTCGTTCCTCAGCAGGCGTTGAAACAGTAGAGCACAGAGTCGTGAGCTGCCGGTCAAGTGCACAAGCGCATTGGCGTGGTGAAAACAAAAAGAAGTTTTGACCCCTACACATGCGGTCGCCCGCCAGCGGGTCGTAATACGCTTGGCGACCAACCCGATGGCCGGGAGGCGTTCGGCTAAATTCCCGTTGCAAAATATTGGCCCTGCTCTCTACGGTGCAAGGAGAAGCGCTCTCCGGTGAGCGCCGGAATGGCAACGACAGGAGAGGAGCGCGCCCGTGCCCGTCTTGAACATCGATCGGCCCGACTTCCTCCGGGAGGAAGAACTCGTCATTTTCGAGCGCTCAGTCGGGAAGTTCCTCGACGACCACGCGCCGCCCGAACGCGCGGCCAAGTGGCGCAAGGACGGCGTCGTCGAGCGCAGCATGTGGAAGGAGGCGGCAGAGGCGGGGCTCCTGTGCCTCTCGGTTCCTACCGAGTACGGCGGCGGAGGCGGCGACTACCGTCACGAGGTCGTGCTCAGCGAACAATTGGCCAAGCGCGGATTGGGCGGATTCGCCGCGTCGCTGCACAATGCGATCGTCGCGCCCTACATCCTCAATTACGGCACGGAGGAGCAAAAGAAGACCTGGCTGCCGCGCATGGCGAGCGGCGAGCTCGTCGGCGCCATTGCGATGTCCGAGCCGTGCGCCGGCTCCGACCTGCAGGGCATCAGGACGACAGCGCGCAGGGATGGCAACGGCTATGTCGTCTCGGGTCAGAAGACGTTCATCAGCAATGGCCAGACCGCCGATCTCATCATCGTCGTCGCCAAGACCGATCCCGCGCTCGGCGCCAGGGGGATGTCGCTCGTCGTCGTCGAGACGAAACACGCGGAAGGGTTCCAGCGCGGGCGCAACCTCGACAAGCTCGGCCTCGACGCACAGGACACGTCGGAACTCTTCTTCGACGACGTCCGCGTTCCCTCTGCGAATCTTCTCGGCCGGGAGGAAGGCGCTGGTTTCGTCCAGCTCATGCAGCAGCTGCCGCAAGAGCGGCTCAACATCGCCGTGGGCGGCGCCGCGGTCATCGAGCGAGCTCTCGAATTGACGATTGCCTATGTGAAGGAACGGCAGGCGTTCGGCCGCCGCCTGATCGACTTCCAAAACACGCAGTTCAAGCTCTCCGAGTGCAAGACCGAGGCGACCGTGGCGCGGGTTTTCGTCGATCGCCTGGTTGGCCTTCACCTCGAGGGCAAGCTCGACGCAGCGACGGCGTCGATGGCGAAGTACTGGGTCAGCGACCTCGAGAACAAGATTGTCGATGAGTGCCTGCAGCTTTTCGGCGGTTACGGCTATATGAGCGACTATCCGATATCGCAGATGTTTCGTGACAGTCGTGTGCAGCGCATCTACGGCGGCGCCAACGAGATCATGAAAGTGCTGATCGCGCGGACCCTCTGAGGCCGGCGATATATTCGACAATGACGAGTGAAACCCGCTTCCCCGATGATGGCGAGGGATCGGTTCTTGGACCAGGCGCGGCTAAACCTCTCTTGCTCGCAGTCCGAGTATGGTAGATCGTCTGTTTTCCGACGTCGCCGCAGCTTCGGGTGAGGGCTTGGTGGAGGCGAGGCGAAAGAGCGGACTGGAAGTCGATTCCACTTCGATGCGGGAGGCGAGAGATGGGGTTGGAACTCGAAACAGTTGCTCGGAATGTCGCAGGCGGATCTCGATGCGCTTTTCAGCGCGCACGATGCGGGTCCTATCCCGGACGGCGAGGCTGAAGGGACGGCGATCATCGCCCCGGGCACCCCGTTCAGCGATGCGATCGCCGCGTGCATCAACATCTTCGCCTGGAAAGGCAAGATTTTCGACGCCAAGGCCGGCTTCCTGCGCAACGAGATCTTGCCCCTCGGCCTCAAGGCGATCGTCGCACGCGTCTACAAGGGGCCAAGCTGGCTCGATGGAAAAGAGTGCATCGTGCTCGACTATTCCGAGACATCGCTCATCGCCTCGCATGTCCGCGACGAAATCCGGCAGGTCGACGGGGGTTTCTATCTCGGCAAAGTCTATTGGGATTCGAAACGCCTGATCGACTTTTCGCTCGATTTTCGAAAGACGGGGGCTTCCGTATGACCCGTCTTTTTCGCGGCCCCTAACCCGGCTCAGGTGGCCCGCGGTGATTCCCCAGGACAATTTCATCATCGTCGCCGAGGTTCATCAGGACCGCATCGCTTCCCTGCGCGCGACGCTGACGACAATGACTTTGCCCGGCTTTGCCGGCGCTGCCGATCCGGCCAATGCGCTCGTTCCGTTCGGCGCCTTCGATACGATCCACTTTGCGCGCTTGGTCGTCCTCGAAGACAACACCCTTGGCGACCGCGCGCCCTATCCCCAGCTCCGCGGCGCCGAGCCGACCTATCTCTGCCTGATGGTCGATTGCGACGGGGACGCGACCAGGCTGCTCGCGCGAATGGCCAATGATTGCTCGGGGCTGCGGCAGGTGTTCGCTTTCTGCGCGGATTTCGACCCAGGCGCCGACCTCGAGCGCTGGATGTCCGATCATCGCGTTCCGGCCTCGGCGTCCTATGTCAACTGGCTCGGGCGGAGCGTCGTCCAGGCGCGCGAGGAGGCGCGGCTGCGCGAACTCCTTCGCGAGACCCTGCCGCGCATATCCGCGCGCGAGCCGCAACGGATACTCGAGGAGCTACGCAACGCGGTTCGTCCGAAAGCGCCTCTGACGCCAATCCCGCCGACGCCCCTCGAATGGCGCATTCGCAATATCGTGCATCTCCTGGCGCCGATCGTCATTGCGGCCCTCTGTCTGATCATCTTCCCGCTCGTGACCATCCCGCTTGTCGTCATCGCGCTTATCGCGTTCCTGCTCGAGTTGCGCCGACGCGAACTCGGCGATCCGATCGTGGTGGAGGCTTACGACGCTGCGTGGGTCGCGAAACTGCGCCTCTTCGAGGATCACGACGTCACCAATCAGTACACCGCGATGGGCTCGATCAAGCCCGGCTGGTTTCGCCTCGCACTCGAACTCGTCGTCCTCTACGCCGTCAATTGGACTGCGCGGCATATTTTCACCCGTGGCGGGCTCGGGCGCATCGGGACCATTCATTTCGCCCATTGGGTGTTTCTCGATCAGCGCCGGCGCGGCTTCTTCTGCAGCAACTACGACGGCGGCCACGAGCCCTACATGGACGATTTCATCAACAAGGCCGGGTTCGGGCTTAACCTTTCGTTCTCCAGCTACATCGCCTATCCGCAGACCGACTGGCTCATTGCCAAGGGCGCCTGGCGCGAGCAGGACTTCAAGCGGTTCCAGCGCCGACACCAGATTCCGACGGACGTCTGGTACAAGGCCTATCCCGGCCTCACGGCGCGCGACCTCGCCCGCAATACCCGCATCCGCAACGGATTCGAGAAGACATCGATGAGCGACGACGAGATTTGCCGCTGGCTCGTGGAAATCTGACGAGGCCGCCGCATGACCCGCCTCGACATCGACCGTGCCGACATTCAGGCCATCGCGCGAACCGGGTTCGCTCCGCTGTCGGGCGCGACCTATTTGCTGTTTCGCGTGATCGACGCGTCGTCGGCGAGGCGCTGGCTCGGCGGTCTGACGCCCACGTCGGTCGCTGACCTGGGACCTGAGGGAATGCGAACCCGCGTCGCGGAGGCGACCCAGGTGGCGATCACCGCTGCGGGGCTCAGAGCGCTCGGCCTCGAAGAGGCGATCGTCCAGCGTTTCGGGCCTGAATTCGTGGAAGGGATGGCCGGCAACCAAAACCGCTCGCAAAGACTCGGTGACGTCGGCGCCAATGCTCCGGGCAACTGGTCGTGGGGCGCGGGCGAACGCGAGCCGCATGTCCTGCTGATGCTCTTTTCCGGCCCGCAACGCATCGCCTCGTTTCAGGCCGAGGCGCAAGAGGCGGCGGAGCGCAGCGGCCTTGCGCTTGTCGATGCGCTGCCAACGTCGGACATGGGCGGGGTCGAGCCCTTCGGTTTCGCTGACGGCGTTTCGCAGCCGAGTTTTGATTGGGACCGCGCCCGCACGCCCGGCGCGAAGGCAGACCGCGCCTATACGAATTCTTCTGGCGCTCGGCGAAATTCTGCTCGGCTACTACAACGAGTACGGATATCCGGCCGAGTTGCCGAAGGTCGCGGACAGCGGGCGCAACGCCGATTTTCTGCGTCCCGCGGCCGACGCCACGGCCGTTCATGATCTTGGAAGGAACGGTTCGTATCTGGTCTTTCGTCAGCTCGCGCAGGACGTGCCGGGCTTTTGGCGCTGGGTGGCGAAAGAGGCGGCGCAAGCCGGCTTGGACACGCAGTCGCTGGCGGAATTGATGGTCGGGCGTCGCATGGGCGGCGCTCCGCTTCCCGACTTCGAAACCGGCTTGTCCCTGCCGGGCGTCGATCCGCGCGACCGCGCGCTCAACGGCTTTTTGTTCGACAGCGATCCGGACGGGCTTTCGTGTCCGATTGGCGCTCATATCAGGCGGGTCAATCCTCGCAGCGGCGACGCGCCCGCCGCCGTCGAAGGCCCGATCGGCAATCTGCTCGCAACGCTCGGCCTGACAACACGGAGGCTCAACAAGCCGACGTCGTCGACCCTGCCCTGGGAGAAGAACACGACGGTTTGGCCGTATCTGCGCCACGAGGACGACGCGATCGCCTCGTCCCGTTTTCACCGCATCCTGCGCCGCGGCCGCGAATACGGCAGGAAGATCGACCTTGCGGCCGCGCTCGATCCCTCGACACCCGATCCGGGCGCAGGCTTGCAGTTCATCTGCCTCAACGCCAACATCGCGCGTCAGTTCGAGTTCGTGCAGGGCGCCTGGATTGCGAACGCGAAGTTCGCGACTTTGACCGGAGAGCAGGACCCGCTGCTCGGCAACCGTGAGCCGTTCCCGGTTCCGCCGATCAGCGAAACGCCGCAGCGCACCGACAGCTTCACTCGTCCCGGAGCCGAGCCCAGCGTTCGGCGAGCGACGGGCATGCCGCAGTTCGTCACCATGCGCGGCGGAGCGTATTTCTTCCTGCCCGGGCTGGCGGCGCTGAAGTGGATCGCCAGCGCCTAACGGGAAGGCCTCGCATTGAGCCCGGGCGCGGCCCAGCCCGCTTGATTGTGGGGCTCACGTGATGACGACCCAAGCCGCTTATCGCCAGTCGGCTCCTAAATGACTATGTACACACGTGATATACCTTGCGTCACGATCAGGATTGTCGCCCGCGCGGGTCGCCGGGAAAGAACCAAATGGCGCCGCAAACGATTGGAATTGCGAGAAACGCGTCCCAAAATGCGCCTCCGACCGCGAGGCGGTTCAGCGCTTCCGTTCCGCCTCCCTGCGTTGGCGCGTTTTCGCCGTCGCCGCTGCATTGAGCGCGGCCGCGGTGTCGACGACGGCGGCTCCTTCGCGGCGCAACCGAGCGGCGAAAGGCTCAGCGGGGTTCGCCGCCGGCCAGCATGCGTCGAGCGGGATGAAGGTCTGATAGCCGAGCGTCCCGGCGTCGCGCGCCGTTGGTTCCAGGGCGTTCAAGGCGCCGCATAGAACGAGCGTCGTCACCCCGCCGTTATCGAGCAGCGTTTCCAGGCCCGATCCGGCAAAAGCGCCCGCCGCGCCGGCGTCGACCGCCAACTCGCCCGCAAGCGGCGCCACGCTGGCCTCGAACGGAACTCGCCAGCGGGCCATCGAGTTGGACATGAACGACCGGCAAACCCTCCTTCCGCCAAACGGCGAGGAGCAATGCGAGGTTCGCCTCGACGCCAGGGCTGTCGCCCGGAATCCGGCATGGATGGCCGATCGCTTCGCGAGCGCCTACGACAATCAGCGTCGCGTCCGCCGGGAGCCGCAACGTCAGGCCCGACGCGGCGCGAGCGCCCAGTAATCGAGGTCGAGAACGACATTGGGCTCATAGCCTTCGCCCTCTCGCAACGGAAAGTCGGCGCAGGGGCGATTTTTCGCAGCGGCCGTGCGGACCCGCAAGGCGCCGACGTCGTTCCGGCCTGGCAGCGCAGCAGTGGCCAAGATCTCGCTCCAGGCGAACACGGTGTCGCCGGCGAACAGCGGCGCGACGTGCCGCCCGCCGTTGATCGCGGCGATATGGAAGGCGTTGGCGAGGCCGTTGAAGCTCAGCGCCCGGGCGAGCGATATGACATGGCCGCCATAAATGAGCCGCCGACCGAATCGGCCGGCGCCTTCACTGTGCTGGTTGAAATGCACCTTTGCGGTGTTCTGGTAGAGTTGCGTCGCGATCATGTGTTCGGCCTCTTCGACCGTCACCCCGTCGACGTGATCGATCCGCTCGCCCGCCGCGTAGTCCTCGAACCGGCGTCGCGATCCGCTGAGCGCGTCATCGAAGGCGGCGCAGTCGATTGGCGGACAGGCCGAACCGATCGCGTCGACGCCGACCGCCTCGGGCAGTCTCGGAACGACCGCTTCGGGAACGGTGGCGCCGTGGTCGCGCTTGCGCACCATGACCCAGCGCACGTAATCGACAACCGTCTCGCCGCGCTGGTTCATGCCGCGCGAGCGCACATAGACGACGCCGCTCTGCCTGTTGGAGTTCTCCTTGAGGCCAATCACCTCCGAAACGGACGACAATGTGTCGCCCGGATAGACCGCCTTCGAGAATCGGCAGTCGGCGTAGCCGAGATTGGCGACGGCGTTGAGCGAGATGTCTGGCACCGTCTTGCCGAACACGACGTGAAAGGCCAGCAGATCGTCGATCGGGCTCGCTGGATAACCAATCGCACGGGCGAAGGTCTCAGCGCTCTGGGGCGCGAATCGCGTTCCGTACAGCGCGGAATAGAGCGAGGCGTCGCCCGCGTTGAGCGTGCGTGGCGTGGCGTGGCGGATCGTTTCGCCGATGCGAAAATCTTCAAAAAACCGGCCGGGAGCGGTCTTGGCGGGGAGAGCTTTGTTCACGAGCGTTCAGAAAAAGAGAGGGGCGATGTCGTCTTGGATGATCCACTGGATGAACATGATCGCCAGCAGCAGAATGATCGGAGAAATGTCGATGCCGCCCGTATTGGGCAAGAACTTGCGTATTGGGCGGAGAAACGGCTCGGTCAGCGCCAAAAACAGATTCCAGACCGAACGGACGAAGTCGTTGCGGATGTTGACGACCCCGAACGCGATGAGCCAGGAGAGGATCGCGCCCGCGATGATGACGATCTTGTAGAGGTCGAGAATCGTGAGCACGAGCTTGATCAGCGGAAGCATGACTTCTCCTGAGCTCCAGCGCCGTTGACAGGGCTGGGGCGCGAACGTAAAGAGCCGCGCGACGGGGCTGTAGCTCAGATGGGAGAGCGCTGCAATCGCACTGCAGAGGTCAGGGGTTCGAATCCCCTCAGCTCCACCAGGTAGTCCGCACGAGCGGCGGCGGTTTCCGCGGTTCCAAGATCGTCCGACATTCTAAAGCGTTAGGTTGACCGAGTACGGTCTGCGGCAGCGCTTTTTCCGGGTTTGTCCGCCGATTGCGCTCGAATGCGGCCGAAAGTCTCCGGCCGAAAACTTCCGTTTCCAAAGATGGTGTTTGTTTCGGGTTCGTCTCGTCTGACCGCGGGTTCTGACCCCGGACGCCTGGCCAAAAAGCTGCTCACAAATGGGCAAGATTTCCGGGCGCGGAGCGAGGAGCAGAGGGCGGCATCAATTGGCCGCTGGAGCAAAAACCACCGAGCATAAGTGGAGCGTTCATTACGCCCGCGGCGGCGTCTCGAGTCCAAGCGTTCGCCATTGGTCGGGCCACGCCAACGGAAGACCCATGAGACGCTTGAGACCGTAGCCGCGCGGCAGGCGTCCTTCGACTGCGATATCTGGCGCAAGGAAAGCGAGCGACACGGTCATCCGGATCGATCGCTCGGTCCTGCCTTCTCGCGATGCGAGCGTCTCTAGAGTCTGGTGGGGGTCGCAGCGATGGGCGTTGCCACGGGCTTCGATCAGGGTCGCGCGCGCGTTAGCGCGCATTGGGCGGACGCCAGTCGTTGCATCGCTCGCGCCTTGTGAATCTCGCGCCTGCGATAAGGCGACGGCGCCGTCCATGGAAGCGTCAAAGTGTTCACGCTGTCGTCTCCCTCTCCAACCTCCGACAGTCGGATCTGGATCGCCGTGCCGCCGATCGCGACGCGATCAATCCGGTCGCGAATGTCGGTTTGCGAGGCGGGACGGTCTGCGGACAGCTTGCCGACGGCTTCCGTGACGAGCGCTTCGAGCTCAGGGGCTGGAACCCGGACGAACGATCCCGCTTTGCTCTTGTCGCCCTGCAGAGCCGCCTGCGAGACGTAGTAGCGCCAGCGCTTGGACCCCTTCCTCGCCTAGGTTGGGCTCATCCGGTTGCCCCCGATCGTCGAAAAGCTTCCCCGCCAGCACGGTCCCATCATGAAATGCAAATCGACACGAGGCTCGCCGCCGCCCCGAAAACACCGCTCGTCGAAAGGTCGTTGTCTTCGCGCGGCTCGCTGTCGCGGCAGGTGGCGGCCCTGGTTTCCCGCCATGCCCCGACGGCGCCCGAACTGAAAGCCGCCGCGCCGCCTGTGGCCATTTCCATTACGGGCCACAGTTTCGGCTCGGCGTTGGCCTGCCTCTACGTTCTCGAAAACGCCAAGACGAACAAGTTGCCGACCCCAATTGTCTGCACCTTCGCCTCGCCCCGCGTTGGCGACAGGGCCTTTGTCACGGCCTTCAACGGACTTGGCCTGACCTCGTGGCGCTTCGCCATCGACCAGGACCTAGTTCATCGATTTCGAAATTCGAATCGTATCATGCGGCTTGGTCGAGCTTATAGGACCAAGTGTGGACGATGGGGTCTCGATTGAAGTGATCCATGGCGGCCATGATGCGGTCCTTGAGTTCCTGTTTGGATGCGACACGGATGTGACGCAGCACCGAACGGGCGAGCTTGGAGAAGAAACCTTCTACGAGATTGAGCCAGGAGCCGTGCTTGGGGGTGAAGGTGAATTCGAAGCGACCGACAGGCTGGTCCGCGAGCCAAGCCTTGGTCTCCTTTGAGATGTGCGCGGAATGATTGTCGAGGATTAGCTTGATCGCCGTATGGGTCGGATAGGCGGCGTCGAGAAGCTTGAGGAATTCGATGAATTCGCGGCTTCGGTGGCGATCCTTGACGAGGGCGTGGACCTGGCCGGTGAGCAGATCGATGCCCGCCAGCAAGCTGACCGTGCCGTGGCGCTTGTACTCGTGATCGCGCGCCAAGGTCGCATGTCTGCCGGGCTCGGGCGGCAGGTCCGGGGCCGTCGTGGCGATTGCCTGAATGCCAGGCTTCTCATCGTAGGAGACGATCGCCACCGCATCGCTCGGCTTTTGTTTCGCGGCGGCCGCGGTCTCCTTGATAAGCTTCACCTCGCGATAGACGCACAGAACCTCCGCCATCCTCTGCTTGAACTCCGGGTCGCGGCGTTCCAGGTAATAGCGGACCTTGTGCGGCTTGATCTCCTGCTCATTGAGGATGTTGCACAGCGTGCCCTGAGCCAGCTTGGCAAGGCAAGCGTGCCCTTCTGCCGGCCCATGCTCGCGCACATGGCGGGCGAGCAGCCGCGTCGTCCACAATTCGTGGGGATAGCCGAGGTCCTTGGCCTTGCGGCAGGCGAGGTCGACAATCCATGCCTTGGCCTCGGCGGTGATCGTCGCCTCCCGGCCGGGCCGCGGGCGATCGTCGAGCGCCGACATCGGACCATAGGCCAACGCCCGCTCGACACAGCGCTGGACCGTCTGATGGTGTGCGCCCATGGCTCGCCCCACCGCGAAAAACGATGGGTCCTCCCGGTAGGCCAGCAAAATCCGCGCTCGCTCGACCCGGCCCGCCGGTTCCGTTCGCGAGCGGGCGATCGCGCGCAACGCCGCCAAATCCGCCTTGCCAATTGCCAATTCGATCGCCTTCCGCCGTCCCGCCATGTCCTCAAACCCTGCTTCCGAATCAAACCAGCAAGGCTACAAGCCATGTCGGGAAAAATGAATCCCGCGCATAGGATCGGTTTCAACGAATCGATGAACTAGTTCATCGATTTCGAAATTCGAATCGTATCATGCGGCTTGGTCGAGCTTATAGGACCAAGTGTGGACGATGGGGTCTCGATTGAAGTGATCCATGGCGGCCATGATGCGGTCCTTGAGTTCCTGTTTGGATGCGACACGGATGTGACGCAGCACCGAACGGGCGAGCTTGGAGAAGAAACCTTCTACGAGATTGAGCCAGGAGCCGTGCTTGGGGGTGAAGGTGAATTCGAAGCGACCGACAGGCTGGTCCGCGAGCCAAGCCTTGGTCTCCTTTGAGATGTGCGCGGAATGATTGTCGAGGATTAGCTTGATCGCCGTATGGGTCGGATAGGCGGCGTCGAGAAGCTTGAGGAATTCGATGAATTCGCGGCTTCGGTGGCGATCCTTGACGAGGGCGTGGACCTGGCCGGTGAGCAGATCGATGCCCGCCAGCAAGCTGACCGTGCCGTGGCGCTTGTACTCGTGATCGCGCGCCAAGGTCGCATGTCTGCCGGGCTCGGGCGGCAGGTCCGGGGCCGTCGTGGCGATTGCCTGAATGCCAGGCTTCTCATCGTAGGAGACGATCGCCACCGCATCGCTCGGCTTTTGTTTCGCGGCGGCCGCGGTCTCCTTGATAAGCTTCACCTCGCGATAGACGCACAGAACCTCCGCCATCCTCTGCTTGAACTCCGGGTCGCGGCGTTCCAGGTAATAGCGGACCTTGTGCGGCTTGATCTCCTGCTCATTGAGGATGTTGCACAGCGTGCCCTGAGCCAGCTTGGCAAGGCAAGCGTGCCCTTCTGCCGGCCCATGCTCGCGCACATGGCGGGCGAGCAGCCGCGTCGTCCACAATTCGTGGGGATAGCCGAGGTCCTTGGCCTTGCGGCAGGCGAGGTCGACAATCCATGCCTTGGCCTCGGCGGTGATCGTCGCCTCCCGGCCGGGCCGCGGGCGATCGTCGAGCGCCGACATCGGACCATAGGCCAACGCCCGCTCGACACAGCGCTGGACCGTCTGATGGTGTGCGCCCATGGCTCGCCCCACCGCGAAAAACGATGGGTCCTCCCGGTAGGCCAGCAAAATCCGCGCTCGCTCGACCCGGCCCGCCGGTTCCGTTCGCGAGCGGGCGATCGCGCGCAACGCCGCCAAATCCGCCTTGCCAATTGCCAATTCGATCGCCTTCCGCCGTCCCGCCATGTCCTCAAACCCTGCTTCCGAATCAAACCAGCAAGGCTACAAGCCATGTCGGGAAAAATAAATCCCGCGCATAGGATCGGTTTCAACGAATCGATGAACTAGTCCCACAACTCCCCCCGGAACCTTTGGCTTCCGGCACGTCAATACACTTCATCCTCTGAACGCGACCGGGAAGGTGCAGCCAAACTTCTCATGCTGGGCACGCGCTGACGAGTTATCTGAGCCTCGTCAACCCGAGCCTGCCGCCGGCTCCGGCATGCGCGATCGGGACCGCTGTCGCTGCAAGACCGCTGGGGTTGCCCGGCAGTGCGTCGGACCTGCCGCTGAATACGGGGCTGGACTGAAGACAACTCCGCGCCCGATTAGGGCGGGGTGGCAATCTCGCGTGGTTGGGGCTGCCGCGCCCGCATGATCGTCATCGAGGTCTTCGCACGCGGCTGCGAGCCGAGGTGGCGGCCGACGCCGAGCAGGTTAGACACTCGGACTTCCTGCGCACGCCGCCCCTTTCCCGTCCCGTTGCGCTGACGCGCGGCGTATTCCCCGGACGCGCCGGGCGTCAGCGGCTCCCCGCATCCCGAGCAGACCGGTGGGTGATGCTCAATCACATGGTCGGGGTTGGCGACTTGGCGGAGAGTCTCGCCGTCGTGACCGGGTTGAGCGCCCGACGTCTTGCCCGAACGCTCGCGCAGGCTGCTGACCCGCGTCGGCTCCTTCAAACCATCGCTCGACGGCGGCTTGGAACTGTTCGAGCTGTTCAACCCGAGCCGGCGCTCCAACTCGGCGATCCGCGCCTTCAAAGCCGCGTTCTCCGCCGAAAGCGTTTGAATCAGTCCAACAAGCTCTTCCCGAGAGGGCTCGATCAGTGATTCGCGAGTCATCCGATTTCTGAAATCGGAACCCGAGTTCCCTGTCGAGATAAATCTCCCGCAACCAAAAATCGGATCAAAACCAAGCGACCTGGGCAGTTACCGATTTTCTCACTTTCGGCGGCGAGGGCGTGCGTTGGTTCGGCGTCGCGCTCTATGCGGTCGGGGGCGTGCTCAGACTGGCGCCGGTATTCGCGCTCGGGCGCCGCTTCAGCGGACTTGTCGCCATTCAGGCCAATCACCGGCTGGTCACCAACGGGATTTATGGCGTGATCCGACATCCGAGCTATCTGGGCTTGTTCATCACTGCTCTCGGCTGGGGCCCGTTTCGCGCCGGCGTTGGGATCATCATCGCCCTGATGATGCTGCCCGTCGTCATCGCCCGCATCAGGGCGGAGGAGCGGCTGCTGAGCGAAACATTCGGCTGCGAATACGAAGCCTATCGCGCACGCACATGGCGCTTCGTTCCATATGTCTACTGAGCCTGCCGGAAGTTGCCTCGGCGATGCGCATCCCGTAAACCTCCGCTCGCTCCGCCGCGCCCCCGGAACCATGCCATGATCCGCTCCGCCCTGATGACCGTCATGACCAGCGCCGTGATCAAGGCGGGCCGCGCTCTCAAGCGCGATTTCGGCGAGATCGGCCAGCTTCAGGTGTCGATGAAGGGTCCGGGCGATTTCGTCAGCCTCGCCGACAAGCGCGCGGAAAAGACGCTGTACGAGGAACTCTCCAAGGCGCGGCCCGGCTACGGTTTCGTGATGGAGGAGAGCGGTCGGCTCGAGGGAACCGACAAGAGCCATACCTGGCACATCGACCCGCTCGACGCGACGACCAACTTTCTGCACGCGATCCCGATTTTCGCCATCTCGATCGGGCTCGAACGCGACGGGCAGATCGTCGGCGGCGTGATCTACAATCCGGCCGACGACGATATGTATGTGACCGAGAAGGGGCAGGGCGCGTTCGGCGGAAACCGCCGCTTGCGAGTCGCCGGGCGCACCGAATTGGCGCAAGCTCTCTTCGGTTGCGGCATCCCCCACCTCGGCAAGGCGGCCCAGCATCCGCGCTTCAAGGCGGAGCTGGCGGCGGTGATGGCCCGCGTCGTCAACGTGCGAAGGCTCGGTTGCGCCTCGCTCGACCTCGCTTACGTGGCGGCGGGTCGGTTCGACGCCTTCTGGGAGCGGGACCTCAATTCCTGGGATATCGCCGCCGGCTCTTTGTTGGTGCGCGAGGCCGGCGGCTTCGTGACCGGCGCCGACGGCGAGCCCGACTTCCTCGCGACCGGATCCATCTGCTGCGGCAACGAAACGATGCATCGCGAGCTCCTCGGGCTCCTGAAGAGCGTCGCGTAGCGCGCCAGATTTCTGCTACGCTTGCTCCGATCGGATGGTGGCCGATTTGTTTGGGATTGGGTGGGCAGGTGAGCAGGGGTTTGGACCGGCGGCTTAGCGGCGCGCCGAGATGAGCGTCGAGGCGCTGTTTCTGTCGGGCGACGCCGCTCTGCTCGGGCTTGGC
Source organism: uncultured Alphaproteobacteria bacterium (assembly GCA_963835885.1). GTDB lineage: Bacteria > Pseudomonadota > Alphaproteobacteria > Rhizobiales > Beijerinckiaceae > Roseiarcus. The sequence continues at coordinate 55,826 of CAWIHF010000039.1, forward strand.
GCAATCGGGGGATTTGCGGCGCGGAGGCCGTTCGCTGGGTCGCTTGTCTACGGCGGAGCGCTGGCGATCTGCGCGGCGATGCTGTTCCTCGCACTTGTCGATCTCCTTGGCCATGCGAGCGGCGAGGCGCTCGTCCTGCCGCTCGGCCTGCCGTGGATCGGCGCGCGTTTCCGCGTCGACGCCCTGTCGGCGTTCTTTCTCGTCGTCGTCAATCTCGGCGGAGCCGCGGCGAGCCTCTATGGTCTCGGCGAAGCGCGCCACGAGCATTCGCCGGAACGCGTGCTGCCGTTCTTCCCGGCCTTCCTCGCCGGCATGAACTTGGTCCTCGTGGCCGACGACGCCTATTCGTTTCTGCTGTCGTGGGAGTTCATGTCGATCTCCTCGTGGGCGCTGGTGATGGCCCACCATCGCGAGGGCGACAACGCGCGCGCCGGATATGTCTATCTGGTGACGGCGAGCTTCGGAACGCTCATCCTGTTGCTGACGTTCGCTTTGCTTGCAAGTCCTGCCGGCGGTTACGCCTTTGACGCCATGCGTGCGGCCAGGCCGACGCCCGGCGTCGCCGCCCTCGCTTTCATGCTGGCCCTGATCGGCGCGGGGTCGAAAGCGGGGATTGTGCCGCTGCACGTCTGGTTGCCGCTCGCCCACCCTGCGGCGCCGAGCCATGTCTCCGCGCTGATGAGCGGGGTCATGACGAAGGTCGCCGTCTACGGTTTCGTCCGGATCGTGTTTGAACTCGCGGGACCGCCTGGCTGGTGGTGGAGCGTTCCGGTCCTCGCGGTCGGCGCCGGCACCGCCCTGCTCGGCGTGCTCTACGCCTTGATGCAACACGATCTCAAGCGCTTGCTGGCTTACCACACGGTCGAGAACATCGGCATCATCTTCATTGGGCTCGGACTCGCGCTCGCTTTCAAGGTGTTCAGCCTGCCTTCGGTCGCGGCGCTGGCCATGACGGCCGGTCTGCTGCACGTGTTCAACCATTCTCTCTTCAAGAGCCTGCTGTTCTTCGGCGCGGGCGCCGTGCTGTCGGCGACGGGTGAGCGCGACATGGACCATCTGGGGGGCCTCATTCACAATATGCCCCGTACGGCTTTCACTTTCCTCGTCGGTTGCGCCGCCATTTCCGCTTTGCCGCCATTCAACGGCTTCGTCTCCGAATGGCTGACGTTTCAGGCCATCCTGCTGAGCCCGGCGCTGTCGTCCTGGGTGCTGAAGATATTGGCGCCCGCGGTCGGCGCGCTGCTCGCGCTCTCGGCCGCGCTCGCCGCCGCCTGCTTCGCCAAGGCGTTCGGCATAACCTTCCTTGGCCGCCCCCGCACGGACGCGGCCAAGCGCGCACGGGAAACCAATCGCTTGACCCTCGCGGCGATGTTCGCGCTTGCGGCTCTCTGCCTCGTCGTCGGCGTCTTTCCCGGCCTCTTCATTGACGCTTTGTCGCCGGCGGTGAGCAGTGCGGTCGGCGGCCGGATGCCGGCGCAGTCCGGCATCGCCTGGCTCTCCATCGCCCCGATCGCCGAAAGCCGCAGCTCATACAACGGGCTGCTCGTCTTCCTGTTCATCGCCATCTCCGCCTCGCTGGCCGCCAGCGTCATCCACCGCTTCGCCTCCGATGCTTTGCGTCGCGCGCCGGCGTGGGATTGCGGCTTTCCCGACGCGAGCCCCGCGACGCAGTATTCGGCCGAGAGCTTCGCGCAGCCGATCCGCCGCGTGTTCGGATCCGTCGCCTTCGTCCAACGCGAGAAAATCGACATGCCGGGTCCGGGCGAAACGCGCGCGGCGCGTCTCGATCTGACGCTCGAGGACAGGATCTGGGACGAACTCTATGTTCCGGTGATCGCGTTCGTCGAGCGCGCGTCGCTGCGGCTCAACCGCTTGCAATTCCTCACCATCCGCCAATACCTCAGCGTCGTCTTCGGCGCGTTGGTCACGCTTCTCGTCGTGCTCGCGTCATGGCCATGATCGTCGATCTCGTCTTCCAGCTGTTGCAGATGACGCTGGTCATCGCGGTCGCGCCGCTGCTGACCGGGCTCGTGCGTGCGACCAAGGCGCGGCTGCTGCGCCGCCGAGGCCCGCCGCTCCTTCAGCCCTACCTCGATCTTGTCCGCCTCGCCCGCAAGGAGGCGGTCGTCGCCGACAGCGCTTCGTGGTTGTTCCGCTTCGTGCCCTATCTGGTGTTCGCCGCGACCTGGGTCGCCGCGGCTTTGGTTCCCACCTTCGCGACCGGGCTCCTGTTTTCATGGTCTGCCGATCTCATCGCCATCATCGCGCTCCTGGGGTCGGCGCGGTTCTTCCTGGCGCTCGCCGGGCTCGACGTCGGAACCAGCTTCGGCGGGCTCGGCTCCAGCCGCGAGGCCCTGTTCGGCGCGCTGGCCGAGCCGGCGATGATCGTGATCGTCTTCACCCTCGCATTGGTCGCGGGCTCGACCCAATTGTCGACGGTCGCAGCCTACATGGTCTCGAGCAACGTCGGCCTGCGGGTGTCGCTCGGCATGGCGTTGGTCGCGCTCATCATCGTGGCGCTCGCCGAAAATGGGCGCATTCCGGTCGACAATCCTGCGACCCACCTCGAGCTCACCATGGTGCACGAGGCGATGATCCTCGAATATTCCGGCCGGCATCTGGCGGTGATCGAGCTCGCCGCGATGCTGAAGCTCGTGCTCTACGTCTCGCTCATCATCTGCGTCTTCGCGCCCTGGGGCCTCGCCATCGCCGACGCCAGCGTCGCCGACCGGCTGCTCGGCGCCTTCCTCTATATCGCGAAACTCGCGGTCGCCGGCGTGGCGCTCGGGGTGTTCGAGACCAGCATCGCCAAGATGCGGGTCTTTCGCGTGCCCGATTTCGTCGGCGCGGCTCTGATGCTGGGTTTTCTCGGCGCGTTGCTCCTCTTCGTGTCGAGGACCCTGAAATGATGGGCCTCTCTTTCGATGTCGCGCATCTGCTGGCCGGCGGACTGGTGCTGGTCAGCTTCATGCTGCTTTATCAGACCCGCCTCTATGCGCTGCTCAACGTCTTCGCGCTCCAGGCCGTCGTGCTGTCGCTGTCGGTCGCATGGCAGGCCTATGTGCAGGACGCCGGCCATCTCTACCTGACGGCGCTGATCGCTTTCGCGCTCAAGGCGATCGTTGTTCCGTATGCGCTGCATCGAATCATCGCTCAACTGGGGATTCATCGCGACGTGGAAAGCGTGGTCGGCGTCGGCCCGACGATGCTCGCCGGCCTCGCGCTGGTTGCGCTCTCCGAGGTGGTGATGCTGCGCATCGCCACCGAGGCCGACGCGCTCGCGCGCGAAGATCTCGCCTTCGCCCTCTCGGTCGTGCTGCTCGGCATGCTGATGATGGTGGTGCGGCGCAACGCGGTCTCGATGGTGGTCGGCTTCATGTCGCTCGAGAACGGTCTCATCCTCGCGGCGACCGGCGCCAAGGGCATGCCGCTGGTGGTCGAGGTTTCGGTCGCCTTTTCCGTGCTGGTGGCGTTGGTGGTGATCGGGGTCTTCCTTTTCCGCATCAGCGAGCGGTTCGAGACGGTCGACGCGCACGCGCTCGACCGATTCCAGGGGGACCGGCGATGACGGGCTGGCCCAACGCCGCATTCATCATACTCGCGCTGCCGGCGGCGACCGCGGCGCTGCTCGCGGTCTTGCCGTCCTATCGGCTGTCGGCTGCGCTCAACGTCGGCTCGGCCTTCGCCACATTCCTCGCGTCGGTCTCGCTGCTCGCCGCCGCGCCGGCGCCGAACGCCTACATTCTCGTCGACGACCTCAACATCGTCTTCATCGTGCTCAACACCTTCGTCGGCTTCACCGCGAGCGTGTTCAGCGCAACCTATATCGCGCCATGAGATCGAAACCGGACGGCTGACGCCGACGCATCTGCGCTTCTATCACGCGATGTATCAGTTCCTCCTGTTCTCGATGAACCTCGCGCTGATCGTCAACAACATCGGCCTAATGTGGGTCGCGATCGAGTTCGCCACCCTGACAACGGTGCTGATGGTCGGCATTTACCGCACGCCGGAGGCGATCGAGGCGGCGTGGAAATACTTCATCCTCGGCAGCGTCGGCATCGCGCTCGCCCTCTTCGGCACGATCCTCGTCTACATGGCCGCCCGGCCGGTCGTCGGCGAAGGCGTCCAGGGCATGCTGTGGACGAGCCTGATCCAAAACGCGGCGGCTTCGATCCGTCGCTGCTCGATCTCGCCTTCGTCTTCCTGCTGCTCGGCTACGGCACGAAAGTGGGCTTAGCGCCGCTGCACGCCTGGCTGCCCGACGCGCACGCCGAAGGTCCGACGCCGATCTCCGCCGTGCTGTCGGGCCTCCTCCTCAATGTCGCGCTCTACGCGGTCCTCCGGTTCAAGCTGCTGCTCGACGCCAATGGCCACGCGCTCGCGCCGGGGCCGCTGATGGCGACGCTGGGCCTCATCTCGATCGTCTTCGCCGCCTTCATGCTCTACCGCAGGCGCGACGTGAAGCGCATGTTCGCCTATTCCTCGATCGAGCACATGGGCGTTATCGTATTCGCCTTCGGGGTCGGCGGCCCGCTCGCCAACTTCGCCGCGCTGCTGCACATGGCGATGCACAGCCTGACCAAATCGGCGATCTTCTACACGGTCGGCCAGATCGCCCAGGTGAAAGGCACGCAGCAGATCGCTGACATTCGCGGCCTGACCGTCACCCATCCGCTGCTCGGCTGGAGCCTCGTTTTTGGCGTGTTCGCCATCGTCGGTCTGCCGCCGATGGGCGTCTTCATGAGCGAGTTCCTGATCGTCAGCTCGACTTTCGAGCGCGCGCCGTGGCTCGCGCTGCCGCTCGGCTTCGGCCTCCTCGTCGCGCTCGGAGCCCTCGTCCTGCGTCTCCAGGGTATGGCCTTCGGCGCGCCAACCGGTTCGACCGCTCCAGCCAAGGCGTCCGCCCTGCCGATCCTCACGCATTTCGCTCTGGTGCTGATGGCGGGCCTGTACCTTCCGCCCCCGCTTGTGACGTGGTTTCAGCACGTCGCCGAACAGTTGCGCTGAGGCGCCCGCCGATGAGCGCGGACATCGCCGATCAGTCTGAATGGCGAGGCCGCCTGGCGCGACGCGATGCGCCGGCTCGTCGCGGGCGAAGCCATCCTGGTGAGCCTGTGGGGCGACGAAGGCCGCATGCGCATGGCGCTCAGAGAGGCGAACGGCGCGCTGTCGCTCGTCGAGGTCGCCTGCAAGGGCGGCGCGTTTCCCTCGGTCGCGGCGCTTCATGCTCCAGCGAGCCGGCTCGAGCGGTCAGCCTGCGATCTTTTCGGCTTCGCGGCGATCGGAGCGTCCGACGACCGACGGTGGCTCGATCACGGCCGATGGCCTCTGCGTCATCCGCTCGGACGAACCCAGGCGCACGACGGCGCGCCGGACGCATATCGCTTTCCTCGAGGCCGTGGGCCCGGGCCTGCATCAGATCCCGGTCGGCCCGGTCCATGCCGGGATCATCGAGCCCGGCCATTTCCGCTTCCATGCCGGCGGCGAGACGGTGGTGCGGCTCGAAGAGCGGCTCGGGTATGTGCACAAGGGCGTCGACGCCCTCATGCGCGGCGCGAGCCTCGAACGCGCGGCCGTTCTGGCGGCCCGCGTCAGCGGCGACTCGACCGTCGCCTACAGCGTCGCCTTCGCTCGCGCCGTCGAGTCGGCGCTCGGGACCGAGGCGCCGCCGCGCGCGCATTATCTTCGCGGCGCGATGGCGGAGCTCGAGCGGCTCGCCAATCATTTCGGCGACATCGGAGCGATCTGCAACGACGCCGCCTTCGCGCTGATGCACGCCCACTGCGGCATATTGCGCGAACGGACGCTGCGCGCGGCCAAGGCCGCCTTCGGCCATCGGCTGATGATGGACGCGATCGTTCCGGGCGGCGCCGCGGTCGATCTCGCGGCCGAAGGGCGCCGAGGCGATCCGCGCGCTGATCCGTGAAATCCGCGCGACGTTTCCGCAAGCTCATTAAGCTGTACGACAACACCGCCTCGATGCAGGACCGCGCCGTGGGAACGGGTGTCCTCAAGGAGGGTCTGGCGCGCCAATGGGGTGCGGGCGGCGTGGTCGGTCGCGCTTCGGGCCGCGATTTCGACGTGCGCCGCGACCATCCCTACCGCCCGTACGACAGTCTCGAGTTTCAAGGTCCCGACGCGGCGCGCGGGCGACGTCAACGCGCGAATCTGGGTGCGGATCGAGGAAGTCGGCGAGAGCCTCGCGCTGATCGAGGCGATGCTGGCGCGCCTTCCCGGCGGACCGATCCGTGCGGCGCTCCCCGTGCCGGGCGGCCCTCGCGAGGGATTAGCGCTCGTCGAAGCTTTTCGCGGCGACGTGTTCGCCCATGTGCGCCTCGCCGACGACGGCTCGGTTGCGCGATGCCATTTGCGTGACGCCTCCTGGCTCCAGTGGCCGCTCCTGGAGGCGGCGATCGAGGGCGCCATCGTCGCCGATTTCCCCTTATGCAACAAATCGTTCAATTGCTCCTATTCGGGGTGCGACCTTTAAGATGCGCAACACGCTGCTGCAGGGCCTCCGGCCGCCGCTGACGGAAGCCGCCGCCGGGAAGCGATGATCCGGAGCTCGCCGCGCTCGCCGCGTCGGTCATGGAAGCCGCCGAACGGACGCTCGGGCGGAGCCTGGCGATCCGGCATGTCGACGCAGGCTCGTGCAACGCGCTGCGAACTCGAGATCCACGCACTCGGCAACGCCTTCTACGATCTCGAGCGATTCGGCTTCCGCTTCGTCGCCTCGCCGCGGCACGCCGACGTGCTGCTGGTGACGGGCCCGGTGACGCGGAACATGAGCGAAGCGCTGAAACGCACTTACGACGCCGACGCCGGCGCCCAAATGGGTGATCGCGTCGGGCGCCTGCGCGGCCGACGGCGGCGTCTTCGCCGGCAGCTACGCCGTCGCGGGGGGCGTCGTCCGACGTCGTCCCGGTCGACCTTGTGCATTCCCGGCTGTCCGCCGAGCCCGGCGATGCTGCTCAAGGGATTGCTGGCGCTGATGAACGGGCGGACTAGAACGGGATGAATTTAGGTGTGTCCATTACCCCGCGTTGGCGAAGGTGTTGACGCATTCCTGGGCGGTGGTGGTTCCGAGGAGTTGGCCAGCAACCGACGAAAGGCGATTGGACTACGAATCATTGTTCCCGATATGCCCTGGACCACCCGAGATCGAAAACAGGGGCGACAGCGAGTAGAATGCACTGTCGCAGGTCGCTCGCCGTGCGATCCCCTGTTGCGACACTGCGTTCCTTGCGAACCCTGAAATTCACCGTATGTTTACAGAAAAGGTCGCCGGGGTAGGGGAAGGATCATGACAAACGCGGCGAAGAGGCTTGCGATTGCTGCCGTATTGGGCGCTGCGGCGGCGGCTGAGCGGCCTCATTCGGGAAAAATGCAAGCATCACGCAACGACCGGCAAGAGGTCGTTAAACTGGTCTCCTGCGGTTGAACAAACAGAGAACAATTTCTCGACAGAAATGGATACCCGCGCTATGATTGCAAAAACGTCGGCCGAACGGTCCGTCGTCGCGGTGGCGGCCTCGAGCGACGAGGAGACGGAACGGAGCGAAAATTGTGGAGCGCGGCGCTGAACGCATTGACAACTTTCTCTCGCGGTCAATCCGCGCGGGTCCCGGCGCGGCCGGCCAGGAAACCGCGACGGTGGCGGATGTTCAGCGCCTGCCGACCCCGCGCCGCAAGGCTGCAGGGGCGCATTGCGGTCGCGACCGACCCGCCGGAGCGCCGCCGGGATCGGAGGGCGATCCGCAGCGGACGCGGCGCATGCCAGTCGACCGGAATAATTTGGATTCGGGCGCAAGCGCTTGAAAAGTCTGGATTCACGGAAGGCTTTCGCTTGGATTCGGATTTCCCTGGCTTTGCTCCGGCCTTCCCGGGCTTTGCCATCATTCCACCGGCTTGGGCTACCCTTGCCCCTGGGGCGTATTTGGTCGCCCGGAAATCGCATCGCAAATCGTTGAAAGGATGGGAGTCATGCCCGAAGATGGCGTCCTGCGCGCCTTCGTTCTAAGTCTCCGCGGGCCGGGTCGAAGTTCGCTGCTTGCGGGTTCCACCGGCCTTGATAGTCTCAGGCGAGCCCTCCCGCGCCCCTGTTTTTGAGCCCCCCATGCCCTACGCCCGCTACCCTTCGCTGATCGACAAGGTCGTCTTCGTCACCGGCGGCGGCTCGGGGATCGGCGCGGCGATGGTCGAGGCCTTCGTCGCCCAGAAGGCGAATGTCGCCTTCGTCGACATTCAGACCGAGCCGTCGAAGGCGCTGGCCGCGAGGCTTGGAGCGTCTGGCCCTGCACCCCTATTTATCAATTGCGACGTCACCGACGTCGCCGCGCTCGAGGCGGCGATGGAGGAGGTGCGCCAGCGGCTCGGGCCGATCGGGGTTCTGATCAACAATGCGGCGAACGATGAGCGGGAAGACGTGGACGAGGTGAGCGAGGAGGACTGGGACCGGGCCATCGCCCTCAATCTCAAGCATCAGTTCTTCGCCGCCCAGATCGCGCGCCGCTCGATGCGCGAACTCGGCGGCGGCGCGATCGTCAATTTCTCGTCGACAGCCTGGATGATCGGCGTCGCCCGCCTGTCGGTCTATTCCGCCGCCAAGGCGGCGGTCGTCGGGCTGACGAAGAGCCTGGCGCGCGAGTTCGGACCCGACAACATCCGCGTCAACGCCATCGCGCCGGGCGCGGTGATCACCGAGCGCCAGCGGCGCCTCTGGATGACCGAAGCGGACATCGAAGGCTTCCGCGACCGCCAATGCCTCAACCGCACCCTGATGGCCGAGCATGTGGCGCGACTTGCGCTTTTTCTCTCCGCCCAGGACAGCGAGATGATCACCAAGCAGTGTCTCCTCGTCGACGGCGGACTACGCTAGCGTAGAGTTAATTAAAGCGCCTTTAAATCTTGATCGGACGGCCGGTCCGGCGCATCCTTACCTCTTTGGCAGCGGCCGGAAACAAGACCGCGGGAAAAAGGGAGAGACGCAATGACAGTCGCGCGCATTCTGGCTGAAAAGGGGCGCGAGGTCTTCACCACCCAGCCGCAGCGCACCCTGAAGGAAGTCGTCGATCTGCTGGCCGCCAGGGGCGTCGGAGCAGTCGTTGTGGCCGACGCCTCCATGAGCGTTCTCGGCATCCTTTCCGAGCGCGACGTGGTCCGCGTGATCGCCCAGCACGGCGCGGCGGCGCTCGACGATCAGGTGTCCCGCCACATGACGTCGAAAGTAACGACCATCGCACGCGACACCACGATCGATCAGGTGATGCAGACCATGACCGAGGGCCGCTTCCGGCATGCTCCCGTGGTCGAGGGCGGACGCCTCATCGGCATCGTGTCGATCGGCGACGTGGTCAAGCGCCACGTCAGCGCGCTCGACAGCGAACGGCAGGCTTTGCGCGAGTATATCACCACTACGTGATCGCCGCCGCCGTTCAGCCGTCGGCGGATTCGACCCTCGGCGCCTCGATGTGCTCCGCGATTTCCGCGGCGGCCCGGCGGACCGTCTCCCGCCCCAGCGCGATCAGTTCATCGGCGCGGTGAAACTCGAACATTCCGATCTTGCCGACCTTGAGCTGCACGAGCGCATCCGGCGGATCGCCGGCCAGCCGTGAGCGCATGATGCGGTCCTGGAGAATGTCAAATGCGTTGACCATCACGCTCATGAGGCCGGGCGGCGCCGACTCAGGGTCCGCAGGAGCGCGCAGAGCCCCGTTCCGCCACCATCGCGAGATGACCCCGCTCCGACCGTTCGCCGGCTCGACGACAATGGGCGGCGAGTCGTGGCGCCCAAACGGATCCTGGATCGCGGTGCCGCGGCCGACGCTCTCGCCGGTGATGTTGAGTGCGATGACGCGTTCCGCGCCGAGCGCCCGGGCGACACTGACCGGCACCGGATTGACGACTGCGCCGTCGAACAGCCAGCGGCCCTCGATCCGGACGGGTTCGAACACGCCGGGCAGGGCGTAAGAGGCGCGGATCGCGTCGGTCAGCAGCCCGCGCCGCAGCCAGATCTCGTGTCCGCCGCCGATCTCGGTCGCGACGCCGGCGAAACGGATCGGCAGATCCTCGATCAGAACGCCGCCCAACTCGCTCTCGAGCCTGATGCGCAACCGCTCGCCGCCGATGAGCCCCCCGCCGGCGAAGGAAAAATCGATGAGCCCGAACATCCGGCGCCGGGTGAGAGAGCGGGCGAACGCCTCGAGCATGTCGAGCTTGCCGGCGGCATAGCAGCCTCCGACCAGCGAGCCGATAGACGAGCCGACGATCACGTCGGGCCTGACGCCCTGCGCCTCGAGCTCCCGCAGAGCGCCGATATGCGCCCATCCGCGCGCCGCGCCCGCGCCGAGCACCAAGCCGACCCGGGCGCGGCGGCCACGCATTCCGCCTAGCCCAGACTTCAGAATCGCTTTTCCCGAACGGCGCCCAGAACATCCCGCTGCCTTTGAAAGCTTCCCGCCGGCGTTCCCCTTCGCGAACCTAAAACTGCGCGCGAAAGTTCGCCAGACAATTAACGCGCGAAAAGTCGATTTCGGACCCTCTTGAACGCCATTTGATCTCAAGCGACGCTCCTCGAGATCGGTTGGACGGTCCAAGGCCGGAATTCCGACGGTCAGCCGCTCGGATTCTTCTCTTCGACAAACCTGAGACGCCGGCCCCCGACGCCAGTCTCGACCCGGCGGTAGAAGCATGTCCGGCGGCCGGTGTGGCAGGCGCCGCCGTCACCGTCGACGTCGACGAAGGCGAGAAACGCGTCCTGGTCGCAATCGACCCGCATCTCGACCAGCCGTTGCGTCTGGCCGGACGTGTCGCCCTTCCGCCACAGGGCGCCGCGCGAGCGGGACCAGTAGTGAAGAACACCCTGCCTGAGCGTCGCATCGAGCGCCGCCTCATTCATATGTGCGACCATCAGGACGTCGCCGCATCTCGCGTCGATCGTGACGCAGGTCGCCAGCCCGTCCGCGCCGAATTTCGGCTGGAACGCAAGGCCCTCTTCCCGGTCGGAGGCGCCGTCCATGATCAACGCGCGCCGCGCAGGAGATTGAAGAAGCGCGTCTGCTCGTTCGGATCGTTCCGGAAGACGCCGCTGAACTGTGTCGTAACGGTGGACGCGCCCTGCTTTCGCACGCCTCGCATCGCCATGCACATATGCTCGGCCTCGAGCATGACGGCGACCCCGCGTGTATCGAGCGTCGCCTCGATCGCTCCGATGATCTGCGCCGACAAAGCCTCTTGCGTTTGCAGGCGGCGAGCGAACGTGTCGACAATCCGCGCAAGCTTGGACAACCCGACGACGCCGCCGCGCGGGTGGTAGCCAATATGCGCCTTGCCGAAGAACGGGGCGATGTGATGCTCGCAATGGGAGACGAAGGCGATGTCGCGCACCATGACGAGGTCCTGATAGCCCGACACCTCGCGGAACACGCGCTGCAGCGGCTTGCTCGGGTCCTGTCGATAGCCGGCGAACAGTTCCTCGTAGGACTTGGCGACGCGCCGCGGCGTGTCGACGAGGCCCTCACGGTCAGGGTCGTCGCCCGCCCAGGCGATGAGCGTGCGCACGGCGGCCTCGGCCTCCTCGCGGCTCGGACGGCGCGGCTTCGGCGCGGGAATGGCCGCCAGATTCGGCCTCAGTTTCACGATTTCGTCCATAAAAATCCCTCTGCGGCCGCAAGCCTCTCGTCCTGCGGCTCCCGTTTCGAGGCTCGATTTCAGCTTTCTGGGCTCCTATATAGGGAACGCGGGGGAGCGCGCCAGTTTTTCGGCTATCCATCTGATGCTCGATGAAATCTACAATCGGCGCGTGCTCGAGTTGGCTGCCGATATTCCGCGGCTCGGACGTTTGCCTGCGCCGGACGCCACCGCCAAGGCGCATTCGCGCCTATGTGGCTCGACCGTCATCGTCGATATCATGGTGAAGGACGGGCGCGTCGTCGACTTCGCCCACGATGTCCGGGCCTGTGCGCTCGGCCAGGCTTCGTCCTCGCTGATGGCGAGGCACGTGATCGGCGCAACGGCCGACGAACTTCTCGCCTTGCGTGAGACGATGACGAAAATGCTGAAGGACAACGGTCCGCCGCCCGAGGGTAAATGGGCCGACTTCGCGATTCTCGAACCGGTGCGATCCTACAAGGCCCGCCATGCCTCGACCCTCCTGACGTTCGAAGCGGTCGCCGACGCGCTCGGGCAGATCGCGGCGCGGCGATCCGGCGCGGAGAACGCGCCCGCACAATGACCGCAATCGCTCTCGCCCCGCGCCGCGCGGCGCATGCGTTGATCCGTTTCTATCAGCTGACCCTGTCGAGCGTTCTCGGCCGGCATTGCCGTTACCTGCCGACCTGCTCGGCCTACGCCGACGAGGCGATCGAGCGTCACGGACTATGGGCTGGGTCCTGGATGGGCGCGGCGCGCATCTGCCGCTGTCATCCCTGGGGCGGCTCCGGCTACGATCCCGCGCCCGAAACAATTCCGCCGGCGGCCTCCTGGATGCGGCCGTGGCGCTACGGACGCTGGCGGCGCCGCCCCGACTGAGCGCGGCTTGCCTCAGCCGCCACCTACCTTTAAGGACACCCGGCATCCAATAGAGCCGGGAAAGTTTTCAGCATGGCCGAGCCGCGCCGCGCCGCAGCCAAAGCCGCGCTCCGCATCGAGGGCGGGCGCTTCCTCATCGTCGAGGCCCGATTCTACGACGCCATTGGCGAGCACCTGCTCGCAGGCGCGCGGCGGGCGCTCGAGGCCGCCGGCGCAGGCTACGACATCGTGAGCGTCGACGGCGCCCTCGAGATTCCGGCCGGCATGGCGATCGGGCTCGACGCGGCGGAAGCCGGAGGCCGCGCTTACGACGGCGCAATCGCGCTCGGCTGCGTCGTGCGCGGCGAGACGTTTCACTTTGAAATCGTGGCGGGGGAATCGGCGCGAGCGCTCATGGATATGTCGGTTCAGCGAAAGCTTGCGCTCGGAAACGGCATTCTGACCACCGAAACGATCGCGCAGGCCGAGGAGCGCGCCGATCCCGAGCAGGGCGACAAGGGCGGGGACGCCGCGCGCGCCGCGATCGGACTGGCGCTCCTGAAGCGCGGGTTCGGCGCGCGATGAAAAAGTCCGATCTTCGCTCCGCCGCGCGCCTCGCCGCCTCTCAGGCGCTTTACCAGATGGAAGTCACCGAGAAGGGGCTGAACGACATCCTGGCGGAATTCGAGGCGCATTGGATCGGCCAGGAAATCGAAGGCGACGCCTACAATCCGGCCGAGCTCGCCTTCTTCCGGGACATCGTTTCAGGGGTCCTGCGGGAGCAGACGCCGATCGACCGGGGCATCGATGAAACTCTCGCCAAGGGCTGGCCCTTGCGCCGGATCGAGGCGCTCATGCGGGCGATCCTGCGCGCCGCCTATTACGAATTGCTCAGCCGGCCGGACGTTCCGGCGCGTGTGGCCGTGACGGAATATGTCGATGTCGCCGCGGCCTTCTACGGCGCGGACGAATGCGGCATGATCAACGCGGTCCTCGACGCGCTCGCCCGCCGCACGCGGCCAGCGGAATTCGCCGGCGGCCGGTAGAGCGGCGCGACCCGCGGCCACAAGGGTCGGGGGAAATTCCCTGCCCTGGCGAGCAGCGAATTTTTCTCTGCGCTGGGAATTTATTGCTCGCAGCAGGGAAGCTCACGCCGACGCCGAAAACGCGAACAACTCGGTCCGTGAACCTGTGAAAACGCGCTCGCGCCACAATTGGGAGGCTGGCAAGAGGCGATCTTCACACTGCGTTAACCATGGCGAAGCAGATTGAAGCCGATTCAGCCTTGCAAGAACGCCCGTTCGCGTCGTGCAGCAACCGCATGAGGAAAGCCTCCATGCCGACGACCAACCTGTCCGAAGGATATGCGGGTCTGCAGCAATGGGCGCAGCCGCTCGTCTTCGACCGGCTCGCTCTCGCCTATCGCAAAATCATACCCGACGAAGGGCTGGCGCGCGGGCTGACGCGCCTGCACGCGCGGGTATGGCGGGCGCTGATCAACGGCGACATGAACGAATTCGGCGCGATGCGCGAGACGCTCGTGGTTGCATTCGAAGGTTGCAGTCTCACCCTGGAACATCTGGCCGACGTCGACGCCGAAATCATGGTTGAACTTCTCGACGTCGTCATCAGCCGCTACAACCGTTCGCACCGCACAGCCAAGGTTTACCACCTCGCGCTAATGGAGCTCGCAGGCCGGCTCGTCCCGGGAAGCGTGGCCGCATAAGGTCGGCTTCAGAGTTCCTCCCTCAATCTCTTGCCGCGCAACTCCCGGTAGAAGGGCCTCGGCCTGCGCCGGTCGAGGCCGCCTTTCAGCGCCTCCGCGAGATCATCGAGCGCAAGATGGGTGATGTTCGGGAGGTCGAGTTCGCGCGCCTTGTCGAGCGGGGTCCAGACGAGAGCGACGAGCTCCGCGTCGGGGTGGGCGACGCCCTCGACGCGCCGCGCGATGGCTCTCGCGTCGACGACGAGAAAGCGCGCGTCAAAACGCTTCGGCCGCCCCGGCGGGGTGATTGCGCGGGCGAGGAAATCGATGTCGTCGAGAACTGGATAGACGCCCGTCGCGGCGAACCGGGTCCACGCTCCCGATGGCGCGTCCGGCGGCGCGCCCCAGTCGCCGACCCCGATCGCAAGGCCGGTCTCCTCGAATGTCTCGCGGATCGCCGCCAGCGCGATCGCCCGCGCAAAGCCGGGCGAAGGACGCGGCACGCGCGCGTTGAGCTTGGCCTCGACATCGGCATCGAGCGCTCCCGCGGCGCACATCCGCCGGTCCTCGGGTTCGACCCGCCCGCCGGGAAAGACATATTTACCCGGCATGAACTGCAAGTCGTGGCGCCGCTTGCCCATCAGCACCCTGGCCTCGCCATCCGATCGGTCGAGGATGATGAGCGTCGCCGCATCGCGCGGACGCAGCGCTCGCGACCCCATCCGCGCCGGCGCGACAGCCGACGAACCGGCGTTTGCCGTCATCATAAAATCCTCGTCGGGTCGCCTTGCAAAGGAAGAGTGGCGACGCGCCCGAGACGCGTCAAGCGGGAGCGGCGGCCAAGGTCTTGAAACAGGACGTCCGTCACCACACGCGGCTCTGTCGTGCGCAAAACGATGTGTTCATAGCGATCAATCAGCGTCCGAACGGAAAAGTCGACGTCGGCGCTTTCGTCACGATCGACCTTACGGGGCGCACGACCCGGAGGCGCGTTCCATCCGACCGCCGAAGCACACGCCATGATCGCCAACGAGACGGCGCCTGAATTGTGCGCGGCGATCGGCTGCGGGAATCAGTGAACGTGCGCGTCCCCAGAGCGCGACGCGCCCGCCCTCATGTCTCGTCGCCTCCGAAACCGTGCATGCACAACGCCCATTGCTGCCCGACAACCGCCCCCTTCATCCGAGGCAAGATCAGCAGGCTCGCGACCATCGTCACCGTCAGCCAGAATAGCGCGGTCAGCATCAGCGACATCTGCGGAAAGACTTCGGCGGAGAAAAGGACGCCCGCCCCGACCACATGGCAGACGACGAGCATCGTCAGATAAGCCGGCGCGTCATCGGCGCGCGCATGGCTCAAATCCTCGCCGCACACCTTGCAGACCCCGTGGAGCTTGAGGTAGGCGCGAAACAGTGGCCCCCGTCCGCAAGCCGGACAGCGCCCCCTCAGTCCGCGCCGGATCGCCTCGCCCAGCGGCCGATCGCGCCTCGGCGTCCCCCAATTGCGGAATCCCGACATGTCGTTCATCGCGGACCGCCCTTGCGGCTCGGCCTGCGCCCGCGCATTTCGGTTCGGGGGGGACGGGCGCGGCTTGATTTGCTCGTTGCATCGGGCTCGCCCAACACGATTTCGAACCTCAAAGCGCCGGCGAAGGGCGCCGCCTCGACGAGGCGGGCTCGGATGGCGTCGCCGAGCCGGTAAGCCACGCCGCCGCGCGTCCCGACGAGCGACCGCGTCGCCTCCTCGTAGCGGAAATAGTCGTCGCCGAGCGTTGCCGCCGGAACGAACCCATCCGCGCCGGTCTCGTTCAGTTTCACGAACAGACCCACTCTCGTAACGCCTGCGATGCGCGCTTCGAACACCGCGCCGGCGCGATCGACGAGGTGCGCCGCCACCAGCCGGTCAACCGTCTCGCGCTCCGCTGCCATCGCACGCCGCTCGGCCGCGGATATATGCTCGGCAATCTGCGCAAGTTCCCCGCCGCGCATATCATTGAGGCCGCCCTCGCCGAGGTTGAGCGCGCGGATCAGCGCCCGGTGGACGATAAGGTCGGCATAGCGGCGGATGGGCGAGGTGAAATGCGCGTAGCGGCGCAGATTCAGGCCGAAGTGGCCGTAGTTTTCGTGGCTATACTCGGCCTGCGCCTGGGCGCGCAGCACGACCTCGTTGACCAAGGCTTCGACCCCCTGGCCGCGCACCCGGCTCAAAACCCCGTTGAAATGCGACGGCCGAACGCGGTCGCCCTTCGCCAGTTTGACGCCGATGGTGCGGAGGAACTCGATAAGGTCGTTGAGCTTCTCGACGCTCGGCGCGTCATGAGCGCGGTAGAGCAGCGGCGAATGCTGAGCCTCGAGCGTCTCGGCGGCGGCGACGTTGGCGAGGATCATGAATTCCTCGATCAGCCGATGCGCCTCGAGCCGCTCGGGCCACCGGACGCCGGCAAGGCGCCCGTTCTTGTCGACAATCAGCTTGCGCTCGGGCAGGTCGAGATCGAGCGGATCGCGCCTCACCCGCTCGACCTTGATGACGGCGTGGGCGGCGTAAAGCGGCTTCAGCACGCTGTCGAGGAGCGGCGCCGTGGTTTCGTCCAGCCTGCCTTCGATGGCGGCCTGCGCCTGCTCGTAGGACAGTTTCGCAACCGAGCGCATCATGATCCGGTGGAAGGCGTGCGCGCGCTTGCGGCCATCGGCGCTGAGAATCATCCGCACCGCGAGCGCCGGCCGGTCTTCGAGCGGCCGCAGCGAGCAGAGGTCGTTCGAGATGCGCTCGGGCAGCATCGGCACGACCCGGTCGGGGAAATAAACAGAGTTGCCGCGCTCGAGCGCGTCGCGGTCGAGCGCCGAGCCAGGGCGGACATAGGCCGCGACGTCGGCGATCGCCACGGTGACGACGAAACCGCCGGAGTTGGCCGGATCGGGATCGGACGCGGCATGCACCGCATCGTCGTGATCTTTGGCGTCGGGTGGATCGATGGTGACGAGCGCCAGCGACCGCCAGTCCTCGCGCGGCGGAGCGAGGCGGACTCCACGCGCGGCCTCGGCCTCCTTGAGAGCGGCCGGCGAAAAAACGTGCGGGATATGATGGGTCGTGAGCGCGATGAGGCTGACAGCGCGCTCGGACTTCACCGAGCCCAGCGACTCGATGATCCGCGCGCTCGGGAGGCCGAAGCGTCCCTGTCGCAGCGGCTCGATGGCGACGAGATCGCCATCCTCCGCCTCGCCGGCGAACCCCGCCGGCACGATGAATTCGCGCGCTGCGGCGCGCTTTTCAACCGGAAGCGCCCGACCCGAACCGTCCTCGGCCCGGCGGAAGACGGCGAAGACGCGCGCCTTGAACTTGTCGAGGATCTTGATGACTCGGCCCGAATAGGCGGGCTCCTTGCCCGCGGCGCCGGAATCGAATTCGACCCGCATCAGCACCCGCGCGCCGAGTCCGGGCGAGCGCGCGTTGTCGCGCTTGCCGCGCGGGCTTCGAACGAGGATCCGCGGCGGCGGTCCGTCGCCGTCCCATTCAGCAGGCTTGGCGACGAGGTCGCCGTCGCGATCGCGCTTGGCGATGTCGGCGACGACGATCGCCGGCAGCCGGCCCTGGACCTGCAGCGCCTTTCGGCCGCGGGCGATTGCCCCCTCGTTCTGCAGGTCCTTGATAAGCAGCTTCAACTCGGCTTTCGCCGCGCCCTTGACGCCAAACGCCTTGGTGATGTCGCGCTTGGTGACCCGCGCCGGCGGCTGCTCCCCGTTGGGGGCGGCCTCGCCGCCGACGAAGGCGATCAGCTCTTCGCGCGACGGCAGCGCGGGACCGCGCCCGCGCACCCCCGCGGACGCGGCATTTTTTAATGGTTCCGATTTTCGCAAAGGTTCAGGCCCGCGATCTCGGAACAAAGGTAGTGAACGCCGACGGCGGATACAAGCGAAGCGCGGTTGTCTTGTCTTGGGCGACCCGCGCCGGCGCTCTTGCGTTCGCCCATCTCGTTCCTCCGTCGCCGTCGGCGGCGCCGTTCCTTTTAGGCCAAGCCTTGCTTTTCGATCCTGAGCAAAGTGAACAGTCGCATCGGCGGAAGTTCGCGACGCTCCGCGAGGCGCGCGTCGGAGCGCGCGCGAACCCAGTCGCCGATTGCCGAATAGGGAAAGTTCGGATGCCAGCCGAGCCACGCGGCAGCGGTCTCCATCCGCTGCTCGATCGCCTTGCGCAAGCCGCCGGAAGCGGCGAAATGGTTCATCACGATCAGGCTGCCGCCCGGCCGCAACACCCGCCACGCCTCTTCCAACGCACGCTCGGGATGGGGGACGACGCTCATCACGTAGGGCGCGAGCGCCACGTCGAAGGCCCTGTCGGGAAAGTCGAGCGCGCCCGCGTCCATCACGTGCAGCGCCTTGACCTGGGCGAGACGCTTGCGCTCGACCCGCGACTCGGCCGCCTGGAGCATGGGAGCGCTGATGTCGATGCCGGTTACTCGAACGTTGCGGGGCAGGAGCGGCAGCTCGAGCCCCGTCCCGACGCCGATGACGAGAATCTCCCCGCCGGGGCCTGCCGCGTTCGCCGCCGCGCGGACTGCGGCGAGCCGTCCCGGGTGGAAGGGCAAATCGAAGATGATATCGTAGACCGGCGCCCAGCGGCTGTAGGCAGCCTCGGCCTGATGCTCCGCATAACCCGGCGCTGCATTGAAGGGATTCAAGCGGCGGCCCTCGTATCAGCGTCAGCCCGGACGCGGCGCCATTATCTTGGCGACAGTCACGCAGAACGCTGCGGATTGCAAGGTAGCGCAGGCGCGGCGTCCTCTGGGCGCAAACAATCCCTTGCCCTCGGTTGTTCCACCCCGATGCAGGAAAGGCGGCGCCGTACCCAGAGCAGGTTCCGATCGACTGGAATCGTCGCTCGCCATGACGGGGCTGGACGCCGACGACCCGCCATTTCCTTCAGAAAGTTTCCAAACGTTTCAAAAAATTTCCGCCGGGCTTCCAAATCTTTGCAAAAAATTTCACTGGCAATCTTTACTTATCAAAGCCTACGACCGAATTTGTGAATTTGGCGAATTTGGCCGGCTGAACGGCTGAAATTTCTCCGTGACGCCGCTCGGCCTCGGTCCAAGGCGCTAATCAACACCTCGACATCGGCCTTCCTTCGATGTGCAAGGCTGCGAGCGGACCAAACTCCGCCCAAGGCCGGGGCGGGTTTGAGGGGAGCGGACAAGCACGTTCTACGTTGCGCGTAGAGAACATATAGTGAACGAAACTGAGCTCTTGTCAAGAGATTGTTCTTCTTCGGGGTCGTGTCCGAGGTCGGATTTTCGGTGCTGGACCGGAAGCGGAAGCACACCGAAGGACCGTCCCGCACGGCCACGACAAGACGATCACCCTCATCGCCGGTCTCGCGCCTTCAGGGCTTGCGGGGCCGAAGGCCGGCGACCGGCCGATGAACGCCGCCGAGCGAACCGTCGCCGGCCTGATGAGGGCGCGCGATGACTGCGCCCATAGCAGCCGATGGTCGTTATCTTTCCTTCGCAAATCGGGCGGACGGTGAGGGGCGCCCGGGCATCGCCAGGACTTTCCGTCGGCCCACGAGGCCAAAACGGAGAACTCTCCGCCTCGCCAAGGCCTGCGGTTTTGTCCTTTGCCGTCGCGCGCCGGGCGGACCTATGCTGGCGACGAGGAGCTGGAACAGGAGCCGAGCCATGCTTGATCATATCGGGATCGCGGTCGCCGACATGGACCGCTCGAAGGCGTTCTATCTGGCCGCGCTGAGGCCGCTCGAGCTTGGCCTCGTCATGGAAGTGACGGCCGCTGAGACGGGCCGCGAGGCGCACGCCGGATTCGGCGCCGAGGGCAAGCCTTTCTTCTGGATCGGGACGGGCGACAAGCCCAAGGGCGGCGCGCATGTCGCCTTCGCCGCCGCCACCCGCGCCGAGGTCGAGGCGTTCCACCTGGCGGCGATCGCCGCGGGAGGAAGCGACAATGGCGCGCCTGGCCTCAGACCGCACTACCACCCGAACTATTACGGGGCCTTCGTCCTCGATCCGGACGGCAACAACATCGAGGCCGTGTGCCATCGGCCTGAATAGCGCCGGCCGCTCTGTCGCCGCGCGCGGCGAGCGGCCGCGCCCCTAATGTTTCTTCGCCGCCGCCTTCGCCTTGACGGGGCTCTTGACGGCCGGCTTTTTCGCTGCGGCCGTCGCTTTGGCTGGGCCGCCCTTGGCTGAGGCGCTGCTCGGCGCCGCTTTCTTGGCGGGCGCTTTTCTGGACGACGTTTTCCCGGCCGCAGCCTTGCGCGTCGGAGCCGGCTTGCCCTCGCGCTCGGCGAGGAGTTCCAGCGCCTCGCTCAGCGAAATCGAGCCGGGCGAGGTCGACTTGGGGATAGTCGCGTTGACATTGCCCCAGTTGACGTAAGGTCCGAAGCGCCCCTCGCGCACGGTGACCGGGCCGCCCTCGGGATGCTCGCCGACCAGGCGCCCGGAGGCGCCGCCGCCCGCGACCTTTTCCTTGATGAGCGCGAGGGCGTTGTCGAGGGTGAGGCTCGCCGGATCCGTCCCGCGCGGGATGGTCGCGTTGATCTTGCCGTGACTGACGTAGGAGCCAAATCGGCCCTGCTTGACGCTGACCGGGCCGCCCTCCGGATGTTCGCCGAGAACCCGGCTCGGCCCGCCGCCGAAGCGCGAGCCGCCGGCGCCGCTCTCCTTGGCGACGATAAGATCAATCGCCCGGTTGCCGCCGATTTCCAGCACGTCGTCGTCGCGGCCGAGGTTGGCGTAGGTCTTGCCGTGCTGGACATAGGCGCCGTAGCGGCCGATGCCCGCCAGGACCGGCTCGCCGGACGTCGGATGCCGCGCCACCTCACGCGGCAGCGAAAGGAGCGCGACGGCCTTCTCCAGCGTCACGTCGTCGGGCTTGAGGCCGCGCGGGAGCGAGGACCGCTTCGGCTTCTCGCCTTCGCCTTGCTGCACGTAGTCGCCGAAGCGGCCGTTGCGCAGCGTGATCTCTTCGCCCGACTCCGGGTCTTCGCCGAGCACCCGCACGCCCGGACGATCGCCCTCGCCGCTTTCGGCCCCGCTCGGCGAAAGCACGCGGGTGTACCTGCACTCCGGATAGTTCGAGCAGCCGATGAAGGCGCCGAACTTGCCGAGCTTCAGCGACAATTGCCCCTTGCCGCACACCGGGCAGAGGCGGGGATCGCCGCCGTCGCCGCGTTCCGGAAAGATGTGCGGCCCGAGCAATTCGTTGAGGCTGTCGAGCACCTGGCCGGTACGCAGGTCCTTGATGTCGCCGACGGCGCCGGAAAAGTCGTTCCAGAAGTCGCGCAGGAGCTCCTTCCAGTCGATCTCGCTGTTCGACACCTGGTCGAGCTTCTCCTCGAGGTCGGCGGTGAAGTCGTAGCCGACATATTTCTTGAAGAAGGATTCCAGGAAGGCCGTCACCAGCCGGCCCTTGTCCTCCGGGATGAGCCGCTTCTTCTCGAGCCGCACATAATCGCGATCGCGCAAGACTGCGATGGTCGAGGCGTAGGTCGAGGGACGGCCGATGCCGAGCTCTTCCATTCTCTTCACCAGCGTCGCCTCGGTGTAGCGCGGCGGCGGCTCGGTGAAATGCTGGTCCGCCTCGATCCGCTCCTTGGTCAGCCTTTCCTGTTCGCGCATCGGCGGTAGGCGGCCGGAATCCTCGTCCTCCTCGTCGTCGCGGCCCTCCTGATAAAGGGCGAGAAAGCCGGGGAAGCGCACGACCTGGCCGTTGGCGCGGAAATCGAGTTTTCGCTGCCCCGCCTCGGCCAAGATGTCGACTGTCGTGCGCTCGAGTTCGGCGCTCTCCATCTGGCAGGCGATGGTGCGCGTCCAGATCAGCTCGTAGAGCTTCGCCTGCTCGGGCTCGAGGTGGCGGGCGACGTCGCGCGGGCGGCGCGTCATATCGGTCGGTCGGATCGCCTCGTGCGCCTCTTGGGCGTTCTTGGCCTTGGCGGTGTATTTTCGCGGCGCGCTCGGCACGTAGTCGTCGCCAAAATCCTTGCCGATCACCCGGCGGGCGCCCGACACCGCCTCGGGCGCGAGGTCGACACCATCGGTGCGCATATAAGTAATGAGTCCGACCGCGCCGTCGCCGATGTCGACGCCCTCGTAGAGGCGCTGGGCGACCTGCATGGTGCGGGCCGGGGCGAGGCCGAGCTTGCGCGAGGCCTCCTGCTGGAGGGTGGAGGTGGTGAACGGCGGATAGGGGTGGCGCCTGACCGGCTTCGATTCGACCGAAGCGACGGAGAATTTCGCCGCTTCCAAAGCCGCCTTGAAGGCTTCCGCCTCCGCCCCCGAGCCGACATCGAGGCGGCCGATCTTCTTGCCGTCCGCGCCGACGAGGCGCGCGGCGAACGGCGCGTCGACCTCCGTCCTCAAGTGGGCGACGATCGACCAGTATTCGCGCGCCACGAACTTCTCGATTTCGACCTCGCGGTCGCAGACAATTCTGAGCGCGACCGACTGGACGCGCCCGGCCGAACGCGCGCCGGGGAGCTTTCGCCAAAGGACCGGAGAGAGGGTGAAGCCGACCAGATAGTCGAGCGCGCGGCGGGCCCGGTAGGCGTCGACCAGCGCATCGTCGATCTCGCGCGGATGGCGCATGGCCTCCTGCACCGCGTCCTTGGTGACGGCGTTGAACACCACGCGGTCGACGCGCTTGTCCTTGAGCAGCTTCTTGTTCTTCAGGATCTCCTGGATGTGCCAGGAGATCGCCTCGCCTTCGCGATCCGGGTCGGTCGCGAGGATGACCCGGTCGGCGTTCCTGACCGCCGCGCCGATGTCGCTGAGCCGCTTGGCGGACTTCGCGCCGATCTCCCAGCGCATGGCGAAATCGTTGTCCGGATCGACCGAACCGTCCTTTTCGACGAGATCGCGCACGTGGCCGAAGGAGGCGTAAACGCTGTAGTCCTTGCCCAGATACTTGTTGATGGTCTTCGCCTTGGCGGGCGACTCGACGATCACGACTTTCATTCATCGGTCCTTCGGCGGCGGCCCGCAGGAGCCGCGCTTCGATTCGGGCGCGGGATATGGAGACGCGCAAGCCGCCTGTCAAATCGGGGCGGCGATGTGGAACGGTGGCGGCGGCAGAAGCTGAGCCGGGATCCGACAGCCGCTTCGTCGCCTTTGACGAAGCCGAAGCCGACGTGATGGAGTTTCTGTCCCTGGCCGGGGTCGCGGTCGAGCCGCGAGCCGCGCGTGGCCCGTGGGAGCATTTGCGCGCGACAGAGACGGAACTCGGCGCCCCGCGCAGCTCAATTGAGGCGACGGCTTCGCTTATGCGCAGGCGAAAACTCCAGGCGTTGCGTTGCTTTGCAGTGCGCAACGGTCGCAGTGCGCAAGAAGCGGTCCTTCGACTCGTTTTCTCCCATCAAATAAGTGGTCAGCGTAAGGAAGAGTTTGTGCTAGCCTACGGTGTGAGGCCAACATGGCGGAAACTCGGAAGCTTGCCGCGATTCTGGTCGCTGATGTCGTCGGTTACAGTCGGCTCGCCGGCGCAGACGAGGATCGCACGCTCGCGCGGCTGAGGGCGCTGCGAAGCGACCTCATCGACCCGACCATTGCCGTGCATCATGGGCGCGTCGTCAAGCGCACTGGCGACGGCGCTTTGGTCGAGTTCCGCAGCGTGGTCGACGCAGTAGGATGTGCGATCGAGGTGCAGCGCGGCATGGTTGAGCGCAACGCGGGCCTGCCGCTTGCCCGCCGCATCGAGTTCCGCATCGGCGTCCACCTCGGCGACGTGGTCGAGGAGGCGGATGGCGATCTGATGGGCGACGGCGTCAATATCGCCGCTCGCCTGGAAGGGATCGCCCAGCCCGGCGCGATCTGTCTTTCCGAGGACGCCTATCGGCAGGTCAAGGGGAGACTTGATCTCACGGTTAACGATCTCGGCGCGAAAGAGCTCAAGAACATCGTCGAGCCGGTCCGCATCTATTCACTGCAAGTCGGCGTCGCCGCCCCGCCGAAGCCGGTCTCGGCGCCCGAGCCCGCGCGCCTCGCACTGCCTGACAAGCCCTCGATCGCCGTGTTGCCGTTCCAAGACATGAGTGACGACCCGAGCCAGGAATATTTTGCTGATGGGATAGTCGACGAGATCATCACCGGTCTCTCGCGGATTAATTGGCTGTTCGTGATCGCCCGCAATTCGAGCTTTGTGTACAAGGGAAAGGCCGTCGACATCCGACAAGTCGGGCGTGAGCTCGGCGTGCGCTACGTACTCGAGGGCGGCGTGCGCAGGGCCGCAAATCGCCTGCGCATCACCGCGCAGCTGATCGAGGCCGATACCGGCGCCCATGTCTGGGCTGACCGTTATGTTGGGGCGCTTGAGGATGTCTTCGACTTTCAGGATCGAATCACAGAAATGATCGTTGGCGTTATCGAGCCTAGCGTTCGTCGCGCCGAGATTGAACGGGCGCGACGCAAACGCCCGGAGAGCCTGAGCGCGTACGATCTCTATCTTCAAGCCCTACCGCACTTCGCTTCCGACATGCCAGAAGACGCCAAAACCGGGATGGAATTTTTCGAGCAGGCGCTAACAATTGATCCAAATTACGCTCCCGCTCATGCGTATCTTGCGTGGGGTTTCGAAATGCGCGTCGTGCGCGGGGGTTTTAATGCTGCCGACGTTGACGCCGGCGTGCGGCATGCACGGGCGGCGCTGGCTCACGGCGGAGACGATGCTACGGCGCTTGGAATCGCCAGCTTCGCCCTTCTTCATCTCGCCCACGATTTCGCGGCGGCGTCGGGGGCGATCGCTCGGGCTCTCTCGTTGAATTGCTCCTGCGCCACAGCGCTTTACTACGGCGCGCATATTCACGCCTTCAGCGGCGACCTGGCGAAGGCCGAGGACTATGCATTGCGCGCGTTGCGGCTGAGCCCGTTCGATCCATTGAGCTTCATTGCTTATATTGCACTGGGCGACGTCCGCTTTCGAGAAGGGCGGTACGACGAGTCTGCGTCGTATTACGCAGAGGGAGTGCACGCCAATCCACGCTTCAGCGGGCTCTACGCCATGCAGGCCGCAGCTCTGGCTATGGCTGACCGGGTCGCTGAGACAAAGCCTGTCGCTCGTCGGCTCTTGGAACTGGAACCGGGCTTTCGGAGCGGGCCGTTAATAGCCTTTGCCAGCGGATTTGCCGCGCCGGAGATTGTGAACAACTGGGCGGATGCCATTCGGAGGATTGGCCTTCCTGAATAGGAGGCATCGTGCAAAGAGAGAGCTCGTGAAGTTCCATCGGACCGCTCGCTCGCCGCCTCGCCGCGGTCCTCGCCGGCAATGTCGGCCAACGGCTTGAGCAAAGCCGGGCGACGGAAAAAACGAAGCCGATCCGCCGTCTTCGCCGTATGTTGCTTTTCCCTCAAACTGGAACGTCCACCAAACGTCAGATTGTGTCGACCACTCGCTTGGGGGCAGGTCTTGCCTGAATGGCGAGGTCGGCCCAGAATGGTTTGGTATTCGCCGTCGACCGGGCGACCTTGCCGGTCAATGAAGTGGCGAACAAGGGGGAAGCGGCCATGTCGCACGATCCGCGGATCGTCAAGAATGAGGATCGGATCGAGGAGCTGCGACAGACCGTTCCCGACTGGATCAGGAATCTCCAGCGTCCGGCCACTCCAGCGGTGGCGCCAAGCTTCGGTCCGCTCGAGGGCGTCCGGGCGATCGGTACGGGCATCCTCGTGGCGCAGCCGTTCATCGGCACGAAGCTGGCCGAATTCGGGGCCGAGGTCATCCATGTCGAGCGGCCGGGGGGCGACACGTTCCGCTGGACCGCTCCCCTCCTGACGCGCGGGCCCCGCAAGCACGGCTGCGACAAAGCCGAGATCATGAGGAGCAAGCTCTCCATGGGCGTCGACTTGAAGCACGCGCGTGGGATCGAGCTCCTGATGGCGCTGTGGAAAATTTCGGATGTCTGGATGGAATCATCCATGCCCGGCACGCTCGAGCGCTGCGGGATCACCAACGAGCTCGCGCTCGCCGTCAATCCGTCGCTGGTGATCGTGCGGATCAGCACCTACGGCCAATACGGCAAGGAGGACTATCTCGGCCGGCCGGGCTACGACGCGCTCGCCCAGGCCTACGGCGGAATGATGAGCATCACCGGCGATCCGAGCGGGCCGCCGCAGCGGGCCAAGACCTACACCGGCGACTACCTTACCGCGCTGACCGGCTGGGCCTCCACGATGATGGCGCTGTGGGAGGTCAAGAAGACTGGCCGGGGACAGGTCATCGACCTCGCGCAATTCGAGGCCGTGGCGCAGACGCAGGGAAACGTCATGCCGCTCTATACCGACGAGGGGTTGACCTATGGACACACCGGCAACCGCGCCCCCGGCTTTCAGCCATACGATACTTTCAAGTGCACGGACGGCTGGGTGTTCATCGGCGCCGTCGGCGGCGCGATTTTCAACCGGTTGCCGCCCTTCCTAGGCCTCGATCCGAACGATTACACCTACGACGCCTGCTCCAAGGACGCGGCCGCGGTCAATTCCGAAAAGGGAAACGAACTCGACCGCCGCTTACGAGAATATTGCGCCGCACGCACCGCACTCGAAGTCGAGACGGCGCTCAACAAGGCGAGGATCGGGTGCGCGCGCGTTTATGGAAGCCCGAATCAGTATGTCGACGAACATTACCGCGCGCGAGAGATGACAGTGCCGGTGCTGGACCGCCAGTCCGGGGTGCCGGTCCGCGTCTACGGCGTCGTGCCGAAGATGTCGCTGACCCCAGGCCGGGTCTGGCGCGGCGCGCCGGCCGTCGGAGAGGACACGACGGATATCCTGTCGAAGATGCTGGGGCTGTCCGATGAAGAAAACGCCCGGCTCTATGAAGAGCACGTGGTGCATCGCACCGAACCTTTCACCGAGCCTCAGGTCGAAGGCGTCCATCCTTGAGGGCGCCGAGACTCGAAAGGGGGGCCATTAAACGTGCAGGGTGCGCAGGGTGCGCAGGGTCGAACGCATTGCGTCCGGCGGCGAAGTCGTGCGAAAATCGCGCCCTGCTCCAAAAACCTGCGAGGTCGTCATGGCCCTTCCCCCCTCCCGCGAGACCCCGGTCTGGCTCATCACCGGCTGCTCGACCGGCTTCGGCCGGCATCTGGCAAAAATCCTCGTCGAGCGCGGCTATCGGGTCGTCGCGACGGCGCGCGATCCGGCGACCGCCGCCGACATCGTCAAGGGGAATGAGGAAACCGCGCTGGCGCTGAAGCTCGACGTGAACAAGCAGGCCGAGATCGACGCGGCGGTCGCGGCGGCCCGCCGAAGCTTTGGACGCATCGACGCCCTCGTCAACAATGCGGGCTATGGCTATCTGGCTGCGATCGAGGAGGGCGACGACACGGACATCCGCGCCATGTTCGAGACGAATTTCTTTGGTCTCGCCGCCCTGACCCGCGCCGTTCTGCCGGTGATGCGGATGCAAAAATCAGGCGCGATCGTCAACATCTCCTCGATGGGCGGCTTCATCGGCTTTCCGGGATCAGGCTATTATGCCGCGACCAAGTTCGCCGTCGAGGGTCTCTCCGAATCGCTTGCCAAGGAGGTCGCGCCGTTCGGGATCAAGGTCGTCATCGTCGAGCCCGGTCCGTTCCGGACCGACTGGGCCGGCCGCTCGCTGAAAACGCCGAAGCGGCCGATCGAAGCCTATGAGGAGACGGCCGTCTCGCGCCGGCGCCAGATCCAGGGCTACAGCGGGAACCAGCCGGGCGATCCCGTTCGCGCCGCCGAGGCGATCATCGCCACGGTCGAGATGGACCATCCGCCGCTGCGGCTTCCCCTCGGCAATTTCGCCTATGACGCGATGCGCGCCGAGATCGAGGCGGTGCGCAAGGAGGCGGAGGCGGTCGAGGCGATGGCCCGCGGGGCGGATTATCCATCGGCCGGCTAGGAGGCTCGGGCCCGCGCTGGCGGTGAAGCGAAGGAGCCGAAGCGCAAAGAGCATGGGCGATCCCTTCAACCTGCAACGGTTCGTCGACGCACAGGCAGCCGGTCTATCCGCGGGTTCGCCAAGAGCTTCGCGGCGGGCGGAAGGAGAGCCACTGGATGTGGTTCGTCTTTCCCCAGATCGCCGGCCTCGGGCAGAGCCCGACGTCGGTCTTCTACGCCATCACGTCGGTCGACGAGGCGAAAGCCTATCTCGCCCATCCGGTGCTTGGGCCGCGCCTGCGGGAATGCGCCAAGCTTACGCTCGACGTCGAAGGACGAACGGCGCGCGAGATCTTCGGGTCGATCGACGAGATGAAATTCCGGTCCTCGATGACCCTGTTCGCCAAGGCGGCCCCCGAGGATCGCTCGTTCAGCGAATGCCTGGAGAAGTATTTTCACGGCAGACCGGATGCCGCGACGCTCGAAAGGCTGCCGGTCCCACGATGATTCCATGGCTTTCTGAGCCCCGGCGGTTGCGTTGCCCGGAGACGGAGACACGCATATAGGCTTCGTCGGCCATGCCAACCAACTCCTCCCCGCCCGTTTTCGCCCACCGCCACCTGCTCGGCATCGAGCATCTGTCGCGCCTCGAGATCGAGGCGCTGCTCGATCTTTCGGACGAAGCGGTGGCGATCTCCCGCCAGGTCGAGAAGAAGCGCACGACCTTGCGCGGCCGCACCCAGATCAACCTCTTTTTCGAGGCCTCGACCCGCACCCAGTCGTCGTTCGAGCTCGCCGGAAAGCGGCTCGGCGCGGACGTGATGAACATGGCGGTCGGCGCGTCGAGCCTCAAGAAAGGCGAGACGCTGATCGACACGGCGATGACTTTGAACGCCATGCGGCCCGACATTCTCGTCGTGCGTCACCATGCGGCCGGGGCCGTGTCGCTACTGGCGCGGAAAGTCGACTGCTCGGTGATCAATGCGGGCGACGGGGCGCACGAGCATCCGACCCAGGCGCTGCTCGACGCGCTGACCATCCGCCGCAATCTCGGCCGGATCGAGGGCCTCACCGTCGCCATCTGCGGCGACATCTTGCATTCGCGCGTCGCGCGCTCGAACATTCTTCTGCTGGGCAAGCTCGGCGCCGTGGTGCGCGTCGTCGGCCCCTCGACGCTCCTGCCGGCCGGCGTCGAACGGATGGGCGTCGAGGTTTCTCGCGACATGCGGTCCGGGCTGAGGGACGCCGACATCGTCATGATGCTGCGCCTGCAGCGCGAGCGGATGAGCGGCGCCTTCGTGCCGAGCACGAAGGAATATTTCCGCTATTTCGGCCTCGATCAGGAAAAGCTCTCCTGGGCGAAGCCGGGCGCGCTCGTCATGCATCCCGGGCCGATGAACCGGGGCGTCGAAATCGACACCCTGATTGCCGACGGAGCGCAGTCGCTCATTCGCGAGCAGGTCGAAATGGGCGTCGCGGTCAGGATGGCCGTGCTCGAGGCGCTGGCGCGCAACCTGCCCAACGCGTGAGCCGCCGCGGCGACCGCGCTCTCATTCGGTTTGCGGAATCGCGGGCAACCGCCACCCCGGCAGGCCTCTGCGGCGGCTTCGCCGGGCGGTCAGAGCGATTGCGCCGAGGGTCGCCAACGCGGCGGGCGGGATGCCTGAAGCAGGCGCGGAAGTCGGGGGCGGCGTCAAACTGGCGAGTGGGTTCGGTCTGGCGTCGAAGCTGGCCGGCTCAGCGAAAGATTGTTGCACGACCATCTCGGACGGTTCGGAGTCGAAGATGGCAAGGTCCGTTTCCTTGAGGCAGAGAGGACATGGATTTGCCGCACCGGCTGTGGCGAACGGAGACCGCACGCCTGCCACCGCGGCCGAGCCGGTCCAGCAGACATAGGCTGCGCCCATCGCCACCGCCGCCATCGTCAACGCAGATCCTCGGCGCAAGCCTTTCATCCCGTTCTCCCTGACTGAAGCGCACCCAGCCCGGCGCGACCTTAGAGGCGTCAGGGTAGGGACGAGCGGTTTTCGACTCCGTAAATCGTCGGTCGGCGACGCTGCGGAAGCGGCGGCCAAAATGGGATCAAGGCTAACGACACGGAAACGAAACAGGCCCAGCTTGCGGCTGAGAGGCCGCCTCAGGCTCCGTGCGCGACGATCTTGACGTCGATATTGCCCCGGGTCGCATGGCTATAGGGGCAGATCTTCTCATGCGCCTCGTCGGCGAACGCCTGAAGCTCGGCCTGCGGCAGGCTGCTGTCCGTCACGTCGAGCACGACCGCCAGGCCGAAGCCGCCCTTTTCGCGCGGGCCAATGGTGACGGCGCATTTGACTGTGGCCTTTGTCGCATCCTTCTTGTGCTGCTTGGCGACGAAATCGAGCGCGCCGCCGTAGCAGGCGGCATAGCCGGCGGCGAACAGATGCTCCGGGGTCGCCGTTCCGGGCTTGCCGGGGCCGCCCATTTCCTTCGGCACAGAAAGCTGGAAATGGACAATGCCGTCGTCGGTGCGGGTATCGCCGTTGCGGCCGCCGGTCGAGGTGGCGTGGGTGGTGTAAAGGGGCTTGATTGAATCGGTCATTCCCGTTCCTCCTTTGTGCGCGTTGGCCTTTCGGTCTCCTTGACGATCGCCGCCATGGCGAGCGCCTCCTCGTCTCCCAGCGCCTCCAGGCCGGCGACGACGCCGGCGCGATCGGCGGCGCTGCGGTTCTGGCTCGCCTTCCATTTTCCCCGGATGTCGGCGATCTCGATTTCGATCCCGACGATCGCCCTTCGCTGGGCCGCGATAAAATCAGCCGGCGCGTCGGAGACGGCCCACGGCTCCTGGCGCGCCGCCTCCTGCGAACGGGTGAGCGCCTCGATCTGGCGGGCGAGCCATGCGTCGTCGTCGAAAACCTTCGCCACGCCGCGCGCCTGGACCATCACGTAATTCCAGGTCGGCACGACTTTGTGGGTCTCCCGCTTGGTCGCGTACCAGGACGGCGAGACGTAATGGTCTGGACCCTGGAAGACCACAAGCACGTCGGGGCGCTCGCCAAGATCGCGCCACTGCGAATTGGCGCGCGCCACATGCGCCTTCAGCGTCCCAAGCCTCGAGGCGGCCGGGTCGATGAGAAAGGGAACGGCGTTGGCGACCAGTCCCTCCGGCCCAAGGCTGATCAGGAGCCCGAGCGGACGGGCGCGGATGAGCGCGTGCTGCTTCGCCAGATCATCTTCGCGATGAAGCGGCGGCTCGTACATGGCCTCGGCGCTACTCGGCTGCCTGCTCGGCGCGACCGTAGCGCCGGGCGACATAGTCCTCGACCAGGGCCTTGAATTCCTCGGCGATGTGCGGCCCCCTCAAGGTTACGGTCTTGACTCCGTCGACGAAAACCGGCGCGGCCGGCGTTTCGCCGGTTCCGGGCAGCGAGATGCCGACGTCGGCATGCTTGCTCTCGCCCGGCCCGTTGACGATGCAGCCCATCACCGCGACATTCAGCCGCTCGACGCCCGGGTAAAGCGCGCGCCACTGCGGCATGGCCGCCGCGAGATGGTTCTGGATGTCGCGCGCGAGCTCCTGGAACACCGTCGAGGTCGTACGCCCGCAGCCGGGGCAGGCGGCGACCTGCGGCGCGAAGATGCGGAAGCCCATCGTCTGCAACAGCTCCTGGGCGACCCGCACCTCCTGCGTTCGGTCGCCGCCCGGCTCCGGCGTCAGCGAAATGCGGATCGTGTCGCCCAGGCCCTCCTGCAACAGGACGCCGAGCGCGGCCGAGGACGCGACGATCCCCTTCGACCCCATGCCGGCTTCAGTGAGGCCGAGATGCAGTGCGTAGTCCGACCGTTCGGCGAGCGTGCGATAGACCGTGATCAGGTCCTGAACGGCCGAGACTTTCGCCGACAGAATGATGCGTGAGCGCTCAAGCCCGATCTCCTCCGCTCGCGCCGCCGAGAGGAGCGCCGAGCGGACCATCGCCTCGCGGGTGACTGCGCCGGCCGAAACGGGGGTTGCGCTCTTGGCGTTTTCGTCCATCAGGGTGGTCAGGAGTTCCTGGTCGAGCGAGCCCCAATTGGCCCCGATGCGCACCGCCTTGCCGTTGCGGATCGCGGTCTCGACGATCCGGCCGAATTGCAGGTCGCGTTTGTTCTTGAAGCCGACGTTGCCGGGGTTGATCCGATATTTGTCCAGCGCCTCGGCGCAGGCCGGGTGCTCGGCGAGCAGCTTGTGGCCGATATAGTGGAAATCGCCGATCAGCGGGACTTGGACGCCGATCGCCCGCAACCGGTCGCGGATATGGGGAACGGCGGCGGCGGCTTCGTCGCGGTCGACGGTCAGCCGCACGAGCTCGGAACCGGCACGGGCGAGCGCCGCAATCTGGCCGGCGGTCGCCTCGATGTCGGCCGTGTCGGTGTTGGTCATCGACTGGACGACGATCGGCGCGCCGCCGCCGACCATAACCGCCGCGGGCCCCTCGCCGACGCGGACGCCGACGCTCGTGCGCCGGACGCGCGGGCCGAAGGACAGTTCGATCGGGATGAAATCCATGGTGTCCATCCTTCGGGCGCAACGCGACCCTTTTCCATATTCGCTTTTAGGTTCGGATAGACCATTTGTCATCCGAACCGTCGCCGCCCCCTCCCCAGTTTCATCGCAATGCAATATGACCGTTTTACGCGGACCCGGTCCGCGTATGGACAGTGCTCAGTTAGGGATCGTTGCGGAGGATCGCCATATGTCGCTCGCCAAACGTCACGCCGTCGTCACCGGTTCCACCAGCGGGATCGGACTGGCGATCGCCAAGGCGCTCGCCAGGGAAGGCGCGGATGTGATGCTCAACGGCTTCGGCGACGCCAAGGCGATCGAGGCGGAACGCGCCGGCATCGAAAAGGAGTTCGGCGTCAAATGCGTCTACAACGGCGCCGACATGTCGAAGGGCGCCGAGGCCGAGGCGATGATCGCCGACGCGACGGCGAAGCTCAGAAGCGTCGACATTCTGGTCAACAACGCCGGCGTCCAGTTCGTCTCGCCGATCGAGGATTTCCCGCCGGAGAAGTGGGACATGATCCTGGCGATCAACCTCTCGTCGGCGTTCCATACCATCCGCGCCACCGTTCCCGGCATGAAGGCGCGGAAGTGGGGCCGGATCGTCAACACCGCCTCGGCCCACTCGCTCGTCGCCTCGCCGTTCAAGTCGGCCTATGTGGCGGCCAAGCATGGTCTCGCCGGACTCACCAAGACGGTGGCGCTCGAGCTCGCGACCTTCGGCGTCACCTGCAACTGCATCTCGCCCGGCTACGTCTGGACGCCGCTGGTCGAGAACCAGGTCCCCGACACGATGAAGGCCCGCAACATGACGCGCGACCAGGTGATCAAGGACGTGATGCTACTCGCCCAGCCGACCAAAGAGTTCGTCACCGTCGACCAGGTCGCCTCGCTCGCCATCTATCTCTGCTCGGACGCGGCGGCGCAGATCACGGGCGCGAATCTCTCGATCGACGGCGGCTGGACGGCGGCATGAACCGCAACTTCCGCCGCGCGTCGCCCGTCTCGAAGACCGTGAACCTCGCTCTGCAGGGCGGGGGCTCGCACGGCGCCTATTCCTGGGGCGTGCTCGACGCGTTCGCCGAAGATGAGCGGCTGGAGATCGACGGGATCAGCGGCTCGAGCGCCGGAGCGATCAACGCGGTGGCTTACGCCGCAGGTCTCGCCGAGGCTGGCCGGGACGGCGGGCGCGAGCGATTGAAGCAGTTCTGGCTTGCCGTTTCGACGGAGGGCTCGCTCGCGCCGAGCCAGCGCAAACTGTTGAACGCCTGGCTCGGCCCTTGGGGCCGGGTGTGGCCCGGGACGCAATTGGCCGTCTCGTGGGCGGAAGCCCTGTCGCAATTCGTGAGCCCCTACGCGTTCAATCCGTTCAACATCAATCCGGTGCGCGACCATCTCGCTTCGGTCGTCGATTTCGAGCGCCTTCGCGCGAGCGATGATCTCAAGCTGTTCATCGCTGCGACCAATGTGAGAACCGGGCGCGGCGAGATTTTTCGGCGCAACGTCCTGACCGTCGATCACGTCATGGCTTCGGCCTGCCTGCCGACCTTGTTCCAGGCGGTCGACATCAGCGGCGAATTCTACTGGGACGGCGGCTACGCCGGCAATCCGCCGCTCTGGCCGCTGTTCTACGAGACCAAATGCCGCGACGTCGTCATCGTCCAGATCAATCCGATCGAGCGCATTGAGATTCCTCGAACGCCCGAGGACATTTCCAACCGGCTGAACGAGATCACCTTCAATTCGCCGCTGCTCGCCGAACTGCGCGCCGCCGACTTCGTCGCCCGTCTCATCCGCTCGGGGGTGTTGAAGAGCGAGGACTACCGGCTCGAGCGGCTGCACCGCATCGGTGGCGCGGGAAGGCTCGAATGCTACGACGCTTCGACCAAGTTCGACGTCTCATGGCCATTCCTGCAGGAGCTTCGCGACCTCGGCCGCGCCGACGCCAAGGCTTGGCTTGCGGCGAATTTTGACGCGATCGGCGTCGAGAGCACGCTCGACATCGACCAGGCCCTCATGCGCGAGCCGGCGAAGGAGCCGATCAAGGGCGCGCCGGCGGCGGGATCGGGGCGCCGCGCCGGGGGTTGAAGCGGCGGCGCGTCAAGGGATAGCGGAGCTTGGCGACCAAGAATCGAGTCCGGCCCCGTTCGCCCTGCGATCAGGGGGAAACGGGCGCAAAGCGCGCCTCCCGCGGACATGTTTGATCTGGGAAAACACTTTTATATCAGTCTATTGCGTCAGGATCATCGCCCAATGGAGCCGATCAGGAACAGGAAGAGAACAGGACAATAACAGGGCCTGTTCTCGCGTATAACAGGGCGATAACAGGCGCTGCCGAGCCAACGGCGACATCGTGTGAAAAAGGATACGAAGGGATGGCTTCGAGACCGGGCGCCGCGAACGGGCGGATTGGGTGTGGAAAGCGGGATCGCGCGGGTGATGCGTTCGCGTTCAAGCCTCTGCAAGCCGTCTGGCGGACCCTACCCCATCCGGCGCTCCGCGCCCCCTTCCCCGGCAGAGGCCCCAGGGCGCAATCGGCGAGACGCCCCTGGACTCACCGATTCTTGAACTTGGCCGGCCGCTTCTCGACAAAAGCCTTCATGCCTTCCTTCTGGTCCTCGGTGGCGAACAGCGAGTGGAAGATGCGGCGCTCGAAGCGGACGCCTTCGGCGAGCGTCGTCTCGTAGGCGCGGTTGACGCTTTCCTTCGCCGCATAGACCGCGGCTCTCGACATCGAGGCGATCGTTTCGCCGGTCTTCAGCGCCTCCTCGATCAGCGCCGCGGCGGGGACGACGCGCGAGACGAGGCCCGAGCGCTCGGCCTCGGCCGCGTCCATCATCCGACCGGCGAGGATCATCTCCATCGCCTTCGACTTGCCGACGAAGCGGGTGAGCCGCTGGGTGCCGCCGACGCCCGGGATCACGCCGAGCTTGATCTCCGGCTGGCCGAATTTCGCATTGTCGGCGGCGAGGATGAAGTCGCACATCATCGCCAGCTCGCAGCCGCCGCCGAGCGCAAAGCCGGCGACCGCGGCGATCAGCGGTTTCCGGCTACTCGTCACGTTCTCCCACCTGGAGACGAAGTCGTTTAAGAAAACGTCGGCGAAACTCTTGTCCTGCATCTCCTTGATGTCGGCCCCGGCGGCGAAGGCTTTTTCGGAACCGGTGATCACGATGGCGCCGATCTCCGGATCGGCCTCGAACGCCTCCAGCGCCCTGTTGAGGTCCTCGATCAGCGGGGAGGAGAGCGCGTTCAGCGCCTGGGGGCGGTTGAGCTTTATGAGGCCGACCGGCCCATGGGTCTCGACGATGATGTTTGCGTAGGTCATGGGGCGGCTCCGGCGAAAAGTGCGCGCCAGGACTAGCGAATAGAGCGCAGCGTGGAAAGGGGCGGCGGCGCCGTATGCTGCGGACCTATTTCAACGCGGAGAAGGCTGTCGGCGTCAGGATCTGGTTGCTGATGCTTGCAACGATGGGCCCGTCGCGCTCGCTGTCGTCGCGGGCCTTGCGCCAGGTTGGGTCGTTCTGGAACGCGGTCCACCGCGTCTCGCGATCCGCCAACAATTCCCATGGGATGATGTGCGTCAGCTCATTGCTGGATTGGCCCACGAGCGTCGTCCAAAAACCGAGAGGACGGATGCCGTGCCTTTCCCAGATGGGAATGGTGTGGTCCCTGAAACGGGCCAAAAGCTTGGGCATTTGCCCCGGAACTGGCTGATACACACGCAGCTCGTAAATCATCGCCCAATCTCCGTGAATGGCCAGCTGCCCGAGCCTGGCCGAACGACGGCAATATCCATAGGCGATATTCATGGCAGGGAATTGGCTGGCCAAAGACGGCGGCTCGGTCCCCTCATCCGGCCGGCTGCGCCGGCCACCTTCTCCCGCACGCGGGAGAAGGGGCGCGCGACCGCCTTTGCCTTCGCCCCGCTCGCGGGGAGAAGGTGGCCCTCTCCCGGCTCTGCGGGCCGAGGGGGCTTCCGTCAAATATGCAGCGGCTTCCCCAAGGCCTTCAGCGCCGCTTCGTGGAACGCTTCGCTTTCCGTCGGATGGGCGTGGATCGTCCCCGCCACGTCCTCGAGCCGCGCGCCCATTTCCATCGCGAGCGCGAAGGCCGATGAAAGCTCGGAGACGCCGCCGCCCACCGCGTGAATCCCAAGAACGACATGATTATCGGCGCGCGCCACGATCCGCACGAACCCCTCGTCCGCCTGCTTGGTCATCGCCCGCCCATTGGCGCGAAAGGGGAAGAGGCCGATGAGAATTTCGCCATGCGCGGCCTTGGCCGCCTCGGGCGAAAGGCCGACCGCGACGATCTCCGGGTCGGTAAAGCAGATCGCCGGAATGGCCCGATGGTCGAAGGCGCGCCTCTCGCCGGCGATGATCTCAGCGACCGTCTCGCCTTGCGCCATTGCGCGATGGGCCAGCATCGGCTCGCCAGTCACGTCGCCGACCGCCCAGACATTGCGCATCGAGGTCGCCGAGCGGTCGTCGATGCGGATGAAGGGTCCGGCCATGGTGAGATCCAGGCGTTCGAGGCCGAAGCCGATTGTGCGCGGCCGGCGGCCGACCGCGACCAGAACCTTCTCGGCCGCGACCGTCTTCTCGGCCCCGTCGGAGCCCAAAACCCTGAGCGCGCCCTTGGCGAAGGTTTGCGCCCGCGCGCCAAGCATCGTTTCGATTCCGAGATCGGCTGAGCGGCGCGCGATCGGCCGGGTCAGCTCATCGTCGTAGAGCGGCAGAATCTTTGGCAGAGCCTCGACGACCGTCACCTTGGCGCCGAGCTTGGCGAAGGCCATGCCGAGCTCCATTCCGATATAGCCCGCGCCGACAACCGCGAACGTCTCCGGAACTTTGGCCAGCGCCAGCGCCTCGGTCGAGGACAGCACGTCCTCGCCGTCAAACGGCAGCGCCTCCAGCGCGGTCGGCTCGGAGCCGGTTGCAATGACCAGATGCTCGCAGAGGATTTTCTGATCGCCGGTGTCGGCATGCGCGATCGCGCTTTTGCCGTCGACGATGGTCGCCCGCCCGCGCAGGGACCGCACCCCCGCCTTCTTCAGAAGCGCGCCGACGCCGGTCGAAAGCCGGCCGACGATCGCGTCCTTCCAGGCGATCGTCTTGGCGAAATCGAGGGTCGGAGCGCCGATGGTCAGACCGATCGCGTTCAGCGCCAGCGGATCGGTCAGCGCATGCGCGGCATCCGCGGCATGGATGATCGCTTTCGACGGAATGCAGCCGACATGCAGGCAGGTTCCGCCGAATTGCCCGTCCTCGACCAGCACCGTATCGAGGCCGAGTTCGCCGGCGCGAATCGCCGCGACATAACCGCCGGGGCCTCCGCCGATAATGAGAACCTTGCAGCGAAGCTCGGTCATGTCACGCCTCGACTTTGCACGGCGGCGCTTGCCCTCATCCGGCCGGCTGCGCCGGCCACCTTCTCCCGCACGCGGGAGAAGGGATCGCGCCCCCTCGCCCGCAAAGCGGGAGAGGGTGGCGGCCGAAGGCCGCCGGGTGAGGGGAACGCAATCGTCAATCCTCGATGAACAGCGTAGCCGGCGCTTCGAGAAGCGCGCGAACTCGCTGAATGAAGGTCGCGGCGTCGTGGCCGTCGACCACGCGATGATCGAAGGACGACGACAGGTTCATGCATTTGCGCGGGACGAAGCCGCCGTCGCGCCACGCCGGCCGCACCACGATCTTGTTGACCCCGACGATCGCCACTTCCGGCCGGTTGACCACCGGAGTCGAGGCGATTCCGCCAAGTGCGCCGAGCGAGGTCAGCGTGATCGTCGAGCCGGAAAGCTCCTCGCGCGCCGCCACGCCCTGCCGCGCCGCCTCGCTGACGCGGCGCATCTCGCGCGCGGCCTCGTAGAGGCCGAGGGTCTCCGCATGGCGAACCACCGGGACCATCAGCCCGGACGGCGTCTGCGTCGCGATGCCGAGATGGACGCCGCCGAACCGCTCGATCACCTCGTTGTCGTCGTCGTAATGGGCGTTGACCTGCGGAAAGTCGGCGACCGCCTTGACGACGCCGAGCATCAGGAAGGGCAGCATGGTGAGCTTCGGCCGCTCGCCGGTCGCGCGCGCGTTGAGCGCCGCGCGCAGCTCTTCGAGAGAAGTGACGTCGACCTCCTCGACATAGGAAAAATGCGCCACCCGGCGGGACGACTCCGCCATGTTCTGGGCGATCCGTCGGCGCATCCCAACGACCTTGATCGTCTCGACGGCGAGATTCGGCTGCCGGCCCGGCGTCTTCGTCGGCGCCTCGGGCGGGCGGGCGAGGAAGGCGTCAAGATCATCGTGGGTGATCCGCCCTGCCGGCCCGCTCCCATGCACGAAGCGCAGATCGACGCCCGCTTCGCGCGCCCTCAGGCGGACCGCCGGCGAAGCGAGCGGCTTCTCGCCGGCCGGCCGCGGCGCGCCCCGATGCGGCTCACGCGGCGCGGCGATCGGCGGCGGAACCTTCGCTGGGAGCGGCGAAGGCGCCTCGGAGCGCGCTTCTTCGGCGATGGCCGCGGCGGGCGCTGGAATTGGTTTTGGCGGCGCGGCAGCCTCCGCCGCAGCGGCCTTCGCCACGCCTTTTAGCGGCGGCGGGGGCGGCGAATCCGGCAGGCCGGGCGCCTCGATGCGGATGAGCTCGGCGCCGACGGCGAGCACGTCGCCGATCCCGCCGCCGAGCGACACGACCGTGCCTGCGACCGGAGACGGAATCTCGACCGTCGCCTTGTCGGTCATCACCGCCGCGACAACCTGGTCCTCGCGCACGAGATCGCCGACCTTGACCGACCATTCGACGATCTCGGCTTCGGCCACGCCTTCGCCGACGTCGGGCATCCGGATCGAGCGCGCGCCCATCTCACGCCTCCATCGCTTTGACGAGCGCCCGGCCGACCCGCGCCGGGCCCGGGAAATAATCCCATTCCTCGGCGTGCGGATAGGGCGTGTCCCAGCCGGCGACGCGCTCGATCGGCGCCTCGAGCGCATAGAAGCAGCGCTCCATCACCAGAGCCGCGAGCTCGGCGCCGAAGCCCGAGGTCAGCGTCGCCTCGTGGACGATGACGCAGCGGCCGGTCTTTTGAACCGACGCGACAATCGCGTCGATGTCGAGCGGCAGAAGCGTGCGGAGATCGATGATCTCGGCGTCGACTCCGGTTTCCTCGGCGGCGGCTTCGGCGACGTGGACCATCGTGCCGTAGCAGAGCACGGTCACGCCTTTGCCCTCGCGCCGCACCGCCGCCTTGCCGAGCGGC
This sequence comes from uncultured Alphaproteobacteria bacterium, assembly GCA_963835885.1. Classification (GTDB taxonomy): domain Bacteria; phylum Pseudomonadota; class Alphaproteobacteria; order Rhizobiales; family Beijerinckiaceae; genus Roseiarcus. Next base: position 95,658 of record CAWIHF010000039.1, read on the forward strand.
ACGACATAACGCCCCGCCGGCGCCTCGCTCAGCGGATGCTTCGCCCACGGGGTCACCGGCTGATCGGGATGGCCGGAGAACGGGCCGTTGTAGAGCCGCTTCGGCTCGAGAAAGATCACCGGATCGTCGTCCTCGATCGAGGCGATCAGGAGACCCTTGGCGTCATAAGGGTTCGAGGGGATCACCGTCTTGAGGCCGCAGACATGGGTGAACAGCGCCTCCGGGCTCTGGCTGTGCGTCTGTCCGCCATAGATGCCGCCGCCGCAGGGCATGCGGATGACAAGCGGGGCGGAGAAGTCGCCGCCCGAACGGTAGCGCAGCCGCGCCGCTTCCGACACGATCTGGTCGTAGCCCGGATAGACGTAGTCGGCGAACTGGATTTCGGCCACCGGCCGCAGGCCGTAGGCGCCCATGCCGATCGCGACGCCGACGATGCCCGATTCGTTGATCGGCGCGTCGAAGCAGCGCGACTTGCCGTATTTGCGCTGCAGGCCCTCGGTGCAGCGGAAGACGCCGCCGAAATAGCCGACGTCCTCGCCGAACACGACGACATGTTCGTCCTCGGCCATCTTGACGTCCATCGCGTCGCGGATCGCCTCGACCATGGAAAGGCGCGGCATTTCTAGAATCCCAGCAAGCCAAAGACGGCGATCGCCGCGTCTCCTCCCCCCTTGTGGGGGAGGCCGGGAGGGGGGTCGCGCCATGCCATTCTTGTTGAGCGCGCCGAGCAAGCCCTGCTGTTAAAGGTCCGCAAGACCCCCACCCCGTCCCGCCCCCACAGGGGGGGCGGGGGCGCAAATGACCACCGTCGGCCGAGGTCGAGCGCGTACCGCGCGGAAGGCGGTTCAAGAGGACAGTCTCTGCAGCCGTTCGCGCCATCGGCTCACACCCCCAGCTGCTGGCGCTGCTCGCGCAAGTGGCGCGGCATCTCCTTGAAGACGTCCTCGAAGATGGTGGCGGCGCTCGGCTTCGGACCGTCGTGCAAAGTGCCGTGGCCTTCGGCGGCTTTCGCCGCTTCGAGCACCTCCGCGTCGACCTCGGCCTGCATCTGCCTGTGGCGCTCCTCGCTCCATTCGCCGTGCAGGATGAGATGCGCCTTGAGGCGCTCGACGGGATCGCCGAGCGGCCAGACCGCCCACTCGTCCTTCGGCCGATATTTCGACGGATCGTCGGACGTGGAATGCGCTCCGGCGCGGTAGGTGACCCATTCGATGACGGTCGGGCCCAGATTGGCGCGCGCCCGGTCGACCGCCCATTTCGAAACGGCGTAGACGGCGAGATAGTCGTTGCCGTCGACGCGCAGCGAAGCGATGCCGTAGCCATGGGCGCGGGCGGCGAATTTGGCGCTCTCGCCGCCGGCGATGCCCTGGTAGGACGAGATCGCCCACTGGTTATTGACGATGTTGAGAATGACCGGCGGGCGATAGACGGAGGCGAACACCAGCGCCGAATGAAAGTCGGTCTCCGCCGTCGCGCCGTCGCCGATCCAGCCCGAGGCGATCTTGGTGTCGCCCATGATCGCCGAGGCCATCGCCCAGCCGACGGCCTGCGGATATTGCGTGCCGAGATTGCCGGAGACGGTGAAGAAGCCGGCTTCCTTCGACGAATAGAGCCCGGGGAGCTGCCGCCCCTTCTGTCGGTCCTGCTCGTTGGAGAAGATCTCGCACATCATGTCGACCAGCGGCCAGCCGGCCGCGATCAGCAGCCCCTGCTGGCGATAGGTCGGAAAGCACATGTCGCCCGGCGCGAGCGCCTTGCGGTGGGCGGTGGCGATGGCCTCCTCGCCGAGGCTCTGGATGTAGAACGAGGTTTTGCCCTGGCGCTGCGAAAGCAGCATCCGCGCATCGAAGGCGCGGGTCAGCATCATGTCGCGCAGACCTTCGCGCAACTCCTGGGCCGAAAGCGCCCCGGCCCAGTCGCCGACCGCCTCGCCCTGGTCGTCGAGCACGCGGATCATCGTATAGGCGAAATCGCGGATTTCTCCGGGATTGACGTCGATCGGCGGACGGGGCACTTCGCCCGCCTCGGGCACGCTCACATGGCTGAAATCGGGCCTGCCCCCCGGCCGCACGCTCGGCTCCGGCACATGCAGCGAAAGGGGCTGGCCCATTGACGCATTCCTCCGTCCGAGCCACGAGAACGCGGCCTCCGCGAGAACCATCTTAGCTTCTTACCTGAGGGATCATAGACAAAACGAATCGAACATTGTCATTGAGGCGCCGGCGCGATCAAGCTGCGGCCAAGAGATCGACGACGCGTTGGATGGCGGCGTCGGCGCGGTGATAGGCGGCTTCGAGCCGGCTGTTGGGACGGTGCTGCGGGTCTGGCCGGTGATGGAAGCGGCTGTTGGCGAGCGGCCCGCACAGGCGCTTGTGGAAGAACAGGAAAAGCAGGGCCACCAGGACGGAAATCGTTGAAACGCGAACGAGGCCGCCGCATACTGACATGTCAGATGCGTCCGCCGTTGTGGGCGGCGTTCGGCGTTACGGAGGAAACAATGGCCGAGAAGCCCCGGGCCAAGTCAGAAAGAACCACGCAAGCCGAGCCCAAGCGGAACTTGCGGTCGCGCCTTTGGTTCGACAATCCGGAGAACCCGGGCATGACGGCGCTCTATATCGAGCGCTATCTCAATTTCGGGCTGACCCCGGCCGAGCTTCGGTCGGGCAAGCCGATCATCGGCATCGCCCAGACGGGCTCCGACCTTTCACCTTGCAACCGCCATCACCTCGATCTGGCCAAGCGGGTGCGCGACGGCATCATCGCTGCGGGCGGCGTTCCGTTCGAGTTCCCGGTGCATCCGATTCAGGAGACCGGCAAACGGCCGACTGCGGCGCTTGACCGCAATCTTGCCTATCTCGGCCTCGTCGAAATTTTAATGGGCTATTTCATCGACGGCGTCGTGCTGACGACCGGCTGCGACAAGACGACGCCCGCCTGCATCATGGCCGCGGCGACCGTCAACATCCCGGCGATCGTGCTGTCGGGAGGCCCAATGAACAACGGCTGGCATCACGGTGAGCGCACGGGGTCGGGGACGGTCGTCTGGCGGGCGCGCTCGGACCTCGCCGAGGGCAAGATCGATTACGAGCAATTCATGGAGATCGTCACGTCGTCCGCGCCTTCCATCGGCCATTGCAACACCATGGGCACGGCCTCGACGATGAACGCGCTCGCCGAGGCGCTCGGCATGAGCCTGCCCGGATGCGCCGCGATCCCGGCGCCGCACCGCGAGCGCGGCCAGATCGCCTACGAGACGGGTCGGCGCATCGTCGACATGGTGTGGGAAGACCTCAAGCCTTCCGACATCCTGACCCGCGAGGCGTTCGAGAACACGATCGTGGTCAATAGCGCAATCGGCGGCTCGACCAACGCCCCGATCCACATCAACGCCATCGCCCGCCATATCGGCGTCAAACTCGACATCGCCGACTGGGAGCAAGTGGGCCACCACGTGCCGCTGCTGGTCAACATGCAGCCGGCCGGCAAGTACCTCGGCGAGGAGTTCCATCGCGCCGGCGGGGTGCCGGCAGTCGTGCACGAACTGATGAAGCGGAAGCTCATCCACGAGAAGGCCCTGACGGTCAACGGCAAGACCATCGGCGAGAACTGCGCCAAGGCCAAGTCCGACGATCCGGACGTCATTTTTCCGATCGATAAGCCCTTGAAGGAGAACGCGGGTTTTATCGTTCTGTCCGGCAATCTGTTCGACGACGCGATCATGAAGACGAGCGTGATCGACGAGGAATTCCGCGCGCGCTTCCTGTCGAATCCCGACGATCCGGAGGCGTTCGAAGGGCGCGCGATCGTGTTCGACGGGCCGGAGGACTATCACCGTCGTATCGACGATCCGAAGCTCAAGATCGACGAGCACAGCATTCTCTTCATCCGCGGGACAGGACCGATCGGCTATCCGGGCGGGGCGGAAGTAGTCAACATGCAGCCGCCCGCGGCGCTGATCAAGAAAGGCGTCCACGCGCTGCCCTGCGTCGGCGACGGGCGGCAGTCGGGCACATCGGGTTCGCCCTCGATCCTCAACGCCTCGCCCGAGGCGGCGGCGGGCGGCGGGCTCGCGATCCTGAAAACCGGCGATCGGGTGCGCATCGACCTGAACAAGCGCCAGGCCAACATCCTGATCTCCGAGGCCGAACTCAATGAGCGCCGCGCCGCCCTCGCCAAGCACGGCGGCTACGACTACCCGAAGAGCCAGACACCCTGGCAGCAGATCCAGCGCGAGATGGTGGCGCAGTTCGACGAAGGCATGGTGCTGAAGCCGGCGATCCAATACCAGCGCCTCGCCCAGACGACGCCCGCGCCGAGGGACAACCATTGACGGAAGCGGCGAGATCGTATATACGAAATTACGATCTTGGTATAGACTGAGTTCGTCATGGGCATCAGCATTCGTGACCCGGAAGTCGGCGAGCTCGCCCGGGAACTCGCCCGATTGCGCAAGACCAACATGACCGAGGCGATCGCGCACGCTTTGCGCAGCGAATTGAAGCGCGAGCGCGGCAAGCGGCCGCTGGAAGAGCGGCTCGAAGACCTCGCGAACGAAACGGTAGCGATGGCAAGGCCCGGTGGCCATGTCATGACGAAGGACGAAATCGACGAATTATGGGGGCAGTAAGCTTCATCGATACGTCGGTATTCGTCGCGATCCTGGCGAAAGAGTCCGATCATCGCGAATACTCGCGAGCGATCGCCGCCGCCGATCGGCGGCTTTCGTCGCCGATCGTCCGCCTGGAGACAAGCATCGTGCTCGGGAGCCGGCTCTTGGTGACGCCGCGCGAGGCTGAACGCCAATACGAAAAGTTTCTTGACCAAGCCGACGTGGTCGAGACGCCAATCGATTCCGCAGTGGGCGCGGCAGCTGTCGCGTGCTTCGAGAAATACGGCAAGGGCAAACACCCCGCGCGCTTGAATTTCGCCGATTGTTTGTCCTACGCGTCCGCCAAAGCGGCCGGGGCGCGGCTTCTGTTCAAGGGCGAGGATTTCGCCAAGACGGACGTGAACGAGTCATGGGAAGCATCAACGAAACCTCCGTCACGATGACGCCTCGGACCGCACGACCCATCGGCCCGCCGGTCGACGCGCATCACGCCAAAAGGCCAGAGCGGATCGCGCTCGAGGGGCGGTGGATCACTCTCGCTCCGCTCGATGCGGAGAAGCACGCCGAGGCCCTTTACGAAGGCTCGAACGGCGACGCCGAGCGCGATGCGGTTTGGGACTATCTGTTCAACGGCCCGTTCGCCAACTTCGATGATTTCGCGGCCGACATCGAGCTCAAGGCGCGCTCGGTCGATCCGCATTTCTTCGCCGTGGTCGACAACGTCTCGGGCCGCGCCCTCGGCTACCAGGCGCTGATGCGGATCGAGCCGACCCATCGCGTGATCGAGGTCGGCAACATCATGTACACGCCGGCGATGCAGCGGACGGCCGGCGCGACCGAGGCGCAATATCTCTTCGCGCGCTATGTGTTCGAGGTCCTCGGCTACCGGCGCTACGAATGGAAGTGCGACAACCTCAATGCGCCGTCCAAGCGCGCCGCCGAGCGCTTCGGCTTCACATTCGAGGGGATCTTTCGCCAGCACATGATCGTCAAGGGCCGTAATCGCGACACTGCCTGGTTCTCCATGCTCGACAGCGAGTGGCCGGCGCGCAAAGCGGCCTACGAGCGCTGGCTATCGTCCGACAATTTCGATCGCCAGGGGCGCCAGAAAGAAAGCCTGTCCAGCCTCATGCCGAGAGCCGCGTCATGACTCCGACCGTTGCCGATAAGCGCCGCCGCTTCGCTGAGCTGCATCGCGCGCCGGGCTGCTTCGTGATGCCCAACCCCTATGACGTCGGTTCGGCGAAATATCTCGCCTCGCTCGGCTTTCCTGCGCTGGCGACGTCGAGCGCCGGCATGGCGTTCGCGGCCGGGCTTCCCGACGGCGGCGTCACGCGCGCCGATGCGCTGAGCCACATCCGCGACCTGGCTGCTGCGGTCGACTGCCCGCTCAACGCCGATTTCGAGGCCGGGTTCGCCCGCGACGCCGAGGGCGTCTACGAGAGCGCGAGACTCTGTATCGGCGCGGGCGTCGCCGGTTTCTCGATCGAGGATTTTTCCGGCGAGGGCGACGCGCCGCTCTATGCGCTGCGCGAAGCGGTCGAGCGCCTCCGCGCAGCACGTGCGGCGATCGACGCCAGCGGCGAGACGGTGCTGCTCACCGCGCGCAGCGAGGCGATCTGGCGCGAAGGCGCCGGCGGCCTTCCGGAGGCGCTGCGGCGCCTCGCGGCTTACGCGGAGGCCGGCGCCGACGTGCTTGTTCGCGCCGGGCGTGAAGACGGCGCAGGACGTCGCGGAGGTCGTGCGGGTCGCCGGCGCGCTTCCGGTCAACGTCGTGGTCGGCGCGCCGGGCCTCACCCACCGCCAGCTCGAGGATCTCGGCGTAAAGCGCATCTCGACCGGTTCTGCGCTCGCCCGCGCGGCCTGGGGCGCGCTCATGCGCGCGGCGCACGAAATGGCCGAGAACGGACGCTTCGACGCTTTCCTTGGAATGCCTTCGTCGCGAGAGATCGAGGCGGCGTTCGCGAGCAAGGACCAACGCGGGCCCAAACCCTCCGCCTCATCCTGAGCGCTGGGGCAAAGCGAAAGCCTCAAAGGACCGCCAAAAGGCGGTGAAGCGTCCGACCGGAAGCCGATCAGAATGTAGACAGGCAGACGAGCAGACGAGCAGAACGATCAGGGTAAGGCTCACTGAGTAGGCGAACATCACCCCGATGAAAACGAAGGCAAAGACAAAGTCGATCGCCTGAAAACAATCCCTGCCCGGTCAGGAAGGTGGAAGGCGGACTGCGCGCGGCGATGAACACAATTCTCCCTGCTGGGCGTCGTTGCCCGCAGCGCGATCTGGCGCGCAAGCCGTTTGCGGCAAACTGCCGCACAATCCTCAGATAGCTTAAATGCGCGTCGACCACCCTACCGTCGGCGGGAAGGCGCCTTCCGGCCGTGACGCGGCTGTCGCAATCTCGGGGGTTTGCTACCCCGGGGACGCCGAGACACTTCCGGCGAGGCGCCGGTCGCGGCGACCGCTACGACGTGCCCTGCCGCACCCGAGCCGGTTTCGGCGACGGATCGCACTGCACCGAGGACGCCTCCGCAGGAGAGCAATAGATCGCATATAGCGTCTCGAGCATCCGGGTCGCGCCGGCGTCGGCGAGCGAATAGAAAATTGTCTGGGATTCGCGACGCGTCGAGACGAGCTCGTCCGCTCGCAGGCGGGCGAGATGTTGTGACATCGCCGACATGCTGAGCCCGACGGCTTCATGCAGCGCCGTCACGGTTCGTTCGCCCTTCAGGAGCTCGCAGAGGATCATCAGACGAGGCCGGCTGGCCATCGCCTTGAGAAGCCTCTCTGCCTCCCCCGCCCTTAATTGCAGACTTTCTAAATTCATGCTTGCTTATTTAGCAACTTCTCATATACCCGTCAAGCTTGCGATTGGAACCGGATCATGCGTCTCTTTTTATCCATGTTTCTAGTGGTATTTGCGGCTGACCTCGTTCACGCCGACGAGGCCTACGTCGTCCATTCGACCAACGTCGACGACCGCAAGGCGGTCATCGCGACGGTCGAACCCGTGCACCAGCTCATCGCACGCGCCCGCATCGGCGGAACGATCGCCTCGCTTACGGTCAAGGAAGGCGACACGGTCGCTGCCGGCGCGCAGATCGCCTTGGTGACGGACGATAAGCTCGCTCTTCAAATGCAGGCGCTCGACGCGCGTATCGCCTCGCAGCAGTCCCAGCGCGATCAGGCGAAGACGGATTACGATCGCGTTGCCGAATTGGCGAAGCGCGGCGTCAGCACCCAGACCCAGCTCGACCAGGCGAAGACCAACCTTGAAGTCGCCGAACGAAACCTGGCGGCGATGCGCTCCGACCGCGACGTCGTCGCGCAGCAGGCGAGCGAAGGGGCCGTTCTGGCGCCGGGAGCAGGCCGTGTGCTCACGGCGCCGGTCTCGGTCGGTCGGGTGATCATGCCGGGTGAGACGATCGCCACGATTGCCGAGGATCAGTACATCCTCCGCCTTGAGCTACCCGAACGTCACGCGCGGTTTCTGCGCGCGGGCGATGCGGTCCGAATTGGCTCGCGCGGTCTGCAGGACGAGGGCCAGGCCAAAACCCGCGAAGGGCGCGTCCGCATTGTCTACCCTGAGATTCAGGGCGGGCGCGTCGTCGCCGACGTCGACGTTTCCGGCCTCGGCGACTATTTCGTCGGCGAGCGAACGCGGGTCTATGTCGATACGGGGACGCGTCGAACGATCATCGTGCCGGCGTCCTACCTCTACCGGCGCGCAGGCGTGAACTACGTCCGTTTGGCCAGCGGTGACGAGGTGGTCGTTCAGCCCGGCGAGACCAGAGACGACGGGCACGTCAAGAGCGTCGAGATCCTGGCCGGCCTCGAGGACGGCGACCGTTTGATATCCCCATGAAACTTGGCCTCTCCGGAATTTTGACGCGGACGTTCATCAATTCTCCGCTGACGCCGCTCTTGCTGCTGGCCGCTCTGATCGCCGGAGCGATCGCCGTCACCTCGCTGCCGCGTGAGGAAGAGCCGCAGATAAGTGTGCCGATGGTCGACATCATCGTCGCCGCGAACGGCTACAAGGCGGACGAAGCGGTCGAACTCATCACCCGGCCGCTCGAGGACATCGTCAAGTCGATCGATGGGGTCGAGCACATCTATTCGCAGACTCAAGACGACCGCGTCGTCGTGACGGCGCGGTTTCTGGTCGGAACCGACCAGGACGTCGCGGTGCTGCGGGTCCACGAAAAAATCCGCGCCGAAATCAATCACATTCCGAAAGGAATCCCCGAACCGCTGATCGTCGGACGCGGAATCAACGACGTCGCCATCCTCGTGCTGACCCTGTCGGCCAATGCGGACAAGGCGGCCCAATGGACGGGCAACGGGCTGCAACTGGTCGCCGAGGAGCTTCAACACGAATTGACCAAGGTCAATGGCGTCGGCTCGACCTACATCGTGGGCGGCGCGCCAAGCGAAATCCAAGTCGAGCCTGATCCGGAGCGACTAGCGCTCTACGGCATCACGCTCGGCCAGCTGACGGACAAGCTCGCCAACGCGAACCGCTCTTTCCTGGCAGGAGCGTTCCGGGAGAACAACAAGTCGATCCCTGTGGTAGCGGGGCAAACGCTCCAAGGCGTCCCGGACATCGGCCTCCTGCTGCTGACTTCGCGCGACGGCCGGCCGGTCTATGTCAAGGACGTCGCCGACGTCGTCGTCGGTTCATCCGAAGTCGACCAACGCGCCTGGACCATGACTCGCAGCGCCGATGGACACTTGGAGCGCAGACCCGCCGTCAGCCTCGCTGTCGCAAAGCGCAAGGGCGAGAATGCGGTCAGAGTTGCCGCAGATGTGATGAAGCGACTGGAGACGATCAAGGGTCGCATCGTGCCGGCTGGCCTCGAAGTCGCGGTCACGCGCAACTATGGCGAGACGGCCAACGAGAAGGCGAACGAACTGCTGTTCCACCTGGCGCTCGCGACGGCCTCCATTGTGATTCTCATCACGGCGACGATCGGCTGGCGGGAGGGCGTGGTGGTGTTGATCATCATCCCGACGACGATTCTCCTAACTCTGTTCGCCTCGTGGATGATGGGCTACACCATCAATCGGGTGAGCCTGTTCGCGCTCATCTTCTCGATTGGAATTCTTGTCGACGATGCGATCGTCGTGGTCGAGAATATCGTTCGCCACTGGTCGATGCGCGGCTCGCGCGGCCTCGTCGAGACGGCGGTCGAGGCGGTGGCCGAGGTCGGCAATCCGACGATCGTTGCGACCCTCGCCATCGTCGCGGCGCTCCTGCCGATGATGTTCGTCAGCGGACTGATGGGCCCATACATGAGCCCGATCCCCGCCAACGCTTCGACCGCGATGCTGTTTTCGTTCTTCGTTGCGGTGACGGTGACGCCCTGGCTCTTGATGCGCATCGCCGCGAAACATTTCGAGAAATTGGAGCACGGGGAAGGGCACAGCCACGACGTCGGGGCGATGGGGCGTTTCTACATCCGCGTCGCGACGCCGCTCCTGAAGGGACGGGCGCGCTCGAAGATCTTCCTGATCTCCGTTGGGCTCGCCACGCTTGCCGTGTGCGCCCTGTTCGCGACCAAGGATGTCGCGGTGAAACTGCTGCCCTTCGACAACAAGTCCGAGATCCAGGTGATCGTCGACCTGCCGAAAGGCTCATCGCTCGAGGAGACGGACCGCGTGCTGAAGGCCGCGGCGGACAAACTGAAAGACTTGCCCGAACTCACGTCGATCCAGGCTTACGCCGGGACCGCGGCGCCGTTCAATTTCAACGGCCTCGTGCGCCACTATTATCTGCGCTCGGAGCCGCAGATGGGCGACCTCTCGGTCAATCTGACGCCGAAGGGCGAGCGGTCTCGCGCCAGCCATGCGATCGCTCTCGAAATCCGCAAACGGCTGGCGCGTGTGCCATTGCCGCCGCACGGCTCGATCAAGGTCGTCGAGGTCCCGCCCGGGCCGCCGGTCCTCTCGACGCTGCTCGCCGAGGTCTACGGTCCGGACGCGGCGAGTCGCAGGGCCATCGCTGCGAAAGTGCGCCAGGCGTTCGAGTCGGTCGACTTCGTCGTCGACGTCGACGACAGCTTTGGCGTGCCTTCCGAACGCGAGCGTTTCTCCATAGACCAGGAGGCGCTCGAATTTCATGGCGTGCAGGAACAGGCTGTCTACGACACCATCGCCGCGCTTGTCGGGGGGACCGAGGTCGGCTACTCGCAGCGCGGCAGCGGCCTGAAGCCGATCGCGATCAAAGTGGCGCTGCCGCGTAGCGGCCTGACGCTCGACGAGCGCATTTTGTCGACGCCGCTTCCCGCTGGCGGCACGGCCCGGCAGGGCGCGAACGTCGAGCTCGGCGACGTCGTTACGCTCAAGCGCGAAGTCTCGTCGTACCCGATCTATCGCCACAACGGACGCTTCGCCGAAATGGTGACGGGCGAGCTTGCGGGGCGGTTTGAGGCGCCGATTTACGGCATGCTCGCGGTCGACGACAAGATCGCCAACATGAAATGGGGCGGTTTGGGCAAGCCCGAAATCACGTTCCACGGTCAGCCGCTGGACGAGTCGAAGCCGACGCTGCTCTGGGACGGCGAGTGGGAGGTGACCTATGTCACGTTCCGCGACATGGGCGCAGCGTTCGGCGTCGCGATCCTCGGCATCTACCTCCTGGTGGTCGCGCAGTTTGGATCGTTCGTGCTGCCGCTGGTGGTGCTGACGCCGGTGCCGCTCACGCTGATCGGCATCGTCCTCGGCCACTGGGCGCTGGGCGCGCCGTTCACCGCAACGTCGATGATCGGCTTCATCGCTCTCGCCGGCATTATCGTGCGTAATTCGATCCTTTTGATCGACTTCATCAGGACGAGGCTGGCGCAGGGCATTCCGCTTCGGCCGGCGCTGATCGAGGCCGGCGCCACGAGGGTCAAGCCGATCGTATTGACGGCGGCGGCGGCGATGATCGGCGCAGCCTTCATCCTGACCGATCCGATCTTCCAGGGGCTGGCGATCTCGATGGTGTTCGGCCTGGCGTCCTCGACCGCGCTGACCCTGCTTGTGATCCCAGCAATCTACGTCTGGTTCAGGGACGACGAGCGGCCGAAGAAGGCAAGCGCCTGAGACGCATGGCCGCAAAGCGGGCCTCGGAAGGCAGCAATGGAAAGCTGGCCCGTTAGTTCTTGGGCGCTTCCTTCTGCTCCTCGCCGACTTTCGGCGCCTCTCCGACCGAAGAACCGTTCTGCGCTTCGCCCGCGGGCGCTTCACCGCCCGCAGCGGGCGCCGCCGGCGCCGCGGCCGCCATGATCCGTGCGTAGTCGCCCTCGTATTTTGAGGCGGCGCGGGCGGCGGCAGAGGCCTCCTGCGCTTCCTTCTTGGCCAGATCGGAGGCGAGTTCTCGTTTGGCGAACTGGTTCGCCTGATCGCCCGTCAATGGCCTTTCATCCGCCGAAGCCACCTTGAAGAAACTTGCGCTCGTCCTCGAGCGGACGAAGAAGACATCGTCCGGCTTTCTCGCTTCGAGCGGCTTCAACATTTCCGAAGGCAAGGTCGCGGCGTCGAGCGCCGCTGTGCCTCGGCTGTATTTGATGCCGAGCTCATTCAATTTTGCTTCGACCTGGTCGATCGTCTTGAAGTCTTTCGTCGCGGCGGCGAGCGACCCCATATCCTTTTGCGGGGGGAATGAGATCTGCTCGATCTGGAAAATTTGGCGCTTGGAGAATTTTTCAGGATGAGCCTTTATATACTCTTCAATGTCGTTATCAGTGATCGCGGAGACACTCGAGCCGAGACTGCGCTGGACATATTCGCCGGCCAAAATCTGTTCGTCTGACCGCAAGAGATCGAGATGAACCGTGGGTTCGCGGTCGAGCTTGGCCGCGATCGCCTTCTGGACAAGATACTTGCGCTCGAGGATGCGGCTCAATACGGCCTTGACCACCTGATCGCTGCGTTTGTCCAGGGGGATGTTGGCCAGTCGGAGTTCGTTGTCGAGCTCCTGCTGCGTCACGTCGTCCGGCCCGATATGCGCGATGACCTGTCCAACGACTGCTTGCGTCTCCTGCTTTTTGCCGCAGCCTGCGAGCGCGATCGCGCCCGCGACAGCCGCAGCCGTCGCGGCTATTCGCCAGTCGCGCGCCGAAGATCCTGAAACATGCAGCAAACGATTTTCCCGGGTTGGTCAGGTCACGCTTGTCCTGGCGGCGTAGGGCCCCCGCGAGGCTCCGCTATAAGGCGCTTCCGACATTTTTGCTAACGACGCCAATTCAAGAATCCGCAATTTGATTGGAAGACCCGATTCCCCTCGCGGCGATAGCGCATTGGCCAGTAGAGCTGGCGTGTTCCAAAGAAACCCGGCGACTTTATGAAATCCTGACGCCGGATGAGATCTTATGCGGCCGAATTGCGATCGAAAACTTACATCGCCTGGCAGTACCAAGCCGACCCGCAAGGAGGCGGATGGGGCTGTGATGCTCGATCTCACATTCGTCGCGCCGGGGTTTGCCCGCGTCGCGGCTATGGCGTCTATGCCGCCGCGTTGCGGCGCCTTTAGGGATCGTCAATGAGCGAACGCGCGAGCGTCGGCAACGCGCTGCCGAGTTCTTGAGGCGCCGCGTGGTCGACAACGCCCGACTTTGGTCATTTCAGCGGCGCCGCCGATTGTCAAAGCAGCAGTGCGGCTCGGATTCCCTTACGGAAGTTGCTGGCATGCTCGTTGCGAAGCCTTCCCCGGCTCCAGCCGCCCTGCTTCGTGGGGCACACTCGACGAGGTCATCCATGTCTCTGACAAAACGAATGTTCTTGCGCGCCGCGGGCGCGCTCGCAGGCGCGGCGCTGACGCTTAGCGCCACTGCTGCTTGGGCGGACGACACGATCAAGGTCGGCATTCTCCATTCGTTGTCCGGCACGATGGCGATCAGCGAGACGACCCTCAAAGACGTGATGCTGATGCTGATCGACGAGCAGAATAAGAAGGGCGGACTCCTCGGCAAGAAGCTTGAGCCGGTGGTTGTCGATCCGGCGTCGAACTGGCCGCTGTTCGCCGAAAAGGCCAAGGAGCTCATCGAGAAGGATAAGGTCGCGGTCGTGTTCGGCTGCTGGACCTCCGTGTCGCGCAAGTCCGTCCTGCCGGTGTTCAAGGAACTCGACAACATCCTGTTCTATCCGGTGCAGTACGAAGGCGAGGAGTCCGAGCGCAACGTCTTCTATACCGGCGCGGCGCCCAATCAGCAGGCGATCCCCGCCGTCGATTATCTGATGAGCTCGGACGGCGGCTCCGTTCAACGCTGGGTGCTGGAAGGCACCGACTATGTTTATCCGCGTACCACAAACAAGATCCTCGAGGCCTATCTGAAGTCGAAAGGCGTCAAGGACGAGGACATCATGATCAACTACACGCCGTTCGGCTTCTCCGACTGGCAGACCGAAGTGTCGAAGATCAAGGCCTTTGGCTCGGCGGGCAAGAAGACGGCGGTCGTCTCGACCATCAACGGCGACGCCAACGTGCCCTTCTACAAGGAACTCGGCAACCAGGGCGTCAAGGCGACCGACATTCCCGTCGTCGCCTTCTCGGTCGGCGAAGAGGAGCTGGCCGGTCTCGACACCAAGCCGCTGCTCGGCCATCTGGCGGCCTGGAACTATTTCGAGTTCGATCGATACGCCGGAGAACAAGGCATTCATCGACAAGTGGCACGAGTTCATCAAGAAGCCGAACCGGACCACCAACGACCCGATGGAGGCCCATTACATCGGCTTCAACATGTGGGTGAAGGCGGTCGAAAAGGCGGGCACGACCGATCCTGACAAGGTGATCGACGCGATGATCGGCGTCGCGGTGCCGAATTTGACCGGCGGAATCGCCACGATGATGCCGAACCATCACATCACCAAGCCGGTCTATATCGGGGAGATCCAGGGCAACGGCCAGTTCAACGTGGTCTGGCAGACCCCCGGAACGGTGCCCGGCGACGCCTGGTCCGACTATCTGCCGGGGTCGAAGGACATGATTTCGGATTGGCGCAAGCCGTTGTCCTGCGGCAATTTCAACGTCAAGACCGGAAAGTGCGGCGGCTGACCGGAGTTGAAAGCCTCCAGCGCGTACGAGCTTGATCCCCTCTCCCGCAACGGGGGAGGGGCAGGCGCGCCGAACGAAAGAGCCGTTGGGCGCCACAGGTCCGATCGCTCCGACGTGAATGAAAGCGCTCGGGTACATTGCAATGTCGAAGTTCGTCGAACAGCCTAGGCTGCGAGCCAACTTGCCAGTCGCCGTCTCCAACGGGACGGCCGGCTGGCTTCGGTCCGCTCTTCGTGGCGGTCTCGCACTCGCGCTTGGCGTCCTGTTGCTTTACGCCTGTCTGCTTGTCTCCGGCGCGGCGCGGGCCGACGCGCTCGACGATACGCTCGCCAAGTTCCTCAGCGACAAATTTCCCCAAACCGAGAAAGCGGTCGGCGAACTTGCGGCGGAGGCGCCGCCGCAGGCCGCCGCAATCCTCGACGCGCTCGGCGACAATCGCCTCCTGTTCGACGCCGCTGATCACATCGTCGCCTATAGGACCGCGACGGGCGCGGTCCTCAACGCCAAGACCGGCGAAACGATTCCGGCCGCGAACCTGGCCGCGTTCAAGAAGGTGCGCGTCAACAACGGGCTGCGCGTGGCGATCCAGGGCGCGATGGGCTCGTTGACGCTTGCCAGCCCCGATCCGCAGAAGCGCCTCGCGGCGGCCGGAGACGTGTTCAAGACTCGCGACGCCAAGGCGCTGCCGGCTCTGCAGGCGCAGCTCGCCAAGGAAAGCGATCCGCAAGTCGCCCACGCGCTGAAGCTCGCGCGAGCGGCGATCTTCGCGACGAGCCGCGACGCCTCCACGCAAGACCGCCTCTCCGCAATCGCGACATTGAAGGCGCGCGGCGACCAGGATGCGCAGAGCCTGATCGATCAGCTTAGGCAGAACGCCACCGACCCCGCGGTCAAGAGCGCCGCCGATACCGCTCTCTCCTCGATCCACACGCGCTTGGCGATGTGGCGAGTTGCGCAGAACCTCTGGTACGGCCTCTCGGCGGCCTCGGTTCTGCTGCTGGCGGCGATCGGCCTTGCGATCACCTTCGGCGTCATGGGCGTCATCAACATGGCCCATGGCGAAATGGTGATGCTCGGCGCCTATGCAACCTATGTCGTGCAGACGCTCCTGCCGCCATCGCTGCAGAATTGGTCGCTGGCCTTTGCCATTCCGCTCGCATTTGTCGTCTCCGGGGCGGTTGGCGTCGCGATCGAGCGGCTCGTGATCCGCTTTCTTTATACGCGGCCGCTGGAGACGCTGCTCGCGACCTGGGGCGTCTCGCTCATTCTGCAGCAGGCGGTTCGCAGCATCTTCGGCGCCAACAACCGTCTGGTCACCAATCCGCCCTTCATGTCGGGCGCCTTCCACGTCGGCGGCCTTGAGATAACGACCAGCCGCCTGTGGATCATTGTGCTCTCCGCTGTCGTCTTCGCGGGATTGCAGCTCGTGCTGCGCGCGACGCCGTTCGGCCTGCAAATGCGCGCGGTGACGCAGAACCGCCGCATGGCGGCGGCGATGGGCATCTCGACGACGCGCATCGACATGCTGGCCTTTGGGCTCGGCTCCGGAGTCGCCGGAATCGCAGGGGTCGCGCTATCGCAAATCGACAACGTCTCGCCCAACCTCGGCCAGGGTTACATTATCGACAGTTTCATGGTCGTCGTGTTCGGCGGCGTCGGCAATCTGTGGGGCACGGCGTTTGGCGCATTGATGATCGGGCTCGCCAATAAACTGCTCGAGCCGCTGATCGGCGCGGTGCAGGGCCAGATCGTACTGCTGATCGTCATCATCCTCTTCATCCAGAGGCGACCGAGGGGGCTCTTCGCGCTCCGGGGTCGCGCGGTGGAAGCATGAGCCCGCAACTCGACAGGCTCGGCCTCCTCTTCGTCGGCCTGCTCGTGCTGGCGGCGATCCTCGTGCCGGTCCTGTCGCTGGCGACGCCGGCGAGTTCCGCCTTCAACGTCCCGCCCTATGTGGTGCAGCTTTTGGGTAAGTATCTCTGCTATGCGATCCTCGCCGTCGCGCTTGATCTCGTCTGGGGTTACTGCGGGATTCTGTCGCTGGGGCACGGCGCGTTTTTCGCGCTCGGCGGCTACGCGATGGGCATGTACCTGATGCGCCAGATCGGCACGCGCGGCGTCTACGCCAATCCGATCCTGCCCGACTTCATGGTGTTCCTGAACTGGAAGGAGCTGCCGGTCGCCTGGTGGGGATTCAACTGGTTTCCCTACGCCATGCTGATGGTCGTGCTGGTCCCAGGCTTGCTGGCGCTCGCCTTCGGCTGGTTCGCCTTCCGCTCGCGGGTGACCGGCGTCTATCTTTCGATCATCACGCAGGCGATGACGTTTGCGCTTTTCAAGGAGTTTTTCCGCAACGACTTCGGCTTCGGCGGAAACAACGGCCTGACCGACTTCAAGGACCTGCTCGGGTTTTCGTTGCTGTCGGCCTCGACCAAGGCCGCCTTGTTCTCGGCGAGCGCGATTGCGCTCATCATCGCCTATTGGGTCTCCCGCGCGATCATCGGCTCGAAATACGGCAAGGCGCTGATGGCGGTGCGCGACGCGGAGAGCCGCATGCGCTTCCTCGGCTACCGGGTCGAGAACTATAAGCTCTTCGCCTTCGTTGTCTCGGCTGTGATCGCGGGCGTCGCGGGCGCGCTTTACGTGCCGCAGGTCGGCATCATCAACCCGAGCGAATTTGCTCCGGCCAATTCGATCGAGGCGGCGATCTGGGTTGCCGTCGGCGGCCGCGGGACGCTGGTCGGCGCGGCGATCGGAGCGATCGCGGTCAATTTCGCTAAAACCTATTTCACCGGGGCCTTCCCCGCATACTGGCTCTACGGCCTCGGCCTGCTCTTCGTCCTCGTGACGCTGTTCCTGCCCAAGGGCCTGCTCGGGCTTGCGCTCACCACGCGCGAGAAGAAGCCCCGAGCGGAGGCGTCCGCCATCGCGGTCGAGGAAGGCGCCGACCCATGATCGCTTCCGACGATCCGGCCCTCACCTCATCGCTGCTCTATCTCGACGGGATCAGCGTCTCCTTCGACGGCTACAAGGCGTTGCGTGGCCTGTCGCTGGTGCTCGCGCCGGGCGAGATGCGCGCGATCATCGGCCCCAACGGCGCCGGCAAGACGACGATGATGGACGTCATCACCGGCAAGACGCGCCCCGACGAGGGCGATGTCCTGTTCGACGGTCGACACGACCTCACCAAGCTCGACGAGGCGGAGATCGCCTCGCTCGGAATCGGGCGGAAGTTCCAAAAGCCGACCGTATTCGAGAACCACACCGTCGAGGACAATCTCCTGCTCGCGACCAAGGCCCCGCGCGGCGTGCTCACGACACTATTCGGCCACGACGACAAGGCGGTGCGCCAGACGATCGACAGGATCCTCGTGACGACCCGGCTCGGCGACCAGCGGGGCCGCGTCGCCGGCTCGTTGTCGCATGGGCAGAAGCAGTGGCTCGAGATCGGCATGCTGCTGGCGCAGGACCCGAAGCTCCTTCTCGTCGACGAACCGGTCGCCGGCATGACCGACGCCGAGACTTTTGCGACCGCCGAGCTTTTGCGGGAGATCGCGCGCGATCATTCGGTCGTCGTCGTCGAGCACGACATGGCCTTCGTGCGCGAGCTCGACGTCAAGGTGACGGTGCTGCACGAGGGTTCGGTGCTGGCCGACGGCTCGCTCGACAAGGTGAGCGCCGACCCGCGCGTCATCGAAGTCTATCTGGGGCGGTAAACGTGCTCTGCTCCGACGCCGCCCCCACCACCATGCTTCGCATGGTCCCCCTCCCCCGCTTCGCAGGGGAGGATGACGCGAATCCTCCCCTGCCGCGAAGCGGCGGGGGAGGGGGACCGGCCGAAGGCCGGTGGAGGGGGCGCGTCCGTTCAGGATTCGGCGAGCATCCGCTTATCGGCATCGTCCTTTCACGGATCGTCCCATGCTGAGTGTCGAACGCATCGATCTCTTCTACGGCGCGGCGCAGGCCCTCCGTTCGGTGTCGCTGAAGGCCCAAACGGGACAAATCCTGACTGTCCTCGGGCGCAACGGGGTGGGCAAGTCCTCGCTTCTGCGCGCCATCGTCGGGCAGCACATGGTGGCCTCCGGCGCCATCCGCTGGAACGACGAAGACATGAGCACATTGCCGAGCCATTTGCGGGCGCGGCGCGGCTTCGGCTACGTGCCGCAAGGCCGCGAGATCTTCCCGCTTCTGACGGTGCGCGAGAATCTGATGACGGGCTTTGCCACCCAACCACGCAGCGATCGCACCGTCGACGACGAGATTTTTTCGCTTTTCCCGGTCCTCAACGACATGCTCGGGCGGCGCGGCGGCGATCTCTCCGGCGGCCAGCAGCAGCAACTCGCCATCGCCCGCGCGCTGGTGACCAAGCCGAAACTCCTCATCCTCGACGAGCCGACGGAGGGCATCCAGCCCTCGATCATCAAGGACATCGGCCGCGCGCTCCTCCACCTGCGCCAGAAGGGCGGGATGGCGATTCTGGTGGTCGAGCAATATTTCGAGTGGGCGAGGGACATCGCTGACGACTATGCGGTGATGGACCGCGGCGCGATCGTGCTCTCCGGAACGCGCGCCGAAATGAACGAGACCGAGGTGCGCGGGCGGATGACGGTGTGAGGAGGACGGCGCGGGGCGCCCACAGATCTTGTCCTGAGGCGCCGCGAACCGACCTCGAAGGGCCGCTCCAACACGGGTCCCGTTCCGCGGCAACCCATTCCTCGACGGCTCCTGGCTGTCGAGTTCGACGGTTACCCCGGCATCCAGGTTTTGATGTCTTGACATCGGAAGTTGGCGCATCAATGATGTCGGCCATGCGCACGACACTGACGCTCGACGACGACCTGGCGGGACTGCTCAAGCAACGCGCGCGAGAACTCGACATCCCCTTCAAAGAAGCCGTAAATCGAACGATTCGCGCCGGCTTGGGAGAGGCTGCCGCGGCTCGGCGAGGGGCCGCGCCGAAGACGATCCCGCATTCTTTCGGATTTCGGCCGGGCGTCGATGTCGACAAGCTTGGGCAACTCGCCGACGAACTGGAAGCAGAAGCCTACGCGGAAGAAGTCAATGATCCTGCCCGACGTAAACGTTCTCGTTCACGCGCATAACGCCAATTCCGCCGTTCACGAGCAGGCTCGCCGCTGGTGGGACGCGTGCCTGTCGGGCGCCGAAGGCGTCGGATTGGCCTGGGCAGTCATTCTCGGTCTCGTGCGGATCACCACGAATCGCCGGGTGGTCGCGCGTCCGCTCGCCGTTCATGACGTGATGCAGCGGCTTCAAGCATGGCTGGCGCTGCCGCACGTTCATGTGGCGCAGCCGTCGGAAACACACTTCACGAGGCTGCGCGCGGAACTCGAGCGCCTTGGGACCGCCGCCAATCTCACGACGGATGCTCACCTCGCCGTCCTCGCAATGGAACGCGGATATATCCTCTATTCGACAGATGCCGATTTCGCTCGGTTTGCTGGCCTTCGGTGGGTCAATCCGTGCAAGTGAACCGCGCCTTGCGGTGACCATTCATGCCTTTATTCCGGCAGCCCGAGCAGCCGCCAGCCCGCTGCGATCTTGTCCGTGATCTCGCTTATGGTCCCGATCTCGAAAAACATGTGAAGTGAAAGGCCCGGCCTTTCTCGATTGCTCGCTTCGCGATTGTCCCGGCTTCCTCCATGCGGCCGGCAAGCGCCAATGCGACGGCCTAGCAATAGAGAAAGTTCGTACGCCCGGGCGTGGCGCGCGCGAAGCGCGACGCGGCCGCGTCGGCGCGCCGCGGCTCTCCGGGAGCGCGGACGGTTTTCCAAGCGTCCAGGGTGCGGAGCCGCCGATTTCTCAATCGCGACGCTTCACCGCGAGCCGATCGAGCAGGAGCAGCGGAAGCGGCGCGCGTTCGGCGGCGCTCCCGGCCGTCTGTCGATGAGAGCGCGCCCAGTTCACTTCCCCGATCATTGCGCCGAGAAGCAGGACGGCGATGTGGTCGGGATCGCCCCTTCTGATCTCGCCTGCTCGCTGTCCTGCGCGAACTTGCGCGGCGACCGTCTCAAGCAAGCTCGCCATCCCCGCCTTCGATCCGCCGATTGCGCAGTCGTGTTTCCATTCGCTGAACGGGAGCGTGCGGCAGGCCGGCATGTCGCGCGCAAGTTCCATTTTTCGCACACAATGCGATTCAACGTGTCGAACACGGAGGCGTCGCTCTGCGGGTCGAGCGCTCGGGTCATGCACGCGCCGTCACCAGCGGCGGATGCTTCCGGCGCCGCCCGCTCAGGTCCGGCCTGGGCATCGCGCGCTGCGTTCTCTCTAAGCCGGCGATCATTTCCGCTTTCGGCGAATTGCCAAACACCTGTTCCTCCATCACCGCGACGCCAACCTTTGTCAGCCCTGGCCGCGGACTTCGTCGCGAGTCCGCTCCGGGCATTCGTGATCGGTCGGGATGGCTTGCGGGGCATTGCGTCCGGTTGCGCGCCTTGACGGTTTCAGGTCAAGAACGGCCCAAGTCGGGACAGCCCGCTCGATTGAACAGCGCCTGCCGGCCGCAGAGCAGCTTTCGGCTCCATTGCAAGTTCGTCACGAATTTTCACGAGGCACGCATAGCAGCTGGCGCACGTCTGCGCTGTGAGCGGCGTCATTGACCGGCGCTTTCCGGGGGCTGAATTTTTGTGCTCTAGCTTAAGCATGGGCAAGAACCGTTCGCTATCCGCCGGATTGCCGGCCTCGATCACCAGGTCGAGGATCAAACCGCTCCGGCCCGTGGTCAGGTTGAGCTTGTGACCGTACTGAACCTCGCGCCGGCCTTTGACGATGATGTCGGCGTGCGGCTCGAACAGGCTGACGATCTTCTCGTTGGCGGCGACCGCCTCGCCACGAAGAATGCGGCGCTCGGTTTGCCCGATGATCCGCTCGATCAGCGGACGATAGTGGCGGAACTCGGCTTGCCACAGCGCCACCGCCATCGGGTCCGACACTCGCCATAACTGCGTCGCGGCCTGATCGGCATAGGCCAGGGTCGCCCGGGTCAGCTTGATCAACGGAGGGTAATGCTGGGCCCGCTGGGCTCGATCGCGGGCATATTCGATCGCCCGCGCCCGCTTCTTCGCCGCGCGCCGATGATTGCGCCACTTACGACCACCGACCAAGGCGTCGGCCGACTTCAACAGCCGCACCATCACGCGGATCGCATCCCAGAGAAGACTGCTGTCGCTCGGCTCATGCATGAGCGCGGCGGCGACCGTGCTTGTCGAGCCGCACGACTTTGCCGGTCTCGACTTTCTCCTGCCGCGCGCTGGCGAGCAGAATGCGATTGATCGCCTCCCATGTCTCGGCCCGGATGGCGCTGATGGTCCTCTGCAGCACCGACTTCTTCGGCGTCCACGACAACGGCAGCCGAGCGTTTATGGACGGACACTAGCCCGACTTTCTCAACTGGGGATGCGGACGGGTGGAAAGGGCCGTGGAATCAAGGCTGGGCGGTCGAAGGTCTCCACTACATGGCGGGTTGCGGGTGCTGAGCCGCCGGAGCAGGAGCGGTGATTAGCGGCGGCGACTGCGGCGGCAGGGTGAGCCCGAGTTGCCGCAGGAGGAGTTTATGGTCGGCGTTGGGCTCGGTGTAACGGCTCAGGATCAGGGTTCGGCCGTCGATGGTTGGGAAGTGGACGTCGAGCATCTGGATGGCGGCAAGCTTGTCGAGCACCGCGCGCGGGGTGAGGCCGGCGGCCAGCGGCCTGAGCCTGGCGCGCAGCGTGACGTGCAGACAATAGGCGAGGAAGGCCACGAAGATGTGCGCCTCAACGCGCTGCTCCAGCTGGTGGTAGATCGGCCGTGGCTGCAGATCGTCCTTGAGGTTCTTGAAGGCCGCCTCGACTTCGACGAGTTGAATGTAGAACCGCCACAGCTCGGCGGGATCGCGCCCGCGCATATTGGTGCGCAACAGGTAGCGGCCTTCGCGCCGACGCGCTTGGCGCAGCTTTTTGCGGTTGAGCGCGTAGGCGAAGGCGGCTGTGTGCGGGTCGACCGCTATGTCGAGGAGGCGCCATGCCGCAGGCGCCTTGGCGCGGGCGGCGCCGAGCTTCATCAGCAGGCTCTCGCGAGAGAGGTTCATGTGCGCCAGCTTCGCCAGTCGCGCCCACAGCCACTTCAGCTGCCGCTTTCGCATGGCGCGCTCCTTGTCGATGCGCGCCCGGCTCTGGGCGAGCACGTAAAGGTCGTCGGCCTCGGTCAACAGCTTCACTTCGACGCCCGGCCGCACCTCGTGCCAGGGCAGGCCGACGAGAGACGTTTCCAGCTTGCTGAGGCGTCCCTTGGGGGTTCCCACCAGATAGGCGACGGGCGGATCGGATCGCCGCATTTCGGCGAGCGTCTCTTCGGTAGGGATGCCGCGATCCATCACCCAGATGCGCTGGGCCTTGCCGTACTGCGCCTCGATCTTCGAAAGGAAGGCGCGCAGCGTCGTCTTGTCGGAGGTGTTGCCGGGGAGAACTTCGTAGGCGAGCGGAAAGCCGTCGGGCGTCACGATCAGCGCGATGACCACCTGCACGCAGTCTGAGCGCTTGTCGCGGCTATAGCCGTGGCGGCGCTTGTCGCTCTCGTCGCTCGGCGGATCGGATTCGAAGTACGTGCTGGTCAAGTCGTAAAGAAGGACGTCGAAGCGGGCGCCGAACAGATCCTGCCAGCGCCGACGCAGATGGGTGAACAAAGCCGGTTTATGCTCAAGCAGCTTGTCGAGGCAGCGATAGAGCGCGTTCTTCTCGACCAGCGCAAAATCTCCGCCGAGCAGATCGCCCATGGCGCTTTGCTCGAACCACAGCCGGTGCAAGCGCCACTCGCTGCCTGGATCGATGAGCCGGTAGCAGACCAGCGTCTCGAGGATGTGGCTCCAGCAGGTCCCTTGGCGCGAATCGGGCAGACGAGCCGCCCAGAAACGGTCGAGTTCCAGTTGCTCATAGAGCTGACAGGCGAGCCAGCACGCCCCCCATTGCCGCGGCCGGTGCAGCTGCATGGCCCCGAGCCGGATCTGCACCCCATGGCCCTCGGCGTGATCGGGCAGCGGCCGATCGGCGGGGAACAGGGCCAATTGAGTGGTTTGTTGCGCCCCCTCGTCGAAGGCCTCGATCACCCGGCGCCAGCTTTCCTGCTGGCTGTCGTTGATTTCGCCGAGATAGAGGACTTGGCGCTGCACGACTTTGCCGCCGGCGCAGCGCTTGCTCTCGACAATGCTCCACTAGCGGTGCTCCTTGCCGTCCTTGAAGCGTCGATTCGGGCGCAAAGACATGACGAACAAATCTACGCCAAACTATTCTTCTGCAAAGGTACTTGGTCTCCACTACACGCGAATTTCGAAACCTCGTCGTTGAAACAACTCGCTTTTCGCTCCCTCACAACCCCGAAATTCGCCGTCTGCCTGCGCCAGTTGAGAAAGTCGGGCTAGTCTAGCGCGGGCACCGTCGGGGAGATCTTTTATACGTAAATAAAAGGTTAAACGACGACCCTAAACGGGGTCGTAAGCTGCTGATTGTTTTGAGGCCCGACGCTAAACTGGCGGTAAACCGAACGAAACGAGGCGCAGCCCTCCCCGGACCCGGAATCGGCTCGGCCGTCATCGCCCGCGCGCCCAGCGCCAGATCGCCCATTGACGGCGGAGCGGAGAGATCTCGGCAGGCGGGTCGAATGGTCTGAGGGCATTGCGCTCGAGCCGGCTGAGATCGACGCCGACAGTCGCGAGCGGAATAAAGGCGGGCAGGATCGCCGGTGGCGATGCCGCAAGCCGGCGTTCCGCCTCCTTGAGGTTTTCGCGGGCCAACCCGCACGCCTCGGCGCAGGCGGCGACGACCCCGTCGCTCGCGCGGCGCGCGTCGAAATCTTGCGCCGTCACGCCGTGACGCAGGGCGAGATCGACCGGAAACAGCGTCGGCGCCGAGCCCGCCTTCCAAGGCAGCGCCAGGAGCATGCGGGTCAGCGAGAGCGCGCGTGCGGCCGGGGCGCAGGCGTCCGCAGCGTCGAGGTCCCTCGTCCCGCCGCAGATGCGGGCGGCGAGCCTGAACCGGGCCCCGTCGCTTGCGTCGGCGAACGCCGTGAACGTGGCAAGGTCGAAGCCATCCGCAGGAATCAGCTCCTCGAGCTGCGCGTCGAGCATCGCCTCGAGCTGGTCGAGCGGCAGCGAGAAGCCTTCGACGGCGGACATCAGCGCGAGCGCCGTCGGACTGCCGGCGGCTTCCCCCTCGCGTTCGCCTCGCACGACGCCGCGCCACCAGGAAAGCCGCAGCGCCGCGAGGGCTGGATCGCGCGCGCGAGAGCGAGCCTGACGGATCTCGTGGTCGAACGCTGCAAGCGCGAGCAAACCCTCGCGCGCGGCGGGCGGGGCGTAGAGCGCGCCAAGCCATTGGTCGCGGGCGTTCTCGCGGGCGAGGGCGGCGCAATGCTTCCGGGCTTCCGCCAGCGCCCCGGCGCCGACCCGCCCCGTCGATGTCACGGGATTGCGATCAGCGCCGCTGCGACACGCCGGTCTTCCGACTGCATCACATTATAGACGCGCAACGCCGGACCTGTCGCCATCGCCTCGAAGCGAAGGCCCGCCGCGCTAAGCGCCGTCCGGAGCGGCTTCAGGAGGGGCGCCATCTGCGCGCCGGAGCCGATCACGAGGAATTCGATCGACCCGGGCGCCTCGCGCAGTTCGACGAACAGCGGCGCAAGGACACGTTCGTCGAGCTGAGCCACGCTCAGCGCCGCGATGCCCTGGACGCCCTTGGGCGTCGCTAAAATCGAGCCGTGGTGCAACATGCCTGCGAAGGCGAAGGCGCCGCCCCCGTGCGCAGCGATCGGATGGCTGCCGGGCGCAAAGGGCCCGGCAGCGATGTCGGCCATCACGCCTTGACCTTCTTCGGCTGAGTCGGCGCGCCGTCGGCGTCCTGGTCCGTCGTCTTATCAAAGACGTCGGCGCGCACGCCCATGTAGACAAGCATCGGAGAGCAGATGAAGATCGACGAATAGGTCGCCACGAAAATGCCCCAGATCATCGCCGCCGAGAACGAACGGATGACGTGTCCGCCAAGGAAGAACAGCGCGAGCAGCGCGAGGAACACGGTCGTCGCGGTCATGATGGTGCGCGGCAGCACCGCGTTGACCGACATGTCGATGATTTCGGCCGTCGACAGTCGCTTGTATTTGCGCATCACCTCGCGAATGCGGTCAAGCACCACCACGGTCTCGTTGAGCGAATAGCCGACGATGGTCAGAATCGCCGCGATCGACGTCTGGTTGAATTCGAGCTGGGTCACGCAGAAGAAGCCGACCGTCAGCAGAAGGTCGTGCATCGTTCCGATGATCGCCCCGACTGCGAACTGCCACTCGAAGCGGAACCACAGATAGGTCAGCACCGCGATGATGGCGACGACGACGCCAAGAGTGCCGCTTTGCACGAGCTCGGATGAGACCGTCGGACCGACAGAATCGACGCTGCGGAATATGTAGTCTTTGGAAAAAGCGTCTCGCAGTTTGGCGATCGCCGACTGCTCGCCGGCGTCGCCGCCGGGCTGCACGTTGATCCGCAACAGGACGTCCGAACTCGGCGCCGAGCCGCTGCACTTCGACCGCACCGAGACCGAGGCTGTCCGCCTTCGAGCGGATCTCGGCCACGTGCGCTTCGCCGCTCTTTGCGCGCATGTTGACCTGCGTGCCGCCGGCGAAGTCGATGCCGTAATTCATGCCCACGAACAGGAACATCACCACCGAGATGATCGACAGGGTCGCCGACAGCGGATAGCTCACGCGGCGGAACCGCAGGAAACCGAACTTCGTGTTTTCGGGCGCTAGGCGGAGCAGTTTCATCGAGCAGTGTCCATAGGGCGCGCCGGCGCGTTCATATTGGGATCTTGCGCGGCCGCCCGCGATGATACCAGAGCGCGATCATCATCCGCGTCATCGTCACCGCAGTAACGATCGAGGTGATGATGCCGAGGCCGAGGGAGACCGCGAAGCCGCGCACTGCGCCCGACCCGAAGAGATAGAGAATGAGCGCCGCCACGAACATCGTCACGTTCGAGTCGACGATGGTCGCGAAGGCGCGCTTGAAGCCGGCGTCGAGGGCGGAGATCACCGAGCGCCCGAGATGCGCTTCCTCGCGAATGCGTTCGTAGATTAGCACGTTCGAAGTCGACCGCCATGCCGATGGTGAACACGATGCCGGCGATGCCAGGCAGCGTAAGCGTCGCGCCGAGCAGGACCATTGACGCGAAGATAAGGAGAATATGCACGCCGAGCGCGAGATCGGCGAAAACGCCAAAAATTCCGTAGGTCGTGATCATGTAGATGACGACCAGAATGGCGCCGACAAAGGCGGCGCGCTTGCCGGCGTCGATCGAATCTTGCCCGAGGCCAGGTCCGACTGTGCGCTCCTCGACCACGGTGAGCTTGGCCGGCAGGGCGCCCGCGCGCAAAAGGATCGCCAGATTGCTCGCTTCGTCGAGGGTAAAATTGCCGGTGATCTGGCCGGTTCCTCCGGTAATCGGGGAGCGGATGACCGGGGCCGAAATGACCTTGCCGTCGAGCACGATGGCGAAGGGTCGGCCGACATTTTCCGAGGTGACCCGGCCGAACTTCTGCGCGCCGCGCAGATTGAAGCGGAAGGTCACGTCGGGCTCGCCGGTCTGCTGGTCGAAGCTCTGCTGGGCGTCGACCAGATCCGCTCCGTCGACCATCATACGCTTCTGCACCGTGATCGTCCCGCCGCCCTTTTGCATCGGCAGCGTCTCGACTTCATTCGGCGGATCGCCCGGATCGGCGACGAGTTGGAAGTCGAGCTTGGCGGTCTGTCCGATGATCTCCTTGAGCTTCGTCGTGTCCTGAAGGCCCGGCACCTCGATCAGAACGCGGTTGGCGCCCTGCTGCTGGACCACGGTTTCCTTCGTTCCCATGGCGTTGATGCGCCTGTTCAGCACCTCGATCGACTGCTTCACCGCATGCCGCACCTTTTCGGCGATTGCGGCGTCGGTCAGCATCAGCTGCACGCCGCTGTCGGTTTCGCTGACCTCGAGCGTCCGGCCGTTGCCCCCGGCCAAGGGACCGCCGATCGGCTCACTCAGCGACTGCAGAAGCGCGTAGGCCTTGTCGCGGTCGGCCTTGTCCGCAATGCGAACGAGAACGCCGCGGGCCTGAGTGGCGATGCCGCCGGACAACCCGATCTTGCCGTCGCGCAGCTTCTGGCGCACGTCGTCGCGCAGGGCCTCGATCTGGGACTTCACTACCGAAGCTTCGTCGACCTGCATCAGCATATAGGCGCCGCCCTGCAGATCGAGGCCGAGCACGATCTGGCGGAGGGGGATGAATCCGGGCAGGCGGGCAGCGACCGAGTCGACGGCGCCGGCCGGCATGAAGCTCGGTACGACGAGCAGAATCGCCGCCGCCACAAGCGCAACAACGGAAGCCAATTTCCAGGGGGCGAAACGGAGCATCAGGCTCTCTGTCTAACAACAAGTGAAGGCCGCAAGAGGGCGTTCCTCAGGCGTTCGGCGCGTCCTTCTTGGCCGGCGGCGACTTCGCGGGCGGCGTCGCGTCCTTGATCGGCTCGCCTCTCGCGCGGACCTCGGCGATTCCCGTGCGGGCCAGACGGACCTTTACGTTGGGAGCGATCTCGAGCTCAACCTCGTAGTCGTCCACCGACTTCGAGACTTTGCCAATGACCCCCCCGGTCGTGACCACGACGTCGCCGCGCCTCGCTGCCTGGACCATTGCGCGCTGTTCCTTGGCGCGACGCTGCTGAGGACGCCACAGCACGAAATAGACGATCGCGATCATCGCCACGATGGGCACGAACTGGATGATCGTGTCGGTCGCCGCCGTCGGTGCTGCATTGGCGGTCTGGGCGAAGGCTTCGGTGATCAGCACAGAGGAGAAGCTCCAGGCGAGGCGAAACCCGCGCCGTTTTATCAAGGGTCATACGAAAAGCGTGGCATATATAGCCGGCGACCGCGCGAAAGCAACGCCGCGCGAACCCTCTGGCCTCCTTATCGCGGGGCCGCTTCGCGCGATTCGAAGGAGCGTTGGGCCGAGACGCAGGCGGACCCCCGCTGCCGACGACGCGCCCGCGATGCGCCGCTTCACCCGTCGCGGGTCTTGCCTCGACGGGCTTCGGCGTGGAAAGCGCAGGGCTTTCACGATCTCGATCGTCTGCCTGACGATGACGCTGTTCCAGATGTTGTCGCTGGACATGATCTTCGTGAGCCCGTCATTGGCGCGAATGTACGTGCTAAATATGTTACGGCGCCGACACAGCCGGGTGCCGACGCCTCGTCTTGCAACATGCCTCATGGCGGGCCAAAAGCGCGCCATGCTTCATATCAACGGCTTGACCTACCGCCTGGGCGAGCGGCTTCTGATTGACGGCGCGACCGCGGCGATGCCGAGCGGGGCGCGGGTCGGAGTCGTCGGGCGTAACGGCGCGGGCAAGACGACCCTGTTCCGCCTGATCCGCGGCGAGTTCACGCCCGAGAGCGGCTCGATCACCGCGCCCAGGAACGCCCGCGTCGGCGGCGTCGAGCAGGAAGCGCCGGGCGGGACGGAGACTCTGATCGATTTCGTGCTCTCGGCCGACGCGGAACGAACCGCGCTGATCGCCGAAGCCGAAAGCGCAAGCGACGCGGAGCGCATCGCTGACATCCAGATCCGGCTTGTCGACAT
The DNA here is from genome assembly GCA_963835885.1 of uncultured Alphaproteobacteria bacterium. Classification (GTDB taxonomy): domain Bacteria; phylum Pseudomonadota; class Alphaproteobacteria; order Rhizobiales; family Beijerinckiaceae; genus Roseiarcus. The sequence continues at coordinate 124,956 of CAWIHF010000039.1, forward strand.
CGACGCCCATGCCGCCCCAGCTCGCGCCGCGCGCATTCTGAGCGGACTCGGCTTCGACGAGGAGGCGCAAAATCGCGCCCTCGGCGAATTCTCGGGCGGTTGGCGAATGCGGGTGGCGCTCGCCGCCGTTCTCTTCTCGGAGCCGGACATCCTGCTTCTCGACGAGCCCACCAACTACCTCGACCTCGAAGGCGTGCTGTGGCTGACCGACTACCTGAAGACTTGCCCTTCGACGATCCTCGTGATCAGCCACGACCGCGACCTTCTGGACGACGTCGCCGACCACATTCTGCATTTTGATCGCGCCAAGCTGACCCTGTGGAGCGGCGGCTACACCAGCTTCGAGCGGCAGCGACGCGAACAGCAGGCCCTTCAAGGCAAGGCGATCAAGAGGCAGGAGGAACGCCGCGCCCATCTGCAGGCCTTCGTCGACCGATTTCGGGCCAAGGCGAGCAAGGCCGTCCAGGCCCAGTCGAGGCTCAAGATGCTGGCCAAGATGGATCCGATCGCGGCGGTGGTCGACGAGGCCGTCATGCCGTTCACGTGGCCGCCGGTCGCCAGGAAGCTGAGCCCGCCGATCGTGACGATGGAGAAGGTCAGTGCAGGCTACGACGGTCGGGCGGTGCTGTCGCGTATCGACCTCACCCTCTCCAACGACGACCGCGTCGGGCTCCTTGGGGCCAACGGCAACGGCAAGTCCACCTTCGCCAAGCTCATCGGCGGACGGCTCGCGCCGATGGGAGGGACGATGGTGCGCGCCAACAAACTCGAAGTCGGCTTCTTCGCCCAGCACCAGGTCGACGACCTCGCTCCCGCCGGCACGCCCTATACTCATGTCGCCGAGCGGATGCGCGCCGAACCCGAGTCGAAGATCCGCGGCCGCGCGGCGATGATCGGTTTCTCCGGCGCGCGCGCCGACACGAAAATCGAGGCCTTGTCGGGCGGCGAGAAGGCGCGGCTCCTCATGGGACTCGCCACCTTCAACGGACCGCAGCTCCTCATCCTCGACGAGCCGACCAACCATCTGGACATCGACAGTCGCGGCGAACTGATCGAGGCGATCAACGACTATGAGGGCGCCTGCATCATCGTCTCCCACGACCGGCGCCTGCTCGAAGCGTGCGTCGACCAACTATGGCTGGTGGCGAACGGCACGGTAAAACCCTTCGACGGCGACCTCGCCGACTACAGCCGCCACGTGCTCGGCCAGAGCGCCCCCGCGGCGCAGGCGAGGCGTGAGCCGGCCTCGAAGTCCGCGCCGGCGCCCGCCCGCAACCGCGGTCGAGGGACGTTCAAGCGCGAGCTCGCCGCGCTCGAGGACCGTATGAGCCGCTTCCAGGACCTCCTGCGCCGCGTCGACGAGGCGCTCATGGAGGCGAGCGCCGCCGGTGGCGACGCCCTCAAGATGGCGGACCTCGCCGAGCGCCGCGGCGAACTCGAGCGGGCGCTGACTTCGGCCGAAGAGGCGTGGCTCGAATTGTCGGAGCAGGCCACGGATTCATAATGATTGGTTTAATCCTGGCCATCAGTCGGCGATCGAAGCAGGCAATTTCCTTTTTCCTTCAAACGGGGTGAAACCCGTCAATTTTGGCGTCGAACCGGGCTATTTTCCGACCGCCAGTCCTTCCATTCGCTCGCGCAAGCGCGTGACGCCCTGATGACCGAAGCGACGCCGACTTTTTGTTTGCGCTTGCTTCGTGCTAAATTCGAGGTTCATATCTGAGAACAGTTGTTCGCAGGCTGAGGTGGGGATCCCGCGCGCGTGCGCCCGGACAAGCCATCGAAGACCGGCGCGGACAGGATTTTTCGGAAGAGGGGCACCGTGTTCGAAAACACGCCTTTGGCCAGACGGCAATGGACCGGGCTCGACGACGAGCATTTGGCGAGCATCGGATTCGTCAACTTCGCCTGGAATGCGCTGGAACGAAAGTTCGCCTCGCTGGTCTGGGTCACGGCCGGCTGGACGCAGGAGGTCGGCGAGCTCGTGGTCGCCGGCATGGGAAACGTCTCGCTGGTCACACTCTTTTTCAATCTTTTGAAGCAGGAGCTGAAAAAGAGGGACGATCGCCGGCTATGGGAGCAGGGCTCGGAAACCGGGATCCTCTTCGATGCGATTCGCGACGCGCGCAACGACGTTGTCCACACTTTCTTTCATTGCGACCCGACGACGGGAGCGGAAGGGTATTTCAAGGGATCGCCACGGAAAAGCACGACAGGGCAAGCCGAGCTGCGAACGGTCGCCATGGAGACAGGCGACATCGACGAACTCTGCTGCGCCATCTCGGATTGTTTCGAGTCAATCGACGACCTGATTCTGAAAATCTGGTTCCGGCGCCGGATTCTCCGCGGAAGCCGCCGACCGAACGCGCGTTCGTACGAACAGGCCGTCCACGGTTGGCAGGACACAGCCTTCGACATCGGCCGGCTCAAGGACTATCCGAAGAAGCGCTCCCACCGCACACGTTCCTCGCAAGGCGGCCGATCCACGCCGCCGGGTCCGGGAGAGGGACATAGGGCGGCAGACATGGGAGCCGTCGCGAGACAACCAGTCGCCCTCCCCGCCACCGCTGAAAGTCGCGCTTTATTCGCAGAAAAGGGTTTCGGCGGCGAAGTCTCCTCTCTCTCCTTGCGGGAGCGAGATCAGGGGTGAGGAGGCGCGCAGCAAGGCGCGTGACAAGAGCGCAGCACGGCGCAGGAGCCCTCGTCCGGCCCTTCGGGCGGCTTCTACCGCTCATGGCCGCCAGTGGGAGAAGGGTTCGCCCTCAAAGGGCCAGCTGCGTTTGCATCACGAGCGCGATCAGCTTGCCGTCCTCGGTTTCGACCCGCGTCTGCCAGACCTGGGTGCGGCGGCCGCGATGGATGGAAACGCAGCGTCCGACGAGGGTCGAGCCGGCCGGCGCGCCGGCGACGAAATTCGTCTTGCTCTCGAGGGTCGTCGTCCCCTTCGCGCCCTCGGGCAGATTGACGAAGGCCGCGGCGCCGCCGAGCGTGTCGGCGAAGCTCATGATGGCGCCGCCGTGGGCCAAGTCGCCGAGCGTGCACAGATCCGCCCGCACGACCATACGCGCGGCGATTGCGTCAGGGTCGACGCCGGTGAACTCGACGCCGAGCAAGTCCGCGAATGGAAGCGGATGAGCGTTGATCCGGTCGAGCAAAGTCATGGGCGTCCTCCGGTTCCTTCTTCCCCTCGCACGAGCGGGCCGATCTCGGCGATTCCCGCCGTCTGCACGGCCGAACGGCAATCAATGCGAATTTGCGGCATGGGCGCGAAACTCGTTTGCGCCCCGTGCAGTGGCGATTGCTCGGACGGTCGCCGCCGTCAGGCGCTGGTAACCGGCGCGGGTGAAGTGAACCGCGTCCGGCTGGTAGCAATGGGCCTCGGCCTCGCGAGGCGCCCAACGCGCCGGCTCATCGACGACGATAAGCCGAATCTGAGCGAGAGCCGCGTTCAGAACTTTGCGGTCTGCGTCGCGATAGCGGAAGTCGGGGAGACCGAAAGGCGGAAGCGAGACGGCGGCGATTTTGGCTCCCGGCGCAACTCTTCGGATCTGGCCGACGACGTCGCCGATCGCGTCGACAATCGACCGGACGTCCTCGCCGCAGACGAGATTGTTGACGCCAATGATCAGGACCGCCGCTTTTGCCTCAATCGCGCCGTCGTCAAGGCAAGCAAGTCGCCAGAGAAGATGCTGGGTGCGGTCGCCGTTCGAGCCGAGATTGAGGACGCGCCTGCCGGACCAGGCGCGCGCCGGCCATTGATGAGCCAACGAGTTGCCAAGGAGGACGATATCGACGGGACATGTCGACACTGCGGCGATCGTGGCGGCGTGCCGCAGCCAGCTCTCGATCCTCGGCGGCGAGGCCGGCCTGCCGGGTGGAGCAACTTCAGGTCGGGCCAGTTGACGCTCGCGCGGGGGCGAGAGCGACGCCCGCGGAGGCGCCGCTCGGCCGGCGCGGAAGCCTGAAGAACGGGCGAGCCAATGACGCAGGCGGGCCTGAGCATCAGCCAGCCGGGGCCGGCGCAGCCTGGCGCGGAGGGTTTCAATCGGAGCGGCGGAAGGATGGAGCCGCATCAGCCAATCGGCGACGGCGCGCGCCGCCGGAAGACGCCCTCTGGACTCGAGGAATTCGCACGCCCGGATCAAAACCGTCATGTGATCCGGTTCGATCCCCATCGCCTCGTCGAACTTCGCGATGGCGTCATCGTGCCGACCGGCCATCGCAAGCGCCTACGCATAGCGGGTGATGTAGCCGACGTCGCTCGGGAAAAGCTCATAGGCGCGGCGCATCAGCTCGAGTTTCTCTTGCGGCGGACCCGGCCGGCTCGCAAGCGTGGCGTAATATTGCGGCGAGCGCGTCCGCATTTCCAACGCCTCGCGCTCGAACGCCGCCCGATCGAGCGGTCCCTGCGCCGCTTCCAGCACCACGCGCTTTAGAAGCCCGACCTCGGCGAGAAAGCCGGTTACCGGATGGCCGCAATCCGGCAGGCGAACATCGCGGACCTCAAGGCAGTCGCGAAACAGTTCGACATGGCGCGCATCGCGATTGGTGGGGTCGTAGAAGACGTCGGCGGATGAGACGAAGCCCGTCAGTCCGAGCCGGCGTTCGATCTCGTAATCCAACCGGGGCGCATCGGGATTCCAGCGGTCCTCGAAAGGGACGACACGCGGATCGATCGAGAATTGCGGCGAGAGCGCGATCGCCGTCGTCGCGCCGGCAAGCCGGCCGAGCCAAATCGCGGCATAGGCACCCATGCTGGATCCATAAGCCGTGACCCTCTCGAACGTCGCGGCGGCCTTCGCCGCGGCCGCGAGGGCGCGCTCGATATCCGGCAGTAAATACCAGTCGTTGTCGCGCGACAGGACGTGGATCGCGTTGACCCTGCGCGAAGCGAAGAATCTTTCGCCAAAGCCTTCGCGGTCCAGGGTGCGCCTGTCGGTATAGGAGTTGAAGGTCACGACGCAAAACGGAGTTTTATGGTCGATTTGGGCCCTGACCAGAAGGTCGGCGCTACGATAAAGCTCTACCGGCATCCCTTGCCGCTCCGTTCCGTTCAGCTCCGGTGGATGAAGTCTAGCCTTCGCTTCGCTCGTCGCCTATGTCGCGAGCCCGCCTTGATAGGATCGGCGGCGCCGGTTCGGTCATCCGCGCGATGATGAACTTACGAGCCGCCACCCTGGGGTCGGAGAAAAGGATCGGATCAGGTGGTTGATTCTTTGAAGCGCGCCACCCAGCGCACCGCGCTGGCAATGCTCACACCGAAACGCCTGCCGGCCGCATTGCGCGACAGCCCGCCCAAAACGACCGCCTCCACCACCCGCTTGCGAAGATCATCGCAAAGCGCCATCCCCGCCGCCTCCTTCCCGCTTCGCTTTCGCTCGAGGTTGCATGCAATGACAGGCGTGGGGCCTTCCGGGCGGGAGGAAGGAGCCGGCGGCCGTCATCCCCCGGCGGCCTCATGGAAAAAGTCGTACACGACTTTCGCCGTCGACGCATTGAGGCCGGGTGTCCTCTCAAGGTCCGACAGGCCGGCGCGGGCGACCGCCTTGGCGGAGCCGAATGCATATAGGAGCGCGCGCTTGCGCGCCGGACCAATGCCCGGGATCTCGTCGAGCGGATTCCTGACGAACTCCTTCTTGCGCCGGGCGCGATGGGTTCCGATGGCGAAACGGTGCGCCTCGTCGCGCAGACGCTGGACGAAGAACAGTGCCGGATCGCGCGGCGAGAGCTTGAACGGCTCCCGGCCCTCAACGAAGAAAGTCTCCCGGCCGGCGTTACGATCCGGCCCCTTGGCGATGGAGGCGAGCGCCACGCCAGTCATCCCGAGGGCGGCGAGGACCTCGCGCGCGGCCTCGAACTGCCCCTTGCCGCCGTCGATGATGACGAGGTCGGGTGTGTCGGGAAAGGCGCTTGCCTCCGCCGTCTCGCCCTGACGGAGGAGGCGCGCGAAGCGCCGCGTCAGCACTTCGCGCATCATCGCGTAATCGTCGCCTGGGGTGAGGTTTTCGCTCTTGATGTTGAATGTGCGGTACTGGTTCTTGACGAAGCCTTCGAGCCCGGCGACCACCATCGCGCCGATCGCGTTCGTCCCCATGATGTGGGAATTGTCATAGATCTCGACCCGGCGGATCGGGCGTTCGACACCGAAAGCGGAAGCAAGCGCGCCAAGCAGCTTTTCCTGACTTGCGGACTCGGCCAGCTTGCGCGATAGCGCCTCGCGCGCATTGCGCATGGCGACCTCCACGAGATCCTTCTTCTCACCCCGCCGGGGAACGCCAATGGCGATGCGATGGCCGACGCGCGCGCTCAAGATTTCGCAGAGCGTCGCCGCGCTGGGAATGGCGTGGCTCAACAGCACCAGCCGCGGGGCTGGCCGTTCGAGATAGAATTGGGCCAGAAAGGCGTCGAGCACCTCTTCCGACCCGAGCGCTCGATCGGCGCGGGGGTAATAGGCGCGATTGCCCCAGTTTTGATAGGTGCGGAAAAAGAACGCCTCGACGCAATATTGACCCGCCTCCTCGTATATGGCGAACACGTCCGCCTCGGGAATCGTGCGCGGATTGACGCTCTGCTCCCCCTGGATCGCTGACATCGCGGAGATTCGATCGCGCAGCCGCGCGGCCTTCTCGAAATCGAGCGCGGCCGAGGCCTGGCTCATCTCGTCGGCGAGTCTTAGACGGACTGCGCGGCTGCGGCCTGAAAGAAAGTCACGCGCCTGCCCGACCAAACCGGCATAGTCTTCGGCGCCGATCTCGCCGGTGCAGGGCCCCGAGCAACGCTTGATCTGAAAAAGGAGGCAGGGTCGGGTGCGGTGCTCGTAATAACTGTCGGAGCAGGTGCGCAGAAGGAAAGCGCGCTGCAACGCGTTCATCGTGCGGAACACCGCGCCGGCGCTGGCGAAAGGACCGAAATAATCGCCCTGAATCGAGCGGGCGCCACGGTGCTTGACGAGCCGCGCTGCGGGATGGCCGGTGCAGATCAGGATATAGGGAAAGCTCTTGTCGTCGCGTAGCACGACGTTGTAGCGCGGCTTCAACTGCTTGATGAGATTGGCTTCGAGGAGCAGCGCCTCGGCTTCCGTCTCGGTGGTGACGAACACGATCGAGCGCGTCTGGGAGGTCATCCGCGCTATGCGAAGCGGCTGGCGCTCTGGCGTCGTGTAGGCGGCGATCCGTTTCTTGATCGAGCGCGCCTTCCCGACGTACAGCACCTCGCCCTCGGCGCCGATCATGCGGTACACGCCGGGCCCGTGCGGGGCATGGCGCCAGAATTCCTTGATCGCTTCGGCTCCGCGGGCGAGGCTGGTCGGCTCCGCCGGAGCCTGGTCGAGGCTGAAGTCGAGGGGCGATGCGTCCGGCGCGAGCTCGCGCATAAGCGCCGCTTCCGCGCGAGCTTCGGCTTCGGGCGCCTCACCCGGAGGGTAGCTTTTTCGCGCGCCGGTCATGGCGTCTATTTAGGCCGGCGGGACGGCGCTGGGAATACCGGCGTCGCTAACCTCTCGCCCAGGCGAGGGCTAGACCTCGTTACGGAATGGGGCTAGCAATCCGCGCACGCGTTAAGGCTTGGTTAACTGTCTTCCGAAGCTGGGATGCGAAGGGAGCGGGGAGTATTCCAGCGTGAGTCTCAATCTCGATGGAGCGTTCGTGTCGCGCAAGGCGTTTGCGTCCGGCGTTCTGGCGCTGCTGGCGGCGCTGGCCGCGAGCGGCTGCGTCGAGACCGCTGGCGACGTGGCGACCGGCGTCGAGGGCAGCCAACAATTCGTGCGTCGCCCGGACGCGAGCATGGCCGGCGCGACCATGGCGATCGTTTCGGTCGAGGGCGCGCCCCCTGAATTGGTCGCCCGCTTCGACCACAGCCTCGATGAGGCCGCCGCTCAACGCCAAATCGCGCTCGCTCCGCCGACATCGGCGCGCTATCTCGTGCGCGGCTATCTCAGCGCCGCCCTGGCGCGGGACGGGGCGACAGTCGATTTCGTCTGGGACGTGTTCACGCCCGACAAGCAGAGGGCGCAGCGGCTCAGCGACTCGATCGTCGTGCCGGGTTCGGGGGATAATCCCTGGGCGATGGTCAGCGAGGCGGCGCTCGACAGTATCGCAGCCAAATGCGCCGACGATCTCGCCGCCTATCTGTCGAACACGCCAGAGGCGGCCCCGGGGTCGGCGATCAGCTACGCCGAGTGACGCTTCCTATCGCCTGCAGACCCCGGGCCTGAGCGGACCCCCTGTATTCTGATTGTCATGTTGTTTACGACCGGGGCGGCTGCTATGAGCCGCCGCGTCCGCGTTTTCGGAAGCGCGCGACGGGTATGCGGAGATCGGCCGTGCTCGGCAAGATGAAGCTTTTGGCCGGCAATTCCAATGGCCGGCTCGCCGAGGCCATCGCGGCCTACCTGGGCGAGCCCATGACGGGCTGCCATGTCCGCCGCTTCGCCGACCTGGAAATCTTCGTCGAGATTCTCGAGAACGTACGCGGCCGAGACACTTTCATCATCCAGTCGACGTCGTATCCCGCCAACGACAATCTGATGGAGCTTCTCATCATGATCGACGCGTTGCGTCGCGCCTCCGCGCATCGCATCACGGCAGTCATCCCCTATTTCGGCTACGCCCGACAGGATCGGAAGCCCGGGCCGCGTTCGCCGATTTCGGCCAAGCTGGTCGCCAACCTGATCACCCGCGCCGGAGCGGACCGGGTGCTAACCGTCGATTTGCACGCCGGCCAGATTCAGGGCTTTTTTGACATCCCGACGGACAATCTTTTCGCCGCGCCGACCATGGTGCGCGACATTCAGTCGCGCGGCGACGCAGGCAAGAATGTGACGGTCGTCTCGCCTGACGTCGGCGGCGTCGTGCGCGCCCGGGCGCTCGCCAAGCGGCTCGACGCGCCGCTCGCGATCGTCGACAAGCGGCGCGAGCGGGCGGGCGAATCCGAAGTGATGAATATCATCGGCGACGTCAAAGGCCGCAACTGCGTGCTGCTCGACGACATTGTCAATTCCGGCGGCACGCTCTGTAACGCCGCTGACGCGCTGCTAGCCGCCGGCGCGGCCAGCGTCTCCGCGTACATCACCCACGGCGTTCTGTCGGGCGGCGCCGTCGCCCGCATCGCCGCCTCGAAGCTCACCGAGCTTGTCCTCACCGATACAATCGCCCCGACCGAGGCGGTGCTGGTCGCGCGCAACATCCGCGTCATCTCGATCGCCCCGCTGATCGGCGAGGCGATCGCGCGCATCGCCAAGGAAGAGAGCGTGTCCTCGCTGTTCAATTAAGGCTTCCGGCGAGTCAGCGCCCCAGCGCGCGAAGAGAAATCCGGCGCGAAATCGGCGCTCTCGGCTTGCCCTCGCGAAATGGCCCGCATAGTCTCGGCGCGTTCGTTGGCAAGCGGTCGGAACTGGCTTGCGGCATTGACAGCGCCGGCGCGAGTAGACTTATCTTGACCAATCGGTCAGTTTCTTGAAGGGCATCGGGCGCGCGTCGAATTTCGGCTCTCGCCATTTCCGGAGGTCAGAATGTTCGGTCGCAAATCAAGTCTCGTGACGACGGCGCTGTTGGCCGGCGCGCTGTTCGCCTCCGCCGCGGCCTGGGCGGCCGAGGTCAAGCCCGCAGTGGTTTATGACCTGGGCGGCAAGTTCGACAAATCCTTCAACGAAGGCGTCTTCAACGGCGCGCAGAAATTCAAGAAGGACACGGGCATCAACTTCCGCGATCTCGAGATCCAGAATGACGCGCAGCGCGAGCAGGTGCTGCGCAAATTCGCCAAGGACGGCTTCTCGCCGATCATGACGGTGGGCTTCGCCTGGGCGACGGCGCTCGGCAAGGTCGCCGACGAGTTTCCCAACACCAAGTTCGCCATCATCGACGCGGTCGTCGACAAGCCGAACGTTCAGTCGATCGTGTTCAAGGAGCAGGAGGGCTCGTTCCTCGTCGGGGTCATCGCGGCCAAAGGTTTCGAAGACCGGCAAGGTCGGCTTCGTCGGCGGGATGGATATTCCCCTGATCTCGAAATTCGAGTGCGGCTACGAACAGGGCGTGAAATATGCCTCCGACGGCAAAGACGAAGTGTTCGCCAATATGACCGGCACGACGCCCGCGGCGTGGAACGATCCGGTCAAGGGCGGAGAGCTCGCCAAGTCGCAGATCGACCGCGGCGCAGACATTGTTTACGCCGCCGCCGGCGCGACGGGACAAGGCGTGCTGAAGGCGGCTGCAGACGCCGGCAAGCTCGGAATTGGCGTCGACTCGGACCAGGACTATCTGTTCCCGGGCAAAGTCCTGACCTCCATGCTCAAGCACGTCGACGTCGCAACCTATAAATCCTTCATGGACGCCAAGAACGGCACGTGGAAGGCTGGCGTCAATTCGCTCGGCCTCAAGGACGGCGGGGTCGACTACGCGCTCGACCAATACAACAAGTCCCTGATCTCCCCGCAAGTGAAGGCTGCGGTTGACGCCGCCAAGGCCGACATCATCTCCGGCAAGATCAAGGTTCACGACTACATGACCGACAACAAGTGCCCGATGTAAGAGGCGCTTGCCAGCCCTGGGGGAGCGGTGCGTCGCATCGCTCTCTGCAATGAGGCCTGAGGAAACAGAACCCGCAGAAGCCCATCATGCCGAGCAGCGCCGCCGCGCAGGCGGCGCGTCTTGGCGCAAGAGGGCGTCGCCGAACTGAACGTCTGGGGAAGCGCGTGACCACCGAGGCCGGCAAAGCCCCTCCCGCGATCGAGCTCATCGGCATCGACAAGAGCTTCGGTCCGGTTCACGCCAACAACAACGTCAATCTTGTCGTCGAGCGCGGCGTCATCCATGGCATCGTCGGCGAGAACGGCGCCGGCAAGTCGACCCTGATGTCGATTCTCTACGGCTTCTACGAGGCCGACGCCGGCGAAATCCGGGTCAACGGCAAGCCGGTCAGGATCCTCTCGCCGCGCGAAGCGATCGACCACGGCATCGGCATGGTGCATCAGCATTTCATGTTGGTGCCGCCGCTCAGCGTCCTCGAAAACGTGATGCTGGGCGCGGAGGGCGGGCCGCTGCTCGCCGGAGGCGCTGGCGCGATTCGCAAGCAGCTCGCCGAACTCGCGAGAGAGTACGGACTCGAAGTCGATCCCGACGCCATCGTCGGCGAACTGTCGGTCGGGTTGCAGCAGCGGGTCGAGATCCTGAAGGCCCTCGTGCGCGGCGCCGAAATCCTGGTGCTCGACGAGCCGACCGCGGTCCTGACGCCCGCCGAGGCCGATCAGCTCTTCGAGATGTTGCGGGTGCTGAGGGGCGAGCACAAGACCATCATCTTCATCACCCACAAGCTGCGTGAGATCATGGCCCTTACCGACCGAGTCTCCGTGATGCGGCGCGGCGAGATGGTCGCGACCTTCGACACGGCGAAGACCTCACCGCCCGAACTCGCCGACGCGATGGTCGGGCGCAAGGTCATTCTCAAGATCGAGAAGAAAGCTGCGCATCCGGGCGAAATCGCGCTGGAGGCGCGGCATCTGGTCGTGCGCGACGATCGCGGCGTCGTGCGCGTCGACGGCGTCTCTTTCATCCTCAGGGAAGGGGAAATCCTCGGCGTCGCGGGCGTCGCCGGCAACGGGCAGTCTGAGCTTCTCGAGGCCCTCGCCGGCATCCGTCCGTTCAGCGACGGCGCGATCCTCGTCGAGGGCGAAGCCCTGCCCCCGGCGAAGCGCAATCCGCGCCTGGAGCGCCTGATGGGGATCGGCCACGTGCCGGAGGATCGGCACCGCGTCGGCCTCATCATGCCGTTCGAGGCGTGCGAAAGCGCAATGCTCGGCTTCCATCACGAGAAGCTATACGGCAAGGGCGTGCTCTACGATCGCAGGGCGATCATCGCCGACGCCGAGCGAAAGATGGAGGCCTTCGACGTCAGGCCGCGCGCGCCCTTGCTCAAGACCGTCAAATTTCTCGGGCGGCAACCAGCAAAAAATCGTGCTCGCCCGCGAGATAGAGCGCAATCCGAAAATCCTGCTGGTCGGCCAGCCGACGCGGGGCGTCGACATCGGCGCGATCGAATTCATCCACATGCGGATCGTCGCCCAGCGCGACGCGGGCAAGGCGGTGCTGCTCGTTTCGGTCGAACTCGACGAAATCTTCGCCCTCAGCGACCGGATCATCGTCTTGTGCGGCGGGCGCATCACCGGCGAGAGAAATCCCACGGACACCAACGCCCAGGACCTTGGCCTGCTGATGGCCGGCGTTAACGAGCGCGCGGCATGAGCGCGCCCGCGAAACCCCTGCCTGCGTGGGCCGACGTCGCGCTGATTCCGCTGGTCAACGTCGCCGCCGCCTTCATCATTTCCGGTTTCGTCGTGCTCGCGATCGGCGAGAATCCGCTCGAGGCGGTGAAGATCCTGATCGCCGGCGCACTCGGCGACCTCGAGGGCATCGGCTTTACGCTTTACTACGCGACGAGCTTCATCTTTACCGGCCTCGCGGTCGCGATTTGCTTCCACGCCGGGCTCTTCAACATTGGCGTCGATGGCCAGGCCTATATCGCCGGCCTCGGGGCTGCGCTTGTCGCTCTTCACCTGGGCTTCTTGTTTCCCGGCTATTCGCTGGTCGTCGCCGCGATCATCGCCGCGGCGCTGTTCGGCGCGGCGTTCGCGGCGATTCCCGGCTATCTGCAGGCCTACCGCGACAGCCACATCGTCATCACGACGATCATGTTCAATTACATCGCCTCCGCCATCATGGGCTATCTGCTGGTCGACGTGCTGCGCATGCCCGGTCAGATGAACGCTGAGACGCCCGGCTTTCCCGAAACCGGCAGGGTGCCGCAATTCCATGAGCTGCTCGCGCGGATCGGCGTCCATTGGCCGGTGACGCCTTTCAATCTTTCATTCCTGTTGGCGCTCGCCGCCGCGTGCGGCCGTCTGGCTGCTGATTTGGCGCACGCGGCTCGGCTATGAGATCCGCGCCGTCGGCGCCAACCCGGCGGCCTCGATTTATGGCGGCATTTCGCCCGCTCGGGTCGACGATCGTGACGACGCTGCTGTCGGGCGCGCTCGCCGGCGGCCTCGCGGTCAATGTGATCCTCGGAGAGGAGCATCGCCTCATCCTCGAATATACCGCCGGCTTCGGCTTCGTCGGCATCGCGGTCGCGTTGATGGGACGCGCCCATCCGGTCGGCATCATTCTCGCCGCGATCCTGTTCGGCATACTCTACCAGGGCGGCGCGGAACTCGCCTTCGAGAAACCAAAGATCAGCCGCGACATGATCATTGTCATCCAGGGCCTGGTGGTGCTGTTCGCGGGCGCGCTGGAGCACATGTTCCGCAGCCCGGTCGCGACCCTGCTCGCCCGACGCACGACACAGCCGCCGATCTGAGGGGCCGAATTCGTGGATCTCTTCAACGCCTTCATCGTCGTCTTCGATTCAGGCATCCGGCTCGGCACGCCCCTGATCCTTGCTTGCCTGGCCGGCCTGTGGTCGGAGCGCTCGGGCGTGGTCGACATCGCCCTCGAGGGCAAGATGCTGGTCGGCGCCTTCGCCTCCGCGGCGGGCGCGGCGTTCACCGGAAACGTCTGGGCGGGGTTGCTCGCGGGCGTGGTCGCGACCGTCGCCGTTTCGCTCGTTCACGGCTACGCCTCGATCGATCAACGCGCCAATCAGATCGTCTCCGGCACCGCGATCAACATGGTCGCCGCCGGCCTGACCGCGTTGATCGGCAACGCGATCTGGTCGCAGGGCGGACGCACGCCGGAACTGCCCTCGAGCGCCCAGTTCGGCGCGATCAAGCTGCCATTCGTCGACGCGATCGGGGCCGTTCCGATCTTCGGGCCCCATCTACCAGGATTTGATTTCCGGCCACGACCTCGTCACCTACATCGCTTTCCTGGTGGTGCCGCTGACCTATTGGGCGCTCTACAGCACCCGCTTCGGGCTGCAGGCTGCGTGCGGTCGGCGAGAACCCGGCCGCCGTCGACACCGCCGGCATTTCGGTGCGCGGGTTGCGCTATAGCGCGGTGATGATCTGCGGCGTGCTGGTTGGACTGGCGGGCGTCTATCTGGTTTTGTCGCAGGCTGCCTATTTCCAGCCGAACATGAGCGCTGGCAAGGGGTTTATCGCCCTCGCCGCGCTCGTCTTCGCCAAGTGGCGGCCCTGGCCGGCGCTGGCCACTTGCCTGCTGTTCGGCTTTCTCGATGCCGTCGCCATCCGCCTGCAGGGCGTCGAGCTGCCTGTCATCGGACCGGTTCCGGTGCAGGCGATCGAAGCCCTGCCTTATGTTCTGACGGTCATCCTGCTCGCCGGATTCATCGGCAAGGCGATTCCGCCGAGGGCGTCGGGGATTCCCTATGTCAAAGAGCGCTGACCCGATCGCCGAACTTTTCGACGCGGCCAAGGCCGCGCAGGCGAACGCCTACGCTCCTTACTCGCGCTTCAAGGTCGGCGCGGCGCTGCGCACGCCGGAGGGCGCGGTCTATTCCGGCGGCAACGTCGAGAACGCGGCCTATCCCGAGGGCGTCTGCGCCGAGACCAGCGCCATTTCCGCCATGGCGCGGGCGGGCGGGCGGCGCATCGCCGAAATCTGCGTCGTCGGCGACGGCGAGGCGCTCTGCACGCCGTGCGGCGGCTGCCGCCAGCGCATCCGCGAATTCGCCGACGCCGCGACCATCATCCACATCGCCGGACCCGAGGGCGTGCGTGCGACGTTCAGGCTGAGCGCGCTGTTGCCGGAATCGTTCGGGCCGGGGCATCTGCCGGGTTGACCGGTGTCGGGCGAAAGTCAATATCCCACGGCGAAGCCGGCTTTAAGGTCCGCATTCAGATGCGCGTTGACGATTATATAAAATCTCTATATCTGGGTTCCGGTGAAGAGGATCACCTTGCTCGATCCTGCGGTCGCTGCGATGGGCAAACATCGCAATATGGCCAAACGGATCGCGGACAAGCTGGCCGCTTACGCGGAAGATCCGGCCTCGCTCGCCAATCAGGTCACCGCGCTTCGTGGACGATCCGTGAAACGATTGGGTGTCGGAGGCTTTCAGAGTCCTCTTCGAGGAAACTGCGGCCGAGATTATTGTTACCGAAATCGGGCCGCGTGGCTCGATCTACAAGTGAACGGAGCTTAGGCCGTGTCCGCCAAATTCGTAGTTACGCCCGGCGGCGAGAAATTGGCGATCCTGCCTGCCGAGGAATACGAAGATATGTGCGATGCGCTGATCCATGATCAGGCGATGGCCGAGTATCGCGCGGGCCGCGTGGGCGCGCTGAGCCTCGACGAGGCTCAGGCCCTCCTGGCGGCGCCGACACCGCTCGCGTTCTGGCGAGCCAAGCGCGGCATGACCCAAGCCGCGCTGGCCAAGGCCGCGCATACGACGCAGCCTCATGTCGCCGATCTCGAATCCGGCAAGCACGGCGGGTCGCTCGAGGTCATGGCGCGCATCGCCAAGGCGCTGAACATTCCGGTCGATAGCCTGATCGCAGAGGACAAGGCCGCCACGTTCGCCAAGAGCAGGGAGAACTTCCAACACCTCAGGGGCGATAGGCTTGTCAAACATTCGTCCATCGCCAAGACCGAGTGAAGCGCGTCAACAATTCCGATCCGTCTGCCGGTGAAGAGGCGAGGGGAACCCATGGACGTGAATTCGGATCCGGCGGTCGCCGAACTCAAGAGCCGAGGCGTCGAATCGTTGCCTCCGCTCGCCATCGTCCTCGGCACCGGCCTCGGTCCGTTCGCCGACGAGGCGCAGGGGGCGACGGCGATCTCCTACGCCGACATTCCCGGCTTTCCGCAGCCCAGCGTCGTCGGTCACGCCGGGCGCCTCGTCATCGGGACGATCGAGGGCCGGCAAGTCGCGCTGTTCCAGGGCCGCGGCCACTATTACGAGCGAGGCGACGCGGGCGCGATGCGCGTCGCGATCGAAACCTTCCGCGCTCTCGGCGGCGAGACGCTTCTCCTGACCAACGCCGCAGGGGGACTCAACAAGGAATGGCCGCCGCCGGCGCTCGTCGCAATCACTGACCACATCAATTTCGCCGGAACCAATCCGCTGATCGGCGCAACCGGCGCGGAGCGCTTCGTGCCGCTGACCCGCGCTTACGACCCCGACCTCATCGCCGCCCTGCACGAGGCGGCGCGCGTCTCCGAAATCGCGCTGCATGAAGGGGTCTACATGTGGTTCTCGGGACCAAGCTTCGAGACGCCTGCCGAAATTCGCGCGGCGCGCATCCTCGGGGCCGACCTCGTCGGCATGTCGACTGTGCCGGAAGTGATTCTCGCGCGCCATTGCGGGCTCCGCTGCGCGGCCGTCTCGGTCGTCACCAACTATGCCGCGGGCCTCGCCGGCGGCGATCCGAGTCACGACGAGACGCAGGAATACGCGCGGCTCGCCGCCGATCAGTTCAAGCGCCTGCTGCGCGCATTCATCCGTTCCGGTGAAGCGGAAAACGCGTGACCCTGCCGCAGGAGATCATCCGCGCCAAACGCGACGGGCGCCATCTCTCCGGGTCCGAGATCCACGAGTTCATCGCCGGGCTGACCAGCGGCGCGGTAACCGAGGGGCAGGCCGCCGCCTTCGCCATGGCTGTCTATTTCAACGGCATGTCGCTCGATGAGCGGGTGGCGCTGACCAAGGCGATGACCGAATCGGGCGCAACCATCGACTGGCGCGCCGGCGAGCTTCCCGGCCCGATCCTCGACAAGCATTCGACCGGCGGCGTCGGCGACAACGTGTCGGTCATGCTCGCCCCGATGCTGGCGGCCTGCGGCGCCTATGTGCCGATGATTTCCGGCCGCGGGCTCGGCCATACCGGCGGCACCCTGGACAAGCTCGAATTCGATCCCCGGCTATCGATCGCAGCCCGATCTCCCGCTCTTTCGCCGCGTGGTGCAAGGATGCGGGCTGCGCCATCATCGGCCAGACCGCCGATCTCGCGCCCGCCGACCGGCGCCTCTATGCGATCCGCGACGTCACTGCGACCGTCGAGTCGGTCGCGCTCATCACCGCCTCGATCCTGTCGAAGAAGCTCGCGGCCGGACTTCAGGGACTCGTGATGGACGTGAAGACCGGGTCCGGCGCTTTCATGCCGAACCTGGAGGCCTCGCAAGAGCTGGCGACTAGTATCGCGACGGTCGCGAGCGGCGCCGGGCTCCCCACCGTCTCACTCATCACCGACATGAACGAGCCGCTGGCGAGCGCAGCCGGCAACGCGGTCGAGATCCGCAACGCCGTCGATTATCTCACGGGCGCCCGGCGGGACGCCCGCCTCCATAGGGTGACGCTTGCGCTCGGTGCGGAACTCCTCGCGCTGTCTGGCCTCGCGCAAGACGTTGGGGCGGGAGCGACAGCGCTACAGAGGACGCTTGAACTCCGGGTCAGCGGCGGAACGTTTCGAACGCATGATCGCGGCGCTGGGCGGCCCGAATGACTTTCTCCGGCACGGGCACGCGGAGCTGCCGCGCGCGTCGACTCTCGTCGAAGCCATACCCGCGCGCGCTGGATTTGTCGTCGGTATGGATGTCCGCGCTATCGGACTCTCCGTGGTGGAGCTCGGCGGCGGGCGAGCACGCGCGTCCGATACGATCGATCCGTCTGTCGGGCTCACCGATCTTGCACCGATCGGCGCCGAGGTCGGGCCCGACTCGCCGCTCGCCCAGATCCACGCCCGCAGCGCCAACGATGCCGAAGCCGCGGCGCGCCGGCTGCGAAGCGCCTACCGGATCGGCGACGCGTCGCCCGAGGGCGCCGATCCGGTCGTCGCACGCATCGCGGCCGCCTCATGAGCATTCTCTTGGCCGTAAGCGGCTGGGACGCGTCGCCGTGGCGCGCGCGGCTCGAACGGCTGCTGCCGTCGCATGCCGTCGCGGCGCTCGACGAGCCATTCGACCGAGCGAGCGTCCGCTACGCGCTGAGCTGGCGCCATCCTCCGGGCGCGCTCGCCGACCTGCCGAATCTGCAAGTCATCTTCTCGCTCGGCGCCGGGGTGGATCATCTGTTCGCCGATTCGGCTTTGCCCGAGAAGCCAATCGTGCGCGTGGTCGATCCAGATCTGCGCGACCGGATGAGCGAATGGGTGGTCATGCACGCGCTGATCCATCTGCGCCGGCTTCGTCGTTACGAGCGCCAGCAGCGCGAGCGCCTCTGGGCGGACGACGACGATCAGCCGAAGGCCGCCGATGTGCAAGTCGGCCTGCTCGGGCTGGGCGTGCTCGGCATGGACGCCGCGCTGAAGCTGAAGGGGCTCGGATACAGGGTCGCGGGCTGGAGCGTGACCCCGAAAACCGCGCCTGGGATCCAATCCTTCTGCGGTCCGGACGGCCTGAAGCGGCTCTTGTCCCAAACCGACATTCTGGCCGTTCTGCTGCCGCTCACGCCGGAGACGCGCGGCATTCTGAACGCCGCGCTGTTCGCCGGGCTGAGGCAGGGCGGTCCGCTCGGCGGCCCGATTCTGATCAACGGCGGACGCGGCGGCCTGCAGGTCGAGGTCGATATCCTGGCGGCGCTTGATTCGGGCGTCCTCAAAGGGGCCTCGCTCGACGTTTTTGAGCAGGAGCCGTTGCCGCCTGATTCCCGGCTATGGAACCATCCCGACGTCTACGTGAGCCCGCACAACGCGGCGATCTCCGCCCCCAACGCCATCGTCGCGGCAATCGCGCGACAGATCGAGGACTTCGAGCGGGGCGCACTGCTGCGCAATCTCGTGGAACGCAAGAGGGGGTATTGAGCCACGACAATGCGGCCGGGATCGGGGACAGTGATGCGCCACGCGACCGTGAACAGGTGAGCGGCTAACCGGCGGCTGCGAGCGTCGGAGACATGCCCTCGAGAGAGAAGCGGTCCCTGCCCGCGGCGCGCGGATCGGGACGATGGATGCGCAAGCCTTCTCCGCCCGCGAGCACCTCATGATGGCTCGCGCCGTTCGAGTCCCTTTTTAGCCTGATCGACACCCGCTGGTCGCCGACGCAGAGATTGCGGAGCGTGACCTCCGGCATCCAGTCGGGCAGCGCCGGATCGACGATCACCGTGTGCTCGGGCACCAAAGGCACAATTCCGGTCAGCGCGCTGCAGATCTGGAGGACGGCCGAAGCCGACCAGGCCTGCGGGGAACAGGCGTCGGGGTAGATGCCGGGATGGAGATGCTGACGATCTCGGGGGTGGCCGGCGAAGACCTCGGGAAGACGGCCGTCTTCGAAGAGGCTGGCGGCGTCGAGGATCCCGCGGGCGACTTTGTGCAGCGCCTCGTTGAAGCCGTAGCGCTTGAGGCCGACACACAGGTGCGCGTTCGCCACCGGCCAAATCGATCCGAGATGGTAGGACATGGGGTTGTAGGCAGGGTGATCGCTGGAAAGGGTGCGCACGCCCCAGCCGCTGAACATGTCCGGCGCCGTCAGCCGATCGACAACGGCCTGGGCCTTGTCGTCGTCGATGATGCCGCAGGCGAGGCACAAACCAGGGTTGGAGGCGATCGTTCTGACCAGGTGCTTCTGCGGATCGAGGGCGAGCCCGTAGAAGCGGAGCTCCGGTATCCAGAACGTTTCGTTGAAGCGTTTCTTGAGGTCCGCGGCTTCCTCGTTAAGCCGCTCCGCGCGATCCTGCTCGCCGATCGCCGCAAAGAGACCCGCGAGACTTCGTTTGGCGGCGAAAAAAAGCCCCTGAATCTCGATGGTGGCGATGGGGTCACGGACGAAGCCGCCGTCCTCATGGAGAATCGCCTGGCTGGAGTCCTTCCAGCCCTGGTTCTTCAGGCCCTTCTTTCCGGCGCGCGTCTGGTACTCGTAAAAACCGTCCCCGTCGAGATCGCCGTAGCGGTCCATCCATTCGAGGGTGGCGAGAACCTTGTCTCGGATCCGTTCGAACGCCTGCCGGTCGCCAGTCTGGGCGAAATGCAGCGCCGCGCCGATCAAAAAATAGGCCGGGGCGGAATAGTCCCCGTAATAATGGATGAAAGGCGTCTTTCCGAGGATCGCCAGCGGACTGAGCTGGCGCTGGTGCAGCACTTTGCCGGGCTCAGCGTCATATTGATCGTCGACCGTCGTCGCCGTCCATTGCCCGACCGAGAGCAGAGTCCCCA
This sequence comes from uncultured Alphaproteobacteria bacterium, assembly GCA_963835885.1. Lineage (GTDB taxonomy): Bacteria > Pseudomonadota > Alphaproteobacteria > Rhizobiales > Beijerinckiaceae > Roseiarcus. Next base: position 144,988 of record CAWIHF010000039.1, read on the forward strand.
TCAGCGTCGACACGTTGAGCATCGACGACTGGATCGCGGCGACCAGGCTGTCCCGGCCGAAGAGGCCGGTGTATTTCGGGATCCCCGCGATCGGGGTGAAATTTTCCTGGCCCTTCCCGTTCAGCGACTGCAGGGACCAGAGATCCGTCGCCGCGCGAGCCCAGGCCGCCTGAACCTGCGGGTTCGTCAATTCTAACTCGGCGCAATCGGCAAGCCATTCATGTCGCAAGGCAAAGACGTCTTTATGGCCGGCCGGCTCGCCGCCGGGCCCGAACCACGGTTCGATGGATTCTCCCAGGAAGACCGGCGCGACGTCGATCTTGATCGAAACGGTTTCACGCGGACGCAATGAAAGGATGGCGCGGATCGCCTTTCCTTCGTCGGCAAGTCGGCCCGGCGCCGCGATTCGAATTCGCGTCTTATGGTTGAGGTCGGGATGCTCATAGGCGAAGGTCAGCTCTCCGTGGCCGGGCGACGGAGCGGAAAAACTGCGATGGACCCTCGCGGTTTGCTTCCTGCTGCCGCGTGAAACTTCTTCGACGTCGGCGAAATCGGCGGAAAATTCGAAATCGAGGGCAAAGTTCGCTTCCGCGAGCGCATGGTTCGTAACATGCACGTCCTGATGGTATCCCCCGCCGACATAGGTGTTGATCTGCACTTCGATCGCCTTTTCGGCGATTTCGCCCCCGCCTGGCTTCGGATCGCCGGGGGGACCCGACTTGGCCCCGGCGGGCGACGGCAGGAGAAGATAGGCGACCGTCGCGTGAGGCTCGACGGGGACGCATGCCACAGACTTCAGGGTCCCGCCTCCGACGTCACCCCAAACCGGGAGATAAATCGCGTTTGATTGTAGTAATAGCCGTCCTCCTTGGGCTCGATCATCCCATGTCGGCTGAATGAGATGACGTGGTGGCCGCAATGCACGGTGACGCGCTCGGAATCGACGCGCATGCGTCTGGCGATTGCTGGCTGCATGAGAGCCCGGACCTTGAAAGGCAAAAAGCGCAGCCGGTCCCCAAGGGGGCCGCCCGGCGGTGTGGCAACGGACGACGCCGAAGAAGGTTCCCTTCGGCAAGGGGCGACCTGTCGTTAGGACGCCCCTCACGACAAAAGAATCGGTTCTGGGTTAGACGGCATGCGGCGATGTGATTCGCGGCGGCGGGATTCCTGGCGCTGCGATGTCGCGATATGCGGATCGGCATGATTGATTGCCAAGCAATTCGCAAACGTTGGGAGGCCGTCGGACGCCGGAACTTCAGGCCGGCTCGGCGGCCTCGTTCTGCAAGCAGGCGGACGACGCTTGTGCCGGATTTCTCGGTTCGGCGCTTCTCTCCCCCTTCGAATTTATTTCTGCGCTTTTGCAGGCCGACCGCGGCACAGGCCCGACGGAGGTTCGATCTGACCGGATCATGCTCGAATTCAAAGGAGAAAGATGGGATGCGCTTAGCCGTCGGCGGGCCCGCAAACAGTGGCGCCGGCCGCGGCGGAGGGTTAAGGAAGTCCAAAACGTACTTCGAGGATGCAAAGCTCATGAACGCCGAGCACGGCCCCGTTTTCACCCGCCGCCCTCATTCCGCGCCGGTCGCTGCGAACGTCCGGGCGTCGATGCTCGAGGATCCCGGCTTTGGCAGAATCTTCACCGACCACATGGCGACCATCCGCTGGACGCAGGAGCGCGGCTGGTGCGATGCGGAGCTCAGGCCCCGCGAGCCGTTCGTTCTCGATCCGGCGAGCGCCGTGCTCCACTACGCCCAGGAGATCTTCGAGGGCCTCAAGGCCTATCGCCTCAGCGACGGCGGCGTCGTCCTGTTCCGCCCCGAGCAGAACGCGCGCCGCTTCCAGGCTTCGGCTGAGCGCCTGGCGATGCCCGTGCTGCCCGAGGCGGCGTTTCTGCGCGCCATCGAGGAGCTGGTGAAGATCGACGTCGAATGGGTCCCAGGCGGCGACGGCAGCCTCTACCTTCGTCCGTTCATGTTCGCCAACGAAACGTTTCTCGGCGTCCGTCCGGCGTCGGAATATAATTTCGTGGTGATCGCTTCGCCGGTCGGCGCTTATTTCAAGGGCGGCAAGAAGGCGGTCAGCGTCTGGCTGTCGGCCGACTACACCCGCGCCGCGCCCGGCGGCACGGGCGCCGCCAAGTGCGGCGGCAACTATGCCGCGAGTCTCGTCGCCCAGGCCGAAGCAATCCGGCACGGCTGCGATCAGGTCGTCTTTCTCGACGCCGCCGAACGGCGCTGGGTCGAGGAGCTCGGCGGCATGAACGTGTTCTTCGTCTTCGACGACGGCTCGATGCTGACGCCGCCGCTTGGCGGCACCATCCTGCCGGGCGTCACCCGCAATTCGATCCTCGACCCTCGCCCGGGCCGAAGGCCGGACGGTGCGCGAGGAGCGCTATTCCTATGACGCATGGCGGGCGGACGCGGCGAGCGGCAGGCTGCGCGAAGCCTTCGCCTGCGGCACCGCCGCCGTCGATCACCCCAATCGGCGAGATCAAGTCGGCCGATGGCGGTTTCGTCATCGGCAACGGCGAGGGCGGCGCGGTCGCCGAGGCGCTGAGGGCGAAGCTGGTCGGCATCCAGCGCGGCGAGATCGCCGACGAATACGGGTGGGTGCGCCGGGTGGTTTGAGGGGCCGTCGGCTGCGGCAAGGAGCCGGGAATTCATCTGTCCGGCGCCTCGCCTCGAATTCCCTGTTCCGTCGATTTTTGGCGAATTTTTTCCGCTGTTATCGGCGAGAAATTCCTCTGTTCCCTGGCGTAGGGAATTTGGAATCTGCTCGCAGACCCTTTAAGTCATTGGCCGTTTTCCGGCGGATCCGGCCCGAATCGGATGAATTCGCTGCAGAATTCCCTGATAGCAGGTAATCGGACAATTCGAGGGGACACCCGGGCTTCATAGGCGCCGGAGCTCCCGCCCTTCCACCCGGGCCTCCTCAACCGTGCACATAAGTCCCGGGCGCGTCGGCGAGCGGTGGGTATCCCTGGTCGGCGGCGCCGAGCGGCCGCGGATCGACGCGTTCGGTCGAGCCGGCCGCGCTCACCCATTCCTCCCACGCCGGCCACCAGGAACCCTCATGGCTCGGGGCCGTCGCGATCCACGTGTCGGGGTCCATGTAGCGTTCCCCTGGTTCGCGCGTCATGAGTTGAAACGAGCCTTTCGCCTGCGACGGCGGATTGACGATGCCGACATTGTGGCCGCCGGACGCGAGGGCGAAGGTTACGTCCGTGTCCGAGAACAGGGTCACCTTGTAGACCGAGCGCCAGGGCGCGATATGGTCGCGCATCGTGCCGACGGCGAAGATCGGCGCACGGATGTCGCGCAGCGCGACCACCTTTCCATTCACCGCGTATCGGCCGGCCGACAGCCGGTTCTCGAGATAGAGCCCGTGCAGGTATTCGCTGTGCATGCGGGCCGGCATGCGGGTCTGATCGGCGTTCCACGCCATCAGCGCCGTCAATTCGTCGCGCTCGCCGAGCACGTATTCGCGGATGAACTTCGCCCAGATGAGCTCGTCGGAGCGCAGCGCCTGGAAGGCGCCGGCCATCTGCCGGCTGTCCAGATAGCCCTGGTCCCACATGAGATCGTCGAGCAGCATCACCTGCCGCTCGTCGAGGAAGAGCATGATCTCGCCGGCCTCGGCGAAATCGGTCTGGGACGCGAGCAGGGTGAGGCTGGCGATCCGGTCGTCCTCGTCGCGCGCCATCGTCGCCGCCGCGATCGCCAAAATCGTACCGCCAAGGCAATAGCCGCAGGCATGGATTTTCTGGTTCGGCACGATCGCCGAGACCGCGTCGAGCGCGGCCATCACGCCCTGCCGGCGGTAGTCGTCGAAGCTCACGTTGCGGTCGCGCGCGTCGGGGTTCTTCCACGACACCATGAACACGGTGTGGCCGCGCTCGACGAGAAAGCGGACCATCGAGCTCTGCGGCTCGAGATCGAGGATGTAGTATTTCATGATCCAGGCCGGGATGATCAGGATCGGCTCGGCAAAGACCTTGTCCGTCGCCGCCTCGTACTGGATCAGCTCGATGAGATCGTTGCGAAAGACGACCTTGCCGGGCGTGACCGCCACGTTCCGCCCGACCTGGAACGCCTCCGCCCCCGCAGGAGGCTTGTCGGCGAGCATGCGGTCGAGGTCGTCCAGCCAGTTGGCTGCGCCGCGGACGAGGTTATAGCCGCCCTCCTTCGCCGTCTTGTCGAGGATCACCGGGTTCAGCCACGGGATGTTGCTCGGCGAAAAGACATCGATAGCCGCGCGCGTCATGAAGGCGACTTCGGCCTCGCTGTCGCGCTCGAGGCCGGGGACGTGGCTTGTCGCCTCTCGCCACCAGGCCTCGGTGGAGAGAAACCCTTGCGCGAGGGCGTTGAACGGCCATTGCGACCAGGCTGGATCGGAAAATCGCCTGTCGCCGGCGACTGGTTCGACGAACGCGTCGCGCTTCGTCCCGGACGCAGCGCCCGGCAGCCAAACGCCGAACCGGGCCATCGGTGATCGCGGCGAGATGGAAAAGCTCAAGACGCTTGCCCGGCGCCGACGCGAGATGGAGCGCCCAGTCGGCCCAGGTCTCGGCCAGCGCGACGGGCGAGATTCCCTGGGTCGCGCGGGCGAGAAGGGCGCGGGACAATCGGTCGACGCGTGCGGAAGTTCGGCAGCCCGCCGGCAGGCCGCGGCGGCGGCGCGGGCGGCGGCAAATGCGGCGCCTTGGCGCGTTCGAGCGTGCGCACCGACACCGCTGCCGCTTTCCCCTTCACGGCCGCCGTCGGTTTTCCCGTCTTCCGAGCGCGAAGTTCATCCAGCATCGACCTTTCCTCCATCTGCGTGACGCCCTGCGCCGGCCCGGGCGCCCCACGGCTCGGAGGATAGGGCCGGGACGACGATCGGCATTGATCCGCATCAACCGACGGGTGCGTCGCGGTTCCTGGTTCAGGCGGTCGACCGGCTATCGCCGCTTATCGTTTTCTTAGCAGAGCTCGCGCAACTTGCTTAACGGCGGCTTGAAGACGCGTGGTCGTCTTCAAGGGCATGAGGCCATCCGTCGAGCCGGTTCAGCCGGCATGTCGTCTTTGAAACCCAGAATGGAGCCGGGCGCAGGCAAAGCGCCCGCATGTTTCGTTGCGCGTCAACCCGAAGATCGCCGGGACGACAAGCAGCGCCCGTCGCGTCGGCGACGACAGCGTGAACCCATCGTGCTTTTCCCATGAACCTTCACGGCGCAAGAAAGACGGACACCGAAGATCGCGCTCCGGCGGCGCCGGTAGGCGCGCGCGCCAGCGGAATGGAAGCAACACCGGGTCGAACCGATGCGCGCTCCATTCAATCGGCCCTGGAGCGCGGCCTGCAGACTTCACCGGCGAATGACGAAACGTCCGAGCCGAAACCTGCCGCTGCGGGCGCGTCAGCCCCGCGCCGTCTCGCCAAGATTGCGCTCGGCCTGTTGCTGGTCGGTTTGCTCGGCTGGGAGCCGCTGCGGGCCATGCTGAAGACGACGAGCGTCGAGGCGTTGGTCAACGCGCGGGTCGAGACGATCCGGTCGCCGATCGAGGGGATCGTCGCTTCCGTCCCTGACGGCGTCCAGGACTGGAACGCTTCCGGTCCGGCGCCGCGTCTGCGCATCGTCGATCCGCTGGCCGATCATGCCCGACTCGATGATCTGCGCCGTCAGCATCAGGCGCTCGAATCCGAGGAGCGCATGCTGGCGCGCCAGTCCGAATTGGCGAGCGCCGCGTTGCGGACCCTCGACACGCAGATCGAGAAGTTTCGCGACGGGCGCCTCAGGCTGCTCGACGCGAGGCTTGCGGCTCAGACGGCCGAACACGAATCCGCGGCGGCCAAGGCGTCCCAGGCCGCGGCCGCCAAGCGCCGGGTCGACGAATTGCGCAAGACCGGGACGTCCACGGCTGCGGAAGGCGATCGGACGCTCTACGAATGGGTCGCCGCCAATTCGGCGGAGACGGCTGCGCAACGGCGCCTTGACGAAACGAGAGTCGAGCGCGACGCGATCGCGCAGGGCGTCTTCATCGGTGACAGCTACAACGACCGGCCAAGCTCGGAACAGCGGGCGGCGGAACTGCGGCTCAGAGTGGGCGAACTCGACGCCCAGGCCGTGGCCGTCCGGTCTCAGATGAAAGTCCTCGGCGACCAGATTGCCGAAGAGGAGGCCCGATTCCGCGAGCGGTCGGAAGTTCTCCTCGACCTCCCGGCGAGCGGTCGAGTGTGGGAAATGCTGACCGGACCGGGCGAACGTGTCGCCAAAGGCCAGGATCTGATCCGGGTGCTCGATTGTTCGCGGCCTCTCGTCAGCGCGAACGTTGACGAAAGCGTCTACGACCAACTCGAGATCGGCGGCCGCGCGACGTTTCGGCCTTCCCAGCCAGGAGACAAACTCTACGACGGCGTGATCGTCAACCTGACGGGCGCGGCTGCGGCTTCGGGCAATCTCGCCATCCCTCCGGCAACGATGCGAAAGACATCGTTCTATGTGACGGTCGCCCTTGTTGGCATGAAAGGCGGCGGCTGCTCGATCGGACGCACGGGAACGGTCACATTTGCGACGGCGCATGAGCCTCCAGCGGGCGGAGGGGCCGCGCGGGCGAATTCGCCGCTGTCTGGCGACAGCACCCCGTCGCTCCGCTCCGCCTTTTTCTGAGGACGCGAGCGTGCCGATCATTGCGGATGGCGCTTTCTTCTCGGCCCTGACGCCCTTCATCGTCGTCTTCGGCTTTTTCCTCATCGTCGGCGCCGTTTGGCCGAAGCCGACGACGGCAAGCCGCCCGGTCGTGATTGCGATCAGCCTCGCGTTCATGGGTCAGTATGCATGGTGGCGGATCACGGCGACATTGCCCCCGCCGGCCTTGAGCCTCGAGTATGCGATTGCGCTTGGCTTTCTCGTCGCCGAGATGGGTGGCGCGCTCGCCGCCGCCCTGTCGCTGGTGTTCCTTTGCCGGACGCGAGACCGCTCCGTCGACGCCGATGCGAACGCGCATTGGCTCGAGCGGCAATCCGGCTATCCGCTCGTTGACGTTCTGATCTGCTCCTACAATGAGGAGCCGACGATTTTGGAGCGAACGATCGTCGGCGCGCAGGCGATGGGCTATCCGAATTTCCGCGTCTGGATGCTCGACGACAGCCGACGCGAATGGCTCAAAATCTTGTGCGCGCGGCTCGGCTGTCGATACGTAATGCGGCCCGACAACAGGCACGCCAAGGCCGGCAACATCAACCACGCGCTCAGGCTGCTGGCCGCCCTTCCCGATCCTCCCGACTTTGTCTCCATCCTTGATGCGGACTTTGTCCCGACTCCGCGCTTTCTCGGTCGGGCGATGACGCTTTTCCGCGACCCGACGCTCGGCGTCGTGCAAACGCCGCAGCATTTCGTCAACCCCGACCCCATCCAGATCAACCTCGACGCGACCAAATTCTGGCCCGACGAGCAGCGCTACTTTTTCGACATCGTCATGCCGGCGAAAGACGCATGGTCGGCCGCATTCTGCTGCGGCACGTCCTCAATCATCCGCATGCGACCGCTGATGGAGATCGGCGGTTTCCCGACCGACTCGGTGACCGAGGACTACCTCCTGACCTTGCGCCTCAAGGAAAGGGGCTTTTCCACCGCCTACCTGAACGAGGCGCTGACCTACGGGCTCGCCCCCGAAGGGCTGAAGGAATACATCACCCAGCGGAGCCGCTGGTGTCTCGGCTTCATGCAGATCGCGCGCGGTCGGAGCGGCCCGCTCTCGACCCGCAGCCCGCTGGCATGGCTCGACCGGCTCTCCCTGGTCGAAGTCTTTCTCAACTGGACCGCCGTCTATGCCTCGCGAGCCATCGGCCTGACGATTCCGATCGTCTCGCTCGCCTTCGACATCCATCCATTCCAAGCGCCGCTGCGCGACGTCGCGATCCGCTTCCTCCCATACTGGCTTTGGAGCGGCCTTGCGATGCACTGGCTATCGAATGGCCGGATCGTGCCGATTCTCTCCGATGTCAGCCAGATCATCGTCATGCCCCAGATCCTCAGGGCGGCGGTCGCCGGTCTCCTACGCCCTCAGGGACACAAATTCCAGGTGACCGCCAAGGGCGGCGACCGCACCCGTTGGTTCGTCGAATGGGGCGTCATGCGCCCCTTCGCCATTCTGATCGGCCTGTCGATCCTGGCGATCGTTTCCGCCTTCTACGTCAACGGAAAGGCGGACACGATCCGTTACTCCGCTCCTGCGCTCGCCTGGATCTGGTACAATCTGATCGTTCTCATCGTGCTGTGCTTCGTCTGCATCGAGCGCCCGCGCATGCGCGCCGCGGAACGGTTCACGTCCCGCAATCTCGTCACCATCAGGCTGCCGGACGGCGAGCGGATCGCGCAACTCGCCGACCTTTCGATCACCGGCGCTCGCGTCTTCGGCAAGGCGCCGCGAAGTCTCGGGGAAAGGATCGAACTCGAGCTGTCGCACGTCCCCATCGCCGCAACGATCGTCCGCATCGAAGCGGACGCCTTTGCCGTCGCCTTCGCCCGCACGATCGAGACCCGCATCGCCATGATTCGTCTTTTCTACTCCGGCGACCACCTCAAGCCGCTCGATCACATCAGGATCTTGCGGGTCGGGGCGTCGGTCCTGAGACGCGTGCTCGATTGATCGGCGAACTTCGCCTGAGGGCCAGGCGTTCGTGGCGCAACGCCGACGCGGCAGGTCCTGTCAGCCTCGCTCATCGTTCATGCTGTCGGTTTTACGGGGCGATCATCCATTTCGCCCAGCGTCCGTCGAGCCCGATGAAATTATCATTGCGATTGCCTCCGTGGGTTTGGCCACTCCTCTCAGGCGTGTTGGCGTCGCTCATTTACGGGCTTCAGCACCGAACGGGCATCAATCTCAACGCAGACGGATGGGCCTACTGGCAAGGGGCGCAATCGATCGCAGACGGTTTGGGGTATCGATATTTCTCGGGAGGCCCCATCGTCGCATGGCCGCCCCTGTACAGCCTTTATTTGTCAAGCTGGATTAAATTGTGCGGATCGGAAGCCATCGTCCTAAACCTCGCAAACATTGTCTTGATATTTATGCAAGGCATCTTATGGACTTTTGTATATTATTTCCTCTTCTCAGCCGACCCCAAACGTACCGCAATCCCATTTGTCGCAATGTACGTCGCGCTCACAATTGCGCTCTATGAGAAGTCGGTCCTTGCGCACAACCTTTTTTATACAATATTGCCGCTGTTCATTGTAGCGAGTTGGAGAGGAATCAGCGAATACGGTCGATCTGGACTATACTACACAGGGGTGACTTGCTGATTTGGAATCGCATTGGTGGAAAGCCATATTTCCGGCCTCGCATATGTTGCCGCGGCGGCATTCTTATTTGCCATTTTTCCGCTGAACTCCGGACGGAACCGGGCCGTTGAGGCGTTCCCGGTTTTGGCGATTTCGTTGACCGCATGGATCCTCACCGCCTGGTGGCTGGGTCAGATCGGCGGACATCCCATCGAAGGGGGACGATTTTCGTTCGTTGAAACCCTATTGCAGATGTCTGGCGGAATTGGCTCCTTTGTCCTGCCCTCACTCGGGCAGGCATTCGGGTTGATGGTTTGGATCGCTATTTTTGGAGCGTTGTTATGGCCCTCGTCCAAGGCGCACTTAAATCCGGCGTTTTTCGTATTTTTATTTTCTCTCATCTCGCTTTCATTGCTTGCGCTCGCGTTTACCATCACCTGGTTGAACGGCCTTGTCAGCGAATCACGCCATTTGCTGATCGTCCCCTTGCTGGTCATCCCGGTTCTCGTCGGGGGTCTTCTGTCCTCAGATGCCCGCATCATAAAAACTGCGGCTCTCATGGTATTTTTGGCGCCGATACCCAGAACTCTGATTTTGAATGATTCGGTCGCCTCGGGCGATTTTGTCCCGGTTTTTGCTTCGATCAGCCCTCTTCCCCGATATGGCAAGACGATCACCGTCAACGGAAAAACACTAATCGGACCGATTCCGTGGGAAGAACCGGAGGGCGGATATTCATCATCCGGCGCTCCCCGATGGGGATCTTCTCAAGCGGGCGTCCGTTCGTCCTCGATCATACCCAACCCGGGCGACCCTTTCGTCAACGCGCGAAATCCCATGCGAGATTGAGCCCAAGCGATGGAGCGGATGAATGGCTCCTCGCATTCGAACACTACCTCGAAGCCTTTCCCTTCCGCTGGGGGCGTCCTCGAACCGAGCTTACGGGCCAAGGTCCCGCCGATTCCGGTGTCCTAGGCAATATTTTGCATTGTCATGGCCTTCTCGATATGAACATTAGTCTCCAAGTGACTCATGTTTGAACATTCTCGCGGGGCCTGCCATGGGTTTCGAGGAACTTCGGCTGATCTTGTGTGGCCGCTGCAAGATTCCCGTCGAGGTTTCAGTCTCGTCGTGCCACGAGACAAGGGTTTGTTGCCCGACCTGCGGCCAGAGCGACACGCTGGAAGACGCCAAGCGCGAGGCCGCCCAACACGCCGCGCACAGGCTCCTGTCACATATGCTCAGCGGCTTGAGGACGAACGACCGCCGGAGCTCTATTTTCGCTTTGTTGAAGGTCTCAGCCGCGAGTTGGAGCGCCGCAGCCTGGCCTAACTGAAGTAACATTGCAGAATCGGGCTCGCGTGCCCAAGTGCAAGTCCGAGCGGAGCTCCCAGTTAGCCCCGAGATCGGGAACGCACTCCGCTTGGCCCCGTAACGCCGACGTCCTCGCCAATGGCGCCGATGCGAGATATTCGCACACCTTGGTCCAGCCCGCTGTCAGCTTCCTCGCCGGGTCGGCGTTATCGTCGCACCAATTCTGCGTTTCGCCCTCGCTCATCCCTTCCAGCGCAGGGTCGAGACGAGCGTAAAGAGCCGACGCGCCGTGCCTTGATCGATGTTCACTTTTTCCGCCAGACGCTGCGCCATCATTTCCGCCCCTTCGTTGTGGAGCTTGGTGCGCTCGCTATCGATCGCCTCGATTTGTCGCGGACTCGCAGTCCGGATGGCGGAGTAGTAGGTGTCGCAGACCATGAAATAGTCTTTGAGCAGCGGACGGAACGGAGTCATCGAAACCACGATCGAGAGCGCCTGCTCGCCGTCCGAGGTTCGCACGTCGAAAGTCAGCTTTGATTCCTCCTGCGATACCGTCATTGTATATGGGCCGTCATCGCGACCGGGGATTCCGAACGAGTTCTCCTCGACAAGATCGAAAATCGCCACCGTCCGCTCGTGATCGACGTCGATCGCGCCGCGCGGGATCGTCTCCTCGTCGAGAAAGACCTCCGAGAGGCGATCACGCTTCTCTGCCGACTCGGCGCTCACGGCCGCCTCGCCGGCTCCGCCGCGAGGCGAAGCGCCACCGAGCGGGCGTGCGCCTCGAGCGCCTCGGCTTCGCCGAGCGTCACCGCGGCTGGCCCGAGGGCGGCGAGCGATCGCGCGTCGCATTTGAGCAGCGAGGTGCGCTTCATGAAATCGAGCACTCCGAGCCCCGACGAGAAACGCGCCGAACGCCCAGTCGGCAATACGTGATTGGAGCCCCCGACGTAATCGCCGATCGCCTCCGGCGTATGCGATCCAAGGAAGATTGCGCCGGCGTTGCCGATCTTAACGGCGAGCGCCTCCGGGTCGCGGGTCATAACCTCGAGGTGCTCCGGGGCTAGACGCTCGACGAGCGGTAGGGCAGCCTGCAATGACGGGCAAAGGATAATCGCGCCATAGTCTCGCCAGCTCGCGCCAGCGATCCCTTTGCGCGGCAAAGTGGCGAGCTGACGCTCCACCTCGCCCGCTGCTGCGCGGGCGAGGCCGCCGTCATCGGTGATGAGGATCGACTGGGCCGCCTCGTCATGCTCGGCCTGAGCAAGGAGATCGGCCGCCACGAAGCTCGGGTCGGCGCTCGAATCGGCGAGGATGACGATCTCTGAGGGCCCCGCGATCATGTCGATGCCGACGACGCCGAACACCCGCCGCTTCGCCGCCGCGACATAAGCGTTGCCGGGTCCGACAACCTTGTCGACCGGCGCGATGGTCTGCGTTCCGTAGGCGAGCGCGGCGACCGCCTGCGCGCCGCCGACCCGATAGATCTCGTCGACGCCGACGATGCGGGCTGCCGCCAGCACCAGAGGATTGATGCGCCCGTCCGGAGTTGGCACGACCATCGCCAGCCGGCGGCAGCCCGCCACCTTGGCCGGTATGGCGTTCATGAGGACTGACGAAGGATAGCTTGCGGCCCCGCCCGGAACATAGAGGCCGACCGCTTCGATCGGCCGCCAGCGCCACCCGAGCTCGACCCCGAGCGAGTCGGTGAACCGCAGATCGGTTGGCTTCTGGCGCTCGTGATAGGCCGTCACCCGCGCGCGCGCGAATTCGAGCGCCTCGAGAGCCCTCGGCTCGCAGGCTGCAACTCCGGCCTCGATCTCGGCGGAGCCGATCGCGAAGTCCCTTGGCGCTGAGGTTGACGCGGTCGAACCGAAGCGAGAATTCCGCGAGCGCCTCGTCGCCGCGGGCGCGCACGTCCGCGATGATGGCGGCGACCGTAGCGTCGACATCGGCAGCGGACTCGCGCTTGGCGTTGAGCAGCGCCTCGAAGCGGCTTTCGAAATCCGACGAACCCATGTCAAGTTCAATCGCCATCGAGATTCTCCAGCGCGTCCGTCAGACCGCCGAGGCTTGTGTCAGCACGTGTCCGGGGCATTGCTCGGCAGGCACGCGCTGTCCCATATCGCAAAGCTCGACCTCCACACATTCGACGTCGAGCCGCACCAGCGCGCCGTCAGCGAAGGCCAGAAGGATCATGCCCGCGGGCGGATCGGTCTTCTCAAAGGTGACCGCGAGCAGGTTGAGCGGCGCGTTCCCGTCCTTATCACCAAGACCGAGATGCGAGACCTTCAGCACCCGGTCGAAACGCAGCACGCTCGCGACGCGCTCAGCGGGGCCGGTCTTGGCGCCGACCCAGTCATAGCGCATGCCGCCGAGTACGAAGCGGCGCTGCTTCGGCAGCCAGACCATGTCGGAACGCCTGAGGCAGGTGTTTTGAGCGTGCGCCGAGATGACGCCGAGCCCTTCGCGATCGAGCGCGAGAAGTTTGAGTCTTTGTTCGCCGGACGCCACCGCGTCAGCCTACGATCCGGGTAATGTCGGCGCCGCAGGCGCCGAGCTTCTCTTCCAGTCGCTCGAAGCCGCGGTCCAGGTGATAGACGCGATTGACGATGGTCTCGCCTTCCGCCGCGAGGCCCGCGATCACGAGAGATACCGAGGCGCGCAAGTCGGTCGCCATGACAGGCGCTCCGCGCAGCCGATCCACGCCCTCGACGATCGCCGTATCGCCTTCGAGCTTGATGTGCGCGCCGAGCCTCGCCAACTCCTGAACATGCATAAATCGGTTCTCGAAGATCGTTTCGGTGATGCGGGACGTTCCGCCCGCGCGCGTCATCAGCGCCATGAACTGCGCCTGCAGATCGGTCGGGAAGCCGGGGAAGGGCGCGGTCGCAATGTCGACCGCGTCGATTCCCGCTCCGTTGCGCCGCACGCGCACGCCGCGATTGTCGCTCGTGACCATGGCGCCGCTTTTCTCCAGCGCCTCGAGAGGCCTTTGAAGGAGGTCTTCGCTGACGCCCTCAAGAAGGATGTCGCCGCCGGTCATCGCGACTGCGGTGGCATAGGTCCCGGCCTCAATACGGTCGGGGAGAACACGATGGTGCGCCCCGTTCAGACGCGGAACACCGTGGATCTCGATCTTGGATGTGCCGGCGCCACGGATGCGCGCGCCCATCTTGTTGAGGCAGTCGGCAAGGTCGACCACTTCCGGCTCTCTGGCCGCATTGGAGATGAGCGTCGCGCCCTGCGCGGTCGACGCCGCGATCAAAGCCACGTGGGTGCCGCCAACCGTCACCTTCGGAAACTCGATTTCCGCTCCGACCAGACCCTTCGGCGCCCTGGCGACGGCGTAGCCGGCGTCGATTTCGATGTTTGCGCCAAGCTTCTCCAGCGCCATCAGGAGGAGGTCGACCGGCCGGGTGCCGATCGCGCAGCCGCCCGGCAGCGACACGCGCGCCTCTCCCATGCGTGCCAGCAGCGGCGCGATGACCCAAAAGCTCGCCCGCATGCGGGAGACGAGCTCATAGGGCGCCGTCGTGTCGACGATCGTCCGAGCTCTGAGGTGGGCGGTCTGTCCAGAGGCAGGTTCCTCGCCGGCGCGTTTGCCGTCGATCGAGTAGTCGACGCCATGATTGCCAAGAATGCGCGCGAGCTGGTTGACGTCGGCGAGGCGCGGCAGGTTCTCCAGCGTCAGGGTCTGGTCGGTCATGAGGGAGGCGATCATCAGCGGCAGCGCGGCGTTCTTCGCGCCCGAAATGGCGATCACGCCGTTGAGCTTGCCGCCGCCGCGAATTTGAATGCGATCCATTCCCCTTGTCCCTCCGAATCACCAAAAAATAGACGCGGGTCACCCTTTCAGATCGGGAGACGGCGTTTTTCCATCTTCGGCCGGCCGCTCCTCGGCTCCGGCCGGCCGGTTTTCAGCAACGCGCAACCGCTGCTGCGTCTTGCGCCGCTTCAGATTCTCCCGAAGGGAGGTGACGAGATGCTCCCGCCGCTTGTCCCGCTTGGCGCTTCCGCCGTCGTCGTGGCTCATGTCGTTCCTTCGGCGACCTTTAAGCAACTTGCGGCGCTTGATAGGGCCAAGCAGGTAAGTCGAGCAAGCCCAAATGGGCAAAATGGATTGCTCCTTCAACCGTCATCCGGCCTTCTCGATCAGGCTCATGGCGGCTGCGCGCGCCTCGCGGGTGATCTCCGCGCCCGCCAGCATTCGAGCGATTTCCTCGCGCCGCTCGCCTGCCTCCAGACGCGAGACGCTGGTGACCATGCGATCGCCGTCGCTGACGTCGTTTTTCTCAATCCGGTAATGGTTCTGCGCGCGCGCGGCGACCTGCGGCGCGTGAGTGACCGCCAGCACCTGCGCCCGCTGTGACAGCCGGGCCAGTCGTTGGCCCACGGCGTCCGCGACCGCGCCGCCTACGCCAGCGTCGATCTCGTCGAAGACGAGGGTCGGCGCGGTGCCGCGCTCGGCAAGGCAGACTTTGATGGCGAGGAGAAAGCGCGACAGTTCGCCGCCGGAGGCCACTTTCATCAGCGGTCCCAGCCGAGAACCAGGATTGGTCCGGACGAGGAACTCAGCTCGATCGTAGCCGCTCGCCGATATGAGCGTCCTGTCGCAGCGCAAGTCGACTCGGAACTCCGCCTTATCGAGCTTGAGGGGCGGCAGTTCAGCCGTGACCGCCCCTTCGAGAGCCCTGGCGCTGCGCTCGCGCTCAGCGCTCAGCGCGCCGGCGGCCTGGTGATAGGCGGCGCGCGCCTCCGCAACTGCGGCGCCGAGCTTGGCCACCTCCTCGAGGCCGGCGTCGAGCGCAGCAAGGTCATCGGAGAATTTTTGCGCAATCGCCGGCAGGCTATCGATCGGGCTGCCGTACTTGCGTCCCATCGCCCTCAGCGCAAACAGACGCTCCTCGCAGCGTTCCAGCTCGTAAGGATCGAACTCGCAAGCCTCGAGCCCCTTCTCGACAGCGCGGGAAGCGCTTTCAAGCGCTTCGATTGCCTCGTCGAGCGCCTTAGCGCTGGGCTCAATGAGACCTGGCGCCTGTTGCATGCGGCGCTGCAGCCGGCGCGAAACGGACACAAGCGCCGGCAAAAGACCGGTCTCCCCGGTCAGGTGATCGCGCGCATCGCGGATGTCGGCTGCGACCTTTTCTCCCTGCATCATCGCTTGTCGACGAACCGCCAAGGCCTCTTCTTCGCCCGGCTGCACATCGAGGCGGGAAAGCTCTTCAAAGGCGTGACGCGCGAAATCCGCATCGAACTCAGCCGCCGTGAGCCGCGAACGTTCGGACTCAAGCGCCCGCTCGGTGTCGCGTAAGGTGGCGAAAGCGTTGCGGGTCGCCTCGCCGAGGCGGTCCAGATTGCCGTAGGCGTCGATCAGCGCCCGATAAGTCGTGGCGTCGGTCAACGCGCGCTCGTCGTGTTGGCCGTGGATTTCCACCAGCGCGACGGCGAGCATGCGCAAGACCTGCGCGCTGACGCTCTGGTCGTTGACATAGGCGCGGGTGCGTCCGTCGGCGAGCTGGACTCGCCGGAGGATAAGCTCATCGCCGATTTCGATGTCCTGCCCCTCGAGCATCGCCCGCACGGCCTGTCCCGAGGGCAACTCGAACACCGCCGTCACCTGGCCTTGGCTCTGACCGTGGCGGACGAGCCCGCCGTCACCACGCGCGCCAAGCGCCAGCGAAAGCGCGTCCAGAAGGATTGATTTACCGGCCCCTGTCTCCCCGGTGAGGATCGTCAGGCCCGCCGAGAACTCAAGATCAAGCTGGTCGATCAGCACCACGTCGCGGATGGACAAACGCGCGAGCATGGCAAGCCTTCGCTCAAGACGGAACGACCACGTGATAGATCTTCGAGATCCACGAGTTGGAGTTCTCCGCAGGCGACAGGCCCTTGCCCTTCAGGAGTGCGTAGGCGTCCTGATACCATCGACTGTCGGGGAAGTTGTGCCCAAGCACAGCTGCGGCAGTCTGCGCTTCGTCCGTGATCCCCAGCCCCAGGTAGGCTTCGACCAAGCGGTAGAGCGCCTCTTCCGCGTGGCGCGTCGTCTGATAATATTGCAGGACATTTCGAAATCGGTTGATTGCTGCAGTGTAGTTATGTCGGTTCAGATAGAAACGGCCGATCGACATTTCCTTGCCGGCAAGCTGGTCTTGGGTGACGTCGATTTTAAACTTCGCGTCCTCGACGTACTCGGATTTGGGATATTTCTTCACCAGATTCTGAAACGCCTCCATCGCCTTGGTGGCGCTGTCTTGGTCGCGAGAGATGTCGGGGATTTGCTCATAATACGCATTCGCCTGAAGATAGGCGACATAGTCGGCGTCGGGCGAACTGGGATATTCCTTCAGAAAGCGCTCGGCCGAGGTTTCCGCGTCGGTATAGCTTCCGGCCTGGTAGTCCGCGTAGGTCGTCATCAGGAGGGCTTTGCGCGCCCAATCCGAACCGGGGTATTGCTTGCCGAGTTCCGTGAACTTCTTGGCCGCCTCGGAGGGCGACCCGTTCGCCAGCTTCTCGAGGCCCTGGTTGTAGGTCTTGCTCGCCGGAGTGTCCGGCACAATCTCCATTTTGTACTTTTCGGTCCCGAAGGGATTGAACTGGTCGATCATCGAACACGCCGACGCGCAAAGGCCAATCGAAGTCAGGGCGACCGCAATGATGATTCGCCGTGGCGCCCGCCTGCCGGCCCTCGATTGGGACATGCCGAATTCGACCGTGACCATGCTGGAAACTCGATTGGTTGACAAAGGCGGTCGCCTGATAGCGCGCTTCGTGCCCAAGCCGCTTCTTACCCCAGTCCAGACGCGCCCGCCACTTTCAGCGGTTCGCACGAATCGACAATTGGACGGGAATTGTGGCGCAATAGCGCCTGGAGAAACTTCAACTCCGGACCCGGTCGGATTTCCCCAAAAGGATCAATCGACCGCGGCGAAAGCGGCGGCCGCCGCCGGAAGGTGCGCTCCGACGCCAAACCCCTTGACGACAGGTCTGGAGACGGGGGCTTCGATATACTCATATGCAGAACTGTTCGCGAACAGAGCATCGAGCGCCATCGCGTTCAATCGATGGCCAGGACGATAGGTCCGATAGAGGCCGATGATCGGGGCTCCCGCCAGCGACAGATCGCCCACAGCGTCGAGAGCTTTGTGACGCACGAACTCATCGGCGTAGCGAAGCCCCTCAGGATTGAGAATCGTGTCTCCATCGATAGCGACCGAGTTCTCAAGCGATGAACCCAGCGCATAGCCCGCCTGCCACAGCTTCTGGACATCACCGACAAAGCCGAAGGTTCGGGCGCGGGCCAGTTCGCGACGGAACGTGGCAGGGTCGAGATTAAAGACGCGGCGCTGGCGGCCGATCACAGGCGAATCGAAGTCGATTTCAACGTCGAGGCGCAACCCCCGCCCGGCGGGCAGAAACTCGGCGTAGCCGCCGTCGCGGTCAACCCGGACCGGCTTGAGAATCTTGAGATAGCGTCGCGAGCGCGACTGTTGAACGCGCCCGGCCTGATCGATGGTGCTGACGAAGTCGGCGGCCGAACCATCCATGATCGGCGTCTCGGGCCCGTCAATTTCGATGAGAACGTTGTCGATCTGCAGGCCTGAGAGCGCCGCCAGGAGATGCTCGACAGTACTGACGCGAGCGCCGGTCGCATCGCCGAGGATCGTGCAGAGCGCAGTATGCGCCACATTGGACCGATTCGCCTCAAGCAGCCGCTCGCGGCCGCCGGGCAGGCCGGTCCGCAGAAACACGACGCCGGAATCGACGTCTGCAGGATGAAGGACAAGTTCGGCAGGCGCTGCCGAATGAACTCCCACTCCGGCTATGGTGACGCGGTCGCGAAGTGTCGTCTGAAAACCAAGCTTCATCGTCCAGCATATCCGGGCTTTCGCCCGGCCCCTTTGGCGGCGCTTGGCGCAATGCGACCGGGGAGGGCCGACAGTGCTGCGCCCATATTCCCGCCGGTTGTTTTGGAAGCAATGACGGCGGACTGTGGTGCGGGGCGCATTTAGTCAGCAAATCGGGGCGGAGCCAAATCACCTTTGGTGAACAAAAGTTACAACTTCGCCACAACGATTTATTGAGTTAAATTTCAGTTATTTGCAACTGAATCTGAAAACGGGACGTTCAAGATTGTGTCCGGCCGCCGCGACTGGATGCGGCCGGACAGAGATGGGGGAACAACAATCAGTTCGGATGTCGCCGCAGAAACGCCGGGATATCGAGATGATCGTCTTCCGTCGCCGGGGCGCGATGGCTCGGCCGCGTCTGCGGATCCACAGCCCCTGACGGCGTCCGCTGAGGTTGCGGCCTCGGCTGAGGTCGCCCGAAATCTGCATGCGTCACGGGCGCGGACTGCGCACGTTGCGGAGCGGCGGGGGCCAGGACCGGGGTGGGCGCCCGTGCGGCCGGCTCCTCATCGTGTCGGGTGATGCCGAACGCCGCCAGTTTCTCCAGCAACGAGCGCCGGCGCGGCTCAGGGGCGGAGCCGGTCGCCTGCGTTTCGCGCTCGCGCTCCCGCATCACGCGAAGCTGATTCTGGGCCACCGGAGGCAGATCCTCGATTTGAGGCATGCGCGGAGCGCGCACCAACGGCTGCTCAGCCGCCGGCGGAATGAAATAAGACGCCTCCTCCTCATGCTCGCGCCGGGGCTCGATCGGCTCGGGGAAGGCCACCGCCACCGGAGCGACCGGCTGAAGCTCGACATCGTTGACGAACGGGGCCGACTGAATCGCCTGGACTTGAGCAGGCTGAAGCGGTGCGGCCCGAATGGACGCAGGCGCCGGCGCGCGCACTCGGGGGGCGGCCTCCACCCGAGGTTGGTAGGCAACGGGCTCGATTTGCGAGATCGTCGCCTGATCGATGCCGGTCGCCACCACCGACACGCGCACGACGCCGTCCAGCGCCGAATCGAACGTTGCGCCGAGGATGATGTTGGCCTCCTCGTCGACTTCCTGGCGAATGCGGCTCGCTGCTTCGTCCACTTCATAGAGAGTCAAATCGTTGCCGCCGGTGATCGAGATAAGCAGCCCGCGGGCGCCTTTCATCGAAGTCTCGTCGAGCAGCGGGTTGGCTATCGCCGCCTCGGCCGCCAGCACCGCGCGCTTTTCGCCGGTCGCCTCGCCGGTGCCCATCATCGCCTTGCCCATCTCGCTCATGATCGAGCGGACGTCGGCGAAATCGAGATTGATGAGGCCTTCTTTGACCATGAGGTCGGTGATGCAGGCGACCCCGGAGTAGAGCACCTGGTCGGCCATCGCGAAAGCGTCGGCGAAGGTCGTCTTTTCGTTGGCGACGCGGAATAGATTTTGATTCGGGATGATGATCAGCGTATCGACCGCCTTGTGCAGGTCGGCGATGCCCGACTCGGCGATTTTCATTCGCCGGCCGCCCTCGAAGTGGAACGGCTTGGTGACGACGCCGACAGTCAGGATGCCCATCTCGCGCGCGGCTCGGGCAATCACCGGAGCGGCGCCGGTGCCGGTTCCGCCGCCCATGCCGGCGGTGACGAACACCATGTGGGAGCCGGCCATGTGATCGCGAATCTCCTCGAGCGCTTCCTCGGCCGCCGCCTTGCCGACCTCCGGCTTCGAGCCCGCGCCCAGACCCTCCGTCACCTGCAGGCCCATCTGGATGATGCGCTCTGCACGCGAGGAGGTCAGAGCCTGCGCGTCTGTATTGGCGACGATGAAGTCGACCCCGGACAGGCCTGACACGATCATGTTGTTGACCGCGTTCCCGCCTGCGCCGCCTACGCCGCAAACGATGATGCGCGGCTTCAATTCCCGTAGTTCGGGGGCCTTCAAGTTGATCGACATAGCCTGCCTCATCCCGTTGGGCGTCCTCCGACGCCGATTGACAAAACGAACGCGTATTCCCAGGACCGTCCGCGGACGAAGTCCGAACTCCCTCAGAAACTATCCTTCAACCAGCGCCCGACTCTCGCGGCGTACCCGCCCTCCTCGGACGCCTGCCGGGAGACGTGTCGAGAAGGTTCGAAATATTCGAGGCCCGCCATCTGCGGGTAGACCAACAACCCGACAGCGGCCGCGAAGGCCGGGCTCTTGCCCGATTCGGGCAGTCCCTCGATGCCGAGCGGCCGCCCAATTCGGGCCTGAACTCGAGATGATCGTTCGGGCGAGTTCCGGCAGGCCGGTCAACTGGCAAGCGCCGCCCGTGATCACCAGCCGGCGACCCGCCAGCGCGGCGTGGCCGGAGTTCCGCAGACGGTCGCGCACGAGTTCGAGGATCTCCTCGACGCGCGGGCGAATGATCCGCAGGAGCTCGGCTTTCGGCAAATGGCTGGGATGATCCATGTCGTCGCCGAGCCGCTGGACGGCGATCGAACTCGCGATCGTCCGACGGGGACGCAAGACAGGCGCCGTAGAGAGTCTTCAGACGCTCGGCGTCGGTCATCGAGACGTTGAGGCCGCGCGCAATATCCCGCGTGACGTGAATGCCGCCGACCGCCACGGCGTCGACATGGAGGAGCCGTCCGCCAGAGAATACGCCGACGGTCGTTGTCCCTCCGCCGAAATCGACGATCGCAGCGCCGAGCTCGGCTTCGTCGTCGACCAGCGTCGAGAGACCGCCGGCGTAGGGTGTCGCGACCATGGCCTCGACGCGCAGGTGACACCGTTCGACCACCAGCATGAGGTTACGCGCCGCCGCCGAGTCGCAAGATGCGACATGCAGGTCCACTCCGAGCTCGTCGCCGATCATGCCCTTCGGATCGTGGACGTCCCGCGTAGCGTCCAGAGAATAAGACGTCGGTAGCGCGTGCAGAACCGCCCGCCCGGCATGCGCATTCGCCGCCGACGCGGCTTCGAGCACCCTATAGATGTCGTGTTCGGACACGGTCTTGGCGCGCACCGCGGCCTTGGCGTTGAATCGCTGCGACGCGAGGAGGCCGCCCGACATGTTGACGATTACGCCGCCGACCTCGACGCCCGCCATGCGTTCGGCTGCGTCGATTGCCAGGCGCGCGGCGTGCTCCGCCGCCTGAAGGTCGACGATCGCGCCGCCCTTGACCCCGTTCGAGCGCTGATGCCCGATGCCGAGCACCTTGCATCGGTGGGTTCGGCCGCGCAGCGCACTCGAAGGCTCCATCGGGCTCAAGCGCGCGATGAGGCAAACGATTTTCGAGGCGCCGATGTCGAGGACCGACAAGATAGCGCTCTTGCGTGCAGTAAGCTGGCGCATGCGCGGAGGGAGCGGCCGGAAGCTCATGGCTGCGGGCCTTTCTTCGGCACGTGGGCGTCGGCCCATTGGGCCGCCGCCTCCTGCGACAGCCGCACGAACACGCGACCAGGCGTGCGCAGATCAATCGCGAGCACGTCGCGGTCAAGGAGCCGGGATTGGCGATGAAGACGCAACAGCGTCGCGATCGCGGCCTCAGGATCGACCTCCGGAAGCTTGACCTCGACGCCGGACTTCAGTTTGAGGGTCCAGCTGCGCTGGCCGACCAGGACGCCGGCCTCGACGCGCGGCTTCAACTCGTCCATCGCGTCGAGCAGCGCAGTGAATTCGCGCACGCGCGTATTCGCGCCCTCTCCAACAACAAACGGCAAGTCGACGTATCGGCCATCGCGCACCTCGTCGATCGGCGCGCCGTCCGCGGCGATGGCATGAACCTGACCGTCCATCTGCCACACGCCATAGGGTGTGCGCTCGATGATATCGACCACGATCTGATTCGGGTAGAGCTTGCGCACGCTCGCCTGCTTGACCAGCGGGTCGGCTTCGAGCCGCGCCCGGGCCGCGGCCACGTCGAAAAACGGCAGCGAGTTCTTCGTGCTTATTCCGGAGATCGAGAGGATGCGCGATTCGCTCATATGCGTCGCGCCGGAAACGGTCACGATGTCGACGCCGAAGCCGAGCGCCCTCGCGGCGACGTCGCTCAAGTTCCCATGAGCGGCGACGAAGGCATTAAGTTGTCCGCCACGCATCGCGCCCAGGCCGGCCGCCCCGAAAAGCACGGCGAGGGTCAAGGCGATCTCGAGCCCGAGCGAAGGAGGCCGATCAAGAGGCATTCGCAATCGCAGCGCGCCGCGCGTCGAGCGTTCGCCGCGCAGCAGAACCGTCTGCGGCGCAACGGGACCCGGAGCGCCGGCGATCGCCGTTCTCGCGGGCGCCCGCCATCCAAACGATTGGCTCAGCGGTTGCACGAGGCGTCCTCCACGATCCAGGCGACAAGTTGGCCGAACGACATTCCTGCGTGGGCGGCCATTTCCGGCACGAGTGACGTCTCCGTCATGCCGGGCTGCGTGTTGACTTCAAGACACACGAGCTCGCCCTCTTCACCTTTCGTTTCATCGTAGCGGAAGTCGGCGCGACTAACGCCGCGACACCCCAGCGCCCGATGCGCCATCAGCGTCAAGTCTTGAACCTTATGGTAAATATTTGGTTTAAGATCTGCCGGAAGGACATGCCGTGATCCGCCTTTCGCGTATTTTGCGTCATACCCGTAGAACGCTTCGGAAACGGGCTGTATTTCAATGACGCCGAGCGCGAGGTCGCCCATCGTCGCGCAGGTCAGCTCCTTGCCGGCGACGAAACGCTCGGCCAGCAGCGCGTCGCCGTAGGGCCAGTCCGCGCGGCCGACTTCCTGCGGCGGATGGGCGCGATCCTCCTTCACGATAACCACGCCGAAAGACGAGCCCTCATTGACGGGCTTCAGCACGTAAGGCGGCGCCAGGACATGGCGGCGCGCTGCCTCATGCCGGTCGACCGTGATTCCGTGCGGGACCGGGACGCCCGCGTTCTGAAGCACGACCTTGGCGAGATCTTTTTGCATCGCCAGCGCCGACGCCAGCACGCCGGAATGCGTATAGGGAATGCGCAGGATCTCGAGCACGCCCTGGATCGTTCCGTCCTCGCCAACCCGTCCGTGAAGCGCGTTGAAAGCGACGTCGGGCCGCAGACGGGCAAGGATGTCGGCGATCGAGCGGTCGACGTCGATACGGGTCACGCGATAGCCCAGCGCTTCGAGCGCATCGGCGCAGCCGCGGCCGGAATTGAGCGACACCGGACGCTCCGCCGACCAGCCGCCCATAAGCACCGCGACATGCTTCATCGACCCGGCAATCTTCCCTAACGTTCAGCCAATCGGCAGTGTTAAGTTACGATTAAGTGCGCAGACTTAACGAGTCGTTAACCGACGCCGTCCGCATCGCCGAAACCTCGCGCGCGAACGCGATCTTTTCCGAAGCGCGAGCAAACTCGGCGGAGGACGGCAAGCCGTGGAGCGGGACGGTTTCGAGTGAGCGCAAACTTCACGGCCTGGGCGGAGCAATCCAGGTGCGACGCCTCGATCGCTTCGTCGCGATGACGGCGGCGGCTCAACTCAATCACATCGCGCTCTGTTCCGCCGCCAGCCCCACGCGCTTGATCTCCCACTGGAGCTGAACGCCGCTCGTCTCGCGCACGCGCCGCCGGACCTCTTCCCCGAGCGCCTCGATGTCGGCGGCGGTCGCGTGGCCGCGGTTAATGAGGAAGTTGCAATGCATCGGCGAAACCTGCGCGTCGCCGAAGGCGAGCCCTCGGCAACCCGCCTCATCGATGAGACGCCAGGCTTTCGCGCCGGGTGGATTCTTGAAGGTCGAGCCGCCGGTCTTCTCCCTTATCGGCTGCGATTCCTCGCGCGCGCGAGTGATTCGCTCCATCTCGCCGAGAATCGCGGCAGGATCGCCAGGTCGGCCCTGGAACACCGCGCCGGTGAAGATCACGTCGTCCGCGACGGCGCTATGCCGATAGGAAAAGCCCATGTCGGCGTTCGAAAAGACGCGCCGCACGCCCGAGCGGTTGACGCCGCGCGCCTCGATAAGCACGCCCTTGGTCTCGCCGCCATGCGCGCCGGCATTCATGCGCAACGCCCCGCCGATTGATCCAGGAACGCCGCGGAGGAAGGCGAGGCCATCGACGCCGGCGCCCGCCGCGGCCTTGGCGACGAACTGGTCCGGCGCGGCGGCGCCGGCTTCGACGCGACAATCGTCTGCGACCTCGATCGCGTTGAACGCCCGCCCGCCGAGCCGGACGACGACTCCTTCGATGCCGCCGTCGCGCACGATGAGGTTTGAGCCAAGGCCGATCACGGTCACGGGAATGTCGCGCGGAATCGCGCTCAACAGATACGCCAAGTCCTCTTCGTCCGTCGGCGAGAACAAGACTTGCGCCGGCCCGCCGACCCGGAACCAAGTCGCCTCGCCAAGCGGCGCATTGGGTAAAAGGCGTCCGCGCAATTTTGGCGCGAGCGCCTTCAGATCGAGGACGATATCGGGAAAGACCATCGGCCGCGCCTTCAGGCTTTGTTGTCGAGCGCCGCCAGTTGGCCCGGCAGCGCATAGGCCCATTGGGTGATCGTGCCGGCGCCGAGGAAGACGACCGAGTCGCCAGGCGCCGCCAGCGAACAAATCATCGGCGCGAGTTTCTCGGGCGAAGGCAGAAGGAGCGCGTGCCGATGGCCGTGCGCGCCGATCGCGGCCGCTAGCGCGGTCTTGTCGACGCCCTCGATCGGCGCTTCGCCAGCCGGATAGACGTCGGCGACGATCACGCTGTCGGCGTCGTTGAAGCAGGTCGCGAAGGCGTCGAACAGCGAAGCGAGACGGGTGTAGCGGTGCGGCTGTACGACCGCGATCACCTTACCGCTCGAGGCCGCGCGGGCGGCCGTGAGGACGGCCGCGATCTCGACCGGGTGGTGGCCGTAGTCGTCGTAGATCGCAACTCCGTTCCACTCGCCCGTGCGGGTGAAGCGCCTTTTCACCCCGCCGAAAGCGCCGATCGCCTTGCGTATGACGTCGACCGAGGCGCCGAGCTCATGCGCGACCGCGATGGCGGCGGTGGCGTTGAGCGCGTTGTGCCGGCCCGGCATCGGCAGCGCGAGATCGTCGATGTAAGTGGCCCGGCCGGTCACCCGCTCGCGAATCAGGACGGAGAATTTGGTGACGCCGCCCGCCATGGCGACATCCAGGAGCCGAATGTCGGCCTGTGGGTTCTCGCCGTAGGTCAGCACTCGCCGGTCCTCGATGCGGCCGACCAGCTCCTGCACGGTCGGGTGATCGAGGCACATGACGGCGAAGCCGTAGAAGGGCAGGTTCTCGATCAACGCCAGAAAGGCGTCCTTGATCGCATCGAACGTCTTGAAGTGGTCGAGATGCTCGGGGTCGACGTTGGTGACGATGGCGATGTCGGCCGGCAGTTTCAAAAACGTGCCGTCGCTCTCGTCGGCCTCGACCACCATCCAGTCGCCGGCCCCGAGCCGCGCATTGGTGCCATAGGCGTTGATGATGCCGCCGTTGATGACGGTCGGATCGAGGCCGGCGGCGTCGAGCAGGGTCGCCACCAAAGAGGTCGTCGTCGTCTTGCCATGCGTGCCGGCGACGGCGACGCAGCGCTTGAGGCGCATGAGCTCGGCGAGCATTTCCGCGCGGCGCACGACCGGAATTCTGCGCAGGCGGGCGGCGGCGAGTTCGGGGTTGTCGCGCCGGATCGCGGTCGAGACGACGACGACGGCCGCGGAGCCAAGATTCGCCGGGTCGTGGCCGACGAACACCGTCGCGCCGCGCTCACGCAGGCGCTTGACATTGGCGTTGTCGCTCGCATCCGATCCCTGCACAACGTGGCCGAGGTTGATGAGAACCTCGGCAATGCCCGACATTCCGATGCCGCCGATGCCGACGAAGTGAATGGGGCCGATTTCATTCGGCAGCTTCATGTCCGGATGTCTCCCGCGCGGCCGGCGGATCGGCCCCGAACTCATGAGCCGGAGGGAATAGGCGAGTTCGCGCGATTTGGGAAATTTGGCGGTGAGCCGGGGCTCGCGAGCGCCATTTCGCTCTCCGCGATCGTCGGCCATTCCCCCCATAATCCTTGCGCAATAATGCGAGCCGCCGGAAACGAACCTTCTCACCTGATCTCCTCGAGGCCATTGCTGCCTTCTTCGGCCATGCAGAAGTGGCGACAATTCCTTGCCAAAGCGGGAAGTGTATTCTATCTTTGTTCGCGTTGGCCTGACCGGAGAACGCCCCTTGTCCGATCTAATCGAACCCGCCCCGCCGATGCTCCGCCGCGATCGCTCGCTTGCGGCGCGAAGGGCGGCGCGCCGAAGGAAGGCCGAGCGCGAGATGGCGATCGTCGGCCTCCTGAACCGCGGCGTGTCGATCGCCGAGATTGCCGACCAGGAGGGCGTGAGCGATCGCAGCATGCGCAAATATGTCCGAGCGCTTCTCGCTCGCCGCGCGCCGCAACCGCCCGAGGAGTTTTTGGCTCTGCAGGTCGAGTCGCCTCAACGAGGCGCTGATCGTGGCCTATAGCGCGATGTCGGGCGCCAACCTTCAGGCGGTCGACCAAGTCGTGAAGATCGTGCGCGAACTCGACCGCTATCACGGCTTCGCGGTCGCCGACGAGCGCCCTCCGCCGAGACCGCCTCGCCTGGGGCCGCCCACAATAGCCCCTCTCGCGCTCGAGGCGCCGGGCGCCCGAACGGAACCAAATGGCGCCGCACACGATTGATTTTTCTCGATTTGCGAGCCGAAATGGCGGGCCCCGACGATTTCGCAGATGAGTCAGAAAAGCAAAGCGCTTCAGAGGGTCGAGCGGTCGATCGCGCGCTCCGCCTCGGCGATCGATTCGGGCCGCCCGACGTGCAACCACAATCCGTCGAGCCGCATTCCAAAGAGCCGGCCCCTGGCCGCCGCGGCGTGAAAGAACGGCGCTAGCCGGAAGACCTCGGCGGTTTCGGTCTCGAACAGCTGAGGCTTGGCGATGCCGACGCCGGTATAGACGAAGGGCGCGACGTGGCGCGCCTCGCGAGGCGCCAGCCTGCCTTCGCGGGTCATGGTGAAATCGCCCGGCCAGTCGACGCCGACCGCGCTCGCGCTCGCCGCGACCAGCAGCATGATGTCCATGCCCTTGGGATCGAACGCCTCGGCGAGGCGGGCGATATTCGAGCGGGGACCCTCGATCCAGAAAAATCCGTGTTGCACAAGAGAAACGGATCGCGCCCGATCGCCGGCAGAGCGCGCTTGATCCCCCCGCCCTGATCGAGGAGCTTCGCCCGCTCGTCGGAAAAGAGGATTTTGGGAGATTTGCGATGCGCAAGGTGCGCCTCGATCTGATCGGCGCGCCAGTGGACGTTGACGACCGCCCGTTCCACGCCGTTGGCGGCGAGGCGGTCGAGGCAGTGATCGATCAAGGCTCGACCGGCAACCTTCACCAGCGGCTTCGGCATCTCTTCGGTGATCGGACGCATGCGCTTCCCCAGACCCGCGGCGAACACCATGGCCGTCTTCGGAATCGGCGCGCCCATCGTCGAATCGTTCCAGTGTCGGGACGTCAGGAATCAGGATTGTCCAGCGGGCGCCCCAATGCCCGCGGCAAGTGCTTCTGATACCAGAGGGCCAGCGGCCCGAGCAACGGATGCGCGAGGTTCTTGGCGAGATAGCGTTCGATTCGCGGAAGGTGGGCGAGGTACTGCGGCTTGCGGTCGCGCTTGTCGAGCCTCGCAAAGAGGCCGAGGATCTTGGTCGCGCGTTGGGCCCCCATCGCCGCGTAGGCGGCGGCGAACCGCCCGGCGTCGAACTCGGGATCCGCCGCCCCTCGCCGCCGCACGTACAGCGCCGCCAGCCGCATCTCGAGATCGTCCGGCACGTCGATGCGGGCGTCCTGCAGCAGCGACGCAAGGTCGTAAGCCGGCGGACCAATGACCGCGTCCTGAAAGTCGATGAGGCCGATGCGGGCGATGCCCTCTCTTTGCGACAGCCAGTGCAGATTTGGCGAATGGTAGTCGCGGAGAGTCCAGGTCGTGGGGCCGGCGAGAATTGGCTGGAGCAGCTCGCGCCAGATTGCGAGAAACTGCATCCGGGCGCCCGAAGGCACGGCAACCCTCGCGACCGACTGGGCATACCAGTCGATGACAAGCTCGACCTCGACCAGCATGGCCTCGGCGTCATAGGTCGGCAGTCCGTAGATGTCGTCCCCCGCGGGAAGTCTGTCCGGCAGGTCGCGGCCATGCAGATCGACGAGCAGCGCGACCGCCTCGGCATAGCGGACACCGTTCGGGACGCCGTCCTCAACGATGGTCGCCGCGCCGAGGTCCTCGATCAGAGCCAGCCCTTCCTCGATGCTGCAGGCGATCAGTTCCGGAGCCGAATAGCCGAGACCCCGCAGGCCTCCAGTCATTGCGACGTAGGCGCGGATGTCGGGTGAAAGCTTCGCGATCGCCGCATAGGGCTTGCCATAGCGCACGATTGGCCCATCGGGTCGCGGCGGAGAGATCATCAGTATGCCTGTCCTCCCATCGGGCTTGGTCAAGCGTTCGTACGCGCGAATCGAGGCGTCGCCCTGGAGGAACTCGCGCCGCGCGTCGTTCCAGCCTGCCCGCTTCAAAAGCGCCCCGACGCCCAGCGCTCGAGCCAGTCGCTTGCCCATCGCCCCGAAGCCGCGCAATTCCAGAACGCGTGCGTCCGGACCGCTCGCGGGCCCAAATCGGATGTTCACCTCGAGGCGGTCGGGGGGCAGCGCAGCGGGGACTCGCTCAGGCCATTCGACAATCGCGATCGCGTCGGCGATCGCCTCTTCCCAGCCGATGTTCTCAAGCTCGATCAGACCGCGCAGGCGATAGAAATCGGCATGGACGACCGGTCCGCCGGGCGTCTCGTAAATCTGCATCAGAGTAAATGTGGGGCTCGGCGTCTCGAGGTCGGGCGCCTCGGCGAGCGAGCAAATCAACCCCCGGGCGAAGGCGGTCTTGCCTGCGCCAAGCTCGCCCGACAGGGCGACGAAGTCGCCGGGCTCAAGCCATGCGGCCTGAGCAGCTGCGAAACTTAGCGTTGCCGCTTCGTCCGGCGCCTCGTGGAGCCAGACCTTCGGTTGGCCTTGGTCAGGGCCGCGATCCATCATGGCCGGCTATCGGGCCGATAGCGGCTTCGGCTGCGCCGCGCGATGGAGTTCCTCCGAGCCCGACTCGAGCGCAGACGGATCGATCGGAAAGATGCAGGTGACGGTCGTGCCCTCGTTCGGGGCGGTGTCGATCAGCACCCGACCTTTGTGCAGCTCAACCATCGCCTTCACGATCGACAGGCCCAGGCCCGGCCCTCGATGCCGTGATCCGTTGGGGAAGGTCTCGAACCGATTGAATACCCGATCGATCATGTCAGGAGGAATTCCGCGTCCGCGATCGCTGACCTTGAACACGATTTCGGCGCCGCGCCGCATTGCGGCGAGGGTCACAGTCTGCCCTGGCTCCGAATAGTTGATCGCATTGGAAAGGAGATTGAAGAGAACTTGTCGTACTCGCCGACCGTCCGCCCTGAACGCCCCGACTCCGTCTGTCATCACCATGCGCATCTCAATCGCCGCCTCGTCAAGGCGGTCCTGCACGCCCGCCGCCGCCGCCTTCATCGCTTCTGCGACATCGACCAACTCGAGACGCAGCTCCAGCGCGCCTGCGTCGATCGAGGCCAGATCGAGAATGTCGTCGATGATGGCGAGCAGCGCATGCGAGGAATTGGTGATGAAGCCGGCATATTCGAGCTGCTTTGAGTTCAAGGGCCCGACGCCTCCAGCCGCCAACAACTGAGTGAAGCCGATGATATTGGTAAGAGGGGTGCGAAGCTCGTAGGATACGTGGTTGACGAAGTCGTTGCGCAGCTTTTCCGCCGCGACGAGCGCTTGGTTTCGCTCAGTAAGCGCGCGCTCGACATTGGCGCTCCCAGTCACGTCGAGCGACGTGAGAAGAGTGGCCCCGTCAGGAAGCGGCAACGCGGCGCAGTCCAACGTGAGCCCATCGTTGCGGGTTATCCTGGCCGACCGGCTCTGGCGATGCTCGTTGAGGCCGACGACCATGTCCCGCAGTCCGTCCCAGAGGGCAGGATCGACGCAAAGGGCCCGGCAGCCGCCCGCGATCTCATCGATATGCGGACGTTCGCGTAACGTGAGCGAGTCTACCCGCCAGGTCTCGGCGAAGACCGGATTGAACAACTTCATACGGCCATTGGCGCCGAACACCGCCACGCCTTCCTTCAAGGCGTCGAGAGTCTCGCCTTGCACATGGGTCAGGGCGTTTACCTGCGAGGCGAGCGCGAAACTCTGCGTCGCGTCGTCATAAAGGTAGGTTAGGCCACCTTTCGGATTGGGACTGGTGACGACGCGCAAGGCCCGCCCGTCCGGCAGATGCCAGACCGTCTCGCTCGGTTCGATCGCCTGATAGGCGCTCATCAATTGCGCCTTCCACTCACGGAAGTTCGCCTGCTCCGGCAATTGGCGCTTGGAGCGAAGACAGTCGAGCACTTCGCCGTCGGTCGGCCCCTGGTCTAGGAAAGCCGGATCGAGCGACCACATCTGCCGATAGGCCGCGTTATAGAAGGTCAGCCGCTTCGACTTGTCGAAGATCGCCACCGCAGTCGACAGCCGATCGATCATGCGCGAATAGTCGTCCTCGTTGCGCTCCATTTCGGCGCGCAGGGCGGCAATCTCCGTTACGTCGTACGCAATGCCTGTCGACCCGAAGTCCGTTCGGATTTCAACCGCATCGAACGCTCGCCGCTCGCCCTTCATGACAGCGTTCGCCCGACGCCTCCATACGCCGACCTCACGAATCGCCGCTGAGGCCTCACGTCGCAGCGACGGATCGAACAGCTCAATCCCGTCGTCGACGGCCGCTTTGACGTCCGGGGCTTCAACCGCCCCTACATAAGATGCGTTGCACCAGAGCATTCGGCCTTCTGCGTCGCGCTCCCACGCGAGCACTGAGGCGGAGTCGAGGGCCGAACGGAGCATTGCGGAGGCCCCCTCCGCCTGCACTACCCTCTCGCGCATCTCGGCGAGCTCCAAGCGGTCCCCCGAAACGTCCCGAATGCGCACCACTGCGTTGCCCGACACCGGGCGACCGATGATTTCAACGTGCCGTCCGCGCCGACTGACCGCCACCAGCGAGAAGGACTCGCCGCGATTGAGGAGCCTGTTCGACGCCTCAATGACCTGAGCGGCGGCAGCGTTTTCCAACCAGGAACTGTAGTCAAGAATTTCTGGTGCGTCAGCAACCAAGGCAAAGTCGCCTTCGAGAGTCGGCTCAGCGTCTGGACGATCCCACGAGATTACGATCTGCCGGTCGCCCTGCATGGTCAACGCCGCCCGATCGAGCTTGGCCCGTGCACGCGAGAGTTCCGCATTGAGATCTGCGGTCCGACGGGACCATCTCCGCCACGCCACAAGATGCATAATAACCGCAATCGCCGCTACAATCAGAGCCATTGCGATTATGGTCGGCGGAAAGTCGAGCGCAATCGCGGATATGCCGGGCGCCGAAGATGATGACACTTCGAGCCCCCGCAGCGCATCCTCGGCGCGCGCGCGATCGGCGGTCGGGAAGACGCTCAGCAATAGCGCCGCCGCGCAAACCAACCCCCGCAACGAACGGCCTCCTCGAAAGCCCGGCGGTGCACGCCTTCCGTTTTCCGCCGACCGGCCTCGTCAAGAAGTCCGAATCAGCTCTCAACAGGCTTACGAGAAGTTTTGCGCAAAGTCGTTAACCATAATGAACAGATCGTGAGCCGCGCTTTGGAGGGCAACGCTAGATCTTGTGGATGCTCAGCATCGAGCACCAAGATGTCCAGGCCCCGCCCAAAAAGCTGGTCTTCAAACGATTGCGCAAGAGGATCTTCCGCGTCGCGGCGAAAGGAAGTCTAGCGGACGAGGCCGACGATGTCCTTGATCGCGTCCATGTTCGGCCGTGCAATTGCGCGCGCCTTTTCCGCTCCCTCGGCGAGCACCAAATCGACGTAGCCGGGATCAGCGGACAGCCGAATGATCTCCTCGCGGATCGGCGCGAGCTTCGCGATCGTGACCTCGGAAAGAGCGTTCTTGAATGAGGAGAACTGGCTGCCGCCGAACCGGTGAATGACCTCGGCCTTGGTTTCGTCGGTCAGCGCCGCGAAGATGCCGACGAGGTTATCCGCCTCGGGGCGCGCCGCCAGACCCTCAACCTCTCTGGGCAACGGTTCAGGATCGGTCTTCGCCCTGCGGATCTTCTGGGCGATCATGTCCGCGTCGTCGGTCAGAGCGATGTGAGCATATTCCGACGTGTCCGACTTCGACATCTTCTTTGTGCCGTCGCGGAGGCTCATGACCCGTGTCGCTGGTCCCTGAATGAGCGGCTCGGGCAGCGGAAAGAAGGTGTCGCCATGCCCGTTCGCGGCGATCAACTCCGAAAAGTCGTTGTTAAACTTTTGCGCGATGTCGCGCGTCAGCTCCAGATGCTGCTTCTGATCTTCGCCGACCGGAACGTGTGTTGCGCGATACAGAAGAATATCCGCCGCCATCAACACGGGGTAGTTGTAAAGGCCAATCGACGCGTTCTCTCGGTCCTTGCCCGCCTTCTCCTTGAACTGGGTCATGCGGTTGAGCCAGCCGAGGCGCGCCACGCAATCGAAGATCCAAGCGAGCTCAGCGTGTTCCGCGACCCGGCTCTGGTTGAAGACGGCGTTGATTTTTGGGTCGATGCCGCAGGCGAGGAAGGCCGCCGTCACTTCGCGCGTGGTTCGGGCGAGTTGCGCCGGTTCGTGTGGCAAGGTCATCGCATGCAGGTCGACGACGCAATAGAGGCACGGACGGGTAGCCTGCAGCGTCACGAAGCGCTTGATCGCCCCGAGGTAGTTGCCGAGGTGCAGATTGCCGGTCGGCTGAACGCCTGAGAACACGCGCTCGGGAAAGGTCGCCATCGTCGTCCGCTAGCTAAGTCAGGAAATGCAGGGCGGACCTTATGGCAACGCCAGCATGGTCGTGCAAGGGCTGGCGTTTCGTCGCTCACTCGCGCCTCTCGTCGTCGGCGACCGTCAGATCGACCATGATTTCGCTCGCGAGGCGCTCGAGCGCCCTGCGCAAATCCTCGACGCTGAGCCCAGCCGGCGCCCGCAGTCGAGCCTTCGCGCGGAACATTTCGACCCCGGTGAAGGCGGCGCTTTCGAGATCGCTGCCGAATTCCTCAATATTGACGCCGAGGCTGGTCAGCGTCTGAGTGACGTCGCGGACAATTCCCGGCCGCTCGTGACCGAGAAGCTCGAGCTTGAGAACGCAGCCGGCCGGCTTATCCGCTGCGTTCGAGGCGCCCTGCTCCATGGTCAGGTGCAGCCCGGACAACTCGAGCAGGCGCAGCGACGATTGGAGCTCGGATGCCGTGGCGTCCGGAACGCTGACAAGCAGGATGCCGGCGAATTTGCCGGCAAGCCTGGCCGAACGACTTTCCAGCCAGGTCGCGCCGCAGGCGGCGATCTTTTCTGAGAGCGCATTGACCAGTCCGGGCCGATCGTCGCCGACGAAAGTCAGAACGAGCGCAACCATCGTGGAACTCCTTCAAGCGGGACTGCCGGCGCGCCATGCTATGCCCGATAGGCCACACGGCCAAACTTGGGCAGCGGAGTTTTCTACGCCGCTCAAAGGATAAAGCGGCTGAGATCGGCGTTTCCAGCAAGATCGCCAACATGGCGTTCGACGAATTCCGCGTCGATATGGACCTTTTCCCCCGAACGGTCGGCGGCGGTGAAACTCACTTCGTCGAGGACCCGCTCCATCACCGTCTGTAGCCGGCGCGCGCCGATGTTCTCGACCGAGCCGTTGACCTTCGCGGCAATGCGCGCGACCGCACCGATTGCGCCGTCAGAGAACTCGAGATCAATCCCCTCGGTGGCCATCAGCGCCACATATTGTTTGATCAGGCTCGCCTCGGTGTCGGTGAGGATCCGTTTGAAGTCCTCCTCGGTGAGCGAACTGAGCTCGACGCGAATCGGCAGGCGGCCCTGCAGCTCCGGCAGGAGATCGGAGGGCCGCGCGATGTGGAATGCGCCGGAAGCGATGAACAGGATGTGGTCCGTCTTGATTGTGCCGTGCTTGGTGGCGACGGTCGTGCCCTCGATCAGCGGCAGCAGGTCGCGCTGCACGCCTTCACGTGAGACGTCCGCGCCGGCGCGGCCCTCTCGGGCGCAAATCTTGTCGATCTCGTCGAGAAACACGATGCCGTTGCTCTCGACTTCGCTCGTCGCGTCGCGCACGATCTCGTCCTGATCGAGCAGCTTATCCGCTTCGGCCGCGACGAGCGGCTCACGCGCCTCCGCGACGGTCATTCGCTTCGGCTTGGTTCGCTGGCTTTTGCCGAAAATGTCCGCGATGTTGATCGCCCCGATCGAGGCTCCCGGCATGTTGGGAAGCTCGAACATCGGCATGGCGGCGCCGCTCTGCGGCAGCTCGATTTCGATCTCCTTGTCGTTCAGTTCGCCGGCAAGGAGCTTGCGCCGAAACGCCTCCCGCGTCGCCGAGGAGGAGCTCGCGCCGACGAGCGCGTCCAGCACGCGCTCTTCCGCGGCCAGCTCCGCCTTGGCCTCGATGTCCTTGCGCTTGCGGACCTTGACGAGGGCGATCGCGACCTCGACCAGATCCCGCACGATCTGCTCGACATCGCGTCCGACATAGCCGACCTCCGTGAACTTTGTCGCCTCCACCTTAAGGAACGGCGCTCCTGCCAGCTTGGCGAGGCGGCGGGCGATCTCCGTCTTGCCGCAGCCGGTCGGGCCGATCATCAGGATATTCTTCGGCATCACTTCTTCGCGCATGGGCGAAGAAAGGCGGAGGCGGCGCCAACGATTGCGCAAAGCGATGGCCACGGCTCGCTTCGCATCGGACTGTCCGACGATGTAGCGGTCGAGTTCGGAGACAATTTCACGCGGGCTCAGGTCCGTCATCAGGTCAGAGGCTTTCGAGGATCAAATTGGCGTTAGTGTAGACGCAGATGTCCGCGGCTATGCGCATCGAGCGGCGGACGATCTCCTCGGCGTCGAGCGGCGTCGGCAATAGAGCGCGCGCCGCGGCGAGCGCATAATTGCCGCCTGATCCGATCGCCATGGCCGAGCCCGCCTCCTCGGGCTCGGGCTCCAGAACGTCGCCTGCGCCCGAGAGGGTGAAGCTCGCGCCCCTGTCGGCGACCAGCAACATCGCCTCCAGGCGGCGCAGGTAGCGGTCGGTGCGCCAGTCCTTCGCCAATTCGACGCAAGCGCGCGCAAGCTGGCTCGGATACTGCTCGAGCTTCGCTTCGAGCCGTTCGAACAGCGTGAAGGCGTCCGCGGTCGCCCCGGCGAATCCAGCAATCACCTCTCCCTTGGCGAGGCGACGCACCTTGCGCGCGTTCGACTTGACGACGGTCTGTCCCATGCTGACCTGGCCGTCGCCGCCGATCACGACGCGGCCGCCCTTGCGCACCAGGAGAATGGTGGTCGCGTGCCACCCGGGCACGCGGGCGGCGGCGGCGTCTGTCATGGCGCTTTTCCTTTTATCGGCAAGCGCCGGATGTATGGCCCCAGGACGCGGCGCGCAAGGGCGAGCGCGTTCGACCCGAGGAAGCCGGGCCGAACGTCAGACTTCCCTGCAACAGGGAAAAAAACAAGGAAATACGCCCGGTTCGGCCGATTCGAGAAAAAGCCGTCCCGAAAAGCCCAACGATTCGAGCCGGTTCCGGAAAATTCCCTACGCGGGCGAACAGGGAGATTATTTTGCCGAACAGGGAATTAAAGTTCCCTGATCGTCCGAAAACAGGGATATCTCGCGCCTGACACGCCGCCTGTTCGGGATCCTGCCGCAGCTATTTTTGCCGCGAACTCGTACAGGCCCACCCTGGTCAAGACGAGCGTGGCGTCCGAGCCGAACCCCGAACACAAATCATCCCCCGTCAGCAGGCTCTTGCCCGGGTCATTCGAACGCCACGCCGCCCTTGAGGCCGAGGAGGCGGAAAACGATCGCGGCGGGGCAGAAGCCGGTGAATGACGCTTGAAGCATGTTGAGACCGGCGAAGACCGTCAACAAGAACCAGTACGGACTCACCGCATAGCCGAGGGCGACGCTGATGAGAACGACGAGGCCGGCGAAGGCGAGGACGGCGCGATCGAGATTCATTCGGTTTCCCTCCGTTTAAGCGCGCCCCGCCGGCATTTTTCCAGGAGGCGAAGCACGGGTTTCAAATTCAGTCTTGCTAAATTAGAATATCTGAATATGTTAGTCAACAAGAGCGTTGCGACGCTCCCTTGAGGCCTCCCGGCCGGCGTCGGCAGCCTTCACGACAAGGAGACTTTGATCATGCAGACGGCGAATTGGCCAGAGCTCACCAAGGATTGGAGCGCTGAGCTGAAGACCCTGCGCGGCGGCGCGCCGGAGGTGATGAAGGCGTTCTCGTCGATCGCCCAGAGCGCGCTGACGCAGGGGGCGCTCGACGTCAAGACAAAAGAGCTGATCGCGATCGGCATTTCGGTCGCGGTCCGCTGCGACGATTGCATCGGTTTCCATGTCAAGGCTGCAGTCGATCGCGGCGCGACGCGCGAGGAGATCCTCGAAACGCTCGGCATGGCGATCTATATGGGAGCCGGACCCGCGGCGATGTACGCGAGCCACGCGCTTGGCGCCTATACCCAGTTCGCGGCCGACAAGACCGCCCATGCTGCATGATCGGAGGCGTGATGTTCTCGAGTTCTTTTTCCCGTTTCGCGCCCAGCCACGATCCGGGGGCGGTCGACCATGAGGAGTTCGAGCAGGCGGTGCAGGCCGGCGCGTGCGTCGTGGTCGACGTCCGTGAGCCGCACGAGTTCGCGTCGGCGCATATTCCGAAGGCGCTCAACATGCCGATGTCGAGCTTCGACCCTCAGCGCCTGCCTTCCGACAAGCCGGTGGTGCTGATCTGCCACTCCGGCAGGCGCTCGCTGAATGCGCTCCGTGAGGCGCAGGCCATTGGCCGCGAGGACGTCAAGCATTACGCGGGCGGAATCCTCGGTTGGCACGGGCGCAAGGGCGCGCTTGTCCGCTGACCCTGTCTGCAAGGAGCCATGATATGTCGTACAATATCAGCCGCAGGACGAGCGGGGAGTTCAATTCGGTCGTCGCGCGCGTCAAAGACGCGCTGAAGACCGAGGGTTTTGGCGTGCTGACCGAGATCGACGTCGCCGCCACGCTGAAAGCGAAGATCGACAAGGATTTCCGGCCCTACCGCATCCTCGGCGCCTGTAACCCGACGTTCGCCTACCAAGCGTTGAGCGCCGAACCTCATATCGGCGTGATGCTGCCGTGCAACGTGATCGTCCAGCGTTACGACGACGGCGCGGTCGAGGTCTCGTCGATCGATCCGGCGACGGCGATGGAGGCGGTCGGCAATCCCGCGCTAACGACTGTCGCGGACAAGGTGCGCGGCGCGCTCCAGCGGGTGATCGAGAGAATTTGACTCGCCTCTTCTGACGAAAGGCGAGCGCGCGCTCCCCTCTCCCGTTGGGAAATGGATCGCCAGCGATCAGGTGCAGTGCAACTGGATTGGGGAGAGCTCAGAAGCCGGGAACGGCGTGAATGCGCTTGGAGGATCGCGCCACAGCGCAAGTCGCTGCACCACAGCAGTGCAATGTGACCGTGGTCACTGCGGTCGCGGCAGATTCCGAGTATTAGCTTGAGTTGCTTTGGCGAGGAGTCCGCTCATGTCGGACGCGTCCAATTTTGATCCGGGCTGCGATGCCGAGCTTGAGCGCCTGCAATTGCAGGCCCGTTGCTTCGAAGGCCTCACGCGCCGATTGATTCGGGAAAGCGGCATCGGGCCGGGCATGCGCGTGCTCGACCTTGGCGCTGGACCGGGCGACGTCGCCTTCCTGGTGGCCGAGGTGGTCGGACTGACGGGTTCGGTTGTCGGCGTCGACCGGGAGGAACGCTCCGTCGCGCTCGCGCGTCGGCGGGCGGCGGAGGCCGGATACAGCAACGTCGCGTTCACGGTCGCCGGTGACGACGCACTGCCCGCCGACGCACCTTTCGACGCGGCGATCGGGCGCTTCGTGTTGATCCATCAGCGCGATCCGGCTCTGATGATCCGCCGTTCGGCGGCGGTCGTGCGGTCGGGGGGCGTCGTCGCGTTTCTCGAACCAGCGGTTCACTGCGACGGCCATTCTCTTCCGGAGCTCGAGCTCGCGGGCGCGGCGGCCGGCAGCATAAAGCAATTCATGTTGGCGACCCTTCCGAGCCCCGACGTCGCCGGCCGCATGATCCCCTGCTTCGTCGAGGCCGGGCTCCCTGAACCGAAAGTGCTCTGGGAATCGGTGGTGATGGGCTCGAAGGACGACATTTGGCTGCGCTCGTTCATCCTCACCTACAAGACGCTCCTCCCGCTTATGCAGAAGTTCAGAACGGTGGATCCCTGCGTCGGCGATCCGGAGACTCTCGCCGAGCGCATCGTGGCCGAGGCGATCACTCGGCGCGCCCAGAGCGTGACCGGGCCCTTCGCTAGCGCGTGGGCGGTCAAGAGCTAAGATTCACTCGATTAAACATCGGCATCTTGTTTCCGCCGGTCTCAGGAGCCGGTGGCTGACGCCTTCGCCGCCTCGTCGATCCAGACGGTCATGCCCGGCTCCAGCTTGTGCGTCGAACCGATCGGATCGGCGCGCAGCAGGAAGTTGTTCAGGTCGTGATCGCCGACAGCGCGCGCCGCGCGCCAGACCGCGAATTCCCCGAGCGGCCGGAGCTCGGTGACCTTGGCCTCGATGCGATCGCCGGCCGCGGTTTGGAGGGTCAGCGTCGAGCCGATCGTCACGCCGCCGAGGCGATCCTCGCGAATGGTGAAGCTGAACCAGCGGTCATTCGCCAGGCCCAGCGTCAGCACCGGCTGTCCGGGGGAGATCGCCTCGCCGGGTTCGGCGACGAGCAGGCGCGCGACGCCGTCGGCCGGCGCGGTCAGCGTCGTCTTGGCGAGTTGGGCCGCGACGTCGTCGACCGTGGCCAACGCGAGGTGAACCTCGCTGTCGGCGATGGCAATTTGCTCCTTCGTCGGTCCCGCCTTGCTCTCGGCCAACGCGGCCTGAGTGAGGTTGAGATGCGCGTCCGCCTCGGCGAGCGCGGCTGCATCCTCGTCGTATTGCTGCCGGCTGGCAAAGTTCTTCGACGCGAGCGCCGACACCCGCGCGAACTGCGCCTTGGCGAGCGAGAGATTGGAGGCCGCAATCGCCACACGCTGCGCCGCCTCGTCGAGCTCTTCCTGACGTACGCCGGCCGCGACATTGGCGAGATTGGCGCGCGCCAACTCCGCATTCGCTTTCGCCTCCTCCAGGGAAGCGGCGATCTCGGGACTCGACAGTTCGGCCAGCGTCTCGCCCTTGCGCACTTCCTGCCCCGACGCGACGACGAGGGACTTGAGACGGCCCGAGATCTCCGGAGCGATGCGGATTTCTGTCTCGTGCACGACGCCGATGAGCGGCGGCTTGGGACTATGCTGCACCTCGTAACGGTAGCCGACCGCAACCGCCGCGCCGATCGCGGCGACGGCGACAAGGACCGCGAGCACGCGACTCCTACTGTTCATGGCGCGCCTCGTTGCGATTGGCGATGCGGGTCGCCGCGACCGCCATGAGGCCATAGCCGATGGTGAGAATCCAGAGCGTGATCCAGTCGCGCCTCACTTCGAGGATGCTCGCGCCCATCTGGTTGATGCGAATGAACGCGTCGATGGCGGCGGTGCTGGGGAAGGCGCGGCTGCCCGCGCGGATGAAATCCGGGATGGCCTCGACCGGCCAGGACACGCCGACCATGAAGAAGAGCGGCAGGCTGACTGCGACAAACAGCAGAACCGCCGACTCGCGGCGCTTGAACCACGCGCCGACGAACTGCGCCAGAAAACTGACCGAAAGCACGAATGGAACGGCCAGGAGGACAAGGTCCTCGAAGCGTCCCAGCGTCGAGAAGCCGTAAACGCGCGGCAGGACGATCAGGTAGAGCGCGAGGCCGGGGATCGCGAAACAAAGATGGGCGAGCGCCTGGCCAAAGACGGCGCGCGCCCCCGCCCGCAGCTGACGGCTCCGGCGTCCGGCGCGCTCGAACGCCGCCCCTCCGATCGACGCGACGCCAAGCAGCAGCGTCTGCTGCAGGATCAGCACGAAGGCGGCCGGCACGACATACGCCGCATAGCCGCCGGTCGGATTGAACAGCGGTTCAGACACGGACTCGACCGGAGAGCTTCGCACCAGCGCCGCGTAAGCGAGACTTCCCGTCCGTGCGCGCCCCGCGAAGCGCGACGTCGGCGGACGCGGTCGCCGCAGCCTCCGATATGCCCTGCAGGGTCTGGCTGTAGAGCAGAAGGTAGGCGGCGTCCACGTAAGCGGCGATCCGCGCCTGTTCGCCCCGCAGCACCTGACGCTCGGTGTCCTTGGGGATGGCGACGATCGCATAGACGTCGTGCCTGTCCAGCGCCGCCTTGGCCTCCGCCAGCCTATTCGCCCGGGCGGTTACGGCGAGCGCCTGGTCCGCGTTCAGGGCCTGGACGAAATCGCGGCTGAGCTCCGTGTTGTCCTGGTCGACCACTGCGATCGGCAAGTTCCTGAGAACCTCGCCGAGATAAGGCTGCGGATAGAGGGCGCCATAGAGGATCGGCGCGAGCACGATCAGGCCGAGCACCGATCGATCGGAGAGGATGCGAATCGCCTCGTTGCGAAAGGCGATGGCGACCCCTCGCCCATAATGCACCGGCGGGATCGAGAGCGCCGGGCGCGGGCGCGGCCTATGGGCGATGGCGCGGAGCCGCAGCCAGGCCAGGAAAAAATACAGACAGGCGAGGCCGCCCAGAACCATGAACGGCTTTACCGAGTCCGCAGGAGGCGCGCCGCGCGCCGCCTGATCGAACAGGACCTGCAGATACCAGCGCAGAGGCAGGATCGCGCCCCAAACGCGGGCGAAGCCATTCATCGCATCAATCGGAAATCCCACGCCGGCGAAGCCGAAGGCGGGATTGCAGAAAATGGCGATCAGGCTCAGGCCCGAGCCCAGATTTTGCGTCAGCAGCACCAGAAGCGCGCCGAGCCCGAGATAGCCGAGAATATGCAGGCTTGCCGCCGCCGCGACCATGACGGGATCGCCGCGAAACGAGACGGCGTACAAAGCGTGCAGAATTACGGCGACGACGACCTCCATGATGACGAAGAGGCCGAACAGCGGCATGAGCTTGCCGATGAGCGCGACCAGCGGACGACCGCCCGCCGTTCGCAACCACGCGCGTTTGCTCCGGCGCGAGAACTCCGAGCCGACGGCGTAGCCTGCGGCCAGCGCCACGACGACGTGCAGCACGGTCGGCAGGATCGCGCGAAGCAGGAATTGCGCGTAATTCAGCGCCGGGTTCGAGAGAACGTATTGCTCGGAAACCAGGGAGCCGGGCCGGTAGCCGCCGCCGTCCCCACCGCGCGGCAGATTGGCCGTGGCCGCGGCGATCGCTTTCGAGATCGTGGAATTGGCATTGTTGCCAGGGGTGAAATATTGCCGGTTGTAGAGCGTCACGATCTGGGGGCGCTGGCGGGCCAAGAGATCGCGTTCAAAATTCTCGGGGATGTAGACGGCAGCGATCGCCTCGCCGGAGCGGATCGCTCGCATGGCGCTCGTCATGTCCCCCGAACGCTCGGCGACGCTGACGCCGGGGGCCGAACCGATCGCCTGAATGTAGGTGAGCGAAGTCGCCGACCGGTCGGCGTCGACGATCGTGACCCTGAGATTGCGGATGACGGCGTTGCTGAAGGTCAAGGTCAGGACGGCGAAGGCGATTACGGGAACGATGACCGACAAGAGGAGCGCAACCTCGTCGCGCCGCATCCAGCGCAACTCGCGCGTGGCGACCCGCAGCAATCCCGGCCGCGCCGGCGCCTTCATCGTTGCTCGCCCGTCGGCCACTCGGCGTAGACGCTCATACCCGGCCTAAGGGCGGGCAAGGGCGTGACGGGATAGGCGCGCACCTCGAACGTCCGGAGGTCGAAGTCGCCGGTCGCACGGGTCGCGCGCCAGCCGGCATATTCGCCGCGCGTTGCGATGAGCTTGATCTCCGCGGTGATCTCCTGGTCGCCGAGCGCGGGCGCGCGCATCGTGAACCGGTCGCCGACCTTGAGCCCACGCACGAGGTCTTCGCGCAGGTTGAACCGCAGCCAAACGTCGCTGAGGTCGACCAGCGACAGAAGGGGCACGCCGGGCGAGACATATTCCCCGACCTCGGCTCCGATCTGGTATACCTGCCCGGCGATTGGCGATTTGACGACGAGTTCGTCCACCTGCGCCTTGATTGTGTCGACGCTCGCCTGCGCCTTGAGCACGTTGGTCTGGGCGATCCCGCGCTCTTCCTTGGTCGCGCCGTTGACGGCCTCCTCATAAGCGAGCTTCGCTTGGTCCTGCTGCCTCTTGGCCACTTCAAGCGAGTTCGTCACCTCGTCCAGCCGCTGCAACGGCGCATTGCCGGAGCCGGCAAGCACCTTGATGCGGTCGTAGGTGCGCTGGGCGAGCGAGAAATTCGCCTCCGCCGCTTCTTCTTCCGCTTTGCGCTGGGCGATCGTCTCGGCGCGCGTCCCGGCGAGGATATTGGCGAGCTGGGCCTTGGCGACGTCCACGCCGGCCTGGGCCTGACGCCATTTGGCGACGAGTTCCGGGTTGTCGATTTCGAAGAGCAATTGCCCCGCGGCGACGTTCTGTCCCCGCTCGACGGGACGCTGGCCAACCCGGCCGTCGATGCGCGCGGCGATGTCGACGCGGGTGGCGTCGGCTTCGCCCTGGATGATCAACGGCTCGGGCCAGGCGAGATACCAGATCGACAGGCCGACGACCCCGGCGAGGACCAGCGTCACAATCGCGGCGGAGGCCACGGCCCCTGCCGACGCCCGCTCGGGTTTCGGCTCGTCCTTGTCGGGAATTTCGGGCGCCTGGATCTCGGGTGTTTCGTTCATGCGGCCTCAGACGGGTTCTCGCCGGTCGAACGCGAGGCTGCGTCAGCCAAGGCGAATAATGTCGAGAGCGGTTCGTATGAAATTCGAAGCGTGAACGGGCACAATCAGGGCCTGAACGTCCCTCAAAATGGCGGAAGTTGCAAATCCAGACAAGGAACGGCCGCAGAGGTTTGAATCCAGCCCTCGAACAGCCGATCCGACTGGGCGGCCAAGCAGTCCCACAAACGGCATCACGCCTTGCGCGGCTCGCCCGCCACATAGGTTTGGCGTACGGCTCGGTCGTCGCCCATCATGATCAGCGCGAAGAGTTCTGCGTCGAGGTCGCCCTTCGCTGTCTCCATCCGATGCGCCATCGCGGGCGTGGCGCGCGAAATCGAGCACAACGAGATCGGCTTCCTTGCCGACCTCGATCGCGCCGATCCGGTCATCGAGGCTCAGCGCCCGGGCGTTGCCGAGGGTCATCTGATAGAGGGCCTGCGCGGCGGGCCATGATTGCCGATTGAGCTGCAGCACCTTGTAGCCCTCGGCGGCGGTCCGCAACATCGAATAGCTCGTCCCGCCGCCCACGTCGGTCGCAAGCGCGACGCGCACGCCGGCTTTCCGCAGCCGCGCCTGATCGAACAGCCCCGAACCCAGAAACAGATTGGACGTCGGGCAGAAGGCCGCGACCGACCGGCTTGCCGCCATCGCGTCGACTTCCGCGTCCTCGAGATGGATACAGTGGCCGAACACCGAGCGCGGCCCGAGCAGCCCGGCGCGGTCATAGACGTCGAGATAGTTTTTCGCGCCGGGAAAGCGCGCCGCCACCAGGTCGATCTCGGCCTTGTTCTCGTCGAGATGCGTCTGGACATAGGTCCCCGGGAATTCGCGCGCGAGCGCGCCCGCCGCCTCGAGTTGCGCCTGGCTCGAGGTGACCGCGAAGCGCGGCGTGATCGCGTAATCGATCCGCCCCCGTCCGCGCCAGCGTTCGATCAGCGCCTTGCTTTCGTCGTAGCCCCGTTGAGCCGTGTCCGTCAGAGCCTCGGGCGCGTCGTGGTCCATCATCGTCTTGCCGGCGATCATGCGCGCGCCCCGCCGCTCGGCCTCGGCGAAGAACGCGTCGACCGATTGCGGATGCACCGTGCAATAGACCATCGCCGTCGTCGTGCCGCAGCGGAAGAGTTCGTCGAAAAAGAACGCGGAGATGCGGGCGCAATGGCCGGGATCAGCGAATTTCTGCTCCTCGACGAATGTGTAATTGTGCAGCCAATCGAGCAGCTGCGCGCCATAGGAGCCGATCACCTGGGTCTGTGGATAGTGGATGTGGGCGTCGATAAATCCGGGCATGACCAGACAGCCCGAATAATCGTCGACAGACGCGCCGTCAGGGGCGCCGGCGAGAATGTCGCGCGCCTCGCCAACGGCCTCGATACGGCCAGCCAGGATAAGAATGGCCCCGTCATCCAGATAGTGGCGTGCGGACAATCCCGCCGTCGCGGGATCGTCGGTGAAGGTCAGAATGCGTCCGCGGACGACTCGCGCGTTCGAGGTCAAGGCAAAATGTCCTTGAGCCTCAGCGCACCGAT
The DNA here is from genome assembly GCA_963835885.1 of uncultured Alphaproteobacteria bacterium. Classification (GTDB taxonomy): domain Bacteria; phylum Pseudomonadota; class Alphaproteobacteria; order Rhizobiales; family Beijerinckiaceae; genus Roseiarcus. Next base: position 189,868 of record CAWIHF010000039.1, read on the forward strand.
GCGGTCGATCTCGGCCAGCGCCGTCCGCCGCTCCGTTTCGGGATCGTTGGTCAGCCTTCGCTCGAAGGCGGCCAGAATGTCGGCTTTGCTCTTGCCCTTGACCGCCATGATAAAAGGGAAGCCAAAGCGAGTCCGATAACCGTCGTTGAGCGCGGTCAGCCTGGCAAGATCGTCGGCGCTAAGCCTGTCGAGGCCGGCGCTCGCCTGCTCCCCGGCCAACTCCGCCGTCAGCGTCTTGGCGAGCGCGAGTTTTCCTGCGAGATCGGGATGGGAGAGGATCAGCGACCGCTTCTGCTCCTCCGAGGCTTTTGCCGCCGCGGCCGCCATCGCCTTCGCCAGTCCTTCGGCCGTGTCCGCTTCGGCTGTCAGGCCCGCGTCGTAGGCAGCCGCTGCGATCCAGGACGAATGTTCGTAGACGCCGCCGAAGCGCTCGACAAACAAGGTTCGGGTGAGCCGCGACGGCTTCCAGCCTCCCGCCGGCGCGTGTTTGCGGATCCAGTGACGCGCGATGTCGAGCCGGGTCGGCGTCCACACGCGATCGTGGCCCAGAGCGTAGTCGATGAACCGCGCCAGCGAAGCCGCCCGTCCGGGGCGGCCGACGAGCCGGCAGTGCAGCCCGACCGAGAGCATTTTCGGCGCTACATCGCCTTCGGCGTAGAGCGTGTCGAACGAATCCTTGAGATAGGCGTAGAACTGGTCGCCCGAGTTGAAGCCCTGCGGCGTTGCGAAGCGCATGTCGTTGGAATCGAGCGTATAGGGCGTGATCAGCTGAGGCCCGCGCGGGCCTTCGAGCCAGTAGGGGAGGTCGTCGGCGTAGGCGTCCGCGCAATAGAGAAAGCCGCCCTCCTCCATGCCGAGCCGGATGGTGTTGATTGACGAACGCCCTTGATAGAAGCCGAGCGGCCGGGACCCGGCCACTTCGGTATGAATGCGCACCGCCTCGGCGATGTGGTCGGCTTCGACTTCGGCCGCCGCGTCGCGATAGTCGATCCATTTGAGACCGTGGGTGGCGATCTCCCAGCCCGCCTCGTTCATGGCGGCGACCGCTTCGCGGTTGCGCGCCATCGCGGTGGCGACCGCATAGACGGTCACGGGCACCGAACGGCCGGCGAACATGCGGTGCAGCCGCCAGAAACCGGCGCGCGAGCCATATTCGTAGATCGATTCCATGTTCATGTGACGCATGCCCGGCCAGGGCGCTGCGCCGACGATTTCGGACAGGAAGGCTTCAGACGCCGGATCGCCGTGAAGGATGTTGTTCTCGCCGCCTTCCTCGTAATTGATGACGAACTGCACAGCCACGCGCGCGTCGCCCGGCCAGTCGGCGAACGGCGGCGTCCGTCCGTAGCCAACCATGTCGCGCGGGTAGTTTTCCTCGATCGTCATCCCCTTGCATCCCTCGTAAGCGCTCGAGCCGCCATCGGCGACGCTACGACAGGATCGCTGTTTGCTCCAGCCCGGCAAATGCTCCAAAAGGGGCGCAAGACGTCCTGTCGCCGCTCAAAGAGCCCAGCATGACCGACATTTCCCTTCTTTTCGAGCCGCCCTTCGCCCGCATCGTGCTCAATCGGCCCGAGCGCCGCAACGCGATTTCGCACGCCATGTGGCGCGCGTTGCCCACGATCCGCGCAGCAATCGAGGCGCGCCAGGACGCTCTCGTCGTGTTGGTCGAAGGCCGAGGCGGTCATTTCAGCGCCGGAGCGGACATATCGGAATTTGGCGAGGTCTATCGCGACGCTGCGGCCGCCCGTGACTATGGCGACGCCGTCCAGGACGGCCTCAAGGCGCTGATCGACCTCGATCGTCCCTCGATCGCGGTGTTGCAGGGGAGCGCCGTCGGCGGGGGCCTTGGGCTTGCGCTCGCCTGTGACCTGCGCTTTTGCGCGGCTGACGCCTATCTCGCCATCACTCCGGCCAAGCTTGGTCTCGTCTATGGCCATGCCGAAACCCGGCGTCTCGTCGAGCTCGTCGGACCGTCGCGGGCGAAGGACCTTCTGTTCACCGGACGGCGGATCGAGACCGAGGATGCGCTTGTGATCGGACTCATCGACCGTCGGATCGAAACCGGGCTGCACGACACCGCGCTCGGCTATGCGCGCGGCCTGGCCGAGCTCAGCCAGGCGTCAATTCGGGGCGCCAAGCGCACAATCGACGCGATCGTCGCCGGCATGACCGTGGAAAGGCCGGCGTTTCGCGCGCTCGTCGAATCCGCCGCGCTCGGCGTCGACTTTGCCGAGGGGCGCGCCGCGTTCAGCGAGAAGCGGACAGCGAAATTTTCCGATCGGGGCGCGACCCTCCCGCTTCCGCATGGCTGAAAAGCAGCGGTCCGCGACAGGCAAGATCGACCCGGCCCGTGGAGCCGCCGCCACTTGGAAATCGGCGTTTGGCGGTTGACGCCTTCAAAGGCGAGGGCCTATAAGCCGGCGATCGAGGCTGGGCCGCAACCTGGCCATCTTATTTTTGAGCGAACGCGCGCGGCAGCGGCGGGCGCGCTATCTCAGGGAATCCAGTTCATGGCCAATACGAAGTCGGCCCAGAAAGCCGTCCGCCAGACCATCCGCCGGACAGCCGTCAACAAGGCTCGCCGCAGCGAGATGCGCACCTATGTCCGCAAGGTCGAAGAGGCGATCGCCTCAAAGGATCCGAAGGCCGCCGCCCAGGCGCTGAGCGAGGCCGAGCCGCATCTGTCGCGCGCTGCCCAAAAGGGAATCGTCCACAAGAACGCCGCCTCGCGCAAGATTTCGCGCCTGACCAAGCGCGTCAACAGCCTCGCGGCCGGCTGACGACACGAAGCTTTATCGAAGGAATCGGCCGCTGCCGGAGCCGCAGCGGTTTTTTCGTTTCTGCGAACCTTTCAGTAGAAACCCCGATGACCCACGTCCCTCCCGATCGGCTCAGCGTCGATCCGGCAAGCTCGTTTTATGACGAGGCGGCGCTGGCCCGCGGGGTCGGCATTCGCTTCCGCGGCGTCGAGCGGCGTGATGTGGAGGAATATTGCGTCAGCGAGAACTGGATTCGCGCCCCCGCGGGCAAAACCCGCGACCGTAAAGGCAATCCATTGCTTATCAAGATGTCCGGCGCTGTCGAACCCTACTTCCTGACGCCGGCGGCGGAAGAGGACGCTGCTGACGGAAACTGACGCTCCTTGCGCCTATCAAGGGCGCCGCACCAACGCGGAGCCATCCCATGCCGGACGTCAGTTTTGTTCTCGTCTACGTCGACGACGTTTCCAGAAGCGAAGCCTTCTACGCCGCGATCGTCGGGCGCGGCGCAATCCAATCTTCGCCGACCTTCGCCATGCTGCCGGCCGGGCCCGACTTGATGATGGGCCTATGGCGACGCGATGGCGTCAAGCCGACCGCGACCCGCGGCGTCGGTGGCGAGATTGCCCTCACCGCCAAGACCGCAGCCGAGGTCGACTCCCTCTGGGAGAACTGGCGCGCGCGAGGCGTCGCGATCGCCCAGGCTCCGACGGCGATGGATTTCGGCTACACTTTCGTCGCGCTCGATCCCGACGGGCAGCGTTTGCGCGTTTTCGCGCCCGCGGCTTAGAGCCCCTCGAAGAGCGCAGTCGAAAGATAGCGCTCGGCAAACGAAGGGATGATCACAACGATCATCTTGCCGACGTTTTCCGGCCGGCGTCCCACCTCGATCGCTGCAGCGATGGCCGCGCCCGACGAGATGCCGACCGGTATGCCCTCGATCCGAGCCACCAGCCGGGCGGTGTCAAAGGCCGTCTGGTTGCCGACCGCGACAATTTCGTCGATCACGTCACGGTCCAGAATAGCGGGAATGAAGCCAGCGCCGATTCCCTGAATCTTATGCGGCCCCGGCGAGCCGCCCGAGAGCACCGGCGAGTCCTCGGGTTCGACCGCAATCATGCGTACGCTCGGCTTGCGCGCCTTAAGAATCTCACCGACGCCGGTGATCGTTCCTCCCGTACCGACGCCGGAGACGACGATGTCGACATCGCCGTTGGTGTCGTTCCAGATCTCCTCGGCCGTGGTGCGGCGGTGGATTTCCGGATTGGCGGGATTTTCGAATTGCTGCGGCATGACCGCGCCCGGGGTCGAGGCGACAATCTCATTGGCCTTGGCGATGGCGCCCTTCATGCCCTGCGCGGCCGGAGTGAGCACCAGTTCGGCGCCGAGCAAAGCCAGCATCTTACGGCGCTCAATCGACATCGACTCGGGCATGACGAGAATGAGCTTGTAGCCGCGCGCCGCCGCCGTGAACGCCAAAGCAATTCCGGTGTTGCCAGAGGTCGGCTCGACCAGAATTCCGCGTCCCGCGGAAATCTTGCCTTGGGCCTCGAGCGCGTCGATCATGCTAACGCCAATACGGTCTTTGACGCTTCCGATCGGGTTGAAGAATTCAAGCTTCCCGAGGAGACGCGCGCCGACCCCCTTTTCGCGGGCGATGCGGTCCATCGCTACGAGGGGCGTATCTCCGATCGTATCGGTGATCGAGGCATAGATCCTGCCCCGGCCTGGCGGTCTCGCGGCGTTCTCAGTCGTCGTCATCGCTTGGCTCTCCATAAGCGTCGCCGAGTCGCCGCTTCGTCAGCGCGCGACCCGACGGTAACCGCTTTTCCCGGAAAGCCTCTATATAACGCTGATAATATCAACGCTAGATAGCAAAATCTCCGGCGGCCTTTTCGTCGTCGAGAACATGTGCCTGCTCGGCCGTCTCGCACATGGATTCGACCGTGATCGCGTCGAGGTTGGCGAGGAAGGTCTCCCCAGCCTTTCTCACCGCCGGATCGATGACGCGCTCCAGCAGGACAGAATTTGCGCCGAGGTCTTCCGGGTCCGCTGTGCTCAACGACATCGCAGTGCGCACAATCTCACCGACGGTGATGCGACGGCGCTCGCGCGCAAGCTCGTATCCGCCGCGCGGCCCGCGCACGCCTTTCAAGATTTTTGCGTGGACGAGCCCCTGCAGCAAAGTTTCCAGGTGGCGCGGGGGCAGCTTGTGACGCGCCGCAAGAGCCTTCGCCGCAACCGGCGCAGACCGAGAATGCAACGCGACATCGACAACGGCGGCGATGGCGAGAACGCTCCGTCGCGATAATAGGTTCATAGTCATACCTCCTCCGATGAGCGCCCGGTGGACCCGAATCCACTTGAGCCCCGCACGCTCGAAGTGAGCCGCTCGCCCGCAATCAGAGCGACGCGTTCCACAGAACATACGACGAGCTGCGCTATGCGCGCCCCTCGCCGAACCGCAAAAGGCTTCTTTCCAAAATTGATGAGTATGACGCCGATTTCTCCACGGTAATCTGCGTCGACCGTCCCCGGACTATTGAGGACAGTCACTCCATCGTGCAGGGCCAACCCCGATCGGGGACGGATCTGCGCTTCAAAACCCTTGGGCAACTCGATCGCCAACCCGGTCGGAATCAACGCCCATGCGCCGGGGGCGAGGACAACCTCATCACTGGCTGGCAATGCAGCCAGAAGGTCCATCCCGGCCGCATCTTCACTCTTATATGATGGCAATTGCAAGTCCTCGGCGTGCTCCATACGCCTGTAAACAACGGAGATCATGACTGTTTCGCCAGTTCGCTGGCCAAGCGCCGGATGATGCGGTCCGCCACTTCAGCCTTGCTGATCGGCGGCCACGATTCGATCCCTTCGCAGTCGATGAGGTGCACTTCGTTCGTCTCGCCGCCGAAGGTCGACGTTCCTTCCGCTACGCTATTGGCCACGATCAAATCGCAGCCCTTGCGTTTCAATTTTTCTTTCGCGTTCTCAATCACATCCTCCGTTTCGGCGGCGAAGCCAATCACAAACGCCGGCCGGAACGCGGTTTTCCTTGAGACTTCCGCAAGGATATCGGGGTTTTCGACAAGGCGAAGCATCGGCGCCCCGCGACCGTCTTTTTTGATCTTGTCGGCAGAAACATCCGCCGCCCGCCAGTCTGCCACCGCGGCCGCGCCAATGAAGGCGTCGGCCGGCAACGCTGCCTCGACCGCCGCCCGCATCTCCAGCGCCGACTCGACGTGAACCACAGTCGCTCCCCTGGGATCGGGCAGGGAAACAGGGCCGCTCACTAGCGTTACCCTTGCGCCAGCGCCAACGGCCGATTGCGCAATTGCATGTCCCTGACGGCCGGACGAGCGGTTTCCCAGATACCGCACGGGGTCGAGCGGCTCGTAAGTCGGGCCTGAGGTGATCACGACATGCCGTCCCGCCAATGGTCCTGGGGCTGATTCGCGCCAACCGTTCGGCGCGGCGGGCGCCGCCAGCGCATGCTCGATCGCCTCAACGATCGCTGGAGGTTCGGCCATTCGCCCCGGGCCGAATTCGCCGCAAGCCATCGGCCCCGAATCAGGGCCGACGACCAGGACGCCATCCGCCTTAAGCTGCTCAAGGTTGCGCTGTGTCGCGGGGTGCAGCCACATCCGGACATTCATCGCGGGAGCCGCCAGGACGCGTTTGTCCGTGGCCAGCAACAAGGTCGTCGCGAGGTCGTCGGCCAGTCCGCCGGACATACGGGCGAGCAGATTCGCGGTGGCGGGCGCGACAACCACCAAGTCGGCGGCGCGTGAGAGTTCGATATGGCCGATCAGCGACTCGTCGGTTAGGCTGAACAGATCGTTACGGACTGGCTCGCCGCTGAGGGTCGCGGCCGACAACGGCGTGATAAATTCGAGCGCCGCCGTCGTCATGACGACGCGGACGTTGGCGCCTCGCTCGCGAAGCCGCCGGATCAGTTCGAGAGACTTGTAGGCGGCGATTCCGCCTCCGATGATCAGCAGGACACGCGCGGAGGACAGCGGAATGGCGGTCAATTTGGTCTCCCTGCCGTTCCTTTAACATAAATTTTGCGCTGCTACGAATTTAAACTGTTTGAAGGGCGGGAGGGTCGTCGCGCCCGCCCTCGCGTCGTGAACGACCACCGCCTAAAGGCGGTGGCTTCGAGTTACGGCTTAAAGCCGGATTTGGTCGGCCCAAAGGGCCGACTCGCCCTCCCTACACAACTTTGAAGTTGTCGTCAGGGATCTCGGGCTTTTGATCTTCGATATACTTGTTCCACACCTCGTCCGTCACATTGCCGCTCGTGGCCACCCAATAGCCTCGACCCCAGAGATGCTGACCCCAATACCGTTTGCGAAGCGACGGAATATTCCGACAGCAACTTGTGCTAGCTCTTCCCTTTGAGATACTGCACCGCCCGAGACACCGACACGTGCGGCGGTATCCCTATCAGCATATCCACGTGGTCCCGATTGATCGCTCCGGCGTAGATGACCATCTCATGCGCCCGCGCAATCTCCCGCACAACTCCCGCGCCCGTTGCCCAATATCTCCGCCCAATACAGGAAACCGGTACTTCGTGATCCACACGATGTGATACTTGCAGTCTCAGACCGTGTGACTGCCGGGCTTCGCATCTTGCATACCCGCAGTGTCGCATCCCGGTCGCCTAAAGGCGAGGGGTTTACGGATCCCAGAGGCGAGACTCTAAAAGACCCAGCGGAAGACTACGACGGCCAGAAGCGCGAGGAAAAACCCGACGGCAAGATAGGTCCAGGCGGAGTGGGAGATGTCGTTTTCGAACTGCCTCGCGACCCTGCCCGCAGCAGCGGTTTCCAGTCGCACGACCATGTCCTCCAGACGCTGCGGCGCCTCGGCAAGGAAGGCGGCGGCGGACGCAAGTCTTCGGCTCGCGTCTTCCACCTGCCCGCGCGGCCCCAGGTTCTCGGCGATCCACGCGCCGACGATCGGCTCGGACGTCGACCACATGTTCAAATGCGGGTCGAGCTTTCGCGCCACCCCCTCGACGACCACCATGGTTTTCTGCAGCATCACCAGCTCGACCCTGGTCGTCATGTCGAACAGCGCCGTGATCTCGAACAATAGCGTGAGCAGCTTCGCCATCGAGATCTGGTCGGCCGTGCGCGAATGGATCGGCTCGCCGATCGCCCGAAGCGCCTGCGCGAAGTCCTCGACGCGATGGACGTGCGGCACGTAGCCAGCCTCGAAATGGACCTCCGCCACGCGTTGGTAGTCGCGCCGGATGAAACCGTAGAGGATCTCAGCGAGGAACCGGCGCTCCTTGCGGCCGAGGCGGCCCATGATGCCGAAATCGACCGCGACAATGCGGCCCGCCTCGTCGACGAAGAAATTCCCCTGATGCATGTCGGCGTGGAAGAATCCATCCCGCAAGGCATGTCGGAGGAAGGTCTGGATCAATGCTCGAGCGACCGCGCGCGGATCGTGGCCGAGCGCTGTCAAGCGCTCCGGATCGGCGATCGGAATTCCTTCGACCCATTCCATCGTCATGACTTCGCGGGTCGTGCGGTCCCAATCGATCGCCGGCGCCCGGATATCCGGGTCGTCCCTCGAGTTCTCCGCGTATTCCGACGCAGCCGCGGCCTCGAGTCGGAAATCCATTTCCATCCGCACCGACCGGGCCAGCGTCTCGACCACCTGGACGAGGCGCAGGCGGCGCATTTCCGGCATCGCGCGCGCGGCGAGCCGCGCGGCGAAGAACATGTCCGCAAGATCACGCGCGAACCGGCGCTCGATCCCCTTCCGCAATACTTTTACCGCAACGGGCGCTATGCCTTCCTCCGTCCTGACGATCGCGCGGTGCACCTGCGCGATCGAGGCGGCGGCAACCGGTTCGCCGAAGCTTTCAAACAGCGTGTCGATTTTCGCCCCGAATGCCGCCTCGATGATGCCGATCGCGGTTCGACGATCCATGGGCGTCACTCGATCTTGCAACGTCTCGAGTTCGAGCGCGACTTTGGGCCCGACGATGTCGGGCCGCGTCGACAGAAACTGCCCCATCTTGACGTAAGACGGGCCGAGGCGGTCGATGGCGCGGGAAAGGCCGGTGAGACCGCGCACATTGCGCTTGGCGACAAGGTTCGCGATCGCGAGCGGCAAACGCGCGACGGGAGGCAGCAGAGCGGAGTCGATGTCGACGAAGGCCCCTTCTCGCGCAAACACGAAGCCGGCGCGCGCCAGCCTAAGGCCGTGGCCGAACGCGGCGAGGATCGACATTAATCAGAGCTTCCAGCCCGAGTGGATGGCGACGACCCCGCCGCTCAATCGCGTCACGTCGACGCGGTCGAAGCCGGCGGCGGCGACCATGTCGGCGAACACCTCGGCGCTTGGAAACATGCGGATCGACTCGACCAAATAGCGATAGGCGGCGCCGTCCCCGGTCACGACTTTGCCGAGCGCCGGAATGGCGGCGAAGGAGTAGGCGTCGTAGACGCGGTCGAGCACCGGCAGGTCGACATGCGAGAACTCCAGACAGAGGAAGCGGCCGCCCCGCTTCAGCACCCGAAAGGCCTCGCCGAGCGCCGCCTCGATCCGCGGCACGTTGCGGATGCCGAAGGCGATCGTGTAGGCGTCAAACCGCGCATCGGGAAACGGAAGCGCCTCCGCGTTGGCCTCGACGAAGGCGACGCGATCGCCGAGCTCACGCTTCCTTGCGCGCTCTGCGCCGATGCGGAGCATCTCTGTGTTGATGTCGGCGACGGTAACCCGGGTTTGCGGTCGCCCTGCCCGCACGATGCGGAAGGCGATGTCGCCCGTGCCGCCGGCGACGTCGAGTACGGCGAAAGGGCGAGAGGCGGGGGGGCGAACCTTAGCGACCAAAATGTCCTTCCACACCCGATGTAGTCCGAACGACATGAGATCGTTCATCACGTCGTAGCGGTTGGCGACCCTGTGGAAGACCGCGTCCACCAGACCCTGTTTTTCGTCCGTCCGAACGGTGCGCCGGCCGAAGTGCGTATGTTCGGACGCTTCAGGCATTACGGTCTCCGTGGAGAGCAGGCCCATTTAGCGCGCTGGACGAGTGGCGTACATCCACCTTAGTCCATCCGTATCGGGATGCCGGCTTGCGCCATGCGGGCCTTCGCCTCGCGGATCGTGAACTCGCCAAAGTGGAAGATCGACGCGGCGAGCACTGCGCTGGCATGGCCCTGCTCGACGCCCTCGACCAGGTGATCAAGCGCGCCGACCCCGCCCGAGGCGATTACCGGAATCCTCACCGCGTCTGCGACAGCGCGCGTCAGTTCGAGGTCGAAGCCCTGCTTCGAGCCGTCGCGATCCATCGAAGTGAGGAGGATCTCGCCGGCGCCGAGTTCCGCCACCTCGCGCGCGTAAGCCACCGCATCGATGCCGGTCGGTCTGCGTCCGCCATGGGTGAAGATTTCCCAGCGGGGCGGGTCTGCGGATGCAGAGACCCGCTTGGCGTCGATCGCGACGACGATGCACTGGCTGCCGAATTTCTCCGCCGCTTGGCGCACGAACAGCCGGTCGGCCACAGCCGCGGAATTGACCGAGGCCTTATCCGCGCCGGCAAGCAGCAGATTGCGGATGTCGTCCGTCGTCCGGACGCCTCCGCCCACGGTCAACGGCATGAAGCACACTTCCGCCGTACGGCGCACCACGTCCAGCAGAATGCCGCGATCCTCGTGGCTCGCGGTGATGTCGAGGAAACAGAGCTCGTCCGCTCCAGCCCTATCGTAGGCGATAGCGCTCTCGACCGGATCGCCAGCGTCGCGGAGATTGACGAAATTGACCCCTTTGACGACACGGCCGTCCTTGACGTCGAGGCAGGGGATTACCCGGGCCTTCAGCGTCATTGGACGACCCGCTCGGCTTGGCCTGCCCGGGCTGCTTTCGACCGGAGGAGCGCCAGGGCCTCCCGGGCGTCGAGGCGCCCGTCGTAGAGCGCGCGGCCGGCGATCGCCCCGCCGAGTCGGACGCAGTCCGGCTCGGTCAGCCGCCTTATGTCCTCGATCGAGGCGAGCCCGCCGGAGGCGATGACGGGAATCGACAGCGCATTGGCCAGGGCGACCGTGCCTGCGACGTTCAGACCGGTGAGCGCGCCGTCCCGCGCGATGTCCGTGTGGACGATCGCCGAGAACTCCTGCGTCCTCGAACCGGCGACCGAGGTCGAGCGCCGATACGTTCGAGGTCTTCGCCCAGCCCTCGACTGCGACCCAGCCGTCGCGCGCGTCAATGCCGACGGCGATTCGGCCGGGATAGAGGCGCGCGGCCTCGCGAACGAAGTCGGGGTCGCGCACGGCCGCCGTGCCGATGATGACCCGCGTCACTCCCTTCTCGAGCCAACCACGCACTGTCTTCATGTCGCGCACGCCGCCGCCGAGTTGCATCTTCATCGGGAGCGCGGCGAGAATCCGCTCGACCGCCAGCGCGTTGACGGGCTTGCCTGCAAAGGCGCCGTCGAGATCGACGACATGCAGATATTCGAACCCCTGGTCGGCAAACGCCCTCGCCTGCGCGGGTGGGTCGGTGTTGAACACGGTCGCCCGCGTCATGTCGCCGCGCAGCAGTCGCACGCATTCGCCGTCTTTGAGGTCGATCGCCGGAAAGAGAATCACGGGCGCCACTTCAGGAAGCTGGCGATCAACCTGAGACCAAGGGTCTGGCTCTTCTCGGGGTGAAACTGCGTGCCGACGATGTTGTCGCGCGCGATGACGGCCGTCACCGGGCCGCCGTAGTCAGCAGTCGCGACCAAGTCGGCCGGGTCCTCGACATAGAGCTGGTAGGAGTGGACAAAATAGGCGTGCAGGCCGTCCGATCCCGTCCTGATCCCTTCGAGCACGGGATGAGCGCGCTTCACATCGAGCGTATTCCAGCCCATGTGGGGGATCTTGAGCTTCGGATCGCTCGGCTTGATCGGCGCGACATCGCCGGCGATCCAGTTGAGGCCGCTGACCACCTTATGCTCAAGACCGCGGGTGGCGAGCAATTGTGCGCCCACGCAGATGCCGAGGAACGGCGCGCCGCGCCTGCGCACCGATTCCTCCAGGGCCTCGACCATGCCGGCCACCTGGTCGAGGCCATGCCGGCAGTCGGCGAACGCGCCGACCCCCGGCAAGACGACATGCTCCGCCGCAAGAACTTCGTCCGGCCGCGAGGTGACGTTGATGGTCCGCGTCATTCCGGCCTCGCGGGCTGCCCGCTCGAACGCCTTTTGCGCCGAATGCAGGTTGCCCGAGCCGTAATCGATGATGGCGACGGTCACAGCGCGCCCTTGGTCGACGGGACGCGCTCAGCCTGACGCGGATCGATCGCGACCGCGGCCTTGAGCGCGCGCGCGACGCCCTTGAAGCAGGATTCGGCGACGTGGTGGCTATTGACGCCGTAGAGCGTCTCGATGTGCAGGGTCAATCCAGCATTTCCGGCAAAGGCCTGGAAAAATTCGCGGACGAGCTGCGTGTCGAAAGCCCCGATGCGCTCGGTCGGGAACTCCGTCCTGAATACGAGAAAAGGCCGCCCCGACACGTCGACCGCCACCCTGGTCAGCGTCTCGTCCATCGGCAGAAGGCAGTCGGCGTAGCGGGTCAGGCCCTTCTTGTCGCCGAGCGCCTTCGCGAGTGCCTGGCCCAGCGCAATGCCGACGTCCTCGACGGTGTGATGGTCGTCGATGTGTCGGTCGCCCGCGGCGCGCACCGTAATGTCGATCAAGGAATGGCGCGCGAGTTGGTCGAGCATATGGTCAAAGAATCCGATCCCGGTCGAAACGTCGGAAACGCCCGACCCGTCGAGGTCGAGGGTCGCCTCGATGGTCGTTTCCTTGGTTTGGCGTGCGACTGCGCCCTCGCGCATGGAAATTCCGGAGCCGATGAAGGGTCCGCGGCGTAATAGCAAGCCCGGAGAGCATTTACCACAGGGCGTTTCGCGCTGCCTCAGCCCAAGACGCTTATTGACGTCGACGCCTAATCGGATAGCTTCCGTTTTGCACACGGATTGCCTCGATCTTTCTCCAGCACGCCGGGACTCCGGGAGTTCTCAAGATGCGAACGTTTCGGTGAAAGCGCCTGACGATTTTCGCCGGTTTCCGCGGCGGCGGAGCCCGCTGATGGAGGAAGGGCAGGCCGCCGCCCGCGGAGCGCGGTCCGAATCTGTTCAATCCCTCGTGCGTGCACTCGGCATCATCAATCGGCTTTCAGAGGCCGCGGCCGGTATGACGCTGACGAGGATCGCGGAGAGTGTCGATCTTGCGCCGTCGACCGTCCACAGGCTCCTCACGACCCTCGAACAGGAGCGTTACGTGCGGTTCGATCCGGAAAGACGGCTGTGGTCGGTCGGCGTACAGACGTTCGTGGCCGGTTGCGCTTTTCTCAAGACGCGCGACCTCGTCGGCGTCGCGCGTCCATACATGCGCGCGCTGATGAAGGAATGCAGGGAGACGGTGAACCTCGCGGTTCAGGAGTACCGCGAAGCGATGTACGTCCATCAGATCGAGCATTCCGCCGTGATTCAGCCCCTCGCAAAGCCGGGCGCACGGGTCCCGCTCTATTGTTCCGCAGTCGGCAAGGCGTTGCTCGCGGCCAAAACCGATGGCGAGTTGGGGAGGCTGCTGCCCGAAGACGGGGCATGCCGGCTCACGGCCAATACAATCGTCAGCCGGTCGGCGCTGTGCGAGGACATTGCGCTGATCCGGCAACGCGGATTTGCCGTCGATGACGAGGAGCATGCGATCGGTTTGCGATGCGTCGCGGCCCTGGTGTTCAGTGAGCTCCGCGAGCCGATGGCGGCAATCTCCATATCAGGGCCGGCGACGCGGATCTCGCATTCGAGCATTCCGCGCCTTGCAGAGCTGTTGCGTCAGAAGGCCGCCGGGATCACCGCCAAGCTTGGCGGCGCGAGTCCAGGGACTTTCTCGCGGAACTGACCATGCGGTGTGGACGGACGCGCTTCTGAACGTTGCCCGATGAGGCAAGGGTAAGACCCGAAACTTGCTCGATCGCGGCCGGCGAAGCCGCTGCGACCTCTACCGCAGCCCAAATGCAACTGATTTGTGCGTGTCGCCAGGCGCGTGCCGCTGACCGAACGCCTTTTCCTCAGGCGCTAGCCCCACCCCTTTACTGCATTGCTATACTGTCCTTTCCACGATGCGGAAAATGTCGCGGGAGGCCTTGGAGCCGAAAGCGGTTCGGATACTGTGGAAAGGAACAGGGATTTTGGACGGGAAGATAATGAAGTCTGGGCGGCGAAATCGCTCGGCAGAACGGCAGCGTAACGACGCTGACTCCAAGTTCAGAACAGGCAGCGGCCAGGGCCGCCCGCTGTCGCGATCAAAAGATAAAGGTCGGTCTCAAGAGGAACCAAGGAGAGTGACATGAATTGACGTTACCTTTCGGCAGTTGCGCTCGCGGCGCTGATGATCGGAACTGGCGCGGCGTCCGCGGACGCCCTGCAGACGCTCGAGGGCATGCACACGACGCCGCCGGTCGCGTGGCCGACCGTGCCGCAGGAGGGGCCCAAGGCGGACGCAGTCAGGAAAATTCTGAAGGAGAAGATCAAGCTGCCACCGGGGTTCCACATTGAGCTTTACGCGCTCGTCCCCGACGCCCGTCATATGGCCGTCGGGCCCCAGGGCGTCGTGACCTTCGTCGGCACGCGCAAGACCAAGATCTGGGCGGTGACCGACCGCTCCCGCGCGGGCGCCGAGGGCGGAATCGAGGTCAAGGAATTCGCCCCCACCTTGCCGAAGAAACTGCCGAACGGCCCCTGCTTCTCGAAGGACGGGTTCCTCTATGTCGTCGAGCAGAACCGCGTGCTGCAATATCCGGCGGCCGAATTCTTCTATGAAAGCCCGGACGTCGCGGTGAGCGAGGTCGTTCCGGAGGGCGAGCTTATTCCGAAGTCGGAGGAGAGCTTCAACCACACCGCGCGCGAGTGCCGCGTCGGCCCCGACGGCAAGCTCTACATCCAGCTCGGCCAACCCTACAATGTGCCGCCAAAGGATAAGGTCGCGCTCTATAAGAGGATCGGCATGGGCGGCATCATCCGCATGGACCAGGACGGCAAGAACCGCGAGGTCTACGCGACGGGGCTGCGCAATCCGGTCGGCTTCGACTTCAACCCGAAGGACAAGACGCTCTGGACCAACGACAATCAGGTCGACGGCATGGGAGATGACATCCCGCCAGGCGAGATGAACCGCGTCGACAAGATGGGCGAGGAATTCGGCTTCCCGTGGTATGGCGGCGGGCACACCCGCACCAACGAATACAAGAACGAAACGCCACCGGCCGACGTGATTTTCCCTGAAGTCGAGCAGGTCGCGCACGCGGCCGACCTCGGCCTCTCCTTCTACACCGGCGACATGTTTCCGGCGAAGTACAAGGGGGCGATCTTCTCGACCCAGCACGGCTCGTGGAACCGGACCGTGCCCGTCGGCGCTAGGGTAATGGTCACCTTCCTCAAGGACGATGGCCACGTCGCCGGCCCGTCGATCCCCTTCGCGGAAGGGTGGAATGACAACGGCCACTATCTCGGCCGTCCCGTCGACGTCCAACAATATTGGGACGGGTCCCTGCTCGTGTCCGACGACCTCGTCGGAGCCGTTTATCGCATCTGGTACGATGGCAAGTAACGGCCGGAAACATCTCTTCGGACGGCGCCGTAATCCGCGGCGCCGTCTATCCCGTCCCTACGCTAGGCGCCGCGCGATCGCCCTCGTCATCTCTGCCTCGGCGGTTTTCGCGGCCGAGGAGGCGATGGCGAGCGACGCCACGATAGGGCGAGGAATTGCTGAGCAGAAGTGCATAGTCTGCCACGGCCTCGACGGGATCGCCAAGATTGCGGAAGCGCCGAATCTGGCCGGCCAAAACGAGCGCTACCTGGTAGAGCAGCTCGGCGCCTTCAAGGCCGGGGTCAGGCACAACGAGATGATGTCGATCGTCATCGAGGGGCTCTCTGACACAGACATCGCCGATCTTGCAGCCTATTACTCGGCGATAGAAATTAGCGTCGGGAAACTTCCCGGCGGCTGATTTTGGGGCTCCCCTACGCCGCAACGTCGGCGTCGTCAAATCGACAAGCGGCGGTAGAAGGCCGTGAAAAACACGCCTAGCACCGAGGTTCTGGCTGTCAAACACGGAAACCCGGCGTCGCTGCAAGAGACAGGGTTCAATCCGGTCCGGGGCCCGGCCGGCAAACGCCTCGATAGGCGCTTCCGTCGGCCGCCGAGAAAAGCGCGAACGGCCGCTCGACGCCGTCCCTCGCCTCTTGTTCGATCGAAAGTGCGACGACGTTCCCATCGCTTGCGATGGCCTCGCCGACGAGTGGACCGGTCACACCGGACATGCGAGTCCAGATGACGCGTCTTTCGTCGCCGTCCTTGAAGCGCAAAGAGCCGCTCGTGACTTCCGCGTCGTAGAGGATCAACTCGATCTTGCTGGTGTCGGGATCGACCATCGCCAAAATCTCGCCTTCGCCGAAGTGAGCGGTGACCTCGAACTCGACGGAAGACCTCGCGTCCGACGCGCGGGCTGGCCGCCCGGGTTCGAGCTGACCGTCGCACAGAAAATCAAGGCGAGGCGCCCCGCGGGCAGGCTCGCCGCAGACGGCGCTGTGGGTCGGCGCCGCTGCTATCGGCAAGGCCACGAGGGCGATTTCCAGGATGCGACGCCAAACCACGACGGCCTCCAACAAAAGCTCACCACGAAGTCTTCTCTATTCGCTCGAGCGCCGCAACATGGGATGAAAATCGCACTGCGCTGGTCCTCTCAGGTGGGTCACGTGCGGAGCGGACGGAGGATCGATCTGCTATCCTTAATTCGACGCTGTCGACGGCGCGTTTTGCGCTCGCGGCCACCAGAGAGGGAGGAAAGGCGTGAAGCGATCGGAAATCAACGCGGCCATCAGGGGGGCGATGGAGCTCTTGGAGGCCAACCGCTGGTCGTTGCCGCCCTGGGCCCACTGGACGGCGGAGGACTACGCCAAGGACGCCACGACAGCCCGCTATCTGCGCGACCACCAGATGGGCTGGGACGTCACGGATTTCGGATCCGGCAACTTCGCCCGGCGCGGCCTCACCTTGTTCTGCGTCCGCAACGGAGTTCAGAGTGACCCAAACGGCAAGCCTTACGCGGAAAAACTCTTGATCGTCGCTGAGGGACAAGAGACCCCGACACATCGCCATCGCGTTAAAATGGAGGACATCATCAACCGCGCCGGCGGGGTGCTGGTGATCGAATTCGCCCACGCTGACAAGGAGGGCAAGCCGACCGGCGCGCCGGTGACGGTCCGCGTCGACGGCGTCGCGCGCACGCTCGAGCCATGGGAAAAACTGCGGCTGAGCCCGGGAGAGAGCGTTACGGTCGAGCGTGGGGTCTATCACCGGTTCTACGGCGAAGCGGGCAAAGGCATTGTGCTCGTGGGCGAAGTCAGCCAGGTCAACGA
Organism: uncultured Alphaproteobacteria bacterium; assembly: GCA_963835885.1. Classification (GTDB taxonomy): domain Bacteria; phylum Pseudomonadota; class Alphaproteobacteria; order Rhizobiales; family Beijerinckiaceae; genus Roseiarcus. The sequence goes on from CAWIHF010000039.1 coordinate 207,063, forward strand.
CGACCGCACGGACAACGACTTCCTCGACTCGGTCGGACGGTTCGCCGAGATCGAGGAGGACGAGCCGCCGCTGCGCCGCCTGTGGAACGAAGTCGGCGCGTGACGGACGCGCGACCGCCTCGCCCGGAGGGCGTCTCCGTGAGGAACGGATTTTCCGCGGCGACCCGCGCAAACCTTTTGAGTCAATCCGACTGCATCTTCCAGCCACCCGCGGAGCGCGTTTTTCGCCGTGCGTTCGCTCAATCCGCGCCCGACTGAAGGACGTCAATTGCGCCGCCGAGATCGTCGCCGCGCATGGGCGACCCGGCGCGCTATCGGCGATCAGGCCAAATCAGGCCCTGACGACGCAACCAAGCCAGAAGCCTGAGTATCGGCAGTCCGAGTATCGTCGCGTGGTCGCCATCGATCCGATCGAACAAATGCACGCCAAGACCTTCAAGCTGGTATCCGCCGACACTGGAAAGAACAGCCGGACCGGCAAGGTCAAAATATTGCGCGATTTCACGGGCCTCGAGCGCGCGCATGTGAAGATCGGCCGTATCGCTTTCTGCAACGAGCGGTTTGCCATTGCGGGCGAGACAGAAGGCGGAGGTCAATCGATGCGTCCGGCCAGAAAGAAGCGCAAGCGAATTCGCAGCTTGGACGAGGTCGCGTGACTTGTGGAGAAGACGCCCCTGAACCGTGAGCGTTTGGTCGGCGCCCAAGCAATAGGCCTCGCGGCGCAACAAACTGGCGGCGACCGCCTTGGCCTGCGCTAAGTGCAAAGCCACTCTGTCAATGGACCCGCCTTCGGCAAGATAGCGCTCTTCAACCGACCTCTCGTCAATATCGGGCGAAACGACTTCGACCACAATGCCCGCCGCGGTCAACAAAGCGCGTCGGCTCGAACTCCTGGAAGCCAGGACAAGCGGATCTTCTCCGGCCCAGACCGTCGGCGCCGAAACGACCTTGTACGGCATGCAGGTCAGCCGTCTGCAATGAATTTCAGGCGATGGGCTCGATAGAGGTCGAGCACAGCCGCCGCGGTTTCCTCAATCGAGCGACGCGAAACGTCGATGGTTGGCCACCCGTGCTTCGCAAAGAGTCGACGCGAGGCAGCAAGCTCCTCGGCGACCGCGGCCCGATCGACATAGTCGATCTGAGCGTCAGCATTGAGCGAGAGCAGGCAATTCTGCCGAATTTGCACGATACGATCGGCTGACGCGACGAGCCCGACAACAAGCGGATGGCGAAGGTAGCCGAGCCCGTGGGGCAGCGGGACATGTGGCACAAGCGGTATATTCGCGGTCTTGTAGCCCCGATTGGCGAGGTAGATACTGGTCGGGGTTTTTGACGTCCGGCTCACGCCCACGAGGACGATGTCGGCATGCTCGAGGTTCTCAGGCAACTGGCCATCGTCATTGATCATACTAAAATTAAGCGCGTCGATCCGCTTGAAGTAGTCGGCGTTAAGCATATGCTGGGCGCCTGCACGCGGTGTCGAGTTCTGGCCGAGGTAGGACTTAAATAGGGTTAAGATAGGCCCAAGTACGGAGAGGCAAGGGGACCCTGAAGCCTCGCAGCTTTCTTCCAGACGCCTGGATAATTCCGAATCGACTAACGTGAAGAGAACGATGCCAGGCGCATTCTCGATTTCCGTGATCACGCGATCAATCTGAGCAATGGTTCGCACCAACGGGTAGACGTGCTCGATTGAAGCCACCCCCTGATATTGTGCCGAAGCAGCGCGGGAAGCCGCAATGAGCGTCTCGCCCGTTGAATCGGAAACAAGGTGCAGGTGGAAATAGCTGCGGCCCAAAATGGCCCCCTCAACCGGGTATCAAGCCGTTTATAACCGGACCAGAAGCCTGTGGACAGGCTTGGGCAACTGCTCACATGGAGATTGGCCGTCGGCGATCGGAAAGAAACGAACTCGTGATCACCCACAGCGAACATTGATGGAAAAGTCGACGACAGAATCTGACTGCGGCCGTGAAGTTTGGGGACAACGCCCGCCCTGTCCAGCTTTATCCCGGCCAAAGGCATAAAAATATTGATGAAATCATAAAATAATTTACACGTTCGCCATTGTATAATAAGGTATTACACTTTGAACCAATCCGTTTCTTGGTACAATCTTGAATGGCTTCAATTCGCACTCATAGAAACATTAGGTAAAGACAATTTAGTAATGTATTTATTGTTCAACGATTGAGAGCCCTATGCAGTTCGGCGATCAGGCGACGCGGCTAGCCTTTCGCCGTCATCAGCCTGGGCAGAGGACTTTGCACCTCCAAGCTGTCGATCATGCTCGGCACACCGCGAATATGCGCACTCGGCGCGCGTCATCCTTGATGATGATAATGGACGATGTTGCGCGCCGCGCGATCACCGGCCGCTTTGGCGTCCGCCTCGCACATAAAGGCGCCTTTCTTCGTCTGGCCGTAATATCGCGCGCCCTGATAGTGGTAGATGTGCGAATCGGTGTTGACCCAGACGACCTTATCAGTCGGGCACCGATAGCGAGCCTCCGCCTCGGTGTGGAACTGCCCCGCCCCGGTCGGCACAGGCGCCGCGGTCTGGGTCGGCGCCTGAGGCTGCCACCACGGAATGGGCGAACTGGATGGGGTGGGTGCGGGCGCCGGAGCAGGGGCCGGAGCCATCGACGCTGGGGACGGCTGCATCTTGCACCGGGTAAGGAATTGCGGCCAGGTCACGCCTCCGGTCGTTCCGGCGGCCTGAGCCTGTTTCCACTGGGCCGCACAGGCGGACATGACGCTTTCGGCGTTTGCGGCGGACGAACCCCCGATTGCGACGCTGACGAGGAGAGCGGCCGCAGCCGCCGACGAAACGAGAATACGCATCGAGGTTTTCCTAAGGCCGCCGCCCGACGCGGGCAATGCGGCCAGCCTATTCGAGCAACAGAACGGCGCCAATGCGATTTTGCGCCCCAGGCGGGGCAGGACACGCTTTGGCCGCCGTGCCACTCAGGCATGCGTTGGCTAGCAAAGAAAAATCGGCGCGAAATCTTCCGCGCCGAGCGTTTTGGTTGTTCGTCCGCGGACCTTCGCTCTACTTGACCAGACGAGGCGCGCCGGCGCGCGCAACCTCGTTCTCCTGCACGACGCCCAGACGCCGCGCCACCTCGGTGTAGGCCTCGATCAGGCCGCCGAGGTCCTTGCGGAAGCGGTCCTTGTCGAGCTTGTCGTTGGTCTTGACGTCCCACAGGCGGCAGAAGTCCGGGCTGATTTCGTCGGCAAGAACGATCCGCATGTTCTCGCCTTCCCAGAGCCGCCCGCACTCGATCTTGAAGTCGATCAGGCGGATGCCGACGCCTAGGAAGAGCCCGGACAGGAAGTCGTTGACGCGGATCGCCAGCGCCATGACGTCGTCGATCTCCTGAGGCGCCGCCCAGCCAAAGGCGGTGATGTGCTCTTCCGACACCATCGGATCGTTCAACTGGTCATTTTTATAATAGAACTCGATGATCGAACGCGGCAGTTGCGCTCCCTCCTCGAGGCCGAGGCGCGTGGCCAGCGAACCGGCTGCGACGTTGCGCACCACGATCTCGAGCGGAATGATCTCAACCTCTCGGATGAGCTGTTCGCGCATGTTCATGCGGCGGATAAAATGGGTCGGTACGCCGATGTCATTCAGGCGCTGAAAGAGATACTCGGAGATCCTGTTGTTAAGGACGCCCTTACCCTCGATCACCTCGTGCTTCTTGGCGTTGAATGCGGTCGCGTCGTCCTTGAAATATTGCACGAGCGTGCCCGGCTCCGGGCCCTCGTAGAGGACCTTGGCTTTGCCTTCATAGATGCGTCGGCGGCGGTTCATGCGATGCGACCGTGGCTTGAGGAAATCCATGCACGTGGCCTTTTCTGGTGGAATCCCGCCTTCGCCCGCGTGCGGGTAGGGGGAATATGGGGATACGGGCCGCATAAGCCAAGCATTGGTCTTGTCCGGACCGGGGGCCAGCCCCGGCCGTCAACTTAGCCGATCGGGGCCGCCGGCACAAACGATCCCCGCGACATAACGTCGCCCTGGCGGCCCAATAGACAAAGTGTCTAGTGCCGCAGGGTCGACGCGGTTCCGGAATCAAAGCTAAATATCCCGTCAGGAAGGGCCAGGAAAGAGAGACGAACCGTTCGCGTTTTCCGCTGTATGGCTAAAAAGAACGCGGTTTGCGGATTTCGGGAATTAAATCGGCGAGACGGCAACGGCTCGAACGCTGCTGTCTCTCGGAAAGGGAGCGCCTCAACAGCGTGCGCGTCGCTCTTCTTGAGGCGCGGTCGGAAAAGGACGTCGACCTTGTCGGCGTTCCGGGGAGGAAGCCATGGATGTCTCAACCCTAAAGCGGATCGAGGCCGATCCGAACTACCAGAAGCTCGTGTCCGAGCGGAAGTCGTTCGGCTGGACGCTCGCGATCATCATCCTTGCTATCTACTACGGCTTCATCGCCGTCGTCGCATTTGCGCCCCAGGTCATCTCGACCAAGCTCTCCGGCGACATCACAGTCGGCATTGTTGTCGGACTGGCGATCATTCTCGCCTCGATCCTGCTTACGGGCATTTATGTCATGCGGGCCAACAGCGAATACGACGACCTAACGAATGCGATCGTCAACGCCGTCAAGACGGGAGGAAAGAAGCGATGAAGCGCCTCACGCGATCCGGCGCGCTCGCCGGCCTTCTCAGCCTTGCCGCGGGATCGGCCCACGCCGCCGGCCCCATCGAGGCCGGCACGATCCAGCCGGTCGACTGGAGCGCCGTCATCATCTTCCTCGTTTTCGTCGCGGTGACACTCGGCATCACTTATTGGGCGGCGCAACACACGCGTACGACCAAGGACTTCTACGCGGCCGGCGGCGGCATCACCGGATTCCAAAACGGCCTGGCGATCGCCGGCGACTATATGTCGGCGGCCTCGTTCCTCGGCATCACCGCGCTGGTCTACGCCGGCGGCTATTACGGGCTGATCTATTCGATCGGCTTCCTCGTCGGTTGGCCGTTCATCATGTTCCTGATGGCCGAGCCGCTGCGCAACCTCGGCCAATTCACCTTCGCCGACGTCGTGTCCTATCGCCTTCAGGCGACCCCGATGCGGGCCATGGCGGCGACCGGCACGCTGGTCGTCGTGGCGCTCTATCTGATCGCGCAGATGGTCGGCGCAGGACAGTTGATCGAACTTCTGTTCGGCCTGCCCTACCTTTGGGCGGTCGTCGTGGTCGGCGTCCTGATGATCATTTACGTCACTTTCGGCGGCATGATCGCCACCACCTGGGTGCAAATCATCAAAGCGGGACTCCTGTTGTTCGGCTCGACCTTGATGGCGCTGCTCGTGCTGGCGCAGTTCGGCTTCGACTTCAATGCGCTCATCACCAAGGCGGTCGAGGTCCATCCGAGGCACGAAGCAATCCTGACACCCGGCTCGGCGATCGCCAATCCGATCAACGCCTTCTCGCTCGGCCTGGCGCTGATGTTCGGCACCGCCGGCCTGCCTCACATCCTCATGCGCTTCTTCACCGTCGGCAACGCCAAAGAGGCGCGCAAGTCGGTGTTTTGGGCGACCACCTTCATCGGCTATTTCTATATCCTGACCTTCATCATCGGCTTCGGCGCGATCATTCTGGTCGGGACGAACCCTGCCTATCACGTCGGCAACGACATCAAGGGCGCTCTCCTGGGCGGCGGCAATATGCCGGCGATCCATCTCGCCCAAGCGGTCGGCGGCAACCTAATGAAGGGCTTCATCGCTGCGGTGGCGTTCGCCACGATCCTCGCGGTCGTTTCGGGCCTGACGCTGTCGGGCGCGAGCGCGGTCAGCCACGACCTCTACGCCAGCGTGTTCCGACGCGGCAGGGTCGAAGAAGGCGCTGAAGTGCGGGTATCGCGGATCACCACTGTCATTCTCGGCGTTCTCGCAATCATTCTCGGCGTTCTGTTCGAGAAGGTGAACGTCGCCTTCATGGTCGGCCTTGCCTTCGCGGTCGCCGCCAGCGCCAACTTCCCGGTGCTGCTGCTCTCGATGCTGTGGAAGGGCCTGACAACTCGGGGCGCCTTTATCGGAGGCTTCGTCGGCCTGATCAGCGCGGTGGTGCTGACGATCTTCAGCCCGTCGATCTGGGTCGCCGTTCTCGGGCACGATAAAGCCGGCGCTTGGTTCCCCTACGTTTCGCCAGCGCTGTTCACCATGCCGATTTCGTTTATCTGCTGCTGGCTATTCTCGGTCACCGATAAGTCGAGGATCGCGATCAGCGAGCGGGACGTTTTTGAAGCGCAGTACGTGCGCTCCCAGACCGGCATCGGCGCGGACGTCGCGACTGCGCATTGAGCGCGCGGGAGCGAGGAGAATAAAGAGCGAATTGGGCGTCCGGCCTCGACCGGGCGCCGCGCAGTCTCCGCCAGAAGGCCGGCTACGAGGTAGGCGAGCGCAACGAGCACGAAGAGGGCGAGCGCGGCCCCGACGCCATAGACGACGAGGGTGGCAAAGTCCTGCGCCCGCCGCGGCCGGAATCCCTCCATGGAATTCACCGTCGAAACGACCAGGTTGAAGGCCAGCTCGCAGGCGAACTGCAAGGGGTGCCTTTAGTCCCTTACGGACTGACTCGTGACATTTTTTACGCAAATTGGCGTTGCGGCAGAAATATTTTTTGGCACAATGGTCCGGCCTTAACGGCTTGAACCCAATGGGTTCTTACCCTGCACCCGCGTTGGCGGGAACAATTTGGGCGGATGTGAATCGGCAGATCATCCAAATTTGCCCGCACAGCCGAGGGTGGTTGTTGCTCAAACGCCTGACGCCTTTTTGTTCCGGCTACGCCGGCTTAGGTCGAGCACCATAATCGTGACGATGACGGCGATGACGCCATCGGAAAAGGTTTCGAGACGGGCCTTCGAGAAGCGTCCATCGTTTTCGGCCATCTCATCGCTCCCAGCGGCCGAGACTGGAAATGAGAAGAGCCGCCCCTCGACGGAACGGCTCTTCCATTGTCGCGCCCACGCGGGTTCGCCCGGGCCTAGGATGTTTGCCTATAGGGAACGCTACGCGCGAAATTCCTTCGCGGGGACAATAACCCAGGCCTTGTCGATCACTCGGGGCTGATGACAATGAGACACTGGATCACCTCCTTTCGGCTGGTTGACGACGGAAGTCATGTTACGGTGATTCGCGAAATTTGAAAGCCGCAATTTTCGCCGCGAGGTTAAGGTATTGTTAAATGTTAGGCAGCCGCGGCGAAAAAGACGGCCGCCGGCGTCCCTTGGATCGGCCGTATTGATCTCGCATAATTTGCTTTGCGCTTGATCCGAAACCGCACTCGGAAGCGTAATTGTCAACGGGCGGGGCTTCCGACGCGTTTCAGTGCGGCGCGTCCCTCGAGGAGTTTGACCCAATGTGCGCATTCAAACTGACCCGACGAGCAGCTATCGTGTCACTGGTCGCCTTTGCAGGCTCGCCTGCGATCGCGGCCCACAAAGCCCTTGCGCGGCTGGGCCCATTCGGCGGCATTCGGGTCGATGTCGCGCCGCTCAGGCAGAACGCCGGCGATCCGACGGCGAGCTGGGTCGCGCAGACGCTTCCCACCGCGATCGCCGCGGCTCTCAACTCGGTCGGACGCGGCGGGGCGAGCGTCGCCGTGACCATCGAATACGTCATTTTAGGGCCGAACAGCGGCGGAGTCGGTCCAGCCGGCTCGTCGCCCGACCAGATGGTTGGCACGGTCTCGATCGACGGGGTCGAGCGCCCGCTGCGGGCGACCACCTATTACTATCCTTCGCCCGTCGACAATACGATGATCGAGCAGTCGAACTACGACCGCGTTTATCAGCTGTCCCGCGCGTTCGCGTTCTGGGTCGCCCGGGAGGTCTGACGTTTACCGCGGGGCGACGGTCCGAGCCATGGAGTCCCAGGCAGCGCCGCTCACGCCGCGCCGGCCACTGCTTCGCAGACGTCGCCGACCAGCAAGTCGACGAGGGCCTTGTCATCCGCTTCGCCCATCACCCTGATGACCGGCTCGGTGCCGGATGGGCGGATGACGAGGCGGCCGCGGCCTTCGAGCCGGGCGGTGGCCTCTGCGATCGCCTTGGCGACAAGCGGATTCTCCAGAGGCTTCCCCCCGTTGAAGCGGACGTTGCGCAGCACCTGCGGCAGCGGATCGAAACGATGGCAGACCTCGCTGACCGGCCTGCCAAGCTTTTGCACCACCGCCAGCACTTGCAGCGCCGACACGAGGCCGTCGCCGGTCGTCGAATAGTCGGAAAATATGACGTGCCCCGACTGCTCCCCGCCGACGTTGTAACCTTTTTCGCGCATCCGTTCGATCACATAGCGGTCGCCAACCGCGGTTCGCTCGAGCGTAAGGCCGAGGTCGGCGAGATACCGCTCGAGGCCGAGATTGGACATGACGGTCGCAACGATGCCGGGTTTGGCGAGGCGACCGTCGTCGCGCCAGCTCTGCGCGATGACCGCCATCACCTGGTCGCCGTCGATCAAGTGACCCTTCTCGTCGACGATGATCATTCGGTCGGCGTCGCCGTCGAGCGCGATGCCCACGTCGGCCCGCATTTCCCGCACCTTGCGCGTCAGCGCCTCGGGCGCGGTCGAGCCGACTTCGAAATTGATATTGAGTCCATTTGGTTCGACGCCGATCCCGATCACTTCGGCGCCGAGCTCCCACAGCGCCTCGGGCGCGACCTTGTAGGCCGCGCCGTTGGCGCAGTCGACCACGACGCGCAGACCGTCGAAGGATACGTCGCGGCTCAATGTCCGTTTGGCGAATTCGATATAGCGGGCCTGCACGTCGTCGATCCGCTTGGCGCGGCCGAGGTCCGGGGAGCGTGCGAGCATCGGCGCCACGTCGCCGTCCATCAAGGCCTCGATCCGCGCCTCGACCTCATCCGACAACTTGAATCCATCGGGGCCGAACAGCTTGATGCCGTTGTCCTCGTAGGGGTTGTGCGACGCCGAGATCATCACCCCGAGATCGCAGCGCATCGAGCGGGTCAGCATCGCGACCGCCGGCGTGGGCACGGGACCGAGCAGCAGCACGTCGGCCCCGACCGAGGTAAAACCCGCAACGAGCGCATTTTCGATCATATAGCTGGACAGGCGGGTGTCCTTGCCGATCACGACCCGATGGCGATGTTCGCCGCGCTGGAAAGCGAGACCGGCGGCCTGGCCGACCTTCATCGCAATTTCAGCGGTGATTTTGGCGTTGGCTCGGCCGCGAATTCCGTCGGTGCCGAAATATTTGCGCCCCATCTGGCGACCCTCCTTTGCAGATCCCCGCGGTTCCGCCAAGACCCCATTCCATAGCGCAAAATTGCTCGAAATGCTTTCACAAATGTTTTCATTGTGTTCATCGGCGGTGGCCAATCCGGCGTTGCCGCTGCCCCGGCGCGCGACTAGAGTGAAACGGCCGCGCCGTCTTCCTTGGCGCGCAAAACGGTGAGAACGCCGTCGATGATCCGCTCTATCGCCACGAAACCCTTCCCCGACCAGAAGCCCGGCACCTCGGGCCTGCGCAAGAAGGTTCCGGTTTTCCGCACGCCCGGATATCTGGAGAATTTCGTCCAGTCGATCTTCGATTCGCTCGAAGGCTACCAGGGCGAGACGCTGGTGGTCGGCGGAGATGGGCGCTTTTTCAACCGCGAGGCGATCCAGATCGTCGCGAAAATGGCTGCCGCCAACGGCTTCGGCCGCATCGTGATTGGCCGGGACGGGATCCTGTCGACGCCGGCCGCTTCAGCGCTGATCCGTCATATCGAAGCGTTCGGCGGGATCATCCTCTCGGCGAGCCACAACCCGGGCGGCCCGGACGGCGATTTCGGCGTCAAATACAACATCGGCGCCGGTGGTCCGGCGCCGGAAAAGATCACCGACGCGATCTTCACCCGCACCAAGACCATAGACGCCTATACGATCTCCGACGCGCCGGACATCGACCTCGACCGACTAGGCGGAGTCAGCCTCGAAGGCGCCAGGGTCGAGATCGTCGATCCGGTGACGCAATATTTGTCTTTGATGAAGACATTGTTTGACTTCGAGGCGCTCCGCACTCTGTTCGCGTCCGGGTTCCGCATGCGTTTCGATGCGATGCACGCCGTCACCGGCCCTTACGCGCACGCGATCTTCGAACGCGAGCTCGGCGCGCCGGTCGGGACGGTGGTCAACGGGACGCCGCTGCCCGATTTTGGCGGCCATCATCCCGATCCCAACCCCACTTACGCCAAGGACCTGTATGACCTGATGATGTCGCCCTCCGCCCCGGACTTCGGCGCGGCCTCGGACGGCGATGGCGACCGCAACATGGTGGTCGGACGGGGCATGTACGTGACCCCTTCGGACTCGCTTGCGGTTCTGGCAGCCAACGCCGCCCTCGCCCCGGGTTACGCGAAAGGGCTGGCGGGCGTCGCGCGCTCGATGCCGACCAGCGCCGCGGCCGATCGCGTCGCGGAAAAGCTCGGCATCCGCGCCTATGAGACGCCGACCGGCTGGAAGTTCTTCGGCAACCTGCTCGACGCGGGGCTCGCAACGCTCTGCGGGGAGGAGAGTTTCGGCACGGGCTCCGATCACATCAGGGAGAAGGACGGCGTCTGGGCGGTGCTGTTCTGGCTCAACATCCTGGCCAAGCGGCGGACTTCGGTCCTCGAAACGATTCGGGAGCATTGGCGGACCTACGGCCGAAACTATTATACCCGGCACGACTACGACGAGATCGACCTCGCTGCCGCGCAAGGGCTGATCGCGGCATTGCGCGATGCGACCGCGACGCTGGCAGGCAAGCGCTTCAGATCGCTGACCGTCGAGGCGGCCGACGACTTCGCCTATCACGATCCGGTCGACGGGTCGGATTCCGATCATCAGGGCGTGCGGATAATGTTCGAGGGCGGCTCGCGCATCGTCTACCGCCTTTCGGGCACCGGCACTGTCGGGGCCACCTTGCGTGTCTATATCGAGCGCTACGAGAAGCCGGACGGCGATCTCGGGCAGGACACCCAGGCCGCGCTCGCCGACCTCATCCAGCTCTCGCGCGAGCTGGCGGGGATCGAGCAGCGGACGGGGCGAAAGGCGCCGGACGTCGTCACCTGAGGCCCGAGCGTCTCCTCGGCGAAAAAGCGGGCTACCGACGGGCCCGCTCGACGTGCACATTGCCAGGATACAGCATGGCGCACCCCGCTGGAACAGGCGATTTGAAGCTCTACCCAAATAAACAGAAAGACTGGAGCGGGTGAAGGGAATCGAACCCTCGTATTCAGCTTGGAAGGCTGCTGCTCTACCATTGAGCTACACCCGCGCCGGAGCCCGAACACGCGCGCGGCGGGCGGAGCCGAACTCCGTCCGTTTCATCGCAATCCCCGGCGGTGAAGTCAATGCGGGGCACGTACGTATATGGACTGGATAGATTCTGAGGAGGCTCAGCTCCTCGCCCACGGTCAACGCCCATACATGCTGGTCAGAGTCGCCTTCGCCAGCGTGTGGGCGCGCACATTGAACCCCACGACGGCCGGCGAGGCGTTGGCGTCGACATCGAGTTTGTCCACGTCGAGAGCAAAGACGGTAATCTGGTAGTGGTGCGGTTTCCCCTTGGGCGGGCAGGGGCCGCCGTAGCCTGGCAGGCTATAGTCGTTGCGAACCTGGAGCGCTCCCGCGGGCAGTCCCGTTCCGCTCCCCGCACCCTTGGGCAGCCCGGTCGTATCGGCCGGCAGGTCGGCGACCCACCAGTGCCAGAAGCCGCTGCCGGTCGGCGCGTCGGGGTCGTACATGCTGATGGCGAAACTCTTCGTCCCCTTGGGTGCGCCGGACCAAGAGAGCGCAGGCGACACGTTCTTGCCCGTGCAGTCCGAGCCGTTGAAGACCTGCTCATTGGCGATTTTGCCGCCAGCCTTTATGTCCGGGCTGGTCAAGCTCATCGCCCCGGCTGCGCTGGCGCCAGCGCAGCCGGCGACGGTAAGAATGCTCAAGCCCGCAATCAGGCGCATGGATGTCGTCCTCCCGAATGAGCCGCCGCTCGCGGGCCTCGCCGCTCGGCGAATGGACGATATTCGTCCGACCCCCCGACCCCGGCCCCGATGCAAGCGGGGCGTCGATCATCGAATTCGCGTGGGATAGGCTACCGACGGACGTATAATAGCGCATGACTCGCACAATCGGGGACAAGCGGAAGATTTGGCGCGCGTGCGCCGCATTCGCGGCCAGGTCGAGTTGGTCGAGAGCGCCCGACGGCGAGGCCGGCTGCGAGAAGGTCATGCATCTGGATTGCCGCGGTGCGGGGCTGACGGCGGAGGTGGTCGACGACAACCCGCTGATTTATCTGGTCCACGCGTCGCGCCGTCCGGACGCGTTGAACGCCCAAGCGGCTGACGCGTTGATCGACGTCGTGCGAACCTATTTCTTAGATGAGACTCGCCATGGGTGAATCCAAAAGCGCGGACTTTACGGCCTTCCACGGCCACGTTTTCCTTGGCAAGGGGCACGAAAAGAGCGAGCGCAGAACTTGGGCCGTCATCTGGCTCTGCGCCGCCATGATGCTGGTCGAGATCGTCGGCGGCTGGCTGTTCGGTTCGATCGCGCTCATCGCCGACGGCCTCCATATGAGCACGCACGCCGGCGCTTTGCTGCTGGCGGCGCTCGCCTACACCTTCGCCCGCCAGTACGCCAACGACCCGCGCTTCACCTTCGGCACCGGCAAGCTCGGCGACCTCGCCGGCTTTACCAGCGCGATCGTTCTGGCGATGATCGCGCTCCTGATCGGCTACGAGGCGGTGAGCCGCCTGTTCGCGCCGGCGCCGATCCGCTTTGCCGAGGCGATTCCGATCGCCTTTCTCGGCCTCTCCGTCAACCTCGCGAGCGCGTGGCTCCTGAGCGGCGGCGATCATCCGGGGCACAGCCACGGTTCGGCCCACAGCGGCGATCACCACGACGATTCGAAGTGGGTCCCGACCCGCGACGGCGATGCGGTCCTCGAGGTATTCGAGGACGGCGTTCCACCGCGGTTCCGCCTCACGCGCGAGACCGGCTCTGCCCTGTCCGCCTCCGCCGCAAGCATCGAAACGGTGCGCCCGGACGGCGCGCGGCGGGTCTTCGACTTCGCCGACCGCGGCGGATTTTTGGAATCGATCGACGAAATTCCGGAGCCGCATGCGTTCGACGCCGAGGTCATTATCGACGGCGAGAGGAGCCGGGTTGTCTTCGAGGAGCATGAGCACGCGCATGGCGCGGCAACTCGCGACAATAACATGCGCGCCGCGATCATCCATGTCCTGGCGGACGCCACCGTCTCGGTCATGGTCATCGTCGGGCTGGTCCTGGCAAAGCTGTTCGGCTGGCTGTGGATGGATCCGCTTGCCGGCATAATCGGCGCGCTGGTGATCGCAAGCTGGTCGGTCGCGCTCATTCGGGACACTGGCGCCGTTCTGCTCGACATGAACCCCGATCGCAGTATGGCCGACAATCTTCGTCGCGCCATCGAGCGCGAAGGCGACGAGATCGCCGATCTGCATCTCTGGCGGCTCGGCCCCGGGCATCTGGGCGCAATCGTTTCGGTGGTGACGCCGAGCGCGCGGAGCGAGGCGGACTACCGCGCACGGCTGGCGCGGTTCCGCTCGCTGTCGCATTTGACGATCGAGGTGAGGCGCGCGACGTGATGGCGGCGGAAGAATTCCTTGCATGTCTTGAAATCTTGTCAAACCCGAGACACAGCTCGAGGCGGACGACAGATGTCGAGGAAACCGCACTGGATGCCGCGAAGAAGGCAGGTGTCCGCATCCTCGCGAGGACCTTCCGCCAAGCTAACTAGTCTTAGTCTAGTCTAAGTCGGCGGCGGGCCGGCTCTGCCATGAATTTCATGTTCCAGGGTGCTGAGCCCCTTGCCGCCGGCCATGTGGAACATCAGGTCTTCGAGTGTGAGTTCCGAGCGAGGCGTGTCGAGGTCCACCTCGCCGCGCGCCAGCACCATGAAATGGTCGCCGACGAGATAGGCGTGGTGTGGGTTGTGGGTGATGAAGATGACGCCGATCCCCTGCTCCCGCGCGGCTTGCGCGATGTAGCGCAGCACCAGGCCAGACTGCGCAACCCCGAGCGCCGCCGTGGGCTCGTCGAGGATCAGCATGCGTGCGCCGAAATGGACGGCGCGGGCGATCGCCACCACTTGACGCTGACCACCCGAGAGCGTGCCTACCGGCTGTTCGAGGTTTTCGAGGTTGATCCCCATCCGGTGCAGCTCGTCCTGCGCATTCGCCAGCATCGTGGCGGTGTCGAGCCGGCGGAGCAGTCCACTCCCCTTCACCAGCTCCGACCCGAGGAAAAAGTTGCGCCACACGGGCAGGAGCGGAACCAGCGCGAGCGTCTGGTAAACCGCAGCGATGCCGAGGTCGAGCGCCTCCCGCGGCGAAGCAAAACGCCGGGCCTGACCGTCGACCAGATACTCGCCCTCGTCGTGCGCGAAGAGTCCGGCGATGATCGAGATCAGCGTCGACTTGCCGGCGCCGTTGTCCCCCAGAATACAGGTGACCTCACCCTGGCGGACGCTCAGGTTCACGCCTCTAAGCGCGTTGATTGCGCCGTAGTTCTTGCCGATGTCTTTGAGCTGAATGATCGGCGTTTCCGAGCGAGTCATCTATTTCCCCTTCGTCGCGCGCATGCGGATCCAGGTGTTGACCACTGTGGCGAGCAGGAGCATCGCGCCGACGAAGAACTGGAACCAGTCCGGATCCCAGTCGGCGTAAATCACTCCTTCGGTGGTCATGCCGAAGATGAAGGCGCCGAGCGCGGAGCCCACGGCCGAGCCGTAGCCGCCGGTCAGCAGGCAGCCGCCGACCACCGAAGCGGCGATGTACAGGAGCTCGTTGCCGATGCCCGCACCGGACTGCACCGTGTTGTAGGCGAAGAGTAGGTGCATCGCGAGAAACCAGCAGCCGAAGCCGACCAGCATGAAGAGTCCGATCTTCACCCGGTTCACCGGCACGCCCACGGCCCGCGCGCTGTCGCCTTGGCCGCCGACGGCGAAGATCCAGTTGCCGATCTTGGTGCGCAGAAGCACCCAGGTGGCGAGCGCGACGAAAATCAGCCAGTAGACGATGGCGATGCTGATCTGCGCGTGGCCGATCATGAAGTTGGATGCGAAGATCCCCTGGAGCGTGTTGAAGCCCCTCATCCCGCTGATGTCCTGGGTCGCCACGTTGCCGGTGATGAGCTTGGTGATGGCGATGTTGAGCCCCTGCAGCATCAGGAACGTGCCGAGGGTGACGAGGAAGCTGTGCAGCTTGGTCCGGATCAGGAGCAAGCCGTTCAATGCGCCGATCCCGAGGGAAAAGAAGAGGGCGAAGACGACGCCCGCCCAGAGACTGCCGGCGACCTGGGTGGCGAACATCGAGGCGGCGAGAGACGAGGTCGTCACGGCCACGCCGGCCGAAAGGTCGAACTCCCCGCCGATCATCAAGAGCGCGACGGCGACCGCCGGGATGCCGATGGTCGCGGCCTGATAGAGGACCGTGGTGAAGGCGGCAAATTGCCGGAAGGGAGGGGCGATCACCCAGAAGAAGATGAAGACCAGGATCGCGCCGGCGAGCGCGCCCGCCTCGGGCCGCTTCAGGATGCGCTTCCACAGGGCCTGGGTCTGAACCTGTCGCCGCGGTTGCGCGAGACTGGCCGGCTCGCTGGACGTGGTCACGGTTTCCTCCCTTTTGGCTCCGCCGGCCGGAGTACGGCCCTTCGGTCGGCGGTTGGCTTCATTGCTTGGCCGTCACGCCACGGCCATTCCTCAATTCAGCGCGTGCCGCGTTTGGCGTATTTGGCCACGGCGGCGGCGTTGTCCTTGGTCACGAAGAAGGGACCGGTCAGCACCGGGCCGCCGCCACCGACAGTATCGCCGTTGGTGAGGTAGAGCCACAGCATGTCGACCGCCTCATAGCCCTCGACATAGGGCTGCTGGTCGACCGCCCACTGTATGTCGCCCTTCGCGATCAGACCGATCGCCACCGGGCTCATGTCGAAGGTGCCGACCTTGGCCTTCGAGCCCGACGCCGTGATGGCGTCGAGCACAACCGGCGCAAACGGCGCTCCGAGGGTGACGACATAGTCGATCGACGGGTCCTGTTGCAGCTTGGCCTGCACCCTCGCCTTGACCGTCGGCATGTCGTAGCCGGTCACGTAAAGCACCTCCATCTTGCCTTTGAAGGTTTCCTTGATGCCGTTACAGCGCGCCTCGAGCTGCACCGCCCCCTGCTGCTGGTCGAGGCAGACGACGTTCTTGGCGCCTTCCTTGTTCAATCTCTCGCCCACGGCCTTGCCGGCCACGGTCTCGTCTTGTCCGGCATAGCCGAGCAGGTCCTGGTTCTTCCACTGGTCGACGCCGGCGTTGAATCCGACGATCGGAATGCCGGCCTTTTGCGCCGCCTTCACCGCCGGCGCTTCGGCGTCGGGGAAGGCGAGCGTCAGCGCAATTCCGTCGACATGCTGCTCGACGACGTTGGAGATGAGCTGCGCCTCCTTCGTCGCCGTCGGGTCGGCGAGGTAGATCAGCCTGACATTGTCCTTCTTGGCCGCGGCCTCGGCGCCCTTGCGGATGATGTCCCAGAAGGTGTCGCCCGGCTGGGCGTGGGTGATCATTGCAAAGGTGAAATGCGGCTCCTCGGCCGCCGGGGCCGGGCTGAACGCTGCCGAGCAGGCGAGGATGGCGCCCGCGGCGAGGGCCGCGCCAGTCGTTCTGTTTGGACGCTTCATCGGTTTCCTCCCATCAGTTTGCGCCAGTCTGGCGCGGTTCAGGCCAGCGCTGATCGCGTGGCCAAACAATCGGAAACGGGTCGCCTGATGGCGCTTGCCGAGCTTGAAACCAGGGCATACCTGCCTGCCTGCCGGTTGGCGCGGGACGCAAATATGCTGGGGCGGTTGGACGCCGACGATCGATCTCGACCCCCTGGAGGCCTTGTTCGACAGCCGCATCGAGCAGCGTCGAGCTTGAGGTGGGCGAGACTATCGAACACGAAGCCGAGTTGCATGACTCTGCCTCAGAGTGGAACGGACATGCGCTCGCCGGTCTCGGGCGAGCAACAGGGCGGCTCACGAGGCTCAGGGCCCGCGGCCGTCCGCGCTGGTGTCCGAGGGCGGCTTCTCGCCTTTCAATACGCGCACAAAATGCGGCCATTGATTGGCGTAGCTCTGGGCGTAGGGTTCGGCGAAGAAAAATTGCGGTTTGGCTCGCAGCACCGGTCGTAGCCGTAGCCTGCCCGCTGCGAATTGGTGGCGACGGCGATCTTCCCGCTCGCGGTCTGCCTCGAGACGCTGGCGGTGTGGAGATCACCGATCTCGCGGATCGCCGCATCGCTGAGGGCGCTCGCGGCGGCTCGCCAATTCCGCTCGCTGCCGCATCTGGCGATCGGGGGCCAGGCGCGCGGCGTGACAGCGACGGCAGGATGACTCGGTTTCGAAATGCGCTATTCTCGGGAAAATTCTCGAGTTCGGCGCTAACCGGAAGGCGAGACGATGGAGAAGAATTTTCCGCGCTATTGGATGTGGTCGGAAGCGTTCGAGATGCTGGCGCGCGCCGAGCGAATGCATCGTCAGTTTTTCCGGCCGGCCAGCTCGGCCGTCGCCTGGGAGCCGCCGGTGGACGTTCTCGAGACGGAACGGTCGGTGCTCGTGCTCGTCGCGCTGCCTGGAGTCGATCTCGGCGAGGTCAAAGCGCTCATCGATGCCGGGCAGTTGATCATTTCGGGGATTCGCACCTATCCGGCGGAGATGCAGACGGCGGTCATTCACCGCCTGGAGCTTCCCCAGGGCCGCTTTGAGCGGCGGATCGATCTTCCTCCGGGACGCTACAGCGCCATTCATCGGTCGGCGTCCAACGGTTGCCTGCTGATCACGTTACAGAAGTCGGAGGCCGCAAATGGCTGAGACTGCGGCCGCGAATGCAGTGGATGACAACCTCCGTGGAGCGCTGCCGCCGCCGCTGCCGCCGGATTCGCTCATCATTGTGCCGGTGCGCGGCATGGTGCTCTTTCCAGGGACCGTGTTGCCGATCGCGCTCGCTCGTCCCCGCTCGGTGACTGCGGCGCAGAGAGCGGTCAGGGAACAGAAGCCGGTCGGCATCGTGATGCAGCGGAACGCCGAGGTCGAAGATCCCCTTCCCGTCGACCTGCATCGCATGGGCACCGTCGCCAATATCGTTCGCTACATCACGGCGCCGGATGGAACGCATCATCTCGTGTGCCAGGGAGAGCAACGCTTCCGGGTCGTCGACTACCTGACCGGCTGGCCGTTCTTCGTCGCCGAGACAGTGAGAATTCCGGAGCCTGCTTCGTCGTCCAACGAGATCGAGGCCCGCTTCATCCATCTCAAAAGCCAGGCGGTCGAGGCCGTCCAGCTGCTGCCGCAGGCGCCGAACGAACTGCTCATGACGATCCAGGGAATCGACTCGCCGGGCGCGCTCGCCGACCTGGTGGCGACCTTCATGGACGTGACGCCGGACGAGAAGCAGGAGATCCTGGAAACCATTGACGTTGGCCCCCGGATGGAGCGGGTCTCGCGACTCCTTGCGCACCGGATCGAGGTTCTGCGGCTTTCGCAGGAGATCGGCCGCGAAACCAAAGCGTCTCTCGACGCCCGCAACCGCGAGGCTTTGCTGCGCGAGCAAATGGCGGCCATCCAGCGTCAGCTCGGCGAAGCGGATGAGGGAAAGGCCGCCGAGATCGCCGAACTCGAAAAGGCGATCAGCAGCGCGAACATGCCCAAGGAAGTCGAGGACCAGGCCCGCAAGGAGCTGCGCCGACTGCAACGCATGCCCGAAACCGCCGGCGAATACGGGATGGTGCGGACCTATCTCGACTGGCTGGTCGATTTGCCTTGGGGTCTTCCCGAGGAGGCGCCGATCGACATCGCGGCGGCGCGCCGCATTCTGGACGAGGATCACTTCGATCTGGAGAAGATCAAGCGTCGGATCATCGAATATCTGGCGGTCCGCAAGCTCGCGCCGGGCGGCAAGGCGCCGATCCTCTGCTTCGTCGGGCCCCCCGGCGTTGGCAAGACGTCTCTCGGTCAATCGATCGCGCGGGCTATGGACCGCAAGTTTGTCCGTGTGAGCCTCGGCGGCGTGCACGACGAGGCGGAGATTCGTGGACACCGACGAACCTATATCGGCGCTTTGCCCGGCAACATCATCCAGGCTGTCCGCAAGGCCGGCGCCCGCAACTGCGTCATGATGCTGGATGAGATCGACAAGCTCGGCGCCGGCATTCAGGGCGATCCGGCCTCGGCTCTGCTGGAAGTGCTCGATCCAGAGCAGAACAACAGCTTCCGCGACAATTACCTCGCCGTGCCTTTTGACCTCAGTCGCGTCGTGTTCATTACGACGGCGAATATGCTCGACACAATTCCCGGCCCGCTCCGCGACCGGATGGAGATCATCACACTCGCCGGGTACACGGCCAGCGAGAAGCTGCAGATCGCGCGCCGCTACCTCCTTCCGCGACAACTCGAGGCCAATGGCCTCAAGCCGGGTCAGGTCGAAATGGCCGACGACGCACTCAGAGCCGCCATTCAACATTATACGCGCGAGGCGGGCGTTCGAAGCCTCGAGCGCGAGATCGGCAGGATGCTGCGCCAGGCGGCCATGCGTATCGCGGAAGGCGAGAGCGGGCCGATCGCAATCTCGGCCGGCGATCTTCAGGCGATTCTCGGCGCGCCGCCGTTCGAGGACGAGGTCGCGATGCGCACCAGCGTCCCGGGCGTCGCAACGGGCCTCGCCTGGACGCCGGTCGGCGGCGACATCCTGTTCATCGAGGCGACCGCCATTCCGGGAAGCGGCCGGCTGATCCTTACGGGTCAGCTCGGCGAGGTGATGCGGGAAAGCGCCCAGGCGGCCCTCAGCATCGTCAAGAATCGCGCCGCCTCATATGGAATCGAACCCAGTCGCTTCGAAAAGACCGATATCCACATTCACGTGCCGGCAGGCGCCACGCCGAAGGACGGTCCAAGCGCTGGTGTCGCCATGTTCATGGCGCTGGTGTCGCTCATGACCGATCGCACTGTGCGCAACGACACGGCGATGACCGGGGAGATCAGCCTGCGTGGACTTGTACTTCCGGTCGGCGGCATCAAGGAAAAGGTCGTCGCGGCGCACCGAGCCGGGATCGGGCGCGTGATGCTGCCGGCGCGCAACCGGAAAGACTTCGAAGACATCCCCGAAGAAGTGCGCCAGCAATTGACATTCGTCTGGCTCGAACGTGTTGACGAAGCGGTGTCGTCGGCGCTCGAGCCCGGCGCGCCGGCGAAAAGCGCCAGTCCGCCATGAGGCGGTATCCGGTTCGCGAGACGCGGCTGTTGCGTCGTTTCCCAATTTCGAGGCGCCGCCGATCGCGCTTGTCGCAGCCGGCGGATTGGAGGCTGGGTTCCATCGAGTGGGCTTGTGGATGCTTGTGGCGCAGCTTCTGCGCGCCAGTTGCAGTCGGGCGAGGAATGGCGCATCTTCCCGCGACCCGCGGGTGCCTGGCCGGGCTCGGCGGGGGCCTGGGGAACGGGCGTCGGATTGAGATGGACGGCGGGATTTTGGGCTTGTCCCCGGCCCAGCGCGAAAGCGCGTCCTGCCGTTCAGTCGGTGGTCGCTCATTCCCAGCCCGCGCGACCCCGACAGGTGGCGGCAGGTCCTGCGAATCCCCCGAAGGACTTGCCGCCACTGCTAGGCCTGTGGGCCCGGGTTGTGCGGAAGGCCTTCGGCGACAGGCGAGACGCGCTTCCAAGGAACATGCTGCGTCGCGCGGGTCCGCCTTGCCTGAACTCAAGCCGGCTGTGGGGCCTTCGGCTCCTTAATCGGCCGCCGGAGATAGGCGGAAAGCCGCTCGGAGAACGCGTCGGGGGTCTCGGCGAACAGGCGGTCGAACTCGATTTCGGCGCGCCGCTTGAGCTTTTTCTGCTTTGCCGCGAGCGGCTCCATGAGATCCGCCAGCGCCTCGGGCCGCAGGGAAGCGCGCTCCTTCGCGAAAGTCGCCAGCATATGGAGATCGTTGAAGTCGCCGAGCGTGTCGCGTAGCGCGTTCAGCTCCTCGGACTGGGCGCCGAGCACAGCCGGCCAGGCCGGAGAAAGCGCCGCGAGCTGATAGCGCAGGTCGACCACGCGCGCCCGTAGCTTGTGCAGCGCCCGAGGGTCGTGGCCTTCGAAAGCAATCTTTCCGCGCCGGCGGGCCTGCCGGTAGGAGCGCGCGACAGCCTCCGCGATGTCGTCGGCGCCGAGGCTCGCCAGGTCCCACGCGCCGAGGCGCGCGACGATGGCATTGAGCTGGGACCGGGACGCGCTGGTCGCAAAGCCGCCATGGTCGCGGCTCGCCGCGGTGCGCTCGCGTCCGATCGCCTCGAGGAGCGGAGCGGCGATCTCCGGCGGCGGGGCGAGCCGCTCAAGACGCGCCTCCATCACGTCGAGGTCGCGCGCCCGGCCGACCCGCCGGCGAACGACGGCGAGCGCGGCGATGGTGACTCGAGCGGGCTCTCCGAGAGACGGCAGAAAAAGCCGCGCGATCGCGCGCGCTTCCTTGAGGGTCTTGCGCAACCCGTGGATACGCTCGGGCGCCTGCTCGCCACGGCCGGGGAACTGCCGCGCCGCCGAAGCAACCGAAGCGACGAGGAGCGCGCGGCAGTGACCCGGCCAGGCGTCCTTACGCATGCGCTAGCCCGCGCCTTGGCCGATCTCTTTTGCCCGCTCCCGCAGCGCGAACTTCTGCACCTTGCCGGTCGAGGTCTTCGGGATCTCGGCGAACACGATCGTACGCGGGCATTTGTAGCGTGCGAGCCGCTCCCGGCACCATTCGATCAGCTCGTCGGCGGTCGCCGTATAGCCGGGTTTCATCTCGACGAAGGCGCACGGCGTCTCGCCCCATTTGTCGTCCGGCCGCGCCACGACTGCGGCGAGCTGGACGCCCGGATGGTCGAAGAGGGCGTCCTCGACCTCGATCGAGGAGATGTTCTCGCCGCCCGAGATAATGATGTCCTTCGACCGGTCGCGCAGCTGAACGTAGCCGTCGGTATGCTTTACCCCGAGGTCGCCCGAATGGAACCAGCCGCCAGCGAAGGCCTTGTCGGTACCAGGCTTGTTCTTGAGATAGCCCTTCATCACCACGTTGCCGCGAAACATCACCTCGCCCATGGTCCGCCCGTCGGCCGGAACTGCCTCCATCGTCTCCGGGTCCAAGACGTCGAGCGCCTCGAGCGCGTGATATCGCACGCCCTGCCGCGCCTTGAGATGCGCCTGCGTCTCGGCGTCGAGCGCGTTCCACTCGTCCTTCCAGTCGTTGACGACCGCCGGCCCATAAACCTCCGTCAGGCCGTAGAGATGGGTGACTTCGAAGCCCGCCTCGCCCATCGCCTTGAGCACAGCGGCCGGCGGCGGCGCGGCAGCGGTAAAGAACCGCACGAGATGCGGCAGCGGCTTCTTCTCGTCGGGCCGCGCGTTCAACAGCACCGACATGACGATTGGCGCACCACAGAGATGGGTGACCTTGTGCTCGGCAATGAGGTCGTAGAGCGCCGCGGCGCGCACCTGCCTCAGGCAGACGTGCGTCCCCGCCTTGACGCTGATCGACCAGGGGAAACACCAGCCGTTGCAATGAAACATCGGCAGCGTCCATAGATAGACAGGATGGCGGCCCATGTCGGCGGTGACGACGTTGCCCATGGCGAGCAGATTGGCGCCCCGGTGATGATAGACGACGCCCTTGGGGTCGCCGGTCGTCCCCGAGGTGTAGTTGAGCGAAATCGCGTCCCATTCATCGAGGGGCGACGTCCGTTGATAGGCCTCGTCGCCGTCGGCGACGAGCGCTTCGTACTCGACCGCGCCGATCCTCTCGCCCGGGCCGTCGTATTCCGGGTCGTCGTAGTCGACCATGAACGGTCGAACCTTGGCGAGCTTGAGGGCCGACGCCATCACGCCGGAGAACTCGCGGTCGACGATGAGCGCCTTCGCTTCGCCGTGGTCGAGCATGAAGGCGAGTGCGGCCGCGTCGAGGCGGGTGTTCAGCGTATTGAGCACCGCGCCGCACATCGGCACGCCGTAGTGGCATTCGAGCATCGCGGGCGTGTTGGCGAGCATGACGGCGACGGTGTCGCCCGCGCACGATTCCCCGCTTCGCCAGCGCGGACGCGAGCTTCTTCGAGCGAGCGTGAAACTCGCGGTAGTTGCGCCTGAGGGACCCGTGCGCGATTGCGAGCCTGTCCGGGAACACCGCCGCGGCGCGCTCGAGAAAGGCCAGCGGCGTGAGGGGCTGGAAGTTGGCGGCATTGCGATCGAGATCGCGACCGTAGGACGACTGGGACATGGGCTCCTCTTCATCCAAACGCGCCGCTGCGGCGACGGGCTCGTTCCGCGCGTCAGCGCGGGGCGCCGCTCGCGGTTGGCCGTCATCATACCGTGTGAACCCGTCTTGGGGAGGGGCTTCGAGGCCTTTATGAACGAAAGGCGAAGAAGCGGAAGCCGAGGAAGGTCAGGACCATCGCAACGGCGACGCCGACGGCGACGAAAACCGGCAGGATCGCCGGCGTAACCGCGAAGCCCAAGAGCGGGGCCAACTGAACACAGGCGGAATAGACCGCGTAATTGACCGCGAGCGCCGCCGAGGCGACGGCGCAGTAGCGAACGAAGGCGCGAACAAAGGGCGCCTCAGAATGGCGGAAGGTGATCGCACGGTTGAGCAGGAAATTGACCACCGTGGCGACGACAAAGCCGGGTGGGCGAGCGAGCTCGGGGGACAGGCCGGCGTATTTGGCCCCCGCATAGGTGATGCCGGCGTCGATGATGTAGCCGACCAGCCCAACGACCGCAAAGGAGGGGATCTGGGCGGCGATCCGGCCCTGGCGAAGCGGCTCCCAGAGGCCACGCATGGTGCGGTCGCTCGGCCGAGTCATGCGAGGAAGAGGGTCTGAACGGCGTCGTAGGTCAGTTTGGCGCCGATTGCGAAGGTGATGGCCAGGATTATGGCGTAGAATCGGTCGGCCGAGACCCTGCGCACGAGCCAGACGCCGGCGAAGGTGGAAAGGACCGCAACCGGCACGAGGCCGGCGGAAACCGCCAGGTTGTTGCGGCTGAATTGGCCGAGCAGGAAATAGGGCGGGACCTTGATCAGGTTGACGGCGGCGAAGAACATCGTCGCAGTACCAGCAAAAACCCGCGGCTTCAGGTGCTGGGGCATGACATAGACTTGGAACGGCGGGCCGCCGGCGTGGCTGATGAAGCTGGTGAAGCCGGCCAGCGAACCCCACAGCAGTCCGCCCGGAATCCCCGGTGTATCGACGGGCGCGCGACCCAGCCGGTCGCGGATCAGCATGTGGACGACAAAGGCGATCGAGATGACCCCGACCGCGAGCCTTACGGCGTCCTCGCTGACCCGCGCCGCAAGCAGCCAGCCCGCGGCGATGCCGATCATCGCCGCGGGGATTAGGATGACGAGGTTCTGCGGCGAAAAGTCGCGCCGGAACGCCCAGACGCTGACCCAGTCCTGCACAATGAGAATGGGGAGTACGATCGCTGCCGCTCTCATGGGCGAAATCACCAATGACAGCATGGGCATGGCGACCGAGCTGAGGCCAGTAAAGCCGCCTTTCGACAGGCCGAGCACGATCACCGCCGGCACCGCGACGAGATAGAAGTCCATTTCGCCCGACATCGCCCGGCAGACGCTCCATTGCAAAAGGCGGCCATCGGCCGATAGTTCTAGCCCGCTGCCGTTGCGCTCGCGCGCAGAGCGCGACATAGGGGGCCTTGAGTGAACGGCCGCCTCGTAAGCGGCGAATGGAGCGAAACAAATGAGCGGCTACAGGCAGACCTATGACCAGTGGCGCGCCGATCCGCAAGCGTTTTGGGCGAAAGCTGCCGAGGAGATCTCCTGGACTCGCGCGCCGGAGCAAATCTTCGATCCCGAGGCGGGCGTCTATGGCCGCTGGTTTCCCGACGCGCGGGTCAACGCCTGCCACAACGCCATCGACCGTCATGTGGAAGGAGGCCGCGCGGACCAGCCGGCGCTCTTTTACGACAGCCCGCTCACCGGAACGAAGCGAACACTCACCTATCGCGAACTCCTCGACGAGACTGCGACGCTCGCGGCCGTCCTTCAGGACTTCGGCCTCGAGACGGGCGATCGCGTGTTGATCTATATGCCGATGATCCCCGAGTCGATCGTGGCGATGCTTGCCTGCGCGCGCATCGGAGCGGTGCATTCGGTGGTGTTCGGCGGCTTCGCCGCCAAAGAGCTCGCCACCCGCATCGACGACGCCGAGCCGAAAGTGATCTTGGCGGCGAGTTGCGGCGTCGAGCCCGGCCGCATCGTGGAATACAAGCCGCTGCTCGATCTCGCGATCGGCCTCTCTAAGCACAAGCCGAAAGCCTGCATCGTCTTCCAGCGCCCGCAGATCGAGGCGCGGATGAGCTCGCGCGATCACGACTGGAAGACGCTGGTCGAGGCCGCCAAAGCGGCCGGCAAGCGCGCAGCCTGCGCCGACCTCGCCGCCACCGATCCGCTCTACATCCTCTACACCTCGGGCACGACCGGGGTGCCCAAGGGTGTGGTGCGCGACATCGGCGGCTATCTCGTCGCGCTCAAATGGTCGATGTCGGCAATCTACAATATCAAGCCGGGCGATGCGTACTGGGCCGCCTCCGACATCGGCTGGGTGGTCGGCCATTCCTATATCGTCTATGGGCCGCTGCTGCACGGTTGCGCCAGCGTACTCTACGAGGGCAAGCCGATCGGCACCCCCGACGCAGGGGCCTTCTGGCGCGTCATCCAGGAGTACAAGGTGGCGGCGTTCTTCACAGCGCCGACTGCCTTCCGCGCCGTGCGCAAAGAGGACCCCGAAGCCGCGCTGCTCAAAAACTACGACATCTCGTCGATGCACACCCTGTTTCTGGCCGGCGAGCGCGCCGATCCCGACACGGTCGCCTGGGCGGAGAAGGTTCTCGGCGTGCCGGTGGTCGATCACTGGTGGCAGACCGAGACCGGCTGGGCGATCGCCGCAAACCCGGTCGGCCTCGGCATCCTGCCGATCAAGCTCGGCTCGCCGACCGTGCCGATGCCGGGCTACGAAATGGCGATCGTCGACGAGGGCTGCCATCCCGTTCCGGTGGGAACGATGGGCTCGATCGTCGTCAAGCTGCCGCTGCCGCCCGGCTGCCTGCCGACCCTTTACCGGCAGGACGAGCGCATGCGGGACAGCTATCTCAAGGAGTTCCCAGGCTATTACAAGACCGCCGACGCTGGCTACGTCGACGAGGACGGATATCTCTACATCATGGGCCGCACCGACGACATCATCAACGTCGCCGGCCATCGTCTGTCGACCGGAGGCATGGAGGAGGTCATCGCCACGCATCCCGACGTCGCCGAATGCGCGGTGCTCGGCGTCAAGGACGAGATCAAGGGCGAGCAGCCCTGCGGCTTCATCGTGCTGAAGAGCGGCGTCAACCGGCCGCACGAGGAGATCGAGAAGGAAGTCGTCAAGCTCGTGCGCGACAAGATCGGCCCGGTCGCGGCGTTCAAGATGGCGCTCGTCGTCTCCCGCCTGCCCAAGACCCGCTCGGGCAAAATCCTGCGCGGAACGATGAAGAAGATCGCCGACCACGATGAATGGGCGACGCCGGCCACGATCGAGGACCCGAAGGTCTTGGAGGAGATCAAAGAGGCCCTGGAGACGCGGGCGGGATAGCGGCGGGATGAAGTTTGCGAGGTGAGGGGCTCCGCGCGCGAATTCGCCCGGAAGTTCCCCGTTCTGGCCTAACAGTGAATTTGATTCCGCTGCTCCATGGAAAAAATCCTCTGTTCCTCTGCGTAGGGAATTTTGGGAATTTTCGCGTAACGAACGAGAATTCTTCGACCTTTTCTGCCCGTGGTTTGCCAAACCTGGCCAAAAGTGTCGAATTCCCTGTTTTTTTCCCTGTAACCAGGGATTTCGGCCGAGCGTCCAAGAGAGAGCATCGCCGCCGAGTCGGCGCCCTATCCGGGCGCTTGATCCCTGGAGTTCAGCCTTCGCCTAGTCCCATCGATCCAGCGTTTGAGGGGCGCGAGCCGCGGGCCCTGGGTGAGGCCGCCGCAGCCGTGGCCGTGCGGCGCCTGCGCCCAGGTCGCGATCCCGACCGCCGCGGCGCCGTCGGCCGACCAAAACGGCGCGCCCGAATCGCCTGAGCAGGCCCCGGCGACCCCGCCGTCAGGATCGGCTGCCCAGATCAGCACCTTCGAGGCCGGCTCGCGCACTGCGAGCGTCACGCTGCGCAATTGTCCCCCGGAGCTCCAGTCGCCGTCGCGGGTCGCGCCGTAACCCGACAGGATCACCCGCTCGCCGACCAAGGGCCCGTCGCCGGACGCTAGGGAAGCTCCGGAGAACCTGGCGTCGAGCGGGCGCGCCGTGCGGATCAGCGCCACGTCGATCGACTGGACCCGCTCCCGGATCGCGTCAGGGCGATAGAGCGGATGG
This sequence comes from uncultured Alphaproteobacteria bacterium, assembly GCA_963835885.1. Taxonomy (GTDB): domain Bacteria; phylum Pseudomonadota; class Alphaproteobacteria; order Rhizobiales; family Beijerinckiaceae; genus Roseiarcus. Next base: position 234,483 of record CAWIHF010000039.1, read on the forward strand.
GCGATCGACGCCTCCACCGGAATGACGACGGGCGCCCCCGATGCGTCGAGATAGTGGATGGCCATGTCGCGCGCCGGCCTCAGGCAATGGGCTGCGGTCAGAAGGGTGCGCGAATCGAGAACGAGCGCCGAGCAAAAACCCGCCTCGCCGCCGCCGCGCATCAGAACCATCGCGACCCGGTCTGCGAATCGCCCGTCCGGAACCGCTCCCACCAGGGCCAAGGACGGCGAGAGCGGCGTCGCAAGCGCGACGATGATCGCGAAGAGGATCTGGGCGCGGCGCGGATGCATCCCTGGCTTCATGCGCCGAAATCGGCGCCGGTTCAATCGAGGGAGCAACCGTCCCGGGACGCGATGCCCGCATCATTCACATTGCATTCAGCCTATGCTGAACATGGTATCGTCGTTTGGAAAGGGGCTCTTGTCGTCATGGCCGCGCTCGCCTCAGCTTGCCGCGCCGCGGTCTTGATTGTCGCTTCAGCGTGCGGAGCCGCGCATGCTGCAGAAGCGGAGCCGCGCGCCGCGCCGCTGAAGACGGTTTGTCTGACTGCGGCGGAAACCCGGGACGAGGTCAGGGCACACAAGCTGCTCGAGCCTTTTGCGGCGCTCAAATACGCCTCCCAGCAACGCAAGGCGGAGGCCTTATCGGCCAGGCTGTGCCATACCGGCGACGAATTCATCTATGAGATCACGCTCCTCCACCGCGACGGGCGGCTGACCCGCGTCCAAATGGAGGCTGGCACGGGCAGGCTGATCGCGCGGGCGCAGCACGAACCGCATGATCCGCGCGACGCACCGGTCAAGAACTGAGGCGGGAAGGCAAGAGAAGCTAAATGCGACTGCTGGTTGTCGAAGACGATCGAGATCTCAATCGTCAGATTTCTTCTGCGCTGGAGGTCGCCGGCTACGCCGTCGACCGAGCCTTCGACGGTGAGGAAGGCTGGTTTCGCGGCGACACGGAGCCATACGATGCGGTCGTGCTCGACATCGGCCTTCCCAAGCGGGACGGCGTTTCAATTCTCGAGGCTTGGCGGAAGGCCGGCCGCACCATGCCGGTGCTGATCCTGACCGCGCGCGATCGATGGAGCGACAAGGTGCAGGGCATCGATGCGGGCGCGGACGACTATGTCGCGAAGCCCTTCCACATGGAGGAGGTCCTGGCGCGGCTTCGGGCACTGTTACGCCGCGCCGCCGGTCACGCAACCAGCGACCTCGTTGTCGGCTCGGTGCGGCTCGACGCGCGCGCCGGGCGCGTCACAGTCGACGGCGAACCGGTTAAACTTACCAGCCACGAATACCGGCTGCTATCGTATCTGATGCACCACGCTGGACGCATCATCTCGCGCGGCGAGATCGTCGAGCATCTCTACGAGCAGGATTTCGATCGCGACTCCAACACCATTGAAGTGTTCATCGGCCGCCTGCGCAAGAAACTCGGCGTCGACATCATAAAGACCGCGCGGGGCCTCGGCTATCTCGTCGGGGTCGATGCGGAAGCGCCAGCTTCACGGTAGATCGCTTCTCGCGCCTCAACTTCTTCGCGCCGCGACGAAATCAGCCGCAGCGCGCAAGCCATCGCCCGCCGCGCCGACGCCCGCCGCGTCAATCGCCGCCTTCGCCTCGCGGACGAGACGGGTGAGTTCGGCGCGCGCTCCCCCCGGTCCGAGCGCGGCGATCAGCGTCGCCTTGTGACGGTCGGCGTCTTTGCCGGCGCGCTTACCCAGCGTCGCCGCATCGCCTTCGGCGTCGAGAAGGTCGTCGGCGATCTGAAACGCCGCCCCGATTGCGCGGCCGTAGTCGCCGAACGCCTTGCGCGCCGGCGCTGTTGCCCCGGCGAGCAGGGCGCCCGCCTCGACGCTAAATTTGAGGAGCGCCCCCGTCTTCATAGCTTGCAGGCGCGCGACCGCCTCGAGCGGCAACTGCGCGGCGGCCGTCTCGGCTTCGATGTCGAGCATCTGGCCGCCGACCATGCCCTCGAGGCCCGCGGCGCGCGCAAGACCCGCGCAGAGTTCGGCGCGCGTCCCGCCGTCCGAATCAGTTTCAGGACTGGCGAGAATTTCGAAAGCCATGGTCTGCAGGGCGTCGCCCGCAAGGATGGCGGTCGCTTCGTCGAAAGCGCGGTGGGTCGTCGGTCGGCCGCGCCTCAGGTCGTCGTCGTCCATTGCCGGCAAATCGTCGTGGATCAGGGAATAGGCGTGAACGCATTCGATCGCCGCGCCCACCCGAACCGGCGCGTCGTCGGCCCGGCCGAGCGCGCGCGCTGTCTCGATCGCAAGAAATGGCCGAAGCCGCTTGCCGCCGGCGAGCGTCGCATAGCGCATCGCTTCGACAAGGCGTCGCGGCCGAGCCGCTTTCCCGGCCTTCGGCTCGATAGCGAGAAGGTCGTTGAGCACGCGCTCGACCGCGACCGCGCTCTCGGCCAGTCTCCCCCTGAAGTCGTGTTCGTCCATCTGTCGGCGCGCCTCCTCAGACGCCGTAGTCGGCGGGGTCGAAGACTCGCTTGGTCGAGCAGAATTCGCACGTGACGCCGATCATGCCGTCGTCGCCGATCATGTGCCGGACCTCTTCAGGCGGGAAGCTGCGGAGCATCGCATCGACGCCCTCGGCGGAGCAGCGGCAGACCGCCGCAAGGTCTGTCGGCTCGAAAACTCGCACGCCCCGCTCATTGAACAGGCGATACAGCAGGCGTTCGCCGGAGAGCATAGGATCAATCAGTTCATGCGCCTCCGTTGTGGCGGCCCGAACCTGCGCTTCGGTCCAGGCGTCGTCCTCAATCACTCGATCCGGCCGTGTCCCCTCGGGGGCGTCGCCGGGGTGGAAATCTGGCGCGTCGCTGAGTGGAGGCCGGGAGATATTGAACGATGAGACCCCCGGCCCGCCAGGCGCGGCCACGGGCCGTGACCGTCTCGCCAACCGCGAGTCGCACCAGCGACGGAATCTGCTCCGATCGTTCGAAATAGTGGTGCGCCGCGCCCTCGAAGCCCTGGCCTTCAAGGGCGATGACGCCTTGATAGCGGGTCATGTCGCCGCCGGGATCGATGGTGAAAGCCATATGTCCGCAGCCGAGCAAATCCTCGCTCGCCGCCGCCTGAGCGACCTCCGCCTGGTCGAACCTCGCCAAAGCCCTCAAGTTCGACGGGGCGTCGAAGTCGACGAGCAGCATAGAGACCGGACCGTCCGTCTTCGTCTGCAGCTGGAAGCGGCCGTCGAGTTTCAGGATCGAGCCCAGCAGCGCTGCGAGCGTCACGGCTTCAGCCACCAATTTCGATACCGACTCCGGATAATCGTGGCGCTTGAGCAGCTGATCGATTGCTGGGCCGAGACGAACCAGACGCCCGCGGATGCTCAAGGTTTCGACGGCGAAGGGAAGGACGATGTCGTCGACGACCTTGGCCGACGCCGCCCGCTCGACCGTGTTCACAGTCCGGCTCCGAGGCACCACGCGAGCACCCCCTTGTGTGCGTGCAGGCGATTTTCCGCTTCGTCCCACACGGCCGACTGCGGGCCATCGATCACCTCGTCAGTCACCTCTTCGCCACGATGGGCGGGCAGGCAGTGCAAAAAAATGGCGTCCGACGCGGCGCGGCTCATCAGAGCGCTGTTGACCTGATAAGGCTGAAGCAGATTCTGACGTCGACCCTCGTCTTCGTCGCCCATCGACACCCAGCAGTCTGAGATGACGGCGGCGGCGTCCTTGACGGCCTCCTCCGGGTCCTCGCGCAAAGCGAAATTGGCTCCCGCGGCGCGGGCCGCGGCAAGCCGCGTCGCCGTCGGCTGCAATTCCCGTGGGCACGCGATGTCAAGCATGAAGTCGAGACGGGCCGAAGCGTCGATCCATGACGAAAGAACGTTGTTGTAGTCGCCAGACCAGGCAATCTTGCGACCGCGGATCGGACCCTTCTTCTCCTCAAAGGTGAGGATGTCAGCCAGCACCTGGCAAGGGTGCGATTGCTTGGTAAGGCCGTTGATGACCGGAATGGTCGAATGGGCCGCCATCTCCAGCATATGGTCCTGGCTGAGAATTCGGATGACAATCGCTTCCACGTATCGCGACAGCACGCGAGCAGTGTCGGCAATGGTCTCGCCGCGCCCGAGCTGCATCTCCGAGCCTGTCAGCATGACGGTCTCGCCGCCGAGCTCGCGCATCGCGACGTCGAAGGAAACGCGAGTCCGGGTCGAGGGACGGTCGAAGATCATCGCGAGCGTCTTGCCCTCAAGGGGGCGGGAGCCGGCCGATACGCCCTTGACGCGCGCCTTCTTCATTGTCGCCGAGATCTCTAGAATGCGGCGAAGCTCGGCAGTGGTCAGATCGAGAAGACCGAGAAAGTGTCGTGGGGCAGCGACGCGAGCAGTCATGCGCTTGATCAGTTTAAGGCGGCCACGAGACGCTCCTCGGCGGCGGCGCACGCGGCGTCGAGACGTCGCACGCCCTCTGCGATTTCCTCCTCGGTGACCACCAGAGGTGGCAGCAGTCGCACGACGTTATCTCCCGCCGGAATGACCAAAATTTTCTGGGCGAGCGCCGCCCCGGCGAAGTCGGCCGGAGAAACCTTCAGCCTGAGGCCGATCATTAGGCCTTCCCCCCTCACCTCTTCGATAACGCCTGGCCAATGATCCTTCAGTTCGGCAAGGCGCTGGCGGAGAACGAGGCCAAGTTTGGAGACGTGATCCAGGAAGCCCGGCGCTAGGATGACGTCGAGGGTCGCGTTGCCGATCGCCATGGCGAGGGGATTGCCGCCGAAGGTCGTCCCGTGTACGCCAACCGTGAGACCGCGCGCTGCGTTGGCGGTCGCAAGGCAGGCCGACATGGGAAAGCCCGCGCCGATGCCCTTGGCGGAGGTCAGGATGTCGGGGCGGACGCCACTGAGTTCATGGGCGAAAAGACGCCCGGTGCGTCCCATTCCGGTCTGCACCTCATCGAAAATCAGCAGAAGTTCACGCTTGTCGCAGATCTCGCGCAATCCGCGCAGAAATGGGGGCGGGATCACCCGCACTCCGCCCTCCCCCTGGATCGGTTCAATCATGACCGCAGCCGTCTCCGGCCCGATCGCCGCCTCGACCGCTTCAAGGTCGGTCAGCGGAATCTGGTCGAAGCCGTCAACCTTGGGGCCGAAGCCTTCAAGATATTTCTTTTGACCCCCGGCTGCGATTGTGGCGAGCGTGCGACCGTGGAACGCGCCCTCGAAAGTCAGGACCCGATAGCGCTCTGGATGCCCGTCGATCCACTGGCGCCGGCGCGCCATCTTGATCGCCGCTTCGTTCGCCTCGGCGCCCGAGTTGGCGAAGAAGACGAGATCGGCGAAGGTCGCGTCAACGAGGCGTCGGGCGAAGCGTTCTCCCTCAGGATTCTGGTAGAGATTCGAAACGTGCCAAACCTTCGACCCTTGGCGCACCAGAGCCTCGACGAGATGCGGGTGCGCGTGACCGACGGAGGTCACAGCGATGCCGGCGCCGAAGTCGAGATAGCGCTCCCCGGTCGTCGAGATGAGCCAACAGCCCTCCCCGCGCTCGAAGGCGACATTGGCCCGAGCGTAGGTCGGGATGATGGCTGAAGGCGCCTGAGCGGAAGTCACCTGCCCAACTCCTGTCCCGCGTTGGTTCCTGGCATTGCGAAGGCGGCGACCCGCCGATGCAAAATAAAAACGCCGCCCCGCTGGGGCGGCTCGCCGATACAAGCGAAATATAGCGGAAACGCCTTCATCGGGTCAATTGACGATGCGTAAAACGAAAATTTGTGTGCGGGCGCGCAGTGAGACTTCGATCCGCTAAAAGCTTGATTGGACTCATGCAATCGAACTGCAAGCGGGATCGCGAAGGCGCCGGACGCCGAGACCTGTTGAAAAGCAGGGGGTCCAGCTGCGACGAACTCTTGCGCGAGATTCAACGAGAAGTGTAGTTTTTTCGCAGATGGCCACGAGATGTCGTGGCGAGGGCTTCTGAGAGAGTGCTGGTCCGCGTTTTGCCCGACGAAGCGCGGTCGTCGGGTGCGGGGAGGGATTCTGCGCCCGCCCCGCTTCAAGGCGAAGGAATTGACGAACGAGGCAACCATGTCCTGGACCGATGAAAGAGTGGAGCAGCTTCGGCAGCACTGGATCGAGGGCAAGAGCGCGAGCCAGATCGCAACATTGCTTGGTCACGGACTGACCCGCAACGCCGTGATCGGCAAAGTCCATCGGTTGGGTCTCGCCGGCCGCGCCAAGCCGACGAGCTCAGCGGCTTCGCGTCCCCGCACGGTGTCGTCCGAGCAGGGTGTCCACCGAACCGCGGCTCCCCGCACGGCGGTCGTTCCGCGGGCCGTTCGCGGCGCAACGGCGCTCGCGCTCGCGCCGCGGATGGAAACGCAGGCCGAACCGGAGGCTTACGAGAGCGTCGTGCTGCCGATGTCGCTTCGGGTGACCATTGTCGAGTTGAAGGAGGCGATGTGCCGATGGCCTCTCGGCGACCCGACCAGCCCAGAGTTCCGATACTGCGGCTCGCCCGTAGCGAGCGGGCCTTATTGCGCCCACCACGGCCGCTTGGCCTATCAGCCCGCCCAGGATCGCCGACGAGAACGCGACCGCCACCGTCGCCTGGTATTGCGATGACCGGTCCGCCGACCGCTGACCTAAGTCTTTCCGAAGGTTTCATCGAAGGCGTAGCCGGTCCCGCGCACGGTGCGGATGGGATCGCGCTCTCGCCCTCGCGATAACGCCTTGCGCAAGCGCCCGACATGGACATCGACCGTACGCTCGTCGATCTCGGCCGCTTGACCCCAAACGCCGTCGAGCAGCTGGGCCCGGCTGAACACCCGGCCAGGCTTCTCGAGGAGATATTCCAGCAGCCGGAATTCGGTCGGACCGAGGTGAATGTCGCGCGCGCCGCGACGCACGCGACGGGTTTCCCGGTCGAGGTCGAGGTCGCCGGCTCCGAGGCGATCGGCGATGCGCTCCGGCCGACTGCGGCGCAAGAGCGCCCGCACCCGCGCCATTAGCTCGGGGACCGAGAAAGGCTTGACGACATAGTCGTCGGCGCCGACCGAAAGGCCGCGCACCCGCTCGGCTTCCTCACCGCGCGCAGTCACCATGATGACGGGGAGCGTACGCGTGGTCTCCCGAGCCCTTAGCCGGCGACAGATCTCAAGCCCCGATACGCCGGGCAGCATCCAGTCGAGTATGACCAGGTCGGGGGCATTCTCGGACAGGCGAAGCTCGGCCTCGTCGCCGCGCTCGACGCTTTCGACAACATAGCCTTCCGCCTCCAGATTGTAAGCGAGCAGCAGCGCGAGATCGGATTCGTCCTCGACGACGAGAATGCGCGGCGCCGAAATCGAACTTGTGCGCACATTTTCCCTGCGGGATTGATTCATACGTCGCCCCCGGCTGCCTCGACGTCGATGTCGGTCTCCTGCCGACCGCGGGGACGTTCGGAAGCCATGGCCTCGCCGGTCACCAGATAGACCACCGTCTCGGCGATATTGGTGGCGTGGTCACCAATGCGCTCGATGTTCTTAGAGCAAAAGAGAAGATGGGCGCAGAACGAAATGTTGCGCGGGTCCTCCATCATGTGCGTCAAAAGATCGCGGAAGACCGAGTCCTCCAAGGCGTCCAGTTCGACATCGCGCTCCCAGACCTCATGCGCCCGCTCGGCGTCCCGCTGGGCGTAGGCGTCGAGTACGTCCTTCATCAGCTCGGTGGCGACCTCGTTCATATGCTTGAGACCGACGATCGTGTGCGGAATCCTCGCCTCGGCGCCGATCTTGATCGTGCGCTTGGCGATATTCTTGGCGAGATCGCCGACCCGCTCGAGATCGCCGGCGATGCGAATGGCTCCGATCAGCTCGCGCAGGTCGACCGCGACGGGTTGGCGGCGTGCGATTGTCATCACCGCGAGATCCTCGATCTCGCGCTGCAGCGCGTCCAGTCGCAAATCTGTCGCGACGACCTGATGGGCCAGGACCATATCCGCGTTGGAGAGCGCATCCATGGCGTCAATCACCATTTTTTCCGCAATGCCGCCCATCTCGGCGAGGCGGCGCTCCAGCGTGTCGAGCTCCTTGTCGTAGGCTTTGACGGTATGGTTGACCACGGTCTTCGCTCCCTCAGCCGAACCGGCCGGTGACGTAATCCTGTGTGCGCTTGTCGCGCGGCGACGTGAAGACATTGTTCGTCTCGTTGAATTCGACCATCTCGCCCAGATACATGAAGGCTGTGTAGTGCGAGACGCGTGCGGCCTGCTGCATGTTGTGGGTGACGATGGCGATGGTGTACTCGCCGGACAGTTCGTCGATCAGCTCCTCGATCTTGGCCGTCGAGATCGGGTCGAGCGCTGAGCATGGCTCGTCAAAGAGAATAACTTCCGGCTTGATCGCGACGCTGCGGGCGATGCAGAGGCGCTGTTGCTGGCCACCGGACAGGCTGAGGCCGCTGGCGCTCAGCTTGTCCTTCACTTCGCCCCAGAGCGCGGACTTCTTCAGCGACGTTTCGACTCGGTCGTCCATTTCGGACTTCGGCAGCTTCTCGTACAGGCGGATGCCGAAGGCGATGTTGTCGTAGATCGTCATCGGGAACGGCGTCGGCTTCTGGAACACCATGCCGACGCGGGAGCGCAGCAGATTGAGGTCGAGATCCGGCGAGAGGATATTCTGGCCGTCGAGCAGCACCTCACCCTCGGCCCGCTGGCCCGGATAGAGGTCGTACATGCGGTTCAACACGCGCAGAAGCGTTGACTTGCCGCAGCCCGAGGGGCCGATGAACGCGGTGACCAGGCCCTCGTACAGGGACAGATTAACCCCCTTGAGCGCGTGGTTCTCGCCATAGTAGAAGTCGAGGCCTCGCATCGTGACCTTGTCCTTGTTCACCCTCGGGGGCGTGGCCGGCTTCTGGGCTTGGACTTCGTTGCTCATGAGCGAAACCTTCTTAATCCTGCCGTGTCTGGGCAGAGAGCGCGCGAGCCGTGATGCTCAGCGCCAGGACGGCCAACGTGACGATCAGCGCGCCAGTCCAGGCCAGCTGCTGCCATTCCTTGTAAGGGCTCAGGGCAAATTGAAAGATCACGGTCGGCAGGCTCGACATCGGCTTGAGGAGTTGCGTGCTGAAGAATTGATTGTTCAGCGCAGTGAACAAGAGCGGCGCGGTCTCGCCGCTGATGCGCGCGATCGCGAGCAGCACGCCCGTCACCAGACCGGCTTTCACCGCGCGATAGCCGATCCGCTGGATCACCAGTGAACGCGGCATGCCGAGCGCGGAGCCGGCTTCGCGCAAGGCGTTCGGAACCAGGTTCAGCATGTCTTCGGTTGTTCGAACCACGACCGGAACCACCAGCACCGCCAGCGCCATGGCGCCGGCGATGGCCGAGAAGTGACCCATCGGCGCGACGATGACCTCATAGATGAAAAGGCCGATCACGATCGACGGGGCGCTGAGCAGGATGTCGTTGATGAAGCGAACGACAAAGGCGAGTTTGGAGTAGCGGCCGTATTCGGCGAGATAGGTGCCCGCCAGCATGCCGAGCGGCGTCCCGACGACGACGCCGATGATCGTCAGGATCAGGCTTCCGACGATCGCATTCAAAAGACCGCCCGCGCTGCCCGGCGGTGGCGTATTCTCGGTGAAAACCGCGAGCGACAGCCCCGCAAATCCCTTCCAGAAGAGCACGGCGAGAATCACGAACAGCCATGTGAGGCCGAAGACGGTGGCGGCGACGCTGAGGCCCATCCACATCGCGTTTCGGCGACGTCGCGCCGGATAGAAGGAGGAGGACATGGATCTATTTCCCCGCCTTGATTTCGAGGCGCATCAGCATGATCTTGGCGATCGCAAGGACGACGAAGGTGATCATGAAGAGGATCAGGCCGAGCGCGATCAGCGACGAGGTGTAGAGAGCGCCGACCGCCTCGGTGAACTCGTTGGCGATGCTGGCGGAGATCGTCGTTCCCGGCGCGAGCAGCGACGGAGAGATCCTGTGCGCGTTGCCGATCACGAAGGTGACCGCCATCGTTTCGCCGAGCGCGCGGCCGAGTCCGAGCATGACGCCGCCGATGACGCCGACGCGGGTGAAAGGGATGACGATATTGCTCACCACTTCCCAGGTCGTGCAGCCGATCCCGTAAGCCGATTCCTTCAGCATCGGCGGCACGGTGTCGAACACGTCGCGCGAAATCGACGTGACGAACGGCAGGACCATGACCGCCAGGATCAGCGACGCGGTCAGCATGCCGATGCCGTAAGGAGGGCCGGCGAAGAGGGAGTTCAGCACCGGTATGTTGGCGAACATCGCGATGAGGCCGGGCTGCACATATTGCTGGAGAAACGGGGCGAACACGAACAGGCCCCAGATTCCGTAGATGATGCTTGGAATTCCGGCCAACAGTTCGACGGCGATGCCGATCGGGCGGCGCAACGCGGGAGGACACAGCTCGGTCAGAAAAATGGCGATGCCGATGCCGACCGGCACGGCGATCAGCATTGCGATGGCGGATGTGACGATCGTTCCGAAGATCGGCGCGCCGGCGCCGAATTTGTCGGTGACCGGATTCCAGATCACGGTCGTGAAGAAGCCGAGGCCGAAGGCCCGAAAGGCCGGCGTCGAGCCCATGATCAGCGATATGATCACCCCGCCGAGAATCAACAGCACGACGAGCGCGCAGGCCTGCGTCAGGAGGCGGAAGATCTTGTCGCCGGCCGCGAAGCGCCCGATGGCGCGTGCCCGGCTCTCGACTGCGGAGCCCGCCGTCTTGATTTGCGGCATCACCGTCTCAGTCATCGCTTCGATACTCCTGCGGAGTCCCGGCCGGGAAGCCGGAGCGCCGCGCTGGCGGCGGAATCGGGAGATCCGAAGATCTCCCGACGATCCGTCGATTTCGATGTCACTTCGAATAGACAGGCTTGCCGTCGGGGCCCTTGATCTCCGACGCCCAGGTCTTTTCGATCTGTGCGACGACCGCGTCCGGCAGCGGCACATAGTCGAGGGCTTCTGCGGCCTTGTCGCCGTTCTTGTAGGCCCAGTCGAAGAATTTCAGGGCCTCGGCCGCGGCCGTGACATCCTCGGGCTGCTTATACATCAGGATGAAGGTCGCGCCGGCGATGGGCCAAGTGTCAGGGCCGGGCTCATCCGTCAGGATGACATAATACTGATCCGAGTGCGCCCAGTCGGCGTTCCCCGCCGCCGCCTGGAAGGAAGTGGAGCTGGGCGCGATCTTCTTGCCGTCGCGATTGATCAAGTCGAGGGTCGTCATCTTGTTTTCCAGCGCATAGGCGTATTCGACGTAGCCGATCGCGCCTTTCGTCTGGGACACGTTGTTCGCAACGCCCTCGTTGCCCTTCGCGCCGATGCCGGCCGGCCATTCGACGGCTGTGCTGGAGCCGACGTTGGATTTCCAATCCGGGCTGACTTTGGAGAGGTAGTTGGTGAAGATGAACGTCGTCCCCGAACCGTCGGAACGATGCACGACGACGATCGCGTTCGAAGGAAGCTTGACGTTCGGGTTGAGTTTCTGGATCGTCGGATCGTCCCACTTGGTGATCTTGCCAAGGTAAATCTGGGCGAGCGTCGGACCATCGAGGACCAATTGGCCCGGGGCGACGCCGTCCAGATTGACGACCGGCACGGCGCCCCGACCACCGTCGGGAATTGTACCAGGCCTGCAGCGGTCAGGTCCTTCGGCTCGAGCGGCATGTCCGAGGCGCCGAAGGTGACGGTCTTCGCCTTGATCTGCTTGATGCCGCCGCCGGAGCCGATGGACTGATAGTTGAGCTTGAAGCCGGTCTCCTTATTGTACATGTCGGCCCATTTGGCGTAAATCGGATAAGGGAAAGTCGCGCCCGCGCCTGAGATACTCGCGGCGAATGCGTAAGTGGCGGACGCTACGCAGACGGCGAACGCGGCTGCCCGAGCGATATTTGTGTGTTTCATGGAACGCCTCTCTAGCGTTGGGGTCGAGTGCCGCGGCGACGTCGCATCGTCGGGGTGGCGCCGCGCGCACGAGACGTTTATAGGGTCGCCCCATATGTCTATTGCGACAGCGAGATGACAGTTTGACGACAGGACCTAACGGCGCGCGATTCCTGGGTCGCGGCTCACCGGGATCACCTTCAATGTTCGCTTCTGATCGCTCCGATCGTCGCACATGAACCAACTGGCGATGCGCCAAAATCGCGCACGGTAGATGCGCTTGGCGCCTTTGGATTTGCTACGGCTGGACATGAGCGGCCTACCCCGCCGACCGAAACTCCGGAGCCTTCACTCGGAGACTAACCCGCCAGGAAGCATGGCGCTGAACATTTGCGCCCTTATTTTCTTCATCTTCTCAAGCTGTTGATCGATGTTTTTCTGTATCGCCTGACACTCGCGATGTTTCGCCAAAATATTCCGTTGCTGGTCCACGGATAAGACCGGCACCCGCAAGGCCTTCAGATCCCTCATCGCGACATTGGCAATTGTGGCGCCGCCGGCCATTCCCTGGAGCAGCGACTGCGCCACCGGAGATTGCAGATACCTGAACAGCACTTCGGGATCGCGGATCGCCGCTCCCTTTCTCAATCGTATGATGACAAAGGATTGGCCGGGCACGATGGGCACGGGATTGCTCTCGGCGACGACGTCGACGTCGATCAACGCGGCTTTGCCAATTGTTCCTTTGATCGAAAGCAGAATGTCGCCCGGTTTGAGGATGGCGGTCACGATCTTCGTCGCAGCGGACTCCGGTAGTCCGCTCAGCTTTGCCGGCAACGACAGCTGACCATCGCCGACGTCGCCGAGAAGCGCCTCGCGGAATTCGAAGCCCTTTTCTTTCCTGCTTCCGCGCGGGAGGGCCTGAGATCTCTCGACATCCGCAAGATCGGAAAGCGTCACCGTTTCGTGGCTGTTGAGCGCCTCGCGATCGGCATGTGTCGCCGGGTCCCGGACGTATCGATCGACAAGGAGATTGAAGCCGCCTTCGGACACGTCTCGGAAGGACGAATCGACGCAAAGCGCATGCGATAGTTTACCGGAGAGCGCTCTGGTGAGGCTCACCGGCCCCAGCGCCGTCGGGTCGCTGGCATTGATAAACCGTATCGTTTCCGTTCGGCGCCTTGCGCTGGCATGTCCGGAAAATACGAGCGCGGACATCGCGATCGCAGTATCCGGAAAGAGTCCGCGCGGCAGCGAAACAATCGCCTTCAGGCCCTGCCGCTGGATGAGGTCCCGCCTGAACGCGGCGTCCGTGCTCGACCTCCCAAAAAGCAGGTCATTGCCGACGATCAGGACATTCCTTTTTTGCCCAAGATGGGCGCCCCAAAGTGTCGCAAACGCCTCGGCGCTCAGTTCAGCGCCTTTCATGCCTTCGAAGTGAAGCGTCGAAGGCGGACCGAACTTTTGATGCAGGCCAATCGGGGGAATGATCAAGGCGTGATCGAAATCGATGTGCTCGGCTTGCGCGATCGCGACCGATCCGATCGTGCCAACTCGCAGGCTTAGATCCCGACCAGATGCTCGAGAAAGAATAGTGAGAATGGGAGCGTAGTCATGGTTCTCAATGTCCAGTTGGACGAAGTTCCGCTTCGACAGCGTCCAGGCTGGACGTAGACAATAGCGGAACGCACAGCGAACCCGCGTGCGACTCTTAGCGTTGAGAACTGCCAGTAAGGCGCTGCAGTGCTTTTTTGCTATCCATAGCTCCGGTGCGCAATATTCAAGGATCGTTTCGGCGATTTCGTCCACGAGCACGCCTGCGTCGAGCGCATTGATTATAGCTCGCCGTAAAATTTCGCCGTCTCCCGGCCGGTGGCCGGTCCAGATGTCGCTGACTTGGTCGGCGACCTCCGGGCACAATATTTTTTCAACTCTGATGGACGCCTTCAACACAGACTCTGCCGACGCATCCCTCAGCTCGGGCAGTCCCTTCAGATTGCTTGATGGGAACTGTGACCAAAGCAACATCAGGGACAAAGTCGCTGCTGCTTGGGTCGGTTCCAGCCCTGTGCTGCCGAGCGCGGTAGACAGATCCATTGTGCTGGACGACTTATCCATTTTCAGTTGTCGCATCCCTCAAAGTCTGTCTTGGGAGTTTAGTCGAGAATACACTCGTTTCGTCGCAACAGCCGTACGTAACGGCAGCGACTCGAAAACCCTTGCCGACGGCGGCCGTTTACCCTGGAACCAATCCGCTTGCCACCCCAACGGCGCGACCGTGTCATCATCGTCATCGTTATGCTCGCGGTCATCAGTGCGGTAGAGCAGGTCGCTGCGCCGCAGTGCCGACCGCCCCAAACGATCCGCCAGTCCCTATCGCGGGCAGCGCCTCCCCGCCGCCGTGGTGTTCGGCAAATTCAGGTCGCCGTCCGACCCGTTGGGCGCAACACGCAGCATTACAAGTCCGGCCCGCCGGCAGGGTCAGCGAGCCGATGCAGCCGATCCGCGGCAGCTTGGGCGAAGCGCAGGAGCAGTGCGCGGCGACTCGCCGAAGCCATCCGCTTAGGGTCGGCCTCACGCAGGATCTCCGCTCCGAATGAGTCGGCGACGATCAGGCCAGCCTCCAAAGGTACGATCTCGACCGGCGTCGCCTCGGAAATGGCGAAATAGAGCCGGTCGCAGCAGGCGGCGTAGCCGCGCCATTTGCGATCGGCGCGGAGATCCGTTGGCGAGGACTTGATCTCGACGATCAACACCTCGCCCTCATTGTTGACCCCGACGATGTCGGCTCTCCGTCCGTCGACCAACGGCAGCTCCGTCAAGGTCGAAAAACCGCGCGCTCGCAGGAGCCGGCGGACGCCGCGCGCAATCATCGAGGCTGTCTCCGACTGTCGGCCGTCAGGGGGAAGAACCAGCCGCCGGATGCTCATGTCGAGGCCTCGACGGCGAAGCAGGCGACGTCCCGCCCCTGCTTTCGTTCCAGCGGGGGCTTCTCGCGCCGGCAGCGGTCGAAGGCGAGTGGGCAGCGCGGGTTGAAGGGACAGCCCGGCGGCGGATCGATCGGAGACGGCGGCTCGCCGGCGAGCAGGATGCGCTCGCGTTTCGCGCCGGGAACGGCGATCGGCGTCGCCGAGAGCAGCGCGCGCGTGTAGGGATGCTGGGGCGCCACAAAGATCGCGTCGCGCGAGCCCATCTCCACCGCGTGTCCCAGATAGATGACCAGCACGTCGTCGGCGATGTGGCGCACGACCGAAAGGTCGTGCGAGACGAAGACATAGGCGAGCCTGAACTCCTCCTGCAGCGCGGCCAAGAGATTGAGGACCTGAGCGCGGATCGACACGTCGAGCGCCGACACGGGCTCGTCGAGCACCAGGATCTTGGGGCGGAGGACGAGCGCGCGCGCAATCGCGATGCGCTGCCGCTGGCCGCCGGAAAACATGTGCGGATAGCGATGGTAATATTCCGGGCGAAGGCCGACCTTCTCCATGATCATGAGCGCCGCCGCCTTTCGCTCCGGCCTGCTCATGCTCGTATTAACGAGCAGCGGCTCCTCCAGCGCCTTGCCGATCGTCTGACGCGGGTTGAGCGAGCCGAATGGGTTTTGGAACACCATCTGGATTTCCTGGCGCAGGCGTCTTCTCCTGGCCGCATCGGCATGCGCGACGTCCACGCCGTCGATGAAAAGCGCCCCGGCGCTCGGCTTTTCGATGAGGGTCAGAAGGCGGGCCAGCGTCGACTTGCCGGAACCCGATTCGCCGACCACTGCGAGCGTCCGGCCCGCCTCGAGCGAGAACGAGACGCCGGCCAACGCCTTCAGCGTTGCGGGCGGACGAAAGGCGCCGCGCGAGGCGGAGTAGTTGCGGGTGAGGCCCCTCGCTTCGAGCGCCGCCGTCACGGCGCCGCCTCCTGCAGGGCGCCCCGTTGCGGAACCCCGCGCGCGAGCGGCGTGTGGCAGAGGGCCCGGCCGAATGTCTGCGGGGCGGGGCGAGGCGCCAGGCGATGGCACGCCTCGAAGGCGAAGCAGCAGCGGGGAGCGAACAGACAGCCCCTCGGCCGGTCGAACTGACCCGGCACGACGCCCGGGATCGCCGGCAGCCTGCGCGCCGTCGCTCGCTCCGGCAAAGCGGCGAGCAGGGCAGCGGTATAGGGGTGATGCGGATCGGCGAAGAGCTCGCGCGTTTCGTTGGCCTCGACCTGCTGTCCGGCATATTGGACGATGACCCGGTCGGCGGTCTCGGCGACGACGCCCATGTCGTGGGTGATGAGCACGAGCCCCATGCCGTTCTCGCGTCGCAGCGACGTGAGGAGGTCGAGAATCTGCGCCTGGATGGTGACGTCAAGCGCCGTTGTCGGCTCGTCGGCGATGAGGAGTTTTGGCCGGCAGGCGAGCGCCATGGCGATCATCACCCTTTGGCTCATGCCGCCCGAGAGCTGGTGGGGAAAGGCGCGCGCCCTGCGCACGGGGTCGGGGATGCCGACCTCGGTGAGACACTCGACGACGCGCTTCTCGCGCGCTTTGCGGTCGAGGCCGAGATGGGTCTTCAGCGCTTCGCCGATCTGGAAGCCTGCGGTGAAGCAGGGGTTCAGCGAGGACATCGGCTCCTGAAAGATCATCGCCAAGTCCTTCCCGGCGAGCCGGCGGCGCTCGCTCGCCGACATCGCAATGAGATCGGCGCCGTCGAAGGCCACGCGGTCGGCGGTCACGGTCGCAGTCGGCGGCAGGAGTCCCATGACCGCGAGCATCGCCACCGACTTGCCCGAGCCGGACTCGCCGACGATCGCCAGCACCTCATTGCGGTCTAAGGTCAGGTCGAACCCGTCGACCGCCGTAAAGGCGCCGCTCCGCGTGGCGAACGTGACTGTCAGATTGCGGATGTCGAGCAGCGGCATAAAAGATCGCGAAAAGAGCCGATCGAACTTGTCTGAAAAAGGCTTATAACCCTTTTTCGAAAGTCATCGACGTCATCCTGCGTTGGCCACTGGCGGGCGCCGACCCCAATGCGCACGAAAGCTTCAGTCGCCAAGCGGCGGGAACTGGGGTCAAGCGCGAGTGAATCCTCGGCCGATATTTGGGGGTTACGAATTTGGTTGCTTAAAGCGCATGTTCATTGTATGTTCCCAAAGAGAAATGCCGCAAGACGCGAGTCCAGCATAGTGACAGGGATGGGATGACGTCGGCGTCGACGGCTCAGGTTTCTCGCGGTGGCATGCTTGTCACCGGAATTCTCGAAAAATTCGCCATTTCCGCCGGACGGAAAGTCGGCAGCGAATTTTTTTTGGTCCTCCCGCCCCGTAAAGCCTTGATAAGTCTGGAATCGGCGTCATAAAAGGAAGGAAAAGGAAATGTTTGGAAGGGCTTTTCGGGCCTCCGTCGCACGCAATTGCAGCTTGCCTGGGCTTGGTTGCCCATCAGTGGCGCTTCGTTGAAGACAGACGGCTTCTGCTTCGCCGAAAGCCGCCCATCGAAGAGCCTTACACGAAATGTCCAGTCGCAACGCCAGCGAAACGCGCTACTGGTCCGGCACGCTACGTGATGTGGACGGGGATCATTCCCCTGCGTCGGCGGCCGCGACCTCAGGGCAGAATTGCAACTGAGGGCAGCGCTGGCGCGATCTGGATACGCTCCTATCAGATCCTTGCGACGTTGCTGCGCTCCTCGCGATGATGGGGGCGATTCAGCCCGATAGCGGGAAGCGCCGGCTGCGCCCCTCAGCTTCGCCGCATCTTCGGGTCTAGAGCGTCGCGCAGGCCGTCGCCGGCGAGATTGATCGAAACGACGGTGACCAGGATCGCGAGGCCCGGCAGGGTGACGATCCACGGGTTGGAACGGATGAATTCGCGCGAGTCCGCCAGCATCGAGCCCCACTCCGGCGTCGGCGGCTGCGCGCCGAGGCCGAGAAAGCCCAGGCCCGCCGCCTCGAGGATGGCGTCGGAGACGCCGAGCGCGGCCATCACGATGAGCGGCGCCAGGCAATTGGGCAGCACTGTCGACCAGGCGAGCCTGAACGGACCGACGCCGGCGACGCGCGCGGCGGTCACGTAATCCTTGTTGAGCTCGCCGAGGGCGGATGCGCGGACGAGGCGCACGTAGCGCGGCAAATAGACGATCGTCACCGCGACGATGGTGTTGGCGAGGCTCGGGCCCAGCACCGCGACGACCAGAATGGCGAGCACGAGGCTCGGGACCGCCATGATGAGGTCCATGAGCCGCGTCACCGCGACGTCGACGACCGGCCCGGTCATGGCGGCGAGAAGCCCGAGCGCGGCGCCGATGACGAACGACACGCACATCACCGAGAAGCCGATGAACAGGGACACCCGCGCCCCATAGATGAGGCGGGACAGCATGTCGTGGCCGTCGCCGTCGGTGCCGAGGACGAATCGCCACGAGCCGCCGGTCTCCCAGACCGGCGGGGCGCGCACTGCGTCGCGGAACTGCTCGATCGGCGAATAGGGGGCGACGACATTCGCCGCCAGCGCCAGAGCGACGATAAGGCCGAACACGGCGAGCCCGATGACCGCGCCCTTGTTCTCCCGGAAAGCGGCCCAGAAGGCGGCGAGCGGAGAAGGCTGCGCCAGGACTTCGCCCGCGCTGTCGTCGGCGGCGGGCGGAACGCCAGCGGCGGCGAGGTCAGCGGCCATGGGCAATCCGCGGGTCGATCGCGCCGTAGATGAGATCGACGATCAGGTTCACCAGGATGACCACCGCGGAAATCAGCATCACGCCGCCCTGCAAGGCCGGATAGTCGCGCCGGCCGATCGATTCGATCAGCCATTTGCCGACGCCCGGCCAGGAAAAAATCGTTTCCGTCAGCACCGCGCCGGCCATCAGGCCCGAGACCGAGAGGCCGATCACCGTCACCACCGGCAAGAGCGCGTTGCGCAGCGCATGCACGCCGATGACGCGGGCTCGGCGACAGCCCCTTCGCGCGGGCGGTTCGCACGTAGTCCTCATTCAAAACCTCGAGCATGGAGGAGCGCGTCATACGCGCGATGACGCCGAGCGGCACGGTGCCGAGCACGATCGCCGGCAGCACGAGATGGCGAAGCGCGTCGAGGAAGGCGCCGGGCTGATCCGGACATCAGCGCGTCGATGGTCATGAAGCCGGTCGGCTGGTCGAAAGAATAGTTGATGAGGTCGATGCGCCCCGACACCGGCAGGAGCCCGAGCTTGACCGAGACGAACATGATGAGCAGCAGGCCCCACCAGAAGATCGGCATCGAATAGCCGAACAGCGACACGGTCATCAGCGCCTGGTCGAACACGCTGCCGCGCTTGACCGCCGCGATCGCGCCGGCAGGCACGCCGACGAGCACCGCGAACATCATGGCGAAGAACGACAGCTCCAGCGTCGCCGGGAACAGCGTCAGGAACTCGGTCAGCACCTTCTGCTGCGTCGCCAGCGACACGCCGAAGTCGCCGTGCAGGAGCTTCCACACATAGTCGAAGAACTGCTTCCACAGCGGCTGGTCGAGGCCGAGCTGATGACGGAAGAAGGCGAGCCGTTCGGGCGAGATGCCATGCTCGCCGACCTGCACCTCGACCGGATCGCCGGGCACGAGGCGGATCGCGACGAAGGTGAGAAACATGAGCGCCAGAAACGTCGGGATCGTCAGGGCGACGCGGCGGAGAAAGTAGGCGAGCATGGCCGGCTCCGAGAACGGCCGGCTCCGTCCTTTCGGACGGAGCCGGAGCCGGCCCTACTGGATGTCCACGCCTTCAAACGCGTGCGTGCCGAGCGGGCTCTGCTTGTAGCCCGTCACGTTGGAGCGCATGGCTTCGAAAACGATCGAATGGGCGAGAAGCAGCGACGGCGCCTCGTCGTGCTCGATCTCCTGCATGCGCTGATAGAGCTTGGCGCGCTCGGCCTGATCGGGAATGTGTCCGCGCCTTGACGAGCAGGTTGTCGAACTCGGCGTTGCACCACTTGGAGATATTGTTTCCGGCCGGCTTTCCCTCGGGGCAGCCCAACAGGAAGAAGAAATTGTCCGGGTCGCCGTTGTCGCCGGTCCAGCCCATCTGGCCCGTCATGTCCTCGCCGTCCTGAATGCGCTTTCGGTACTCGCCCCATTCGTAGGTGACGAGCTTGGCGTTGACGCCGATCTTGGCGAGGTCGGCCTGCATCATCTCGCCGATCCGCTTGCCGTTGGGATTGTAGGGCCGCGAGACCGGCTGGTACCAGAGGTCGATGTCGAGCGGAGTCCGAACCCCGGCCGCCGCGAGCATCGCCTTCGCCTTTTCGGGGTCATAGGGCGTGTCGGCGATCTTGTCATCGTAGGACCACATGGTCGGCGGGATCAGCGTCTTGGCCTTCACGCCCGCGCCGAGATAGACGTCCTTGATGATGGCGTCGCGGTCGATCGCCATCGACAACGCCTGCCGCACCTCCTTCTTGTCGAACGGGGGCTTCTGGTTGTTGAACGCCCAGTAGGCGATGTTGAGGCCGGGGGCGTGGATCACCTTGAGGGACGGATCCTTCTCCATCTCCGCCAGGTCGGCCGGGCGCGGATAGGCGTTGATGTGGCATTCGCCGGTCTTCAGCTTGGCGTAGCGGGCGGTCGCGTCGGGGGTGATGGCGAAGACGAGGTCGTCGACCAGCGCCTTCTCGCCGTAATAGTCCTTGTTCGCCTTGTAGCGGATCACCGAGTCCTTTTGATAGGCGACGAAGGAGAATGGGCCGGTGCCAACCGGCGCCTGGTCGAACTGCTCGGGCGTTCCCTTCTTGAGCAGGAAGTCGGCGTATTCCTTCGACCCGATCGCCATGAAATCCATCGCCAGATTGGCGAGAATGGCGACGTTCGGCGTCTTGAGCTTCATCACGACCGTGTAATCGTCGGTCTTCGTGACCGACTGGAGGAGGGCCGGCATGTCCATGTCGTTGAAATAGTCGTACTTGCCGCCCGACACCTTGTAATAGGGGTGGTCCGGCTTCCACTGGCGGTCGATCGACCACAGCACGTCGTCGGCGTTGAAGTCGCGGGTCGGCTTGAAGTCTTTCAGCGAATGGAACTTGACGCCTTTGCGCAGGTGGAAGGTGATCGTCTTGCCGCCGTCCGCAATGTCCCAGCTTTCGGCCAAGCCGGGGACGACTTCGGTCGTGCCGCGCTTGAACTCCGTCAGACGATTGTAAACGGGACGCGCCGCGTCGAAGCTGGTGCCGGTCGTGTTGATCGCGGGAGTGAAATTCTCGGGGCTGCCTTCCGAGCAATAAACGAGCGTCTTGGCCGAGGCCGCGCCGGCGCCGGCGATGAGCGCCGCCAGCCCGAGGCAGGCGAATGTGATGGCTTTCATTCATTTCCTCCCGACAAACACGCAACCTACGCTCGCGGCCCGCGCCGCCGCCCAAACCGTGCTTTCCACCCCAGCGCGCTCGAACCATCGAAGCCCTTTTTCCAGTCGAAGGCAATGGCTCCCCGGCCGCTCTCAGGGCGATCGGGCGAAGGCGATCTCCTCCCCCTTGTGGGGAGGATTAAGGAGGGGGGTCGCGCCAGACCTCGGAAGCTGTTCATCGACGCCCTTACACGAAAGATCCGGTCGCGCTCTTTGTGGGCTTCGTGCAACCTTTGTGCGCTTAGTGTTTATTCTTCTCACCACGAAGAACACGAAGATTACACGAAGGTCACAAAGGGCTGCGACTTTCGTGCACAGTGGGTCGACGCCGCCCGTGGCCAACTCTGCGGAGAGCGCAGCGCGACTCCCCACCCCTGCCGCCCCCGCCATAGGGCGTCCGAAAGGACGCCCGTCTCTCGACGGGCTATGGGGGCGGGAGTGCGGGCTGAACTTCCGCCGGGCCTGGATCGCGGACGGCGTGCGAGCGCGCCTGTCCGTCTCCCGCGGCGCCAGGAGTCCGGATTTGCAAAACCGATCCCGGACGCGCACGGACACCGAAAACCGACCCATGAAAGCGTGAAACTCCTTTTATTGCCTTGCATTTCTATTTAAGAAATGAGCCTTTTCAATAGGTTGCACCGAAACTGCACCCTCCCCCCTCCCCCTCACCCGCGCCCGGGGCCGCGCCCACCAAAGGGCGCTGAAGAACAAAGATAGCACAAATTTCGACTTATGGGAATAGATTGTTCAGGCCCGGGCGCCGACGATCATGTTTAAGCCTTGCCGCCGCGAGAAAAATCTGCAGGCGACGGCCTCCGGTGATCCGGCCCGGTCGGTCCTCCATTGCGTACATGCCGACGGCGATCCCGGAGCGCCCGGCCAAACGCCTGGTCGGCCGCGTTGCGCCCCAAATGACCGCCTCCACCACCCGCTTTGCCAAGATCATCGGAAAGCGCCATCCCTGCCGGAAGTGGGTCTGTTTTAATTTCGGCCTCCGACCCATTGCTGCCCTTCCCGGTTGGTTCCCGGCACGGAAGGAATGCGCCATGGGACTAAACCGCTCTCGCGGCAGCGGTGGCGAGGAGTAGCGCGCCCCCGCGTCACTATTTGCGGACCGTGTCCGTGCGGCCGTTGAGTAAGCCGGTCTCGCAAGTCCTCACGCATTCGACGCCTCAGAAACCGTCTCCATTACCGAGGTCCAGTTCGGCCGAGACGCCTGATGAAGTCGGCGATCGCAGTCCCGATCTCGTCGGGGCTGTCCTCCTGAAGGAGTTTGACGCCCTTGACGGTGACCTCGGTTTGTTTGGGCCAGGCTCGCACTGCGTTGAGGACTCGACCACGCATCAGCGTGCCGGGCTCACCGCGGATGAACAGCTTGGGAAGATCGGCGCTCAGCGCCATCCAATTCGACAACTCGGCGATCGTCCGCACCGCGTCCGCCGGCTCGCCGTCGAGGGGCAGGTTGCGCGGGAAGGACAGGGTTGGCCGCCGCCCTTCGCCCGGCTGCAGGAACGGACGGCGATATTGTTCTGTCTCTTCCGGGGTGAGGTCGCGGATCGTCGCGCGCTTCAGCACCTCCTCGATGAAGATGTTCTGGTGTAGCACCATCTCCTCGCCCGCTGGCGAGCGGAGCGCCTTGAAGAGCGGACGCGCCAACTCGGGAAGGTCGGAGAAGCTCATCGGCACGGCGACCGCCTCCATGTGGACGATGGCCCTGACCCGCCGCGGGTTCAGGCGCACCCATTGAAAACCAAGCGCCGCGCCCCAGTCGTCGAGCACGAGGACCATTCGGTCGCCCAGGTGAAGCGCATCCCACAGCGCGAACAGATATTTGGCGTGCTGGGCGAGACTGTAGCTGCCCGGCCCGGTGTTCGCGAGCTTGTCCGACGCGCCCATGCCGATGAGATCGCAGGCGACGAGGCGGCCGAGCCTTTCAAGATGCGGCAGGACGTTCCGCCAGACGTAAGACGATGTCGGCTGGCCATGCTGGAAAACGATTGCGTCGCCCTCGCCCTCGTCGACATAGGCCATTCGCGCGTCGTTGACTTCGCGGGATTTCAGCCTCGCGTAGGGCTTGCTGCCGATCATTTTATTTGCCTAATCAATTCCGGCCGAGGCGGTTGGCGGGACAACCGGCCCTCGTGTCGCTACTTGGGAAGCGACTCAGTAGCTTCGGCCCAAGTCATAGGGTTTTGCGGGGACGAACTCTCCAGCGAACGCGCGCTCGTGAATTTCCCAAGGCGAAGCCCCCGCCTTGCGCGCCGCGGTCAGCTTTTCGGGGTCGATGAACACATGCAGCTGCGAGGGCAGCTCCTTCAACCCCTCCGTGACCGCCCAGAGGTTGGTGAAGTTGTCGACGTTGAGCTCGATGATGTTCTTGTCCGGATCTTCATAATAAATCGCTGTCTGAAACCACTGATCCGCGGCCCACATCGGCGTCATGCCAAGTTTACCCAGCCGGACATAGGTGCCCAAGAGATCATCAAGCGTCCCATAGGCGAATGCGATGTGCTGGACCCGCGCATGGCGTGACCTTTCGGAATCGATCGTGGCGTGGGGAACCTCGAAGAACGAGATGCGATGATTGATCTCGTCGTTGCTCGTAAATGCGACTGCCGTAAATGGCGCGCGATCGGCCGGCGCCGCTACGCGTTTGTTCACCGTCATGCCGAGCACCTTTCGGTACCATTCGAGCATGGCGTCGAGATTCGGCGTAGTGATCCCGACGTGCTGCAGGGTCGGATGGGCGATGATCTCGGTGTTCATTTTTTCCTCTGAGCGTTACTTCCACGAAGGTGTCCAAAGGGCCTGCCTCGCCGCACAGGCGACCAGACCGGCCTACAGCCATCGCCGCACCCGCCGCGTATAGTCGGCGTAGACCTCCCCGAACTGCCGCAGCATTTTCTTTTCCTCGAACGGGATGAAGAGGAAGTTGAGCAGCGCAAACAGCGCAAACGGCACGAGGTACAACGGCCAAGTCCCGACGTAGAGCGCGACTCCGATCGCGATCAGGATGAGCGACAGATACATCGGGTTGCGGCCCCACGCGAAAGGGCCGTCCTGGACCAGGACTTTGTTGACCGGATCATCGGGAATGATCGTCGCGCTATGTCGCAGGAAGAGCAAGCGCGCCCACGACGCCGAGGCGACCCCGATAACGAGGCTGAGCGCGGCGAGCGGCAAGGAATGGAACAGCGTCCCCCACGGGTGGAACAAATCCGCGATGAGGGCCACGAGGAGGAGGCCAAGTCCCCAAAGCGGCGGGGCAATATGAAGAGCGGCTTTTTTCATCGGGCTCTCGAATGCGGGAACTGATTGAGACTGAAGCTCGGCCATCCGAGCCGATCCTACCGCAGTCCGCCGGAGGCTGGGATAAAGGCACCGGTCACCCAAGCAGCCTCGTCGGAGGCGAGGAAGACCGCAACGCGAGCGATGTCCTCCGGCTGGCCGAGCCGGCCAAGCGGCGTGCGGGCGACCAGCTCTTTCCCGAGCTCGCTGCCGATGAGCCCGTCGGCGCGCGTGGCGTCGGTATCGACCGTGCCCGGGGCCAGCGTGTTGACGCGGATGCGTCGGCCGCCGAGCTCAGCGGCCAGCGCGCGGGTGATTGTCTCAACGGCGCTCTTGGTGGCTGCGTAGACCGTCGAACCCGGCGTCGGGCTCACGCTGACAACGGAGCCGATGTTGATGACGCTGCCTCCGTTCGCGTTGAAATGCGCGAGCGCCTCCTTGATTGTCAGGATCGGGCGCAGCACGTTGGTGTCGAACAGTCGGTGATAGAGATCCTCGTTCACCGCCTCGATCGGGCTCATTCGGGCGACGCCGGCGTTGTTCACGAGGATGTCGATCGCCCCGAACGCCGCTCTCGCCTCGGCGAACAGCCGGCTGACGTCCGCGGCCTTGGAGACGTCGCCCTGGACAGCGAGGGCCTGACTGTCCTTGCCTTTGATCTCGTCGACGACGCGCGCCGCCGCTTCCTTGCTGCCGACGTAGTTGACGACAACGGCCGCGCCGGCCGCAGCCAAAGCCTTGGCGATCGCCGCGCCGATGCCCTTGGCGGCGCCCGTCACCACCGCCACCTTGCCCGTCAGGTCTGCCACGACGTCACGCTGCCCGATTCGCCGGCGGCTTCGACGTCTTCGCAAGGACCTCGTGCAGCGTCGTAGTGTCGCGGCCGATCAGAATGTGCAGGTCGCGGCTCGCGCTGTTGAGGTCGCCGCGGGCAATGGCCAGGTCAGTCCCAACGGCGATGTCGACGAACGCCCTCGGGACGCCGGCCTTCTCCAGCGTATTTCGGTACTCGGCGGCCGGAAGGTCGCGGTAGGGAATCGCCCGTTCCGCCCATTCCGACACCGCCTTCGCAAGGTAGGTCATCGTGAAGGACTGGTCGCCGGCGAGTTCGTAAGTTTCGCCTGCATGTCCCTCCGTCGTTAGGACCGCGACGGCCGCGTCGGCGAAATCGGCGCGGGCTGCGGCGGCGATCTGCCCGTCGCGCGCCGCGCCGAAGAAGGCGCCATGGGCCAAAATCATCGCGAGCCTCTCGGTGTAGTTCTCGATGTACCAACCGTCGCGAAGGAGGACGGAGGGAACTTTGGAAGCGCGCAGCAGCATCTCCGTCGCGCGGTGCTCCTCGGCGATAGGCAGGGCGCTCACGTCGGCGCGCAACAGGCTCGTGTAGGCAATGAGCTCGACCCCGGCGGCCTCTGCGGCCTCGATCACCGCACGATGCTGCGCGACGCGCTGGCCGAGGTAAATTCCCGATATCAGCAAGAGGCGTTTGACGCCGGCGAGCGCTGGGCCAAGCGTGCTGAGCGCGGAATAGTCGCCGCGCCGGACCTTGACGCCGCGCTCTTGGAACTGCGCAAGCTTTTCCGGGCTGCGGGCGATCGCGACGATCTCGGTCGCGGGAACCGCCTTCAGAAGGCCCTCAAGCACGAGGGCGCCAAGTCTTCCAGACGCTGCGGTGACTGCGATCATCTTTTCTTCCTTCTTCAATCTGGTGCCTTAGTGTCTGGTCCGAAAGTTGTTGAGTCGCATGAATCGGTTGTGATTCAAGGAAGGCGGACCGAATCGGGGGGCCGCCGATGTGGACGAACGAGAACCGAGCGAAATACAAGCGGGATCATTTGCGATACCCGAGCGACCTGACGGATGAGGAGTGGGCGCATGTCGAACCGCTCATTCCTCCGGCAAGGAGGGGAGGCCGCAAACGGGAGACGAACATGCGAGAGGCGCTCAACGCCTTCATGTACGTGCTGAGCACGGGATGCCAATGGCGTTACCTTCCCAAAGATTTTCCGCCCCGCAGCACCGTCTATCGATACTTCTGCGATTGGGGCATTGATGGCGTGCTGGATCGGATCCATGACACGCTCTACGAAAAGTGTCGTGAGCAGGCCGAACGTGAGGCCAGCCCAACCGCCGCAATCATCGACAGCCAGAGCGTGAGAAGCGCGGAAAAAGGGGGGCCTCGATCGATCCGCACGGGTTCGATGCAGGAAAGAAGATCAAGGGCAAGAAGCGTCATTTTCTCGTCGACACCCAAGGGCTGCTGATGCAGGCCATCGTTCATTCCGCCGACGTCCAGGACCGCGACGGCGGCGTTTTGTTGCTGACGACGCTGCTTGGCCGGTTCCCTTATCTCGAAAAACTGTTCGCCGACGGCGCCTATCAAGGGCCGATCTTCGCCCAAGCGGTCGCCAAAATCCTGTCTCGGGTCAAAATCGAGATCGTCAAACGATCCGATCAGGCGAAGGGCTTCGTCACGCTGCCCAAGCGCTGGATCGTCGAGCGAACGATCGCCTGGCTCAACCGCTGCCGAAGACTGGCCAAGGACTGGGAGAACCTCAACGTCACAGCCCTCACATTCCTTCGTTTCGCCTCCATCCGCCTCATGTTGCGAAGGCTCTGCAATCCCGCATGAACTTTCAGAGTCAAACTCTTAGCTCAGAAGAACGCGCGCGGATCCTGAGGTTCGTCGGGAGCGAACTCTCCGGCGACGGCGCGCTCGTGCACTTCCCAGGGCGATGCGCCCAATTCGCGCGCCGCGAGCATTTTCTCGGGATCGACAAACGCCATCCTCGGAGGCGCGGTCCTCAAATGCTCGGTCGCTGTCCAATCGTCGCCGTAGTTGTTGACGCTGAGCTCGACGATGTTCCGGTCGGGATCCGCGTAATAGAACGCCGTTCCCAAGCCGTGGTCGAAGGCTCGCACTGGCACGATGCCCAGGCGCTTGAGCCGAACAAAGGTCCCCAGGAGATCGTCGAGCGTCCGGCATGCGAAAGCGACGTGCTGTAGGTGCGCGTGGCGCGCTCTATCGGGATCAGCGACAACTCCGGGCACTTCAAAGAGCACGATGCGATGGTCGGCCTCATCGTTGCTGATGAACGCCATCGCGGAAAAAGGCGCTCGGCCCCGCCCTTCCGGCGGCAAGGCCGAACGATGGTTGACCGTCATGCCGAGCACCTTGCGGTACCAGTCGACCATCGCGTTCAAATGGGCCGTGGTCAGGCCGTAGTGCAGCAACTTCGGGTGGACTGCGATCTCAGTATTCATCTGTATGCTTGCTCCTCCGTTGCGAAGCGAGGCGCGACGAACATGGACCAGACTGGAGCTTATAGTAAGATGAAATAGTCTGAATGGGCTTTTCCATTATAACGAATAATAGGATGACCGATGCGTGGAGCCAGCCTTGCCGAAACCAGCGCCCTGGTCGCGGTGCTTGAGCACAAGAGCTTCACCAAGGCGGCCAAGCAGCTGGGCCTATCCACGCCGCGCGTGAGCGACATGGTGCGCAATCTCGAGGAGCGCCTCGGCGTGCGGCTCGTCGAGCGCACGACGCGCTCGGTCGCGCCCACCGCCGCGGGCGAACGCCTGCTCGAGCGGCTTCGGCCGGCGCTGGACGAGTACCAGGCGGCGCTGGAATCCACGAACGAATTTCGAAACAATCCGGGCGGAACGCTGCGCCTCAGCGTGCCGCCTCCCGCAGCGGATCTAGTCCTCGAAGAGGCGGTCCCGCGCTTCCTCGCCCTTTATCCCGACATCAATGTCGATATCTCAATCGACGCCTCGCCCATCGACATCGTCGCAGAGCGTTTCGACGCCGGCATCCGAACTGGCGAGCATCTCGCCCACGACATGATCGCCGTGCGAATCGGCAAGGATATGCCCTTTGCCCTGGTCGCCGCTCCCGATTATCTCGCGCGCCGCGGCGAACCCAAGACGCCGTCAGACTTGGTGGCGCACGATTGCATCCGCGTTCGCCTGCCGAGCGGCACTCTCGTTCCATGGCGCTTTCAGATGAAACGCCGTGTAGTGGAGGTTCATGCGGAGGGGCGCCTGGTCGTCAATGATGGCAGATTTGCTGTCTGGGCGGCGATCGAGGGCGTGGGGCTGCTTCAGGCGCCGCTCGACTACGTGGGGGCGGACCTCGCCGCGGGGCGTCTTGTCGCGGTTCTCGACGACTGGACGACGCCGCCGGTCGACGGGATGTTTCTTTACTATCCGAGCCGAAGGCAGATCAGGCCGGCGCTGAAGGCGCTGGTGGATTTTTTCCGCGAAAACCGCTGGCGCGCGCAACCCGAGTGAATGCGTTCTGTCCGCGCCAACACGCGAAGCCGCTCTCTAGTTATTTAGTCCTGCTGAACGCGAATGGACGTAGTTCGGACCTCCGCTTCGGGCGGACACTGGGCCTACAAGGGCCGCTAGGAAAGGCCCGCCCAAACCTGAAGTTCAACCTGACCCACTACCTCCCTGCCGCCTCCCACGCGCGGCGGGGATCATGAATCAGAACTCCATAGATTCGGGGTTTCCTGGTCGATTCAGTCCGTTCGGACAAAGCTCCAAAGCGCGCGCAAGCCCGCGATGAGCACGGCCGGGTCGCCGGTGACGGCGATCTGCTTCAATCTGCTCTTTGCCCCTGCGGCGACACGAACGTGCGAGACGGGCGCGTCGAGCTTCGCCGCGATGAGCGCGCAGAGCGCCTGGTTGGCGCGGCCGTCCTCGGGGGCGCTGCGAACCCGCGCGAGCAGCACGCTCCTCCCGTCGGAAAGCCTCGCCATGCCGTCGATGGCGTCGCGCCCGCCTTTCGGCGTCAAACGGCAGGCGACGACGATCCCATCGCGCGTGGCGCGCCAGAATTCGTCGCTCACGCCTCGTCCTCGTCGTTCATCGGATGCAGATCGCGGACCATCGCCCGGGCGCGTTCGTCGAGCACGTGGGTGTAGATCTGGGTGGTCGAAATGTCGGCGTGGCCGAGAAGATCCTGAACGACGCGCAGATCCGCGCCGTTCTGCAGGAGGTGGCTCGCGAAGGCGTGGCGCAGCACGTGCGGGCTGACGCGCGCCGGCGAAAGGCCGGCCGCCGAGGCGACGACCTTCAAGTCGCGGGCAAAACCCTGCCGGGTCATATGCCCGCTCGCGCTGTCGGCGGGAAAAAGCCAGGGCGAAGCCGCCATCGCCGGCGAGGCCTCGGTCAGGAGCGCGCGGTAGACCGCGATTGCGGCGCGGGAGGGGTTGGAGAGCGGCGCGAGGCGCTCCTTGCCGCCTTTGCCGCGAATGGCGACGAGCGGCTCCTTGGCGCGCGCGGCGGATTTCGGCAGGCCGAGGGCTTCGGACACCCGCAGGCCAGAGCCGTAGATGAGCTCGATCAGGCAGGCCATGCGCGCCCCGGCGAGCCGCTCGCGCAACGGCCTCTCCGGGGCGTCGAGGCCCTCGCGGGCTGTCTGGATCAGCCGATCGACATCCTCGATCGTCAAAACCTTTGGCAGAGGCCGGGCGCGGCGCGGCCCGTCGATCGACAGGGTGGGATCGTCGCGCCGATGGCCCTCTGCGTAGAGATGCTTGTGGAACTGGCGCACGGCGGACAGCCGGCGCGCGAGCGAAGCGGCGCTCAACCCATTCGCGGACCGCGAGGAAAGATACGCCTGGAGGTGCGCGGCGCCCGCCTTGAGGGCGTCCGTCCCCTGCGCCCGAAGATGATCCTGGTAATCGGAAAGATCGCGCCGGTAGGCCTCCAGCGTATTGGCGCTGGCGCCGCGCTCCGAAGCGAGCGCATCGAGAAATTCTTCCACCAGGCGGCTCGCCGGCGCCGTCATTTGCCAGCCTGGGGCAATTGGATCGTCTGGGTGATCTCGCGCGGCTTCACCTTGACGAAGTTCGCCAGCGCGAACAGGCCGGCATAGACGAGGCCGGCCAGCACAGCGCAGGCGACGAGAAAGCGGATGAGGCTAGGCAAATCGCGGTCCTAGGCAGAGATTCTCAGATGGGCCAACGGATCAAGTGAGACCAATTCACCACAAAGATTTGCATCGGCTTTGGACCCATTGGATGACCACGGCAAGCGCGACGACTGTTATATTTATCAACACAAAGGGCGCAAAGGTCGCACGAAGGTCACAAGATCATACGTTTGACGCCCTGCTTGAGCAGAACGACGTTGAAGTTGATCAGAAAGCCGAGCCGGCGCCCCGACAGTCGAAGATACGTCAGCAGCTGCGCCTCATGGACCGGCGCCAGTGCGTCAACCGATTTCACCTCCACGACCACGGCGCCGTCCACCATTAGATCGACGCGATACCCGGCCTCCAGCTTGACGGCTTCATAGACGATGGGAAGCGCCATCTGCCGGAGCACGGCATTGCCTCGGCGCTCCAATTCATGCGCAAGGCAAGTTTCGTAAGCCGACTCCAACAGCCCCGGCCCGAGCGCCCGATGCACAGCGATGGCGGCGCCGATAATTCCGCGCCCGACCCGCTCAGTGCTCTCCGGCAAGGGCTCGTGTCCTTCGTGCGTCCCTGGTGTCCTTTGTGTTTCCATTCTCCTCAACAATCTCGGCTGCCGGTGCAGCTAACACTATTCGTGGATTTTCAGTCGAACCACGCCTTCATTGGATCATCCGTTGGGCTGGCTGAAGGATTCTGCTTAGGCTTACGCGAGGGCTGGTTATCGTCTTATTCGTCCTCGAACAAGTTCGCCTGCGGCGCCTCGCGCTTGGGCTCGGCAAGGCCGAGATGCCGGAACGCAAGCGAGGTGAGGAGCCGGCCGCGCGGCGTGCGCTGCACGAAACCCTGCTGGATCAGGTAGGGCTCGATAATGTCCTCGATCGCGTCGCGAGGCTCGGAGAGGGCCGCCGCAATGGTCTCGACGCCGACCGGCCCGCCGCCGAATTTGATCGCGATCGCATCGAGATAGCGCCGGTCCATCTGGTCGAGTCCGATCGGGTCGACGTCGAGCAGCTTGAGCGCGCCGTCCGCCAGGGCGCGCGTCACCATTTTCGCGCCGTCGACCGTGGCGAAATCCCGCACCCGCCGCAAAAGCCTGGTCGCGATGCGGGGGGTGCCGCGCGACCGCCTGGCGATCTCGTTCGCGCCTTCGTCCGCGACGGCGAGGCCGATCACGCGGGCTCCGCGCGCGACGATGGTTTGCAGCTCCTCGGTCGTATAGAAGTTGAGCCGCACGGGGATGCCGAAGCGGTCGCGCAGCGGCGTGGTCAAGAGCCCGGCGCGCGTCGTCGCCCCGATCAGGGTGAACCTGGCGAGGTCGATCTTCACCGATCGGGCCGCCGGCCCGGCGCCGATGATGAGGTCGAGCTGGAAGTCCTCCATGGCGGGGTAAAGGATCTCCTCGACCGCCGGGTTGAGTCGATGGATCTCGTCGATGAACAGGACGTCGCGCGGCTCGAGGTTGGTCAGCTGCGCGGCGAGGTCGCCGGCCTTCGCGATGACCGGCCCGGAGGTCGAGCGGAAATTGACGCCGAGCTCACGCGCCACGATCTGGGCGAGCGTCGTCTTGCCGAGGCCCGGCGGTCCGACGAACAGCACGTGGTCGAGCGCCTCGCTTCGCGCCTTCGCCGATTCGATGAAGATCTTCAGGTTCTTGCGCGCGGCTTCCTGGCCGGTGAAATCGGCCAGGACCTGCGGGCGCAGGGCCGCATCGTCCTCGGGGCGCTTCTCCGCGGAGACGAGACGACGGGGGGCATCGGCCATCAGGCCCCTCCGCGGGACTCGACGGGCGCTGCGAACATGCGCGCCCCACCGTTCGGCGCCAGGAAGGAGCGCCGGAGCGACGCTCTCATTGCGCAGTCTTCGCGAAATAGACCACGCTGGGGAGCTCGGCGAAATGCGCGTCACAGGTCAGCAGATCTGCGCTCGCGTCCATCGCCGTCGCGTAGATGATGGAATCCGCTAAGGCGAGCTTATGCTTATGGCCATAATCGGCCGCCCTCGTCGCCAAGTGCGTATCCAATGGCTTGACCACGAGCTGCGTCGAGAAGGCCAACGCCGCGGTGGCCGCGAATTCGGGAAGTTCGCGCGCGGTCCAGCGGGCAAGCCCATATTGAACAATGGTTGGGACGATCCATTGGTCGCTATCCGGAAGTTCTGGCGACAATCTCTTCCCGATTGGGGAGCCCAACATCCATTCAATCCAAGCGGACGTATCGACAACGCGCATCAGTAGCGATCGTTACGGTCACGGTAACCTTCCGGATTTGCGCCTCGCGCGATTCCGGCCAAGGCCTCCCGTTCAGGAATCGGAACCATAAGAATGCCGTCCGCCCTCGCAATGAAGGCAATCTTTTGGCCGGGCTTCCACGCCATTCGCTCGCGTACAGCGTACAGCCTTTGGGATCGAGGCCTGATATTTCGAGGAAAGCGTCGCCGCGGCTGTCATTGGAGCCTTACCTATCTGCTCTCGATATCAATATTGTAAGAGCGGCTACTGCGCCAGCTCCTTCAGGCCCGCGCGGATGAGCGCGGCCGTCTGCGCCTCCTCTCCAAGCCGGGCGGCGCATCTGGCGATCGCCGTTGCTGCCTGCGCGTGGGCGTACCCGAGGCCCACCAGCGCGAGGATCGCGTCCTCGGCCGCCCTCGGCAGCTTGGTTGCGCCTTCGGCATCTACGGCAGATCCGGGAAACTCGGCAGAGGCGACAGCCGGCGCCTTGTCTTTCAGTTCCAGCACGAGCCGGGCGGCGAGTTTGGGGCCGACGCCGGGCGCGCGCGCCATCATCGCCTTGTCCTGCTTGGCGATCGCAAGCGACAGCGCGTCCGGCTTGAGCGCTCCCAGAATCCCCAGCGCGACTTTCGCGCCGACACCCTGCACGCTTTGCAACAGGCGGAACCAGTCGCGCTCGGAGGCGGTGAGGAATCCGTAAAGCTTGATCGCGTCCTCGCGCACATGCGTCTCGATCAGAATCTCGGTGGGCTCGCCGATCGGCGGCAAAGCGCGTAACGTATAGGCAGAGGCTGCGACGAGGTAGCCAACTCCATTGACGTCGAGCACCAGGCCTTCGTCGTCTAGGCCGTCGACCAGCCCTCGTAGCTTCCCGATCATGACCCGCGCCTCGCTTGCGCGCGCCGATGCTGCGCGTGACAGATGGCGACCGCGAGCGCGTCGGCGGCGTCCGGGACCGAGGCGTTGGAGGCCGGCAAGAGCATCTTGACCATCATCGCGACCTGGTTCTTCTCCGCATGTCCCACGCCGACCACCGTCTTCTTGATAAGATTGGCGGCGTATTCGGACACCGGAAGGTCCTTCAGCGCGAGCGCGGCGAGAGCAACGCCGCGCGCCTGTCCGAGCTTCAAAGTCGACTGGGGATCACGGTTGACGAAAGTCTCCTCGACCGCCGCCTCATGCGGCGTGTTTTGCTCGACGAGCGCCGTAAGGGCGCAATGGATCGAGGCGAGCCGGTCCGCCAGCGAGATCTCTGCATCGGTTTGGATCGACCCGCAGGCGAGGAAGCTCAGGCTTGAGCCCACGGCTTCGATCAGCCCCCAGCCCGTGTTGCGCAGGCCGGGGTCGACGCCGAGGATCCGAATCGCACCCTTGTTCATGGAATGTCTCTTATACGATATTGCGCGCAACGCGACTGTACGCAATTCGCGGACTTTTTTGTCGGCGGTCATGGCGCGCAAACCTGGCCGGTAGCCCTCAATGCGTCGAGAGCTTTCCCGGCTCGTCTGTCGCCTGAAAGATCAGCAGGATGGCGTGACGATCGGACGCGTGGTGAAGACGCTGCATCGCGCTGAGCTTGGCGACATGCTCCTCCAGCAGACTCTTGTATTGATCCTTGGATTTGTAGACGGGATCGACCTTCGTCGGCCACTTCTCGAGATGGACCTCGTCTCCTTCCCGCGCGCGAAAGTCCTTGCAGTCAATTTTCATGAGAGTCCTTTCCGGCGGTTGTTGCGGTTCGTGTCGTCCATCCGCTCATCGGCGGTGTGCGGAGTCCGATCAGGCGGCGCCTTCGCTTCGAGCCCCGATTTGGCGGCGGCTTCGGTTCCAGTCTTTGGCTCGGCTTTGGTTTCAGGCGTCTTCGCGGTCGCGTTGGGGGCCTCAGCCTGGATGATAGCCGCCGCTATGACGCGTCCGGCATCCTCCGGGTCTTTGACGAGGCCGGCCACGAGGAGTTCGCCGAGCGACGTGTCGAGCAGCGTCGCGACGCCGGATTTGGCTTCAGGTTTGGGCTCGGTTTCCGGCCTGGGCTCGGCCTTGGCGTCCGGCTGAGGCGCCGCCTTGGCCTCAGGCTGAGGCACAACCTTGGTTCCAGGCTTGGCGTCGTCGGCCTTGGCTTCCGGCTTGGATCCTGGCCGCCCTGCATTGGCTTCGGCTTTCGGCGCGCTTTTGGCGTCCGGCTGAGGACCGGGTTTCGCGTTTTCGGCTCCGGCGTCAGGCTTGGCGTCAGCTTTCGTTGCGGGCTTTCCCTTCGCTTTGGCATCTGGCTCGGTCTCGCCTTTGGACGCGGGCTTTGGTTCCGCCTTGGCGTCAGACTTGGGCGCGGTTTTCGCCTCAGGTTTGGGCGCGGAGTCGGCCTTGACAGTATCGAGCACTTTATAGGCGAGCAGCTTCACCGGATCCGTCACGAGGAACCAGGCGAAGGCATAGCCCCAAACGAACCCTGCATACTTCCAGCCAAGCGGCGTCACGAGCCAGGCGCCATAAACCGAAATGAGCGTCGCCAGCGCCTGAGTGCCGATTACCGCCGCCAACAATATCCGCGCCGGGCGTGTGGACCACCACGGGCCGCGCGTGCGGGTCTGGAAGATCGTCAAATGCCCGGCAACGGAGAGCATGAGGTACATCATCGTTTGGAGTTGCGGATGGCCGAGATGAAAAATGCGGTCGCCGAGATAAAACAGCCCGAATGCGGCGATCGGGCCGACCAGACCCAGCACCGTGGCGATCCCAAGAACCAGGCGCATGTTCCACGCTTCGGGCTGGTTCCGGTAAGTGACGTTGTCATAGGCGATGGACAGGATCGCGCCATCGTTGAGCAATGCCAGCATGACGATCATAATCGCCGTCAGCGGGTAGAAGTTGAAGATGACGATCGCCAGCGTCATGAACAACAGCACGCGCAACGTCTCGGCGATGCGGTACATCGCATAGCTGTTCATGCGCTGGAAGATCTTCCTGCTCTCCTTGAGCGCATCGATAATCACCGACAGTCCCGGCGCCACCAGCACGATTGACGCGGCCGCGCGCGCCGCGTCCGTCGCGCCGGAAACAGCGAAGCCGCAGTCGGCCTTCTTCAGCGCGGGGGCGTCATTCACCCCGTCGCCGGTCATGCCGACGATGTGGCCGTGCTTCTGCAGCACGTCGACGATATGGAACTTGTGCTCCGGAAATACCTGGGCGAAACCGTCGGCATCCTCGATGGACTTGGTCATCGCCGGAGTTTCCTCGGTCTTGGAGTTGCCGAGGGTGTTCGCGTCGAGGATGTTGGAGCCCATGCCGAGCGTCTTGGCCATCTCGCGGGCGATCGCCAGCGCGTCGCCTGTCACCATCTTGATCTTCACGCCCATCTCGGCCGCGGTCGCGATGGTGGATTTGGCGTCTACGCGCGGCGGATCGAACAGCGGCAAGACGCCGAGAAGCCGCCATTTGCCGTCGCCATCCGCCCGGGCCACGCCGAGCGCACGAAAGCCGCGCGCGGCGAAGTCGTCGACCGCCTTGTCGACCGCGGACTTCACCGCGGCCGCGTTCGCCGACAGCGCCAGGATGACCTGCGGCGCGCCTTTGGTCACTTTGAATGTTTTTCCGTCCGCGCCCTTGACCGTGGCCTCGGTCCGCTTGTGCACGGGATCGAAGGGCTCAAAATGTGTGACCTGATAGGGCTTCAGCGCCTGTTTGTCCTTCAGGCCGCCCAGGACCGCGAGATCGATCGTGTCGTCGTTCGCCGCCTGCGAAGCCAATGCGCCGGCGAGGATGAGCTCATCGGCGGTGATCGCGTCAAGACAGAAGGGATCGCCGAGCGTCAGCTTGTTCTGGGTGAGGGTTCCGGTCTTGTCGGCGCACAGCACGTCCACGCCGGCCAGTTCCTCGATGGCGACCAGCTTGCTCACGATCGCCTGCTTCTTGGCGAGCAGGCGGGCGCCGACCGCCATCGTCACCGACAGCACGGTCGGCATCGCCACGGGAATCGCCGCCACCGTCAGCACAAGGGCGAACTGCAACGTCGTGAGGATCGGATTGCCGCGATAGATGCCAAGTCCGATGATCACCGCCACCATGGCCACCGCCAGCATGATCAGGTAGTTGCCGATCTTCAGCACAGCTCTCTGGAAATGGCTGACGGTGACCGCCGTCTCCACCAGTTCCGCCGTCTTGCCAAAATAGGTTTTGCCGCCTGTCGCGTAGACCAGCGCGCCGATTTCGCCGCGACGAACGATCGAGCCGGAGAAGACGGCGTCGCCGGATTTGCGCGTGGCGGGTAAAGACTCCCCGGTCAGCGCCGACTGGTCCACGGATATCTCGTCGCCGTCCAGCAAGCGCGCATCGGCCGGCACGATGTCGCCCAGGCGCAAGCGGATGGCGTCGCCCGGCACGAGTTCACGCGCCGCCGGGTTAACCCACTTCCCGTCGCGTTTCACCCTGGCCTTGATCGCCAGCGTCGCCTTCAGGGCGGCGATGGCGTTGCCCGCCTGGTGTTCTTCCCAGAATCCGACCACAGCGTTGGCGAAAAGCAGAACGAGGATGATGCCAAAGTCCGGCCAGTGCCGGGCCGCCGCCGACAGGATCACCGCCGCTTCGATCATCCAGGGGATCGGACCCCAGAAATAGGAGAGGAACTTCAGAAGCTCATTGGTCTTTTTCTCGGCGATTTCGTTAGGCCCATATTGAGTGAGCCGCTTTTGCGCCTCAGCCTGGGTCAGGCCCTCGGGCGACGAACCCAGTTTTTTCTCGACCTCCGGGAGAGGCAGTGTTTGCAGGTTGTCCTTCGCATCAGGCTTCGAATCAGCTTTGGATCCGGGAGCCTTGGGCTGATCCGCATGAGCTTTCATGATCGAAGTTCCTTCTACCTTTGCCACGCGCAGGCTTGTGTATGCCGCCCGGGACGCTTGTCCGCGTGTTCATGCCCTTCGCCGCGGCGCGCAGCCAGATCGAGCTCACATCAAGCGGACACTGCCTTGTTCCTTCGCGTCGCGACATCGTCGCGCCCCTATCCGGCAAAAAATGACGCGGCTTCGCTCGACGCCGACGCTACCGGGCCAAAGTGACAGTGGCCTAGGCGGCTTGGCGAAAACAGACTCGGAATTTACCTAACCTGATCCATTTGAGCGCGCTGCTTTCGACGTTGGGCGCTCGACAAAGAGCGGGCAGTGCGTCGCACATGTAAGGCCGGCCGCTAAGACGGCCGCACTCTTGACCAAAACATCTTCAAAGCCACCGCGACCGCGCCGTTCGCTCAACTCGCATGGACGAGAGGTTTCGAGGCTTTCGCCGCGTCCGAGCCTTCGTGCACATCCACGCGAGAGGGGTTGGTCGTGGCGAGTATCGTCTTGGCGCGCGCCGTTTCATCCGCTGAGCCGCGCGCCATCACCAGAAAGTCATCGGCCTTAATGGCGGTCTCGTAGGCGAGCACGCTATCCTTGGGAATACCGAGACTGTAGAGCGCTGCGCCAAGCGCGCTCAAGCCACCAACCACGACAGCGTTCTCGACGCCGGCGACCACCACGGTGGCCAGATAGCCAAGCACCACAACGTGTCCTACAACGGGGATGGTCATGAACAAGCCGCCCAAAAGGAGGCCCCAAAAGCCGCCCCAGAATGCGCCGCGCGTGCCCCAAAACTTCACTCTGTCGCCTGTGGTGTAAAAGCCGACGACCTTTTCGTCCTTATGGTATCCCTTCCCGACAACGCTGAGATTTTTTTATCTCGAAGCCCGAAGCGATCAGTTTTTTCACGGCCGTTTCGGCTGAATTGTGGTCTCCATAGACGGCGACGACTGAGCCAACCATTTCCATTTGATCCTCCTTATAAACGACCCCGCGGCGCAAACCTTTGCGGGCGCGCCCTCGAGTGAGAGCTGAACCAGGGAAATCCGGAGACGTTTGATTGTTCGGGTCACCCAAAGCTTCCGTAAGGCTAGCCAGTTTCGACCATGCGGCGACAAACTCGGAATCTACTCAGGAGCGTTTCGCAAAACACTGTCAATTCAGCTTTTCGCTAACCGCCTCGGAGCGCGCGCCTGAGCCCAACGTAGCCCCGGGTCGGCCAATCGCTCGACCCCACCGTGCAAAATTTGTTGGAGCCGCTCATCGCCCTCGAACACCGCGGACTTGATTCTCGAGGAGCCGCCATTGATAGTCTGGATGCGCGTGCGGGTCGGTTTCATGGACGCCTCTTTGGCGTCGTGTCATCCAATGGCGGTCGGCGCCGCTGCGCTGGCATTTCGCCAGCCCCCGTCGGCGGCGGTGATTGCGTCAGCCTCTTTCGGCCCCCAGCTGTGGCGACGGTAGGGGCGCACGGCGTGGTGCGTCTTAAGGACAGGATCGACCACCGCCCAGGCCGCTTCAACTGCGTCCTCACGGGTGAAAAGCGCCCCGTCGCCGGCCATGGCGTCTCCCAAGAGCCGCTCGTAGGGCAGTTCCTCGCCGGGCTGTTCTTCGATCAGGTAGAGTTCTCGCTGGTCGCCGACGAACTCCTTCCCTGCTTTCTTGACCCGGGCGGCAAGGGCGATGGCGGAATTAGGCGAGATCCGGAAGCGCAGATAGTTCGTGCGGCCGGTCGCCGGAGATGAATCGGCGAAAAGCCTCTGCGGCGGCGGCTTCAGCTCCACCAGCACTTCCGTCATCGTTTCGGCCAGGTATTTGCCAGCGCGCAGGCGCCACGGCACCCCTTCCCAGCGCCACGAGTCGATGAAAAGCCGCAGGGCGCAGAACGTCTCGACGTCGGAGTCCTTCGCCACCTGTGGCTCCTTCCGGTAACCGGCGTAGTGGCCGCGCGCCAGATCGTCTGGCTTCAGCGCGCGCATGGCTTGAAAAACCTTGGCCTTCTCGTTTTGGACAGCGCTGAAATGCCGACCGGCCGGAGGCTCCATCGCGAGCAGCGCGACAATCTGGAACATGTGGTTCTGAACCACGTCGCGCAGACAGCCGGCGGTTTCGTAAAAAGCGCCGCGGGTTTCCACGCCGAAATCCTCTGAAAGAGTGATTTGTATGCTGGCGACGTAATTGCGGTTCCAAATCGGCTCCAGAAAGGAATTGGCGAAGCGGAAATAGAGGATATTCATGATCGCCTCCTTTCCGAGAAAGTGGTCCGATGCGGAAGATCGAGTCTTCCGGGAATGCCGATCGCGCCACCCAATTCAGCTTCCGGGCCGAGGTTTAGGTCGCGCCCGAACGGCTTTTCGACAACGACGCGCGCATGTTCGGCTAAATTCGCGGCGCCCAGCCCTTTGATCACCGTCTCGAACAGCGACGGCGGAATGGCGAGGTAGTGACATGGGCGTTGAGCGCCACCCAGAGCCTGCTTTATCCCCGCAAACGTCCCCTTGTCGTTGTAGTCCCCGCTCACATAGCTGAGCGAGGACAGGAGATGTTTGAGAGCGCGCTGGTCGTCGATCTGGCCCGATTGCCTGACGCTGTCCGCCACCTGCTCGCGCAGGCGCGCCAGATCCCATTTCGGCATGGCGACGCCGATGATCGGAACCTTCACCGCGTCTTTTTTCGCCATGGCGTAGAGTGCAGGAAAGATCTTCTTGTGAGCAAGATCGCCCGTTACGCCAAAGAGCACCAGCGCATCCGAATGCGAAACGGTCATTAGATGTCTCCGTTCATGGCCGCGGCCTTTTCGTGCTCAACATTCGTCCAGATGCGGCTCGTCGCAATTCGTGCGCGTCCAGCATGCCGTCTACATTTGCCTTTTGACGTCCGCCTTCTTGGGGCCCTGCGCCCCGCGCGGCGCCAAGTCGCCGGCTGCAGTCGGCGGGCCTTTGAGGATCCATTCGAAGCCCACGGCGATCATGGCGCCCAGCACGGGACCTGCAACATAGATCCAGTCCGTGCGCAAATCGCCTCGGATCAGGTCTGGTGCGAACGAGCGCACGGGGTTCATCGAGGCGCCCCTGATTGGAGCGGCCCAAAGGCCCGCCAATGCGATATAGCCGCCGACGGCAAGAGCCCCGTTTGAGCCGACGTTGCGGGCCCCGGAGGCGGTCCCAAGAATTGTGCTGACCAGGCCGGTCGTCAACAGAACCTCCATGACGAATGCCGTGAAATCACTAATGTGCGCGCCTGGCGTCGTCGCGCCCAGTAATAGCTGCGCGGCGATATACCCTGGCGTGCGGGACCATGGAAAATTACGCCGCGCCGCGAACGCCAGAGTGACGGCTGGATTGAGATGGGCGCCGCTGACCGCGCCCATAAAATAGATAATCGTCATGACCATGACGCCGGGCTCCACGACTTTCATGCTCAGTGTGATCCCGCCATTGCTCATGGCGCCAACAACCGCCGCACCGGCGGCAACCACGACGAGCAAGAACGTTCCCCAAGCTTCCGCAAACAGGCGCCTCTCTCTCAGCCTAGGAACGAGGCGGAGTCACGCTGGTCTCCACGGCAACGGTGCGCTATGGCTCCGTCGGCGCACGGAAAGGGAGAATACGGACAATGCTGCCGTCGAAATATTGGGGCGACATGTCCTGGCCCGATTTCCAGCGCGTCGACATGAGCCAGGTTATCGCAGTGCTGCCCGTAGCGGCGATCGAGCAGCACGGGCCGCATTTGCCGGTCAGCGTCGACGTCGTGATCAACGAAGGCTACATCAAACTGGCGGCAGAGAGGATCCCCGGCGACCTTCCGGTCTTGTTTCTGCCGCTGCAACCGGCGGGCGTCTCGGGCGAGCATAGCGAGTATCCAGGGACTCTATCGCTTTCCGTCGAAAGCGCGATTCACGCCTGGACAGAAATCGGCGACGGCGTCGCGCGCGCCGGCTGCCGAAAACTCGTCGTCATGAATTCACATGGCGGCAATGTCGCGGCGATCGAGATCGTGACTCAAAGCTTACGCCAGCGCTGGCGGATGCTCGCGATCCACGCCTCGTGGCGTCGGTTCGGTTATCCCGATGGCCTGTTCTCGAAACGAGAGGCCGCGTATGGCGTCCACGGCGGCGATGCAGAGACATCATTGATGCTGGCTCTCCGCCCCGAGATGGTGAGGATGGAGCAAGTGCGCGACTTTGCAAGCGCCACGGAGTCGATGGAGCGCGACTTCGCCCTCTTGCGCTCCAAACCGCCACTGGGTTTTTCGTGGATGGTGAGTGATCTCAACCGAGACGGCGCTGTCGGCGAGGCCAATAGGGCGAGCGCCGCTAAAGGAGAGGCGGCGAGGGACTACGGCGTCGAGCGATTCATCGCGCTTCTACGGGACGTGCGCGCTTTTGATCTTTCGCGTCTCTCCCCGGGACCGTTGGGGCCGGCACAATGAGCGCGCCGCACTTTGACGTCGAGTGGGAAGCGACGGTGCAAGGTTTCCAATGGGTCGCGATCATGCGCAATCTAAGTCGCGATTTTTCCGCGATTTGGCTTTTGCCGATCATGTTGGCTACGCGACGGCCTTCACCGGCACGCGTTTGCGGCTTCCGGTCATCGGCGCTCGTTTCGGCTCGTGGAAGAAGCCGATTGAGAAAGGGCGGCTCCGCGCCAAAAGGTTACGATAGCGTTTAGTGGGAGAATCGTTCGGCGTGACTTTGCCCGTACGAAAACGACACAACGTCAGCTCCGGCCGCATAACCAGACCTTTACTACAAACGCGCCATATCGATGCGCCGGTCCGAAGCATCCGGGCGTAGCGTCGAGTGGTTTTGAGTTCATGCGTATCTTGCGTGCCGGAGCGTCGCGTCTCCCCGCCCAGATTCAGGTTTCGCGTACTGGCGCCGGCGAGACGAAACGCCCGGCCGCAATCGTTCCTGCGCCGCGCGACGCTGTTCTGATCGGCGACTGCGTGGCCGAAATGGACAAGCTTCCGGCGGCTTCGGTGGACCTCGTCTTTGCGGACCCGCCATACAATCTCCAGCTCGAAGGAACATTGTCACGCCCCGATCAAAGCTTGGTCGACGCGGTCGACAATGACTGGGACAAGTTCGCGAATTTTGCCGAGTACGACGCCTTCACCAGAGCTTGGCTCGGCGCCGCGCGGAGGGTGATGAAGCCCAACGCCACCATCGTCGTTATCGGGTCATATCACAATATCTTCCGCGTCGGAGCGCTGCTGCAGGATCTCGGGTTCTGGATCCTCAACGACATCATTTGGCGCAAAGCCAACCCCATGCCGAATTTCCGCGGCCGCCGCTTCACCAATGCCCACGAAACGATGATCTGGGCGGCGCGTGGGCCCGAGGCCAAGGCCTATACCTTCAACTACGAGACACTCAAGGCCGGCAACGAGGATTGTCAGGCGCGTTCCGACTGGTTCCTGCCGATCTGCACCGGAGCTGAGCGGCTGAAGGACGACATGGGTCGCAAAACCCACCCGACGCAGAAGCCAGAGGCGCTGCTGGCGCGCGTGCTCGTGGCGGCGTCGAACGCCGGCGATCTCGTGCTCGATCCATTCCTGGGCTCCGGCACCACCGGCGCCGTCGCGCGAAAGCTGCGCCGCTCCTTCATCGGCATCGAGCGCGATTCCGCCTATGCCGCAGCGGCCCGCGAGCGAATCGACGCGGTCGAGCCGCTCGCCGACGAAGCAGTTGCGACTGCGCCAACCAGGCGCAACGAGCCGCGCGTCGCTTTTGCCAGCGTCGTTGAGGCGGGGCTCGTCACGCCGGGCGAACAAGTGGTCGACGTCAAGTGGCGTCATTCCGCCTTGGTGCGCGCCGACGGGGCACTGGCGGCCGGACCCGCGGTCGGTTCGATCCATAAGATCGGCGCACTGGTGCAGGGTCTGCCAGCCTGCAACGGCTGGACCTTTTGGCATGTGGAGCGAGCCGGGAGGCTGACGCCGATCGACGACCTGCGCGCCAACATCCGCGCAACGATGCGCGAGACGGCGGCTTAAGCCGCTACGACTTCGGCCGTGGCCGGCCCTTTTGGACAGTAAAGTCGCTTGCCCGCAACAGGAACACTTCGCCGGCGCTCTCCTCGGTGTCGAGCCAGACGAAAGGCAGGTCGGGAAACTCGCTGACGAGGCGACCCTGACCGCGGCCGATCTCGCAGACAAGCGTGCCGTCCGGCGTCAGATGGCGGTTCGCCTCGCTCAGAATCCGCCGGACAATGTCGAGCCCGTCCGGTCCGCCCGCGTGCGCGATTCGCGGCTCTGCGGCATATTCAGGGGGAAACGCTGCGAGCGCGTCGGCGTCGACGTAGGGCGGATTGGCTAGAATCAGATCGTAGCGGGCTCCTTTCAGCGGCGCAAAAAGGTCGCCTTGTTTGAGCGCTATTCGATCGGAAAGTCCGTGCTCGTCGACGTTGCGCCGCGCCACTGCGAGTGCCTCGGCCGACAAATCCGCCGCGTCGATCGTCGCATTGGGGAAGACGAGGGCGGCGAGAATGGCAAGCGAACCGCCGCCGGCGCAAAGATCAAGCACGCGCGAAACCGCCGCCGGATCACCGGTCAAGCCGCGCTCCGCGGCGAAGGTCGTCATCAAGAGCTCGCCGATGAAACTGCGCGGCACGATGACGCGCTCGTCCACATAGAACGGCGCCCCTCGGATATAGGCGCGTTTGAGAAGATAGGCGGCGGGCTTCCGCGTGGTCACGCGGGCCTCGATCAGCGCGTCAAGGCGTTCACGTTCGCGGCGGAGCAGCTTGGCGTCGAGGAAGGGATCAAGCGTGTCGATCGGGAGGTCCAACCCTTCGAGGATGATAAACGCGGCTTCGTCAAGCGCAGTCGTTACGCCATGGCCAAAGGCGAGGCCCGCCGCCCGGAATCGCCCCACGGCATAGCGCAGCCAGTCGCGCGGCGTCGAAAAAAGCTCAAGGCGCTCGTCGGTCTCGGGCAAAGCTTACTCCGGGGAGGCAAAAAAGCGAGGTTGTCAGCCCCCGTGTTTGCACGC
This sequence comes from uncultured Alphaproteobacteria bacterium, assembly GCA_963835885.1. GTDB lineage: Bacteria > Pseudomonadota > Alphaproteobacteria > Rhizobiales > Beijerinckiaceae > Roseiarcus. The sequence continues at coordinate 278,945 of CAWIHF010000039.1, forward strand.
GCGCATGAAATGCTTACGCGGCTTGCCATGCAGGTTCTGGGCGTCAGCCTTCTGCGAGCATTCGATCGACTTCCGCGAACGTGCGCCGGCGTCTTCTGAGTACGGAGCGATACGCGGCTTCATCGCGGGAGCGCCGTTCGAAGCGTCGGGAGCGGCAGCATCGAAAGCAAGCGCGCCGTGTATAGCAAACAGGGAAAGCGCCCGCGGCGCCGACCAGAGCCTTGATTCGCATGTACGAAAACTTCCTGTTGGGGCCAAGTGTTCACCGCGACCGGCGCCGCTTATAAGACGAGGACCGAAATATCAAGCCGAGCGACTTTGTTCTCGAGGACGGCAAACCGCAGAGACAATGCCAGCTGGACTTCAGCATCGGAATGCACGTCAATGCCGAGACTTTCGATCGAAGACCTCGCCGAACGTTTTCCCATCTTCCGTGTCGCCTTCGTCCTCGCCGAGCCGCTGACGATTGCGCAGCATCGATCCGCGGCCTTGGCGGAAGAGGCGAGAGCGGCGGAAGCGGAATGCCGCCGGCGCTGGGGCGGCATCGAGCTCTCCGCAATTCCCGAAGTCGCCGCCTGGCGCGCGACCTACAAGGGCTTCGGCATCAAGCGGACGAGCTATCGATCTTCGGTCGAGCGCCTGATCAAGCGGGTGATCGCCGGCGAGGCGCTGCCCGCGATCAACGGGCTGGTCGATCTCTATAATATGGTCTCGCTCGAGACCGGTCTCTGCCTCGGCTGCGACGACCTCGACAGGACCTTTGGCGACCTCATCTTCCGCTTCTCCCGGTCGAGCGACAGCTTTCTCGACATGGGCGCGGAAGCGGGCGACGATCCGAACGATCCGCCGAAGGAGGGCGAAGTCGTCTACGCAGACGCCCGGCACGTGCTCTGTCGGCGGTGGAACTGGCGCCAGGACGCCCGCACCGCCGCAAGCCTCAAGACCCGTCGCGCCGTGCTGACCGTCCAGTCCAACGGGGTCGGCGATGTCGGCGCCGCCGCCGCGCAGCTCGCCAGGCTGATCGGCAGGGAATGCGGCGCCGAATGCCGGATCGAGGTTTTGGACCGGACGCGGCCGACGGCCGAGGCCTGACCGATTCCGGAACTTTCCGCCGTTTAGCGCCAGTTTAGGGTCGAGGCGATGATATCTCAAAGGCTTAGAACCCCGTTTAGGGTCGTCCTGCGATTCGCACCGCCGGCCGGGCTCGTTTCCGTTGGCCCTTGCGCCGGCGCTCGAATAGATATAAAGATATGTTTATGTCTAGCTTGCGTCATGCGACTCCCTTGTTCTTTCCCGAGCTGCTCGCCGATCTCCAGGCGGCGGGCGAGGAGACGCGGCTCAGAATCCTTTGCCTGCTCGACGAGGCGGAGCTCACGGTCAGCGAGCTGGTGGCGATCCTCGGGCAGTCTCAGCCACGCGTTTCGCGCCATCTGAAGCTGCTGGTCGAGGCGGGGCTCGCCGTCCGGCAGCGCGAGGGGGCCTGGGCTTTCTTTCGCTTCGCCGACGACGGCGGCGCCTTTGCCCGCGACCTCGTCCGCCGGCTCGATTCCGACGACCCGACCCTCAGCGCCGACAGGGCGAGGCTCGAGTCGACGCGCGAGGCGCGCCGCAAGCAGGCCGCGGCCTATTTCGCCGAGCAGGCGGCCGACTGGGATCGGATTCGCGCGCTGCACGCTCCGGAGGAGCGGGTCGAGGCGGCGCTCATTTCGATGATCGGCGACAAGCCGTTCCGCAGTCTCCTCGATCTCGGCACAGGCACTGGGCGGATGCTCGAACTCTTGGCGCCCCGCGCCGTCCGCGCCGTGGGGATCGACCAGAGCGCGGCGATGCTGGCGCTGGCCAGGAGCCGCATCGACCAGGCCGGATTGCGCAACGTGCATCTGCGTCAGGGCGACATCTATGCGCCTCCGGTGGAGCGCGACGGCTACGACCTCGTGGTCATTCACCAAGTGCTGCACTTCCTCGACGACCCGGCCCGGGCGCTCAAGGAAGCCGCTCGGGCGCTGGCGCCGAGCGGCCGGCTCGTCGTCGTCGACTTCGACGCTCACGCCCAGGAATTCTTGCGGACCGACTTCGCCCATCGGCGGCTCGGCTTCGCCCTCTCCGAGATCGAAGGCTTCCTGGCCGAGGCCGGCCTCGTCGGCGTGCAGGCGAGGCGTGTTCCGCCGGCGGCTGGCGAGTCGGGCAAGCTGACGGTCGCGTTGTGGCTCGCGGAGGACCCGCGGATCATCTCCGATGGATTTAAGAAAGCAGACGCGGAGTTCGCCTGATGGCCGTAAGACACGTTCCCTTGAGTTGGTCGGGCGCGTCCGTCCGCGTCTCCTTCGAGTTCTTTCCGCCGAAGACTCCTGAGATGGAGACGACCCTCTGGGAGGCGGCGCGGCGGCTCGAGCCGCTCGAGCCGGCTTTCGTCTCCGTCACCTACGGCGCGGGCGGCTCGACCCGCGAGCGCACCCACGCGACGGTGGCGCGGCTCGTTCGCGAAACGACGATGAAGCCTGCGGCGCATCTGACCTGCGTCGGCGCGTCGCGGGACGAAATCCGCGAGACCCTCGCCGCCTATCACGGCGTCGGCGTGCGTCACATCGTGGCGTTGCGTGGCGATCCGCCGATGGGGCTCGATGCGCCTTACGAGGGGCGTCCGGACGGCTATCGGACGACGGCCGAACTCGTCGCCGACGCCAAGGAGATCGGCACTTTCGAGGTCTCGGTCGGGACCTATCCCGAAAAACACCCGCAGAGCCCGACGCTCCTGCACGACATCGAGGTTTTGAAACGGAAGGTCGGCGCTGGAGCGGACCGGGCGATCACCCAGTTCTTCTTCGACAACAGCGTTTATTTCCGCTTGCTCGACGTGGCCAGTGCGGCCGGGATCCTGATCCCGATCGTGCCCGGGATCTTTCCGGTGCAGAATTTCAAGCAGACGGCAAATTTCGCTCGCCGGGCGGGAACCAGCGTGCCGGGCTGGCTGGCCGAACGGTTCGAGGGACTGGAGGAAGACGCGGCGACCCGACGCCTCGTCGCCGCCGCCGTCTGCGCCGAGCAGGTGATCGACTTGATTGACCATGGCGTCGAGGAATTGCATTTTTATACGATGAACCGGGCGGACCTCGTGTTCGCGATCTGCCATCTCATCGGGCTGAGGGCGAAACCGAAGGCGGCGGTCAGGCAGAGTTCGTCAGCGGCGACGGTCGCGCCGGAACCGGCGACGACTGGATAATGGATGTCGTCGTCAGCCCAGGTGCGAGAAACGCGTCCAGAACCAGCAGTTCTAAAAGTAGGGAATTTCATTCTGCTCATGGGCCATCGCGGATTTTTAGGAGTTCTGGGGGTACGGCGACCCCTCGATCACCGCAGTCGCGCCAAGCGTTGGCGCGACGCTGTCTCCGAGCTGACCACGTTGCAGGGTCAGTATGCCGCCTGGCTGGGAGCCCTGCCGGAGAACCTACAGGACAGCGCCGCCGCCGAGGCTTTGCAGGCGATCTGCGACCTCGACCTCACGGAACTCCAGGCGATCGTTCCGCCCCGCGGCTTCGGCCGAGATTGACCCGCGCGACGTCCGCTCGGCACGAGAGCCGGCGCTTCAAGAACCGCGCTTGACCGACCAACGTCGCCTGCACCTCACCGAACCGCGCTCGCCCCGGCTGCGCAACCCCGACCAGCTCCGCCGGGGCGAGCGCTACCGTCCGCGCCCTTCACAAGGGGGGTCACTTTTCGACGCCGATTGACACTACGCCCTCTTCTTTTCGCAGTTTCGCCTGCCGATGAGCGCCATCAGCAGCGGCCCCAAGCTGAATTCGCCCGCCTCAGCCTTTCGCGTCAGTTCCCGAAGATAGCCGCCGGCGCTGGTGATCGCCGCGCCGCGCTGCAGGATCGCAGCGACGACGATCGCAGCGGGCAATTCTCCCATGACCGATTGCGCCGCCTCCCAGGCGCTCGGGCTGATCCGCAGCATCGAGCGCACCACCGCCGCGGTCGCCTGCAAATCGCGCCAGTGCCAAATTCCGTCCTTGGTGTAGTCCACAATGTCCGGGCAAGCCTCGAGGACCATGCCCAGAGGAAATCCCTGTTGTGGAGGTCTCGAGGGTTCAGGTTGAGGCTCGGACTTCGGCCCCCGGCTTTCTTGGGAGCCAGGTTCAAGTTCAGGAAGGGGGTTTGGGTTTGAATTCTGTATGTGGCGCTCACTTTGAGACTCATTGGCGCGCGAAATCGATAATTTTACTTGACTTTCCAACAGGGTGAGGATTTCGTCGGCCAGCCGCGTCAGATCTGCGGCGATCGGCTCGAGCTCCTGCCGTGTAGCCGTGCGCGGGATCCGCTCCAGGATGCTGCGATAGAGCCCTTGGACCTCGGGCCAATTTGAAGGCCCCTGCCCTGCGGGGCGAGACGCCCTCCTCGATTCCGGTGGCGATCATCTTGGCGATGTCGCGACGGTAGAGCACGATGCGCTCGCGGACCAATCGCAACGCCCGCTCCTCGGCCTGCACGTCCTCGGCCCAGGCCTCGAACTCCTCGGCCCGCGCCACCAAAGGGCTGAGATCGAAACCGAACGCCATTTCGACGGTCCCGCCCCGCCCTTTGCGGGCGAAGCGCTTGCCGTTCGGGCTGTCACGCCGAATGATGAGGCCGCAATCGACCAAGGCCGTCAGGTGCCGCCGCAGCGTTGATGAAGCTCAGAGCGTTGACCTTCTCAACGGCGAGAATCTGCGTCTGGCCGGTTTCGAGATTGACGGCGCCGTGGATGTTCAGCCGGTCACGGCCCGTCGTCTGCTCCACCGCGAGGGCGACGTCCTTGCGGGCCCAGTAGCCGGCCGGCCTCACCTGATGGGTCGGATGAACCGCATCGACGAAGACGACGGCCTCATCGAAGCCCATCGTGTTGAGCAGGTTCTCGTATTCGTCGACGAAGGCTTGCTGCTTGGCGTCGTCGAGGCCACGCGGCACGGCCTTCGGCTTATGATAGTCAAAGCCCAAGCGATGCAGCAAGGCGATCAGCCCCGAACGGCTGTAGCTCACCCCAAAGGTCCGCTTCAGAAGGGCCCCGATCTTTCGGATGCTGTGGAGACAATAAGCGTCGACCCCACTCGCTCAGAACTCATTCCTGCCCGCTGCTGAGGCGGCCGCTGCTGCCCTCGTGGCCGAAGCTCTTCAGTCCCGCGACGCCACCTCGCTTCGTAGGGCCGTACCAGCCCCGAACCGTGTCGTCGTCCACCAGCAAAGCCGCTGCGACACGCTCGCAGCTCCAGCCCTGGTCGAGAAGGACGATGGCGTTCGCCCGGCGGGCCACGCGATGCTCCGCAAGTCCATCCCGAGCAAGCCCGGTCAGGGCCCACCGGCCGGCAGCTGAGAGAAATCCACCGCGAATTCAACTCCCCAGACGAATCCTGTTCGTCAGCAACGTCAAGGAGCCTCTCGGCTTCGGGTGCGATTCAAATCGATGCAGAGTAGGTTGGGTTTGCATTGATTTGGCGGGAGGTTACGGATGGCGGGGTTGGAGTTGAGCGACGAGGCTCTGGTTGCGGCTTTGCGATCGCATCCCGGTCTCCGGGAGCGGGTGGGCTCGATCGTGCTGGCGGTTGAAGGCGGCGGGGGCGAATTGAAGGAAGCCGACGCTGCGGAAGAGCGCATGGTGGATGAGATGCGTCTGATGGGACGGGAGGCGTTGCGCAGTTGGGCCGAGCGGCGGGTCGAGGCGACGGAGCGGGAGATTCGCCAACGACCTCAGATGCATCGCCAAGGTGAAAAAAACTCCGCTGGCATACGAAATTCGGCGAAATAGAAGTCCGGGAGCCGCAATATCGGTTCGGGACGCAACGGGTGCGTCCTTTCGTGCTCGGGGCGAAGGTGAGCCCGCTCGGATGTTCGCGACCGCTGCAGCGCGCCATCGTCGACTTCGCCGCCGATCAACCCTTCGCGCAAGCGCGCGCCAAGTTGCAGGAGCACTACGGCTTTGCGATCGGCGAGAGCACGATCCAGCGGATCACGTTCGCCCACGCCGAGGCGATCTACGAAGCCGGCGCCAGGATTGTGAAGTTCCGGAGGCGCCGGGCCTCAGCAAGCCGATCATCGTCGAGACGGACGGCGGCATGGTTCCGATCGTCGAACCTTGTCGCGAGGGGAAAGACAAGCGCAAGGGCAAGACGTTGTCCTGGCGGGAGGCGAAGCTGTCGCTGGCGCACGCGCAGGGGAGCCGGACGCCGGTCTATGCGGGCTCGATTGAGGGCGGGGTCGAAGAGGCCGGGCGTCAGATGCTTTCCTGCGCGGTTCGCGCCGGCTTCGGGGCGGGCTCACGGGTTCACGCGGTCGGCGACGGCGCGCCATGGATCGTCGGTCAAATCGAGCAGCAGTTCGGCGACCAGGGTCGCTACTTGATTGATTTCTATCATGTTTGCGAATATCTGGCCGCCGCCTCAGCGGCAATCGCGCCCGATCCGGTCGCGCGCAGCCTCTGGATGGAGACGCAAAAGGACGCGCTCAAGAGCGGGCGTCTCGACGCCGTCCTGCGGGCGCTCGCCGGACATTGCGAGCCTCCCGAGGTCGACGACCAGCGCGCGCCCGTGCGAACCTGCCATCGCTACCTCGGCGCCCGCGCCGGCCAATTGAACTATCGCCAGGCCTTGGCCGAAGGACTGCCCATCGGCTCGGGCGAGATCGAAAGCGCTCATCGCTACGTCGCCCAACAACGCCTCAAGCGGCCGGGCGCCTGGTGGCGCGTCGAACATGCCGAACACATGCTTGCCTTGCGGATAAACCGAATAAACGGCGATTGGGACGCCTACTGGAAAGCCCTCGCCCAACCCAGCTCCGCTGTCGCCTCGGCTTCTCAATGAGTTCGGGGTAATACAAGCGCAAAACGCGCTCAAAAAATTCTTACGCACACACACACTTGCGTAAGTTGGCTTAGCGCCGGTTGTGAAACAAGATTTCGCAGATCTCAAGTCCCAATGCGTCCGGACTCGCGCGGGAAAGTGAGCAAGCAGTTTATGCTGAGTATAAGTGCCTTTTCGTTAAATCTAGGGCAAATCGGACGCTCGCTCGGAGAGCCTTCGACAGAGATCGTCCAATTGCTCAAAACTACTGAAAGAAATGCATATATCGCCTCGGTCGCCAGTATGTCGAATCCTAACTTTTGCCCCAAGAGCTAAGCCTAACCTATTTTGTAAAGCAAGAGTATCGGCATCCATGTATGAGCGGCTACGCTTGCCGCGGAAATTTTTCCTAGCGCTCTCGCCGAGTCGCTCGACGTCGCGGACAGTCAGGTGCTCGGCGACAATGCGATCAGCAATTCCGTCGGGCTCAGCGATGGCAAGCAGCGCGCGCGCGTGACCAGGCGAAATATGACCAGCAGACAGCAATGTCTGTGTATGCGCAGGCAGGTTGAGTAGGCGTAGTGTATTGGCGATGTGGCTGCGACTCTTTCCAACGAGGCGTGCGATATCCGAGTGCGAATAGCCGTAGTCCGCACCTAACTGGGCGTAACCCGCGGCCTCTTCAAGAGCGTCGAGATCGGTGCGCTGTACATTTTCGATGATGGCGATTTCGAGCGCCTCACGCTCACCGGCATCGACCACAATGATCGGAATCTCATGTTTCCCCGCGCGTTGCGCCGCGCGCCAACGTCGTTCGCCAGCTATTATTTCGTATGAATCGGCGACACGGGGAATTGCTCGAACCAGAATCGGTTGGATGACACCACGCTCCCTTATTGATGTTGCGAGTTCATCAAGCTGGGCGTCATCAAATCGTTTTCGAGGATTCCGAGGACTGGGCTTTAGGAACTCAATCGGGGCCTTTCGAACTCCGACGGAATCGGCAGAAAGCTCAGATTCGTCCTTAGTGCTACCTAAGAGGGAGGCAAGACCGCGCCCAAGACGAGGTCGAATTTCCGAACGACCGGCTTCTTCTGTCACGGACTCTTTGCTCCCCCAACGAGTTATACAGCGGCAACGGCCTGTGCGGCGCGCCAGCGCCCCTCGCGCTGGATCACTTCTGAGGCAAGCTTGAGATAAGCTTGGCTTCCGGCACATTTCAGATCATATAGCAAAACAGGCTTTCCGTGTGACGGGGCTTCCGACACACGCACGTTGCGGGGAATAACGGTGTCGTAAACCTTATCGCCCATGTACGCCCGAACGTCGGCGGCGACCTGACTCGCGAGGCTATTGCGTGGATCGAACATAGTTAGAACAATACCATGAATTGTCAGGGTATCATTCAGTGTTTCCCTCACTCGGTCAATGGTCGTCAACAATTGCGACAGCCCTTCAAGCGCGAAAAACTCACATTGCAATGGGACAACGACGGCGTCAGCTGCCGCCAGAGCGTTTACTGTCAATAGGTTTAGTGATGGCGGACAGTCGATCAAGACGTACGTAACTCGGTCTAGCCCATCCCGCCGGGAAGAAAAGAATCCCTGGAGCGTCTTGCGGAGCTTGTAAGAACGCTCGTGGCTGCCGGAGATCTCAAGCTCAACGCCAAGCAGGTCCATGGTCGATGGCGCAATAAGCAGACGTGGAACGGCGGTCGGAATCAGGACTTCCTGCAGGGTTCGTTTACCGATTAGCGCATCGTAGCTGGATGCTGCCCGGGTCCTGCGGTCGATCCCCAGTCCAGTGGAAGCATTGCCCTGGGGATCAAGATCGATGATCACAACGTGCTCTCCAATGGCTGCGAGGGCTGTACCCAAGTTGATCGCCGTGGTGGTCTTGCCTACCCCCCCCTTTTGGTTCGCCATGACCAGCACCCGGGATTTCGGATCGGGTCCGGTATAGTATTTTGGCCTCTGGTTGCTGTCCATTTGCGGCGTCTCGATGGATTCGAACTCTCAAGATGGCGGTGGTGGCATCAACGATACTAGCTACAAACTCGACCTCGTATTTTGCGGACAGAGAAACAGCCTCAAGCTGATTAACAATAGAACGACCACGTGGAAATACGCCTACGGCGCCTCCTAGCAACCAGCTTTTTGCCATATCAAGAGTTGACGACAAAGGGGCAAAAGCTCGTGCAGTTATGCCATCCACAATTCCTGATATCGAAAGGCTGAGGGACTCAACTCGAGCGTGGTGAACGACGGCCGGTGCGAGAGTGGCTCGGGCGATGTCACGTAGGAACGCACACTTGCGCTGATCTCTCTCGACGCAATGGACTACTGCGCCCTGTACGTTCGCGAGTTGCATGGCGATCACCATACCAGGAAAGCCTCCGCCGGAGCCCATATCGAGCCATCGGATCGCTCCTGGATTGTTTGAAAGTATCTGAGCGCTATCCGCAATGTGGCGAGTCCATAGGTAAGGAAGGGTCGCTTCAGAGATCAGGTTCGTTTTCTTCCGCCAATGATTTAGTCGGTCGACATAAATATCAAACCGCTCCGCTGTTTCACGTGAAACAGGCACAAGCCGCAAAGCGTCTAGGCGGTTTTGTCGATAACTCTCGCCGCTTGTTTTGTTCATGCCAGAACTTTGCACCTTAAAATGCGCGCGTTGTGCGAGCGACGACGCGCTCTGATTATCAATAAAACGGCCTGTGAAATTGAACTGCCCCCTCGGGCTGAGAGACAGAGATTCCTGACGGTTTCGATTGGGCGGAGTTCGGCTTCGAACTCGACCGGCGGTTTGTTAGCCGAGCGAGAAAAGCAGTCGGCTTCGACGCATAAGGCATTGCCGTCCAATTCTTGCTCCTGACCTCGGCCTTTGACCGACGCTCGCTTATGGTGGTTTGCGACCGCCGACGATGGGAACTCACGTCAGTTGGGCGGTCCTGTAAGTAACATAGGGCTTCCGGTGCGGGAAGAGCGGGTTGTCCTCGCGCATGAGGCCCGGTTTGATCTGCTTGTGATTGACCTTTATACCGTGGGGCCGCAGGAGGTCCCGGCGGAAAGGCTCCTCGCTGAATGGATTGGGTAAAGGCCGGATTTTTGGGTTGCTTGGGGAGCGATCGGTTTGGATCGAGTTTATTGTGAGGGGGATGCGAGACACCGATCTTTTCCAGTTGGCCCTTGGGTTGCAGTCGCCGTGGAGGGTGACGCGTAGCGAGTTTGCGGTCGAGGATGGTCGGCTCGATTTGGATTTTCCGCGCGGGAGCCGGTTCGCCTGCGCCGCGTGCGGACGTGAGGGCTGCGCGGTGTTGCACGCTCGTGTGCCGCGCGTGACCTGTCCGACGTGCGGGCTGCGCAAGGTCGCCACGCCGTGGGCTCGGGCGGGCTCCGGGTTCACGTTGTTGTTCGAGGCCTACGTGCTGGCGCTGGCCAAGGCGATGCCGATCGCCAACGCGGCCAAGCGGCTTGGCGAGCACGACACGCGCTTGTGGCGGATCGTCGAGCATTATGTCTGGCAGGCGGTGGAGAAACTGGACTTGTCTGAGGTGCGGCGCATCGCCGCCGACGAAACCTCGGCGCGGCGCGGGGCCACGACTACATCAGCCTGTTCGTCGACATGGCGCGGCGCAAAGTCATCTACGTGGCCGACGGCAAGGACGCCGCGACGGTGAAGGAATTCGCGGATTTCCTCGAGGCGCACGGCGGCAAGCGCGAGGCGGTCACCGCCAGCATCGACATGGGGGCGGCGTTCGAAGCGGGGATCAAGGCGAACTTCGAGAACGCCGAGATCACGTTCGACAAATTCCACGTCATCAAACTCGCCAACGAGGCCGTCGACCAGGTGCGACGCGAGGAAGCGCGGAACAACTTCCAGATCAAGGGCCGGCGCTACATCTTCCTGAAGAACGTCGATCACCTGACGCTGGAGGAAAAGGAAGCGTTGTCAAGATTGGAAGCGCAGAACCTGGACACGATCCAGGCAGGCGATGCAGATCCGCATGAACCTGCAACAGCTGTTCGCGATGGACGCCAAGACCGCCCGACGCTTCCTCGACCGCTGGAACGCCTGGGTTCAGGTCTGCGATCTCGGCCCGATGAAGCGATTGGCCAAGACGATCATGGCCAAGGCCGAGGGGATTCTCAGATCGATCGCCACCGGCCTTTCGAACGGCGTCCTCGAAGCCATCAACGGCAACGTGCAGGCCGCCAAGCGCAAAGCCAAAGGCTACCGAACCAAGCGAAATCTCAAAGCCGTCGTCTACCTCATCGCCGGTGATGTCCTGGCCAATTCACCCACTTGAAATAGCGACGAGCCTAATGGCCAGCGGCTCTATTTCCATTGAGGCGTACAGACGACGTATTGATCTGTTACTGCTTCGTGATCGCCTTGTTTTTCACGCTGGAAATATAGGTAACATATGCTCAATCCGCCGGTGCGATAGTTTACACGAAAGACGCCGCCCTCTTGTTCATGGCGCGTAGCCACGAGACCGTATTCCCCCGGCTCTTGCTTTGTTGACCCGTCCCCACCGCGATAACAGCTGGTAATGCCAAATGCGCCGGGGCCGACGTCTGTCCGTCCTGGATTATGAGCGAATTGACACGCGATTACAACTCCAGTTATTCGGTCTACACGATACATTAACGACAAATTTATTTGAGGCGCCGCGAGGAATTCGTATTGCCCGCCGAGACAATACAATGGCGCTGCGCAACCCCACGCCAAACCTGCTCCCGCAAGAACAAACTTCAACTTCACTGATACCTCCGCGATACCAAGTTAACGGCCAGCGGCCATCGGGTGGACCGGGTTTGACTCTTCAAACGTTAACTCCCGGTTCGCGGTGCTTTGGAGGAACACGCCATGACACTCGCCCGGATCATATAGGCTGCTGTATGAACTGGACCGGCGGATTCCCAAATGGTTTCCTATCCATTGAGCAAATCTTGTCCGCAAAGGTGGCGAGGCTTTTGGGGCCGAGGGCGATGGGTAACGCGGTACGGTCGCAGGACCGCCTCCGTTGGGTCGGCGCGGCGTGCCCGCAGAAATGGATTCTACCGGGGTCGCGGCTGATTCGCGGCGCGGGAGAACGTCTCGGATCGTTTTATCGAATGTTGGGACGGCTTGGACGACCCGCGCACCGGTTGGGGAACGGACCCCACAATCTCGCGGTTCTGCGCCACATGGCGATGAAACCTCATGCAAGAAGGACGGCGAGGAAGGCTCACTCCGAGGAAGGATCAAGCGAGCCGGCGGGAATGAAGCCTCTCGCCCGGCTACTGACTCTCTTTTGAAATGCGATCGCCCTGATCACTCCAGAGACACGCCCTGATCGCTCCAGAGACAATTGTGAACTGCACCCCTCGGCTGAGACACTGGGATTTGAGTGACAAGGCTTTGCCTGTGTCCTTTCAGACGGTTTCGAGTTGGCGGAGTTCGGCTTCGAACTCAACCGGGGGTTTGTAGCCGAGCGCCGAATGCACCCGGCCTTGATTATAAACGTTTTCGAGGAAGGCGCCGATATGGATTCGGGCCTCGTCGATCGACGCGTACGTCTTGCCGATTACTTCTTCCTCCTTCAAAGTCCGCATGAAGCGCTCCGCCTTGGCGTTGTCATATGGGTTGCCGGCGCGGCTCATGCTGATGCGGACGCCTCGCCCCTCGAGCTTTCATTCGGGGGGCAGTTGGGGGGCAGTACAATTGACTTTTTTTCTGATTGCATTTGGCTTACCCTCTCAAATATCGTGTTCGCGGCTCGGGAAACTTCACAGACGGTTTTTGCCGAGTGGCGGAAGGTAGCGCCGAGGCTGGCAATGTTGGGCGTCCCGTCGCGTCGCGAGCGGTGCAGATGAGGAGCGAGAGTGAAGTTGCGCCCGGGTCTGCAACCTCGTTTACGGGCGTCCCTCTAGACGCGTCTGGACGCTGGCGGATACCAATAGGGTACCGTGCAATTCCAGTGATGGCGCTGGGTATAGACCTCGTGCTGATCGCGGCGACCGCTTTTGGCGCCGAGGCTCTGTATCATGGAGTTCGCGTCGGATTTGAGGACGGGCTTTCGCACACGATGGCTGCGGCGATGTTTGTCGCAGTGCTCTTCATTGCTGCCATGCAAGTCCAGAAACTCTATAATCCCAGCCGATTAATCGTAATGGACGACCAGACGCGTAGCGTGCTCAGCGCTTGGTGTGGCGCTTTTTTGATCTTGGCCTCCGGGGTATTCACCTGGGGCGCAAACCAAGACTTATCGCGCGGCGACATTCTGATTTTTTGGGCGTTGGGGGCTATCGCTCTCATCGCACATAGGGCGTTTTGGCGGATTTCCCTCCCTCGTGCGCTTGAGAGCGGGGCGCTAAAAGGGCGAACGGTCGTGACCCTCACCACCGAGGACGCTATCCCACAGAGGTTCGTCGAAAACCTGACGCGTCACGGCTACCGCATTGTGGCCCATTTCCATGTCCCTGCAAGCGAACCGTCTGCCGACGACATGGTCGAGGACATCATCTCGATGTGCCGGATCTCGGAGATCGAGGAGATCGTTCTTTTTGTTAATCCGGAGCGGATGTCCCACTTGCGCGCGATTGCGAAGCGATTGCGAGTGCTTCCGTTGCCCGTAACCCTTGTGCCAATCGGCGCTCTTTCGCAGCTATTTCAGCGAGTCCACAACGATATGGGCGACACTGTTGCAATTGAGTTGCAACGGGCCGCGCTTTCTCCCGCCGAACAGTTCTTAAAGCGGGTCGTCGACGTCATCCTATCTGTATCGGCGCTTGCGCTCTTGTCGCCTTTGATGCTGGCGGTGGCGATTGCGATCAAGCTCGATTCCGCGGGGCCGGTGCTATTCCGCCAAACTAGGCATGGGTTCAACGGGAGACCGTTTGGAATCTATAAGTTTCGCTCGATGACGGTGATGGAGAACGGAGCTTTCGTTCGTCAGGCGCAGAAGCGTGATTCGCGCGTCACGCGAGTGGGATATTGGATCCGGCGGCTGAGCATCGACGAACTTCCCCAGTTGTTTAACGTCGCTCGGGGTGACATGTCCATCGTTGGTCCACGTCCGCACGCCTCCGCTCACGACCGATATTTCGCATCCACTATCGAGAAATATGCTTTCCGGCATCACGTTAAGTCCGGCATGACTGGGTGGGCGCAAGTTTGCGGAGCCAGGGGAGAGACTGATACTCTCGAAAAGATGCAGCGACGCGTAGAACTCGATTTGTGGTACATCAACAACTGGACTATTTGGCTCGACTTTTCAATTATGGTGAGAACTATATTTGTTGTTCTCGCTCGCGAGAATGCGCACTAAACTGTGGACGTCGACTGCGCAACTTGGAGGGTCTGTGGCTTCAACGATTGCTTGTTATACCAGGGCCTCGCCACGGCTAACTCGTGGGGGGATCGGCTGAGGAGCTCTCGGACTTTGGCCCGGCGCTCCAATGAGGTGTCATGCGGTGGCGGCGGATGGATCTCAAGGGACCATCGCGGAGCGGGCCGGCGGTCGACTATCACGCGCGTCATGTCGGCAAGCCTCTCAAGAAGCTCGGTTTTTCCCACATGAGCGCTTGGCCAATTCACCCATTTGAAATAGCGACGAGCCCAGCAAAAACGGATCCAGCCGAGCCGGCCATGTCTGCCCTTCCGGGGTTGTCGGCGCAGCTGCATCATGTTCTCCATAATCGAACACAACCTCGAACAGCCAGTCGCTGCGCTGCGCCAAATCTTCGCGCGGGTTTTGCGGCGTGCGATTGCCGTACCGAATGACCTTGAGGTAACGCTGCGCGAATTGCTGGGCGACCAGCCGGTTCCGCTCGGAAGGCGCCGTTCGATCGACGTCGGCGTCATCTTCCTGCTTATACTTGTAGAAGATCGCGTTGCCCTTGTCGTCGTAGCTTTCGCGCAGACGGTCTCGACAGTCTTCAGCCCGCGCACGATGCGTTCCCGCGTCTTTCTGGACTTGCTCCTATCGATTGGTCGGTGGCTTGTCTTAATAGAAATCGACCAATCGATGCCGATAGCCGCTGAAACCGAGCCAATCGCCGACTGTCGAAATTTGTGTTTGTATTCAAGAGCGCAAATTTTTGTCGGATCGGCTAGACGTTCTTCGTCGCACGCAGAAAACAATTACGCTTTCAGATCAACGTGTTAACATAGATGAGAATAATCGAGTGGGAATGATTTTGGCCCTTCCGGGCTGTTCCTTGCCTCGCCGCTGGCAGGGCCCGTGGTGGTGCTCGGCTTTCTCGCGACAGTCATCATTTCCGGCATCGAGAACGCCGTCCTTGTCGGCGGCTTTGCCGCGCTCGACGCCGCCCCTGCAGCGTCGCCTGTTCTACACCGCCGCTTGAAGGCGGTCAGCCAGACGACCGCCGCCGCCCGGACCGACAGCGACGCCGATCCGTGCGGCTGAAGATCTGCTCCGGTTTTCGCAAGGGAGCGCAAGTCGAGCGCCGGCGACCGCTGGCGGCTTTCGGCGACCAGGACATTCCACCCAGGGCCGTCGGCGATCCGCTGCGCATTCGCGTTTGCGGCGTGGCGACCGCGCTGCGATGAACCCTCGAACCTCAAGGGCCAGGCTTGCGCGGCAACGCCGTCATGGCGTCGGCGGCGCGAGGCGGCAACGGATTTGCGCCGCTTCGAGGCCCAGGCGAAAAGAGGGCTGAGATCGCGAAGACAACGAGCATCATGATGGCGAAGGCGCCAAACGCCACGATGATCTGCGTCTGCCCAAACCCGGTTTCAGCAAGTGGGCTATCCGGAGGACGGACATTGGGAGTCTTACCCTTCGGCAACAGCGCGACGAGATCGGCGGCGCTCGTTCTTGATGGGATCGCGCTCGCCGGCTCGTCCGGCAGCGCGTCAATCAACGCGGTCAACCGCACGGCAGCCGCTTCCCTCGGCATTCGTGCGAGGCTCGTGGCTTCCTTCCAGGGATCGACATCGAGCCGCGCAAGCGCGGAAAGGACGCTGAGCATCGTTCCATTTCGATCCTCGCCGATCGAAGCGCATAGGAATTTGTCGAACTCCGACCCGATGAGCGGCGACAGAGCGGCATGGGTGGGTCATGTCAATACCCGATTTCCCTTCTTGAACTCGGAAGCCCGGCGACGGAGGGACAATTTCGTTTGCCGTCGACCCTTGCAGATATCGACGCGACTGCACGGGCTCTTAGAGCCCGCTTGTCACGTCCGCGTCGACCTTCGCCGTCGTCACCGACTCAGCGAGAGGGTCGCAGGTCGGCGCCGTTGCGAGCGCCCGCTGAATCGCCTGATCCAGGTCCGACACACGGAAGGGCTTCCGAATGAGGACGGTGTCCGGTCCCAACGAAATGCCGCTCAATGCATGGCCGGTGACAAAAACATGCGGGACAAAGCCGCTTCGGAGAATCTCTTTGACCGCCGCGACGCCGCTCGCTTCGCCGAGTCCGACGTCGACGATCATCAGATCAGGGCGCCAATGAGAAGCGGCGGCCACGGCGTTGGCGACATTGGTCTCCACGGCGCAAACCGCGTGGCCGAGACCCTCGAGCGTTTCGGCAAGCAATCCAGCGATCATCGCGTCGTCCTCCACGACCAGAGTGCGCAGTGCCTTCATCGAATAACCTCCCCCCCGGGTTGCACGATAGACGTTCCTGAAGCCATGATACGGACCGCCGGTCGGCAAGAGCAGCCTCGGAAACTACTCATGCCGCAACGATCGGCGCGAGCAAAGGATTTTGGCTGCGTCCAATTTTCGTCGCAGCCGGGAGAGCGGCGACCAGTGCGAGACCAGCTTGGACGAGCAGCAATGCGTCGGCCTGACGCTTGGAGCCAGCGACGGCGACCGTGATTCCCCGAGTACGCCGCGCGAACCACGAACGCGGCGAACCCGGCCGCACCGAGGCGACCACGAGCGCGCCGGCTGCGCCAAGCATCGGCGCGGCGCAAATCCAAACAGCGACGAGCGCGCAGCCCAGAGCAGTCGCGGCGCAGAGAAGGGTGAACAGCTGCAGGAGCGCGATGCGAGCGAAACATCCCGTCGATTGCGGCTCCACACCCGCTCCGCCAGCCTGAAGCGATGCGAAGCGACCTTGACGAGATCGCTTGTTGTACAGGCTTGGCTCACCGCCGAAGCACGCGAGCGCCGATATACCCGACTCCGACCGCGATCGTCAGGGCGACAAGGGGCCGATTTTCGACGAAGAGGTTGAATGCCTTGGCCGAGCGCTCGCCCTCCGCTCCCGCTTGTTGGCGGAGGCTCCGTAGGCCCCGTTCAATTTGGTCGGCGGCGTTCTGAACCGAGATCGTCGCTCCGCCCTTGATGTGCTCGATCAGGCTCGCGACATCGCGTTTCAAGGCGAAAATATCCTCGCGAAGAACCGCGAGCTCCGGATCTGCGTTCATCGATGCGCTCATGGCCGCCTGTCTCCCATCGCCACGAAACCGTCGGCCACGGCGATGCAAAGGCGACTATGATTGAGGTCTGCCGGCTGGGGAAGATTCGGAAACTACTCATCCCCCGGACGCGCGCTCCGCACAAGCGGAAGAGTCTTCCCCTGCCAAATGGGTCGCAATCGGGACAGAATTTTGCTATTGGCTCTCGCCCGCTCCATTGGAGCGTGGCTCCTCGAGAAAAATCGCCGAATGCCTGGACGTCGTCCGCATCAACCCAAGACGGATCGACCGCGTTGGCTTCAGAGGCCGCTCTCCGCCAGCGGTCGGGCGGATTTTCCGATCGTCGCGATCGGCGCCTCGGCCGGCGGCCTTGACGCTTGCCGGAAGCTTTTGGACGCGCTGCCGGCGATTAACGGCATGACCTTCATCATCGTGCAGCACCTCGACCCGAGCCACGATAGCATGATGGTGGACCTGCTTGCCGGCCATACGTCGATGCCGGTTCTGTTGGCGACTGACGGAATGGCGATCGAGCGCGAGCGCGTCTATGTCATTCCGCCTGGCGTCTATCTTTCGGCCGACGAAAAGGGAGCCTTGCAGCTTTCGAAGCCGCAGGCGCGACATGGCGCGCGGCTCCCTTTCGACTTCCTCCTGAATTCTCTGGCTCGCGAATATGGAGCGCGCACCGTCTGCGTGGTGCTTTCCGGAACCGGCGCCGACGGCAGTCTCGGCCTGAAGGCGGTCAAGGACAAAGGCGGTCTCGTCATCGCGCAGGACTTCACCGAGGCCGACTATGACGGCATGCCGCGCAGCGCCGTCGCAACCGGCGCAGTGGACCTGGTGCTCCGCGCCACGAAGATTGCCGAGGCGCTGGTCGCGCGCGAGCGAGGCCACGTCTTTGTCCTGGAGCCGAGGAAATCGCGCGCGCAAAAGTCGCTGGAGGATTTGCTGCCGGACATTATCGCTCTCCTGCGCACCAAGACGGTCCATGACTTCTCGCTCTACAAGCACGGGACGCTCGAGCGGCGCGTCGAGCGGCGGATGGCCCTGGCCGGGGTCAAAACCGCCGCCAAGTATCTCGACCTCTTGCTTCGCGACGCCCACGAACGCGATCAGCTCTCCAGGGATTTGCTGATCAATGTCACCGGCTTCTTTCGCGACGCGGCCGTTTTCGATTTTCTGGCCAAGAGCGTCATTCCCGACCTTGTGCGCGACCACCCGGTCGATCGACCGCTGAGAGTCTGGGTCGCCGGTTGCAGTTCCGGCGAAGAAACCTATTCCCTCGCCATGCTCTTTCGCGAGCAGATCGACGCTTCGAAGAGCGAGATCAAATTGCAGATATTCGCGAGCGACGTCGATCCCGACGCGGTGGCAAGCG
Organism: uncultured Alphaproteobacteria bacterium; assembly: GCA_963835885.1. GTDB lineage: Bacteria > Pseudomonadota > Alphaproteobacteria > Rhizobiales > Beijerinckiaceae > Roseiarcus. Next base: position 297,511 of record CAWIHF010000039.1, read on the forward strand.
CCCGCGACGGCCTCTATCCCGACTCGATCGAGGCCGACGTTTCGCCAAAGCGATTGGCCCGGTTTTTCTCCAAGGAGGATCGCAATTATCGGGTCTCGGCCGAACTGCGCTCGAACGTCGTGTTCACGGTGCATGACGTGCTCGCCGACCCGCCATTCGCGCGTCTCGATTTCGTGTCGTGCCGGAACCTGCTGATCTACCTTCTGCCGGAAGCGCAGGCCAAGGTCATCTCGATCATCCACTTCGCGTTGCGCGATGGCGGCTTTTTACTGGTCGGTGACGCCGAGACGATCGGGGTGGCCGACGGTCGGTTCTCCGTTATCTCCAAACCTCAGCGCATTTATCGGCGCGTCCGTGGCGCCCGACCGGGCGATTTCGGTCTGTCCTTGAGCGCCGGCGACGGCTTCCGGCCGCGCGCGCGTCCTGGCCCGGCGCCTATGCCTTCGCGCCAGATTGATCTTGCCGAACTGTGTCGACGAATGGTCCTGGAAGCCTACGGTCCGGCTGCGGTGCTGATCAACGGCAAACAGGAATGTCTCCACTTCCAGGGACCGATCGATCGTTATCTCAAAGTCGCATCGGGCCGCCCCGCGCATGATCTGATCGCCATGGCGCGCGAGGGCGTGCGCACGAAGCTGAGATCGGCGGTTCAGCGTGCGCTGCGCGAGAACGCGCGAGTCGTCGTGCCCGGCGGGCGGACGAAAGGCGAGGCTGCCGCCTCGTCATTCAGCATCGTCGTCACGCCGGCGCCACGTGAACGCGAGGACCTGTTGCTGGTCTGCTTTGTCGAGGAGCCGGAGCCGCAGGTTGTCGGGGGCGGCGGCATCGCGCCGGCTGACGCTCCGCGCGTTGTTGAGCTCGAGCGGGAGCTCGAAGCGACGAAGAGCGAACTGCAGAACACCATCCGCAACCTCGAGATCTCGAGCGAAGAGCAGACGGCGGTCAACGAGGATGCGTTGTCCGTCGCCGAAGAATATCAGTCGACGAACGAGGAGCTGCTCGCCTCCAAGGAGGAGCTTCAATCGCTCAACGAGGAGCTGACCGCACTCAACAGCCAGCTGCAGGAAACACTCGAACGTCAGCGCAGGACCGCAGACGATCTGCAGAACGTGCTCTACAGCACCAAAGTCGCGACGATTTTCCTCGACACGCGCTTCAACATCCGCTTTTTCACGCCCGCGACAAAAGCGCTTTTCAAAGTGATTCCGAGCGACGTGGGCCGCCCGCTCACCGATCTCAAGTCGCTTGCCGCCGACGACGCTCTCCTCGACGACGCCGAAACAGTTCTCACCCGCCAAACGCCCGTTGAGCGGGAAATCCAGGGTCAGAGCGGCGCATGGTTCGTGCGCCGGATCATGCCGTACCGCGCCAGCGACGAGAAGACCGAAGGCGTCGTTATCACATATGAAGACGTAACCGAACGGCGGCGTGCGGCGGATGCGCTGAGCGCCGCCAAGCGTGAGGCCGAATTGGCGAATATCGCCAAGACGCGCTTTCTTGCGGCGGCGAGCCACGATCTGCGACAGCCATTGCAGACGCTCGCCCTCCTCCAGGGCTTGCTGGCGAAGAGAGTTGTCGGGGAAAAGGCTCAGCAGTTGGTCGAAGGCATCGATGAAGCCTTGGGCGCCATGACCGGCATGCTGAATACGCTGCTCGACATCAATCGGATCGAAGTGGGCGCCGTTGAGCCCGAAATCGGCGACGTCCCGGTGAACGACCTGTTCGACCGTCTGAGGGATGAACTGACTTACCACGCGCAGGCGGCAGGCCTCGGTTTACGCATCATGCCCTGCGCCTTGTCCATTCGAAGCGATCCGGGTCTGCTCGAGCAGATGATCCGCAACCTGATCTCGAACGCCCTGAAATACACCAAGCGCGGCAGGGTCCTCGTCGGCTGCCGACGGCGCCAGGGCAAATTGCGCATCGAGATCTGGGACACCGGGATCGGCATCCCCCAGTCGGAGTTGCGGGCGATCTTCGACGAATACCATCAGGTGGACAATGCCGCCCGCCAGCGCAGCCAAGGCCTGGGCCTGGGGCTTTCGATCGTCAAAAGCCTGGGCGAACTGCTCGGCCATCCGATCCGGGTGCGCTCGCTGCCCGGAAAGGGGTCGGTCTTCTCGATCGAAGTCCCGCTGACGCCGAGCGGCGTCCCTTCGCCGCCTGACCGTCGTGCGCGGCCGGCGGACGACGGCCCCACGCAAACGACCCTTCGCACCGCAGCGATCCTGATCATTGAGGACGACCCGGAAGTGCGCGAGAACCTCAAGCTGTTCCTGAACGAAGAGGGCTATGAGACTTCGTCGGCGGTCGACGGCCACGACGCCCTGGAATTGCTGGCGCGCGGGACGACGCGACCCGGTCTGGTCCTCGCCGACTACAATTTGCCACACGGCATGAACGGGGTTCAAGTCTGTCAGAAACTGAGGCAGGAGCTCGATCGGCAAATTCCATTTATCATTCTAACCGGCGATATTTCGACTGAGACCTTGCGCGATATCGCCCTGCACGACTGCGTTCATCTCAACAAACCCGTCAAACTGGGCGAGTTGACGCGGGCGATCGAGAAGCTCCTCGCCAAGCCGCCCGACCCGCACGTCCTACCTGCTCCTCACTCTGCTGACGCCCTGAACGCTTCAGGCGGAGCCAGGATCATTGTCGTCGATGATGACGACCAGGTTCGTGAGGCGATACGAACCGTGCTCGAGGACGATGGCCGCGCCGTCGACACCTATGCAAGCTGCGAGGCGTTTCTTGACGCCTTTGATCCCGGCAAATCCGCGTGCCTGCTGATCGACGCCTATCTGCCGGTTATGAGCGGGCTCGAATTGCTCGAGAAGCTCCATGACGAGGGCCATCGCTTGCCGGCGATCATGATCACCGGCGACGCCGATGTGCCCATGGCGGTCAAAGCCATGAAAGCGGGCGCGCTGGACTTCATCGAAAAGCCGATCGGGCGCGAGGAACTGATAGCAGGCATCGAGCGGGCTCTCGAACTGTCTCAGGATTCCGGCAAATTGGCGAAGCTGCGCAAATCAGCGTCAGCTCATCTCGCGGGTCTCACGGCCCGACAACGCGACGTGATGGAAAGGGTGCTGGCGGGGCAGCCCAGCAAGAACATCGCAGCCGATCTCGGCATCAGCCAGCGCACGGTCGAAAACCACCGCGCCTCGATCATGAAGAGAACCGAGTTGAAGTCGCTGCCTGCATTAGCCAGGTTGGCGCTACTGGCTTCGGGGGCAGGAGAGGGGCCGTCAATTTCGCGTTGAGAAGCCGCGGCGCTTGCGCCTTCAACCCGCGAGAATATGACCGAAGGCGGCGAGCGGACGAACGCGTTCACACACGATCTTGGTCGCCGCCAGAATTGGCGCCGAAAGTATCGCGCCGGGGACGCCCCACAGCCAGAACCAGAACACGAAAGAGAAGATAACGAGAACCGGATTGAGCGTGAATTGTCTGGCGAGGAGCATCGGCGTCGCCGTCTCGCCCTCCATCACGTGGATGGCGACATAGAGCGCCGCCGGGAGCAGGGCTTGCCAGGTCGAGGCGATCGTGAGCGAGCCGGCGAATAGGAAAATGAAAAAGGCTGCGGCGGGGCCGAGAATTGGGACATAGTTCAGAATGAATGCGACCGTCCCCCAAAGAACGGGATCGCCGACTCCGGTCGACCACATGACAAGGGCGGTCGCGGCGCCGACAAGGGCGTTCATCAGGGTAATTGTGAGGAGATAGGCGGAAATATCGCGTGCGATTTGCTGCGAGATGTCGACCGCCTGCCGCTTGCTTTTGAACCTGGGCAGGAGCTCGACGAACCGCCTCAGAAAGCTGTCCCCGGAAACAAGCAGGAAGTAGAGAAACAAGACAGTGGTGAACAGGCCGCTGGCGAAGCTTCGCGTCCCGGCAAAGACGCTCGAGAGAATTGCTCCGCCGTCCAAAGGCCCGGCCGTGCTTTGCTGTGGGCCCGCGGCGCCGAAATTGTTGGCCGCCGCCAGAAATGTCCGAAGCGTATCGATAGGGGCGGTGAGAAAGCTCAACCGCTCCTGAAGGCGGGGAACACCTTCGGGCAGCTTGGCTATCCACGCTTCGGCGGGTCCGGCGATGGCGGCGCCAAGTCCGACAATCGCCGCGACCACGACGAGAATGAGCAAGATCGCTCCCAGCGCCTTGGGCACGCGCAATCGTTCTAGCATGCGCAAGGCGGGCTGCATCAGAAGATTGAGCATGACCGCGAACATCAATGGCAGGACAATGTCTCTGGCGACGTAGGCCGTCGTCAAAATCGCCAGAAAGAACATGCCGCCAAGAAAGAACGTCTTCGCATCGGACGGCAGAGGCATATCCGCCGATAATTCTTCAGGCGCTTCAATCTCAGGCCGCTGATCCGAATCCAACATGGCGAAGCTCCGGATCAATGCCCCACACGCTTAAGCGCAGATACCGGAATCCGAGTTTCGCTGGCGGCCCACAAACCAGAGCGCGATCACGACGATCACGAGAACGCCAACGAGTTCACCCGGCGTTCCAATCGATTTCGCTCGCTCTCAGTCCTCAAGCGCAAGTCGTGCGCCGCCGCGCCCTCCGCCAAAGACGCCTCGCCGGTCCAACACTTGGTGGTCCCCGTTCCGGTTGTCGACAACAGCGAAGGCGTCAAAGTCTCGGGCTCGATAAATTCAAGCCCCCGATACCCCCAACGAGCCAAAGCACCACGACAACGATGAGGAGCAGGCCAAGAACGCTTCCCAGCCCGGAGCCTCCGTAGCGGCCATGAGCGTAGTACCCTCCGCCGCCAAAGAGAAAAATCAAGACGAGGATAATTAGAATCGTGCTCATGACATCGCCTCTCGTCAATTTTTGAACGCACCGGCCGTGCCGGAGGTATCGATTACTTCTTCACTGCGTCGCTGACCGCGTCGTTCAGGCCGCCGACGGCGTTTTGAATTTTGCCGACGGCCTTGTCGGTCTTGCCGTCGCTCTGCAACTTGGCGTCGCCGATAGCCTTGCCGATGGCCTCCTTCGCCGCGCCTTTGACTTCCTTGATCGAACCGGCGACTTTGTTCTTGTCCATGATTGGCTCTCCCTGCCACTTGCGAAGACGCGACGGCCCTTGGACTTGCGCTGCTCGGGTCCGCCATTGATACGGTAGAGGAGAAATTCGAGAGCGGGCAGCCTCGGAAACTACTCATTCGACGGGTCCGTGCGCATCGGCGAGGCATGACGCGCTTCGTTGGAATCGGAGCGTGCAACGTCCCATCGCCCCCGCGAGGCAATTCCCTGTTATCAGCGATTTGCGCCGAATTAATTCCCTGATCGGCCGAATCAATTTCGCTGTTCTGATTGCACAGGGAATTGGGAATTGTGGAATTGTTCCATACGTATCTGTAATTAAAACGCTTTTGAGGCGCTTTTGGCGCCGAATTGCTGAAAAACGCGAAGTTCCCTGTTCTTTTCCCTGTTACTTGGCCATCAGACTGCGTCGACCCCTGAGAATGAAACGTCTGGTCGTTTCTCTCCAGCAGGGAATTCGGCCTGCCGCCGCATGGACCGATCCTATCCATGCGCGACGTGCGCTAGCCTCAGTCGCGCCGCCGCCTCGCAATCTTCGGCGAAGGCGAGGGCGGAGGCGAGGACAGCGGTTTCGTTTGCAGTCGCCGATGGGTGCGATCCAAAGTGATGCAATCAGGCGGTGCGGCGGAGTGATTTCGGGTAGTTGTCATTGGCGACAGCGGAGCTGGGTTGGGCGAGGGCTTTCCAGTAGGCGTCCCAATCGCCGTTTATTCGGTTTATCCGCAAGGCAAGCATGTGTTCGGCATGTTCGACGCGCCACCAGGCGCCCGGCCGCTTGAGGCGTTGTTGGGCGACGTAGCGATGAGCGCTTTCGATCTCGCCCGAGCCGATGGGCAGTCCTTCGGCCAAGGCCTGGCGATAGTTCAATTGGCCGGCGCGGGCGCCGAGGTAGCGATGGCAGGTTCGCACGGGCGCGCGCTGGTCGTCGACCTCGGGAGGCTCGCAATGTCCGGCGAGCGCCCGCAGGACGGCGTCGAGACGCCCGCTCTTGAGCGCGTCCTTTTGCGTCTCCATCCAGAGGCTGCGCGCGACCGGATCGGGCGCGATTGCCGCTGAGGCGGCGGCCAGATATTCGCAAACATGATAGAAATCAATCAAGTAGCGACCCTGGTCGCCGAACTGCTGCTCGATTTGACCGACGATCCATGGCGCGCCGTCGCCGACCGCGTGAACCCGTGAGCCCGCCCCGAAGCCGGCGCGAACCGCGCAGGAAAGCATCTGACGCCCGGCCTCTTCGACCCCGCCCTCAATCGAGCCCGCATAGACCGGCGTCCGGCTCCCCTGCGCGTGCGCCAGCGACAGCTTCGCCTCCCGCCAGGACAACGTCTTGCCCTTGCGCTTGTCTTTCCCCTCGCGACAAGGTTCGACGATCGGAACCATGCCGCCGTCCGTCTCAACGATGATCGGCTTGCTGAGGCCCGGCGCCTCCGGAACTTCACAATCCTGGCGCCGGCTTCGTAGATCGCCTCGGCGTGGGCGAACGTGATCCGCTGGATCGTGCTCTCGCCGATCGCAAAGCCGTAGTGCTCCTGCAACTTGGCGCGCGCTTGCGCGAAGGGTTGATCGGCGGCGAAGTCGACGATGGCGCGCTGCAGCGGTCGCGAACATCCGAGCGGGCTCACCTTCGCCCCGAGCACGAAAGGACGCACCCGTTGCGTCCCGAACCGATATTGCGGCTCCCGGACTTCTATTTCGCCGAATTTCGTATGCCAGCGGAGTTTTTTTCACCTTGGCGATGCATCTGAGGTCGTTGGCGAATTTCCCGCTCCGTCGCCTCGACCCGCCGCTCGGCCCAACTGCGCAACGCCTCCCGTCCCATCAGACGCATCTCATCCACCATGCGCTCTTCCGCAGCGTCGGCTTCCTTCAATTCGCCCCCGCCGCCTTCAACCGCCAGCACGATCGAGCCCACCCGCTCCCGGAGACCGGGATGCGATCGCAAAGCCGCAACCAGAGCCTCGTCGCTCAACTCCAACCCCGCCATCCGTAACCTCCCGCCAAATCAATGCAAACCCAACCTACTCTGCATCGATTTGAATTCGCACCCGAAGCCGATCCCTGGTCCAGGATGCCGATCGGAAATTCCATGTGATTCGCGCTCACTTTCACGCTGTAGAGGACCCGGCGATTGTGCTGTTCCTCGACTTTCTTCAGTTCGATGTTTGCCATCATCATTCTCCTTTGAGCGTATCGACCCGGAAGCGGCGCGGCGCTTGGGTCATCAAGGCGAAGCTTTCGTCATAAGCGGCGAGGGGAGGCGGTCATGCGAAGATCCAGCCCATTGCGTTTTGACAGCCGGCTTCCTGATCGTCGAAATCGACCTCACGATAATCGGCTCCGTTTCCGGAACCGTCCCGATTGCAAGCGATCCGCCTCGATCAGCGCCGCTGAAGATTGCGGCCGCGAGAACGGCGCAGATGGCGGCTGCTGAGAAAATCAATCGCAACTGGACGGCGTTTCTTTTGTGCATGGGTCTATCCCCTTGCGTAGCCGGTCGCCCTGACTTTCAACACCGCGCCTGACGAATCCAAATTCCGCGCATGTCTTTGGGCCGCGAGCATTTGGACAGCGGAGAGCTCGAAGAAACAAGAATTGGAAATTACTCAGACCAGGCGCCGACGGCGTCCCAACCGTCGGATGGACGTCGCGATCGCTTTCGGCGGCCGGGAAGGTCAGTGTGGCGCGCCCGCCTGCGCCTCGCGTCGCCCCTAGGTACTTTCCGAACCTACACCGCCGGCTGATTTCGTGATTGCGTGAGGGTTCGCTAGCGCCAAATTCGGGCGATGCTTAGCGCACCGCAGGGCGAGGTCCCATGCACCAAGACGCAGCATTCTCCGCGGTCCGCCCCGCCCTCGTGCGCTTGCTGCCCGATCTGGCCGAGACGGTCGAGGGCCCCCAGAAGATCGCGAATATGGTGCGGAATATCATGAAATCGATCGACGAGGAGGGTCTGCGTTTCGGGAGCGCAAAGGAGAATTGATCCGCTCGTCGGACCTCGTTCGGCCGCAAGGCGCAGTCCTGTCAACGGGCGTGAGTTGAAATTTCGAACTGAGACGATACAGATCCTTCCGACCCCATTCGCAAAAGGCCAGACCATGTTGCAGGTCATTTCCCCTCTGAAGGGCTTCGCGATCGAGGCGAGCGACGGCAGGATCGGAACCGTCGTCGACTATCTGTTCGACGATGCGTCTTGGAAGGTGCGCTGGCTCGTCATCGATTGCGGGACCTGGCTGGCAGGGCGCAAGGTGCTGATCCATCCGTCGGCCATTTCGCGACAGGACCTCGAACGCCAACAATTCGTTGTTGCGCTGTCGAGAACCCAGGTCGAAGCCAGCCCGGAATTGGTCGAAGATCAGCCGATCTCGCAGCAAATGGAAAATCAGCTCTACACCTACTACGGTTGGGACCCGCTTTGGGGCGGCCCGAATCTCTCCGCGATCCCCGGCGCGATGGCTTCGCCCTTGATGGCGCCGCCCTACATGGGCCTCGGTCCAAACGACCAGGCCCGCGGCGACAGCCCGACGTCGCGGGGAGCGGATCCGCATCTGCGCAGCGTCGTCGAAGTGGCCGGATACCGTGTTCACGCCGTCGACGGCGAAATCGGCCATATCGAGACTCTCATGATCGACGATACGGACTGGAGGTTCCACTATTTCATTGTCGACACTCGGAATTGGTGGTTTGGAAAACGTGTGCTGATTTCGCCGCTCGCGGTGGGAAGCGAGCGCCCCTCGTAAATTCCTTAGGCCGGAGAAACATACCGCATGGCGATCGCGACAATTCTTTGTCGCATTGCCGCTTGGTATTCCTGGGGTCGCGGCTTTCGGGGCCGAATAACCCCGCTCACCTCAGCGAAGGGAAACAAAATGTCACAAGACAAAGAGCTCCAAGAATCCGTGATGGGCGAACTCGGTTGGGAGCCTAGCATCGACGCCGCGCATATCGGCGTTACCGCGAACGCGGGCGTCGTGACCCTGACTGGCCACGTCCAAAGCTTCGCAGAGATTCCTTCGTCTGATTCCGGACTTTTCAATGCGCCATTTGCGGGCGTCGCGCCGAACAGAACACCGTCCGGGCGTTACGAAGAAATCCAGAAATCCAGAAGTCCAGAGCAAAAAATTCGACTCTCAGCCCCCGTCTCGTCGGGCGCCCGGCGAAGGTCGTGATCGACCCCCCGCACGATGAAGAACTTTCGGGCGCGGATTTAATCCTATCAATCCCTTGCGGCGCAGGATCGACCACCGCGACCGGCGTGCGCGTGCCTCGCCGACCCGCTTCGAACGGCGGCGCAGTGCGGAACAGCTTTGACGGAACCGACTAACAGCGATCCTTTTCTGCAATGAGAACAAATATAGAACATAAGCGCAAGGCTGTCAAGAAATCATTGGTTCCCCTCCAGGCGGAGACGCGTCGTGCGCCCTTGGGCTTTTTTGTCCGCGCTCAAGGGTCGTGAAGGCGGCGGCCGGTCCTTGCTTCCAGCGCGGCGGAGAAGGCGTCAGACCCGACCGGCGGGGCGGCGCCTTCGCCTTTGCCCGAGGCGGGCTGTCGCAGCCTGGCCCTCGTCACCATGCAGGGGGTCGGCGAAGCGGGAGAAGCTCGTCGCGAGGTCGCGAGCCCAAAAAGGGCCGGGCGTGAAAGCGTCAGCCGGTTTCGCCGCCCCGATCAGAAGCGCAGGCCGGAACGCAGGACGAGCGTCGCGAAGAAATAAAGTTCTGCATCGAGCGCTCGCTTGAGGGTCTCCGCCTTGCGAAAGCCGTGCTGTTCGCCCTCGAACAGGAAATATCCGACCGGAATCCCCCGTTCCTTCAGCGCGGCGACCATAAGCTCGGTCTGGTTTGGCGGAACGACCTTGTCGTCGGCGCCCTGGAAGAAGATAACCGGCGCAGAGAGCCGATCGGCGTGGTTGATCGGGGAGCGATCGGCGTAGAGCCGTTCGTCCTGCGGATACGGTCCGATCAGCCAATCGAGGTATCTGGACTCGAATTTGTGGGTGTCGCGCGCCAGCGCTGCAAGGTCGCTCACGCCATAGTGGCTCGCGCCAGCGCTGAAAGTCTTCTCGCCGCCGCTCGTGAGGGCGCAGAGCGTCGTGTAGCCGCCGGCGCTGCCGCCCGCAATCATCAGACGATCGGGATCGGCGTTCCGGTTTTCAACCAGATATTGGGCGCCGTTGACGCAATCGGCGACGTCCACGACGCCCCACTGCCGCTCGAGCTTCAGCCGGTAGGCGCGGCCATATCCGGTGCTGCCGCGATAGTTGACGTCGAGCACGCCGACGCCGCGGCTGGTCCAGTACTGGACTTCGAGCGAGAGCGTGCTCGAAGCGGAGGCGGTTGGCCCGCCGTGGCTCAAGACGAGGACCGGGGCCTTCTCGCCGGCCGGCGCGGCGAAGGCGGGAGAGAACGGCGGGTAGTAGATCGCGTGCGCGGTCTCGCCGTCGCTGGTCGGGAACGCGATCGGCTCGGGCCGCGCGACATAGGGGCGGACGCCATCCTCGACCACGGCGGAGCGGCGGATGACCCGGTGGGTCCCATCGCTCAGGTTGAGTTCGATGAGCGCGAGCGCTTCCGACGGTGTCCCGCCGAAGAACGCGGCGCGTCCTTTGCCGGCGCGAAGCTGCGAGATGTCGGTGAATTCGGTCGGGATCGGCTCGAAACGCCCGCTTCGCAGGTCCACCTGGGCAAGCGTCCAGCCGCCGTCCTTGACGAAGCAGCAGATCATGCGCTCGGCCGACTCGAACGCGTAACTCGACATGCCGAACCGCCACTGCGGTCGGGAGAATTCGGCCTCCACCGGCGCGACCGGCTCGAACGCGCCGTTCCTCTCGCGATAGATGTTCCACCAGCCGCTCCGGTCGGAGACAAAAAAGAGATCGCCGTCCGGCGACCATTCCGGCTGGACAATCGATTCGTCCGGTCCGCCGGCCACCCGGCGCGCGTTCCCGATCGCGCCGTCGGCGAGGATTTCGCCGACCCAGAGCTCGGTCGAGACCCAAGGCATGTTGGGATGGCTCCAGGTGAGCCACGCGAGGCGGCCGCCGTCCGGGCTCAGGCGGGGCGACGAATAAAAGTCGTTCCCCGAGACGAGGATTTTTGGCGCGGCTGCGCCAGAAAGATCGACTTCGACGATCGTGTTGATCGCCTCGCCTTCGCCTGTATGGTCTTCCCGGACACAGATCATCCGGCCGCGGCGCCGATCGATCACGCCGTCGGCGTAGCGGAGCGCGTCCGCCGGCGCGGATGTTGGAAGAGGCGTAATCGGCCTTGGCCGCCCTCCCTCATCCTGGCGATAGAGTCGCTGATCGGCAAAATTGGAGAAATAGACGGCGCCCTCGTCGAGAGCGAACGCGCCACCGCCGTATTCATGGACACGCGTGCGGACGTTGAACCGGTTTTTTTCGTCATCGGGGGTTCGGGGCTCCGGCTCGCCGCCGCCGACCGAGCGGTAGAGAAAGGTCCGCCCCTGCTTCTGCGGCTGCGACTCCGTCCAGTAGATGGCCTCGCCGTCGAGCGCGACCTGGTCGAGCCGGATCGCTTCCGCGACGATGAGATCGGAGGTGACCGGGGAGGCCCAGGAACCATAGGGGCTGATGTTCATGGGTTGTCTCCGACCTGAAGTTCCGCAACAGACGACATTATGGACGCCGCCCTTCCATTCGGAAAAGCATGATGGGATCAACTTAAACCGACGCCGTCATCGCGACGAGCGCAGCGACGAAGCGATCCAGGAGCCGTAGCGCGCCCGGCGGTCTGCTGGATTGCTTGGCTTCGCTCGCCATGACGGGGGTGAACCTCTCCGCCGTCTATTCGAGATTGGCGTGCCGGGCGAACATCGCGTCCGCGTCGACCCCCATCCTCTCCGTCAGGCGCAGGACGACGCTGTCGAGAAAAATCAGCATGGTCTGCTCGAACAGCGTCCCCATCGGCTGGATCGACGCGGTCCGGCCGCGGCGCTCCGCTTTCGGCGTCGGCGCCTGTATCCGCACCAGCGCGTCCGCCAGCCTCCCCACGCGCGAATCGGGAACGATGGTGACGAGGCCGACCCGCGCGCCGACCGCTTTCGCTTTCTCCGCAATGGCGACGAGGCTCGCCGTCTCGCCCGAGCCCGATCCGATGAGGAGCAGATCGTCGGCCGTCACCGCCGGCGTCGTCGTTTCGCCGACGACGAAAGCGGCGAAGCCCAGATGCATCAGCCGCATCGCGAAAGCCTTCACGGCGAGTCCGGATCGGCCGGCGCCGGCAATGAAGATTCGTCCGCGCCTCGAGCACAAGGTCGACCAGCCGTTCCGCTTCCTCGGGCGAGATCGCGGCCAGCGACCGCTCGATCTCCTTGACGGCCTCGCGCGCGTAGTCGGTGGTTTTCATGCCGGTTGTTCCCCGTGGCCGTCGCTGCGCCTCCTCTGTCCCGGGCGGGCCCGCTCGAGAAGGGCGCGGAAGGCTCGCGCCTCCGCGGCCGGGTCGGGGGCGCGCAAGATGGCGCCGCCCACGATCACGACGTCAGCGCCGACTTCGATATAGTGCGGCAGAGTGGCGAGGGCGATGCCGCCGGCGACGAAGATTCTTGACGCTCGGGCACGCGACTTCATCAGCTTCAGGTCGTCCAGCGGCGTCCGGCCGGCGGCCTGCTGGTCGACCCCGGTATGCACGGCCAGCGCCCGCACTCCGATCCGTTCCAGTTGCTCGATCCGTTTCGCCATGTCGTCGACACAGATCATGTCGACGACGACGGCCTTTTGCCAGTCGGCGGCGGCCTTCAGGCAGGCCGAGATGGTCGCGAGATCGGTCCCCCCGAGCGCGGTGACGTAGTCCGCCCCAGCCTCGAACGCCAGCCTCGCCTCGTACTCGCCCGCATCCATGATCTTGACGTCGGCGAGCACTTCCACTTCGGGAAAGCGCGCCTTGAACGCGCACACCGGGGCCATGCCCTCGGCGATGATGAACGGCGTCCCGATCTCGAAAATATCGACTGAGCCCCTGACCTGCTCGCCAAGTCTCAGCGCGCCCTCGAGCGCGATGTCATCCAGCGCCAGTCGCAGCTTCATGTCCCTCCACTTCCGCGCTTCTGCGCTTGGCCTCTCGTGGCGAGCTTCTGGAGTGGCGCCGAGCGCCGCGCGGACACCGCTCCCCACGCCGCCGGAGGATCTAAAACCGGACGCAAAACGTGCACGCCGCTGCGGCTTTTGTCGCATATTCTTCGCGGAAATGGCGAGCGAACCAGAAAGCACGCGCCGGTTCCATCGACTCCTCCGCTCCGAGGCGACTCGTCGGCGCACGATCTCGGCGGCTTTTTGACGCTGATCGAATATCGACTATAGGCCTCGCGACTCCAACTTGCGTGAGACCTCCATGACCGCCGCTTCCCGCCCCTTCGATGACATCCGCGCCTTGCTCCGGCAAATGCCGGGACCGGACGAAGCGGCCGTCGCCGCGGCGCAGGAGCGCGAGGGGCAGCTCACCAAGCCGGCCGGATCGCTCGGACGGCTCGAAGAGATTTCCGCCTTCCTGGCCGGCTGGCAGGGCTCTGCAAAACCGCATGTCGACAGCCCGCTGGTCGCGGTGTTCGCCGGCAACCACGGTGTGGTCGCCAAGGGCGTGTCGCCGTTTCCCCAGTCGGTCACTCAGGCGATGGTGGCGAATTTCACCTCGGGCGGCGCGGCGATCAACCAGATCTGCAAGACGTTCGACATCTCGCTGAAGGTCTATGAGCTGGCGCTGGAAAAGCCGACCGGCGACATCACCGAGACCGCCGCGATGGACGAGCGGACCTGCACCGGCACGATCGCCTTCGGCATGGAGGCGCTGGCCTCCGAGCCGGATCTGCTGGTCGTCGGCGAAATGGGAATCGGCAACACCACGTCGGCAGCGGCGATTTTCCACGCGCTTTACGGCGGCGAGGCGGAGGACTGGGTCGGGCGCGGCACCGGCGTCGACGATGCGGGGCTTAAGCGCAAAGCAGAGGCCGTGCGCGCCGCGGTCGCGCGCCACAGGGCGCATCTTTCCGACCCGCTCGAAGTTTTGGCGCGGCTTGGCGGCCGCGAGATCGCCGCCATGACGGGCGCGATTCTGGCCGCGCGGCTGCGGCGCACGCCGGTCGTGCTGGACGGATTCGTCGCCTCGTCGGCCGCCGCCGTCCTGCAGGCGCTCGATTCGACCGCGCTCGACCATTGCCTCGCCGGCCATGTGTCGGCCGAACGGGCGCACCGCGAAGCGCTGAAGCGGCTCGGCAAGGCGCCGCTGCTCGATCTCGGCATGCGGCTCGGCGAGGGGTCGGGCGCGGCGCTGGCGGTCGGAATCGTCAAGGCCGCCGTCGCCTGCCATAACGGCATGGCGACATTCGCGGAGGCGGGCGTCGCTGGAAAAGACGGATAGCTCCGAAGAGAGGACTTCGATGAACGAGCGGCGGTGGAGCGCGGTTGACGCCTATTTCACCAAAACCATCGTCGGGCAGGACGGCGCCCTGGAGGCGACGCTGACCGCCAACGCCGCCGCGGGCCTGCCGCAGATCGACGTTTCGCCCCCGCACGGCAAGATGCTCCATCTGCTCGCGCGCATTGCCGGCGCAGGCAAGGCGCTGGAGATCGGGGCGCTCGGCGGCTATTCCACCATCTGGATAGCCCGCGCGCTGCCGCCGCAAGGGCGGCTCATCAGCCTCGAGGCGGACGAACGACATGCGACGGTCGCGCGGCGAAACATCGCCCGCGCCGGCCTGAGCGAAAAAGTCGAGATCCGCCTCGGCGCGGCGCTCGACCTTTTGCCGAAAATCGAGGCTGAGGGCCTTGGGCCTTTCGATTTCGTCTTCATCGACGCCGACAAGTCGAACAACGCGAACTATCTCGCCTGGGCGCTGCGCCTGTCGCGGCCGGGGACCGTGATCGTCGTCGACAACGTGGTCAGGGAGCGCGCCATCGTCGACGACAGGGCGTCTGACCCAGGCGCCGCAGGGGTCCGCCGCATGTTTGAAAGGATGGCGCGCGAGCCGCGCCTGCAGGCGACGGCGATCCAGACAGTCGGCGCGAAAGGCTGGGACGGTTTCGCTCTCGCCGTGGTCGAGTGACCTCAGCTTGGCCGTGACGCCTTTGGCTCCTGGCGCGATTTGCCGCACTCGGTCTCGCAATGAGACCCACAGGAAAGCCGACCGGCAAGGCGCGGGCGCTCGCCAGGGGCGGACCCGCCACGCACGGTGTATCAGTGACGCGTGCCGCCGGCGGTAGCGGGCGGCGGAGAACCCTGGAACTCCTTTTCTTTATCGGGTGGGCGATTCCGGCAGGCCCCGGGGTACGGCGCAACCGAGACGTCGCCGCTCGGCGAGACAGCGCCTGGCCAAGCCTGACGATCAGGCGGAGCCGGCGCCGATCAGCGTCGCGATTCTTCTCAGCGCCAGCATATAGCCTTGCGTGCCGCACCCGACGATGATTCCCGAGGCGACGCTGGACACGTAGGAGTGATGGCGGAATTCCTCGCGCTTGTGCACATTGGAAATGTGCACTTCGATGATCGGCCCGTCAAAGGCGTGCAGCGCGTCCAGGATGGCGACCGAGGTGTGGGTGAAGGCAGCCGGGTTGATGACGATGCCGGCGGCGCGTCCGCGCGCCTCATGAATCCAGTCGATGATCTCGTATTCGCGGTTGCTCTGGCGGAACTCGATGTCGAGCCCAAGTTCGGCCCCGACCCTGCGGCAGTCCGTCTCGACGTCGACGAGCGTTTCGCGGCCATAGATCTCCGGTTGGCGCTTGCCAAGCAGGTTGAGGTTGGGACCGTTAAGGACGGATACGATACGGCTCACGCGAGTTTCCCCTCAATAATGCACGATGACGACCATCGGCTTCGTGAGAAGCGCCGGCGGCGGCTCGCGCGCGGAGCCGGTCGCCGCCAGGACTTCCACGCCGATCGCGGCCAGAGCAACTCCATGCCGCTCGAGGGCCGCCGTCAAGGCAAGCCCTCGCGCCACCTGCAGCCGCAGCCGCCGTTCAGGATCCCGCGGAGCGTCGAGAAGACCGCCGATCTCGAGAACGGTGACCGTGCGCGGCGCGGCGCCGGCCGTGGCGTCGGCGACCCTCAATTGGCCGTGTCCCGAAAGCTCCGACCCCCGCCAGTCGTGGGCGGACAGATAGAAGGTCTTGAACTCTGGGGCCGCGCAACCCGTGAGCGCGAAAGCGGTGAGACAGGCGACGACGGCGTCGATCCTGCGGTTTCCCGCCCCCCGTATCGGGGCGGGCCGGGGTGTGGGGTTGGACCCAACCCCAACCGAGAAACTCTCATTCCGCCCCATCGCCCACAATCCCCCTCTTAACCTCAGCGGTTCGACGGTCGGAAACCGATCGGCTCGGCGCGACCCCCATTCCATAACCCTTCCGAGGGAAGAGGATCCACCTTCCTGAGCGGCCGCCGGTCGGGTCGAGCGATCGGCGCTTTGCTCAGCCGTGCCAGGCCGCGACGGTTTTCAGCGCCGAAAAGCCGTAGAGCGCCTCGAAACCTTTTTCGCGGCCGTGCCCCGACTTGCCGACGCCGCCGAACGGCAGTTCAACCCCGCCTCCGGCCCCGTAATTGTTGATGAACACCTGACCCGAGCGCAGCGCCTTGGCGAGGCGCATCTGCCGTCCCCCGTCGGATGTCCACACGCCTGCGACCAGGCCGTAGCCGGTCCCGTTGGCGATTGCCGCCGCCTCCGCCTCATCGTCGAAGGCGATGACAACCTGCACCGGGCCGAAAATCTCTTCCTGCGCCAGGCGATGGTCGGGCTTCACATCGGCAAACAGGGTCGGCTTCACGTAATGGCCGCCGGATGGCGCGTCCGGTACGATGGCCCCCTCAGCCGCGACGGTGAGGTCTTCGCCCTGCCGGATGAAGGCGCAGACGACCGCCTTCTGCCGGTCGGAGATGAGCGGACCGACGTCGAGGTCGGCGTCGGCCGGGCCGGTTCTGAGAGCCCTGTAGCGATCGGCCATGCGTTCGACCACTTCCTTGCAGCGCGAGCGCTCGACCAGGATGCGCGAAGCGGCCGAGCAGGTCTGGCCGGCGTTCTGGATCCCGGCGTTGACCAGGAACGGCAGGGCGCGGTCGAGGTCAGCATCGGCGAACACGATCTGCGGCGACTTGCCGCCGAGCTCGAGCGTGACCGGCGCCGTGTGACGCGCCGCCGCGGCCTGGACGAGCGCGCCGACCGCAACCGAGCCGGTGAAGGAGATATGCCGGACACCCGGGTGGGAAGCGAGCGCCGCGCCCGCTTCCTCGCCGAGGCCCGGCACGACATTGAGCGCGCCGGCGGGAAAGCCCGCTTCGCGGGCGAGGTCGGCGAGCGCAAGCGAGGTGAGACAGGCCTCCTCCGCGGGCTTCAAAACGCAAGCGTTGCCCATCGCCAGCGCCGCGCCGACGGTGCGGCCGGCGATCTGCATCGGGTAGTTCCACGGCACGATATGGCCGGTGACGCCGTGCGGCTCGCGCAGGGTGTAGACGGTGTAGCCGCCGAGATAGGGGATTGTCTCGCCCATCACCTTGTCGGCGGCGCCGCCGTAGAACTCCATGTAGCGCGCCATCGCCATCGCATCGGCGCGCCCCTGCTTGAGCGGCTTGCCGACGTCCACGGCTTCGATTTGGGCGAGTTCCTCGAACTCGAGTCCTGACAAGCTCGCCGAGTCGGCTCAGGAGCCGGCCACGCTCGGTCGCCGTAAGCCGACCCCAGTCCCCGGCAAGCGCCCGCTCGGCCGCGCTGACCGCCGCGTCAACGTCGGCGCTTCGCCCACGCGCGATCGCGCCGATCTCCGCGCCGCGCGACGGGTCCTCGAGCGGCAGGACCTCGTTCGATTGAGCCCTCACCCAACGCCCGTCGATGAAGCACTTGTCGGTTTCGAACCAGGCTAGGCCAGCGGTCATGTGTGAAGGCCCTCATCCGGCCCTACGGGCCACCTTCTCCCGCAAACGGGCGAAGGGATTCGCCCCCTCTCCCGCTTGCGGGAGAGGGCCGGGGTGAGGGGAACGCCTCACACTTCGCCCCACACTTCCTCCGCGATCTCGACGAGGCGCGCAAGCTTGATCCATTGGTCGGCCTCGGAGAGGTCGTTGCCGTGCGCGGTCGAGGAGAAGCCGCACTGGTGGCTCAAGCAGCATTGGTCGAGCGGCAGGTATTTCGTCGCTTCCTCGATGCGGCGCTTCACCTCGTCCTTCGGCTCGGCGGCGGCCCGCTTCGAGCTCATCAGGCCGAGGACGATCGCCGCGCTCTTCGGGGCGAAGCGAAGGGGCGCGAAATCGCCTGAACGTTCGTCGTCGTATTCGAGGAAGAACCCGTCGATCTTCATTTCGTTGAGCAGGATCTCGGCGACCGGCTCGTAGCCGCCCTGCGCCACCCAGGCGCTCTTGAAATTGCCGCGGCAGAGATGGACGCAGATCGTCATGCCGGCCGGCCGGTCGCGGATCGATTCGTTGACCAGCCGGCAGTAAAGGCGGGTCAGCGCGTCAGGATCGTCGCCGCGCGCCTTGGTGCGGGCGCGGATGTCGGGATCGCAGAGATAGGCGAGATTCGTGTCGTCGAACTGAAGATAGCGGCAGCCGCGCGAGGCGAGGTCCGCGACTTCGGCGCGGTAGGCCGCCGTCAGGTCGTCGTAGAAATCCTCGAGGTTCGGATAGACAGCGTCGCTGATCGCCTCGCGCCCGCCGCGAAAATGCAGCATCGACGGCGCCGGGATGCAGACTTTCGGCGTCCGCGTCGTGACCGACTTGAGGAAATCGAAGTCGGGGCCCTGGATCGGCGCGACCCACTTGACCTTGCTCCCGACATGCATCGTCGGCGGTTTGAAGCCGATCTCGGTCCCGTCGTTCTTGCGGAAGCTCGCGACATATTCGCCGTAGCGCGCCTCGACGCCCTCGAGCCGCTCGAGGAAATCGATGTGGAAATAGGTGCGGCGGAACTCGCCGTCGGTGACCCCTTTAAGGCCGACGTTCTCTTGCGCCTGCACCACCTCGCGGATGCATTCGTCTTCGATCGCGTGCAGGTCCTGCGCCGCGAGGCCGCCGTCGGCGAATTTCTGCCGCGCCTCCTTCAGGCGCTCAGGGCGCAGGAAGCTGCCGACATGGTCGGCGCGGAACGGCGGACGGGGCATTGGGTCCTCCCTGGGGTGGTCTTCATTCGATCGACTCGATCGTCTCACGGCGCGCGAGCCTTTGGCAACCCGGACGCGAGGATCAGCGCCGCGCGGCGAAGAACGCCTTGAGCATCGCCGCGGCTTCCCCTTCCCGGATCCCGCCATAGGTCTCCGGCGCGTGATGGCAGGTCGGCTGGCGGAAGAAGCGCGGCCCGTGCTCGACGGCGCCGCCCTTCGGGTCGGGCGCGGCGTAATAGAGGCGGCGGATGCGCGCGTGGGAGATAGCGCCGGCGCACATCGCGCAGGGTTCGAGAATGACGTAAAGGTCGCAGCCGACCAGCCGCTCGGAGCCGAGCGCGGCGGCCGCCTCGCGGATCGCGATCATTTCCGCGTGCGCGGTCGGATCGGCGCGTTCTCGCGTGCGATTGCCCGCCCGTGCGACCACCGCGCCATCGCGAACGATCACGGCGCCGATCGGGGCCTCGCCGCGCTCCTCGGCCGCCCGCGCCTCGGCGAAGGCGAGGTTCATCGGATCGCCCTCCTTGTCCGCTGCGCTCGGCACTCCGGTTCCTCTTTGGAAGACGCGGGCGTTTTTCGTTTGGCGCGTCCCGCCCTTCGGGCTTAGGACAGGCGCTCGCTTCGGGCAATGCGGAAGCGTCTGCGATTGGAGCCAGCTTGAGCGACGGCGACGAGACGACATCGGGCGGGGAGGTTCGCGAAGGCCAGCGCATCGCCAAGGTGATCGCGCGGGCGGGGCTCTGCTCGCGGCGCGACGCCGAAGCCTGGATCGCGGCTGGCCGGGTGACCGTCAACGGCCATGTGCTCGACAGTCCGGCCTATAACGTCAGCGAGACGGACGACGTGCGGGTCGATGGGCGCCGCCTCACCGAGCGTGAGCGCACGCGCCTCTTTCTTTTCCACAAGCCGCGCGGTCTCGTGACCACCGCGCGCGACCCGGAGGGGCGCCCGACCGTTTTCGATGCGCTGCCGCCTGAGCTGCCGCGCCTTGTCGCAGTCGGCCGGCTCGACATCAACACCGAGGGCCTCATCCTGCTGACCAATGACGGCGGTCTGGCGCGGGTTCTCGAGCTGCCGGCCACCGGCTGGCTGCGCCGCTATCGGGTTCGGGCGCACGGGCGTGTCGATCAGGCGAAGCTCGATTCGCTTAGCGGCGGCGTGACCCTCGACGGGATCGACTACGCCGGCATCGAGGCGCGGCTCGACCGCGAGCAGGGCTCGAACGCCTGGATCACCATGGGCCTGCGCGAGGGCAAGAACCGCGAGATCAAGAAGGTGCTCGAGCATCTGGGCCTTGCGGTCAACCGCCTGATCCGGGTTTCGTTCGGCCCGTTCGAGCTCGGCGACCTGGCGGAAGGGGAGGTTGCGGAGGTGCGCACGCGCGTCCTGCGCGACCAGCTCGGCGCGAAGCTTGCGCGAGAGGCCGGCGTCGATTTCGACGCGCCGGTCATCGAGCGCGCCGCCGCCGCGCCGAGCGAAGAAACGCACAGGCGCGCGACTTCCGCCAGCGGGGCCCCCGGGCGTGCGTCTCCCAAGGGTGAATCTTCGGAGCGTCCGCCGGGCGGCGGCGGCGGTCGCGATCGCGCCGAGGCGCCCGGACGGCGCGGCGGTCGGGAAACCGCGTCACGGCGCGGGCCGCCGCCCTCCCAGCCCGAGCGCCGACGCAAGCATGTCTCGGCTCTGCGGGCCGAAATCGCCGCCGACGCGGCGGGCCCGCGGAAACGGGTCGAGCGGGGCGCCACCCATGACCGCAAAGGGCGGACAGTCGCGGTCGAGCGGATTTCGCTCACCGGCGAAGCGGCGCGCAAGCGCGAGGCCGCCGTCACGCGCGCGCCACGCAGGTCAGAAAGGGCGACGTCCAGCGATCGTGGCGCGCGGAGCTTCGAGCCGAAGCGCGAAACGGCCGAGCGGCCGAGGCGGCCGGATTCGTTCGGGTTGAAGCGGACACGCGACGGCGAGGGACGCGAGCGGCAGCCGCGGGCGGAACACAAGGGCCGCGCTCCCCGCCCCGGGTTCGACCGGCAGGGGCCGCGCAAGGAAACGCGCGACGGACGACCGGGGAGGCGCGGCGCCGATTGGTCCAGCGGCGGGGACGGAAGGCGCCGCGGCGCGTCAGGGGATCGCGCCAAGCCCGCTTCCGCCGGTCGGAGGCCGCCGCCCGACGACAAAGGCGGCGAGCGCAGGTTCGATCGGGCGCAGGACAAGCGCCGCGACGGGGCCGACCGCGGGCGGGACCGCACCGAGCGCCCATCCTCCGGCGCAGAGAGGCGTCCGCCGCGCGACGGACCGTCGAAGGGGCCCCGCGGCGGATCGCGCCGGCCGCCGAAAAAGCCCTGAACGGTGCGGATCGTCGGCGGGCGCCTTAAGGGACGCGTTCTTGCGTCTCCGGCTTCGCGCGCCATCCGTCCGACTTCGGAACGGTTGCGCGAGTCGATTTTCGACATCCTCGAGCATCGCTATCCAGGGAGCGTCGAGGGCCGGCGCACCGTCGACCTCTTCGCCGGCTCCGGAGCGCTGGGGATCGAGGCGTTGTCGCGCGGAGCGCGCTTCGCCCTGTTCGTCGACAGCGGGACGGAGGCGCGCGCGTTACTGCGCGCCAACGTCGAAGCCCTGGCGCTCGGCGGCGTGAGCCGGATCTGGCGAGCGGATGCGACCCGTCTCGGCAAGGCGCCCGCCGGCGGCCCTTTCGGACTGGCCTTTCTCGACCCGCCCTATGGGCAGGACCTCGCCGGGGCGGCGCTCGCCTCGCTGGTCGATGGCGGCTGGCTCGAGCCGGACGCGCTCTGCGTCGTCGAGGAGACGGCGAAGGCTACATTTGCAGCGCCCGCGGGGCTGGCGCCGGTCGATGAGCGGACCTACGGCGACACACGCATCGTGATTCTCGGACGCGACGATTCGCGCCGCCTCTCACTCACGGATAAGGATTGACATAAGTACCGACGATGCTGGCCTCGCCCTTCCGGTGGCCTTTGAGCTTCTCGCGCAGTTCGCCGAAGGTCATGCCGGGCGGCAGGTCCTTCGGCCCGAGATCGGTTGCAACGATCTGAAAAAGGTAGTGGTGCGGCGCGCCCGGCGGCGGGCAGGGGCCGCCGAAATAGGCGAGCTTCTTGCCGCTCATTCCGCCTACATACTTGTCGGAAGGCTGGCTGATCTCCCCCTCGGCGAAGGCGGTCACCTCAGGCGCAATCCCGTAGGCGACCCTTGCGACAGGGAAAGCTCAGGAGAGGAGAATGAACATGAAGTTCTGAAACCTTTCATCGCGATCCAGAGGGTTCAACTCCCTCCCGGTAAAGGTCAGCCAACCAGCCGGAAGCGAGCCTTGCATGGCGTGCGGCGACGCCCGTCGTGAAGCGTAGGCAGCAGGTGCCGAAGCCGCGTGAGTAGCCTCGAAATTATGATCGCTGGAGCCTTCGCTGTGGGTTGAGCGGGGGCAGCATCGACGACACCGTCAGGGTGAGGATCGTCGGTCCGGCCGGGGTCTTGGACCGGGGCAAAGGCATGGGATGGATCGCCTGGGAACCTGTGAGATCCCGCCTGCGTCCACGTGAAAGTGTGCCGGCAACGGGGTGGCCGGCTGACCAAGTGCCCTGGCCCGGATGGGTCCTCCAACCATCTGGGAGCGCCGCCAAGGCGAGCACGAAGAGCGGAGGGATCGCGTGGACCCTGGAAGCGAAACAGATAAGCGGCCGGGGATGCGCAAGCGGGAAGTCGTAGCGCCTTCATAGTACCGCTGACCGCGGGGAACTGGGCTCACCGGGACCCGTGTAAGGGAAGGGGGGCGCCACGGGATGAGAGCCGTTGCCGGGAAACACGGGAGGAGACCTTGGGCTCCGCGAACCTGTCCACGAAACGACAACGGATAGCCGAACTGGCGAGGACGAAGGCGGGGACAGCTCTGTCCACGCTTCACCATGTCATCGACCTGGAATGGATGCGAGAGGCGTACCGGCTAACGCGCAAGGATGGAGCATCGGGCATCGACGGTGTGACGGCGGCGCAATACGAGGCGAACCTGGAGGCCAACCTTTCGGCTCTCCTGGAGCGCATCAAATCTGGCCGCTATGTCGCTCCGCCGGTGCGTCGGGTCTACATTCCGAAGGCGGACGGCTCGGAGCGGCCGCTCGGCATTCCGACGTTTGAGGACAAGGTGGCACAGCGAGCGATCGTCATGATGCTGGAGCCGATCTATGAGCAGGAGTTTCTGTCCTGCTCATTCGGCTTCCGGCCAGGGCGATCGGCGCATCAGGCCCTGAGTGCGTTGCGTCTGGCCTTCATGGGTCGACAAGGGCTGCGCTGGGTGTTGGACGTGGACATCTCCAAATACTACGACACGATCCAACATCATCACCTCCGTGCGTTTCTCGACAGGCGAGTCACGGACGGCGTTATTCGCCGGATGATCGACAAATGGCTGAAGGCAGGCGTGCTCGAACACGGTGTCCTTCAGCGCACGACCGAGGGCACCCCGCAAGGTGGCGTCGTCTCGCCTCTGCTCGCAAACATCTACCTGCACCATGTGCTGGATGAATGGTTCGAGCGGGACGTGCGCGTGCGCCTCAAAGGGAACAGCATCCTCGTGCGGTACGCCGATGACAGCGTGATGGCGTTCGAGAACTCTCGACGACGCCAAGCGGGTCATGGACGTGCTGGGAAGGCGGCTTGCACGGTACGGGCTCACGCTCCACCCGGACAAGACGCACCTCGTCGACTTTCGCTTTCATCGGCCGGGGGGCGTATGCCACCCGGATACGGACAGCGTCACGTTCAACTTCCTCGGCTTCTCCCATATCTGGGCCAAGTCAAAGAAGGGGGTGAACGGGGTGAGGCAAGTGACGGCCAAAGGCCGGTATGCGCGGGCGCTGGCGGCGGTAAGCGATTGGTGCCGACGCAATCGGCATCGATCCTTGCGCGATCAGCATGCCCATCTGTCCCAGATGATGCGAGGCCACTATGCCTACTACGGCATATCGGGCAACTCTCGACGCATACGATGGTTCGCCTGCCAGGTCGTGGTGCTGTGGAAAAAATGGCTGGCGCGACGGCATCGTGCAGGAGGCGCGTTCCACTGGGACCGCCTCAACGCGATCCTTAAGCGCCATCCGCTTCCACCGGCGCGGATCGTCCACCGCCTTTACGCCAACGCGAGCGAAACTCTCCCGTGAAGAACCGGATGCGGGGTGCGAGAGGAAAGCTGGAGTGAGCTTGCCAGTGAAAGTCTGGTCCGTTCAAAGCCGAGCAGGCAGGACGGGAGCAAGTCTTGCGGGCGTCGCGGCGACGCGGGGTCTGAAGCGTAGACAGCGGTTGGACGGGGTGTGGAATTGACTCCCGAAATCGGCATGTTGCGGAGGCAGAGCTGGCGCCCGCACCAGCGAAAGCCGCACATCCTATCTCGCCATGCGAGAGATTGGATGCTCCGCCGGGGGCTTGGACCACGTCACGGCCAAAAGGCCCATTCCGGAACCTATGAGACCCATCAGCATCCGCCGGCGGTCTCCGGCGGGGGCGGCGAGCGAGGGACGACCATAGTTCGCCGCACCGCGGATGGGAGTCGGACCGCTCCATACTATCGATGAAGTCGCCGAAGGAAACGAGGCGATGGAGAAAAGGGAGCGGCAGGAAGGGATCACGACGGGGCAGGCGAAGGGCCGGACACAGCGCTGGCAATCCTTGCAGCCGAACCTCGCACGTGTGAACGAGGCGGCCAGACGTTCTGGCCAGACCCGGTTCACGGCGCTGCTGCATCACATCGACGTCGGGGCGCTCGAACGGGCGTTCCAGCGGCAGAGACGTGCGGCCAGTCCAGGCGTCGATCGGGTGACGGTGGAGGACTACGAGCGGAATTTGGAGGCCAATCTCCAGCGTCTGCACAAAAGGGTCCACAGCGGGCAGTACTGGCCCAAGCCGGTTCGCCGCACCTACATCCCGAAAGCTGACGGCAATCTGCGTCCGCTCGGCATTCCGACACTGGAGGACAAGATCGTCCAGGGCGCGGTGGCCGAGGTGCTGAATGCCGTCTACGAGGCCGACTTTGTGGGATTCAGCCACGGCTTTCGTCCTGGCCGAAGTCCGCATTCGGCCTTGGCAGCCCTGGACAAGGCCTTGATGACGCAACGCGTGAACTTCGTGCTCGATGTCGACATCCGCACCTTCTTCGATTCCGTCGACCACGGATGGCTGATGCGGATGCTGGCGCACAGGATCGCCAACTCTCGGGTGCTTCGCTTGATCGAGCGATGGCTTGCGGCCGGTGTCCTCGAGAGCGGCCAATGGAGAGCGGTGGAGGCAGGCACGCCGCAAGGATCGGGGATCAGCCCGATCCTCGCCAATGTGTTCCTCCACTACGTCGTCGACCTCTGGGTCCAGCAGTGGCGAAGACGCCGGGCAGCCGGGCAGGTGATCGTCTGCAGGTACGCGGACGATATGGTCCTCGGCTGCGAGTTCGAGACGGATGGGAAGCAACTCCTCGCGGACCTCAAGGACAGGCTGGCGCAGTTCGGCCTGTCGCTCCACGAGGGCAAGACCCGGCTGATCGAGTTCGGGCGGTTTGCCGCCTGCAACCGAGCGGCCGCCGGGCAGCGACGCCCGGAGACCTTCGACTTTCTGGGCTTCACGCACTACTGCGGCAAAACCAGACGGAACAAGTTCATGGTCAAGCGGAAGACGCAGGCCAAGCGCCTGGTCCGAAAGCTGAAGGCAATCCGAGACGAGATGCAGCGCCGCATGCATGCTCCCGTGCGGGAGCAGCACCGGTGGCTGCGTCAAGTGCTGAACGGTCACTATCAGTACTTCGGCGTGATCTTCAACTATCGATCATTGCGCGTGTTCAAGGACTGCGTCGTCAGGCTATGGCGCAAGGCGCTCGGCAAACGCAGCCAAAAGGGCCGCATGAACTGGGTGACCTACCGCCAACTCCTGAAGACCTTCCCCCTACCGGAACCGGCGATCCATCAGGCATGGCGGCAATGATCGACTCGCCTCGGGTCCTTTCTGAAGAGCCCACTGCGGTAACGCCGCACGGTGGGATCTGTGGGGGCGAAAGCCAGCAATGGCTGAGCTACCCGACAAACCTGCACGTCCGGGTGTGTGTCCAGCGAAGGCTGGCATGTTCAGCAGGAGAAAGGCCTGCCGGGGCAAGAGTCAGGAGCCCCGTAGTTTGGATAGCAGGGTGGCGGGAAACCAAAACTCTGAAGCCTATCGACAACGTCTCCCTCGGGAAGACGACGAGTCACCGGGCCGTAACGAACAGTGAACGTAAAAGTGGCCTCGAAAGTGCGTAGCCCCGAAGACCGAGCCCTCAACCGGAGGGCGAAGGCAGCATGGGGAGCCGAAATCTGACCGATGCGGCTCCTTCACTTCGGCGGGGTGGAAGCGACAGCACGGTGGCAAGGGCATGCCGAGCAACTGGAGAAGCCCTCCTCGTCCCGGCGCGAAATCGCCGGAGCAGGATCGATCGTATAACCGGCTCAACCGGGAAGTCGATCGAAGGCGAGAGGGTGACGGATGGGTTCGTAGTAGCGTTGAGGCGGGGTAACGCCCGTGGAGCGAAGGAGCCCTGCTGTTTGTCAAGTCTCCGACCACAAGGAAGGCAAGGACGAGATGACAAAGGCGTCCATCGATTTGCAGGACCTGAGGCGGAGAATATACGTCAAGGCGAAGGCCGAGACGTCCTGGAAGTTCTGGGGATTGTACGTCCATGTCTGCAAGCTGGAAACGCTACGCGAGGCGTATGCGCTGGCCAAAGAGAACAATGGGGCTCCGGGAAGTGACGGGGTCACCTTCGAGGCTATCGAAGCGCAGGGCGTAGAGGCTTTCCTCGAGCAGATTGCGGACGAACTGGTCGGGCGCTGCTATACGCCATTGCCGGCCCGGAGGCAGGAAATCCCGAAGGATGGCGGCAAGGTCCGCGTCCTTTCAATTCCTGCGATCCGCGACCGGGTGGTGCAGGGGGCGCTCAAGCTCATATTGGAACCGATCTTCGAGGCGGACTTCCAACCGGGGTCGTTCGGATACCGACCGCAACGGACAGCTCATGAAGCAGTAGACCGGGTGGCGCGAGCAATCGTTCAGCACCAGACGCGCGTCATCGACATCGACTTGCGCAGCTATTTCGACAATGTCCGGCACGATCGGCTGTTGGCGAAAGTAGCCGAGCGCGTGGACGATGCCGACGTGATGCACCTGCTGAAGGTCATGCTCAAAGCCGGCGGGAAACAGGGCGTTCCGCAAGGCGGGGTGATTTCGCCGCTGCTCAGCAACATCTACCTCACCGAGGTTGACAGGATGCTGGAGCGGGCGAAGGAGGCCACGCGCTACGGCAAGTACACCTCCGTCGAATACGCGGAATTCGCTGACGATCTGGTGATCTTGATCGACGCCCACCCGCGACATGACTGGCTGATGGCGGCGGTGGAGAAACGGCTGCGGGAGGAACTGGCCGAGCTGCAGGTCGAAATCAACGAAGAAAAGAGTCGAAATCGTGGACCTCCGCCGCGGCGAGAGCTTCGGCTTTCTGGGGTTCGACTTCCGCCGAGTGCGTAGCCTGCGGGGCGCATGGCGCGCCCACTACACGCCCAAGCTCAAAAAGCGGACGGCGCTGCTACGCAAGCTCAAGGATGTGTTCCGCCGCCACCAATCGCAACCGGTTGATCGGGTCGTAAAGTTGATCAACCCGGTGCTGCACGGTTGGGTGAACTACTTTGCGGTGGGACACGCCAGCGAGTGCTTCGGCTTCGTGAAAGACTGGGTGGAACAGAAGATCAGGCGCCATTTGATGCGAGCCCGGAACCGAAAGGGCTTCGGCTGGACGCAGTGGAGTAGGGGATGGCTGTACCAAACTCTGAAGCTGTTTAATGGCTACCGAGTGGTTCGACCAACGCCGAAAGCCGCTCCGGCAGGATAGGTCCCATAATCCTTGAGGCGAAGCAAACAGGAGAGCGCAGTGCGGGAAATCCGCATGCTGCGTTCGACGAGGCGGAGGCTGGAAACGTGGCATGGCCGAGATGGTGTGACACTCGCAGACGAAAGAGCGAGCCAACAGGGAACACAAACTTCGGCCTAAACCGGCGCGCCAGTCCCCGACCCTACCTGTGAGGGGTGGGGATGGCGACATCCCCACCTACTCGGCAGTGGACGAAGCCCGCCCCGTAGCCGGCGTCGGGGTCGAACACGGTGAAGGCGTAGCTCTTCGTCCCTGCCGGCGGGTTCGACCAGGCGAGTTCCGGCGAGACGTTGTCGCCCTTGCAGTTCGGCCCGCGCGAGGGGACGTCACCGACCTTTTTCGCCAGCATCTCGCCGTCCTTGAAGCTGGTGGAGGAGAGGGTGAACACGTCGGCCGCGTCGGCGTGCGCCGCGACCGCCACGAAAGCAGCCGTCAGGAGAAGGGCCGTCATTCGTTTCAGGGTCATTGGGGCCGGCTCCATCGATGGGCGAACCGATCATCCCGGCCTCGGCGCGGGGCTGTCAACTCAACATCGAGCGAGCCGCCGGGCGATTGCCAAAGCCCAGGCTTTCGGCGAACTTGCGAAGCGCGGCAAGCGAACTGGGGGGTGAGGGTGAGGACAGCGATCAAGCGCCTGCCGCTCGTCGGTCTCCTGCTTGCGGCCTGCGCCGAGAAGCCGGAAGTCGACCAGATCGCCCAAACGGCGATGATCGGGCTTGCCAAGCGCGACATTCTCGCCTGCCTCGGCGAGCCTGTCCGCCGCCAGGCGGTCGCCGAGGCGACCGAGATCTGGACTTATCCTGTCGGCGTGACGACGACGCATACGCCGCCCTGGGGCGCGGGTCTCAACCTCGCCGCGTCGCGGCCTTCCCTGCCTTGTGACGTCCGGCTGGTGATGACCAACGCGCATGTCAGCCAGGTGACCTACGCCTTGCCCGACGGACGCGCGCTCCCCTCCGGCCGGCAGTGCTCGTTTCTGGTCCAGGCCTGCGCGCTTAGGCGCGAGCAGCTCTAGGCGCTCGATGTCGCGGGCCGAACGGCTTCTCGAACTGATGCAGGCGCTCCGCCGGCGGCGGGCCCCGGTCGCGGGCGCGGCGCTCGCCGAGGAACTCGGCGTGTCGCTGCGCACGCTCTACCGCGACATCGGCTCGCTTCAGGCGCAGGGGGCGGCGATCGAGGGGGAGGCGGGCTTCGGATATGTTCTGAAGCCCGGCTTTACGCTGCCGCCGCTGATGTTCAGCCTCGAGGAGGTCGAGGCGCTGGCGCTCGGCGCGCGCTGGGTCGAGGGCCACGCCGACGAAGGCCTGGCCAAAGCGGCGCGCGACGCGCTGGCAAAAATCGGCGCCGTTCTGCCGCCCGAGCGAGCCGCCGTGCTCGACTGGCCGACCCTGCTCGCGGGCGCCGGCCGGACCGGGGAAACAGAGGCCGTCGCGCTGCCGGTGGTGCGCAAGGCGATGGGGAGCGAGCGCAAGCTCGCCTTCGCCTATGCCGACAAACACGGTCGCGGCTCGAACCGGGTTGTCTGGCCGGTCGCGGTCGGGTTTTTCGACGAGGTCCGCATGCTCGCCGCCTGGTGCGAGACGCGCCAGGCGTTCCGCCATTTCCGCCTCGACCGGATGGCCTCGGTGGCCGTCGTCGACGAGCGCCTCCCGAAGGCGCGCCGAGCGCTGCTAAAGGACTGGCGGCGGGCGGAAGGCTTCGAGGGGTAAGGCAAAGCCGGCCTGATTGCCTCAGAGCCGTAAGAGCAGAATTCAAATGGCTGTTCGAGACGTGAGGAAACGGTTCGCCGGACGAAACTCCCTCAGCAGTATCGCGGCGAGGAAGATCGTTCTCAAACGCCTGCGTTGAGTCTATGACGGGCGTTCGCCGGCACGAGGTTCAAGACGGGAGGAAGCCCAAGATGACCATCATTCGTGGGGGCCTCATTCAGATGAGCCTCAAGGCGCCGACGGAGAAATCGCCCCAGGAGATCGCCAGAGCGATGCTCGAGGCGCACGTTCCCCTGATCGAAAAGGCCGGTCAGGCGGGCGTGCAGATCCTCTGCTTCCAGGAGGTGTTCAACCAGCCCTACTTCTGCCCGAGCCAGGACGCGAAATGGTACGCCGCCGCCGAGCGCATCCCAGAAGG
This sequence comes from uncultured Alphaproteobacteria bacterium, assembly GCA_963835885.1. Taxonomy (GTDB): domain Bacteria; phylum Pseudomonadota; class Alphaproteobacteria; order Rhizobiales; family Beijerinckiaceae; genus Roseiarcus. The sequence goes on from CAWIHF010000039.1 coordinate 327,729, forward strand.
GCCCACGGTCAAGCGGATGCAGGAGTTCGCCAAGCAATACAAAATGGTGATCGTCGTCCCGATCTACGAAGAGGCGATGACCGGGGTCTATTACAACGCCGCCGCCGTGATCGACGCAGACGGAAGCTACCTGGGCAAATACCGCAAGACCCACATTCCCCATGTCGCCGGTTTCTGGGAGAAGTTCTTCTTCAAGCCCGGCGCGTCCGCCTATCCGGTGTTTGACACCCGCTACTGCAGGCTCGGCGTCTATATCTGCTACGACCGCCATTTTCCGGAAGGGTGGCGGGCGCTGGCGCTGAACGGGGCCGAATATATCGTCAATCCTTCGGCGACGGTGGCGGGCCTGTCCGAATATCTTTGGAAGCTCGAGCAGCCCGCCGCCGCCGTGGCGAACGGCGTCTATATCGGCGCGATCAACCGGGTCGGCGCGGAGGCGCCATGGAACATCGGCGAGTTCTACGGGCAGAGCTATTTCGTCAATCCGCGCGGGCAGATCGAGGCCATCGCCAGCCGCGACAAGGACGAGCTCCTCGTCCACGACATGGATTTCGACAAGGTGCGGGAGGTGAGGAACCTCTGGCAGTTCTTCCGCGACCGCCGACCCGAGACTTACGGAGTTCTGACGGAGATTGGGTGAGCGGACTGATCCCGTCGTCCTCTTGATCACCATAAGCTTTTCCATTCGGAATTCACGCCTTCGCAGGGATTCTCGGGTAGAGAAAGGAAAGCGATTTGGGGGCGAGAGGCGGGACCTGCGCGCATGTCGCACTGGCCGTTGCTGCAGTCGATCCAGAATTTGGACGGCTTTGAGTTCACCCTCTTTGTTCTGTGGTCGATTGTCGTCTTCCTCGGGATCGGCTTCGGGACCGACTACATCGTCGGCCGCAAGGGCATGGGTCCCTACTGGAACGCCGCATATGCAATGCTCGGCTGTTACCTGGGACTTTGCGTGCACGATTGGTGGTTTCTGTCGTTTCCGGCCTATGAGCCGGAGTTGATGATCTCCATGGTCATGGCTGGTCTGGTGACGACCCTCCTCGCCGCGACCGCAATCGCACTGAGATCATCGACGCCGGATCGGTCCAGCTGAGAGGCGGCGGCGCCGCGCGGCGACTTGCGGGTGAGGACATCCGAATTGGAACAAATGTGATCCGGAACCTCCCCATATCTGTTGATTGCCGCCGCCGGAACGCAATGTCACATTGGCCCTGGAACCCCGCGCGCTGACCGTCTCGATAAGATAATGCGCGGCAGCCCCACGCTGTCTCCTCCTGCGGCGTGGGGCTTTTCATTGACGACGTCCGCTCTCGAGTGAGAAGAGTTGGCGGTTGCGAGGACAACCGCCCCATTCGACGGCTCGCCAAAGCGACCGCAAGCCCCGCCAATAACCAAGCAGGACTTCAGGCCGGTCCAAAGCCGCTCGCGCAACTGGCGCGCCGCTCGCGGGCGCCCTATATGTCGCACGATCGTCACGATGGGCCGCCCATGAGCCCGTTGCGGCCGGCTTCTCCAGCCTTTTCGGATTCGCGATGACCGTTCACACCCCCGCCCCGCAGGTCGCCCATTTCACTCTTCGCAACGGCCTCGACGTGGTGGTCATCCCCGACCATCGCGCCCCGGTCGTCACCCACATGATCTGGTATCGCAACGGCGCAGCCGACGATCCGGTCGGCAAGTCTGGCATCGCTCATTTCCTCGAACATCTGATGTTCAAGGGCACGAAAACCCATCCCAAGGGCGAGTTCTCGGAGTTCATCTCCGAAATCGGCGGGCAGGAAAACGCCTTCACCGGCAACGATTTCACCGCTTATTTCCAACAGGTCGCCAAGGAGCACCTCAAAACGTGCATGGATTTCGAGGCCGACCGGATGACCGGGCTGGTGCTGACCGACGAGATCGTCGCTCCAGAGCGCGACGTCGTGCTCGAAGAGCGGCGCATGCACTGCGACACCGACCCTGGCGCACAGCTCGGCGAAGCGGTCCAGGCGACGCTGTTCACCCACCACCCTTACGGCATTCCGATCATCGGCTGGGGGCACGAAATCGAAGGCCTCAAGCGCGAGGACGCGCTCGCCTATTACCAGCGCTTCTATACGCCCGAGAACGCCATCCTCGTCGTCGCCGGCGACGCCGACCCCGAGAAGACGCGGGCGCTGGCGGAAGAGACCTATGGCCGGGTGAAGCCGCGCGGAGCGCGGCCTGACCGCGTGCGTCCGCTCGAGCCGCCGACGGTCGCGAGCCGTCTCGTCACGGTGAGGGATGATAAGGTCGAGCAGCCGAATTGGCAGCGCCACTATCTCGCCCCCTCCTGCCGCACGGCCAAAGACGGCGAATCGGAGGCGCTCGACGTGCTCGGCCACCTGATCGGCGGCGGGCAGACGAGCCTCCTCTATCGCACGCTCGTCGTCGAGGAGAAGCTCGCCGTCTCAGCCTGGGCCTATTATCACGGCACCACGCTCGACGAGACCCGCTTCATCGTCAACCTGACCCCTGCGCCCGGCGTCAGCCTCGAGACGCTCGACAAGGCGTTCGACCGGGTGCTGGCGAAGTTCCTGGCCGACGGGATCGAGCCGGGCGCGCTCGAGCGCGCCAAGACGCGCCTTGTCGCGGATGCGCTCTACGCGCGCGACAGCCAGTCGGACCTCGCTCGCTGGTACGGCTCGTCGCTCGCGATCGGTCAGACCATTCGCGAGGTCGAGGAATGGCCGGCGAAGGTCGAAGCCGTCGACGCCGAGGCGGTGATCGCCGCGGCGCGCAGTTGGCTCGACCGCAAGCCCGCCGTCACCGGTCACCTCCTGCCGCTCGAGGCCGAAGCCGCCTGAGCCATCGACCAAGAAAAGCCTGTTCGGAAACGCCCCATGCAGAAACATATCGCCGTCCCGCCCGCTTCGTCCGCCGTCAACGTAAGGACGGTCGCGACGCCGCGCGGGCTCAAGTTCTGGTTCGTCGAATCCGCTGCCGTTCCGCTGGTTGCGCTCGAATTCGCCATGCGCGGCGGCGCGGCTCAGGACCCTGCGGAGAAGGCCGGCCTCGGCATGCTGCTCGCCGGCCTGCTCGACGAGGGGGCGGGTGAATTGGATGCGCAAGCCTTCCAGCAGGCGCTCGACGAGAAGGCGATCGAGCTCCACTTCCGCAACGACCGCGACTACATGGCTGGGCGGATGCGCACGCTGGTCAAGAATCTCGACCGGGCGGCGGAGCTGCTGCGCCTCGCCGTCAACGCGCCGCGCTTCGACGAGGAGCCGTTCGTGCGGGTGCGCGAGCACGCCAACGCCAGGCTTCGGCACGACGCCAATGATCCGGGCTCGCTCGCGGCGCGGACGTGGCGGGCGAACGCCTTTTCCGGCCACCCCTACGGGCTTCCCGCCGAAGGCTTGCTCGAGACGCTGGCGCGGGTCGAGCGGGCAGACCTTGTCGCCGCTGCAAAGCGGTCGATCGCCCGCGATCAGCTGGTCGTCGCCGTGGTCGGCGCGATCGACGAAACGGGCGCGGCCGATCTCGTCGATCGGGCTTTCGCCGACCTGCCGGAAAGGGGCGCGCTGAAGCCCGTTCCGGAGGCGCCGTTCGCAGGCCTCGGCAAAGTCGATGTGGTCCCGCTCGACGTGCCGCAGTCGACCATCCGCTTCGGCCGGCCTGCCCTCAAGCGCGACGATCCCGATTTCATTCCGAGCATCGTGGCGGCGCATGTGCTCGGCGGCTCGGGCAACATGACCTCGCGCCTGTTCCGCGAAGTCCGGGAGAAGCGCGGCCTCGCCTACACCGTGTTCGGCAATCTCTACGCTCTCGACCACGGCGGCTTCTTTTACGGCGGCACGACGACCAAGAACGAGCGGGCGCGCGAATCGTTCGACGTCGCCTCGGCGGAGATCCGCGACGTGGCGCTGAACGGCCTCTCCGAGGAAGAGCTCGAGAAGGGCAAGACCTATCTGATCGGCTCCTACCCGCTGCGCTTCGACACGTCGGTCAAGATCGCCTCGCAGCTCGTCCAGGTGCAGCTTGAAGGCCGATCCCCCGACTGGCTCGTCGAGCGCAACCGCGAGATCGCCGCCGTGACGCTGGCAAGCCTCAAGCGCGCCGCGAAACGCGCCCTGGAGGACGGCGCGCTCTATACGACGGTGATCGGCAAGCCCGAGGGGTTTTGACCGCTCTCTGCCAAGGGCGAACTCGCGAAGGGCAAGACCTGTCGGATCGTTTCGGGCCTTCTGCGGCTGGGAAGCTCGCCTCAGCCGGTCCGAACGAGAATCCGGACCTGCCTTTCAGGCGGCGTTCGATCGCTCGGCCGGAAATAGCCGAAGGCGAGACCGGTTTCGCCCGCTCGCTTCACGCGAAACCGGAACGTCTCGAGGGCGAGGAAGCCGACCGCGTTCCGGGCCGGCTTCGGCGCGAAATGCACCTCCGGCCCCCCCAGCCCCTGGAGCACGGCGGAATCGAACTGCAGCACTCGCCAACAACAGCCCGAGCCAGGCTGGGCGCGCAGCGCGACGGCGAGCTCCATTCCCGGCGCCAGCAAAACGGTCGACACGTCGTTCGACTCGGAAGCCGCCACGTCGATTCCGGCTCCGTGGACAAACTGCGGTCTCTCGTCGCAAGACTCCCGGCTGTCCGCGCCGTCGGCAGCCGGCGCGATGACAATTATGGCCGCGGCCAGTCCTGTACTTAACCGCATCTCGGTCCCCCGCTTTACGATCGAAGAGTGGCGCGCATGCTGCGTCCGCCTTTTTTATTCTCTTCCGGGCCTTGTGCAAGCACAAGCTGTAGCCTTCGATGCGAAGGCGTTAGGCGACGATGCCTATCCAGGCAGCCGGAGCTCGAAGCTTCGGCCGCCCCCCAACCGGACGAAGCTTTCCCATCGCCTCTTTCACGCCCGCCCGGATGAAGACCGACATGACGGCGAACGGAGATGTCGGCGAAAACCTGGACCGGATGGGATCGCCTGAGGAAGGGGAACGGAACGTTTTCCGGCGCCCGATCCCGTGCGATAAGGCGGAGAGGTCGCTCATGAAGATTCGCCGTCTCGATCCTCTACTGATCGATCGCATCGCTGCGGGCGAGGTGATCGAGCGCCCGGCCGCGGCGGCGAAGGAGCTGATCGAGAACGCGCTCGACGCCGGCGCGACGATGATCGATGTCGCGATCGAGGCGGGCGGGCGGCGCCTGATCCGCGTGACCGACGACGGGCGCGGCATGGACGAAGCCGACCTCGCGCTCTCGGTCGAACGGCACGCGACCTCGAAACTCCCCGACGGCGACCTGACGACCATCGCCAGTTTCGGCTTCCGCGGCGAGGCGCTGCCGTCGATCGCCTCCGTCTCGCGGCTCGAGATCCGCACCCGGATGGAGGGCGCGCCGACCGGCCTCAAGCTGGTCGTCGAGGACGGCGCGAAGAGCCCGGTTCAGCCTTGCGCGGGAGGCGTCGGAACGCGAGTCGAGGCGCGCGACCTGTTCGCCGCGACACCGGCGAGGCTCAAGTTCCTGAAGTCCGACCGGAGCGAAGCGCAGGCGGTGGCCGACGTGGTGAAGCGCCTCGCGCTCAGCCACCCCGAGACGCGCTTCGCCTTCGCGACCGACATCGGCTCAGGCTTCGACTGGCCGGCTTCGGGCCCGGGCGAGGCGGGCCGGGCGGAACGGCTGAGACAGGCGCTGGGTCGCGACTTTGCCGAAAATTCGCTCGCCCTCGAGGCCATGCGCGAGGGGGTGCGGCTCGAAGGGCGGATCGGCCTGCCGACCTTCAGCCGACCGAACGCGCTGACGCAGTTCATCTTCGTCAACGGCCGCGCGGTGCGCGACAAGGCTCTCGCGGGCGCGGTGCGGGCAGCCTACATGGATTTCCTGCCTTCTGACCGGCACGCTCTCGTCGCGCTGTTCATCGAGTGCGACCCGCGCGAGGTCGACGTCAACGTCCATCCCGCCAAGGCGGAGGTCCGCTTCCGTGACGGCGGCCTCGTGCGCGGTCTGGTCGTCGGGGCGGTGAAGCAGCGTCTCTCGGCGGCGCTCCATCGCGCTTCGACCATCGGGGGGACGGCGACCGTGCTCGCCATGCGCCCGCCGCAAGCCTTCCGGCCCGCCCTGCCCGCGAGCGGCTGGGACTGGCGGGCTTCGCCCGCCGCCCCGGCCCTGGCCCTGGGGCCCGCGCCCGGCTTCGCCGAGCCGGCGCAGGCGCGCTTCGGCTTCGCCCCCGCTGCGCCCAGCGCGGCGGAGCCGGACCCGCACGATCTGGCCGCCCCGCTCGGCGCGGCGCGGGCGCAAGTGCACAACGCCTATATCATCGCCCAGACGGCCGACGGGCTTGTCATCGTCGACCAGCACGCGGCGCACGAGCGGATCGTTTACGAGACGCTGAAGCGCCAGCGCGAAGGGCGGGGCGTCACGCGGCAGGCCCTGCTGCACCCACTCGTCGTTGATCTCGACCCGGACGCGGCGGCGCTGATCGATGCGCATGCCGGCGAGCTCGCCGCGCTTGGGCTTGTCGTCGAGGGCTTCGGTCCCGGCGCGGTCCTCGTGCGCGAGGCGCCCGCGGTCCTCGCGCAAGGGGATCTCGCCGGGCTCGTACGCGACCTCGCCGCCGATCTTATGGCCGACGACGGGGCGCAGAGCCTCGCCCGTCGGCTCGACCAGCGCCTTGCGACCTTCGCCTGCCATCATTCGGTGCGCTCGGGCCGGCCGCTGAAACCCGAGGAGATGAACGCGCTCCTGCGCGAGATGGAGTCGACCCCCGGGGCCGGCCAGTGCAACCATGGCCGACCGACCTATGTCGAGCTGAAGCTCGCCGACATCGAACGGCTGTTCGGGCGGAGGTGAATCATGGTCCCACGATCGACGAAACCGACGACGTTGGGCGGCAGGCGTTGCGCATGAACGATGCGTTCCGCTCCGTCATTGTTTGGGACGGGTCGATAAGATTGTTCCACTGGCTGGCCGCGGCGCTGGTTGTGGCGGCTTATGTGACCTGGCGATTGGACTGGATGGACTGGCACGGGCGGGTCGGCGACGCGCTGCTCGCCTTGCTGCTGTTCCGCCTGCTGTGGGGCGTCTTCGGCAGCGACACGGCCCGCTTCTCCCGCTTTCTCGTTTCGCCGCGGATCGCGGTGCAACACCTGAAATTTGCCCTTTTGCGGGAGCCCGACCGCCAGATCGGCCATAATCCGGCGGGCGGCTGGATGGTGCTCCTCCTGCTCCTGCTGCTGCTGGTCGAGACGCTGACCGGACTCTACGTCGCCAACGATATCGCCGATGTCGGGCCATTCACGGAAGTCGTCCCCGCCTCCGTGGCGGACGCGATCGAGGGCGCACATGCGATCGTCTGGGATCTGCTGCTGGCGGCGATCATCTTGCACCTGCTGGCGATCGTCGCCTACGCCGCGGTAAAGGGGCAAAATCTGTTCCGCCCGATGGTCACCGGGAAGAAGGTCCTGCCGGCAAGCCTGCCCGCGCCGCGGCTTGCAAGCCCGGCGCGGGCGGCTCTCCTGTTCGCCGGAGCGGCCGCCGCCGCGGCGCTGATCGCCAACCTTCTGTAGGCCCGATCAGCCCTTCGGAGGCGTCACCTGACCGCGGATCTCGCACGCCGGATGCATCTTCGTATGCACGTTGACGTACCACTCGCCGGCGGAAAACTGCTTTGCCTGCTCCGGGGTGAGGGTCGCGCTTCCGGTCATCGGGTTGGGAGGCGGGGCGCCCTCCTTGTTCAGCCAGATCACGACGGGCCCATTCTGGCCCGGCTTCGCCGGCCCATGGAAATGCGCCATCGTGGTCGGACTCGACAGCCCGCTATAGGGGATGTTCCAGGTGACGGTCCGCGTCGTCGGGTCATAGGTCAGGTCGGCCGTCCCCGAGCCGCTCGTCTCGACAGCCGGGACGCACTGCGCTCCGGTCAGCGGAATCTTCAAGGAAACCGGGTTCGCCGAGGCCGCGCCCGTGCAGGCGACGCACGTCAACAATGCAAACGGCACAACAACTCGCTGAAAGTTCGTGGCATCCATTTTGGCCTCCCTTGGGCAAGCCGATCACAACGGATCGTCCATTGACCATACTACAGGCTGAGCGAAAGCTTCACCGTCCGATTGGCCGCGGAACGGGCGGCCTTTTGCCGGATCGCCGATTATGGGATGATAGCGGGACGTTTGGAAGGGAGGACGCGTGCAATCGGCGGCGTCTTCCGCGGGTCTGCCTGCTTCGCGCGCTCCTCAAATTGGCCGTGCGGACGGAGCGCCGGCCGCGAAGTCGGAAAGGGCAATAGACGGGTGGACCGAGCATGACGCCGAACGTGTCGATCCGCACACGTCTGATCGTCCTTTCGATCCTGCTGCTTGCGATCCTCGCCGTCTCGTCCGCGCTTCTGATCCGCGAGCTGGCGCGCGACTCGCAGAGCCTCGACGAGGAGGCGACGCTCGTCTCGGTTGTCCGAAACGCCAATTCGGCCAGCAAGCACTTCGGCGATTTGAAGTATTGGGTGATCGACTCTGCCGTGTCCCAGCTCGCCCGCTCGCAACAGGCCGCCGAGGACGCAAAAGCGCGGCTCGATATCGATTTGAAGGCGATTTCCGCGGTCGATCCTCGGCTGGTCGCCTCCATCGAAGGCGAAGTCGACGCCATGACCGAATTGGCGCGTCAGGCCGGCGTAGCCTATTCGAGCGATGAAAGCTCCGCCGGCAACGCGCTGCTGGAGCAGGCGAAGAGCCACATTCTCAACATCAATGACGAAATCGACAACATCGTCGACCGGGTCGAGCAGCAGGCCGTGGCGCTGCGCAATACGTCGATGAGCCAGGCGCAACTCGCGGTCAAACTCGCGATCGTCGGCGGAATCGGCGCCCTGGCGCTCGCGTTCCTCTTCACGGCGCTGACAGTGCGCTCGATCACTGTCCCCCTGAAGCAGTTGAACCGGAGCATGGCGGCGATCACGCATGGCCAACTCGACGTCCCATTGCCGCGGGCCGGCGGAGACGAGATCGGGGCGATGACGACGACGCTCGGCATGCTGCGCGACAGCCTGATCGAGCGTGACCGCTTCGAACGCGAGCGTCAGCGCGCCGAAGCGGAGATCCGAACCGCGCGCGACACCGCGGAGGCGGCGCTGCACGACCTGAAGTCGGCCCAGGCCAGCCTGATCCAGGCCGAAAAGATGGCCTCGCTCGGCCAGCTCACCGCCGGAATTGCGCACGAGATCAAGAACCCGCTCAACTTCGTGAACAATTTCGCCGGCCTTTCGGTCGAACTGCTCAACGAACTGAAGGAGCTGGCCGCCTCAGCGCTCGCCGCGCTCGAGGAGGACGAGCGCGCCGACGTCGAGGAAGTGTTCGACACGCTGACCGCGAATCTCAAGCGGATCGTCGAGCACGGAAAGCGCGCCGACAACATCGTCAAGAGCATGCTGGCGCATTCGCGCGAAGGCAGCGGCAAACGCGAAAGCGTCGACCTCAACGCCCTCGTCGAGGAATCGCTCAACCTCGCCTATCACGGCGCGCGCGCGCAGGACCAGAACTTCAACGTCACCCTGGAGCGCGCCTATGGCGCGGACATTGCGCCGCTCGATCTGGTGCCGCAGGACATGACCCGGGTGTTCCTCAACCTGTTCGGCAACGGCTTCTATGCCGCGAACAAACGGCGGAAGGAGGCGGGCGAGGGAGGGTTCGAACCGGTGCTGGCGGTGACCACCCGTGACTTCGGCGACGCCGTCGAGGTCCGGGTGCGCGACAACGGCGCCGGCATTCCCGCCGAGATCAAGGACAAGCTGTTCCAGCCCTTCTTCACCACCAAACCGACCGGCGAAGGCACCGGACTCGGACTGTCGATCAGCTACGACATCGTCACGCACGAGCACGGCGGCACGATCAAGGTTCTGAGCGAGATCGGCGCGTTCACCGAATTCGTCGTCCGTCTGCCGCGGCGTTCGGCCGCAAGCGGAACGTCGGTTCCAGCATTGGCGACCGGAGGCCCATGAGTGTCAGCATCCTGATTGTCGACGACGAACCCGACGTCGCCGAATTGTTTCGCCAGCGGTTTCGAAGCGAAGCGCGCCAGGGCGTTTATGTCCTGCAATTTGCGTTTTCGGCGGCGGAAGCGCTCGACCGTCTCGCGGCCGACATCGAGCCGGCGCCGATCGTGATTCTGTCGGACATCAACATGCCGGGGATGGATGGCCTGGCGCTCCTGCGCGAGATCAGGGCGCGGCGGCCCGACCTGCCGGTGATGATGGTGACCGCCTATGGCGACGACGAGCGGCGCCGCCGGGCGACCGAAATGGGAGCCGCCGATTTCCTGATGAAGCCGATCGACTTCGATTTCCTGAAGGAACGGCTGCGCCAGCTGCGCGCGCCCTTGGCCTGACTTTCAGCGCGGCAAGCGAAGCGGAGGCGCCGCGCCAGCGGCGGCGTGCGTTCGTCACGAGCCAGAGGAGGCCCATCTGCCGGAAATCACCCCCCGGACCTCGCGGAAAACTTCTCCCTGCGGGGCCGGAAGGGGCGCGCGCTGTCCAGCCTGTGGCGCCAGGTCGATGGCGCGGCCCGCTCGCACGGCCGGCGCATCGCCTATGCGCCCGCCGTCCTGCCCGAGGGGCTTCTCTGCGCCATGAGCGTCCATGCGGGCTCACGCGGCATGGTCGTCGAGGTCGACCGGCCGGGGACGCTGATCCCGGGCCGGGGCGTGGTTTGCGAGCGCGACGCGCCGTTCACGCCGCGCGGTCGAGCCGCTCCGCGATCCAGAGCTTGACCAGAGCCTGACGGGTGACGCCGAGGCGTTGGGCTTCGCGGTCCAGCGCCTCGACGACCCACGCGGGGAAATCGACGTTGACGCGACGGGTCTCACGACCGGGGCGACGCATCTTCGACCAGTCGACCTCGCCGGACACGTCTTCGCCGGCATCGAATTTCCTGTCGAATTCACTCGCCTTCATAGCGATCGATCTCCTCTTTACGGGCTCGGCGAACCGAGATGATCCGCGTTCGCCCTTCCCGTCGGACGCAGACGGCCGACCAGTGCTTGCCGGCAATTCGGCCGACGACGAGAAACCGCGGCTCGTCGTCGGTTTTCGCCGGGGCTTCGACGAGCGCCTCGTCGAGCCAGAGCGCCTGCGCCTCCACGAAGTCGATCCCGTGCTTGGCCTTGTTGGCCGCGCTTTTCAACGGGTCGAAGTCGAAATCCATCTGTGGAGAATAGGATCATAACCATACCGTTTCAATACCGTTTTGGCGCCCGGCCGTCCTGTCCTGACGTGCGATGCGGCGACCGCACCCGGAAAGCGCGATCGGTCAGCCGGCTCCCGCCCTCACCCCCCGCAAGCGGGCTACAACATTCACACTTCTTTCAGAGTGCTTGCACCGGGGCGTTTGACCCGCCTCCCTATGGGGTAGAAGCGGTAAAATTATCAACATTATCAACATCTCTCTGACGCCCGCTCAAGCCCCCTCCAAGCGGGCGAGGGGAGAGACCGCCGCATTGACATCCCGGCCCGGCCATGGTTTGCGAAAACCCCGTCGGGCCGCCCTCGCGCCCGACGCCGGAACCGTTCGATGCCGCGTCTCGCCAAAACGACGACGACAACGCCTCGCCCCGCCAAAGGCAGGACGAAGGGCTGAACGCGCCTGACCCTCCGGCTCCTCCCCCGGCGGGGCGCCGGGGTCGAGGTCCGCAAGCGGCGCGGACCGTTCGCAGGGAGGCCGAGAGCCAGAAGGAAACTCTTCAAATGTCAGGCTTCAAGGTCGCGATCGCCGGAGCCACCGGCAATGTCGGCCGCGAGATGCTGGCCATCCTCGCCGAGCGCCGCTTCCCTGTTTCCGAGGTGGTCGCGCTCGCCTCGACCAGCTCGATCGGCAAGGAGGTGTCGTTCGGCGACCGGACGCTCAAGTGCAAGGCGCTCGAGCACTATGACTTTTCCGACACCGACATCTGCCTGATGTCGGCCGGCGGGACGGTGTCGAAGGAATTTTCGCCAAAGAATCGCGGCGAAGGGCTGCGTCGTCATCGACAATTCGTCGGCCTGGCGGATGGACCCGGACGTGCCGCTGATCGTGCCGGAGGTCAACGCGGACGCAGCCAGGGGCTTCGTCAACAAGTACATCATCGCCAACCCGAACTGCTCGACCGCCCAGCTCGTCGTGGCGCTGAAGCCGCTGCACGACCGCGCCGTGATCAAGCGGGTGGTGGTCGCGACCTATCAGTCGGTCTCCGGCGCCGGCAAGGAGGCGATGGACGAGCTCTTCTCGCAGACCCGGGCGGTGTTCGTCTCCGATCCGCTCGAGCCGAAGAAGTTCCCCAAGCGCATCGCCTTCAACCTCATTCCCCAGATCGACGTCTTCATGGACGACGGGCAGACCAAGGAAGAGTGGAAGATGATGGCCGAGACGAAGAAGATCCTCGACCCGAAGATCAAGCTGACCGCGACCTGCGTGCGCGTGCCGGTGTTCATCAGCCATTCCGAGGCGGTCAACATCGAGTTCGAGAAGCCGATCAGCGCCGAGGAGGCGCAGGCGATCCTGCGCGAGGCGCCGGGCTGCCTCGTCATCGACCGGCGCGAGCCCGGCGGCTACATCACCCCGCACGAGGCGGCCGGCGAGGACGCGACCTACATCAGCCGCATCCGCGAGGATCCGACGGTCGAGAACGGCCTCAACCTCTGGTGCGTCTCCGACAACCTGAGGAAGGGCGCGGCGCTGAACGCCGTGCAGATCGCCGAAGTGTTGGCCAATCGCGGCTGGCTGAAACCCAAGGCAAGGGCGGCGTGAGGCAACGTGTTCGGTCGGGCCTGATTCTGTGATGACCGGCGGAGCGCTATGGCCCCGCCAAACTTGCTATGGTCGCAATCAGCGGATATCCGCGTTATCCCGTGAAACCTGCCTCGGCGATCCATGACGACTGAGTCCGATATTCGCCTCCTCACCTCGCCGCGCATCTTTCTCGTCGGCATGGCGGCGTTCCTGGCGCTGGTCGGGTTCGTCGTCCTCATTCTCTACAGGCAGATCGCGCTCGCCTTTTCCGCCAACCCAGGCCTCAACGGGCTCATCCTCGGAATTCTGGCGATCGGTTCGCTGTTCGCGTTTCGCCAGGTCATTAGGCTCTTCCGCGAGATCCACTGGGTCAACTCGCTGACCGGGACGGCGGCCGGACGGGCGGTCGCCCAGCCGGTCCTGCTGGCGCCGATGGCGGCGATGCTCAACGCCGGCGCCGGCGCGCGCGGCCTCTCGACCCTCACGACGCGCGCGATCCTCGATTCGATCGCCACGCGCCTCGACGAGGGGCGGGAGCTCAGCCGCTACCTGGTCGGCCTGCTGATCTTCCTGGGCCTTCTCGGCACCTTCTGGGGCCTGCTCGAGACGGTGCATTCGATCAGCGGCGTGATCGACAGCATGAAGACCGGCGCGGACACCTCGCGGATGTTCGACGACCTCAAGATCGGTCTGTCGGCCCCGATCGCCGGCATGAGCATATCGTTCACCTCGTCGCTGTTCGGCCTCGCGAGTTCGCTGATCCTTGGCTTTCTCGACCTCCAGGCGGGGCAGGCGCAGAACCGGTTCTATTCCGAATTCGAGGAATTTTTGGCGAGCCACGTGCAGACGACCCCGCTCGTCGAGCCCGCGCCCGAGCCGGAGGCGGCGGTCCAGCCGCTGATCGAGCATCAGCGCAACGCCGCAGCGATCGCCACCCTCGCCGAAGGCATCCAGGCGCTGGTCGGTCACATGCGGACCGAGCAGCAGCAGATCCGCAACTGGGTCGACGCGCAGGCCCAGCAGCAGCAGGACATCGGCAAGCTCCTGCGCCGCCTGCTGGAAGAGCTGACGACGCGCTAGTCCCTTCTCCCCGCTTGCGGGGAGAAGGTGGCGCGAAGCGCCGGATGAGGGGCGACGCTGTCCTCCGCCGTTCGGCGCAGCCCCTCACCCCAGCCCTCCCCCCGCAGGCGGGGAGAGGGGGAATAGGGAGATTAGAATGGCGCTCTCGCGTGGCCGCCGATACGAGCCGGTCAACTATTGGCCGGGCTTCGTCGACGCCCTGTCGACGATGCTGCTGGTCATCATCTTTCTCCTCTCCGTGTTCATGCTGGCGCAGTTCTTCCTGTCGCGCGAGGTCACCGGCAAGGACGAGGCGCTGGTCAGGCTCAACCGGCAGATCGAGGAGCTGACCAACCTGCTTGCCCTCGAGCGCACGCAAAAGAGCGCTGATGAAAGCAAGATCGCGACCCTGACCGCGACCCTCGACTCGGCCCAGTCGGACGCCAAGCGCCTCAAGGACGCAGCCGCTGAGGGCGCCGCCACAGCCGCCGCCGCCGGACAGGCCTCCGCCGCCGCGAAAGCGCTCGAAGACCAGAGGGCCCTCTCCGCCCGCGCGCTCGCCCAGGTCGACGTGCTCAACCAGCAGATCGCCGCCCTGCGCAAGCAGCTCGCCGCAATCGAGGACGCGCTTTCGGCGTCGGAGGCGGCGAACAAGGAGTCGCAGTCGAAGATCTCCGACCTTGGTCAAAGGCTCAATATCGCGCTCGCCCAGAAGGTCCAGGAGCTCAACCGCTATCGCTCCGACTTCTTCGGCCGCCTGCGCCAGATTCTTGGCTCCCGTCCCGACATCAGGGTGGTCGGCGACCGGTTCGTCTTCCAATCCTCGGTGCTGTTCGATGAAGGCAAGGCCGACCTCAGCCCCGAGGGCAAGCAGTCGCTCGACACCCTTGCCGCGGCGGTCCTCGACCTCGAGCGCGAGATTCCGCCCGACATTCCCTGGATCCTGAGGGTCGACGGACACACCGACAAGCCGTCCGGTGAGCGGGAACGGCCAGTTCAAGTCGAACTGGGAGCTGTCGGCTGCGCGGGCCGTCTCGGTCGTGCAATACCTCATCTCCAAGGGGGTCGAGCCCGACCGGCTCGCGGCGGCCGGCTTCGGCGAGTTTCAGCCGATCGACCAGGGGACCGACGATGCGGCGCTCGCCCGCAACCGGCGCATCGAACTCAAGCTGACGGAGCGGTGAGCGTCTCGAGCTTCGCTTTGCGCGACTTCGAGGAAGCCGACCTGCCTGCCCTTGTCGACCTCTGGGTCGCGGCCTGGCGCGAGACCGGATTTGCGATCGACTTCGAGGCGCGCCGCCCCTGGCTCGACCAGCGTTTGCGCGCCCATCACGCCGGCGGCGGCGCTATCGTGGTCGGCCTCGACCCCGCCGGGCAGCCGGCGGGCTTCGTCACCCTCGATCCGGCGAACGGCTATCTCGACCAGCTGTGCGTCGCGCCGCCTGAGCGCGGCTCCGGCCTCGCCTCGGTTCTGCTCGATGCGGCGAAAAGCCTCGCCCCCGGCGTCGTCGAACTCGACGTCAACGAGGACAATCGGCGGGCTCGGCGTTTTTACGAACGCGAGGGTTTTCGAGCG
This sequence comes from uncultured Alphaproteobacteria bacterium, assembly GCA_963835885.1. Taxonomy (GTDB): domain Bacteria; phylum Pseudomonadota; class Alphaproteobacteria; order Rhizobiales; family Beijerinckiaceae; genus Roseiarcus. The sequence goes on from CAWIHF010000039.1 coordinate 343,065, forward strand.
GTCACGCAAGGGGTGAGCGCGCACTCAGGGCTCCCGACGCTCAGAATGCGTTGGATGAAGGGCGGCTGACGGACACGGGACCACGGGCCTCGCGGTTGCCATCGATGGCGTTCCCCGCTAGTCCATGCCGCGGCGCAAGAGCCGACGACGCCGCGCCCGGCGGCGAGAAACGCCGCCCGTCCAGGGAGAGAATCCAAATCATGCGCAACATTTTCGTTCTGTCGCTCTCGGGCGTCGCCCTCGCGGCGCTCGCAACGCCGGTCCTCGCTCAGGACATCACCATCGCCGTCGCCGGGCCGATGACCGGACCCGTGGCCTCGATCGGCGATCAGATGAAGCGCGGCGCGTTGGCGGCCGCCCAGGCGATCAATGAGGCCGGCGGGGTCAATGGCCACAAGATCAAGATCGTCGTCGAGGACGACGCCTGCGATCCGAAGCAGTCGGTCGCCGTCGCGAACCTCATCGTCGGCCAGCAGATCAAATTCGTCGACGGTCACGCCTGCTCGGGCTCATCGATCCCGGCGTCCGACATCTACGCCGAGAACAACATCCTGATGATGAGCCCGGCCTCATCGAACCCGGTGCTGACCGAAAAGGGCCATCCGACCATCATGCGCCTCTATGGCCGCGACGACGCGCAAGGCGCCTTCATCGCGCCCTGGATCGCCGAGAAGTACAAGGACAAGAAGATCGCCATCCTGCACGACAAGTCGGCTTACGGCAAAGGCCTCGCCACGGTGGTGAAGGACAAGCTGAACGAGGCCGGGGTCCACGAGGTCCTGTTCGAGGGCATCAACCCGGGAGAGAAGGACTACACTGCGATCGTCACCAAGCTGAAGAACGCCGGCGTCGATTTCGTCTATTTCGGCGGCTATCACCCAGAGGCGGGCCTGATGCTGCGCCAGGCGGCCGACCAGGGCTACAAACCCCAGATGATGACCGGCGACAGCCTCGCCACTTCCGAGTTTTGGCAGATTTCTGGACCGGCCGGCGAAGGCGCCCTGTTCACCTTCCCGACCGATCCGCGCCGCTCGCCCGCAGCCGCCCACGCGCTCGAGCAGTTCAAGGCGCAGGGCTTCAATCCGGAAGGCTTCACCCTGTTCAGCTACGGCGTCGTCCAGGCGATCGCGGACGGCATCAAGATGGCGGGCTCCGAGGATCCGAAGGCTGTCGCCAAGGCGCTCGAGAGCGGCGAGCCGGTCGAGACCGTGATGGGCCCGGTCAAGTTCGACAGCAAGGGCGACATCAAGGACCCGAGATATGACATCAACGAGTGGAAGGAAGGCAAATACGCCCCGATCGCCCAGTAACGCTGCGATCGCCCGCGGTTGCTTTAGCCGCGGCGCCGATCCTGGAGGAAAGCCGACATGCGCCGTCTCGGCCGACGATCCTTCCTCGCCGGCCTTGCGACGATCGCCGGAGCGGGCGTCCAGGCCGCTTCGAGTTCGCCGGACCATCGTCTGGCGGAGGCGAATGATCGCCTCGCCGCAATCGAAAAGCGCGAGGGCGGCCGGCTCGGAGTGGCTGTGATCGAAGCGGGCCACGGACTCAAGCTCGCGCATCGGCCCGCAGAGCGCTTCCCGATGTGCAGCACGTTCAAACTTCTCGCCGCCGCGGCCGTGCTGAAGCTTGTCGATGAAGCACAGGAGAGCCTCGAGCGGAGAATTCCCTATGGGACGGCCGATCTCCTCGAATACGCGCCGGTGACAAAGGCGCATGTGGGCGAGGGCGGCATGAGTCTGGGCGACCTTTGCGCGGCGGCGATCGACTGGAGCGACAACACGGCCGCCAATCTGATCCTTTCGGTGATCGGCGGACCCAACGGCTTCACCCGGTTCGCTCGCTCGCTCGGCGACGAGGCGACGCGGCTCGACCGCAACGAGCCGAGCCTCAATTCGGCGATTCCCGGCGACAATCGCGACACGACGGCGCCGCTCGCCATGGCGCGCGACATGGGGACCGTGCTGCTCGGCAGCGTTCTCTCCGTGGCCTCACGCAGGCAACTCGAGGCCTGGCTGATCGCTGACAAGGTCGGCGACAAGAGACTCCGCGCCGGCCTGCCGCCGTCCTGGGGCGTCGGCGACAAGACCGGCAGCGGCGATCACGGCACGGCCAACGCGATCGGCATCCTCCGGCCGCCCGGCCGCGCCCCGTTGCTGGCCGCGGTGTACTATACCGAGACCGACGCCCCGATGGACGCGCGCAACGCGGTCCACAAAGAGGTCGGCGAGATCATCGGCGCGACGTTTTGAATTTTTGTTGCGCGTTACGGCCGCACCACCACGATATCCAGGTTCCCCGCCGTCGCAGCCGCCTCCATCGCGTCGGCGAGAGCCGCAAGGGGAAAGATCTTCGGCTTGATCGCGCGCAAGTCGAGTAGGCCGCTGCGGACCAGGCCGATCAGACGCCGGTAGGCGCTCGCCGGATACATGAACTGGCCAAGAATCTCCCAGTTGTTGAGCATGACCTGCATGTACGGGAGCGGCAGGTCGACGCTCATGCTGCCCATCAGCACGAGCCGGCCGTTGCGCTTGAGACTGGCCAGCGCCGAGAGCGTCGAGCGCGGGTCGGTCGCGTTGCCGACCATGTCGAAGGCGATGTCGGCGCCGCCGCCGGAGGCTTCGCGGATCGCCCTTGCGTCGGCGTCCGCGTCGCCCGTGAGCGCGACCGACGCGACGCGCGGGCCAGCGGCATTGGCGACCGCTGCGAGCGCGTCCCGGTTCCGCCCCGCTGCGATCACCCGCGCCGCGCCCATCGCGACGCCGAGAAGAACGGCGGCCGTCCCAAAGGCTCCGGTCGCCCCATTGACGACGAGCGTCTCGCCGGCGGCGAGCCGGCCGCGCATGAGGCCGCCGAACGGCGCCATGAAGCGGCCCAAGACAGCGAGCTGAGCCGCATCGAAGCCGTCAAGGCCGTCGAGCGGCGTCACCGTCTCGACCGGCGCAAGCGCATATTCGGCGTGCGTCCCGTCCGGCCAATCCGCGAGGACGTTTGCGGCCTCGGCGCCTGCCGTGAGGCCGATCAGAACCTGCGCCGGATTGTCGATATTCTCGCGCGCAACGAAATGCGGCGACAGCACGACCCGCCGCCCTGGCGCGATATGCCAGACATCCCGCCCGACCGCCTCGACGATCCCGACCGCGTTGGTTCCGATCGTAAACGGGCCGGGCGGCGGATTGTAGCGTGGCAGTTTTCCCCCGACATAGGCTTTGAGGTACGTAAGCAGCGCGGACGCCTCGACCCTGACCAGCACGCTGCCGGGCGCGTCTCGGGGACGGGAACGTCCTCGAGCGAAGGCGGCCGCCGAGTTTTTCGAGACGCCATGCCTGCATTTGCGAACTCCTGGCCCTGATGCTCGCCGGACGAAATGGAAGTCGTACGGAGCCCTGAAAGGCGCCGCGAATGGCCCGCTGCGATGGCGCGCATTCACGCGTACTTGCCGATCTCGATCAGATTATTGTCTGGATCGCGGAAATAAATGGAGTTCATGCGGCCGCGCGCGCCGGTTCGTTCGACTGGACCCAACTCGAGCGCCACGCCGTGGCGCTGCAGGTCCGGGACCTGCGAATAGAAGGACACAGTCCGCTCCAGGTCCGAAACGGTTATCACGAGGTGGTCTATTCCGACGATCGTCTCCAGACGCTCATGACGAGGGGCCGGCCAAGGCCGGCCCCTCTCCTTTGACCTTCGCGCTCAGCTGCCGCCGCCGACGCAGGTGTCGACGTTCTTCGCCGTGCAGATATCGAGCCCGGTATAGGTCGGGTCCTCCGGCGGCGCCTTGCCGTCCTTGATGTCCTTGAGGAAATACATCGCCTTGTAGCCCATATCGAACGGCCGCTGGCCGACGTTGCCGGTCGCCAGACCTTCCCTCAGATCGTCGAGCTGCATCGGCAGGGTGTCGGCGACGGCGATCGCGATCTTGCCGCTGGCGATCTTGTCCTTGAACTTGCTCATCGAGTTCTTGTAGGCGTCGGCCAGGAACTCGCCGAAACCGCCGGTCGGCACGAAGGCGTCCAGGTTGGGATATTTGTTGAGCATATCCTGCTCCTGCTGCATCGCGAGCGGGAAGTCGTCGTTGGTGTAGAGCGGGCAGCCGGCGACCTCGGTCCAGCCGTTCTGGCCGGTGAGGCGGTCGCCCGGCGACTCGGCGCTCTTCTTGCCCGACAGCGTATCGCGAATGCCCTGCATGCGCTCGTTGTGGTTGGCGGCCGCCGCGCCGCCGGACTGGATGCAGATCGTGCCGCCCTTGGGCTTCACCTGCATCACGAGCTTGGCGAGGTTGACGCCGATGTCATAATTGTGCGTGCCGACATAGGCGGCGCGCAACCCCTTGTCCTGCGGCAGAAGATCGGAATCCCAGGTGAGCACCGGGATATGGTTCTTGGCGGCGTCCTTCAGCGCGTTGGCGATCGCCGGCGCATTGGCGGCGGACACCGCGATGCCGTCGACTTTCTTGGTGATCAGGTCGGCGACGATCTGCGCCTGCTCGTCGCCGCCGCCGTGCTCTCCGGGGCCGATGTAGAGGCACTTGACGGCGCCCTTGAGCTCCTTTTCGGCCTTCTTGCAGCCGGCCAGGGCCTGATCGAAGAACGGATTATTGGTGTTCTTCGGCACGAGCGCAAAGGTGTAGGGTTCTGCGGCTTGCGCCGCGGCCGAGGCGGCGATCAACGCTCCCGCCGCCACGGCGCCGGTCAGAATAAGCTTCAACATTCACTTCCTCCCTGTTAGACGCGGGCGCCCTCATAGGTCACTCGCGTTTCGCTCCCCGGATCTTTCCGAGGTATACCGCTCCAATGAGAAACAGGCCGACGAACGTGCCCTGCCAGTTCGAATCGACGCCGGCCATCAGCAGCGAATTGCGGATGACGAAGATGAGCGCCGCGCCGATGAAGGCGCCGTAGGCGCTCGCCTCTCCGCCCATGAGGTTGGCGCCGCCGATGACGGCGGCGGAGATCGCCAGCAGCTCGTAGGACTGGCCGAGCGCGTTGATCGCCGAGCCCTCCCAGCCGACGGAAAGGATCGCGGCGAAGGCCGCCGCGAGTCCTGAGACGACATAGACCTCGATCTTGATGCGATTGACCGAAACGCCGGTCAACAGGGCCGCCTGCTCGTTGCCGCCGATCGCGAACACGTGGCGGCCCCAGCTCGTCATCTTGTAGACGAGTCCGAACACGGCGGTCAGCACGATCAGGAACAGGAGCGGATAGCTCAGCTGAAAATTCGGACCGAGGTTGAGCGCGCCGCCGCCGAGCGCCTTGAACGCCGGCCCGCCCGGCCCGAAATTGTAGAGCATCCGGTTGCCGGAGAGGACCACAGCGGCGGAACGCGCGATCGCCAGCATCCCGAGCGTCGTCACGAACGGCGAGATGCCGGCGTAGGCGATGATCAGCCCGTTGATCAGCCCGGTGAGCGCGCCTGCGCCGAGCCCCACGACGACTGCGGCCCAGGCGGGGTAGTGGGCTTCGAGAGTGAGGCCGCTCGCGACCGCCGTCAGCCCCATGATCGAGCCGACCGAAAGGTCGATGCCGCCGGTGGCTATGACGGCCGTCATGCCGAGCGCCATGATGCCGATGAACGAGAAGTTCCGCGTGGTGTTGTAGAAGTTCTCCGAGGTGGCGAACGAGGCGGGCTCGAGCCAGCTCATCACCAGGCAGATGACGATCAGCGCGACCGTGACCCAGAACGCCTGCGCGCCCATAATGCGCTGCCACAGCGTGTGCTGCTGGACGTCGAGCACGGATTCGATCGAGACGTTGGCCTGCTGCGGCGGCGGCTTGGCGGCGTCGGTCGACATGAGGGCTCCTCAGGCGGCGTGAATCGCGCCGGTGATCAGGCCGGTCACCTCTTCGGGCGTCGTCGCCTTGATCGCCTTGTCGGCGACCTTGCGGCCGCGGCGCATCACCATGACCCGATCGCAGACGGCGAAGACGTCGGGCATGCGGTGGCTGATAAGGATGATCGCCATGCCGGAATCCTTCAGGCGCCGAATGAGGTCGAGGACCTCCGCCACCTGCCGCACCGAGATCGCGGCGGTCGGCTCGTCCATCAGCACGATGCGCGCCTTGGAGAGGCGGGTGCGCGCGATGGCCACCGCCTGCCGCTGCCCGCCCGACATCTGGCGCACGAGGTCGCGCGGGCGCGTCTCCGACTTCAGCTCACTGAAGAGGGCGCCGGCGTGCCGCGCCATCGCCTTGTGGTCGAGCAGGCGGAACGGCCCGAAGCGTCGCTTGACCTCGCGTCCGAGAAAGACGTTGGCGGCGGCGGACAGATTGTTGCAGAGCGCAAGGTCCTGATAGACCACCTCGATCCCCTTCTCGCGCGCCTCGACCGGCCGGTGGAAGCGCACGTGCTCGCCGGCAAGGCGGATTTCGCCGTGGGTCGGGGGAAAATTGCCGGCGATGACCTTGACCAGGGTGGACTTGCCGGCGCCGTTGTCGCCCATGAGGCCGAGCACTTCGCCCTCGCTGAGCGTCAGGTCGACTTCGTTGAGGGCGTGGATTGCGCCGAAGTGTTTTGACACCGAGCGCAACTCGAGAATTGACGCCACGTGTCCTCCCAACGCTCTCGCAGACCAAGCTCCCCGCGAACGGTTTCGTCCGTTCGTCTCGACTTTGGCATGTCAGCATCGAACAGATCGAACCGACGCGCAAGAGGGGAGTGAGCGCTCACCGCCACGCATGATCTTGTCGCCGTCCGGCTTCACGCCCTCAAGCGGGGCCCAAGCCAAAGGACGACGGAGCGACCGCGGCCGCGAAATAAAATGCACTGT